>CAWJDY010000033.1:0-309410 GCA_963841705.1 uncultured Alphaproteobacteria bacterium
CGAAACGCACTGCGCTGGGGTGAAAACCCGACATGCTCTCGGGCCAGTCGGTTACCATCTTGAGCTGGCGGATTCCTTGCGCGATTGCGGGCGCGGGGAAGTTCTGCTCGCTCCCGCTGCCAACGATCCGGCGCCAACCAGCACATCCCGCCGCCGCATGGCTGCGTTACTCCAGATCAAGCAAGCCCGCGCGCATTGAGGAAAGCGCGTTCGGCGATGTCGCTCCAGTCCATGATGGAGCTACGAAACTGCTCGTAGCTATTGTAGATTTTCTTGGTCAGGTCATCGCCAGAACCGATCTCGGCAACAACCTCCTTGCTGATCCCAAGCAAGGCCCGCACAGCAGTTGTCGAACCTCCTGATCTTGACGACGCCTTCCTCCCGCAGCTTGCGCAGCGAGAAAGCATTGTTGGCATTGAACTCCGCCAGGGAACGAGCATATTCGCCCGCGGCCGCGGCCCCGAAGATGCGCCGGTCGCTCGCGTCGAAACTCTCCCACACCCCCTTGTTGATGCCGACGGAGAAACCAGTGCCCGGCTCGTGAAAGCCGGGATAGTAATAGTAGCGCCCCACTTTATGCAGCCCGAGCGCCATGTCGAGCCACGGCCCGATCCATTCGCTGCCGTCGAGGGCACCGGATTCGAGTGCTGGAACGATCTCGCCGCCCGGCAGGAGCAATACGATCGCGCCCAGCCGCTGCAGCACCTCTGCGCCGGGAGGCGGCATGCGGTAGCGCAGTCCCTTGAAATCGTCGCGCGAGGCCATCTCGCGGCTGAACCAGCCGCCCATCTGGCAACCGCTGTTGCAGCAAAGCAGCGGCTTGATGTTGAACTCTCCGCTGAGCGCGTCCCACAGCTCTTGCCCGCCGCCGTGATGGATCCACCCGAAAAGCTCGTCCGCGGTAAACCCGAAGGGCATGGCCGCGAAAAAATAAAAGGCCGGCGACTTCTTTCCCCAGTAATTGTCGGTCGAATGGTAGAGATCGGCGACACCCGCTCCGACCGCATCGAAAGTCTCGAAGGGCCGGACGAACGTGCCGGCAGGAAAAACCTCGATCTTTATCCGCCCGCCGGTCGCAACTCTAACCGACTCCGCGAATTGAACCGCGCTGGTGTGAAGGCCCGGTGTGCCTTCGGGCCAATCGGTCACCATCTTTAGTTGCCGCAGCCCCTGCGCAATCGCGGGCGCCGGCAAGGCGACGGTGCCTCCCGCGGCGAATGCTGCCGCACCGCCCAGAATATCCCGCCGTCTCATTCCCGCCTTTCTGCGTCGTGCGCGGGCGGGCGCGCGACGCGGCGCCCCCTCCCAGGGGAGGCCGTTTTCATCATTGGACCACACGGCCTGCTTTACTGCAACCACTGAGATTCGTGCTACTCTGCAACGAATTCTTGCGAGGGGATCAAGGCGCAGCGCCAGGTGACCGGACTCCATGCGCAAAGCACTCACGCTTTCGCTCCCAAAGCGCTGGACGCTTGGAGTACGCGCGCGGCTCCTGCTCGCGTTTGTGGGCATCAGCGCCTTCGCGATACTGGCGGCTGCTGCGGGCATCTACGCCTTCCGCCAGGTCGGCGATCGGCTCGAGCTGATCGATGCGCGCGTCCCGCAAGTCGTCACATCCATGGAGATCTCGCGTGCCGCCGACCGGCTGATCGCGTCGGCCCCTGCATTGCTGGCTGCGACGTCCGCCAAGGAGCGCGACGAGATCTCAAATCGGATGCGGCCGGAATTCGATCGCCTCGCGGCGGGGCTGGTCGATATAGAGCGTGCCGGCATCGTAGGTGAGGCGGCAATTACGGTTCAACTGCTGGTCTCCTCCTTGCGGTCCAGTCTGGCGGAGCTCGAAAATCTGGTGCGACTGCGCCTGGAGACGAGAGACCGGCTTGCCGGACTGATGCAGTCAGTGTTCCAGGCGAGCCAGGAGGCGCAGCGGCTATTTGCGCCGTGGCTCCAGATCATGGAGATGCAGGTCAATCGCGGCCTCGATGAGATCCGCAAGAATGCCGAACCCTCGGCGCAAGCCGGACGCGATCTCGCCGCATCGATCGTTCTCGACCAGTCGGCACAAGCCGCGCAGCGCGGCTTCTCGGCGGTCATCGACCAGCTGGTGCAGACCGCCACCACGGGCGAGAAGCTGCGTCTCCCCGTGGCCGCGTTTCAGCTGCGCCGGCAGCTCGATGAGCTTGCCGCGAAGGCAAAAGACCTCGACCCGAAATTGCGCGCCCTCTTCGGAGATCTGCTGGGGCGCGTTCGCAGCCTCGCCCTTGGGCCGGATGCAATTCTACCGGTACGCAGCCAGGAGCTCGACCTTGTCGACAAAGCCGAAAAGCTGATTGACGAGAATGCGGGACTCTCAGTCCATCTCACGGCAGCCGTAGACCGCCTGGTGTCTGAAGCAGAAAACGACGTCAGCGCGTCGGCGCGCGGCGCGCTTTCGGTCCAGCGCCTGAGCGCGCGGGTCCTGCTTGCGGTCGCAGTCTTGAGCCTCCTCAGCTCGATACTCATCGTGTGGCTCTATGTCAGCCGCAACCTCATTCGCCGTCTCATGCATCTGAGCAGCGGCATGGCAGCCATCGCGGCCGGTACTCGGCAGGAACCGATCGCGATCTCCGGCGGCGACGAGGTCGCCGAGATGGGGCGGGTGGTAGAGATCTTTCGCAGAAACACATTGGAACGCGACGAGCTGCTGGCGGACAAAGCGCAGGCCGCCGAGCGGCTCGAGAGTGAGGTCAAGCAGCGCACCGTCGAGTTGGCAAAGTCGGTTGAGGAGCTGCGCGCGCTGGGCGATGTGAGCCAGGCGGTCAACTCGACCATCGACCTGGAGACCGTGCTTGCGACCATCGTCGCCAAGGCGGTCCAGCTTTCCGGCACCGAGGCGGGCAGCATCTATGTGTTCGACGAGGACAGTCAGGAATTCCGCCTGCGCGCCAGCTACGGGATGGACGATGCAATAATCGCAGCGATCAAGGGCCGCCACATCCGCATGGGCGAGACCATGGTGAGCCGCGCGGTGCTGCAGCGCAAGCCGCTGCAGATCCATGACGTGCAGCACGATCCTTCATTGCCCGTCCTCGATGTCATTTTGCGCGCTGGATTTCGCGGGCACTTGACCGTGCCGCTGCTCGGCGCAAATCGGATCGTCGGCGCGCTGGTCGTTCGCCGCAAGGAGCCCGGCAAATTTCCCCAGAGCACGATCGATCTGTTGCAGACATTCGCCGCGCAATCGGTGCTGGCGATCCAGAACGCGCGGCTGTTTCGCGAGCTCGAGGAGAAGAGCCGCGAGCTCCAGCAGGCGAGCAGGCACAAGTCCCAGTTCCTCGCCAATATGAGTTATGAGCTGCGCACGCCGCTCAACGCCATCATCGGGGTGAGCGAGATGCTGCACGAGGATGCCGAGGCGCTGAAGCAGGACACCGAGCCGCTCGATCGCGTACTTGGCGCTGGCAGGCACCTCCTCGCCTTGATCAACGACATTCTCGATCTCTCCAAGATCGAGGCCGGGCGGATGGAGCTGCAGCTCGAAGACTTCGCGCTCGCTCCTCTGATCGCCAACGTGGTCAAGACCATCGAACCGCTGGCGGCTAAGAACGCCAACCAAGTAGCGGTCAATTGCGACGCTGCCATCGGGACGCTGCATGCCGATCAAATGCGTCTGCGGCAGGCGCTTTTGAACCTGTTGAGCAACGCCAACAAGTTCACCGACCACGGCACCATCACAATCGACGCGCGGCAAGGGCAGGAGAATGGCCACGACTGGGTCACCATCGCGGTCACCGACACCGGCATCGGCATGACGGCGGAGCAGATGGGCAGGCTGTTCCAGGAATTTTCCCAGGCCGATGCCTCCACCACGCGCAAATACGGCGGTACGGGCCTTGGGCTCGCGATTAGTAAACGCTTCTGCCAGATGATGGGGGGCGACATTACGGTAAAGAGCGCGCCGGGTCGCGGCTCGACATTCACGATCCGCCTGCCGCGAATGGCGCAGAGGGACCAAGCGCTGGTGACCGAGGCGCCTCGAGAGGAGCGTGGACGGGCCGTTCATCCGATCGGCGAGGAAACGGAAGAGCCTCTGATCCTGGTGGTAGACGACGATGCGACGGTGCGCGAGCTTGTGGAGCGGCACCTGGAACGGGCGGGCTTTGCGGTGGTCACGGCGCGCAGCGGCCAGGAGGGGCTGCGGCTGGTGCGGGAGCTGCGGCCAGCCGCCGTGACGCTCGACATCATGATGCCCGATCTCGATGGCTGGACGGTGCTTGCTGCTATCAAGGGCGATCCCGAGCTGGCAGGCACTCCGGTGGTGCTGATGTCGATCGTGGACCAGAAGAACCGCGGCTATGCGCTCGGCGCAGCGGATTATCTGGTGAAGCCGGTGGACCGTGCCAAGCTGGTCGAGACGCTAACCAACATCTGCGGCGCGGCCGCAGGGAAGGCCCTTCTCGTCGATGATGATGAGCTCGTCCGCCGCAGTGTACGCCAGGCGCTGGAGCCGATTGGGTGGCAGGTGACCGAGGCGGAGAACGGACAGGTTGCGATTGAGGCGATGACCGCCGGGCGGCCTGACATCATCATTCTCGACTTGATGATGCCGAAAATGGACGGGTTCGAGTTTCTCGACGAATGGCGCGGACGGTCCGAATGGCAGGACATCCCGGTGGTGGTCATCACCGCGAAGGACCTCACGGGCGAGGACCGTGACCGCTTAAATGGCGGGGTCGAGCGCATTATTCAAAAGAGCGACCGCGACGAGATGTTGCGACAGCTTAGTCGCGAGTTAACCAAGTGCGTCAAACGGCAGACCGTGAGGGGCGCATGAAGATTTTATACGTCGAACACGATGACGATAACCTCTACATGCTGAAGACGCGCCTTGAGCGGTGTGCCGATTTCGAGGTTCTCGCGGCTGAGGACAGCGAGCAGGGCTGCAAGTTGGCCGTGACCGAGCATCCGGACGTAATTCTGATCGACCTCGAAATGCCAGTCATGGATCGCTGGGAACCCGTTCGGATCCTCAAGAAGGACCCGCGAACCCGAAACATCCCGATCATCGGCATGTCCGCGTATGCGGAGACCAGCGAGCGTGAGAAGGCCATTGCCACGGGATGCGATGAGTTCGATGCCAAACCGATCGAATTTGAGAGTTTAGTCGCGACTATTCGGCGCGTGCTTGCGAAGCCCAAATAGATGCTCCGACCGTGCTGATCAGGATGGCGCGCCGCCCGGATGCATCTGCTGATCAGACGCAGCACCGGAATGACCCAGGCCTTTTGCTGCACTGCATGAGTCCGGTAATGGCACTTGGCGTCTTTCGCTGCGGTGCACAAAATTGCGACGCGATCGGAGGCACTGCAGACATAGACTGGCCCCCGGCCCCGATCGCCTCCGGGGCTATGACCCCAAACCGACATGAGGCCGATTGCAATCCCGCAGCGCAGCGAGCCCCTGACTGATCCTCACCAATCCGTTATGCGCTGAGGACTCCGGGTAGGGGCAGCGGCATGCAATTCGGTCAGCTAAAGCGGCGCGAGTTCCTCACGCTGCTTGGCATCGGCCAGGTTGTGTGCAGCTAGAGGATGACTGATCCCTTTACGGACCATCTTGAGGGTGGCATACAAAGTCGCCGAAACTCCGTAACCGTGCAGGGCTCGCACTCCCCGGGGGCGTGTCGGTGATTGGCACTGGGCGGCTGAGCGGCCCCAGTGCAGCAGTCGCGTGGCCTCTCGTGACGTGCTAGTGTCATGTCGGAGACAAGGCCTGCCTGCAGCGACAACTGGAACCGCGAGTCCAATTTATCCGCTGCGGCTTTACGAGGAGGGCATGCTCAGAGCACGCGGTCAATGCGGGTTGCTCTGTTACCGTCGCGGCACCCCTAAAGTGAGAGGGAGGCTGTTAATGCCAGTCCTACAGAATTGCCGGCGCTTCCTGACAGCGCTCTCATCAGCTACCGCCGCTGGGCTTCTTGGTAGTTCGAAGGCGCTTGCCGAAGAGACGCCGTTGGAAACGACGAGAATCAGACTGTATGACTGGAGCGGGGTTTGTATCGCGCCGCAGTTCGTGGCGGAGAAGCTTCTCAAGGCCGAAGGCTTCACCGACGTGCAATACGTGAGGGACGAGCCAACAGGCTCGCTGCCGAATCCGCTGTTGGCCTCCGGTGCGATCGACATCAACACCCAGTTCTCCGCGCCGTCTGTCATTCGCGTCGAAGCGGGTGATCCCGTGGTTTTTCTGGGCGGCCTGCACGTCGGCTGCTTCGAGCTGTTCGGGACGGAGCAAGTTCGCAGCATTCGCGATCTCAAGGGAAAGCGTGTCGCGATTCCCGCGGTGGGGTCGTCGTCGCATGTTTTCCTCGCCAGCATGGCCGCCTATGTCGGGCTCGACCCAAGCCGCGACATCAACTTCGTGACATATCCCGCGGCCCAGTCGATGCAGCTTCTCGCCGCCGGGAAGATCGATGCACTGCTCAATTTTCCACCCATCCCGCAGGAGCTTCGGGCGAAGAAGATCGGCCATGTGATCCTCAACAGCTCCCTTGACCGGCCCTGGTCGCAATACTTCTGCTGCATGATCTCGGGCAACCGCGAGTTTGTCCGTAAGCATCCCGTGGCGACCAAGCGAGCGATGCGGGCACTGTTGAAAGCGGTCGACGCATGTGTCGCGGCGCCGGAGCACGCCGCACGAATCTTGGCGGATCGCGGCTACCCATACGACTATTCACTCCAGGCGATGCGGGAAATCCCGTACGCGAATTGGCGCAACTATGAGCCTGTGGACGCGCTACGTTTCTATGCCCTTCGGCTGCGCGATGCGGGCATGATCAACTCCAGTCCGAACAAGATCCTTGCCGACGGCACGGATTGGCGCTTCTGGAACGAGCTCAAGCGCGAGTTGAAGAGCTGAGCATGCGCTCGGCGGTGATTGCAGTTCTCGGAACGCTGGCATCCGGGCTCGCGGCGCTGTGCGTCTCTGCCGAGGATAACCCGCCACCGCGGGAGCCGCTGCCTCAGATCGCGCCCGCTCCGGAATTTGCGCTCACCTCGCAGGATGGCAGCGAGGTGAAGCTCGCGGACTTGCGCGGCAAAGTGGTTGCGGTGACGTTCATCTTCACCAGGTGCACCGATACTTGTCCCGTCCTCACCCCGATGATGTCGTTCGTTCAGGACCGGCTCGGCTCCAACTTCGCAGCGAAGATTGCCTTTGTTTCCATCACCGTCGATCCCGAGCGCGACACGCCGGAAGTGCTCAAAGAGTATGGCGAGGCGTTCGGCGCCAATTTCGCCGGCTGGTTCTTCCTTACCGGATCGCCGCCCGCCATTGCCGACGTGGCACGCCGATATGGTGTGTTCGCAGCAAAGGCCGAAAACGGGAATTTGGACCATACCTTCCTTACCTCTATCATCGATCCGCGCGGCGTTCTGCGGGTGCAATATCTCGGAGTGCGGTTCGATCCCGAGGAGTTTCGACTCGATCTGTTGAGCCTCGTCAACGAATAGCGATGCTGCGGATCATGAACCCGTTCGTTGGCCTGGTCGGTCGCGTGCCGGCGCGCGTGCAAAGCAAGCTGCTGGCCGCCTTCCTCGCCATTGCCGCGCTGCTGATCATACTCGGTGCCGTCGGCCTGGAGGCGCTCAGCGGGGTGAACCGGCGCACGGAGGAGCTCATCAAGCTGCAGCGCAAGATTGAAGCCTATCGGCAGGTGCAGCACGACACCACGAGCCAGCTCTACAGCGTTGCGACGGCGCTGCTGCAGGGGGACGAGCAGACCCTGTCGAGCACGCTGCGCCAACTCAACCAGTTCGGCTATGACGTCGATCGCCTGGAATTCGTGGCCAAGGACGAGGTCGAGCTCATCGACCAGTTTCGACGCGACTACGACCGGTTCGTGGGGGTCGTCACACAGGTGATCGAGCTCATTCGAGCGGGAAAGGCGGCCGAGGCGAGACAGATGCAGCTGCGTGACTCCACGCCGCTCGCCGACCGCCTCGAGCGCCTCACTAACCAATTGGTGAACAAGGCCGAAGCGGACGTGGTGGCCGCGATCGAGTCGAGCACGGAGACTTACGAAACGGCGCAATGGATTGTTATTGCGTTCGCGGTCGGCAGCATCGCGCTGGCCCTTGGTCTAGGCTATGCCATCTCATGGTCGCTGATCGGACCGGTCAAGGAGATCGAGAAGCGTCTCGACCAAGTCGCTGCCGGTCAGTTCGCGGAGCGCGTGCATGTGGTCAACCGCGACGAGCTGGGCGTCCTGGCCAGCAACGTGAACCGCATGTGCGAGGAGCTCGGCCGGCTGTATCAGCAGCTGGAAATGGCGAGCAAGCACAAATCGCAGTTTCTCGCCAACATGAGCCACGAGCTGCGCACGCCGCTCAATGCCATCATCGGCGTCACCGAGATGTTGCGGGAGGATGCGGAGGCGGCAAAACAGGATGTCGAGCCGTTCGATCGCGTGCTCGGTGCCGGGCGGCACCTGCTCGCGCTGATCAATGATATTCTCGACCTATCGAAGATCGAGGCCGGGCGGATGGAGCTTCACCTGGAAACGTTCCCGCTGGTTCCGATAATCGAGGACGTGGCCAAGACGATCGAGCCGATGGTGAGCAAGAACGGCAACCGCCTCGTGATCAACTGCCCAGCGGACCTTGGCACGATCCACGCCGACCAGACCCGCTTCCGGCAATCCTTGCTCAACCTGGCGAGCAACGCCAACAAGTTCACCGAGCAAGGCAGTATCACCGTGGCCGCTCACCAGAAATGGGAGGACGGCCGCGACTGGATCACGCTCGCGGTAAGCGACACTGGTATCGGGATGACACCGGAGCAGATGGGCAGGCTGTTCCAGGAATTCTCGCAGGCTTCCTCGGCCACGGCGAGCAAATACGGCGGCACGGGCCTTGGCCTCGCCATCAGCCGGCGGTTCTGCCAGATGATGGGCGGCGACATCACGGTCGATAGCAGGCCGGGCGAGGGCTCGACCTTCACGATCCGGTTGCCGAGAATTGTGGATGTTCCGAAGGATGTGGTTGCTGCCAGCCCGGCTCAAACGGGAGGAGAGGCAGCACTGAAAGCCCATTAGGCGCTTCGAAGGATAGGAGGCACGTCATGCAATCGATACAGACCCGGCGGCGCTTCGTGGCCACACTATCCTGCGCCGGTGTTACAGGCCTCATTGGAGGCCGCAATTCGTTCGCTGAAGAAGCGCCGCCGGAAACGACGACGATCCGCCTCATCAAAAACGCCGGCATTTGCGTCGCGCCGCAATATGTTGCCGACGAATTGTTGCGTGCAGAAGGCTTTACCGAGATTCAGCACGTCATGAGTTCACCGGCCGTCATGGCGGAAGCGATTGGGCGAGGCGAGGTGGATATGTCTTTGCACTTCGCGGCACTGCTCATACCCGCAATCGATGCCGGCGAAGCCATCACGGTGCTGGCCGGCGTGCATGTTGGGTGCTTCGAGCTGTTTGCCAATGAGCACATCCACAGCATTCGCGATCTAAAGGGCAAGAAGGTCGGGATACAAGGCGCAGGTGCCCAACAACACGCATTCGTCGCGGCGATGGCGGCCTATGTCGGGCTCGACCCGGTCAAGGATATCGACTGGGTCATCAGTCCAACGCCCCCTCCAATGGAGCTTTTTGCCGAAGGAAAGATCGATGCGTTCCTCGGCTTTCCGCCCGAGCCACAAGAACTGCGCGCCCGCAAAGTCGGTGGCCACGTGGTGGTCAACAGTTCAACAGACCGCCCATGGTCGCAGTACTTCTGCTGCATGTTGGCAGGCAACCGGGACTTCATTCGCAAGCATCCCGTTGCCACCAAACGGGCGATGCGTGCCATTCTCAAGGCGACCGACTTTTGCGTCAGCGATCCGCCGGCCGCCGCGCAACGAATGGTCGACCGTGGTTTCACTACGCACTACGAATATGCGCTTCAGATGCTGAAAGAAGTTCCTTACAACAAGTGGCGCGAGTACGAGCCCGAAGATACGATCCGGTTCTATTCATTGCGGCTGCGCGAGGCCGGCATGATCAAGTCGACCCCCAACAAGATCGTCGCCGACAGCGCCGATTGGCGTTTCCTCAACCAGCTCAAACGCGAGCTGAAGAGCTGATCACGGACAGTGAGGCGAGCACTTCCGAGCACGAATCGCAGATCTTGCTGCGAAATCTGCCCTTCCCACAATATACCTTTACCGAGCGCATGTGGATGCTGGAGGTCTCATCTCCTATGGGCCGGACCTTCCCGATATGTTTCGCCGTGCTGCCGGTTATGTTGCTCGGATCTTGGACGGCACCAAGCCTGCCGATCTCCCTATCCAGCGCCCAACCAGATTCGATATGGTCGTGAACCTTAGGACCGCGAGAATCCTTGGGATTACGGTCCCTGAAACGGTCCTCGTGCGCGCCGACGAGGTGATCGAGTAGCTGTGCCGCTTGCTGCGGTGCATGAGTCTGCAATTGGCACATAGCGACGCTTTGCGGCAACGCAGCACTTCGGTCGCTTGCGAGCCACCTCTTTTGGGTAGGCGATTACACGAGTATCCTGCCGCGCGGCGATCTGTTATCGTTATGCGCTCGCTTCTTATTTCACGAGATTTCAAGGGATAGGGGACGCGTTATGCAATCGACACAGACCCGACGCAGCTTTCTCACGACGCTCTCGTCTGCCGGTGTCGTGGGCCTCGTTCGTACGCGAGATTCATACGCCCAAGAGGCACCGCCCGAAACCACCACCGTTCGCCTCGCGAAAATTCCCGGCATTTGCATTGCGCCGCAGTACGTTGCCGACGAGTTGCTGCGTGCTGAAGGCTTTACCGATATTCGCTATGTTGCAACCACCCCCGGCATTCCAGCTGCCCTCTCGCTCGCGCACGGAGAGGTCGACTTCACAGCCAACTACGCCCCGACATTCATCATTCCAATCGATGCCGGAGAGCCGATCACGATTGTGGGCGGCGAGCATATCGGGTGCTTCGAACTGTTTGCGAAAGAAGGCATCCGCAGCATCCCTGATCTCAAGGGAAAGAACGTCGGTGTGCTAGATATCGGCTCGAGCCAACATATTTTCTTGAGCATCATGGCCGCCCATGTTGGGCTCGATCCAGCAAAAGATATTCATTGGGTCACGAGCTCATCACCCAAGCCCATGGAGCTTTTCGCCGAGGGAAAGATCGATGCGTTCCTGGGGTTTCCACCCGAGCCGCAGGAATTACGCGCCCGCAACATCGGCCGCGTGATCGTCAACAGCATCCTTGACCGCCCATGGTCACAGTATTTTTGCTGCGTGCTCGCGGCGCGTCGCAATTATGTCCGCGACCATCCAGTCGCTACCAAGCGAGTGATCCGTGCGATTATCAAGGCCGCTGATCTGTGTGCCAGTGAGCCGACGCGAGTCGCGCAACACATTGTCGACGGCGGGTTTACGCCTCGTTACGATTATGCGCTCCAGACGCTCAAGGAACTCCCGTATGCACGATGGCGCGATTATAACACCGAGGATACGGTTCGTTTCTACGCTCTACGGCTGCGCGAAGCGGGCATGATCAAGTCGAGCCCAAGCAAAATTCTTTCGGACGGAACCGATTGGCGCCACTGGAACGAGCTCAAGCGCGAGCTGAAGGGCTGACCATGCACGTCGTTTGCTGCGGTGCAATGAGGCCGGAACTGGCAGAGAAGTCCGGAACAGGCAGGGAAGCCGGCAGGCAGAGTGACACTGCAAGCAAGAGCACTGACCGTAAGCAATCGGCGTGGGCCCGGCACCGGTACGTTCGCATAGGCTCGTCCGCGCGCACGGCGTGACAGAAATTATGGAGGACAATATGCGTGCTTCACTCGCCTACACAATGCGCCGTTCCGTTTCGGCCGCCCTGTTCGGCGCCTCCCTTGCAATCGGCGCCCCGGTGCCGGCGTGCGCCAACGTCATCACCGATTGGGACGACAAGGCGCTGGTTCTCGTCACGCCCATGACCGCCGTTGGCGCCACTTCGCCATACATGGCGCAGCGCATGATGGCGATGGTCCACGCCGCGATGTTCGACGCGGTCAACTCGATCGAGCGGCGTTACCAACCCTACCTGGTGCAGCTGCCTGCCGATCCTGCCACATCGAAGGAAGCGGCGGCAGCGGCGGCAGCGGCTGCGTTGCTGGCAACAATCAATGAGAAAACGGCGGCTGAGGTGAAAACCGTCCTGACGACCTATCTCGCATCGATTCCCGATAGCGCAGCGAAATCGAATGGGGTCAAGCTGGGTGACGCCGTCGCAGTAAAGCTGTTGGACGCTCGCGCCAACGACGGCTCCGATGCGCCCGATGACTATCGCCCGCGGACCGCGCCCGGCGTCTACGTGCCGACCGCGATCACGATCTCCACGATGTGGGCGATCATGAAGCCATTCGTCATGGACAAGCCGTCCCTGTTCCGGCCGGACCCGCCGATTGCGCTGGAGGGCAAGGAGTGGGCAGCGGATTACAACGAGCTCAAGGAGTACGGCGGGCAGAACAGCGCCAAGCGAACGGCCGAGCAGACCGAGATAGCCCGGTTCTGGCTGCTCGGTCCACCCATGGCTTATCATCCGTTCCTGCGCCAACTCGCGATCGCAAAGCAGATGGATGTGGTTGACAGCGCGCGCTTCATGGCGCTCTCCGCGATAGCCATCAACGACGCGATCATCGCCGTGCTGGATGCTAAGTACCACTACAACTTCTGGCGACCGATTACGGCAATTCGCAATGGCGATAATGATGGCAACCCCGCCACCGACCGTGAGGCGACGTGGCAGCCGATCGCCAACACGCCGATGCATCCGGAATACCCGTGCGCCCATTGCATCCAGAGCGGCAGCGTTGCGGGCGTGGTCAAAGCGGTGTTCGGAATCGCAGATATTCCCGAGATCGCGCTGACGAGCCCGACGGCGCCCGACGTGACGCGCCGCTGGACCAACATGAATACCCTAACCGAGGAGATAGCCAGCGCGCGCATCTGGGCCGGTTTCCATTACCGGTTCTCGACCCGCGTCGGCACGGATATGGGGCTTCGCATTGGTGACTACGTCGTGAAAAGGGCGATGCAGCCGATCGCGACGAGTCCGCGATAGAGACGGGTGCTGCGGTGAGGCGATGAGTAGAGCCCAATTTGCTGCGCCTGCTCACGACCGGTTATGGCACATAGCGTTGGATTGAACCCGTCCTGTCGGGGTCTGCTTGTTGGGGTGAAGCGGACAGAAATGCTGCGGCGCGGTAATGCGGGCTTTTGACCCTGAACCGAGATAAGCGGGAAGATTTCGCTGCGGTGCACAGCGCCCTCATCGTCCAATAATGTGCTAGATTGTGGGCCACGTCTGAGGGCAACTCATGCGACGGCGCGAGTTCATCACCTTGCTCGGTGGCGCGGCAACGTGGCCGCTGGCGGCGCGCGCGCAGCAGGCGGCGATACCGGTGATTGGCTCGCTACAAAGCGTCTCCGCCGCGCAGTGGGCGGACCGCATGGCCGGATTTCACCAGGGCCTGGGAGACGCGGGCTACGTCGGGGGCCGTAACGTCGCGATCGAGTACCGCTGGGCGGAAGGTCAACCCGATCGGCTGCCGGCGTTGGCGGCCGATCTCGTCAGCCGCAGGGTTGCGGTCATTTTCGCAGTCGGTGACATCGGCGTCCAGGCGGCGATCGCAGCGACCAAGACGATTCCGATCGTGTTCACGACGGCCTCTGATCCGGTCGCCGCGGGTTTCGTCCCAAGCCTCGGGCGTCCGGGCGAAAACGTCACGGGAATCGCCATGATGGGAGTCGAGCTCATTGCCAAGCGGCTGGAGCTGCTCCACGAACTTCTCCCCGGGGCCACCCGGATCGCCGTACTGGTGAACCCAGCAAATCCAGGCCTCACGCAGAATGTAACCCAGCACACGGAGGCCGCGGCACGGCACCTCGGACTGGACATCGTCGTTGTCGAGGCAACGACCGAACGCGAGATCGAGAGTTCGATCGCGACCGCCGTGCAACAGCAGGCCGCCGCGCTGAGCATTGGCAATGATGCGTACCTCAGTTCGCGCAGCCGGCAGATTGCCTTCCTCGCGCTGCGCCATGCGCTGCCCACGATGGCGTTTACACGGGAGTTCGTCTCCGCCGGCATCTTGATGAGCTACGGCAGCAGTCAGACGGATAGCTTTCGACAGGCCGGCCTCTACGTTGGCCGCATTCTCAAGGGCGACAAGCCGGCGAACCTTCCAGTCCTCCAGCCGACCAAGTTTGAGTTGTTCATCAACCTGACCACGGCGAAGGCGATCGGGCTGAAGATTTCGGATTCCATCCTCCTGCTTGCCGACGAGGTCCTCGAATGAGGGAAGGCGCCAGCAAAGCTGGCGCGATCAGCCGGTGCAAGTCCGGCCCAGGTAAGGCCTAGCAAGCTGCCTGGAAGCGAGTGTTGCGTGAGGCGGCGGCGACGCCGAACACGAAGCGTACACAGCGGTTGCGTGGGGTGTGGGAGTGAGCCACGAAAGGTCAGATATCGCAGGGGCCGAGAGTTTTTATTCGCTCGAACGCAACACGTGCGATGCCGTTATGCGAGGCATTGTGGTCCCGCCGGGGTCAAGGGCCACATCACGCGCAAAAGGATCGCGTCGGAAGCTGGGATATCTCGTGACTGGCCGTCAGTGTCGAGTGAGAGGGACGGTCCGCATCGGGAAGTGAGGAGCCGTAGCCGATGATGCACGGGCACGAGAAGTCGGACTCCGCCATAGTAGCTGTGAAGCCGATGAACAAAGCGGAGCGATCCGCTGCGGAGTCGGTGGAGCGAAGGGCGGAGACCAAGGGGAATGTGGACCAGCAGCACACGCGCCGCGCACGGAGTAAGCAGGACCTGGGCGCCCCGCACCGTAAAAGCAAGCGCACCAGATGCCGCGCCTCTCAGAAGAGCGCGTCGTCTAAGGTCGTGCATAGATGTCCCCCCAGGTGCCGCTGCGAGCACACTATTGTTTTGACCCGTTGGGGTTGCGCTTGGGGCAAAAGCAGGCGCAGCCCATGAAGCCGGCTTTCGGGCAGCTTTGAAATTCAATTCCTATTTCGCCGCTGAATCAACCGGCTCTGTTGTTGCGATGGCCCGCACGTCCACGTACCTTAAAATGCAGCCGTAAGGGAGCACCCACTAAACTAACTTAGAAACACAAAACACGGAGGAAACAATGAATATTGACCGTCGTCACTTGGTTTTGTCCGTTCTTGCTGTCGGACTTGGCTTCGTGCCAGCCTTAGCGGCTCCGGCGGAAGAAGAAGCGGTCGCGAAAAAGGTCGAGGCGTTCCGCCTGGCCCAGATCGTGGCCGATGCCAAGGCGTTTGACGCGCTCTGCGCAGCAGAACTCAGCTACAGCCACTCCGATGGCCATGTCGAGGACAAGGCAACCTTCATGACCAATGCCACGAACGGAAAATCGAAGTTTCTGTCGCTGGAATACCTCGACCCGCAAATTCGTGTGGTGGGCACCGCCGCGATCGTGCGGTTTCACTGGGTGGGTGAAAGTCAGTCCGTCGCCGATAGCAAGAAGAGTAATACCAATCTCCATATCCTGATGAACTGGCAAAAGCAGGGTGCGGACTGGAAACTTCTGTCCCGCGCGGCAACCAAGCTCTAATTGCACATTAGCGGACTCCCGCACTGCAGCCAAAGGCGTGATATTCGATCACGTCGTCGGCGAATGCGAGCAGCCTGTCTGGTACGGTAAGCCCCAGTACTTTGGCGGTTGTGGCATTGATCACCAATTCGAACTTGTCTATCTGTACGACCGGCATTTCGCTTCGCTCAACCCATCCTACGAGAGCGAGGAAGCACTATGAGAATTGATCGTCGGAAATTCCTCAAGACGTCGGGCGGCGCGCTGGTCGGCAGGGGAGCGCTGGCCGGCATCCTGGCTACCGGCCGGGCGCCCGCCTACGCGCAAGTCACCACGCTGCACTGGCTGCGGCTCGGCGATTTCGTTCCCGCCTCCGACACCCTGCTGCGCCAGGAGTTGCTGCCGCAAGCGGAGAAGGCGCTGGGGCTCAAGATCACATTCGAGACCATCAACGGCAACGACCTGCAGGCGCGCATCACCTCGGCGATCCAGTCCGGCACCGGCGCCGACATCATCCACGCCATGCACAACTGGCCGCACCTCTACGCCGAGAGCCTGGCGGACGTGAGCGACGTCGCCGATGAGATCGGCGGCCAGCAGGGCGGCTTCTACGACATCTTCCCGACGGTGGCGAAAAGCGAGCGCGGCTGGCTCGGGGTGCCGTGGTGCGCGCTCGGCATCCTGTTGTGTTACCGCAAATCCTGGTTCAACGAGATTGGCGTCGGCAAATTTCCGGAGAGTTGGGAAGAGTATCGCCGCGCGGGCAAGCTGCTCAAGGCAAAGGGCCGGCCGATCGGCCAGACGCTCGGCCACACCTATAACGACGCGCCCGCGTTCACCTATCCGTACCTGTGGTCGTGGGGCGGTAAGGAGGTCGAGACGGACGGTCGGACCGCGGCGCTCGATAGCAGAGAGACGCTTAAATCCGTCAAGTTCATGGTCGGGTTCTGGAAGGATGCGCACGACGAGGGGGGCCTCGCCTGGGACAACTCGAGCAACAACCGCGCGTTCATCGCCGGCACGATCTGCGCCACCAGCAACGCCGCTTCCATCTACATCGAGGCGCTGCGCAAGCCGGACCAATATTTGACGGAGAAAGGCACGCCGCTCAAGGACGACATCCTGCACGCGCCCTATCCCAAGGGCACAGCCGGCGCGGCGACGCTCCATCCGCCGCAGACCCACATGCTGATGGGCTATTCGAAGAATCAGAAAGCCGCCAAGGACTTCTTGCGCTGGCTCAGCTCGCGGCCGGTGTTTGAGAAATGGTTCGTATCGCAGAAGGGGTTCTCGATTCCGGCGGCGCGTGCGTGGTCGACGCACCCGCTCTGGAAGGAAGACCCGGTGATGGCGCCGTTCAAGGACGTGATCCTCACCGCGCGGGCGCCAGGCTGGCCGGGGCCGTCGAGCCGCAAGGCCGCCGAGGTCATATCGAAATACATCATCACCGACATGTACGCGAAAGCGGTGCAGGGCATGCCGGCCGAGGACGCGGTGAAGTGGGCGCACGCGGAGCTAGTGAAGGTCTACGCGTCCCGGTAGTCAGTGCTGGGGTCGGGGCTGCGACCTTCCGGTGCAGGCACCAACCAAGTACGAACTGGTCATCAATCTCAAGACCGCCAGAGCGTTTGGCCTGGACGTACCGCCGACGATGCTCGCGCTCGCCGACGCGGTGATCTAAATCTGCAACCGGTGGACTGTCGTTTGTTGCAGTGCATGAGTCAGCTATTGTGCAGGTTTTCGGACGCCGGCAGCACTGACGTCACCACACGCTCCGCCGGCCGGCGTCCGAAAAGCGCCAAGGCACGAAATCGCGTCGGGAGGTAGTGCTGCGGCAGTGCCGCAGGCGAGTGGTGCAGTGCCGCAGGCGAGTGGTGCCGCAAAAAGGCTATGGGGATTTGGTCGCGGGACGGGACTTCCGGCGATTTGGGGCGGCTGTCTGGCTCGAACAGGGATGCAACTTAAACGTTCTGGCACGCATGTTGCTAAATGGAGATTTCACGTTTTGTCCCATCAGGCATTTCAACGGCTTAGCAGGCAAGCGGCAGCACGCTCGACAACTTCTGCGCGATAAGCTTCACGACGAGCTTTGGCCGACAGCATAGAGCGTCTTGATTCCATAGGACTTCGAGGATCTTGGTTTGCCGAGCCGAAACTGTTTTGATCTTCTCGTCAAGATAATTGTCGTTCTGTCGCAGGTCATCACATCTGCTCATGCTGCAGTCGTGCCAGAGTTTTTGGTGTGAAGCTGCGGATTGTCATGGGTTCAATCATTCGTGGCGCAGTTATGTTCGATGACAGTCAACGACAACTTGATCCTCAAGACAGCAACCACCCGCACTACCCACGATCTCTCCGCTGAGGATAGCGCTCAGGACGCGCCGCACCTCGCCACTATCGCAAAGCGATTTAGTGCGTTGGCACATAGCGCCGCATTCAACCCGTCTTGTCGGGTCTGCTTATTGGGGCAAAGCGGACAGCGATGCTGCGGCGCGGTAATGCGGGCAAATGCCGAGTAGGCCCGGGGAATTTCACCCCGAACCCCTCACAGATCCGGACTTGACACTCTCGCGTCATCCAACTCGTGCCACCGCACGAAGGCTGCCGCCTTCCGTTGAATATCGGGTTCCTCCCGTTGCCGGTTGACCCGATCTCAAAGGCGATGACCCGCTAGGGAATGGGCACACGCCGGGCGCTACAGCCATCCGCGCTTGCCGAATGCAGCAAGATCAACTCCGGGCGGCGCATACCATCCCGCCGAGCCATAGCGGGCGCCAAGCCTCATCGCGACATCCTTGTTGCCATAAGGAATCTTCAGTGGTGTCCCGGTTACGGAATTTGAGTGGGCGGGAGTCAGAGGAGCGGCCTCGACGCCGGCTTTGGGTTTCCGAGACCTTTTTGTCGGCCCCGCCGATTGAGGCGCAGCTGAACCAGGCGGCATGTAGGCAGTCTTACGACCGCGCTTGCGTCGCTTGGTGCCTCTGTTCGAGTCGATCCACGCAGACATGGCGGCCGAACTGGCCTTGGCCTCGTCGGGAATGACGAGGCCTTTCCCCTGCGCGATCTTCTTGGCGTACAGCAACTGGGCCGGACTGGCCGGTTTAGGTGCAAGCTTCCCGGCTGTTTCACCCTCGGCTTTCTTGGGCGCGTGTTCGCTGAGGAACTTGCGGCAGATCGAGATCGACGTTTTGTAGCCGGGCGGAGGCTTGATGCCCTTCTGCCGGACGAGGCTCTCGGCAAAGCGCTTCATCGCAGGCGTTGGCGGATACGTTCCGGCGCCGTTGCCGACCGCAGGACCAAGTAAGGGGGGCCCTCCGGCGGCGGCGCCGTCCTTGAGCTTGCCGATGATGCGCTGGGCGACATCGCATACGGCGTCAATCGCGCCGACCATCTCCTGCTTGCCGACCACGACATCGTCGAGCAGGCATTCAAGCTGCGCCGTCACGCCCGGATCGACCAGCGCCGGATCGGCCTGCTTGAGGACGCCGAACAGCGACAGACCGGTCTCAGTCGGTACGATGTGCTTTCCCTGGGCCATCAGAAAACCCTGTTTCTTCAGCCCGCCAATGATCTCCGCTCGGGTCGCCGGCGTCCCAATGCCCTTGGCCTCCTTTAGGCGTTCCCGCAGAACCTCATCGTCAACAAAACGCCAGGCATTCTGCATCGCCTCGATCAGGGTGCCTTCGTTGTAGCGCGGCGGTGGCCGGGTCTCCTTGTCCTCGATTTTCGGATCGTGCAGTTGCGCGGTCTCGCCGTTGCGCAGCGGCGGCAGCAACTGCGCCTCCTCGCCCTTTTCGTCGGCGGGCTGCCATTCCGGGAATGCTGCGCGCCAACCGAGATCGATGGGCTGGCGACCGGCAGCACGGAATTCAAAGCCGCGCACGTCGAGCGTGGCGGTTGTCTGCCGGTAGCGGAAGTCGGGCATCAGTGCGGCCAGATAGGCCCGCGCAATGACGTCAAACAGTTTTTTCTCGTCGGACGAAAGGCGAGGCCAGACCTCACGCAATTTGTCGATCGTGTTGACGTTGGGAATGACCGCGTGATGGCTCGCACCTTCAAGACCCTTGTCGTAGAAAGTGCCGCTCGCACCCCTGCGGATCACCGGCGGATCGGGCAAGGGGATTGCGCTGAACGATTGCCCCACCCGCAGTCCGGCCACGATCTTCGGTACGTCCGATATCAAGCTTTGTGGCAGGTAGCGCACCTCGGCGCGAGGATAGGTGATGATCTTCTTGCCCTGGCCGTCATAGAGTTCCTGCGCCACCGCGAGCGTCTTGCTCGCCGGCCAGCCGAAGCGCGAGCCACAGAGTTTCTGCAGCGACGGCAAATCATGCAGCTTGGGTGGTCCTTGCCGCTTGTCCTCGACGCGCACGCCAAGTGGGCCCTCAAAGCCTTGGGCGGCGTTGACGACGGTCTCGGCCACCTCACGCTTGAGGATTCGCTCCTGCGGAGCATGGCGCATCAGGAACTGGCCGCCAGCAACTTTCGCAGTAGCGACAACTTCAAAGTAAGCGATTGGCACGAAGTTCCGGATTTCCAACTCGCGCTTGCAGACGATGGCCAAGGTCGGGGTCTTCACCCGGCCAACGCCGATCACGCGGCGAGAGCCCTGTCCGAGGATGACGGTCGCGGTGCGGGTGAGTGAGAGGTTGTAGATCTGGTCGGCCTGCCTGCGCGCAACGGCGGCGGCGTAAAGCCGGGCATATTCGGCGTTTGGCTTTGCCCGACCGAATGCGTCGCGGATGGTCTGTGAGTCCTGCGCGGTGAACAGCACCCGCATCACCTGGCCGCGATATTCGTAATGCTCGAGAATTTCCTGACCGATGAGTTGACCCTCGCGGTCGCAATCGGTGGCGAGCCAGACCCGCTTGGCGGTGCGCAGTGCCTCGCGAATGACCCTGAGCTTGGCGCCTTTGTTGCCGCCCTCTGCTGGGCGAGTGCCATAAAGGCCTTCGGGCCGCAGAAGGATCGGCGTCCAGCGCTTCCAGGATGGCACAACATCCTCCGGTTCGAGCAGGTTGAACAAATGTCCCTCGGCCGGGAGAATGTCTCCGTAACGAGAACCAACAGCGAGGCGGACGTCTTTCGCCTGGCTGGATTTCTCCGTGATGACGATCTGATCAGCCATATCGGCCCGTTTGAAAGTATCGATTCGACGCGGCGGGTGAGAACATATAGCGAACAAAGTGGCCTCGCAAGCTGCCTGTTGACGGCATCGCGCTGGTCCGTCTCGCTTGCCGCCGTCCAGAATGACCGATGCCATGTTGTTCTTCAGACGGCCCGTCTTGTAGTCGATCACGCGCGCACGGCCCATGTCGTCCGCGAGATCGAGACGATCTATGTGTCCCCGGATTCTGATACCGGTTTCGGGAATGTCGACCGGCCCCCTGGTGATATCCCAAGGAGCATTTGTGCGCACGCCGCCCTCGCGCTGCGTACCGAACGGGATCTCGGTCCAGCTCCTTTGTCCTGACAGTGCGTCGAGCGGGCATTGGAGGGCCGCCAGCGAAAGCTCCTTGGCGCGCGCGAGCGTGCTGCGCCAGATCACCGGCGGCGGAACCGGCTGCTCCAGTTCCCATTCTGTCGTGATCTCTTCTAGCGCGTGCGTGATTGCGTCCTCGATTGTAGCGGCGCTTGCACCGGCCAACCCACCTCCGCCTTCCAGCGTCTCGACCGCTCTGCGTAGCGCGTCATGCACAAGCGTGCCGAAGGCGAGCGCGTCGATGGTAAGCGGTTCGTCGGCTTCCTCAGGCTGCTTCCAGCCGAGCGCATACCGCCAGACGAACCGGATCGGATCGCGCAGCAGCAGCTTGAGCGACGTGGCCGACATGGGCCCGTTGAAGACTTTGTGCAGGCGCGGATGCGGCCTGCCTACCAACCCATCATGGGCAGTGACCGCGGGACGCTGCCAATCGCGCCAGCAGGAGAGCGCCGACATCCCGGCGCCCGTGCTCGCGAATTCGGGAGGGCGCGCGAGCAGGCGATCAGATTCGCTCGCGGCATGTTCCGGGATGCGGGCACGCCCAAGATACACCACTCGCTTCATGCTCGTGACAAGCGGCGAGCGCCCGAGCAGGCGCCCTTCCACGTCGCGGCGGCTGAACGAGGCGGTCACCGACTTTGCCGCTGCGATGATCGTGGCAAAATCCCTCCTATCGGCGTCGGCGATCGGCAGCGGATCGAGCTCGTCGATCGGCAGGAGGTGATCGGGGATGAGGCGATCTTCAGAGATACCCCGAGGCCAACGGCCAGTATTGAGCGCGAGCAGCCGCACATAGGGGCGCGGCGCCGAAGCAAGCGCCATCGCGGAGGCAAAGATGACGTGCGTGGCCGGCTCAAGCCCATCATCCGAGCGCAGACGCGTGAGCGTTACCGGCAGCGCCTCTGCCGGCCCGTCCTGGAGCGCCCGGCGCCAGAGGGCGCGCGCAATGCCCGAGAGAAGTGTTTCACCGGCTTCGGCTGCAATCGCAGGGCCCTTTGCAAGAAGGCCAACGATGTCGAGAACGGTCGCGGAGCCGTCAGTGCCATTGGGCCAGTCGCCTGTGGGCGTACGCGCGAAAACCTGTTGCCACCGCTCGACTGTGGTCAGCGGGGCGTCCGACGGCAGAATGCGCGTCCAGATCGGCGGCAGGTCGCGCAACGCCGGCGTATGCCGTGGCAGCATGCCGAACAGCCGCCGCACCTTTTCCTGCGAGACGCCTTTGACCAGCACCTCGGCGAGCGCGGCAGCGAGCTGCCCATCGCGGCTGGCGACTGCCTTGGCGCCATGCACGAGATGCACTGAGATATTGCAATCGCGCGAGAGCGCCAAAACGTGATCATCGAAATCGGAGGGACTGGCGGCGGCGATTGCGATCTCTTCTGGGCGTGCCGTCCCGGCCGCGAGCAGGCCGCGCAACCAGCGGAACGCCTCGATCACTTCGTGGTGTGGGTGGGCGCACGAATAGAGGATGGGTTCAGCGTCGCTTGGAGGTTCAGTGCGGATTTCCACTCGCGTGTTCTGGATCCAATCCGGAACGTGTCGCGAGCCTGCGATCCAGGTCACTGGCACGACCTCGGCGAGGGCGTGCAACAGGGGCCGCCAGCACGGCGACATTTCGCTGTGGCCATGGACCTCGATGGGCCCGAGCACCGGCTTCGCAAAGCCGATGCGTGCGCGGGCAAGCTCGACTAGGTCTTGCGGCCGCTTCATGCAGGCCGGCAGACGACGCAGGACTTCTTGTTCGAGCTTACGCAGCGCCGCCAAGCGCGGATGGGTTCGGCAGGAGAGATCGATCCCGGCGCTCCACACCTTCTCCAGTGTCCCCGCCGCTGTGCGCACCATTCCGGGGAGATCCTTGATCGGCTCGAGCTCGCCGAGCTGGACGTTCGCGAGCAACTCGCGCACGGCGATCTTCAGATCATCAGGATCGATCGGCCGCAACAGCCCGCCTGCCAATCGCGCCGCGAGCTGTCCCATCGTGAGAATTTGCGTACCGTTGTTGCCGGCGAGAGCCGCCTGCACGCGCGCCATATGCCCGGCGAGCCTAGTGTGCACGACGATGGTACGGCGGAGGGTCAAAATGTTGGCCACATTAAATATTTGAGGACAATTGCCGTAAGGCGCGTTGATCTAGAGCAAATTCCGCTCGAATTGGATTGGGGGGGAGATTTCACGTATTTTCCATCGTCTCTCGGGACGCATGGGCAGGCGTAGGGCCGTATCGCTTAGTCGCTCTGACCACGTCCGGGGATTTGTTCGTTCACGCCAAAGATTTGCTTCTTTGGGCCTTAGTCCTTCTTTGGAAGATTGCCACGCCGTACCGAATAGCCGATGGCTACGAGCGCCTGTAGCTCTTCCATTATGCGGTCAAGCTTGCGCTCGATCTCGTCGAGTTGGCGGGGGTCGTGGCGGATGAAGAGGCCCCAGCCACCACTTCTGGCTAGGGCCTCAGTTGGCAGAGCGGATCAAATTCGGCCCTCCTCACTCTGCGTGTGGGAGAAACTTTGGGGGGAGATGTTCTTCTCTCCCACACCTTAGGGCCGATACCGCTTAGTCGCATTGAGCCGGCCCCGGCTTTTGTTCGTTTGCGCCAGAGATTTGCTCATTTGCGCCATCTCCTTCCATCTATTGATCGTTGGGAAGGGCTTAGCGATGCCTCATTGTTGGTAGGCGAATAAAGCAAACATTCCGGCAACTATCGCCAGAGCAATCAGAATACCGACGACGAACGAAATAATCCGATGTGGACTTGGCTTGAGCCCCTTCGATCCAGCGTCTTTTTGCGCCGCCCCGATGCCTAACCAGAAAATTTGTTCGCCGAACACGCTTTCATTGCTCATCCTTGAACCTTTCCCAGGACAATTGCCGCAATGGCAGCGAAGAACAAATGTTTGGCGCAGAGTAACAAGTCCCGCACGGGGGGAAATGCGACTAAGACCGTAAAAGCCTCTTCCCGGGCAAAAGTCAGGGTGGTCGATAGTAACCGACGAAGTGGTTCGACTAACCCCATCGACTCCGCCACTTCGCCAACTTACCCCGGCCGGTGCAAGACGGCCGGGGCCCCTTCCGAAGTCGAAAAGGTCCGCGAGCTAACCGAGCCATGGCATTCGTACGATCGAGCAAAGGCCGCATGACGCGCGATTGCGCAACAATCACCATGCTGAAAACCCTGATCATCGCGACTGTGCTGCTGCCGAGGTTCACCATCGCGCAGCAATCCCAGCACTACCGCAATCGAGACAGCCAAGCCAATGGTGCCCGTTGGGACGGAGCGCCAGCGGCAACTACTGCGTTCCCGGCACCGACCAAAGCCCCGCAGGCAATTCCCAAGAATGGATTTTGCCCGGCTGGCTGGCGCGAGAGCGGGGGTTATTGCATTCGCTGAGGCTCCGCAGTTGCGAGCATCCTGGCATCGCCCGGTACTTTTAAGCGCGCTGAAGCCGAGCCTGGTTGTGCTCGCCGCGTGATGACCCCAGCACATGCCATACAGTTCTGGCAGCGCCAAACAAATGTTTGGCGGAAAGTAACAAGTCCTGCACCGTGGGCAATGCGACTAAGAAGCGTGAAACGACAACCAACGCCAGGCTCAGACCGTGATGATCTGTCCAGCAACGGCATTGACACATCCTCTGGTGGCGTCGTTGCCTTGCGGACAACACAAGGAGGGTTAGATGTACAAGCCAGGAGGCACTATTGCCCAGGCGCTCGGCCGCATAGGAAGCAAGACTTACGTGCTTCCGGCCATTCAGCGAGAATTTGTCTGGAAGCCTGAACAGATCGAACGCTTGTTTGACAGCCTTATGCAAGGCTACCCGATTGGCACGTTCTTGTTCTGGAAGGTAGAGGCGGCAACGAGCGGCAAATTCAAGTTCTATGATTTCGTTTTAAATTATCACCAGCGCGACGCAGCCCACTGCCCCGAGCTGGGCAAAATACATCACCAGAGTGTGACGGCGGTGCTTGATGGGCAGCAGCGACTTACTGCTCTGAACATCGGCTTGCGCGGATCGATGGCCCTCAAGCAACCGAATAAATGGTGGACAAACCCAGATGCCTTCCCAGCTCGCACCCTGCACCTCGACCTGCTCTCTTCGCAGGTGCCGGACGAGGATGGAGTGATCTACCGGTTCCGATTTCTTGACGATGAGCAAGCGCGTCGGGAAGAGGGGGCGCATTGGTTCAGGGTGCCCGATATCCTCGACATGGAGGACGGCCCAGCCATGCTTTCCACCCTTATGGAGCGCGGGCTACAAGGCGATACGCTCAAAAGAGCTTACGCCACCCTCAACCGCCTGCATCTCGTCGTCCATTCTCATAATCTGATCAACTACTACGAGGAGGAAAATCAGGACGTCGAGCGCGTGCTCAACATCTTTATCCGCCTGAACTCCGGCGGTACCGTGCTGTCTTATTCCGATCTTCTGCTTAGCATTGCCGTAGCTCAATGGAAGCAAGTAGATGCCCGAGCCGCAATCCACAAGCTCGTCGATGATCTGAATCGCATCGGCACAGGGTTTGCACTCAGCCAAGATTTTGTGCTCAAGGCCGGATTGATGCTCGCAGATATAGCGTCGGTAGGCTTCAAGGTCGAGAACTTCACCAAAGCCAATATGGCCGCGCTTGAGGCAAACTGGTCGGGGATTCGTGGTGCGCTCATTCGCACGGTTGAGCTGGCGGCAAGCTTTGGCCTGAACGGCCAAACGCTGCGTGCGGACAGCGCCCTTCTGCCCATCGCTTACTACCTGTACCGACAACAGGTCCCATCAAATTACGTTACCCACAGCAAATTTGCGGCGGATCGGGAGAGCATTCGGGGTTGGCTGATCCGGTCGTTGCTGAAGGCCTCGGGCATCTGGGGTAGCGGACTCGATACCCTGCTCACGGCCTTGCGCGAGACCATTCAGAGAGCTGGCTCGGCTGAGTTTCCGGTGGCACAGCTCCGTCATATAATGGCACAGCGCGGCAAGTCGCTCACGTTCGAGCCTGCCGAGGTCGAGGACCTTCTACATATGACTTACGGAGACAAGCGCATGTTCCCCTTATTGTCGCTGCTGTTTCCGTTCGTGGACTTACGTAATCAATTCCACGTGGACCATGTTTACCCGATCTCCCTATTCACCCGCGCGAAGCTTCGGAAGCTTATCTTCGGCGATGAGGCCGTCGAGACGCTGATCCGCCACGCGAACGAGCTGCCGAACCTCCAGCTGCTTGAGGGCACGATCAACAACGAAAAGCGAGCGGCAATGCCGGCCGATTGGCTTGCGAAGCATCTGCCTGACCGTGCGGCCCAGCTTCACTACCGGACCAAGCATGAGCTAGGCGACCTCCCAGTTGACCTCCGACGGTTTGAAGCGTTCCACTCAGCTCGTCGAGAGCGGTTGAGGGCCAAGCTGGTAGCCCTGCTGTGCGCGGCGCCGACACTTGTAGTGCGATTGGCAAAGGTGCCAGCCGACATTGAATTGCCCGCAACCTTGCAAGAAGTGGCGCTCAATGACATTCAGTAAACGTACCAGGACAAGGGGCGCATCGAAACGTAGCGAACGCGCTTCGGCGGGATGGGCTGAGCGGGTTGCCTATCAGATGATGGACCAGGTTTTGAGAACTGGATGGACGCCCGAACGCGCCGCCTCGTTCTATGGCGGTATTTCTGAAAGCAAAATGCAGAGTATGGTTGCCTACGCGCGACGGCACGGCTTCTTACGGCGATCTGCATGAAACCAAGCATCATCGTCTGGGACCTGGAGACTGTGCCCGACCTCGGCGGGTTCGCGGCCGCCAACGATCTCGTCGGCAAGTCCGACGTGGAAGTTCGCGAGGCTCTCGGCGACAAATTCCCGAAGCACATCTATCACTCGATCGTCTGCATCGGGGCTCTCATCGCGCACTGGGAGCGTGATCGCTGGGCAGTGGACGCCATCGGCGCGCCGCACCTGGGCGAGAGGACGGAGAAGGAGCTGATCACCGCCTTCTGCGACAAGATCGCGGAGCTGAGCCCGCGTCTCGTCACATTCAACGGCAACAGCTTCGACCTGCCCGTATTGCGCTATCGGGCCATGGTCCACGGCGTATCCGCGCCCGGGCTCTCAGGCCGGCCCTACTTCCACCGGTACACCGAGGATGCCATCGATCTGTGTGACGCGCTCTCGTCGTTCAGTTCGCAGGGCAAGGCCACTCTCCACGAAATCAGCAGAGTCATGGGCCTGCCTGGAAAGGCAAAGGGTTCGATGGCGGCGAGGTGGAGGGTTACCTCCACGAAGCTAGGATCAAGGAGATCGCTGACTATTGTCAGAGCGATGTCGTCAACACCTACCAGGTGTGGCTGCGGCACGAACTGTTTCGCGGCATCCTGAGCCAGGATGCGTTCGTAACGAGTGAGATGAACTTGAAGGACTTCATGGATGGTCGGCTTACCCTCAAGGATACGCCAAAGGGTGCATAAGAAGCTTCTGATCACGCAAACGCGCCCTAACAAACAAGAGCCGCTGCGTTTCAAGACATGAACGACAAGGCAAACCGCTCGATCGATGATCAGGTCAGCCAATCGACACCGATGGCGCCCAAGTGGTAACGACCGCGCTGCCGCGCCGATGCGCCCGCGGCTATGGGAACAGTGAGGTGTTGAGGATGTTTTGGGCCGTGTCTCGCGAAATTCGCCCGTGATATACGGGATTGACCGCGCGGGTCGGGCTCCCCCCGATCATCAAGGAAATGAGCGACGCGGCCGTGTAGTGGTTCTCGACGTCCGCACCTTCGAAGGTCACCCGGACCCATGCGGCCCGTGGCAGCAAACTGTTGATGTCGAGGCAGGAATGGGAGCGGACGAGGCAAGGACTAACGTCGAACCGGTCCTCGGAATCGACTTTGCGGGTACACCAGAAGTCGTCGGCGCGATAGCCGAAGCGACCCGTCTAACCTACGGCCATTTGTTCAATCCTGCCTTTGCAACCGAAATTTCTCTGATCGACCCGCTGCCGCACCAGAGGATCGCCGTCTACGAGCACATGCTCGGGCTCTCCCCACTGCGGTTTCTCCTCGCGGACGACGCCGGCGCAGGCAAGACCATCATGACCGGTCTCTATCTGAGGGAGGTCCTCGCGCGCCGCCTCATCAGGCGCGTTCTCGTCGTTCCGCCGGCGGGCCTCGTGGGGAACTGGGAGCGCGAGATGCGTACCCTGTTCCGGCTGCCATTCAGGATCGTCCGCGGCGCCGACGGGCGTGCAGGCAATCCGTTCATCGGACCTGAGAGCGACAATCTGATCGTCAGCGTCGATACGCTTGCAGGCGAGCGCATGTTTGCACGGATGCGCGAAGCCGTGGCGTCGGGCGCCGCGCTTCCCTACGATCTGGTCGTATTCGACGAGGCCCACAAATTGGCGGCCGATCGCGAGCAGGATTTCTACGTCAGGAAGACGGACAGATATCGGCTTGCCGAGGCGATCGCCGGGCTCCCGCCCGATGACCCACGATGGGACCTCGGCTGGTCCGCCACGAACATCCTGTTGCTCACGGCAACGCCCCACATGGGGAAGGACTTCCCGTACTACTGCCTCTGGCGCCTCCTGGCGCCGGACGCGCTGGCGACCTTCGACGCTTTCAACGCCTTTCCGGAGCCGCAGCGACGAAGGCATTTCATCCGTCGAACCAAGGAGGAAATGGTTCGATTCGACGGTCGACCCTCTATCCGCAGCGACAATGCGATACCTCAGCTACGACTGAGCCGCGAGCAGACGCTCTACGAGGCGACCACCGGCTACATCAACGACACCTACAACAAGGCGCGGATTTTGAACCGATCCGCCGCGCGCCTCGCCATGAGCGTCTTCCAACGTAGGCAGGCCAGCTCAACGTACGCGCTGATGCGATCGTTCGAGCGTCGACTGGAGAAGCTCGACGATGCCATCGAACTCGTGCGCGCGGGTCGAGCAGAGGAATTGGAGCGTCGTCAGAAGCGCATCGGCGATACCCCCGACTTCTTCGAGACGCGCACGGCGGACGAGGACGCCGACGAAACCGAGGAGCGAGAGCGCCACGAGGATTTCGAGGAGAGTGCACTCGGCGGTGTCGTGGCCCTGACCCTCATGGAATTGCAGGACGAACGCGCCGTGGTGGAACGTCTTCTCGCCCAGGCGCGACACCTCGCTGATGCTGGCGAGGATTCCAAGTTCGAAAAGCTCCGCGCCGTCCTGCGCGACCCAAAGTTTGCTCGTGAGAAGTTCATCATCTTTACCGAACACCGGGACACCGCGGAATTCCTCGTGCGTCGTCTTGAGGGACTCGGATTCACGGGCCAGGTCGCCCTAATTCACGGCGGCCTCGACTACCGTGCCCGCGAGGCGCAGGTCGACCTTTTCAGCCGTCCCCTCGATGAGGACGGGGCCAACTACCTCGTCGCCACCGACGCCGCGGGCGAGGGCATCAACCTCCAGTTCTGCTGGCTGATGGTGAACTACGACGTTCCGTGGAATCCGGCGCGACTCGAACAGAGAATGGGCCGCATCCACCGGTACGGCCAAAAGCACGATCCGGTCGTAATCGTGAACCTGCTTGCCGGACAGACGCGCGAGGGGCGCGTCCTCCACAGGCTGCTCGCGAAGCTCGAACTGATCCGCAAGCAATTGCGATCGGACAAGGTCTTCGATGTCGTCGGGCGCCTTTTCGAGAACGTCTCGCTCAAGGCCTACCTGGAAAGGGCGACGACGGAGGAGGGCGAGCGCGCTGCCATCGAGGGCATCGACGGGCTCCTTACGGACGAGCAGGTGAGGGCCCTTGAGGCTCGGGATCGTGCCCTGTTCGGTGGCGGCGATGTCAAGGCGCACCTTGCCGAACTCAACATCGCGATGGAACAGGAGCAGTATCGACGCCTGCTGCCGGGCTACGTCCGTCGATTCGTCGGGTCCGCGGCACCGCTGATCGATCTCCGAACGGATGGCGACCTCGATGGGGTGTTCGAGCTGACCCCCGAGCGCCCGAGGGCCATCGATCCTGTACTCAGCGCGATGGAATACTACCCCTCCAATATGCAGGGACGCTTCACCGTCTATCGTCCGAAAGAGCGGGTAAACGCTATTTGGCTGCACCCCGGTGAGCCGGTCTTCGATCGGTTCTGCGCGACGCTGCTGTCGCGTCACGGCGATGACGCCCAGCGCGGCGCGATCTTCATCGATCCCCACGCGACCGCACCGTACCTGTTCCACCTGGCTCAGGTGTCGGTCGTGCGTCGGCCCGCGGATCCCGGCACGACCGATCTCTTCGACAGGCACGCTCACCGGCCGGGCGTTCAACGGCCTGAAGTCATCGAGAGCCGTCTCATCGGGCTGCGCCAGGAGAGTGACGGCACGATCGGTCTGTGCCCTATCGAGCATCTCCTGCTGCTGCGCGGCACGCGGAACGTCGCCCCCGGCAGCGTGCCGCTGGCCCGCCTCGCACGCGGCTTAATGGAAGCCGCTGGCGACTGGCTCAAGAAGGAGGCTCTGAGCCGAATTATCGGGGAACACCAGGCCAAGATCGAACTCGGCCTGCCCGAACGCCTCGATTGGCTGACCCGCGGCTACGACCACAAGGCGGCCGAGTTGATCGCCAAGCGACAGCGCGTGACCGAAGAGGCCCGTCGAGGCGACCCGCATGCCAAGGCGGAGCTGACCAAGGTCAAGGAACAGCAGCGGCGATTGGCCGCCGACAAGGAGCGGCGTCTCGCTCTTCTGAAGTCGGAGGCATCACTTATCGTTCCCGGCGAGGTGGGCATGGTCGCGCATGCCCTGGTCCTTCCGACCGACGATCCGGAAGAGCGAAAGCGCTACGACGACGACGTGGAGGCGATAGCGGTGCGCCTGGCCAGGGTACATGAGGAGGCGGCCGGTGCCACGGTGCACGACGTTTCTCGTCCCGAACTCGCTCGTCTGGCAGGACTAAACGATTGGCCAGGATTCGACCTCCGCTCGCTTCGTCCCGCAAGCGTAAACGGACCGGCGGAGACCCGCGCCATCGAGGTGAAGGGCTGCGCCCGCTCGGGAGGAGTCGAGGTGAGCGAGAACGAGTGGGCAAAGGCGTGCAATCTGCGCGAGGGTTACTGGCTCTACGTCGCGTTCGATTGCGCGACGCCGAAGCCCCGACTTGTTCGGGTCCGTGACCCCTTCGGTCGACTTCTTGCCCGCGCGAAGGGCAGCGTCGTCATTCAGGCGGGCCAAATCATCTCGGCGGCCGAGGAGGCATGATGACAGACAAAAAACGCCTCATCGAGGTCGACTTCCCCCTCGAGCAGGTTTCGCTCAATTCCGTGCATGAGAAGAACGTTCGCCATGGGCACATCTCGACGCTGCACATTTGGCCTGCCCGCCGACCCTTGGCGGCGAGCCGAGCTGTTCTGATCGCTACGCTGCTTCCGGACCCGGGAAACGCAGAGGAACGCAAGGCCATCTATCACCGTCTCGCCGGCGATGTAATCGAAACCATCGAACAGAAGAAAGTTGGCGGCCGCACGGTCGAGAAGACAAAGCGAGAGACGCGGGGCGGGATCCTACATTGGGGTCAGGAGGCGAGCCCCGATCTCGATTGGTTCCGCACCAAGATTCAAGCGGCTTACGGCGGCCGTACTCCCAAACTGCTCGATCCCTTTGCTGGAGGCGGCGCCATCCCGCTAGAAGCCATGCGACTCGGCTGCGAGGTAACGGCGATCGATATCAATCCGGTTGCGTGGTTTCTTCTGAAATGCACGCTGGAATATCCGCAAAAACTTGCTGGTCAGACCAGACCGCTGCCTGCCTTTGCATTGAAGGACCGTGATTTTATGGAGGCCTTTTTCAAGGCCAAAGGGTTCAAAGGGGCGTCTCTCAAGAGAGAACTCTTAAAGTGTGGATTCGGCGCTGACGGATCGGAGGTCGAACCATCGTTGCTCAACCACGATTCCCTTTTCGAGGCTGATTTGGCGTGGCATATGCGTGCTTGGGGGCGTTGGATTTTTGATCAGGCTAGACGTCACCTTGCTCACCGATATCCAACCTATGCGGAGTTCCAACCGATAGAGCCCGGTGGAAAGCCCTTCGAAGCACAGCCTCTCCAATTGCTTGAGCCAGCCACCGACGGCATGATCAACGTCAATCCACTGAACGCCAACCTCGATGCGGTCGATCTCAAGGATCCGCGCAACCCACGTTGGGTCGTCAAGCCAGCAGTGGCTTACCTTTGGGCTCGTACGGTCCGTTGTAAAGGCTGCCGTGCAACGATTCCATTACTGAAAACCCGTTGGCTTGCGAAGAAGGACAGCAAGCGCGTCCTTTTGACCACGATGCCGAACAAAGAGAAGACTGGCGTAATTTTCGGCATCGAGACAAATGCTCCCCAAGTAGGGGGGAATGCAGCTCAAAGACGTGAGCACGACAAGCGCCGTGGTGTTGGCACAATGAGTCGTTCCGGAGCTCAGTGCCAATGTTGTCCAACAATTATGACAAGCGAGGACATTCGGCTCGAAGGGCGCGCCGGGCGCCTGGGTCAAGTGATGACCGCGGTAGTTATAGAGGGGCCGAATGGAAAGGAATACCGGCTACCTACGACCCATGAGCTTGATGCTGCGTCAGTAATGGAACGTGATCTGAATGAAGTCTTTGACGCAATTCCATTTGGGCGGCCGACTGAACCCATTCCGCTAGGAGGTAGCCGCACCGGAGGTGGATCGCCGTTTACTACCCCCCTGTTTGGTATTGAAAGTTGGGATCGTTTGTTCACTGAACGTCAGCTGCTTTCCGTAGGGACTCTTGTTGTGGCACTAAGAACGGCCACGAGAGAAATTCAACAGTCTGACCACAATTCACTCTGGACGGAAGCAATCGTGGCGATACTCTCATTGTCAATTAATAGGTTTGCTGACTACAACAGCAACATCTGTAATTGGGACTGCAACGGCGAATACATTACACATACCTTCCAGCGGTTTGCATTACCAATTAAGTGGGACTTTTCCGAAATATATCCCCACTCTGAAGCGACTGGCGGGCTCCTCGGTGGGATCGATTGGATTGCTCGCTGTATGGAGCATGCTGCTAGCTCCAGCAATCCAAACGGTGTCTCGAATATAGCGCATGGCAGCGCAATTCAGGTGATGGGAACTTTCGACGCAATCGTTACAGACCCACCATACTACGATGCTATTCCCTACTCCGATCTAATGGACTTTTTTTATATTTGGCTTCGACGCGCTACGAATGGACTCTCCCCAGAGATTGACCATGCCTTTGCGGCTCCGCTGGGTCCCAAGTGGGATCATGCTGCACGGGATGGGGAATTGATAGACGACCCGAGTCGGTTCGGCGGCAGCAAGGAGCAGTCAAAGAGCAGTTATGAGGATGGCATGGCGCGGGCCTTTCACGCCTGTAGGGCCGCGCTAAAGGATGACGGCCGGCTCGTCGTAGTATTCGCAAATAAGCAGCCCTGATGCCTGGGAAACGCTAGTGGCCGCATTGATACGCGCAGGTTTTGTTGTGGATGGCTCGTGGCCAATCCAAACAGAGATGGGCAATCGCACACGTGCTAGAGCTTCTGCAGCACTCGCATCTTCTGTATGGCTCGTCTGCAAGAAGCGATCAGAACTACGACCGGGCTGGGACACTTCCGTGCTCTCTGACATGCGCAATCGTATTCATATGCAGCTTCGAGCTTTCTGGGATGCTGGAATCCATGGCCCCGACTTTGTTTGGGCGGCCACAGGACCGGCGCTGGAGGCATTTTCCAAATACCCCATTGTAAAGAAAGCAGATGAACCTAATGCACAGATGACTGTGTCAGAGTTTCTGCGTGAGGTTCGACGCTTAGTAGTCGGACTTCATCGTGGGTCGTGTGCTGACCGCTGGAGAGGCAACTGAGATGGCTACCTCTCTCGACGATGTCACCGCGTATTATTTGCTACACAGGCATGATTTTGATTTGGACGACGCGCCGATTGGTGCCTGCATTCTCTATGCCCTCTCGTGCAATCTGTCGGACAGCGAACTGACAGATCGATTTGATATCTTGTCCCGCACCGGTGGAACGGTGTTCGACGAACTCGAAGACGCAGAGGAAGGCAAAGAAAACGAGGAGACTACCGACGATGATGGCGGCGGGGGGGGCAAAGGCAACAGGGCTCGGTTGAAGGCGTGGAACCAGCGCAAGGGCAAGGCGCTGGGTTACGAAATGTCTGGGGGCCATCCCATACCATTGATCGATCAGGCGCACCGCTTGATGCATCTGTGGCGCGCCGGGGATGAAGTGAAAGTGGACGAGTACCTCGACACGCGGGGTTTGAAGCGCAACGCGCTCTTCGCTCAGCTCTTGCAGGCACTGATCGAGCTTGCCCCGCCGAACTCCGAAGAACGATCGATCCTGGAGTCCGTCTCGAACCACATTGCGGCGCGCGGGGGCATCTCAGCGCCTCGGCAAATCGGTATGGAGGTCTGAGGTCAATGCGAGCTAACAAAATCCAAATTTGAGGGAGGGTCAAATGGCACCCAAGCTTCCCTGGACCCCTTGGCACGACGTTGTGAAGCTTCGCGATGAAGTGCGCACCGGCACGCTGTCGTTGGCCGATTTCGCCGCCGATCTCCATGACGTAATGATGCAGAAGGGTGCGCGGCCCATCTATGAGGATCCGGCGCAGTTCTTCGCGTTGACCTATCCCACATTTTCGCTGCGGGAACTGGCGAAAGATGTCGTTTTTCGGCTCGCAGGCAAGAACACGAAGGCCATCCGGCAACTTGAGCTAACATACGGCGGCGGCAAAACGCACACCTTGGTGACACTGCGTCATCTCGTGAACGATCCGGACTCCCTACCCGCGTTGCCCGCGGTCCAACAGTTCAAATCGCATATCGGCATTCCGCTGCCCCCGACGCGCGTCGTCGCTCTTAGCTTTGATAAGCTCGACGTGGAGAAGGGGATGGAAGTGCGCGGATCCAGCGGTGAGTTGCGCTGGCTTAAACAGCCGTGGAGCGTACTCGCATTTCAGATTGCCGGCGCTGACGGGCTGCGCGCGCTGCACGCGGACGGCAAGGATGAGGAGCGCGAAACACCCCCGGCCGAGCCCTTGCTCGTCGAGCTACTCTCGCGTCCTCAGGCTGAGGAACTTTCGACCCTCGTGCTGATCGACGAAGTCCTCATGTACGCCCGGGAAAAGATCGCGCTTGGCGAGGTCTGGCGCGGTCGCCTGATCGACTTCTTCCAGTACCTTTGTCAGGCTGTCACAAAGGTGGATCGGTGCGCGATGGTGGCATCACTGCTCGCCTCGGATCCGAAGAAGAGCGATCCGTTTGGCAAGGAACTCATCGCGCAGGTCTTCGAGATTTTCAATCGACAACGGGAAGAAGGGGTTCAGCCGGTCCAGAAGGAGGACGTCGCGGAGGTCCTGCGTCGTCGTTTCTTTGAACCGGCTTCGATAGCCGATACGGAACTCTTTCGCCCGCATGTCACGAGGGCGGTCGCCAACATCGCCGAGCTTGATGAGACGGTTCGCAAGGACCGCAAGAATGCGGAGGACAGATTTTTTCGGAGCTATCCGTTCCATCCCGACCTGACCGACATTTTCTATACGCGTTGGACGCAGCTCGATGGTTTCCAGCGCACCCGCGGTATCCTGCGGACATTCGCGCTCGCATTGCGGGATGCCGAGAAGTGGGACGGCTCGCCTCTCGTAAGTCCGAACGTATTCCTGCCTGCTCCCGATCAGGGCGGAATCGCAGAAGCTGCCCGCGAGCTGACGAGCATCGCCACACGCGAGGTGACGGAGGGCCGCGGCAACGACTGGTCGACTGTTCTGGAGGGCGAGCTTTCAAAGGCTCGGACAATTCAATCTGAGCAGCCCGGACTCAAGTTTCGCGAGATCGAGCAGGCTGTTTGCAGTATATTCCTTAGCTCGCAGCCAATCGGTCAGAAGGCACGCACCCCGGACTTGATCGCGCTGATCAGCGCCTCGAGGCCTGACCGGATCGAGCTAGAGAAGGGACTCCGTCGCTGGACCGAGCTCTCTTGGTTCCTGGATGAAGCGCAGTTTGTGACTGACGTCGCAGAGAACGGACAAACTAAAGCTCTGCCCAAGGCATGGCGACTCGGCAACCGTCCGAACCTCAAGCAAATGCACCACGATGCCTGTACGAACCGCGTCACGGCAGAGGTGGTCGAGGTCAAGCTACTAGGTGATGTTCAGCAGACCAAGAGCCTAACTCAGGGCGCGACGGCAGCCGGTGCGCGCGTCCACACGCTCCCGGAGCGTCCCAGGGACATCGAAAATGACGGTGACTTCCATTTCGCTGTGCTGGGGCCCAAGGCGGCGTCGGATTCGGGCAAGCCGAGCACGGAGGCGCGCAGATTCATCGACGAAACGACGGGACCAGATCGGCCCCGGACGTATCGCAACGCGGTCGTCCTTGTGGCGCCGTCGCGGGACGGGCTGGACGCCCTGCGCACGCGCATTCGGGAATATCTCGGCTGGGAGGAGGTCCGTAGCCAGCTGAAGGACCAGCCGCAGGATCCGATCCGTGAAGAGATGCTCGCCACCTGGACCGAGCAGGCTCGCAAACGGATTCCGGACGCCATTCGTCAGGCGTGGTCAATCGTGATCACCGTGAACGACCAGAACGATGTGCATGCGTTCAAGATCACGATAGGTGGCGACCCACTGTTCTCGACCGTGAAGGGAGACAAGCGCTCCCGGATTCAGGATACCGCGATAAGCGCCGAGGCTATGCTGCCGGGTGGCCCGTACGATCTTTGGCGCGAGGATGAGCCGTCGCGGCGCGTGAAGGACCTCGTCAGCGCTTTCGCGGAAAATCCCAGATTGCCGAAGATGCTACGACAGAAGGAGATCCTTGACACCGTCGATCAGGGTGTCCGCGACGGCATGTTCGTGGCATCCCTGATGAGGCCCGACAGATCGGTGAAGACCTTTTGGCGCGCGTCACTGGACGATAGCTCGCGTGGCGAACCGGCGCTCGAGGTCTTCCTGCCCGAGAAGGCGACCCTGTCGGAATTGCACCCGACCTCGCTCGCACGCGGGGCAATCCCCGGACTCTGGAAGGCAGACACCGTCACCGTAGCGGATGTGATCGGCTTCTTTGCTTCAAGTCACACCGTTGCGGTCAAACGAGATGGCTATGAGGAATCCGTCGTCATCCCGATTTGTCCCGCGGCCGCCGTAGAGGCAGCGGTGGGCGATGCGGTTCGCCAGGGCATTCTCTGGCTCCTGAACGGTCCGGCCAGCTTCCAGGGTGAGCCGGTCCCGGCCGGAGTGCTCACGGCGACTGCGCAGCTGCGCGAGCCGATGGCGCCGCTTTCGGTCCAGGACATCATGCAGGACTCGACCCCCGGGGCATGGAAGGACGGGCAAACAACCGCCCTTGCCCTTTCGGTGGCTCTTTCCACCAAAAACGACCAGCCGATCCCGTGGACCGTGCTGCGGCGGGCCATCGACGATGCGATAAGGGCGCGCTGGATTGAGCTGGCCGCAAATAGCAGTTCTTGGCCGTGCGAGATGGCGGCAGCGTCGACGGTGACTCTGAGGCAGCCCGCCCCAATAATTGACACAGGCGGGGGCACCGTCGTCGTGAAACCTAAGGGGGTCTATTCGTCCTCAGCAGAGATTCAACCGAATGAACTGCAGGATCTGGTAGATGTCCTGGATGACATCGTCAAAGCGGCAGTAGGCGTCCCCCTGCGCTTCCAATTGCAAATTTCCCTTGGCGGCGGCGAAGACATTGAGGTCGCGAAGGTCGAAGCTGTCAATAAGCTGTTGGAGTCTGTGAGCTCGCAACTCCGTCTTCGAGCATGATCGCCCGAGACCTAAGTTCTCACTGTCCTCAGCTTGATAGCATGCCGCTTGTCCTCCTGAGTGGCGAAACATGACGGTATACTTCGTCATCTTCTCGGCTGCGCAGGTATAGAGGAGGCCGCCGGCTTCTGCGTTGATGGCTGTCTCGGCGATAGCCAGTGCGCCGCGACAAACATCGTTTTTATCGGCATAGAAGACCCTTGCCTGAATTCGGATCAGGCAGAGGGTATTTTTCAACTTTCGCCGCTTATCGTAGTCGTAGTTGTCGTAGTCGTCTTGAGCGAGTGTGTCGAGCAACTCGCCGATTGTCATCTCACGAACACGCTTTAGTTCTGTATCCGTTTGTGTGCGTTCGTGGATAGAGGGCGCATCGCGGCGCTCAGTGGGCTATAGGATGCAAGTTGATGACACTGCTGAGGATTGGCTGATAAATCTTTTGATGCCCACCAAACACGAACGCACCAAAACGCATACACACAGGGCGCAGCGCGGCGTTCAAATCGCTTTGGCGCAAGTCGATGACACTACTGAGGAATGTCTGAGCGATTATTCGCCGCGGGCAAAACTGCCGTAGGCGCGTTGAGCCGCGGCTAGGTAGGCTTTCTTCTTCCGGTGTGTTGAATGTTCCAAGCCCAATTCTGCGGCCATCTACTCTTATGTAGGCTTGGAACGTGGAAACCTCGTAGCTAAGTCGCGAATTATGGGCGTTTTTGGCTCGTTTTCCATGCACCGTCCCTCGTTGAAGACCACGTTTATTGCCGAAAAACCGATGCGGCCAGCGGGGAGCCGGGCTAGTTGCGCCGACTTCGGTAATCATCGCCCGATGGCGGCATGAACGGCGAGGATGATGTCGTCCCGAGTTGGACCGCTGCCTTGATCAAGATACCAATCGAGGCGGCGGGTGAATTTTAGCACAAAAAGCGACTGTCCGCGCTTTGGAACGTCGGGGTCGAGCCACCACGCCCGAACCGAACGCGTGCAAATAACGACGCGCTCACCGGCCTCGGCTTCGGGGAAAAGCGTGTAGTGCGCCCAATCCCAAATCAGACGGGCGCTCTTTAAATGCTCCACCATGCGCAGGTCCCTCGATCCCTCAACCGAGCGATACGGGAGAAGATTTACGCAGGCGACTTTCGATGCAGCGAGCTCGTAGGTGAGATTGAAGCGCGCAAGGAGGCGTTCGGTCCATTCGCGTCCGCCACGGTTGGTCGCGAAGTCCGGCAGCGGCGTGTCTCCGCCGAGATTGCGGGCCATGGCTTCCCGCACCGACGGCATTTTTGCTTCCTCACGCTCAACGCCGTTGTAACCGCCGTTCAGCGTGAGCAAGACGACGGTTGCGGTGCGCACCGGACCCATCCACGGACCAACGAGCGCGTCGAGCACTAGGCTGTGCCGACTCTCGCGCAGCGCCGCGTCGTCGTCGGGATGGACTTGCAAGTCGGGGATGGCTCTCGCCCAAAATCGAAGCAGGTCTTGTGTTGTTATCATGCTTAAGGAAAAGGCCAGGCAGTCGGCGAAAAGGAAGGTTGCCATCGGAGATAAAGTGGCAATTCCTCACAAATTGAAGTCATCGTAATACTCAAGGTGTCCGGGTTGTAGTCCAAAAGCTGTCTGAGCCGGTCCTAAGAGAGCATTTCAGCAGTTTACCACAAGGTTGTAGGTTCGTTTTAGGTCGAATGAAATTCCGCCCAGGAGCGAAATTGCCTAAATGCATGATTTTATGGCGCTCCCTAGGGGACTCGAACCCCTATTTTCGCCATGAGAGGGCCGTCAGATGGGAATTCATCGCTCCTCGACGAGGGCCTGCGCGATCCTGGATCACCAAGCGGGCTAATGGGGCTCTTCCAGCATTACCCGTCGCCGGATCATCGATCTCTCGCAGCCAAAATGCGCAATGTTGTGCGCCTGGCCTTAGCGCCTATATGATCGCCAAAACAAAACGAGGGCCACCCTCGGCAGCCCTCAAAGTAAGTTTCAACCGCAGAAAAACTGAATAACGGAATTCTTCCCGCACAGCAACGGGCGCGATGAAGTTTGCCAACAGCTGCCGATTAATCAAACGCGACGACACCGTTCTGGATGACGGATGGCACCCCCTCAGCGGCCAGCCGGCGCCCGAATACGTTCCGCCGACATGGGACGGTCCCCACGTCGGCAAGCGCCTAGTCGACGGGCTGCGCACGTTGATGCTGATGCCGTGGTACGCGGGCCGCAGGCCTTCGGCAACGGCTGGCCGGAATACGCGCATGATTGGGCCGATCTGCTCGCGCAGCAGGAGGCCGACGCCGAACAGAAGCAGCGCGACCAGCACGAGGCGAATCGTACCCGGGTGCGGCCGCCGCACTTGATCCGAAGCGGACGCTCCGAATATAGCCAGTCTATGAGGAATGCCCGTTGGGTTTATCAGGGCGATATCGGACTTCCATTGCGTTTTGGAAGGTTTCAATGATCTTTTTGACTTTGCATCAATGACAAGGAGGCTTGCTTGAGCCAGCGTAGCCACAATGACCTGATCCTCGATCAATTTACCCGGCAGGCGACGCCATTCTCAACGGCGAGCCCGATCACTGATGCTGCGGCGCTGAAACTGATCGTGGAGACGTCAAGCGCGAAAGCGGCCGACAGTGTGCTCGACGTCGCCTGCGGCGGCGGCGTGGTCGCGTGCGCTTTCGCGCCATGCGTGAGGCACGTCACCGGCATCGACATGACGCCGGCGATGCTTGCGCGCAGTGCGGAGTACGCGAAGAAGCTCGGACTTACCAACCTCACCTGGCGGCAGGGCGATGTCACCTCGCTACCGTTCAAGGATGGCGCGTTTTCGATTGTATTCACTCGCTTCTCGTTCCATCACTTTCCTGATCCGCTCACGGTGCTGAAGGAGATGGTGCGGGTTTGCGCGGTGGGTGGCCGCGTCGTGGTGTGCGACATGTACACCTCGGCCGAACCGGTGAAGGCTGCGACCTGGAACAGACTCGAGAAGCTGCGCGATCCATCGCACGTGCGCTGCATGTCGCTGCCCGAATTGAAGAGCCTGTTTGCGAAAGTCGAGTTGCCGGCACCGACGGAAGCGCAATACGAGCTCCGCGACACCGTGCGCAATCTGCTGAAACGCTCGTTTCCCAACCCGGGCGATGACGTCGAGATCACTGCAATGTTCGACAAGCACGTCGACGACGGCAGCCTTGGCATCCCTCAAGCGCGTCGCGACGGCAATGAAATCTTTTATGCGTATCCGGTCGTGATCTTGGCAGCGCGGAGATGAGGAATGCGAATGCTGTATCCAATTTTGGTATCCCGGGATCGCTAGACTTCTTGAGGGACAAAACGGGCTAGTCCCGATGCGATTAATCTGACGCAGCTAAATTCACCGGAACGGGTGAAGCTGTCAAATCTGCACGTTCGGTTCGAGTGCGGCGAGGCTAGCTGCCATTCTAGCGGGTGAAAGTCCCGCCAACAGAGGAGTCCAGTCGTTGTTGTAGTCATATCCAGCAGGTGGGGTAGTCCTCCGCCCCAGCGCTTTTCGCTCCTGTCCGACGACCCGTCATCACTTAATCGACCCCTGGGCGCCTCCTGTTCCATGCGCTGCGCAAGGTTGCGAATCAGTCGTTCGGCCTAAGCAGCATCATTAAGCTCCCAGGCTTGGCGCAGTGCACGGTGGACCGAGGTATGCGGCGGCTTGGGCAGCCGCTCCATAATGTTCGGGGCCTTGTGGATTTGGCAGCGCTGGATCGCGGTGTTGCGCCCAAAGCTGCGCCGGATCGCCCACGCCAGCGCCTTCGAGCCGTCAATGATGAACAAACGCGGCACCGCCGGATCAAAAACTGGGCCTCTTGATGTACGAAGCAGGAGGAAGCCGACGAGGAGCAAAAGCGGAAGGACCAGTGTGCGGCAAATCACACCCGACTGCGGCCATCCTCATTGAGATCGCGCACACGGAGCAGGCCATCTGCTGGCCGGCGCGATATCTCCACTCATTACCACAACTCGTGCGCACGGTGCAGGCGGTTGCCGCCGGCCGGTCACGAACAGTGCCCGGCAACTTGAAGGATCTCCGTGGGCCAGTGGGAGATTGCGACATGGAGAACGCAGCTAGGCGGTTGCGATTACCCGCCCGCGTTGTTCGAAAATGGAACGGCGATGGTCTCGATTTGATTGCTCGCGGGTTACGCCGAGATCATGTGAGGGTGATTTGAATGCAAAGGTGGACACCGCGACAGGCCGCTCGTCTCGGTTTCCTCGCTGGCCGTGGGGCATCGCTCGATGCTGTGCGGTCGGACCTATTGCTCCGCGGCCGAAGTGAGCAAAGTCTCGCCCATGCGGCGACCGAGTGGCGCGTGAAGTTTTGGCTCGGGCGGTGCTCCGAAGGACAATGCGATGCTTTCGATTGATGTCAGCCCCACAGACCGCGAAGTGCTGGAACAGGCTGCTGCCGAACGTGGGTTGAGTACGGCATCATTCACCGCGAGCCTGGCCACGTGATCAGATCCGAGCGGCTGCTCCAGGCCGTTATGGACGACAACCGTGATTGATCTGCTGAGGCGAGGCGAGCGTGACTACCTCGCGCAATTCGGCGCCACGGAGGTCTACCTCAGCAGCGCGGGCAAGCTTGGCACCGGCCGCAATCTTGCGCGCGCGGGTCCGCTTGCGGCGGCCTGGTGGGTACGCGATCGATTTACCGCCGAGCAAGTGCTCGTGGCGATCGGCGAGAAGCAACCGGAATTGGTCGAAGCGGCCACCGCGGCGATCGAGGCCGCTGCCGCGCGGCTCGGCGTGGCGTTGTCCGATCGTGCGACCGTCACGCAGCGGGCCAAGACTGCGGTCGGCCGGTTGGACCTGAAGATCTCGACCGCGCAGGCGAACGGGGATCTGAAATTTTTTAACCGCGCTTACCAGCGTATCGGCTTGCCTGCGAGCGGCTGACCGAGCTGCGCAAGCTCATGGCCGGAGCTGCAGCGGGGGCGTCGGTAGAGAATGTGGTGCAGAGGGTGTTTGGGGATTAATTCGGATTTCGCTTGAACTCGCTCGCTCGGCAAGTCACAGTGTCGGCGGTCGCGCGAGGCAGGATCTCGCCCTAGCAGAGCGCCAAGCACCCACCAGCGCCCCACACGGGCTATCGGGTCACGCGCCAGCCGAAGTCGAGCCGCGACCTTCCTGAATTCCCTTTGTGCACGAGTGCGCCACCCGTTTGCGCGCCCGCACTATTACGAAAATGACCCGACCACCGCTTTCCAAACAGATGGTGGTCGGGTCAATAGAAGGAACACGCGATGTCTACCACCGAAGGTGGCGACGGTAAAGTCGTCGTCCAATTTCCGCTTTCCGCCGACGAGCGGAAGCAGCTTCGCAAAGCCAAGCAGGACCACGAGCGGCAAAAGCTCATCAACCGCTTTGCCGAGGAGCAGGACCTGTTTCGTACGCCCGATGGCACCACTTTTGCCGATTTGGTCGTCGAGGGCATTCGGCAAACTTGGCCGATCCGCAGCAAGCAGTTCAAGAACGAATACATCCGCTTCCTGCGGCGGCAGATTGGCCCGCTGCTCGACACAGACCCGATCGCGGCCTTGTTCGTGGGATCGGCGCTCACGAAGGCTGCCATCAACAAGGGCATCGATGACTTCGATATGCGTGCTACCTGTTCGCCGATCGAGCGCAAAGTTCACGTGCGCGTCGCACAGGATGGAGCGGATTTCTACATCGACCTGTGCGATCCGGGCTGGCACGCTATTCGGATCACGTCGTTGGGCTGGAGCGTGGTGCAAAGCCCGCCAGTGCGGTTCCGGCGTGCGATTGGAATGCAGTCGCTTCCCTTTCCCGAGCGCGGCAAGTCAATCTATCTGCTGCGGCCATTCTTGAACGTCAGCGACACCGATTTCATCCTTGCGGTTGCTTTCATGCTGGCTGCCCTGCGGCCATTCCTCAAGTATCCGGTATATATCTGTTACGGCATGCACGGTAGCGCGAAAACTGATCTGCTGCGCATCATACGAAGTCTAGTTGATCCGAGTGAGGCCGCGACGACTCCGTTGCCACCTAGCGGTCGTGATCTCTTCATCAGCGCCAAAAATTCGCACCTGCAGGCGTTCGAGAACGTTTCAAAACTCAGCCGGGCGATGTCGGACTTTTTATGCCGTCTGGCGACCGGTGGCGCCTTTCGCATGCGCAGACTCTTCTCGGATGGGGACGAGGTGTTATTTGCGGGAGCACGCCCGATCATGGCCGAAGGCATCGCCAACTTCGCCATCGAAGCCGACATGCTGAGTCGTGCAATCATCTGCACAATCGATCCCTTGCGCACCCGGAAGCTGGACTCCGTGTTGGCGGAGGAGCTCGCGCGAGCGCGCCAAGGCATATTTGGAGCGTTACTGGACATGATGGTGGTTGGCATTCGCCAGGGGCCGGAAACCCGGCTCGATGATCCGCCGCGGATGTATGACTTTGCGCACTGGGCCGTGGCCTGCGGTCTTACCGATTTTGAAAAAGCGTATGCGACCAATCGCCAAAATGCGATCAATGTCATCCTCGCGCACGATGCGCTTGCTTCGAGCCTGCGGGCGCTACTGGCGAAGAAAAAGCGGTGGGTGGGAACGGCTCAAGGGCTGTTCGACGAGCTGGGTCCCAGCATCAAGGTCGCCAATGCCAAGGTTTTGTCGGACGACCTGCGGCGTCTGGCGCCGATGTTGTTGACTATCGGGATAGATCTCCAGTTTGACCGGAAAAATATTCACCGGATGATCACAATCGAGCAGAGGTGACGGCGGGCTCGTCCGGCGGCGACGCTGCGTCACCAGCGTCACCGATCGGCCGTCTCGTTACCCCGTGTCCCCGAGAATTTCAGCGGTGACGCTGGTGACGCACCCTTGCAGAGGATGGAGGCTGGCAAGGCAAACGACGGCGCAGCCAGCGATGACCGCGAGGCAGGGCGCTGAGTCTACAGCTTTGCTGGACATGCCATGTCCGCTCGTGCTGTAGACAGGACATGGCGCTCACCCCGACCCAACGCCAGCGCCGCTGGCGCGCCAAGAAGCGCAAAGCTGAGATTGCAGCTGGACTTCGCCCCAGGCGGCGCAAGCGTAAGTCAGCCGCCGAGATCAAGCGCACCTATCGGTCCAAGCTCAAGCGCAAAGTCGAGGAGGCGAAGTACGTGGCAAGTCGCGAGCGCCGAGCTCGCTCTCGGGCTGTACCGCCGATCAAGCCGGAGTTTCGCACCGGTGACTGCCGGGAAGCACTTCATGACATTGCTGCAGAGAGCGTCGCGCTTGTGCTCACGGATCCGCCGTGGGGAAATGATTTCGGAGCCGCTCTATCGCTGGCTCGCCGACTTTGCCGCGCGCGTACTTGTGCCGGGTGGATCCTTGGTCTGCTACACTGGAATCGCCACCTGGTATCGCGACGCCCGCATCCTCGCGGAGCGATTACAGCCGCGGCCGCTGCTCTACATGCCGCACACCGCGGAGCGCCCCCTGCTGGGCGAGTTCGTGCGTATTGGTGGAAAGCCGGTCTTCTGGTTCAGCAAAGGACCGCGCCGCAATCAGCTCATCGTACCAACGCTCGCGCGTTCGAGCGGCAAGGACAAGGCGCTGCATCCGTGGCAGCAAGGCGACGCGGTATGGCAGTGGATCGAGGCTCTGACCGATCCGGGTGAGACGGTCGTAGATCCATTCTATGGCAGCGGCGAGTGGGGGCACATCTGTGCCGCGATGGGCCGGAGGTGGGTCGGCTGTGACAGCGCTGATGGTACGCTCCACAATTGACCGCAGGCGCGATAGAGCGGTTATTTCTGGTCGACAGGTAGTCGGATAGCCTGCATCCTGGGAAAGCGCCTGGAACCGGCTCTGCGGGCCTGGCGGGAGCCTCGCATGTAGAAAAGCGGCCGCCCGTGCGCTATAAGTCGAAACCCGCCGGCGTGTTGGAGCGCTCGACGGGCTTCTGATCACCTCACGCCGTTGGAGGGCGTTCGAGTGACCTGCCCCGAGCAATACCACAAGGCCCTATCGGATCAAGATCGCGACGAAGAGGACGAATGTCGCCTCTCGTTGAGCGATTTTGCTTGGCTGCAATCTCACATGCCAGGCATTGCCTGGGTTTGCGAGCACCCCGGTTCTCTCACGGTCCGGAGCGCCGAGCAGCTCAAGTCAGACGACGACGGGGACCTGTGGGGAGGGCACCTGCCCGGCAGCGAGCCCCTCGGCGCATGGTTCCGCGCGATCCAGTCAGAGGCCATTAACGAGTACGTAAGGGCCGCGCACCCCCCGGCCGAGCAGCAGCCGAAGCGCAAGCGCGAGCGCGCCCCTGGTCCCCCGGCGCACGCGTTTCCCGCATACAGCCGTGCCGCCGATCTCGCGGGCACCGTCTTCCCGGTTAGCGAGGCTGTGATCCTTCAGATCGCACGCAAGTTTCACATCGGCCGCCGGATGGGGCGCGTCGTCATTTTCAGCAACACAGACGTGCAACGTCTTTATGAGGCCCTGCCATGCTCCGACTCGTCCGTCGTCCCAAGTCGCCCTTCTGGATCGTCCGCGGTTCCATCCGCGGAGTCCGCGTTGAGGAAAGCACAGCAACTGATATCAGGAAGCTCGCCGAAGAGATCAGGGCGAAGCGCGAGAGCGAGCTTCTCACGCAAGCCGTCTACGGTCATCGCGCTACCTGCACCTTCGCGCAAGCCGCGCTGAGCTACATCGAGACCGGCGGCAGCAAGCGCTTCCTCGCACAAGTGCTCGATCATTTCGGGACCACGCCACTCGCGCGCATCGATCAGAGCGCCATCGAGAGCGGCGCGCGCAAGACATATCCAAACACATCGGATGCGACGCGCGACCGGCAATTCTTCACTCCAGTGTCGGCCGTACTCAAACACGCCGCTCGGCGCGGTTGGTGTGCTCCGCTTATCATGGAGCGCCCGAACATTGACGCTCCCGCGATCAGATGGCTCACCCTCGCCGAGGCGAACCGGCTGATCGATGCATGCGGCGAGCATCTACGGCCGCTGGTGATCTTTCTATTGTTCACCGGTTGCCGGATCGGCGAGGCGCTCTGGCTCGATTGGTCTAACGTCGATCTCGCCCGACGGCATGTTGACTTTGTCAGAACGAAGAACGGCGAGGCCCGCGGTGTACCGCTGCATGATCGCGTTGTCGTCGCCTTGGCGAACCTGCCGCACCGCGATGGCGAGGTATTCCGGCGACCGGATGGCTTGCCCTACGAGCGGCCGAAGCGACCGGACGATACGTCCGCCGGGAGCCGGATCAAGAAGGCGTTTGCCGGTGCCTGTCGCCGTGCGGGCATCAGCAATTTCTCGGTGCATGGTTGTCGGCACACATGGGCAACGTGGCACTACATCGCCAACCGCGACGTGACCGCGCTGATGCGACTCGGCGGCTGGAAAACCGTCGCGATGGTGATGCGATACACGCACACCAACGTGGACGAGCACCGCCACACCATCGACCGTCTTCTCGGGGGAAAACTGGGGGAAGCGATTTCGAGCGGAGCAAAATCCGCATGACAAACAAACAAATAGCTCGCTACGCGTACGCCTTTCACACGGGAGAGGTCGCAGGTTCAATCCCTGCAGCGCCCACCATGCCAATGACATCCGCCGCCGGGGGACCAATAGATTTCGAGCATGCCTGAAGAACCCGAGCAGCGTGGAGCAAAAGGCGAAGCGGGGAATATCGCCTCGCCGACTCCTTTAGGTGTAGAGGCGGAAGGCCGAGCTGCGGGTGAACCGCCTCCTCCGCGACCTCAACCAGGTCCGGAAACATTGGCTTGGTAGGTCCCTGATCAGACCGTCGCTCAGATCATCGCGCAGAATGAAGGGCGCAGGCGGAAGTTCATGGAGGCCGCGACAGCTTCTCAGAACGGTGCACGTCCGCTCGTCCCTCCAATGCAGACGGGTTAACGGGTCACCGTCGAAACGAACGTTATCAGATCAACGATACCTATTGTGCCGATGCTCTACCCGGGAGAGCCAGGCGGCAGCATCACCGTCGACAATCACATAACGATCAATATCCAGAGCCTGGACTTCGCTCAGCTCAACCAAAAAATAGGCGAGTTGCTCAATCACCTCGACCGTTCGAAGCAATGGAGCACAACAAAAACCCCAATAAAATCAGCAAAAAACGTGATTCCGAGTAACGAACTGAATACGAACACCCCGGAACAGAGCGATCGATGTCATATGGATCCGAGCTTTTTGCCGTCGTCCCTCAGAACTCGGCTCCTGTCAGGGCGTAGGTCAAAAGCGTGTGATAGACAAGTCACCCAACAGTAGTCATTAGAAATCACTGCGAAACTGATCGATCCGTCCGCTGTTATGTCGTGCTTGGGGTCTCCGCGGCAGAACCAGCGAGCAGCTCATCGGGCTCACGACAGCGGCACAGGCCAAGTCACCGCTATCAGATCTACGTTACGGTATTGCGCCAGTGGATTGTCCGCACCAAATCTTCCCGCTATGTTCACAAGTCTCGAATCTCATTCGCGTAATCTTGTGAGGGGCGATGCCTCAGGCTCGTTTGGCACATCGGCTATGAGCTGCCATCCCTAACGCGCCGGGGATAACTTCTCCGCGCGCAAGCGAGTTCAGGACAAGATTCCATGGTCCTTCAGGCGGACGTTCTCCGTTCTCCCGGTGCCCGCAAGCAGCCGCGGGCGCAGACCGCCATCCCTTGCGTCATGATGCGCGGCGGCACGTCGCGCGGCCCCTTCTTTCTGCGCAAGGATCTGCCTGCTGACGACGAGCTGATGAAACGCGTGCTGTTGCGCGTGATGGGCTCGCCGCATGTGCGCCAGATCGACGGGATCGGCGGATCGGACCCGGTGACCAGCAAGGTTGCGATGGTACGCCGCTCGACCCACCCCGGCGCCGATGTCGACTACCTCTTCGCGCAGGTGTTTGTCGATCGCGCTCTAGTCGACACCTCGCCGCCGTGCGGCAACATGGTCACCGCGGTCGGGCCGTTCGCGATCGAGCATGGCCTCGTCGAAGCGAGCGACCCCGAGACCATCGTGCGCATCTGGGATGTCAACACGCAGTCCCTGATCGAGGCAACGGTGCAGACGCCTGGAGGCGAGGTGACGTATGACGGCGACCTGCGAATCTCCGGGGTCAACGATCCGGCAGCGCCCATCGCGTTGAACCTCGCCCGCATGGCTGGCGCCAAGACCGGGAAGCTGTTCCCGACCGGAAAGCGCGCCGAGGAGATCCTGGGTGTGACCGTGTCCTGCGTCGACATGGCAATGCCGTGCATGTTCTTGCCGGCAGCTGCGGTCGGCAAGACCGGCTACGAGAGCAAGGAGGAACTGGACGCCGACAAAGCCCTGGTTGACCGGCTGCAGGAATTGCGCCTCATCGCCGGCGAGCGCATGGGGCTCGGCGATGTGCGCGAGAAGCTGATCCCCAAGCCGGTGCTGGTGGCGCGCCCGAAGGATGGCGGCACGGTCTGCGGCCGATATTTCATGCCTTACACGGTTGCGACCGCCTTCGCCGTCACCGGGGGCACCAACATGGCGGTCACGAGTTGCATTCCGGGCACTGTCGTGAATGAGGCGGCTTCCCTCGGAAACGGGCTGGTGCACAATGTCGAGGTGGAGCATCCGCAAGGCAAGATGTTCGTGAGGACCGAGATCATTGACCGGGGTGGCCAGGTCACGGTGAAGCAGGCCTCGCAAATCCGCAATGCGCGCAAGCTGTTCGAAGGCAAAGTGTTCGTGCCAGCTTCGGTCTGGTCCGGAAACAGCTGAGGATCCCAGGCGCAGACATGATTGCGCGCTAGACGTATACGAAGCCCTCAAAACAGACGCCGCGCCGTGCGATAGAAAGCGCCGCGTTTGGCGGTCCAGGTCCCGGGCTCCTTGAACAGGCTCACGCCGATGGCGGTGTTGTTCCCGGCCGCCGGCGCATTGGCGACGGCGCGCTCCGCGATGACACCCGCGCCCGGCTGATTTTGCACAAGCACAGGGACACGCAAGCGACACTCCGGCGCTTCGGGCTGCCAGACGTGAACACCCGCATCGATAACCATCATGAGTTGGCTCCCACCAAGTGTCTCTAACTCGCACTCAGCACGCGTGTCGTGTCGTCGAACAGTTCGTCGACCGAGATGCGGCGCGGTATGAGCTGCTGCTGATGGCAGAAGTCGATGATCATCTCCAAAATCGGCCGGCAGGCCTCCACGCCGAAGCGATAGGGATCGAGCTCGCCGCCCTCAGCCAGCCCGGCAGCCCGCTTGCTTGCATGCAGTTGGCGGAAGATTTCCTTCACGACGTCAGGGCGTGAGCGCGACAGCTCCTGCCTGACTACCAGCATGTGATTGATCGGAACGCCGTGGTGGCGCTCGGCCCAGCTCGCGGCGGCCGTCTCGGCATCTGGAATAAGATGCTTGAGTTTCGGGTCGGGCAGCTTGTCGCCGACAATACCGGCGGCGACTTCGCCATCGAGAAGCATCTGGGTCAGCTCCTTCCCCTGCGGGGCGCGCTTGACGATCGAGGGATCACGATACTCGGCGACATGCGGATCCTCGAAGGTGATCCACTCCACCTTATTGATGTCGATGCCGTAATCGCTCGCCAGAATTCCCCGCACCCACGTCCCTGTCGTCACCGTGTAGGCGCGCACGCCGACCCGCTTGCCGTTGAGGTCGGAGGGCTTGAGCGCGCCGCGTTCGGGGTTGTAGGCGATGGTGTGATGCTGGCCGCGGCTGACCACCACGGCGGGTACCAGCACATAAGGCTTGCCGAAGGCCTTGGCCTGCAGGTAGGTCACGATGGCAAGCTCGGCAACGTCATATCGCGCTTCGCGCACGACCTGCTTGAACAGATTGTTAGCCACCTTCACCTGGACAAAATCGAAATCGACCAGATCCGAATGAACCGCACCGCTCTTGAGCGCCTTGGTGATCGGATAATTGCCCAACATCGTGTGCAGCTTGAGCTTTGTTGCAGTCGCCATGAGAGTGCTCCTTGTCACCCGGCCAGAACGGGATAGAGCGCGAGTGCGGTCTTGCCGAAAATCCAGTCCTGATCCGATGCCTTGGCGAACGAGAACGCCTTCCGCGCGGCGCCGAGGATTTCGGACAGCGTGCCGACCGAGTTCGGAAAGTTCGAGCCCCAGGCGATTCGGGAAGCGCCGAACGTATCCACGACCTTGCCGAAGAACGTATCCGGCGCGCCTTTGCCCCAGCTCTTGGGCGTTACATTGACCGGCGTGATCTTGAGGTAGACCTGCTTGTATTTGGCAAGCTCGAGGAAGTCAGCCGCCGCCTTGTAGGGTGGGCCATCCGCGAAAGGCGCGCGTGCCAGGTGATCCAGGATGATCGTCACCTTGGGGAAGCGATCCATGATCTGGCGCAGCAGCGGGAGACCCTCCTGCTTCATCTGCATGCAGACCGGAATGTTTTTCGCCGCCGCATGCTCCCAGAACGGATAGGTCTTCGGGTCGACGAACCACGTCGCCTGATCCGGCAAGGTACTGCCGGTGGTGAACAGTCGCATCCCGGTGCAGCCGCGGGCGAGCCAATGATCGAACGTCTTCACCGCATCGGGCGCCATGACGTCGATGGAGCATACCGCCGTGAAGCGCGACGGCAGCGCCGCCACCGCATCCGCCACGTAGCTGTTGTCGTATCCGTATGCGGTCGACGAATGCACGATCGCCGCCTTATCCACCCCGGCCTCGTCCATGGCCTTGATCAGGGTTTGATAGGTGGTCGGCCGCTCGCTCGACCAGGTGGATTGCGTGCCGCCCAGCGGGGCTAAGGGATAACGCGGGGTCTCAGGTGAGACAATGTGCGGATGGATATCTATGACGGGCATGGTTGGTTCACTCCGTTCGGGCGACGGAAGAGTTTCAAGGGTCGATATCGACAAAGACCTGATCGAGTTGTGGGCGCGAGGGTATCAGCTTTTGCTGCAGGCTATAGGTGACCAGGGCCTCGATGCTGGGACGGTTCGCCGCCATGCCGTAAGGCAGCGGATCGCTCATCAGGGTGAGGAAATTGCGATAACGTTTGTCTTCCGGGCTATCGCCGTGACCGCGCCTGAGCTCCTCCAGATACGGCTTTTTCGCTAGCATAAAGGCTTCCATCAGCGAACGCGCCAGCCAGGAATAGCCTTTGATGTGCTCATCTTTCACGACAATGAGCCCGTGGATCGGGTAGATGCCGCTGCGGCGATACCAATCCGCTTCGACCTGTTCGACGTTCGCGATCAATTCCGGATAGGTATCCGCTGCTGCTGCTGCTGCCGCGCTGCCCTTGTCCCAGCCGCTGATTGGAGGACCGGCGCGACCAACGCCGGCAGGCCCGGTAAATCCCGCCTGTATCTCCCGCGCCTTCATCATGCTCTGGAGCGATTTGCCAAACCGGGACATCGTCTCCTTCATTGCAAGTACGGCCCCCACGGGAGTGTCACATGGCAATCCATATCCGACGACGAGAAGCCATTCTCACACTTGGCGGTGCGGTAACCGCCTTGCCGCTGGTGTCGCACGCAGCCGACGGAACGCATGAGGCGCATCGGCGTGCTCATGAACTCGGTTGAGGACGATCGGGAAGGACAAGACCGCATCGCAGCGTTCCAGCAAGGGCTGGAGGCACGGGGCTGGGTAATCGGCCGCAACCTGCGGATCGACATTCGCTGGGGCGCGATTGATCTCGACAGCAGTCGCCCACGCGCAGCGGAAATTGTCATGCGCGCGCCCGATGTTGTTCTCGCCACGACGAGCGCGACCATGGAGGCGGCCCTACAGACCACTCGCACGGTGCCGATTGTGTTCATGAATATAATTGACCCGGTCGCTGCTGGGTAGTCGGCTGGGCGGCAATACCCACATTCCGCAGCACATTTACACAAAATTAACTCGCCAAGATCGGATGCACCGCTTTAGTTCTATCCAACACCCCCGGGGGGTGAGTGTATCCTCGAGGCCACGGGGCGCACCGTCGCGAACTCGTATCGATCAAGGCAGATCGCGAAATATACAATGCTCGATGGGAATCTATCGGCCGGATATTTGCCTTATCGAGATGGACAGGAAACAGATACTACAGAGAAAGAGATAATGAATGTCACTTTCAACGTTTCGGACGCGCTCAAGCGAGCCGTAAGATCATATCGGGCTGGGCATTTTGATGAGACGGAAACGCTTTGTAGGGCAATCCTCCGCGTCGAGGCCGACCATTTTGACGCGCTTCATTTGCTGGCGGTCGTTCAGTCGGGGCTTGGGCGCTTGCAACAAGCGTTGGCGAGTTATGACCAAGCGCTTGCGATCAAGCCCGATCATGCCGAGGCGCTGAACAATCGCGGTAACGTACTGCGGGACTTGAACCGCTTTGAAGACGCGTTGGCGAGTTATGACCAGGCGCTGGCGATCAAACCCGACCACGCCGACGCATTGAACAATCGGGGCGTCACCCTGCATGATTTGCAACGCTTCGAGGATGCGTTGGCGAGTTATGACAAGGCACTGGCGATCAAACCCGACGATGCTGACGCGCTGAACAACCGCGGCGTCACCCTGCATTTTCTAAGGCGCTTCGAAGACGCGTTGGCGAGTTACGCGAGAGCGCTGGCGATCAAACCCGACGATGCTGACGCGCTGAACAATCGTGGTAACGCACTGCGAGACTTGAAGCGTTTCGAGGATGCGTTGGCGAGCTATGACAAGGCGCTGGCGATTAAATCGGACTATGCCGAGGCGCTATATAATCGCGGCAACGCCCTGCGGGAGTTAAAGCGCTTTGCGGAAGCGGTTGCGAGTTATAACAAGGCACTAGGGATCAATGCGGACCACGCCGAAGCGCTGTATAACCGCGGCATCGCCCTGCAGGCTCTAAATCGCCTCGAGGAAGCTCTCGTGAGCTACGACAAAGCACTGGCGATCAAACCGGATCATCTCTACGCGTTTTCCGGATTAGCTTATTTAGTGCTCAGGATCTGTGATTGGCGGCGGACAGCAGAACTCGATCGTGAGATAAGAGCTCATGTCAGAAAGCGAAAGTCGATCATTGCGCCCTTTACTTTGCTTGGCTGTTGCGCCGATGCGTCACTGCAACTGCAATGCGCCATAAGCTATATCGATAATCAGATACCGGTCTTGCCGGAGCCATTGTGGGACGGCACGATGTGTCGGCATGAGAAGGTCCGGATCGCCTATCTGTCAGCCGACTTTCATCGGCATGCGATTGCTTATCTAATGGCGAATTTGTTTGAACTTCATGATCGGACGCGCTTTGAGGTGCTGGGAGTGTCATTTGGTGTGGACGACAAGAGTGATATGCGTGCGCGTCTAATCAAATCATTCGATCAGTTCTACGATGTCAGGTTGAAATCCGACCGTGACGTTGCACAACTGTTGAATGAGCTGCAAGTCGACATTGCTATCGACTTGATGGGTTACACTCAAGGTGCACGCCCTGAAATTCTCTCCTATCGCCCGGCTCCGATTCAAGTAAACTATCTCGGTTACCCGGGGACGATGGGCGCTGGCTTCATTGATTACGTGATTGCCGATAGAATCGTCCTGCCATTTGATCATCAGCACTTTTACACAGAAAAGATTGTTCAGCTGCCAGAGTGCTACCAGGTCAATGATTCGCAGCGGAAGATTGCAGGCCGAACAGCGACACGGCGGGAGGCAGGGCTGCCGGACCAAGGCTTTGTGTTCTGCTGTTTCAACAATAACTACAAGATAACGGCACCCGTATTCGACTTGTGGATGCGGCTTCTGCAGGCAGTGCAGGGTAGTGTGCTGTGGCTGTTGAGAGATAACGCTAGTGCGCAGAGTAATCTGCGCAAAGAAGCTGCGAGGCGCGGGATTTATCCGGCTCGCCTCGTGTTTGCTGACCTTTTACCCCCTGAGGACCACCTGGCGCGCCATCGCCTGGCCGACCTCTTCCTAGACACCTTACCCTACAATGCTCACACCACCGCGAGCGATGCATTGTGGGCGGGATTACCTTTGATTACGTGTCGTGGGGAGTCCTTTGCCGGTCGGGTCGCTGCCAGCCTGCTCAATGCCGTCGGATTACCCGAATTGGTGACTAGCAGCCTCGCCGAATATGAAGAGCTGGCCTTGAGATTGGCGACTGATGCTTCGCGTCTTCAATCCATTCGGCGCAAGCTCGAGCAAACTCGATTGAGCTGCCCACTATTCGACACTGACCGTTTTCGACGTCACATCGAAGCGGCCTATCTTACAATGTGGGAGATTTGGCAGCAGGGGCAGGGGCCCCGAAATTTTACGGTTGAACCACTGCCGTAATGCGAAACCAAAGGGTTCGCGTGCGTACTCGGCACCGTTCAAGGAGTTTCCCATGAGACGCACTACGCAATACCAATGGCGGTGGTCTCTGCCATCGGAGACGCCGCGGCAGTTGAAGGGCTACACGCGCAAACAAAACCCACCGTGTACTTGTCACCGAAATTGACGTCACCAATCCCGAGGCTTACGCTAAGGAGTTTGCTTCGAATCCTTCTTCGTTGAGGCCGAGCGAGCTTCACGTCTAGGCCCCCAGTCACGTTCGCGACCGCCGGAACAGATGAATCTTCCCGGGTTTGATTTTCACGCCCTGAAAGGATTCGCTCCGACCCGGTACACGGTTCACGTCAGCGGGCTGTGGTGCATCACTTTCGAATTCGATTCGGGAGATGCTATCCGCGTCGATTTCGAGCAATACCATTGAGGAGCCGAAGCTATGGCCGAATATGCCGCTAAGCGCGACCCCAACCGATGTCCGACGCATCCCGGCGAATTGCTGCGTGAAATAATCCCAGCGACGGGTCGGAGCAAGACTGAAATCGCTGCGCTCCTCGGCATTTCCCGCCAGCACCTCTACGACATCCTGGCGGAGCGCAAGCCGGTGCCGCCGGCCGTCGCCGTCCGGCTCGGGAAGCTGTTCGGCGATGGCGCGGGCGTCTGGGTCCGCATGCAGGGCGCCTATGACACTTGGCGGGCCGAACGCGAGCTTGCCAACGAAATCAAAAAGATTCCCAGGCTGAAGACGGTGGCGGCGTGAAGGATTCGTTCTTGCCAGTCGCAGCGAAGACGCCATCGAGCTTCAATCCCGGAGCAAAGCGTGAAGAAATTGCGGAAACGAGACAATTCGACAATTCGGCTGTAAGCTGTTGATTTTACAGTGGTGCGGTCTTCTTTCACACGGGAGAGGTCGCAGGTCCAATCCCAGCAGCGCCCACCAGCCTTCGCTGCTTCGCAGTTACGGCTGGCAATCCACTGCGTTTGCCTGCGAAGCAGCGAAGACCGCCCGGCGTAAAGCGCAGGGCGAAGACGGGCGGGCTGCAGAGCATCCAATGCCCGAGCGTTATCTAAAATCTGCGTCAGGCAAACGCCCGGCTTTCGCATGCCTCCTGAACCCGAACGAAAAGCACCAGCCGTCATCATCGTCATGGGGGTGTCAGGCGCCGGCAAGACAACCATAGCTGCCATGCTGGCCATGAGGCTTGGCTGGGCCTTCGAGGACGCGGACTGGTTTCATCCGCCCGCCAACGTCGAAAAGATGCATTCGGGCAAGCCGCTCACCGATGAAGACCGCTGGCCGTGGCTGCGCGCCATCGCAGAATTCATCGGCCGCACGCAAACCGCGGGCGAGCATGCCGTGATCGCGTGCTCTGCGCTCAAACGCGCTTACCGCGATGTCCTGATCGGCAGCCGACGCGGGGTACGTCTCGTCTATCTCAAGGGCGAGCGGAGCCTGATCGCACGCAGAATGGCGTTACGGCATGGGCATTTCATGCCGCCCGCGCTGCTCGAGAGCCAGTTCGCCACGCTCGAGGAGCCCGACGCAGAAGAGAATGCGATTGTCGTATCCATCGAGGCGCGTCCCCGCGACATCGTCGAATCGATCGTTGCCACGCTCGGAATTGGCCCAAATGATCGCACCCCATCGGAGCCCCGGCGATGACCTGCCGTGATGCGGCTTATGCTCCTAGGCGGGCGTTGACGCGGAGCCCCGAGCTTGCTTTCTGACGTTTCCCCGCCTGGGCGGCTGTCGCTCGGCAACCCATTACAAAGGCTCACCATGAAGTTCACCGGCGACATCGCCATAGGTGCTCCGCGCGAAGCGGTGTTTGCGAAGGTTCGCGACGCGCGGTTCTTCGCCTCCTGCCTGGAGGGTGTGCATGATCTCACCGAGATCGATGGGGATCACTACACCGCGGTGCTCGAAACCAAAATTGCCTATTTGAAATTCAAGTTCAATGTCGCCGTCCAGGTGCTGCGAGCCGAGGCGCCGAACGAGATCGAGGCGAAGATCGAGGGAACACCGAGCGGGATCGTCGGACGGCTCACGGCTCGTTCGCTGACGCGGCTTTTGGAAGACAATGGAGGCACCAAGGTGAGCTACGAGGTGGATGCCGCCCTGACCGGCAAGCTCGGCAGCCTGGGTCAGCCGGTTCTGCGCGCCAAGGCCAAGGAGATGGAGCGCCAATTCGCCCAGCGAATCCGCGCCGCCTTCGGCGTCGCCGCAGCGGAGACCGCGACATGACTCCGTTCGAGCTGCTCGAACCTGGGTCGCTCCCCGAGGCGATCGGTCTGCTCGACCCCGAGGATTCGGAGATCCGGCCGATCGCCGGCGGTACCGCGCTGATGCTGATGATGAAGGCGGGCGTGTTCCGACCGCGCTGCCTCATCAGCCTGCGCAAGCTGCCCCAGGAGCTGTCGCGCATTAGCGCCGGCTCAGGGGGAGATCTCGCCATCGGCGCAATGTGTCCGCTTGCCGCGGTCGAGCGATCGGCCGCCGTGGCCCGCGTTGCCCCGGTCATAACGCGCGCCATGCTGCGTCTTTCCAACGTGCGGGTCCGCAACGTCGCCACCATCGGCGGCTGTCTCGCTCACGGCGACCCGCATATGGACCTGCCCCCGATCTTGATTGCGCTCGGGGCGCAGGTGTCGGCCGCCGGCCCCAAGGGGGAGCGCAGGATCGCGGTCGAAGACCTCTTTGCCGGATATTTTGAGACGACGCTGCAGAAGAACGAACTGATATCGGAGCTGCGCATTCCGGCCCAGGGCAGCGCGCGCGCAGCCTATTGCAAGGTCACGACCGGATCGGCCGAGGACTGGCCGGCCGTGGGAGTTGCGGTCTCGGTCGAGGCCGAAGGCTCCGCCCTGAAATCGGCACGCGTCGTCGTGAGCGCCGCAACCGAGAAAGCGATGCGCCTTATAGCCGCAGAACGGGCGCTGGCCGGCGCACCGGTCGGGGAGCAGTCGTTCAAGCGCGCGGCCGATGCGGCAGCCGACGAGGTGGAGTGCATCTCCGACCTGCGCGGCTCCGCGCCTTACAAGCGCGAGCTGGTAAGGGTCTTCGTCGTGCGCGCGCTGCGCCAGGCGCTCGACGGTCAAGGAGCGGCGCATTGACGGACGCGCCGGCACAGCACGGGCAGCCGCAGGCGGGTCGCCAAGTCGGGCGGTCGCTGCCGCGCATCGAAGCGCGCGCCAAGGTGACGGGTCGCGCCGAGTACACTCATCCCATGCGGCTTGCCGGCATGCTGCACGCAAAAATATTCCGCAGCACGGTCGCGCATGGCCGGATCATATCGATCGACGCAAGCGCCGCACGAAAGATGCCGGGCGTGCATTGCGTCATCACGTCCGAGGATGTGCGCAAGGTCATTCCGGAGCCCTATTACGGGCCGGCCTTTCACGACCAACCCATCCTCGCCATCGACAAGGTCACTTACGTCGGCGAGCCCGTCGCCGCGGTGCTCGCCCGCGATCCGCACATTGCGGACGCGGCCGCACAGCTCATCGCCGCCGACTACGAGGAGCTGCCCGCCGTTTTCGACGAGGTCGAGGCGGCGGAGAACAAGATCCTGGTGCACGATGAGCTGCGTCCCGCCGGGACCTTCGCCGATCTCAAGCACCTCAAGGGCCGCCGGGGCACCAACGTCGCCCTCGACTTCAAGCTTCGTCGCGGCGACGTCGATGCAGCGTTCGCGCGAGCCGCACATGTCTTCGAGCACACCTTCCGAACCCAAAAGGTATTGCACGCGGCGCTCGAGCCGATCGCTTCGATCGCGGATTGGAAGGAGAGCGGGCTCACCATCTACACCGCGTCACAGGGACCGTCGTTCGTGCGCACCGAGATCGCGCGCCTCATCGGCTGGCCGGAGAATCGCGTCCGCATCAAGGTGCCCTATCTTGGCGGCGGATTCGGCGGCAAGCTCTACATCAAGCTCGAGGCACTCGCGACCGCCCTCTCCATGATCGCGCGGCGTCCGGTCAAAGTCGCGTTGAGCATGGAGGAACAGTTCTATACCATCACCAAGCATCCCAGCACGTTCCGCATCAAGACCGGGCTCGATGAAACCGGTCGCATCACCGCGCGCAAGTGCGAAGTCTATTGGAACGGCGGAGCCTATGCCGACATCGGCCCGCGGGTGACGCAGAAGTCGGGCTTCACCGCTTCGGGGCCTTACGACATCGACAATGTCTCGATCAACTCCTACGCGCTCTATACCAATCTGCCGCCCGCCGGAGCGCTGCGCGGTTTCGGCATTCCGCAGCTGGTGTGGGCGTACGAGAGCCACGCCGACATGATCGCGCGCGCGCTCAAGCTCGATCCCGTCGAATTCCGGCGCAAGAACCTCCTGCGCGAGGGGCGCCCGCATGCGACCGGGACCATGATGCGGGACATCAAGCTCGAGGCGGCGCTCGATCGCCTTGCTGAGCGGCTCAATTGGAAGCAGCCGTTCGAGCGCGGCAGCGCATCCCTGCGTCGCGGCCGCGGGGTGGCGCTCGGCATGAAAGCGGTGATCTCGCCGACAACCTCGGTAGCCAATGTCACTATCGCGGCCGACGGCAGCGCCATTCTCGCCTGCGGCACGGTCGACATGGGGCAAGGCTCGGATACCGCCATGGTGCAGATCGTAGGCGATGTGCTCAATGTGCCGGCGGAGAGCGTTGCAGTGATCCCCCGCGATACCGACGTAACCCCCTACGACATGGGCACGCTGGGCTCGCGTTCGCTGTTCCATATGGGACACGCAGTACGACTTGCTGCGGAGGAGGCGCGCGAGAAGATCAAGGCGTTGGCTCGCGAGGTCGGCGAGCCCGATGGCAGCAATGTCCCGATCAGCGAGTTGTTCAAGAAAAAATACGGAATGCAGGCCGGCACCATTGTCGGGTCCGGCATCTACAAGCCGGACTATGTGCCGCCCGACCCTGCCAATGGGCTGACGCCGAACGCGACCCCGTTCTGGATGTGCGCCGCGGCCGGAGCGGAAGTCGAAGTCGATACCGAGACCGGGAGGGTGCAAATCCTGCGCCTCGTGAATGTGGTGGATTGCGGCAAGCCGGTGAACCCGGGCATCGTGGAGACGCAGATATCCGGTGCGGCACTGATGCAGCTCGGCTTCACCATGTTCGAAAAAATGCAGATCGATGCCGGGCAGGTAACCAACGCATCCCTCGCCGATTACAAGATCCCGAGCGTGCTGGATGTGCCGCGGCGGATGGAGAATGAAGCAGTTCCCGCGCATCAATCGAATGGACCTTTCGGAGCCAAGGGGGTTGGAGAGACTGCGACGTTCTGCGTATCGCCGGCTATCGCCAACGCCATCGAGGATGCCTGCGGCGTGCGCTTGACCGAGCTGCCGCTCAGCCCGGAAGCCGTGCTCCGGGGATTGCGCGCCAAGGACAACAACAAGGAGCTGGAAGACCAGTGATGACGACCCGCACCATCAGTTTCACGCTCAACGGCGAGGCGGTCACAGCCGACATCAAGTCGTACCACAATGTCGTCGAGATACTGCAGCGCGATTTCAATCTGACCGGCGCACGCGAAAGCTGCGGGCAAGGCATGTGCGGGTGCTGCACGGTGCTGGTGAACGGCACGGCCGTATCGGGCTGCCTCTATCTCGCGGCCTTTCTCGATGGCACCGAAGTGCGAACCATCGAGAGTCTCGCTGACGGGGACAAGCTCAGTCCGGTGCAGGAAGCCTTCATCGAGGCTGGCGCCTTTCAGTGCGGGTACTGCACGCCGGGCTTCATCTTGATGGCGACCCAGCTGCTGGATGAGAACCCGGACCCTGATGAGGACGAGATCAAGCATTACCTCTCGGGTAATCTATGTCGTTGCGCCGCGTATCCGGAGATCATCAAGGCGGTCAAGATCGCCGCGGGCAAGCGCAGGGGGGAATGAACAGCCTGCATGCTCTTCCCGGCGCGGAATGACAGAAACATAGCAATGTCCGTGATGGACCGCCCGCATGCGCGATGAGCCCATGCACATCGAGACGGACGTCCTGATCATCGGATCGGGCGGCGCCGGCATGTACGCCGCGATCGAAGCGGCGCGCGCGGGCTGCAGCGTTTTTCTTGCGGACCGCAGTCTCATTGGGCGCGGTGGCGCCACCGTCATGGCACAGATGACGGTGGCCGTCGCGCTCGCGTCCGAGACGCCCGATCACTGGCGGCATCACTATGAGGATACGCTCTCAGCCGGCCGCGGGCTGTGTGACGAGCGCCTTGCCCGGCTCCTCTGCGAGGAAGGCCCCGAATGCATCCGGGCAATGGACGCGTGGGGGATCGGATGGGCACGCAAGGACGGCCGGATCGCGCAGGCATTTGCTCCAGGCCATGACCGTCCGCGTTGCGTGTATGTCGATTTTCTCAACACCGGCCCTGCGGTCTCCAAGACGCTGCGCGGCGTGATCACACGAATGGGCGGCATCCGCAAAGCGGGCGATCTCCTGATTGTCGATCTCGTCCGGGTGAATGGAGAGATCGCCGGCGCAGTCGCGCTGCATCTCACCAGCGGTTGCGCGGTGACCATTGCCGCCAAAGCCACCATTCTTGCAACCGGCGGGCTCACCCGGCTTTATCGCCGCAACAGCGCTTCCGCCAATATGGGAGGCGATGGTTACGCACTCGCGCTGCGCGCAGGCGCAGCTCTCGTTGACATGGAGTTCGTGCAGTTCTTTCCAATCGGGCACCTTGCGCCGCGCCTGATCGGAATGGATCCGATCATGTGGGATCCGTTCCGCTACAAGCTGGGCGGCCGTCTGCTCAACAGCGAGGGCGAGGAGCTCACCGCGCGATATGGGGTGAGCGAGGACGGACGCTACGTGACCACGCGCGACGTGGCGACCTATGCCATCATCAAGGAGGTGGAGGCCGGTCGCGGATCCCCGCATGGCGGGGCGTTCCTGAGCTTTCAGCACTGTTCCGAGAGGAGCCTGCGCGAAGCCTTCGGGCCGGTGATCGACCGTCTTGCCAAGAACCAGATCGATCTGACGCGGATGCCGGTCGAGGTCGCGCCGATCGCGCACTACCATATGGGCGGCGTCGTAGCGAATGAGCGGATGATGACCGAGTTGCCGGGCCTGCTCGTGGCGGGCGAGGCCGTGGGCGGCGCCAACGGCGCGAACCGCCTCTCAGGCAACGCCATCACCGAGGCCCTGGTGTTCGGCCGGCGCGCCGGACGCACCGCCTCGCAAAGGGCGAAGGCGATGAGGGCGCATCCATTCCAAACGCAGGCGGCGCGCTCCGCGCTTGATCTCGTCAGTGCCGAGACGAAGCAGGGCGATATCAACACCGCCGCCATGATCGAACGGCTGCAAGGCCTCATGGCGAGCGACGTCGGCCCCTTCCGGACCGAGGCGAAGCTCAAGCGCGCACTCGACCACATCGAGGAGATGACGGCTGCACTAGGAGAGCGGCCGATCGGCGATTCCGGTGCATTCGACATGCGCCGGCTCGAATGGTTCGATCTGCGCAATATGCTGCTTGTGGCGCAAGCGGTAACAATGGCCGCGCGTGCGCGGAGCGAAAGCCGCGGCGCCCACCAGCGCGAGGACTTCCCGGAAATGCTGCCGGCCTGGCAGGTCAACCAGCTCGGGCGCTCGGGCGAGCGCGGCATCGCACTCACGCAGACGCCCGCCGCAGTGCCCGCCGCCGCGCAATGAGCGCCATCGCAAAGCTCAAGGTATGGCGCGGGACAACAACCGCGACCGGCGACTGGGCGACTTACGAGGTGCCCTTCGAGCCGGGCCAATCCGTGCTCGACGGATTGCGCTGGATCCGGGCGAACCTGGACCCTGGCCTTGCCATCCGGTTCTCCTGCATCAACGCGAATGCCTGCAAGGAATGCATGATGGAGCTCGACGGCCAAACCGTCTATGCCTGCACCGCGCGCCTCGAGCCGCGCGAGATGATGCTGCACCCCCTCTCCAACAAGCGGGTTGTGCGTGATCTCGTCACCGAGATCGCCCCGCCCGCAGAACGGTTGATGAAATGACGTTGCACACCCGCCCCAACGAGATGTCTGTCGAGCGCAAGCCGACCGCATTCTGCGATCTGCGCGGTTGGATCGCTGGGCTGGAAGCGCAGGGCGAGCTCGCCAACATCAATGCCGAGGTGGACTGGAACCTCGAGCTGGGCACCATCATGCGGCTGGCGCAGGGCCCCGGCACCGGCAAGGCCCTGCTGTTCAACAACATCAAGGACTACAACACACCAACAAGCCGCTGCCGCCGCATCTTCGGGTCCGGGCTCAACAGCTATCGCCGCGTCGCCATGATGCTGGGGCTGCCGCCGGATACCCATCCGCGCGAGCTGGTGAAGATCGTGCGCGCTGTCCTTACCGGCAGCATCCCGCCAAAGATCGTGAGTACCGGACCGGTCAAGGAGAACATCCTCAAGGGCCCCGACATCGATCTCTACGAGTTTCCCTCGCCGCATTGGAACCGGCTTGACGGGGGCCGTTATCTCCTGACCTACGGCGGCTGCGTTACCAGGGATCCCGAGACCGGTGTCATGAATGTCGGGATCTACCGCGGGATGGTGGCGAGCCATGATCGGATTCCCATCCTGGTGTGGCGCGCGCAGCATATCGGACACCACTTCACTGCCTGGCAGAACGGCGGGGCGGCGGAGATGCCTATCGCGGTGGCGATCGGCTGGGAGCCTTCGCATGGCTTTTGCGCTGGCGCACCGGTGGCAAAGGGGGTGTGCGAATACGAAGTGATGGGCGCCATCCGCGGCGTCCCGGTCGAGCTGGTGAAATGCGAGACCCTGGATCTCTATGTACCGGCAACGGCGGAGATCGTGATCGAAGGCTACCTTGGCCTCGATCCCAGCACTTACATCATGGAAGGCCCCTATGCCGAGTTCACCGGCTATCTCGCCGGCGACCGCTCGCCCAAGCCCGCGATGCGCGTCACCTGCATCACTCATCGCAACGACCCGATCCTGCGCGGCACGATCGAGGGAGCGATGCCCGGGAGCTATTCGGAGAACTCGATCTGCTCCTCGATCATGCGCGCTGCCACCGCGTGGAACGTGCTCGATCGCGCAGGGGTGCCGGGCATCACCGACGTCTGGTGCCCGCCGGTGCATGCCGGCATCAATCTTCTCATTCAGATGAAGCAGAGCTATCGCGGGCAGGCGAAGCAGGCCGCCAATGCCATCTGGGGCTCGTCCGCGGCGCACGTGCGCTACAAGCACATCACCGTCGTCGACGACGACATCGACATCCACGACTATGCCGCGGTCGACTGGGCGATCGCCTATCGCGTCAATGCCGGCGAGGACGACGTGGTAATCATGCCCTCGACCTTCGGTTCCGGCCTCGACCCCTCAACCCGTCGGCGCGACCGCAACGCTCACCTGTTCGGCACCGGCAAATGGAATCGGGTGCTGATCGATGCGACCATGAACCTCGATTACGACCCCGACCCCGACCTCGGCGGGGCCCGCTTCCCGCCCACGGTGTGGCCGGCCAAGGAGGACATTGAGAAAGCCTATGCGCGCTGGCCGGAGCTGGGGCTGGGCAAGCCGAAGCCAACCTGACGGCTCGCAGGGGCAAGATCTGCAACCGGCGACGGCACGCAACCGGCGATAGAGGGAAAAAGGCTGTCCCTGTAAACAACAGGAAATTTACAGGCGATTTTTCAGCTGCAGGTTGAGCTTGGTAAAATCATACGCCGCAGCCCCTCGTCCGCTCGCTTGCTCTTTGTAGCCGCCTCTGCCGGAACCCATGCAGGCGATGGCCCGCGTCGGGTAAAAGCACGGCGCAGTGTCCCGGCCGGGCTCTTGTCGCAATTTCCGAGGATGCCTGTTTGTAGACGAGTCCCGTTACATTGTAAACACCTCGCAAGGTGCATTTTCACCGGAGGGACGCGGATCACTCGAGCTGAAGGCAGCAACGAAGATGTTCGTGTCCTGAAAGCGTTAGCGTTCATTCGCCTCATCCCGGCCGAAACTGAATCCGGATGGCAAAGGACGCCTTAGAGCACGTAATCGCTTGAGCGCCTGCTCGCTTCTCGCAGATATCGGGGTGAACGTAATTCGTCCTGCCTTGCCAGGCTTTTTATGCGGCCTGACCACAATTTCGACATCGCGCTCGAAGCGGGTCAGGAATTCCATCAACCGTTCGATAGAGTATTCATGGAAGTGTCCCTTGAACATGCGCGATACTTCGGGCTGACTGATGCCCATGCGTTTTCCCGCTTGCACCTGCGTCAACTTTCGCTCATTGGCGAGCCGGTAGATTTCCGACACAATCTGCGCTTTCAGGAAGTGGGTATCGGCATCGGGTAAGCCGAGGTCCGCAAAGATATTGGCGCTTCCCACTTCGACATTGACCTTATGCTTGAACCTATCCACAGCAGTGGCCTGAGCGAGGGTCTCATTAAGCACGCATTGTCATCCTATGAACATATACTCATAGGCCAGGTTGACGCCAAGCAAAGGTGCGAGCTGCCTGTTACGCGGCACTTGCGGTCCGCGTATCGCTGCGCTCATGCGGGCGACGATTGCTGACGCGATTGCAACGGCCGTTGGTCAGCGGCCAAAATCCGCCTAGAATTCGCTCTCTCGTCTGCGCTGGAGCCTACCCGATGACCGAAACAACAGTGACTATTCCATCTGCCGGGCTGCGGCTTGCCGGGACGCTGCGCGTGCCGGAGGGGCTTGCGAGCAGCGAACGCCGCGCCGCGTTTTTGGTCCTGCATGGGTTTGGCAGTAACAGAAGCTCCTCGAATGTGATGCAGCCGAGCAAGGTGCTGGGCGCGCTCGGCTATGTCACGCTTGCCTTCGACATGCGCGGCTGCGGCGAGAGCGAAGGCGAGCGCGGCCGCGTGATCTGCCTGGAGCAGGTCGAGGATACCCGCAATGCGCTGAGCTTCCTCGCCCGGCAAGGCTGCGTCGATCCGGGGCGCATCGGCGTCATCGGCTCGAGCTTCGGCGGAGCCGTCGCCGTCTATACTGCCGGGGTCGATGATCGTTTTGCCGCCGTCATCTCCAACGGCGGCTGGGGCGATGGAGAACGCAAGTTCCGCGGCCAGCACAAAAGCCCGCAGGAGTGGGCGCGCTTTACCAGAATGCTCGAGGACGGGCGCGAGCACCGCGCCCGCACCGGGAGATCGCTGATGGTGCCGCGCTATGACATCGTGCCGATCGCGCCGCACCTGCGCGGCAATCTCGCCAGCAACTCGATCGAGGCGTTTCCCGCAGAGACGGCGCAGAGCATGTTCGATTTCCGCGCGGACGACGTTGTCGGCCGGGTCGCTCCCCGGCCGCTTCTCCTCCTGCATGCCGCAAACAATTCGGTCACGCCGACGGAGCAATCGATCGAGCTGTTCAAGCGCGCCGGTCAGCCCTCCGAGCTGCACCTCATCAGCGATGCCGATCATTTCATGCTGGGCGAGGCCAACGCCCGCATCTGGGACCTCATCCGCGGCTGGCTCCACTACTATTTCCCCGCCGTCGCGGCGGCGGCAAAACTTGCTGCCGGCATGCGCCTTTGAGATCGAGATGAGCTCGCAAACGGGCGTTCGGGGCGCTCCGCGACAGGACAAGCAACGCGAGATCGCCTTCTTCGACGCCCATGCCGATGCGAGCGAGTATGACGTATTCACGCCGGAAGCGAGCTCTCGCTTGGTCGATGCGTTCGTAGAGTTGAGCGGGCTCGGGCCCGGCGCGCGGGTCGTCGATCTCGGCTGCGGTTCCGGCGTTTTCACCCATCTCCTGCGCCGCGCGGGCTACGAGGTCGCCGGCATCGACATAAGCGGCAAACTCATCGAGATCGGCCGGCGCAAGCATCCCGGCATTGAGTTCGTGCAGGGGGATATCGAGCGGCTGCCGTTCGCGGATGCGAGTTTCGACGGGGTGCTGTTGAGCGGCGTGGTCCATCATTTTCCCGACCCATCGCGCTGCGCCGGCGAGGTGTTCCAAATCCTGCGGCCGCAAGGCCGCTTCGTCGCGTTCGATCCCAATCGGATGAACCCGTTCATGTGGCTCTACCGCGACCCGGCCTCGCCGTTCTACAGCCCGCTTGGGGTCACCGCGAACGAACGGCCGGTACTTGCGCACGAAGTTGCCGCGGTGTTCGAACGCGCAGGGTTTGCAGTGACAACCCACTACATCGCCGGCCTTGCCTACCGCTACGTGGCGTCCTGGCGAACACGCCTTCTGCTGCCGATCTACAACATGGTGGATGCGAAGGTGTTCGGTCTTTCCGTGATGGAGCGCTGGCGTCCGTTCGTGCTCACGGCCGGACGCAAACGCGTGGCCGGATCATGACCCCCGAGCTCGATATCGTCATTCCCGTCTACAACGAAGGCCGCAACATTCAGGCAACGCTGGCAGCGCTTGCCTCCTCGGTCAGCAGCCGGACACGGGTTCTGATCTGCTATGATTCCCCCGACGACGATACCCTCCCTGCTATCCGGGAGAATTCGCCCGCGGGTCTTGATCTCGCGTTGGTACGCAACCGTGGCCGCGGCGCGCATAGCGCCGTGATGACCGGATTTGCCGCCAGCACCGCGCCCTTTGTCCTGATGTATCCTGCCGACGACGATTACAACGCCGCCATGCTCGACGGCATGGTCGCGCTGGCGCGTGACGGCTCTGACATCGTGTGCGCCAGCCGCTTCATGCCCGGCGGCGCGATGGTCGGTTGCCCGCCGCTCAAGGCGGCACTCGTGCGTGCCGCCAACTTCACGCTGCATCATTTCGCCCGCCTTCCAGTCACCGACGCCAGCAACGGCTTTCGCCTGTTCTCGCGCCGGGTGATCGATCTCATCCCGGTCGAATCCGATCAGGGCTTCTGCTACAGCATCGAGCTCCTGGTGAAGGCGCATCGGCTCGGCTGGTCGATTGCCGAGGTGCCGGTACGGTGGTTCGAGCGCAGGCACGGGCAGAGCCGCTTCCGCGTGCTCAAATGGCTGCCCGCGTATCTGCGCTGGTACGCCTATGCTTTCGCAACGACATGGCTCCGGCGCAGACCCGCGAGCGTGACCTTCAAAGGTGTGCGGACTTGAGCCGCGCTGGCGCGATGAAATGGCCGCGCATCCGCGCGCGCCGGCTCACGAAAATCTCGCCCTGGATCAAGGTGGTGGAGCGCGAGGTCGAGTTCTCGCGCGGCGCACCGGTCGAGATCTATCATTCCGTCGAGCAGGCCGATTACATTGCTGTCGTCGCGCTGACGTCCAGCGGCAAGATTCCGATCGTGCGCCAGTTCCGCCCGGCGCTGGAAGCATTCTCGTGGGAGCTGCCCGCCGGACTGGTCGATCCCGGAGAAAAGCCTCTCGAATGCGCTCGCCGCGAGCTGGTCGAAGAGACTGGGCTGACCGCGCGGAGCATTCACGCTTTGGGCGAGAGCTTCCCCTGCACGGGCCGACTGAGCAACAGGATACATTCCTTCTTTGTGCGGGCAGGGAGCCGCATGGCGGGATTCGAGCCGGAGCCCGGCATTACCGCAAAACTCGTTTCGCCGGCAGAGCTGGCGCGCCTCATTCGCAGCGGCGATTTTAGCTCGCAACTGCATATCGGCGCGCTGCTTCTGGCCGAGCTGCATGGCTTTCTCGCGTTGCCGAAGGCAAAACCCGAGCGCGTGTGAAATAGATCGTCCGTAAGGAGAGAGGCATCGGCTCGCTCCCACTGAACGAGAATTCGTCATGCAGCTGTGGCCTGGTGCAACATGCGCGCAACTGCAATCCGCGCGGGATGCTTTGCAACGGCGGCTGAAAACCCAGGAAAGCGCAGCTGAAAGAGCGCCAACCCTTGCCGCTGCATCCACACGGTGGTCACCAAGAGGGTGAGCAGCCAAGTGAGATAATAATAGCGCGCGCCGGGCAGATAAAAGAGACCCACGCACTGCTGAGTAAGGGTGGCCAGTGCGGTAAGACGCAGCCACGCGTCGGCGTCTCTCAACAGCGCCATGCGGACGACTAGCACGATAGCGGCGGCATTCACCGGCGCCATTACGTAGGACTCAGATGGGCCGGCGAGCCAACCCGCCAGTTGCCGCAGCGCGCGAGGGAGATACTCGCCGCCGAAGTCGAAACGGATGAGCTCCGTAACAGCAGCGACATAGGCGGAGGGCGGCATCACGAGCGCACCGGGATGGGTGGCGGTCGTGGTGAACAACACCAGCTCCCCGCCATAGATCCAGTTGTGCACCGCCGCCGCCAGCACCGGCAGAAACCCGAGGCAGAGCCCGCTCACACGCGCATATTGCCGGTGGTGAAGCGCCGCGATGCCGCTCCCCGCCAGCAGGATTCCTGCCACCGGCGCGATGTTGGGGCGCACCAACAGCGCGAGCGCAAAGAGAAAACCTGCACCCCAGGCGACACCGAAGCTCGTGCGCGGCACTTGCGGGCTGCGCCCAACCAGAAGAACGAATCCCGCGAGAAAAAGTATGTAGGCGGCGGGATCGGCGAAGCCGCGCGCCGCCCATTTCACGTACTGCACGAGGCTCGATCCGAAGAGAACGCCGATCGGAATGGCGATGAAGGTGAGCGTCATCCCCAGCGCCCATTCCGCCGGCAGGAACCGCCGGAACAGAGCCCAGACCAGAAACGGCAGCAGGAGAACGAGCGAGAGATAGCCGAGATACGTCTCGCCGAAAATCATGTGCTCTAGCGCGCGCAGGTAGCGCATCCCCGGCGTGAAGTAGAACACCTTCTCGCCGCCCTCGAACCCGGCCGCAATATCGCCGCCGAGAAGGTGGCGCAGCATGATCCGCGCCACGCCGTCATAAACCAACCCATCATCGCCCGAGTCGAACGGCCTCACGCCACCGATAAAGCTCGCATCATTGAGGAAGACCACAAGAAGCGTGAGGGCAATGAGCGCGAAAGCAACAGCGGCGCGGCGAGATCTCCAGCGTACCAGCAATCCGATCACCACCGCCGCAGCGATCAACCCGAGCGCAGGCTCGACCAGCTGCGCAAACCTGATGCGGGCAGTGGGATCGAGCCGCATCGCAAGCGGCGGCTCCGCATTGATCGCGACGCCGAATATGCGCCGGCCGACATCGCCGGGGGCGAGCACACGGCATTGCATGGCCGGATGCGAAACGCGATCGAACCGCTCGCCCGCGCCTTCCCACAGCACCTCGCCTTGCCAGCACAAGCTGCTGCCCACGAATTCCGCGGGAAAGCGATAGCTCACGAACCAAGGCATTGTGAGGCGCCAGCGGCGCAGGAAATCGAACGAGCCGCCGTTGCGCACGGCGCGCTCGATATCACTGACGCGGGAGTTCCAGTTGTATCCCTTCTCGTTGACGAAGCCGAGCCGCAGCCACACGGGATCAGCGAATCCGATGCCGGTAACGCGGCGCGAGTGCATGGCGTGGCGGTCGTAGATGCCGTCGGCGGAAAAGGCGTACGGCGCTAGCGGGAATGCTTGCCCGCGCCAGCAGCCATCCACAGCCGGATCGCAGCGGCGCTGCGGCGGATATTTGGCATTGAACTCCGCCGCCATAAGCTGGAAGGCAGCCGCCGGCAGCGCTCGTTCAAGCGCGCCGCCCCGTGCATCGATCAAAAAAACATTATGGCCTTCATCGATGCGCGGAGCCGCCCACAGGATTTGTGCAACAACAGAAGCAATCACGGCAACTACAGCAACGAGCCATGCCGTGCGGTTTCTGGATAATGTGCCGCAACAAATTCCGACGGCACAGATGACGAGAACCGCGAAGCGAGAAAGATCGTTGATCGGCAGCCCGAGCGCCGCGACCACCAGCACAAATACACAGAGCTTGCTCCAGGGCTGGTGTGCTTCGTAGCCGGAAGTTCTTTCCTCGATCGTCATGGCGCCGCACAGGCGTTACCTAAAGGCGATTATCATGTCGGTCGTCATCGTCCGCGCATCGGACGATCCAGTAACCGTCGAAGGTCTGATTTGGCAGTGTTTTCGCTCAACTTGCCGAGCCGGGGTCACTGGGTATCCCGCCTGAAGCATCTGAAGCAGCGCATGACAGCCGAGATGTTGCCATCCATCCCTCCTGGTCAGACCGCATCGTCCCGACTTGCCACGGCTATCTCGGCAACGATTGCGGCCGCCGCTGCCTTCGGATCGCGGGCCTTGACGATGGGGCGCCCTACCACCAAGTGGTCGGCGCCAGCCGAGATGGCAGCAGCGGGAGTCATGACACCCTTCTGATCGCCGGGATCGCTGTCCCTCGGTCGTATACCGGGGGTCACCAGCAGCATCCCTGCTCCGACGATGGCACGCAACGACGCCGCTTCCTCTCCAGAGCAAACAAGACCATCCATGCCGATATCGCGGGCCTGAGCCGCCCGCTCCGCCGCAAGCTCGGCGACGGTAAAGCCGTATCCGGCGGCGGCGAGATCTGCGTCGCCGTAGGACGTGAGCACGGTAACTGCGAGGAGGCGCAGGTTCGATCCGGCTCGCGCATCGACTGCCGCATGCATGCTTTGCGGGTAGGCGTGCACGGTGAGAAAGGACGCGCCGATCCGCGCCACGCTTTCAACTCCTCGCGCGACAGTATGGCCGATGTCATGCAGCTTGAGATCAAGGAAAATGCGCTTCCCGGCGCTGGCCAGCACGCGCGCAAAATCGATACCGCCGGCGAAGGCGAGCTGATAGCCGATCTTGTAGAAGGAGACGGTCTCGCCCAGATGCGCGACCAGCGCCTCGGCCTCGGCCACGGTCGGAACGTCGAGCGCCACGATCAATCGCTCGCGCGCCTCAAGCTTCATGACCCGTGACCACGCTCTGCCCCAAATGCTCTTACCTGCCGGCAAACAAGTTTGCGGTTTCGATCAGCTTGCGGACGAGAGCTTTGAGCTCCCCAGCCGCTTGCGCATCCCTGAGCTCGTCCATCTCGTCGAACGCCTGCTCGGCATTCCCAACCGATACCTGCTCCGCGATCACCAGCGCCCGGCAGCCAACCGCGAGCACCTGCCGCAACGCCGATAATGACTGCACGACCCCGCAGGGTCCAGCGGACGCGCCCCCCAAGGCGAACACCCGGTTCTGGTAGGCAGAGAGCCTCGGCTCGCCTCCCTCCCGGACGAACGAGACCCAATCGAGTGTGTTCTTGATCAGAGGGCTGATCGACCCGTTGTATTCCGGACTGGCGATGAACACGCCGTGGTGCGCACCCATCAGCTGTTTCAGTCTTACCGCGTTGAGGATAGGCCCGGTTTCCTCAGCAATCTCGGCATCGTAGATCGGCAGCGGATAATCAGCGAGCGAGATGCGCGTGACATCGGCGTCTGCGAGCGTGAGCTCCTTGGTGATGAGCGCGGCGAGCCTGACATTGTGCGACTTGACCGAGAGCGAGCCAGGAATGACCAGGATTTTCGGCATGGATGATTCAGGAGTTGTCATTCCGGGGCGTGGCCAAGCCGGCTACCGCCGACTTGGCGACGAGCGCGGAAACCAGGCACCCGATCCGCGCTGGCAAAGCACTGCCTGTGCTTATGGATCCAGGCTCCCCTCGTTTGCTCGGGCGCGCGGAATGAGAACTCTCAGTCTCGGCGATAGACCCAGACCCGCGCCGGCGGGATATTCATCCATACCCGTTCCGAGCTTTGCGCCCGCACGCGATCGAGCCGGGGCGGGATCGGCGGGGCTGTGTGGTAGGTAAATTGCACGAACGGTGCTCCGGGAAACATCAACGCGAAGGCTTCAAATAAAAGTCGCAAACGCGTTTTCATCGGCTTGGTGAATAGCGGCAGACCGGAAACGACCGCGGCCGCCGGCTCCTGCAGCAGACCGAGGAGCAGAGATTTGAGTCCGTAGGCGTCGCCCTGAACCACAGTGGCAGCGGGGTAGCGCGCTCTCAGCAAGCAGCAGAAGGTGGCATCGGATTCCACAAGCACAAGCCGCCCGGGATCGATGTCTTGAGCGACCAATGCCTCGGTGATGGCGCCGGTGCCAGCACCAAGCTCCACGACCGCACCCTGCATCTTCGGATCAACATACGCCGCCATCCTGCGGGCAAGCGCTTTGCTCGATGGCGCAACCGCGCCCAGGGACAAAGGCTTTTCCAGCCAGGTGCGGATAAAGCGCACATCGTCATCAAGCGATTCGAAACTTTGCTCGAATTTCCGCCGCTGCTGCTCCAAACGCCGCTCGATCGTCTTTTCAAACGCTCCTTTGCGCCGCTCGAATAGCTGGATCTGCCGCTCGATCTTTCGTCCGAGCACGTCCTTATGCAGCTCGAAAATGCGCTTTTGCTTTTCGAACTCTCTTTCAAGAAGCTGAAGAGCTGGAAGTTGCATTAGCCCCGACACTACAGAATGGCGCAAAGCTTAACCGGTAAAGCGCGGCAGCGCAGGGGTCAAGCGGCAGATCGTCCTGGTCGGGCGGCCCCCCGATGTCCCAGCCCATCCACCCTTGTCCGCAGCCCAAGACGTGGATGCCCGGAACAATTCCGGGCAGGACGGAATGGTTCAGGCTTGCCCGGACCGACCCAGAAACTCCTTGACCTTACCGAAAAACCCCGCGGACTCCGGCTGCGTGTCCCTCGACGACAACCGCTCGAACTCGCTCAGGAGCTCGCGCTGACGCTTGGTCAGTTTCTGCGGCGTCTCCACCAGGACCTGGATGTACATGTCTCCTGTCTGCTTGGAACGCAGCACCGGCATGCCCTTGCCCTGAACTCGGAACCGTCTCCCTGATTGGGTACCCTCTGGTATCTTAACCCGCGAATTGGTGCCATCGATGGTCGGCACTTCAAACTCCCCGCCCAGCGCGGCGGTTACCATGGAGATCGGTACCCGACAGTGAAGATCAGCACCTTCCCGCTGAAAGAAGGGGTGCCCGGCAATGGATAGAAAAATGTAGAGATCGCCAGCCGGCCCACCGCGTACGCCCGCCTCCGCCTCTCCCGCCAAACGGATGCGAGTCCCATCCTCCACTCCCGCCGGGATGTTGACGGAAAGAGTGCGCTCGCGCATGACCCGACCCGAGCCGGAGCAGGCTTGACACGGATTGTCGATCACCTGGCCGCGGCCCTGGCAATTCGGGCAGGTTCTCTCCAAGGTAAAGAAGCCCTGGGCATGGCGGATGCGCCCTTGGCCGCCGCAGGTCGGGCACGCCTTCGGCCGGGTACCAGCCTTTGCTCCGGACCCAGAGCAGGACTCGCACGTCACTGAAGTAGGGATGCGGATCTGTGCGGTCTTTCCCAAATACGCCTCTTCCAGCCTGATTTCCATGTTGTAGCGCAGGTCGGCGCCACGCTCCCGGCCGGAACGCGCGCGGCCTCCGCCCATGCCGAAAATGCCTTCGAACAGATCGGAGAATGTGGAGCCGAAGTCGGCACCAAACCCGGCCGGCCCACCCGGTCCGCCATGCTCGAAGGCGGCGTGGCCAAATCGATCATAGGCGGCGCGTTTGTCGGGATCCTTGAGTATTTCGTAGGCCTCGTTGATCTCCTTGAAGCGAGCTTCGCAGTTCTTATCGCCGGGATTGCGATCGGGATGCCATTTCATCGCCAGCTTGCGGAAGGCGGATTTGAGCTCGCCTTCCTCGGCGCTGCGCTCGACCCCCAGAACCTCGTAAAAGCAGCGCTTGGCCATTCGCGCATCCGCTCTCATCGTGTCTGTCACTGAATCGTCCCCATCTTACCCGCTCCCAGTCTCTTTCAGAAACGTGCACCCCCGGTTACTGAACCGGGGGTGTTGCATCGGACCAAGCGCAGGCATGCACGCCCTCGCGCGGTGTCAGGCGGATTTCTTGTTCTTCTTGTCGTCGTCGACCTCGGTGAACTCCGCGTCGACCACGTCCTCTTTCCTGCCCCCGTCTTCCCCGGCTGCGCCGCCGGCGCCGCTGCCACCGGCCGCGCTCTCCTGGGTTTGCTTGTACATCGCCTCGCCCAGCTTCATGGAGGCTTGCGCCAGCGCATTGGTCTTGGCCGTGATTGCGCCGGCATCATCCCCTTTCAAGGCTTCCTTGAGATCAGCGATTGCATTCTCGATGGCGCGACGCTCACTGTCGCCGATCTTCGAGCCATGCTCGCCGAGCGCTTTCTCGGTCGAGTGGATCAGAGCCTCGGCGTGGTTCTTGGCCTCTACCTGCGCCTTGCGCTTCTTGTCTTCCTCGGCATGGGCCTCGGCGTCCTTCACCATGCGCTGGATATCAGCCTCGGACAGGCCGCCCGACGCCTGGATACGGATTTGCTGCTCCTTGCCGGTGCCCTTGTCCTTGGCGTGCACGTTCACGATGCCGTTGGCATCGATGTCGAACGTCACCTCGATCTGCGGCACGCCGCGCGGAGCCGGCGGAATTCCCACCAGATCAAACTGCCCCAGCATCTTGTTGTCCGCCGCCATCTCGCGCTCGCCCTGGAAGACCCGGATGGTCACGGCGCCCTGGTTATCCTCGGCGGTCGAGAAGACCTGGCTCTTCTTGGTCGGGATGGTGGTGTTGCGGTCGATCAGCCGGGTGAAAACGCCGCCCAGCGTCTCGATGCCGAGTGAAAGCGGTGTAACATCGAGGAGGAGCACATCCTTGACGTCGCCCTGGAGCACGCCTGCCTGGATCGCTGCGCCCACGGCGACCACCTCGTCGGGATTGACGCCCTTGTGCGGCTCCTTGCCGAACAACTGCTTGACGACCTCCTGCACTCTGGGCATGCGGGTCATCCCGCCGACCAGGACCACCTCATTGATCTCGGCAGCGGAGAGACCTGCATCCTTCAGCGCCAGCCGACAGGGGCCGACGGTCTTCTGCACAAGGTCGTCCACCAGCGCCTCAAACTTCGCCCGGGTGAGCTTCATGGTGAGGTGCTTGGGACCCGAGGCATCCGCGGTGATGAACGGCAGGTTGATCTCGGTCTGAGTGGTAGAGGAGAGCTCTATCTTGGCCTTCTCGGCAAATTCCTTGAGGCGCTGCAGCGCGAGCTTGTCGCGGCGCAGGTCGATACCCTGCTCTTTCTGAAACTCGTCGGCGAGATAATTGACGAGGCGCATATCGAAATCCTCGCCGCCAAGGAAGGTGTCGCCGTTGGTCGACTTCACTTCGAAAACGCCATCCCCGATCTCCAGGATGGAAATGTCAAAGGTGCCGCCGCCCAGGTCATAAACGGCAATGGTTCCGGTCTTCTGCTTGTCGAGCCCATAGGCCAGCGCCGCAGCGGTCGGCTCATTGATGATCCGGAGCACTTCGAGGCCCGAGATCTTGCCGGCGTCCTTGGTCGCCTGACGTTGGGCGTCGTTGAAATACGCAGGAACGGTAATGACGGCCTGCTCGACCTTCTGACCGAGATAGGCCTCGGCGGTCTCCTTCATCTTCTGCAGAACGAAGGCCGAGATCTGCGAGGGGGAATAGGTCTTGCCCTCGATCTCCACCCACGCGTCGCCGTTCGAAGCCCGTACGATCTTGTAAGGGACAAGCTTCTTGTCCTTCTCCACCATCGGGTCATCGTAGCGCCGACCGATCAGGCGCTTGACCGCAAAAATGGTACGTTCGGGATTGGTGACCGCCTGACGCTTAGCAGGCTGACCTACCAGCCGCTCGCCATCGTCGGTAAACGCAACAATCGATGGTGTCGTGCGCATGCCCTCGGCATTCTCAATGACCTTCGGCGTCTTGCCTTCCATGACGGCGACGCAGGAATTCGTAGTGCCGAGGTCGATGCCAATGACCTTGCCCATAGGTTTAATTCCTCTCTGTTGCGGCAGGTCGGCTGGGTCCTGTTCGGCACCCGAGGGGGAGATTCCGCTTTCCTTGCGGCCCGCTGCCGACCCCCTTCTTGCACATTCAGATGCCGCCCCCTGCGGCGTCATGGCTCATATAGGAGGGGGAGTTGGGGCCGCAAGATATGTGATCGCAGATACATAGCGGGACTGGAGCGCCGTGAGATTCGGGCTAGAACGGGCTCTCCGTCGCGTGCGGAAACCGGCCCAACTCCGAAGGACACCAGAGAGGCATGAGCCAGTGGCTGCCCCTTTCCGGCCTGCGTCTCATCCCCGGATTCCTGGACGCATGCGGCCAGGCGGCGCTTCTCCGCGACTTGGGTGAGATGTTTGCGGCTGCGCCGCTGTATTCTCCGCGGATGCCGAAGAGCGGCAAGCCACTGTCCGTGCGAATGACGAACTGCGGGACGCTCGGCTGGGTGACCGATGAGGCAGGCTACCGGTATCAGGCGCTTCACCCGCAGACCGGACAGCCATGGGCACCAATGCCTGCGCGCGTGCTGGATGCATGGAATGTGCTGGCGGATTATCCGCATCCGCCCGAGTGCTGCCTGATCAACTATTACGATGCGACTGCGAAGATGGGACTTCACCAGGACCGCGATGAGCACGATTTCGGCGCACCGGTCGTGTCGCTCTCGCTCGGGGATACGTGCATCTTCCGGATCGGCGGCACCAGGCGCAGCGATCCCACCTGTACGGTGCGGCTTGCTTCCGGTGATGCACTGGTACTGGGCGGCGATGCGCGGCTCGCGTTCCACGGCGTTGATCGCATCATCCCGGGGAGCTCCAGCCTCCTGCCCCAGGGTGGCCGGATCAATCTCACCCTGCGGCGCGTTGCTCGCCCCGGCTGACCTCTTTTTCGCCGCCTATGGTGCTAGAATGGCCTCCATGACAGGGCTCGTTCGCTTCCTGGTCGTCTTTGCCCTTGCCTTGCCCGCGTGGTCAGCCGGAGCAGCCGACGTAGTCTATCCGCCAGGATCACGCCTCGGGCTCATCCCCCCGGCGGGAATGGTGACGAGCAGCAACTTCCTCGGGTTTGAGGATACCGAAACGCAGGCGGCGATCATTTTGGCCTCGCTCCCGGCCGAGGCCTTCTCCGAGCTCGAACGCACCATGACCGCAGACGCCCTCAGGAGAGGAGGGATGACCCTCGAACGACGCGAGCCCATATCGCTCTCCAGCGGGAAGGCTTTCCTGGTGGTTGGACGCCAGGAGGTGGACAAGACCAAGCTGCGCAAGTGGATCGTGGTTGGCTCCTCGCCGGCGCTCACCGCCCTGGTGACGTTCCAGGTTCCCGATAGCGCAAAGGCCAGCTACTCCGAGGCGGCGATCCGTTCGACGCTGGCCACGGTCGCCATCCGCACGAGCGTGCCGGTAGAGGAGCAGCTCAGTCTCGTGCCCTTCAAGCTGGGCGATCTGGCCGGCTTCCAGGTGGGAGGGGTCATACCCGGACGCGGGGTAGCCCTGAGCGATCCCCCTGGAGCAACGCCGTCCCCGGTGCAGCCCCATATTTTTGTCGCCGTTGCTCCCGGCGGCCCGGCGCAACTGGGAGATCGAGAGGCCTTCGCGCGCGACATCTTCGCCGCCGTCCCGAATATGCGCGATGTCCGCCTCACCAGCTCCGAGCCCATGCGCATTGTTGGCCAGCCCGGACACCAGCTGATGGCGGAAGCCAAGGACCTCTCCGGAGCGACGAATCTGACGGTGGTGCAGTGGCTGCGTTTCGGCGGCGGAGGCTATCTGCAGCTCGTCGGAGTGGCCCCCTCGGACCATTGGCTCGACGCTTATCCGCGCTTTCGCGCGGTCCGGGACGGCATCGAGCCCCGCTGAGAGGGCGCGGCTAATTCCAGAAGCGGCGGGAAGCTATTCGGGCCCCCTCCACCATCGCGGCCATCTTCGCCCACACCACGTCCGGATCGACCGCTGCCTGGCCCACCCAGGTGCCGAAGCCGCAATCGCTCCCGGCGATCACATTCTCCTTCCCGACCAGCTCCGCGTAGCGGCCCAGCCGCTGGGCGATGAGCTCGGGATGCTCGATGAAATTCGACTTGGACTCGATCACGCCAGGGATGAGCACCTTGCCGGGGGGCAGCTTCAGACGCTCGAACACCGTCCATTCATGTCCATGGCGCGGGTTGGCTGCCTCGAACGATATCGCGCCGGGGCGTGCTGCAAACACCACATCGATGATGTCGGCGAGCGGCACGTCGCAGTGATGCGGGCCCTCGTAGTTGCCCCAGCAAAGATGCATACGCAGCTGCTCGGGCGGAATATTGGCAAGCGCGTGATTGAGCGCCTCCACATGCATCCCGGCCCGCTTGCGGAATTCGGCAAGGTCGAGCGCCGCATATTGAATATGGCGGCCCATCGCGAGGTCGGGACAATCGATCTGCAGCACCATGCCGGCGCCTGCAACGGTCTCATACTCATGGCGCATCGCCTCGGCGATCGCGAACAGATAGGCCTCCTCGTTCGGGTAATGATCATTGCGAAAGAACAGCGATATGACGCCCGGCGAAGCCGCGCTCATGAACGCACGGGTTGCTTTCGCGGCCACGAGCGCTGTTTTCAGATTCTCGACATCGAGCTTTGCCGCGTTCGCGTCCTGCACGCCGATGGCTGCGTTGCAGGCAGGTGTCTTGCGGCGGGAGCGACCGGGGTCGCCGAAAACACGCTTGGCCAGGTTCGGAAAGTCAGCGAGATCCTGATAGACGAAGGTGTTCCCGGTACCGCCGAAACCGGCAAGTCGGTCCTTGACATAGGTCGCGTAGCTCGGCTTCGACATCTCCCCGTCATTCACGATGTCGATCCCGATCTCGACTTGCTTGCGTACGACCTCGGCCACGGCGCTGCGCACGCGGGCGGCAAGCGCCGATCCATCAACCGGTATACCCTCTTCTTTGGCGTACATGATCCGCACGAGGTCGTCGGGCCGCGGCAAGCTGCCGGTATGCGTCGTCAGGAATCGCTCGGTGCTGCGGATCATGCTCCTATGCGCAAATATCAGGTGGAGGGTTGGGGATCGCGGGAAGGTTCGCCGACGTTGTCGTTCGCCGGAGATTCGGCCATGGGCTTTGGCCCCCCTTTGGCGATCCCGACGAGCGCCGGACGCAACATGCGCTCGCCGATCATGTAACCGGGCTGCACCACCTGCGCCACCGTGCCAGCCGGCACTGAGGGATCAGGTATTTCGTACATGGCCTGATGCAGATTCGGATCGAATTTCTCCCCCATCGGCTCGAATTTTTTCACCCCATGCTTCTCGAGCACCTTGTGCAGCTCGCGCTCGGTCAACTCGACCCCGTCGAGCAGCGCCTTCACGCCAGCATCGGCCTTCTCCCGCAGCTCCACATCGAGCGCTTGCAGGGCACGGTCCATATTATCCGCAACAGCCAGGATATCGCGCGCGAAAGCCGAGATGCCGTAGGCACGCGTGTCCGCGATCTCGCGAGCGGTGCGTCGGCGAAGGTTCTCCATTTCGGCAAGGACTCGCAGCAGCTTGTCCTTGTATTCGGCCGCGACGCGCGCGTGGTCGCTCGGATCGATTGTTTCACTGGGCTCGCCGGGAGCTTTTGCAGTTGACATTTCCGGAGAGGCTGCCGCGTTGTCCGGAGCCTCCGACCCGGCGGCGGCCTCGGCCGAGGGGTTGTCGTCAGTCATCACTAAGTACCCATGCCTAAATCGCTAGATTTGGCTGGTATGTCAGGGCTGCTCCGCCAAAAATCAAGCGGCAGTTCACGTACCGATCAGATTGCTGACGACCTTCGCCGTGTAATCGACCATGGGGATCACCCGCGCATAATTGAGGCGTGTGGGACCGATCACCCCGATAACGCCAACAATGCGTCCGGCGCCGTCGCGATAGGGCGCAACAATGGTGGATGAGCCGGAAAGCGAGAACAGCTTGTTCTCGGAACCTATGAAGATGCGAGCACCTTCGGCGTTCTCGGCACGCCCGAGGAGATCGATGACGCCCCGCTTGGTCTCGAGATCGTCGAACAGCAACCGCACCCTTTCGAGATCCTCGACCGCCTTGAGATCGTCAAGCAGATGGGCTGCACCTCGAACAATCAATTTCCGTTCGTCGCTCTCGCCACCCGACCAGCTCGCAAGGCCCGCTCCAATGAGCTTCTGGGTAACCTGGTCGAGTTCCGCCTTGCCGGCCGTGAGCGCCTGCTCCAGCTCCATCTTGGCTTCCACCAATGTGCGGCCCCGCGCATGCGTGTTCAGGAAATTCGCAGCCTCGGTCAGGGAGGAGGCGGGTAGACCAGCCGGAACGGTGATGATCCGGTTCTCCACCTGCCCATCCTCGGACACCAGAATCACCAGGGCCCGCTCCGGCTCAAGCCGCACGAACTCGATGTGCTTCAAGCGCACGTTCGATTTCGCTGCGAGCACCACGCCAGCCGCGCGGGTGAGGCCCGAGAGCATCCCTGATGCTTCGCTCAGCACCGCCTCCATCGACTTGCCCGCCGCCGCAACCTTGGCCTCCATCTCGCGGCGATCGGCTTCCCCGAGATCCCCGATCTCCATCAGCGCATCGACGAAGAAGCGCAGCCCCAGCTCGGTGGGCAGGCGGCCGGCAGAGATATGCGGAGCATAAATAAGACCGAGCTGCTCCAGGTCCGACATGACGTTGCGGACGGAGGCGGGCGAGAGCGGGGTCGTGATCAGGCGCGAGATGTTGCGCGAGCCGACGGGCTCTCCGGTCGCGAGATAACTCTCGACGATCTGCCGAAAGATGTCGCGGGAGCGCTCATTGAGCTGAGCCAGACTCACCTGCGTCGCACCGATAGGGACGTCCTGGGCCAACAACCCCTCCATCAAGCCCCTAGAAAATTGGTCATCTCGGGCGAAGACTGCAAGCTGCATCGCGACACCAGGATCAACCCGGGACCGAGACTCCGCCACTCGCAGTTGGCCCTTGTCGCTTCTGACGCGGGCACCTAAAAGCGTGCCTCGCCCAGATCCGCTGCGGCGCAAGTGAGCAGGAGATCGAGAATGCGGCCGAGCCGCCGACAACCTGACGAGCTGCGCGCCGTATCGCTCGAACGCGCCGTCGTCAAATATGCCGAGGGCTCCTGCTTCGTGAAGTTCGGTGATACCCACGTTCTGGTTACTGCCACGCTCGAAGATCGGCTGCCTCCCTGGCTCAAGGGGCAGGCACGCGGCTGGGTGACGGCGGAGTACGGCATGCTTCCGCGGGCGACGTCCGAGCGCACGCGAAGGGAAGCTTCGGCCGGAAAGCAGAGCGGTCGAACAATCGAGATTCAGCGGCTTATCGGCCGCAGCCTGCGGGCGGTGCTCGATCTGCCTTCGCTGGGCGAGCGTCAGATCACGGTTGATTGCGACGTCATTCAAGCCGACGGCGGGACCCGCACGGCGGCCATCACCGGCGCCTGGATCGCGCTGCATGATTGCTTCAGCTGGATGAAAGCTCGCGAGATGCTCAAAGGAGAGCCGCTGCGCGACCACGTGGCCGCCATCTCCTGTGGGATTTGCAACGGCGCGCCCGTGCTCGATCTCGATTACGCCGAGGACTCCGAAGCCGAGACGGATGCCAATTTTGTCATGACCGGAGCGGGGCGCCTGGTCGAGATCCAAGGGACCGCGGAAAAAGTCCCCTTCACTGAAGAGCAATTCCTCCACCTTCTTGCCCTCGCAAGGAAGGGACTTATGAAGCTTGTCGACCTTCAGAAGCTGGCGGTGATGTGAGCGTTGCCGCATCATTGCGCGAGCATCGCAAGATCGCAGGCCGGCTGGTGATTGCTACGCACAATCCGGGCAAGTTACGGGAAATGCGCGAGCTCCTTATGCCGTTCGGCGTCGAGACTGTCTCCGCCGGCGAGCTTGGGCTGGACGAGCCGGAGGAGAGCGGAACAACCTTTGCTGAAAACGCGCAGTTGAAGGCGCGGTCCGCAGCCGCTCGTTCCGGCATGCCGGCCTTTGCCGATGATTTCGGCCTTGCCGTTGATGCACTCGATGGAGAGCCCGGTATCCACTCGGCCCGGTGGGCCGGCCCTGAAAAGAATTTCCAGCGCGCGATGGAGCTGGTGGAAGAAAAGCTGCGCGTCCGCGGCGCGCAGGAGACCTCGCAACGACGCGCGCATTTTGTATCAGCTCTGTGTGTTGCCTGGCCGGACGGCCACGTGGAGGAGTTCGAGGCACGAGTGGACGGAAGCCTGGTGTGGCCGCCCCGTGGTGATAAGGGCTTCGGCTACGATCCCATGTTTCTCCCGGACGAACACAGGCGTACTTTTGGCGAGATGCCGAGCGAGGAGAAACATGGACTGCCTCCCCAGGGCAGGGGGTTGTCCCACCGCGCCCGCGCTTTCCTGAAACTTGCGGAGGCGTGCCTTGCCGCAGGCTGATCGCAGCGAAACCGGGCGCTTCGGGGTCTACATCCACTGGCCGTTCTGCCTGTCGAAATGTCCGTACTGCGATTTCAACAGCCACGTGCGCCATGCCGCCATCGACGAGAAGCGGTTCGCCCGCGCCTTCAGCACGGAGATCGCCGCCACCGCCGCGCGGGTACCCGGCCGCACCGTATCGACCGTTTTCCTCGGTGGCGGGACGCCCTCGCTGATGCAGCCGCATACCGTAGGGGCAATTCTCGAGGCCATCGCGCAGCACTGGCCAATGGCACCCGATATCGAGATCACGCTGGAAGCCAATCCGAGCAGCGTCGAGGCGACGCGGTTTGCGGGCTATCGCGCAGCCGGCGTCAATCGCGTTTCGATCGGGTTACAGTCGCTCGACGACGCGGCGCTGCGGGTGCTTGGACGCCTGCATTCGGCGCGCGAGGGGCTGGAAGCCATTGCAGTGGCGCGCTCGGCGTTCGATCGGTACTCCTTCGATCTCATTTATGCGCGCCCGGGACAGACGCCGGACGCTTGGGGAACCGAGCTCAAGCGCGCCATTGCGGAAGCGGGCGAGCATCTTTCGCTTTATCAGCTCACCATTGAGCAGGGCACGCCTTTTCACCTGCTGCACACGTCGGGCAAGCTGATGACCCCGGACGAGGACACGGCGCGCGCGCTCTATGACGTGACGCAGACGGTTTGCGCCGATGCCGGGCTTCCCGCCTACGAGGTTTCCAACCACGCGCGACCGGGAGGAGAATGCCGGCACAATCTCATCTATTGGCGCGCCCAGGAATATGCGGGCATCGGACCCGGGGCGCATGGTCGGCTGGACATCGAAGGCTCACGTTACGCGACCGCGACGGAGAAGCGGCCGGAGGAATGGCTTGCACTGGTCGAGGCGCGCGGCCACGGAGTGATCACTGATGAGGCTCTCGCGCGGGAGGAAGCGGCAGACGAGCTCCTGCTGATGGGGCTGCGGCTCGCCGAGGGAGTGGAGCCTGGCCGCTATGCAGCGCTCGCCGGGCGCCGCCTGGATGATCGCCGGATTAATCTCCTGCGCGAGCAAGGCGTGGTGGAGGTGACCAGTGGGGGAAGACTGCGGGTGACCACGGCCGGCTTCCCCGTGCTCGACGCGGTGGTGGCGGACCTTGCGGCTTAATGAGGGATGAGCGCGCTTGAGCAGCTCGGGCGTTGGATCGCGACAAGCGCCCCGGTCTCAAAGGAGCTGCGCGAGAGGATCGAGCTTCACCTCATCGATACCGTGGGTGCCCTGATCGCCAGCACTGCGACTGCCGAGGGCCGGCTGCTGCTGCAGTTTCGCGATCAGCTACGCCAGAACACGGGCGCCGGCATCGGGATTGATGTTGCGACACGCTGCGCGCTCGCGCGCCTGAGCGAGATCGACGACATCCATCTCGCTTCAATGACAACTGCGGGCGCCATCGTCATTCCCGCCGTTCTAAGCCTGGCGGCCGCCAACCCATCAGCTGAAGGAGACGTTACAGTCTCCGCGATCCTTGCAGGCTATGAGGCGATGATCCGGCTCGGGCTCGCTATTGACGGCCCTACCGTCCTTTATCGCGGAATCTGGCCGACCTATCTTGCCGCGCCGTTCGGGGTTGCGGCCGCCGCAGCACGTCTTCTCAAGCTCGATGCGAAGCAAAGCGCCAATGCGCTCGCTCTTGCGCTGACCTCCGCCGCGCCCGGGGTGGGTCAGCACCATGCAGTGAGCACGTCGCGTTGGCTGGCGATCGGGAATGCCGCCAGCAACGGACTGACCGCCGCCCTTGCGGCGCAAGCGAGATTCACGTCCGACGTCCACCTGATGGACGGCAATTTTTTTCACAGCGTCTATGGAATGGCGGTCAGCCCAGGCGAGCTCACGGACGGGCTTGGCGCCGGCTCAGTATTGACCGACGTGTCCTTCAAGCCCTGGTGCGCGGCACGACAGACCATGGCGGCGACACAGGCTTTGCAGGAGATAATTGACAACGGCGTACGGCCGAAGGAGATCGATCGCATTCGCGTGTGGGTGCTGCCGCCCCACCGCAAAATGATCGATCACGACGTGAAGAGCGGCGACCGCGCTTCCCATCTCACCAGCGTTGCATTCTGCATGGCCGCAGAAGCGCTCGCTGCGCACGGGACCGCTGCACCGGGTCTTTCGCCACCGGACCCGTCGCAGCATGTTCGCGACTTCATGGCGAAGATCACAGTCGAGCCCGACGAAAGCCTCCTCGCCCAATACCCCCGCCATTGGCCTGCGCGGATCGAAGTTGAAGCCGGCAGCGCGCGCTACCAGAAGGTCGTCACCGCTATCCCGGGCGACCCCGCGCGACCTTTTGATCGCGTCAAAGTCCACCAGAAATTCGCTCGCTTTGCCGGCCCGATCGTCGGAGCAGAAAGAACCGAGCAGTTGTTCAGATGCTGCCGCGACGCGCTAGCGGGCGGGGATCCTGGAGCTCTTGTGGAGGAGATCGAGCGTGCGTGCCAAGCGGCGCTGCACCAAGTGGAATCCGAGGCTCACACCTAGGTCCGCCGCAGACCTGCGAGCGCCCGGTCGATGGCTGCGAGCAGGCCGGTGTGATCCTGCATCAAATAGATCGATGCTCCCAGGCGGACGGGATCGCCGGCGTAATATCTTTCGTATTGCAGCTGCCGCTGCCCGAACTGGGTTCCGGTAGCGTCCCAGGCGAGCTTGGACAGGCGAATCTTGGCCTCCGCGTCGCGATCGGCACCGCGATAGTACCGCCGGATGTCGGCGGCTATCTCCGTATGCAGATCGGCTTCACTCGGGTTGGTCAGAAGGCCACCTGCCCCGAGTACCTGCGTCAGCTGAACCATGCGCTCATAGAAACGCGGGATGTGGTAGCGCAAGGCCTGAAGGGGCGCCAATGCCGGACGTAAGGTGCCATGTCCGGTGGGCTCGGCCTTCTGCTCGGAAAGCAGGATGGCACCCTCGATCAGCTGAAGATATCCCAGACATTCCCCGAGCTGCTCCTGCACGTGCAGGAAGCCATCGGTCTTGACGCTGCGCGTCAGCGCAATCGCGAGCGCGGTCATGAACTCGCATTTTGCCAAGCCGCGAACCGCGGTTTGGTGGCCGGTATGGCACTGCAGCCGCGTTCGCGCGAACAAGCTGTTTGCCAGCGCGACATTGCCGTACAGAAACACTCTCTCCCAAGGAACGAGGACATCGTCGAAGATGGCGAGCGCATCCGGCTCCTCGAAGCGCGAGCCCAGGGGGTGATCCCACTCGGATTGGTTGCCGTCATCAAACGGCTCGCGACAAACGAAGCGCAACCCCGGCGTATCCGTCGGGATGCCGAACGCAAGCGCGTACTTCTCCTCTCCTGTGCTAACCGAGAACGGCAGGGGATAGACCAGGATCTCGTCCGCCGTCGGGCCATGCGTTGCCAGCATCTTGGCGCCGCGGACGATCAGGCCGTCAGCGGTCTTTTCCACGACCCCGAGATGCGCATAGGGATCGGCCTGCTCGGAGGATGATTTGCTGCGGTCGACCTGCGGATTGACGATCGCATGGGTGAGAAAAAGATCATTGTCGCGGCAGAAACGATAATACCGCTGCACGTTCTCCGCGAATTCACCCCCGCATTCCGCAAAGAAGTCCGGCGTGTCGGCAAAGGACGCCAGCAGGGTGTTCAGATAATCCGGCGAGCGGCCCATCATCCCGAACGTTGCATCCGCCCACACGCGCATGGCTTCGCGGCGGCGGAGCAGATCGTCGTGGGTGCGCGGCACGATGAACGAGAGCCCCGCTTCGTCATCGGCGTCATGCGGGCGATAGGTCATCTTTGCCCGCAGCTCATCGTCGATTTGGCAATCATAGAGCGCCGCCATCGCCGCCACGGGCCGGCGCAACGCCGGGTCCTGCGTGACGTCGGCCACCCTGCGTCCGGCGATCCAGACGTTCTTTGGATGTGCCCGCAGTCCGGACACATAGCTGTCTCCGCCGCGCACGCCCATCACACCACCTCTCAAGCTGGGAGTTTGATCTCTCCGCCCCAGCGACTCTGTTTCGAGCACGAGACCAGTCGATCCAGGAGGAAGCTAAGTCACTACTCTGAAACCAGCTGCGGCAAAGTGGTGATCAAAGGTGTATGCAAGCCGAATGCGTGCGCGCCGCATGATCGCAAAGCTCGTAGCGTCGACTGCCGACAGCTTGTGCAGGTCCGAACGTCGAAAATACTCCCAGGACTGCTCCAAATCGCGCAGATCACAGCACAGGATTTTCACCGTACCTGCCTTGTAGATCGACTGCTGCCAGCTTAACGCCACGTCCCGATTCGCGTTGCGATCAAGAAATGTAAATGTTTCGATGACAACAGGGACCGAGGTATGAAGCTTCGCGCCTGCCCCCTGTAACAGATCCCATTGCTCACGCGCTCGCGGATGCAGCGGATCACGCGACAGCGCAAGTGCGATCCAAGCCCCACTGTCGACAAAAACCGACTCCCCTTGGCGCATCAGGGCTCGTCATGGACGCTGTCGTGCTCGATTGATGTTCGCTTCGGCTTGCCGTCCCACAGTGCAACCGGACCAGCGGCAGTCGGCTTGAGCACGACCTGGCGAACGGCGTCTCGGACCAACTCAGCGACGCTTCGTCCGGACCGTGCAGCGGCCTTCCGCAAGGCATCGAGCTCTTCCCTGCGGAAATAAATTTGGGTCTTTTCCATGTATGTCAGTTTAACACCCGTCATGACATACGTCAACGCGCCAGCACGTTTTACTGGCAATGGACGCTTGCTGCGGACGCCGCGTCCAATCACATGCTGATGCGCCGTAGTGCGTTGCAAGCACAGCTGAAGCCCGCGCATGCCTGCATGCGCCGGTCTCGAAGGATCCCGCTGGCACGATCTCGCTTGTGGCCGTCCTTCGAGACGCGCCGCCGCAAGTCGGCTGTAGCCGACTTGCGCATTTGATGTGCCGATCTCGGGTAAACCCGAGATCGGTGCGGCGCTCCTCAGGACGAGGCTTCGAGACGCGCGCAAGCGCGCTCCTCAACGTCGGCCTCGTGCTAAAGCAGGTTTGAAAGCCCATTATCGGTGTTGGGGCGGGTGCCATTGGCTTCCCCTGCCTGCAAATCCCTGTAAAGGGGGCGGGGCGACATCCAAAACCTGCAAAAAAGTGAGTACCAGCAAGGACATCTGCCGAAATGGCAGGATCCGGAACAGGGAAGAACAGGAAATAACAGGGAAATACAAGCGATTCTCAGGACGAGGTTGATGGCTACGGCGCGATGTCGTGGCTCGGGTTCGTTCGGCCAAAATGCTCTGCTGCCTCGGGTGCTGTCGGGCTCCTGCGGCCAAGCATTCTCCAGGTTGGCTCCGTTCATATTCAAACATTGTTTTCACTAAGGTTTTTCCATTGGCTTCGTTTGCGCAAGTTGGCTTCGTTTGCGGAAAACGTAACAAATGGTTGCCCATTAGAATTAGGACATCCAACAGTAGAATCGATCGGGATTCGCAGCAGCCGACCGCCGCGTTCGTTTGCAATTACAACCGATGGGAGAGCGAAATCGAGGCTCTCTGTAAACAACAGGAAATTTACAGGGATTTTTTCTCGTTTGAGTTGAACCGACAAAATCCCGTCGTTCCGCAAGCGTCCCTCCCCGGGCATCGGCCCGCCAGCGCTCGCATCGCGGATCGCCGGCATGACAGTCTCCTCACCGCAGCAGCCGAGAGCAAAACCGGCACGGTAATCCGCACCGGGCTTTTGAAGACACATCGGAAGGATACGCTCTTATGCATGAGTCGCGGTTCATTGTCGAGGAAAATTTTGTCCGGTCGAGCTTGAGCCCACGCTGACCTAGGCCACTAGTTCTGCTTGGTTGCCCGTTGCAAAAACTTGACCAACGCCGCGCGGTCCTCGGCCGAGCCGATGCGCTGCTCCGGCATCTTGGTCCCCGGGGTGTAAGCCATCGGGCCGAGCTCGAACAGCTTGGAGACCGTTTCCGGCGTCCAGGTGATGTCGAGCTTCTTGAGCGCTGCTGAAAACTTGTAGCCGGGCAAGGTCGCAATTCTGCGGCCGAAGATACCGGCGAGAGTGGGCCCGGCGCGGGGCCCTTGGTCGGCCCGCAGCGTATGACAGGCCACACAGGCACGAAACAGCTCGGCGCCGGGATCGCCGGCGAAGGCCGCAAGCGGATCCTCGGGCGCGCCAACGACGACATCTCCGATGGGTTCGCCGGTGCGTGTGTCCCAGCGCCGGATCACCCGGTCGGTGCCGCCGCTCAGCAGCGTGCGGCTGTCGGGAAAGAACACGACCGACCATACCGGCAGCCCGGGCCCCACCAGGGTGCGCAGGAACTTGCGCGACCCGCGCTCGATAATGGCGACCGAGCCGCGGATGCTGGCCGCAGCGATCAGGCGGCCGTCCGGAGACAGTGCCGCCGCGATGATCGGCGACGCGCCAGCTGCGATCTCGCCCCTGATCTCGCCTGCCGCGGAAAGGAGATAGACCTTTCCATCCGCGCCGGCGGTGATGATCTCGCCATCGGCCGCAACCGCAACCGTATTGAGCGGCGCGGGCAGGGTTGTGGCGAGAGCCGAACCAAGGCGAGCGAGCGGCCAGATGCGCAGCGTCGCATCGTATCCGGCTGTGATCAGCGCGCTGCCATCGCGGGAGAACGCGACGGCGTTCACGGGTTGGGTGTGCCCCTCGAACACGCGCGGATCGCCGGCCCGCTTAAGCGGCCAAAGCCGCGCGGTGCGGTCCCACGATGCCGAGGCGAGGCTCGCGCCGTCGGGCGAGACGCTGAGCGCGGCCACGGGAGCCGTGTGGCCGGCGAGCACGATAGAGGGCTCGCTCTCCCCCCGCTTCCAGAGCGCAATACGTGCATCCTCCCCGCTTGAGGCGATGCGGCCATCGCCGAGGAAAGCAACGGCATTCACTGCGCCTTCGTGGAAACGCAGCACCTGTTCCGCGGTGTTCTTCCGCAGCGACCAGCGGATCACGGAAGTATCGAAACTCCCGGAGACGGCTTCCAAGCCGTCGAGCGATATCGCTATGGCGCGAACAGCGCCGCCATGCCCGCGCAGCTGGGCATGGGCGAAGCCGGGGCTTGCGTTTAGCGCCATCACCGAGAGGAGGATGGCGGCAATTCTCGCGCGCGCACCGTTTTTCTTCGACATCAGGGTGCTCATGCTATGTGTAGAATGACATGACGGAGAAGACCATCGATCTGCGCGGGCTGAAATGTCCGCTGCCGGCGCTGCGGGCGCGCAAGGCTCTCAGCGGGCTCAAGCACGGCGACCTGTTGATCGTCGAATGCACCGATCCGCTGACCGCCATCGATATCCCGAACCTTACCCATCAGACCGGCGACACGCTCGAATCGAGCTCGCGCGAGGGCGACCTCTTGGTGTTCCGGATCAGAAAGAAATAACTGCTGTCGGATGCTGCCGTTCAGCCGATGTCGTCGAGCCGGATAGAAAGGCCGGGCAAGGCCGGCGTGGTGAGCGCCTCCTGCGGACCGCGTTGGATGATGGAGGACCAGCTGTCGCCGCTCGGGCCGGTGTGCACCCATGTGATGCGCTCGTTGGCGTCGATGACCCAGAGCTCGCGGACTCGATGGGCGGCATAGAGCCGCGCCTTGAGACCCTTATCGTAGGCGATACTCGAAGCGGCAACCTCGATGACGAGATGGGCTTTGCCGGGATCGAGCTGGGCGAACCTGCTCCCCGATTTCGTGAACAGCTCTTTGGGAAAGACGGCAATATCGGGCTCGAGCATGATCGTATCGGTGAGGCGCAGCGTTATTGCAATGCCGACCGTCAGGTGATCCGGCAATGCTCGGACCACGGCGATATTCAGGGTGGATTTGGTTCGCTCATGTGCCAGCCCCTTGGCCGGCATCATCACAATGTCCCCGTCGATCAGCTCAAATCTCTCGTCCTCGCCGAGGATGCCGGCGTCTATCATTCGACCAATGTCCTCGACGGTGAATGCCCGGCGCGGGAAACCTTCGGCAGCCGAGGTGATGGCAACAGTCATGGTCGCGGTCTCTTTCTGACGACCGGAATATAGGACATGCCCCCGTTCGGCGCGACCGGCGAACGGCAGCTGGCGGTCATAAACCGCATCGCCGACTTTCCCAAACTGCCGTGGAAACAGATACCGTCGGCGTCAGGGTTGCCCCGGTCCTCCCCTATCGGTACCTGGTGTTTTACATATGGGTGACACGCTCATTATCCGAAATGTTCGTGCTTCGGCCCGGCAGCGACCATATTATTCGATGCCATAATGCGGTCCCGGCCCTGCTGCACTACTTGTATATGCGGACTATGAGTCCGGCTCTAATCAGACGTAGTTTTCCGGAAAGTTATACTCGCCCGCACGCGTCCACTGTCACGTTTCGTACTCCTCCATCTCCCCCACCGTCTCCTCGATGGCCTCGTAGGCATGGCTGAACGCGCACTCCAGCACCTCGATGGCAGTTTGCGGAACAAGCGCCTTCACTTGGTTGCTAAGCGCTAGTTGGGCGTGTGAGTTTGCCGACAGCAGTCTCAAGTCTCTTTGTCGCGCTGATGAGCGCTGTAAGCAACTTATTGTCGATATCTACGCGGCCTTCGTATGCAGCCAAGTTTCGTTCGTTGTGCGCCTTCAGAAAGATTTGGAGATCCGAGTTATCTATAGCTAACGTGTGAACAAGGGTCTGAAATACCGTGATCCGATTTTCGGAACGGTAGCCTTGTCGTCGTAAGGCCGCGAGCGCAAATTTGTGGGCCGCTTCGTATGCCAAGTCGAATTGGCTGTCGGTTTCTATGCTTTCATTTTGAGCATCGGCCAACCCTCGGCGTGCCGATTTGACCATGCCATCGAATTCGCTACGCGAGGCGGCCTCGGTCTTCAGATTCCCAATCTTGACGAGGTTGTCAAGCTCCTGCTTACCCATTGCTGAAGTCCTTTTCGGAACCAATAATAAAAATTTTCGGTGAGTACCTTATCTTGCTGAACACAGATCCTTTGTCGGATATTTTGCGCTGCCAATCGTCCGGCGAAAGAAATAACGGATGCACCTTCCGCCGAAGTTTCCTCTCAACATTTTGAGCGGCGGTATAAAGATCGGAGTAGTTCAAGCCGTCGCCAATCACCATAAGATCAACGTCGCTGTGAGCCGTGTCGGTTCCCCTTGCCACCGAGCCGTACACGAAGGCGCTCTTAATCCCGTCGGCATATGGTTCTAAGGACTTCTTAATAGGCTCGGCCAAGCCTACCGTTTTCTCAACAAGCCCTCGCAAATCTTCAAAGATTGGTGCCGCTTGGTTTGCTCGGTAGTGCTTCTGATTACCGATGCGTTCGACCGACACTAAGCCACTTCGTTCCAGCTTCGACAACTCGCGTTCCACAGCACCAACACCCGAGCAAACCTTTCGCACAATTTCGGAAGTGTAGAAGCTGCGCTCAGGATGGCTGAAAATGAGCGCGAGAACCCGCTGTTGTACCTTCGAGAACAGCGCGTTCGACAAACTAACGGTGTGCGGCGTCGTACCCATATTGGGGAATATAGACCCCAAATTGGGTACGTTCAAGGAACATGCCAAAAGTTGAATTATTTCAAAGACATAAGTTTATATTTGCTTCGTTCGGGGCTCAGTTCGGTAGGCATACTCGATCAGATCGCGAACAAACTCTAGAAGGCCGCTCATTGGAAACCCATCGAACGGGTAGCCGTGTGCGCCATCGTTCCGGATATCTGCAAGGCTTGGCTTTCGCTCGCCTGACAGGAGACCAATGATGGTGCCGCCAGGGCAGCGCTTGTTGATCGCCAAGTTCTCATCCGAGAGGCCGTCATGCTCCGGCATGCCAGCAGCGAACCCCAGCGGACCCGGGCTAAAACCTGAATTCGTTGCGGTTGCGGCCCTCTGATACATTCAGGAACAGCTCATCCAGCGGCAGGCGGCGCTTGATCAACCCTTGCTCGGAGGAATGGGACACGAGCCGCTCGAAATTTTTCCTGTTGCGCTCGGTCAGTCCGTACTCCCAGGGGTCCTTGCCGAGAATAGCTTCCTGCTCCTCCCAGGCCTCGCGGTACCACGCCAGCGGCACGATGCGCGGGTTTGCCATCCGCTGCATGGCAAGCGCCTTCGACTGCTCGAAAGCCTTGTACAGGTTGATAGGCACCCAGGGATGTCGCTCCACGATCTCCTGCTTGATGCCAACCACATGCATGATCGGGAAGATGCCGGTATTGCGATAGAACGCGATCTCCTCCTGCTTGTAATTAGGGAAGAGCCTCCCGACGCGCTTGTCGCCCGAGGTCAACGGCCTGATCAGGTCAGGCGAGAACAGCGCGTCGATTTCGCCTGCCGCCAACATGTCCTCGAGCGATCTCCCCTCAGCGACCTGGGTAATGTCGAGACCAGGCGGCGGAGTGAAATCGACATCCTCATCGAGCTCGCTCAGCCAGCGAATCGTTTTCGGCGCCACGCCATAATCGCGCTCCATTATGCCGCGCATCCACACGCCGGCGGTGAACAGATAGCCTTTGGTGCCCACGGTTCGGCCGACGAGATCGGTGGGCTTTTTGATTCCTTTCGACATATTGATGAAGATGAAGCCGTGCCGGAAGCGCCGATGGGGAAAAACCGGGATTGCGCGGAACGGAAGATCGCGGTCGCGCGCCGCGATGTATCCTGACCCCGACACTTCGGCGACGTCGAATTCGCGCCCGCGCAGAAACCGCCAGTGCCGCGGTGCGGCAGCCATATCGGTGAGGACCGTGAGCTCGATCCCTTCCGGACGCACGATGCCCTCCTTGAGGGCACGCATGATCTCGTAATCGCCGCAGGCGAAGCTGAGCTCGAGTTTGCGGGACATCGCCCTTTCCTCTCGCTTACATCGTGAGCAAGATCTTGCCGAAGTGCTTGTTGGCGCGCATGTGGGCTTGCGCCTGCACTGCCTGGTCGAGCGAGAATCGGCTGTCGATCGGCAGCGCGAGCTTGCCGGCTGTCACCGCCTCCCACAGATCGGCGCGCATGCGCCGGTTGATCTCGCGCACTTCCTCGAGCGTACGGGTACGGAAGGTGACGCCGATATAGTCGATGCGGCGCAGCGCGTGCAGATCGAAGTCGAACTCGGCCTTGGTGCCGGCGAGGCGCCCGACGTTGACCATGCGCCCGAGGATCGCGATCGCTCGCATCGTCTGCGCCACCACCGGGCCTGACAGCATATCGACGACGAGGTCCACCCCTTTGCCGCCGGTTGCCTGCAAGACCTCGTCAGCGAAGCCGGCGTCGCGTGTGTCGAGGGCGAGATCGGCGCCGAACTCGGAGAGCCGCGCGCGGCGGGCATCGTTGGTGGAAGTGCCGATCACCAGCTGCGCGCCCTTGAGCTTGGCGATCTGCAGCCCCATCAGACCGACACCCGAGCTTGCGCCCTGAATCATCACGCTCTCGCCGGCGGCGAGCCGCCCCGCCGTGACCAGGGCATTGTGCAGCGTAATGAGCGAGACCGGCAGCGTCGCGGCCTGCTCGAAGCTCATCCCATCCGGCATCGGGTTTACGCGTCCCCAATCGCTCACCGCGTATTCCGCATAGCCGCCGGTGCCTGAGCACATGACGCGGTCGCCGGGACGGTAACCCTTCACCTCGGCTCCGGTTTCTGCCACTTCGCCCGCCCATTCGATGCCGACGGGCGCTCCGATCCCGCCGTGGCTGCCGTGGGGGACACCGCGCGCGGTTGCCAGATCGGCGCGGTTGAGCGCGGCAGCCCGCACCTTTACCAGCACTTCGTTCGGCTTGGGTCGCGGTTGCGGTATGTCGCGCAACGCAAGACCGTTTTCAGTGGCAACGCCCGCTTTCATCGCCTCCTCTCGAGCCGATTGATCCGGTTTGATGGATCCCCCAGGTCGCTTGACCGGTCGGGTTCTGAATGACTTGCAATGCAAGCGCAAGGGCAAGCAACCCTTGCAGCGGCTGCGCCGTTGCTCGGGGCTGGCGAGCCATGGCTATCCCGTAGCGATTTAGTGCTCTGGCACGAAGCGCCGCTAGCAATCGGGCAGAGCAATGTCCGCTCTACCCGGATACTTCAGACTTCGACTAAGGCGACCGGCAAGGTGCCAGGCGAATTTCTGTTCACCAGCCGCCGGCGGGTTGGTGAGGCCATGACAACCCGGCAGTACGCGCGGCTCGTCGCAGAATTGATCGCGGGCATCGGATTGGACCCGCACATCTTTGCCACGCACTCGCTCCGCTGCTCCGCCGCACGAAGGCGGCCTTGATCTACCGTCGCACCGTATCTCGGAATCGAGGTCGATGATGTGCTCGCCATCGCTGAGAATGAGGTAGTCGTCAACAGCCTGGCGCGTCTGCTCCGTCAACTCGAAGCGGGCTGGACGCCCGGTCTTTCTCTGGCGCACCGTCGCACGGGCGAGCGGATATCCGCTCGGGGCAACGTCTTCGACCTTCATCGCGACGACATCGCAGCCTCGCAGCTTGCTATCAATGGCGAGATTGAACATTGCCAACTCGCGAGCTCGCCTTTCGATTTGAAGCTTCGTCCGAATGGACCAGACGTGCCTTGCCAACAGCGGCGGTTTCGCCCCGATCAACTTCCCCTTGTTCTAGGGCGTGCGCTTCGGTGGGGGTAGGATCGAGTTGTCATCCTCCATGGTCATCCTCCTTGAGTTAAGTGAGAACGGCATGGTGCGCCGGATGCCTGATCCGCTGAATTACGGTAGCTTTCGGGAGTGGTGCAGACATAGGCTCGGTCTCTGGGCCGATCGGGGTCGCTGCTTATGACCCATTGCGGAAGTTAAGTGTGCATCGCAGCAGTTGATCGTATCGCCCGTGCATACGGCCCGCCCGAGAGCCATTGAGCCGTTCCCGAGCCTCGCGTAGGCTTTCAACCGAACTTCGACAAGCCGCGTCAGCAGGCGACCACCGCCATGGAGGGGGAGGCGCCGAAAGGGGGACAGTGGACGGCCGCGATGCCGCAGGACTCCTATACAGACCTTGAAGAAAAGCTTGCGCGTGCGCAGCGGGAGCGCGACGAGGCGCTGGAGCAGCAGCGGGCCACAGCGGAGGTGCTGCGGGTCATTTCTAGCTCGCCCGGTGAGCTGCAGCCGGTGTTCAACGCCATGCTGGCGAACGCGGTTCGGATTTGCGATGCCAAATTCGGATTTATGAATCGATACGATGGCGATACCTGGAAGATTGCGGCAGTGCACGGTGCGGCGCCAGCATATACCGAATACCTGCAGCAGCGCGGATATAAGCGGCCAGGACCTGAGACCGTCGTTGCGCGCGTCGCCAGGACCAAGCAGGTGGTCCATATCGCCGACCTAGCGGCGTCACGGGGCTATGCCGAGCGCGATGCCGTCGTCGTCGCAGCTGTCGAACTCGGTGGTGTTCGGACGTTGCTCGGCGTGCCGATGCTCAAGGAAGACGAACTGATTGGCGCTATTCTCCTTTATCGCCAGGAGGTGCGTCCGTTCACCGAAAAGCAGGTCGAACTGGTGCAGAACTTCGCCGCTCAGGCTGTTATCGTCATCGAAAACACGCGGCTGCTCAACGAGTTGCGCCAATCATTGCAGCAGCAAACCGCTACGGCGGATGTTCTCAAAATCATCAGCCGTTCGACATTCGATCTCCAGGCCGTGCTCGACACACTAGTCAAATCGGCGCACCAGTTGTGCGAGGCCGATAAGGCGTTTCTGTTTCATTACGACGGCACGACCTTCAGCTGGGGCACGGACTTTGGATTTTCGCCGGAATACAAAGCATACATCCTGGATCAACTTCCCCGCATCCGACCCGGGCGCGGAACGCTGGTCGGCCGCGTTGCCGTCGAACGGGCAACAGTTCACATACCGGATCCTGTTGTGGACCCAGAAGCCACCTGGCGTGAAGCCTGGCAAATCGGCCAGACGCGGACAATGCTCGGCGTGCCCCTCCTGCGTGAGGGAGCACTGATCGGTGTGCTGGGACTACTCCGTAGCACGGTTCGGCCCTTCACTAGTGCCCAGATCGAATTGGTGACCACTTTCGCGGATCAGGCAGTCATCGCCATTGAGAATGTGCGTTTGTTCGACGAGATCCAGGACAAGAGCCGTCAGCTCGCGGAGGCGAGCCAGCACAAGTCGCAGTTCCTCGCCAATATGAGCCACGAGCTGCGCACGCCGCTCAATGCCATCATCGGGGTCAGCGAGATGCTGCGGGAAGATGCGGAGGCATTGAAGCAGGACGTTGAGCCGCTCGACCGTGTGCTCGGCGCGGCACGCCATCTGCTTGCATTGATTAATGACATCCTCGACCTCTCAAAGATCGAGGCGGGCCGGATGGAGCTGCAGCTCGAAGACTTTGCACTCGGGCCACTCATCGAGGGCGTAGTCAGGACCGTCGAGCCGCTGGCTGCAAAGAACATCAATCAGCTTCAGGTCCATTGTGACGTTGCAATCGGGATGCTGCATGCCGACCCGATGCGGCTCCGGCAGGCCCTGCTCAATCTCATAAGCAATGCCAACAAATTTACGGAACGCGGCACGATAACGGTTCATGCGCAGCAAGCGCAGGAAAACGACCGCGAATGGGTCACCATCGCCGTCGCTGATACCGGCATTGGCATGACCGGAGAGCAAATGGGCAAGTTATTCCAAGAATTCTCCCAGGCTGATGCATCGACAACTCGGAAATACGGCGGAACTGGCCTCGGGCTCGCGATCAGCAAGCGGTTTTGTCAGATGATGGGAGGCGACATCACGGTGGCGAGCGAGCCCGGCAAGGGCTCGGTGTTCACGGTGCGCCTCCCCAGGGAGTGATCGGATGAAGTGCGCGCTGCAAGGTAACCAGAGGGGCCGTCAAACAGGACGGAAATCGGCAACGTGACCACCAAAGTGCTCTACGTCGAACACGATGACGATAATCTCTACATGCTGAAGACGCGCCTTGAGCGGTGCGGCGATTTCGAGGTTCTCGCGGCTGAGGACAGCGAGCAGGGCTGCAAGTTGGCCGTGACCGAGCACCCGGACGTAATTCTGATGAATCTCGAAATGCCGGTCATGGACGGCTGGGAACCCGTGCGGACCCTCAAGAAAGACCCGCGAACCCAAAACATTCCGATCATCGGCATGTCCGCGTATGCAGAGGCCAGCGAGCGTGAGAAGGCCATAGCCACGGGGTGCGATGAGTTCGATGCCAAACCGATTGAATTTGAGAGTCTACTCGTGACCGTTCGGCACGTGCTTGCTAAGCCCAAATAGATGCTTCGCCGACGAGGCAATTGCTGCAGTGCAAGAGTCCGGTTGTGGCACTCTTCGTCTAATCGCTGCAATGCATAAATTCGGGAGCTATCGGAGGTGCAGCGGACATGCCACGAACTCGTCGGGCGTATCAGTCCGACGTGAATGACCCGAAGCCGTCATAGGCCGGACCGAAATCCCGCAGCGCAGCAGTCTCCTGCCGTACCGAGGTGTGCTATCCTTTCGGTCGGAAAGCACGGGAGGCATCGGGCAGTGAGGCGACGGGAGTTCATCACGCTGCTCGGCGGCGCGGCTGCGGCGCGGCCGATCGCGGCACGCGCGCAACAGCCGGCGATACCGGTGATTGGATTTCTCCACAGCGCATCGCCTGCGCCGTCCGCGAGCTTCGCAGCGGCCTTCCGTCAGGGCCTGAGTGAAACCGGCTACATCGAGGGCCAGAATGTGGTAATCGAATATCGCTGGGCTGAAGGTCGGTACCATCGACTGCCAACACTGGCGGCCGATTTGGTTCGCCGTCACGTTGCCGTGATCTTCGCAGGTGGCCCGCCTGCGGCGCCGGCGGCTAGGGCTGCGACTGCGACCATTCCAATTGTCTTCGTCAACGGTCTCGACCCGGTCAAACTCGGTCTCGTCGCCAGTCTCAATCGGCCCGGCGGCAACGCAACGGGCTTCTATCTGTTCACCACCACGTTAGAGCCGAAGAAGCTGGAGCTACTGCACGAGCTTGTTCCGAAAGCCTCCGTGATCGGAGTCCTTGTGAACCCGACCAATCCGAATGCCGAAACGGTGTCGAAAGACCTGCACGCGGCGGCACGCGCGCTCGGACTGGAGCCTCATATCGTGAATGCCAGCACCGAGCACGAGATCGACATGGCCTACGCAACCATCGTGCAACGGGGAGCCGGCGCCCTCTTGGTTAGCAACGACCCGTTCTTTACTGACAGACGTGATCAGCTTGTCGCCCTCGCGGCTCGCCACGCGCTGCCCGCACTCTATTCATTGCGTGAGTCCGTCGCGGCCGGCGGTCTGGTGAGCTATGGAAACAGCGTTGTCGATGCCCATCGCCAGATGGGCATCTATTCGGGGAAAATCCTCATGGGCGAAAAGCCCGCCGACCTGCCCGTTCTGCAACCGACAAAATTCGAGCTGGTTGTCAATCTCAAGACCGCCAAGGCGCTCGGTCTCACAGTGCCACTGATCATGCAAATGACTGCCGACGAAGTGATCGAATAGCCGCTGTTTACTGCAGTGCGCAAGTCCGCTCCTGGCACATAGCGGCGGAGGCCAAGGCGTCGAATTAGGTCAGCTTTCGGGAGAGCAGCGGAAGTGCATGGAAGGACGGCCTCGGATGCTTCGACGCGAATGACCCATTGCGGAAGTTAAGTGTGCATCGCAGCAGTTGATCGTATCGCCCGTGCATACGGCCCGCCCGAGAGCCATTGAGCCGTTCCCGAGCCTCGCGTAGGCTTTCAACCGAACTTCGACAGTGAGTCGCGCTGCAAAAACCTTTACGTCCAAGCAGGGCCAGTATCTGGCGTTTATCCACCTGTACATGCGCCTGCATCGCCGGCCGCCTGCCGAAGCCGACATGCAGGAATATTTTCGCGTCAGCCCGCCTTCGGTTCACCAGATGGTGCTCACGCTCGAACGCGCAGGATTCATCCGGCGCCAGCCGCGCGTCGCTCGCAGCATCGAAATGCTCGTTGATCCGAACTGCCTGCCAGAGCTACTTTGACCCCAGATTCAACCTGTCAAAATCACTGTGCAGCGGTACTAGGTGGAGTGGGGGACGGTGTCGGGGAAAAATGCGTAAGCGGTTGAGGATGTTAGGAGCTGCTCGTTGCTCGTGCCACCCTGCGTCTCGCAGCGCGCCAAGAGTGGGCCACCATGCGATTTGCGTCTACGCGCGCGCGTCGATGCGCGTAAAGATGTTTCGCCCTTCGTGATATAGTTGATTGGCCCGTCCACGAGTTCGCAGTCCATTAAAAGCTGAATTGCGTGTGCAGGAGGCGCCCATGCTGGGGTTCACGGCTATTGCCATCGTTGTGCTTAGTGGCGTGGCAATTATCGGCGCGAAACTTGGGCATCGACTAGGTGCCAAACGGTCGATCCGTGAGATCGTGCGTGTCTTTCAGCGCGAGATTGTCTCCAATGACGATGAGCTGAAGAGCGTTGCAGAGCATCTACATCGGAGTAGGGATACAACCGAAATCGCCCGAACCCTTTTGGGGGCAGCAATGAGAGAAGGCGAGATGATCCAATCAAACATCAGCAAGCCGAAAGCGAATGAGACCTGCTTGGTGATGAAGACAAAGGACCTCCAGGATGTCGTCTGGCTTGCCGACACGGGACTGCAAACTTGGACTGGGGATGGAAAGGTTCCATTCAGGATTGGAGACAAACTGTCCTTCGAGCAAGCCGAACATCTTGTCTCAGTGTTAGACACGTTCGAGCGACGCGTAGTCCCGGACCTCCGCCGTGAAACGGAATTGGACAAGGAGATGAGGTTTAACCACTACGAGAGCAGAATGGCGCGAGTTTGTAATGCGTACGGGAAAACTTAAGCCGTTTCGAGTAATACGAGCCGCCCCCATCAGCCCGAGCCCGCTTCGTTGACGCGGTCTGCGCACACAGCTACGGCCTCGCCCATGTCGTCGTTGCCTCCGCGTACCCTCCCACCCGGCTTCATCCCGCCCTGCCTTCCCACTAGAGCACCTTGCGCTCCCTCAGGCACCGAGTGGCTCCACGAGATTAAGCACGACGGCATCAGAGTCATTGCGCGCAAGCAGGACCAGCGCATCAAGCTGTACAGCCGTCCCGGCAACGACCTCACGCATCGCTTTGCGCAGATCGTAGAGGCCCTCGCGCGCCTACGTGCTCGGTCATGCATCCTCGATGGCGAGGCAGTCGCATGCGGCGAAGACGGCATCGCGCTGTTTGAGCGCATTCGCTACCGCCGCCACGATGCCAGCGTATTCATGTGGGCGTTCGATATCGTGGAGTTAAACGGTGATGACCTGCGGCGCGAACCGCTCGAAGTGCGTAGACTGGCCCCCGGCCCCAATCGCCTCCGAGGCTTATGACCCCAAGGAGACATAGACGGGGTTGAAATTCCGCAGCGCCAGCGGTCTCGCGCGCTCCGCGCAGCCCGGCACGACCGGCCGCCGGGGGTCACCTGCGGTCGATACCTGGCTTCTAGCCTGCGCTAATATTACGCCTTCTCAACTTGGGCCTGCTGGCCCCAGCACAGGGAGGCTTTTATGAAGCGCGCTCTATTTTCCCCGGCGGTGGCTTTGCTCGCCATCGTCGGCTTGCACGCGGCGTCCGCGCAGCCAGTGCCACCGGCGAAGGTCTTCGTCGCGGCGCAAGGCTCCGACAGCAATCCCTGCACCTTGGTGCAGCCATGCCTCACATTCCAGCACGCGCACGACACCGTAGCAGCGGGCGGCGTGATCGACGTGCTCAGCCCCGCTGACTACGGGGTGGTGACCATTACCAAGGCGATCAGCATCCAGGGCCACGGCTTCGCCGGGCTCGCGGTCACGAGCGGCTACGGCATCACCATCAACGCCGGCGCCAGCGACAAGGTCAGTCTGCGCGGACTGCTGATCGATGGCGTCGGCTCGGGCACCACCGGGATCCAGTTCAACACCGGCGCCTCGCTGGACATCCAGGAGTGCCTGATCCGGAATTTCACCGCCGACGGCATAAGGTTCAATGTCTTGACGGCAACCACCGGCGCCAGCGCGCTGTTCGTTTCCGATACCCACGTCGCGGCCAACCTCAATGGAATTAGGGTAGTAACAGCCGGGGGTGGCGCCCCGACCGGCACCTTGGATCGCGTCGTCGCTGTTGGCAACGGCGGCGACGGACTGCAATTCTATCTGCGGGGGACTGCGCGCGTCATTTTCACCGTCAGCGACAGCGTCTTTTCGAACAACGGCGATACCGGCGTGAACGTCGGCCTGCAGACCACGGATCCGGTTCCGGTCTCGATCACGCTGCGGAATGTGGTCGTTTCCAACAATGCCACCCACGGTGTACAGGTGACAGGCCCGAGCGCCTTGACCCACGTCTTGATCACGAAGTCGACGATCACCGGCAACGCCTTGGGGATTGAGGGCGCGCAGATCGTCAGCTTCGGCGACAACAGCATCGGCGACAACACCGTCGGCGACGGCAACCCCACTGGGGCCCCCATTCCGCTGAGATAGCGGCAGACTGTCCTCATCCGCGCCTGCGGACGATCCGGTCGCTGAGCAAGATGCGCTGCTGCCAGTCTGGCCGATGCCCAGCGGCGTCCTTCACGTACAGTCCGGGCAGGCGTGCCAACTGCCTGCTCATCCGCATTTCCGCTGCGCTTGACGCTACTCGCCCGCGCCTACGAGGTGACCGAATAACGGGATCGAATGTCCGCTCCTGGCACGAAGCGCCGCCTGCGACGAGCCGCGCGTACTGCCGTGTTGTCATGGCCTCACCAACCCGCCGGCGGCTGGTGAAGAGAAATTCGACTGGCACCTTGCCGGTCGCCTTGAGGTAGTCGTCAACGGCCTGGCGCGTCTGCTCCGTCAACTCGAAGCGGACTGGACGCCCGGTCTTTCTCTGGCGCACCGTCGCACGGGCGAGCGGGTATCCGTTCGGGGCAACGTCTTCGACCCTCATCGCGACGACATCGCAGCCTCGCAGCTTGCTATCAATGGCGAGATTGAACATTGCCAACTCGCGGGCTCGCCTTTCGATTTGAAGCTTCGTCCGAATGGACCAGACGTGCCTTGCCAACAGCGGCGGTTTCGCCCCGATCAGCTTCCCCTTGTTCCAGGGCGCGCGTTTCGGTGGGGGTAGGATCGAGTTGTCATCGTCCATGGTCATCCTCCTTTGGGTTAAGTGAGGACGACATGGTGCGCCGGATGCCTGATCCGCTGAATTACGGTAGCTTTCGGGAGTGGTGCAGACATAGGCTCGGGCTCGGGACCGATAAGGGCCGGTGCTTTTGACCCTGAACCGACATTAGCGGGAGGATTTTGCTGCGACGCACAACGTCCTCAGTATGCTGGCAAAGCTATTTATAGGAATAGTCACATGAGCAAAACCGCGATCGTCGATCCCCAGGCTTGGCTCGCCGACGTGCTGGCCCGGATTGCCGATCACAAGATCACCGACGTGGCCGCGCTCTTGCCCTGGAATTGGCGTCGCCCCGTCCCTGTCGATCGTGCCGCCTGAAATTGGCGGCGCCAGCCTTCGCGCTCACCATCAGCCGTGCGGCGGAAATCCTCGGCGAGGACGAGGAGCTCCTGTGGGATATAGCTACCGACATGGAGCCGGAGGATGGCTGCCTTTGGATCTACGGCACCGACGAGCAGCAGACCATCGCCTTCACCTCCGACAGGATGTACGCATCCGGTGAAGGCCGTTCTTGCCGAGGTGAGCGCCCGTCGCAAAGTGCCGAAGCGCCTCTTCCGCCACCTTTTACGAACCTACTCTGGACGCTTTGCAAATCATGATACACACTGCGTTGTAAAAAAGGCACGGCGAAGGACATGACTAACATACCGCGCCCCGTCATCAAGGCAAGGCCCCTCGGTTCCGCAACGCGCCGACCGCGGCTGATCGACCACACAGGCTGTCTGCTGTTTGCAGACTTGCGCTAAGCCCTTCCATCACGCGGAAGCAACGCATGTGCAATGACCCTTTGGAGAAAGCAATGCGGGTTGCAGCGATCCTGTTGGCCATTTTCGTCCTGATGCCCGCGGCGGCGCTGGCGCAGACCAAACCGATGCACGAAGCGCCGGCCCCACGCAGCTCTGCCGCCGCGCCGGGCAACCCCGATGCCAAGCTGCACAACCAGCTGCTCGAGGCGGCGAAGCGCCCGAACATCGCGATGGAGAGCGCTGGCAGGCAGGTGGAGGTCGACATCATCGCCGACGTCAGCGAAGATCTCCTAAACCGCATCAGGCAGCTGCGCGGCACGGTGATCAACAGTTTCCCGGCCGAGCACGCGATCCGCGCCAAGCTTCCGATGAGCGCGTTGCGCAACCTGGCCGCGCAGCCCGCCGTGAAGTTCATTGGACCGGCGGTCTACCCCATTCGGAACCAGGGTACGTCGGGGCCCACGACCGTGCCGCTCGTTGATGGCGACATCGCGCACAAAGCGGACGTGGCGCGCGCGAAATACGGCGTGCGAGGCGCAAACGTGAAGGTGTGCGTCATCTCGGACAGCATCGACGACGGCCGCGGTTCGCTCAATCCGGCCATTACGGCGGGAGCGATCCCGCCCCTATCGAAGATCAACATTCTGTCTGGACGGGGCGGCGGCATCGGTTCGGGCGAGGGCTTGGCCATGATGGAGATTGTGCACAAACTGGCGCCCGACGCGGATCTAGCATTTGCAAATGGGTATGACGGCGGCGCGCCCCAATTGGCGCAGAACATCCGCGACCTGGCGGAGGTCTATCGCTGCAGGATCGTTGTCGACGACGTCACCTTTCCCAATGAGAGTATCTTTCAGGACGGTGTGGTCAGCCGCGCCGTGAACGACGTCGTCTCTGCAGGCGTTGTCTACATCTCGGCGGCGGGCAATAACGGCAATGTGCGGCAGAAAACGTCCGGCACCTGGGAAGGTGATTTCCACGATGCCGGGCCCGACTCGCGATTCCCCGACCCTGGTCGACTGCATGGGTTCGCCAAGGTCACGAGCACCGGCACCACCTACGAGACGTTCGTCACGTTGCGAAGCCTGTCCCCCGCCATTTCCCTGTATTGGAGCGATCCCTGGTACAGCAGCAGCGGCACCCCCAACAAGTACATTCTCTATATCGTCGCTAACCGCGGCGGGAAGGACTATCTGCTGAAGTCCGACAACAATATTTTGCCGTGGCAAACCCTTGCCCCCATCGATGACCAAGGCCAACTGGGCCAGAGTACAAATGGACATACGTTCGACGCGCAAGGCCGCGAGCTTTTCTTTCAGCCCGGCGACAAGATCTACATCCTGAGGGCCGACGGATCCGATGACCGGTATCTGCACCTCACCACGTCCCGCGGCACGATCGACGTCGAGATCGGCACCGATGGCAGCATCCGCGGCCACAACGCCGCGCTGAACGCCATCAGCGTCGGTGCGGTTCCCGTACCCAATCCCATCGGCCCGTTCACCGGCGCGAGCAACCTGCGAGCGGAAAGCCAGGAGTCGTCAGGTCCGCGCACTATGTTCATGAACCCGGACAACAGCCCCATCTCGCCGGGAGTCTTCACGCGTGGCAAGTGGACGCCGGCGAATACCGCCAAGGGCTTGCTGCACAAGCCCGACGTGGCAGGAGCGAGCAACGTCGTGACGACGCTTCCGGACAAAACTCTCTCGGGAACCACAACGGGGCTCAATCCGTTCGGAGGCTCGTCCGCCGCGGCGCCGCACATCGCCGGAATCGTGGCGCTCTTGCTCTCGTATCGCCCGAATCTCACGCCGCCGCAGGTGAAGGAGATCCTAATGTCCTCTGCGGTCGACGTCGAGGATCCCGGGTGGGACCCCGTCTCCGGCTACGGCATTCCCATGGCCGACAGGGTCCTGGCGCTCCCGGACGCCATCGTCCAGCCGGTGGATGCCAGTTTCAATACTGCTGCGCGGATCGGGGACTGGGACTTTTGTTGCATGACGTTGGCACTACAGCCGGACGGGAAAGTGGTGATGGGAGGATATACCTCCACTACCCCTGGGTCCATTACTCGGTACAATGGTGACGGCAGCGCAGACGCGCACATTAACCTCGCGGGGGATGGAGCCCGTACGGAAACTTTCCAGATTGCGGTACTTCCGGACGGGCAAATTCTCGCCCTCAAGAATAAAGGAATCTGGGGCAACCGCCAGGTCGTCCGCTTGACCGCGCTCGGCCTGCAGGACCCGAGCTTCTCCCAAGCTACTCCCAATCCGCCGACGGGATTCTCAGCATCCTTCGTCAATGACGTGCAAGCTTTCGCTCCGCACGACGACAAGATCGTGGTGGCCAGCGGCACCAGCGTCTGGCGGCTCAACCACAATGGCAGCCTTGATCCAGCGTTCGCCACGGGGAAAGCCTTTGCAGGCGAGTTAATATTTGAATCGAGAAGCCCAGTAACGCGAATTCTGTTCATTAAAGCAATCAAAGCGGTCGTGGCCCAGCCGGATGGCAAAGTCGTTGTGGCCGGTGCCTTCACGCGGATCGACGGGCAATCCCGATCCTTCGTCGCGCGGCTGAACTCGAACGGCAGCCTCGACACAAGTTTCAATCCCAGTCTCCCGGGTGCGGTGTCCGCGATAGCGCGGCAGCCGGACGGTAAGCTGCTCGTCGCTGTCGTCACCCAGAGTTTGGCAATAGGACCAATCTCCCGACTTGCCCGTCTTAACATCGACGGGAGCAATGACCCCAGTTTTCACGCCGACGTGCTTGGAATCGTCCATGTGATCTTGGTGCAACGGGACGGAAGAAGCATCGTCGGCGGTCACGACTTGCGGATCGGGGGTGAACCAGCGCGTGCCATTGCTCGGTTGTTCGCCGATGGAACTCTGGACCGAACCTTTACCGTGAATCCAACGAGCCAGACAGCAACGGGGCCTGATGGCGTCCGGCCAGTTGTCAAAGCCCTCGTATCATACCCGGCGGGGGAGAGGATGCTGATTGGCGGAGAGTTCGATACAGTCAACGGACGACCTCACGTAAACGTCGCACGAGTCAAGACGCCCTGACGTTCTGATAAGTCAACCCGCTCGGCACAATAGGGAGCCGCGGCTCAAATTCTGGCGCACGGATCCGAGAGAATGTCGTCTGCCCGCTCTGCATTGCGCCGTAGCGTCGCTGACCCGGACGGGGCGAACCTTCTGGGACGCTCGGCGAACCAAGACTGACCCCGCCGGTCAAATTGATCGTCACAGACGAATCGGCCCGAGCCAAGCATGCCGCTTTGCTGCACCTGCTCACGGCAGCTTTTGGCACTGAACAGCGGTCGTTCGTCGTCCGTTTTATGCCCGCTATTGGAGGTGCTGCGGACTCACGTGAGTGTGGTCGAATGAGTGCGATTGGACGCGAATGCCGAGGCGCTCAAAGCTCACATGGCCGAATACGGGCAGCGACCGCGGCGGAGTATTTCGGGCGCGTGTCGAAGCAGCAGACGCTCGACGCCGTGGCCGAGACTGCCGGGCCGAGCGCGGAGGGTTCACTGTTGGCGCCCAAGAAGGACGCCCTCGCCAAGGAAGCCGAGAAGAAGCCGGCGGGCACCGGCCGGCTTCCTAAAGACTATTCGGCAGCTAACGCCGTCGGCGCTGACGGCGCGCATATCAACACACCATCGTCGCAAAGCTCACAAATGTCCGACCAACAGGGAATATCGGAGTTTCCAGCGGCCAACATTTCGCAGCGCAGTTGCGCATAAGTTTTCGGCTGCCGGTACCGCTCCAGAAAGGCCAGCATCACCCGGTCGATCTCGAAGGTAACAGTCTTGCCGGCGGGCCCTTCCGCCTTCACCAGCAGGCAGACGAGCGGTCTGGCCGATCGATCAGAAACGATCGTGTCGGGCCGACGCGATAGGATCGCCGCCAAGGTCTTGGGCCGGTGGATATCGGCCAGCAGCTCGATCCGCCGGCTCAGCATCAGCCGCGCATGGCTGTGCTGGATCGGCAAGGCACCCGGTTCATCAGTGGTATCGCTCGGGCGATCGAGCGTCGCCCAGCCGTAGCGGCACAGCGAAACCAGATGATGATGCTTGCCAAAGCGTGCCGCGAGAAAGGCAGTCAGAAAGGACGGATCGATCGGCGATGATACTGTTTTCAGCGAGCCGCGCCACGCATCCACGGAATCGAGAAACCGGCTGAGCCGTCCCTCAAAGGCGGTTAGCAGATAGCGCACCACATCTCCGCTCAGACTGCCTAGAGCCCTCCATGCCAAGGTAACGAAGACATGCCGCTCGCGTGGTAAGACGGTCGGAAAGAAGTGATGGTTGCCGAAGAGATCCGGGTTCTTTTCGAGCAGCGCGGTGTCGTCCGGCTCCAACATCGGAAAATTGAAATCGCTGACATGGCCGTCGAACTGCAGGACGTTGCCATATTGTTCCATCAGCGCGGTGCCGGGCTCCGGTGTCAGCAGATGCAGCTGCACGCTGACGTTGGTGTGCGGCGGCATATGTAAGCGGCCAGCGAAGTCGAGTGTCGTCGCCTGATCAGCGGCTTCCTCCTCGGGATAGCCGGTGATGAACGAAGCGGTCGCTGTCATGCCCAGTTCGCAGGCGAGGTCGAGGGTGGGCTCGACGAGCTCGACATCGAGGCGCTTGCGCGAGATCGCCTGCATGCGCGGCGAGCCGGTCTCGATCCCGAAAAAGATGCCCCGGCAGCCGGCTGCCGCCATCGCCCGCAACAGTTGATCGTCCACGCAGTCGACCCGGGCGGAGCAGGACCAACCGTAGTTGCGGTCGCGCACGGCGTCGCAAAAGGCAAAAATCTTCTTGCGGTTTACAGTGAATAGGTCGTGCTGAAGGCTGAACCTGGTAAACCCGTACGTCATGTTTAGACGATCCATCATGGCGACCAGGTATTCGGAAGATTTCAGCCGAAAATTGCGACCAAAGAAGGTCGCCGTGGAACAGAAGGTGCAGCTGAACGGGCACCCTCGCCCTGCCTCGATGTTAATCCAGTCAAGGCCAGATTCTTCGATCGGATAGCAGTCGTAGGCAGGAAACGGCAATTGGTCGAGATCTTCGATCGTCGGGCCGGCCGGATTGCAACGAACTTCACCGTGCGACGAGCGGTAGGAAATGCTCGGCACGTCGTCGAGACCGGGTGTGCCAAGCCGTTCCAGCAGCGGCAGCAGGGTCGGCTCCGCCTCGTGGCGGGCGATGGCGTCAAACATGTCGAAGCGGTCGAGGATCTGCCGATGTAGAATAGATGCATGCGGCCCGCCGAGGAGGACGGGCAGCCCGGGCTTCAGGTGCTTAAGGCGGCTTGCGACCTTGGCGACGCAATGGAAATTGCACCCCAATGCGGTGAAGCCAACGACATCGGACGAATAGGCCGCAATCCGCTCGGCCATCGCAGGGTAAAGTGAGGAGTCGAGGCGCAACCTCTGCCGCGCGAGATCCCATTTCGGATCGTAGATCTCCGCGTCATGGCCGCCCCGTCGCGCAACGGCGACAAGCGATATCAGCCCGAGATGCGGCTGGAGATCGTATCTCGGCCGGCCTCCGTAGTCCTCGTACAGGAGATTGTCCACCAAGAGTAGACGCATCTTTCATCACCGTGCTGATCGGTCCAACTCACGGGCGCAGCCGGCGGTCGTCTTTGCGGTTTTCTGTGTTGCCCGCCCAATTATTTGGGATCTTTTACAATGATGGATCTAACTGCGCCGCCGGATACCTTTCCCAGCTCCTCCTCGCTCAATTCGACCTTACCCTCCTTGATGCGCTGAGCCGCAGATTTGGGCGCGCGGGCCTTCTTCGCCGGTTTCTTGCCTTTTCCCTTTTCCTTGGTGCGCATGACAATCCCCTTCTCGGATTAAAGCATTCCAATTATACCCTCAGTTGGGCGACAGGCAACAGCGCGGAGTGAGTTGGGCAGCTCGCTCCATCTTGATCCGCTTTTGACGGCGACAGATCTCCATTCCAAGCAGCGGTGAGAGGTTGCCAGTGCGTGATGCCCTCGAGTCGGGCTCCAATGATCGAGCTACAGCACTTTGCCCCGACTAGAGTAGCATTGGACTTGCTTGCATCCCTGCGTGCGGAAGGTCAGGCCATTGGTGAAGGGGATCGGACTGACGCAGAACTTCCTTGAGCTGTGCAGCGCTCACCCACCGCTAGGTTTATGTCCGGTCATTGAATTGAACCGGCCATTGCTGTTGCGGTGCGGTAAATTCGGGTTTTGACCCAACTCGGACATTGGCTGTGCGCTGCGGCAATGGTTTTGATGCTCGGTTTCAGCCCTATCAACGTCCTCGTTTGAGGCGATACAATGCTGCCCGCTGACCTTGGGTGCGGAAATGCGGCGACGTGAGTTCACTAGCCTTCTCGGCGGCGCGGCTGTGGCGTGGCCGCTCGCGGCGCGTGCACAGACGGCCGGCAAGCGCCCACTCGTTGGTTATCTGGAAACGGGTCGCAAAGAGGCAGTCAAGAACCGCGACGCGGCGTTTCTCGATGGCATGCGCGACCTGGGATATGCGGAAGGCCAAAGCTTCGACATCGCTTATCGTTATGCGGATGATGACTATACACGTTTGCCCCGGCTTACAGAGGAACTGGTACAGCTCCAGCCGGATGTGATCGTTACGGCGGTTACAACAGCGGCGATCGCAGCGGCCAAAGTGACGCGGACAGTTCCCATCGTGTCTGCGATCCTCAACGATCCAATCCGAGAAGGCGTGATCGCAAGCTATGCCCATCCGGGTGGAAACGTGACGGGCATCATGAATACGATCGAAGGGCTCCCGGGCAAATTACTCGAGATAACGCTTGAGCTAGTGCCACGCGCCACGCGGATCGGTTTTCTGATCAACCCGAACAATCTTTCCACCGCGACGCAATGGCGCGAAATCAAGGACGCAGCAACAGCGAAAGGTTTGCAGGCTGAGAACCGGGATATCCAAAGCGCAGACGATCTTCCCTCAGCCTTCAAGTCTTTTTCGAGCGCCGGAGTTGAGGCTGTGATCGTGTCGCGCGACACCGTTCTGCTCAGTGCCGCTTCGCGGGTTGCGGAATTGGCGCTTGCCGCACGCCTGCCGACGATCGCAGGCCAAAGCGAGGAGGTACGCGCTGGTGAACTCATCAGTTATGGCACGAGTCTGATTGCGAATACCCGCCGCGCCGCCTATTTCGTGGACAAAATCTTGAAGGGGGTAAAGCCAGCTGATCTTCCGGTCGAATTTCCGACCAAGCTGGAGCTCGCCATCAATCTCAAGACTGCAAGGGCGCTTGGCCTTGCCGTACCACCGACTCTCCTCGCTACGGCCGACGAGGTGATCGAGTGACGGATGGCGACCGCCTCTTTGCTGCACTGCATGAGTCTGGTTGTGGCACGAAGCGCCGCTAGCAATCGGGCAGAGTAATGTCCGCTCTGCCCGAATACTTCAGACTTCGACTTGCTCAGCGATGGCGAGCGCATCAGGCACCGGATGCCTAATCCGCTGAATTAGGGTAGCTTTCGGGAGTGGTGCAGACATAGGCTCGGGCTCTGGACCGATAAGGGCCGGTGCTTATCATTGAGCGGCCACTTTTGCTGTGATGCACGGGCCTGACCTGCTATACTTTGCCCGTGATCCCTGGCCTTGGGGAAAGCCCCATGAGGCGACGGAAATTCATCGCACTTCTCGGCGGTGCGGCGGCAGCATGGCCGCTCGCTGCGCGAGCGCAGCAAGGCGACCGGATGCGGCGCCTCGGCATCTCGATGGCGGGAGCCGAGAGCGACCCGCAATATCAAGCCGACGTGGCGGTATTCCGGGAGGGACTTCAAAAGCTCGGATGGGTGGACGGGCAAAATATTCGGATAGAAGTTCGCTGGGCCGGGTTCGATGCGGAGACGATGCGACGGTATGCGAAGGAGCTCATCGCACTGCAACCCGACCTTATTCTCTCGAATGACACCCCCACCACTGCGACGCTGCTGCAACAAACGCGAAGCGTTCCCATTGTTTTCGCGACTGTTGCCGATCCGGTCGGCAGCGGCTTCGTGGCAAGCTTCGCGCGGCCGGGCGGCAACGCTACCGGTTTTGCGGTGTACGAAGCCTCGCTCGGCGGCAAGTGGTTGGAGCTACTCAAGGAGACAGTACCGAGCGTTTCCAGGGTTGTCGTCATTTTCAACCCGGCAACCGCGCCCTTTGCCGAATATTTCCTCAAATCCCTCAACAACGCCGCGCCATCCTTCGGAGTGGAGACAAGAGTCGCGCATGTTAGTGACGTATCCGAACTCGAAACCGTCGTTGCCACACAGGCGCGCGAACCGAACAGTGGTCTAATCGTGCTGAATGAAGACTTCATGATCGCCCATCGCGTAGAGATTATATCGCTGGCGGCACGCTATCGTCTGCCGGCCGTCTACCCATTCCGTTTTTTCGCTGAACTCGGTGGTCTCATCTCCTACGGCGTTAACCTGAACGATAATTTTAGACGCGCGGTGCCCTATGCTGATCGGATTCTAAGGGGCGCAAAGCCGAGCGAGCTTCCCGTCCAGGCTCCAGTCAAGTTCGAACTGGTGATCAACTTGACGACCGCCAAGGCGCTCGGCCTCACCGTGCCGCCAACGCTGCTCGGCCGCGCCGACGAGGTGATCGAATAATGAGGCGGCGCGACTTCATCACGCTACTCGGCGGTGTGGCGGCGTGCCCGTTCGCGACGCGGGCGCAGCAGGCCGACCGAGTGCGGCGCATCGGTGTGCTGATGAATCGATTTGCCGACCAGCCGGAAGGGCAGACCCGCTTTGCAGCGTTCCTGCAGGGACTGCAGGAAGCGGGCTGGGCCGTCGGCCGCAACGCCCGCATCGACGTTCGCTGGGGCGGGGCCGATGCTGGCCTCCTTCACACGTTGGCGATGGAGCTGCTGGCGCTCGCACCGGACAACATCATGGCCGGTGGCACCCTGACCATGCTAGCGCTGCAACAGGTGCGCACCGTGCCGATCGTGTTCGCGGGCGTCGGCGATCCGGTTGGCGCGGGCTTCGTGGACAGTCTGGCGCGGCCGGGCGGCAACGTTACCGGATTCATGAATATCGAGTTCAGCTTCGCCGGGAAATGGCTGGAGCTGCTCAAAGAGATCGCGCCGAGCGTGAAACGGGCGGCTGTTCTTCGCAACGCCGCCAATCCTAGTGGGATCGCCCAGTTCACCGCCATCCAAACCGTGGCGCCGTCACTCGGAGTGGAAGTGAGTGCGGTCAACGTGAACGATGCCGGCGAGATCGAGCGCGCGGTCGCGGCCGTCGCGCGCTCCGCCAACGGCGGTCTGGTCGTCACGACGTCCGCAAGCGCGACCGTTCATCATGGCCTGATCATCGCGCTGGCGGCCCAGCACAAGCTGCCGGCGGTCTACGGCAACCCCGTCAGCGTCATGCGCGGCGGCTTGATCGCTTACGGGCCTGATTTCACCGACGAGTACCGCCGCGCCGCCGGCTACGTCGATCGCATCCTCAAGGGAGAGAAGGCAGCCAACCTTCCGGTGCAGGCGCCGACCCAATACGAGCTGGCGATCAATCTCAAGACCGCCAAGGCGCTGGGGCTCGACCTGCCGACGAGCACGCTTGCGCGCGCCGACGAGGTCATCGAGTAGCCGCTACTTTACTCACCCGCCATGCTGCACCTGCTCAGGTCTCCTAATGGCACGAAGTGTATGCGCCGCCTCTTACTGTTTATGACCGTTATCGAATGAGCAGCGGACTCAGCGCGGACATAGTTTTTAGCCGAGCACGCTCGACTTTGATCGTCACCATGTCCTTGAGGCCACTCGCGCCCTTTTCAGGAGTGCTATAGTCGCGCCCATTACTAATGACGGGGCTTGAGCAGATGAAACGGCGCGAATTTCTCGGCGCACTGGGGGGCGCGACCGCGTGGCCACTGGCGGCGCACTCGCAGCAGAAGGCAATGCCAGTGATTGGGTTCCTCAACGGCGGGTCCGTGGCCGAATGGGCCCATCTCGTCGCTGCTTTCAAGGAAGGGTTGAGCGAAGCCGGTTACGTCGAGGGCACGAACGTGGCAATCGAATTCCGTTGGGCACAGGGCGAGAACAATCGGCTACCCGGCTTAGCGACCGATCTGGTTCGCCGCGAGGTCGCTGTCATTGCCGCGTTCGGCCCACCGGCGGCGCTCGCTGCCAAGGCGGCGACCTCAACCATTCCAATCGTATTCATAGCTGGCACCGATCCCATCGACCTTGGCCTTGTCACCAACTTTCGCCGCCCGACCGGTAACGTTACGGGACTCAACGTCTTTGCGGAAGTGCTGACCCCGAAGCGGCAGGAGTTGCTGCACGAACTCGCCCCCACCGCGCCGCTGGTTGCGATGCTGGTGACCTCCACCGCCGCACAGACCCAGTCCGAGCTGCGCGATGTACAGGCCGCCGCCGGCAAGCTCCGACAGCAGGTACGCATTTTCGACGTGAGTAGCGATGGCGAGATCGACACGGCCTTCGCCGCCATCGTCGATCAGCGGATCGGCGGGCTCATCGTGCAAGCCGATCAGTTCTTCACCGTTCGGCGCGATCAGCTCGTGTTGCTCACCACGCGCCATGCCATCCCGACGATCTTCGGATGGCGTGAATTCGCAGTGGCCGGCGGCTTAATGAGCTACGGAACGAGCCTACGCGCCGCCTATCGTCAGCTCGGCATCTACGCAGGGCGAATTCTCAAGGGCGAAAAAGTTGCCGATCTACCTGTCCAACAGGCGACCGCGTTCGAGACGGTCGTCAACCTGAAAGCTGCCAAAGCGCTCGGCGTGACGATACCGACCGGCATCCTGCTACGCGCTGACGAGGTGATCGAATAAGGATTTTGTTTGCTGCGGTGCATTACTCCGCTCATGGCACAAACTGCGAGTGCCGTTTTGTCCCACTTACGACGGCTCTCAAATGAACACCGGACCTGATGTGGACGTATCGTTTTGGGCTATCCATGGTACTGGGCTGCCGGACGGGGATATCCGCATTCACGGAGAGTTTTGGAGGGTAAGCAGACCATCCTCGGACGTCGGAAATCCCGTGCTGATGGACTGCGCTTCAAGCGCGAAGTAGTCACAGACCGCGCGATCAAAGCGTGGTATCATTTGAATATTGCATGGCATGACCCCGACAAGGAGGTCACATGACAATCCACATTCGACGGCGAGAATTCGTAATCGCCCTTGGAAGCGCAGCGGCCGCGTGGCCGCTCGCGGCGCGCGCGCAGCAGCCCGACCGGGTGCGGCGGATCGGCGTGCTCATGATCCTGGCCGCCGACGATCCGGAGGGGCATGCCCGCCTCGCGGCGTTCGCGGAGGGGCTGCAAGAATTGGGTTGGACCGTCGACCATAACGTACAAATCGACTATCGCTGGGGCGCGGGCGACGCCGACCGCACCCACAAATACGCAGTGGAATTGGTGGCGCTCGCACCGGACGTCATCCTGGCCTCTGGCACCTCGACCGTGGCGCCGTTGCTACGGGTGACCCGCACCGTGCCGATCGTGTTCGCGAATGTCGCCGATCCAGTTGGCGCCGGCTTTGTCGATAGCCTGGCGCGGCCGGGCGGCAACGCCACTGGGTTTATGCTGTTCGAATTCGGCATGAGCGGGAAATGGCTGGAACTGCTCAAGCAGATCGCGCCGCGCGTGACACAAGCCGCGGTCATTCGGGATAGCACTCAAGGCTCCGGGACCATCCAGTTGGGTGCAATCCAGGCTGTGGCGCCGTCGTTTGGCGTGGACGTGCGCCCGATCGACGCGCGCGACGCCGACGAGATCGAGCGCGGCATTGCCGCATTCGCGCGCGGGTCGAACCGCGGCCTAATCGTGACGGGCAGCGCGTTGGCGGTGGTTCATCGCGATCTGATTATCACCCTTGCGGCCCGGCACCGGCTGCCTGCGGTCTACTCCTTCCGCTACGACGTCACCAGCGGCGGCCTGGTCTCCTACGGGCCCGATACGATTGACCCGTTCCGGCGTGCGGCCGGCTATGTCGATCGTATCCTCAAGGGCGAGAAGCCGGCCGACCTGCCGGTGCAGGCGCCGACCAAATACGAGCTGGTCATCAATCTCAAGACCGCCAGGGCGCTCGGCCTCGACGTGCCGGCGCAACTGCTCGCCCGCGCCGACGAGGTGATCGAATAACGCACGTATTTTGTTGCGGTGCATGAGTCCGCTTATGGCACTTGGCGTCTTTCGCTGCGGTGCACAAAATTGCGACGCGATCGGAGGTATGCGGACATAGACCGGCCCCCGGCCTCGATCGCCTCCGAGGCTTATGACCCATCGCGACATGATGGACCGTTGAGCCGCGACGCATGTTACACAGGCGTCATCTTGCTTGGTATTATATGCCGTGGGATGGACGCATTGGTTCTCGGCACAGCAGTCAGACCCATGAGGCGCCGCGAATTTTTCACGTTCCTCGGTGGTGCAACGGCGTTCCTATCGCCGCTTGTTGCGCAGGCGCAGCAGCCCGCTCCCGGCAAATGGCGGATTGCAATGCTGGCCCCGGAGATCCGCCAGACGCCCGTCCGAGAAGGGCTCCGTGAACTAGGCTATATCGAAGGTCAAAACCTTCTTATCGAGTGGCGGTTCGATGACAGAGTGGACCGCCTTGCCGCGTTCGCGAGCGAGCTGGTCGGGCTTAAGCCGGATGTTATCGTCGCCACTGGAACACAAGCGGCTCGGGCCGCCCAACAGGCCACGAAAAGCATTCCAATCGTGATGGCGGCGAGCAATCCGGTCGGTAATGGATTGGTGGAAAGCCTCGCTCATCCCGGGGGCAATATTACCGGGATCAGCTTACTGTCGCCGGAGGTGAGCGGAAAACGGCTTGAGCTGTTGCTTCAAGCCAGCGGGAGACCTCTCGCGATCGCGATTTTCTATAATCCTGACGATCCTCCGGCAGTGGACGCGCTCAAAGAGACACAGGATGCCGCGCGCAAGGCGGGTGTGCAGGTGACTATTGTCCAAGCGCGCACACCGAACGATATCGCGCCGGGTTTCGAAAAGATCGCGGCCGCACATCCGGGCGCTCTTGTCATTTTGAATTCGGTGCTCATGGCCGTTCAAGAGAGCCGCAATGCCGAACTTGCTCTTCAATTGAAGCTGCCTGCCATCTACACCGACCCGCGGTTTGCAAAGGCTGGCGGACTCATGTCGTACGGGCCAAACTTTGAGGCCATGATCAAGAAACTCGCCACCTATGTTGATAAAATTTTAAAGGGTGCCAAACAAGCAGATTTGCCGGTCGAACAGCCATCCAAGTTCGAACTGGTCATCAATCTCAAGACCGCTAAGGCTCTCGGGCTGGATATTGCACCAAATCTGCTTGCGCTCGCCAATGAGGTGATCGAATAACGCCACCCTTTGTTGCGGTGCATTAGTCCGGTTGTGGCACTTCGCGACGATTCGTCGTGACGAGTAAATTCGGTCGCTATTGGAGGCATAGCAGACCTGAGCGAGCGTTTAGTCCAGACCAACTCGGTCGAAAATGACCCATCTCGGAACTCCGGGCGCTAATTTGCTGTGCTGCACACCCGCCCGCTGCTGTGCTAGCCCTGAGGTCGTCCCCCCAGGGAGCGCCAGGTGAGACGTCGTCAGGGCCACGAGCAGACGAGAAGCGAAGTTCGCAGTCGCGGGCAAAGCGAGCGAGCGCTCAGTTCATCGGCGGTTCGCTTGCGCTCGCCCCTCTCAGCGTTCCCTGCCGAATCCTGTTCCGCCGTTTCCGCAACGTTCACCACCGTCGTTTTTGATGACAGCACCTTACGGTGGCCTGAGATCAGCACCTGATCGCCTACCCCGAAGAACACGCCTTCATCTCTCGCATAGTTACGCCGTTTGGACCGGCGACACTCGTGACACAAGACCCCGACCATTGCCGCGCCGAAATCCGGAGCAAGTTCCTGCCCGCGGTGATATGCTGTCGTCATTGGCTGGACCGAGCGCCCGAGCGGTGGCTGGTGCGCCCCGCATTCCGAGACGGGCGGTGGAACTTTGTGCTAGGCTCCAGCGTGGGAGCAGTGCGGCCCCCTGCTTTTGGGCCCAGAAAAATCATTGGTGCGAGGGTGAAGGCATAAACGATGAAGACGATGTTCAAGGCCGGCGCGACAATGGTGCTGAACGCAGTACTGATTGCGACGCCCGCTTTCGCCGGCAAGAAGGACGACACGCTCAACATTGCGTGGGACCAGCCCCTCGACTTTGCGGACGCCTATTTCAACACCAGCCGCGAAGGAATTCTCGCCGCGCGCATGATCTGGGACCAGCTCATCGAACGCGATCCCGACACGTTCGAATACAAACCCGGGCTTGCGCTTGCGTGGCGCTGGATCGGCGATCTCACGCTCGAGCTCGACCTGCGTCAGGGCGTCACCTTCCACAACGGGCAGCCGTTCGACGCCGACGACGTGGTCTATACGTTCAATTTCGTGGTTGATCCCGCCAACAAGGTTCTCAACATGACCAATGTCGGCTGGATGAAGTCAACCGAGAAGATCGACCCGTACAAGGTCCGCATCCATCTCAAGGAGCCGTTCCCTGCCGCGCTGGAATATCTCGCCGGCCCCACCCCTATCTATCCGCACAAATATTACGCCGAGGTGGGCCCGCAGGGCATGGCGCGCAAGCCGATCGGTACCGGGCCCTACGCGGTCGAGAGCCTCGAACCAGGCAAATCGGTCACCTTCGTGAAGAACGCGAACTACTGGGGAGGCAGCGCCCGCGGCAAGCCGCGCATCGGCAAGGTCGTAGAGCGCTTCATTCCGGAGAAGACCACGCAGATCGCAACGCTGTTGAGCGGCGATCTCGACCTGATGTGGTACGTGCCGCCGGATCAGGTCGACAGCCTCAAGGCGGTCCCGGGTCTGACCGTGAGCGCCGGCGAGACCATGCGGGTCGGCTACATCTATTTCGATGCCGCCGGGCGCTCGGGCGATAGCCCGCTCAAGGATGTGCGGGTGCGGCGCGCCATCGCGCACGCGATCGATCGTCAGCAGTTCACCAGGACCTTCTTCGGCAGCGAGGCGCGCGTCCTCACCGCGCCCTGCTTCGCAACCCAGTTCGGCTGCTATCAGGAGGGCGCGAGATACGATTTCAACCTGGCCAAGGCGAAGGCGCTGATGGCGGAGGCCGGCTATCCCAACGGCTTCGATACCGAGCTCTTCGCGTTCCGCCCGCGCCAATGGGATGACGCGCTGGCGGGCTACATGCGCGCCATCGGCGTGCGCGCCAGGATCAGCATGCTGCAATACCCGGCCTTCCGCGACAAGAACCATGCCGGCGTGACGCCGATCTCGTTCGGCGACTGGGGATCGTATTCGATCAACGACGCCTCGGCCATTCTCGGCAACTTTTTCCGCGGCTCGGCCGACGACTTTTCCGGCGACAAGGAGCTCGCCGAATGGGTGAAGGAGGGCGACACCAGCACCGACAAGGAAAAACGGCTCGCCGCCTACCGCAAGGCGATCTCGCGCATCATGGAACAAATGTACATGCTGCCGACGAACTCCTACAGCATCTACTACGCCTACACGAGCGATCTCAATTTCAGGTCCTTCAAGGACGAAATCCCGCGCTACTACCTCTACAGTTGGAAATGACGGCTCTGCATTGCTCGCCTATTGCGCCAAGCGAACGATCGTCGCGGCTCTGGTGGCGCTGACCGTCTCGATCATCAGCTTCGCGCTGCTGCATCTCTCCGGCGATCTTGCCCAGTCGCTGGCGGGACCGTCGGCGACAGCCGCCGACGTCGAACAGGTGCGCAAGGCCTACGGGCTAGACCGGCCGATCGCCGCGCAGTACGCGGAATGGATCGCCCGCGCCATGCGCGGCGATTTCGGCGAATCCTTCTTTCTGAAGGTGCCGGTCGGCGAGCTCATAGCCGACCGGCTTCCGGTCACGCTGACCTTGGGCATCTGCGCGCTCGCCTTCGCGCTCGCGCTTTCGCTGCCGCTCGGCGTGGCGGCGGCGGTGAGGCCCAATTCCTGGCTCGACCGCCTTGCGCTCGGCCTCTCCGTGCTGGGCCAGGCGCTGCCCAGCTTCTGGTTCGCGCTGATCCTGATCATCGTGTTCGGCCTCAAGCTGCGCTGGCTGCCGGTTTCCGGCAGCGGCACCTGGCAGCATTTCGTCCTGCCCGCCATCGCGCTCGGCTACTACGCCGCACCCGCCTTCATGCGGCTCACCCGCGCCGGCATGCTCGAAGTGCTGGCCTCCGATTACATCCGCACCGCGCGCGCCAAGGGCCTGCGCACCATGAGCGTGCTGTTCAAGCATGCGCTGCGCAACGCCATCATTCCCGTCGTGGCGGTGGCGGCGGTGCAGTTCGGCTTCATGCTTGGCGGGTCGATCGTGATCGAAAGCGTGTTCTCGCTGTACGGGGTGGGGTATCTGGGCTGGGAGGCGATCAGCCGCGCCGATTTCCCCGTCGTGCAGGCGATCGTGCTCGTTCTCGCGTGCATCTACGTTCTTTTGACCCTGCTCGCCGACGTGCTCAACGCCGTGCTCGACCCGCGCATCCGGGTGTGTTGAAGGAGCCCCCGGTGACGATCGACACTTTCGTGCGCGTTGCCGAGGTCCTGCCGCCGAGCCGCGGCGCGGCGCTGCGCGCGCGCATCTTCGGGCACACCACCATCCTGATCGGCGCGACCGTCATCCTTGCCGTCCTTGCCGCGGCGCTCGCCGCGCCGTGGCTCGCGCCGCATGATCCGTTTGCCCAGGATCTGTCCCAGCGCCTGATCCCGCCGCTCTGGGACGCGCGCGGCAGCTGGACCCATGTGCTGGGCACCGACCAGCTCGGCCGCGATTATCTCAGCCGTCTCATCTACGGCGCGCGCATCTCGCTCCTGGTCGGCGCCAGCGCGGCGGCGATGTCGGCCGTGATCGGGACCACGCTCGGCGTGCTCGGTGGCTATTTCGGCGGCGGCATCGACCTCGTCGTCACCTTCATCATCACGACCCGGCTTGCGCTCCCGGTCATTCTGGTGGCGCTCGCGATCGCGGCCTTCATTGGCAGCTCGCTCGAGATCGTCATCGCGGTGCTCGGCCTCCTCTTGTGGGACCGCTTCGCCGTGGTGACCCGCAGCGCCACCATGCAGGTACGCGCGCTCGACTACATCGCCGCGGCGCGGGCGATCGGCTCTTCCACGGCGCGCATCATTCTCGTCGAGATCCTGCCCAACATCGCCAACGTGCTGCTCGTCGTCGCCACGCTCGAAATGGCACAGGCGATCCTGCTGGAAGCGACGCTCTCCTTCCTCGGCCTCGGCATCCCGCCGCCGGCACCCTCGTGGGGCCTCATGGTCGCCGAGGGCAAGGAGTACATGTTCTTCAGCCCGTGGGTGATCACCATCCCCGGCGCCGCGCTCTTCCTGCTGGTTCTGGCGATCAACCTGTTCGGCGATGGCCTGCGCGACATCACCGCGCCGGAGAGCCGCGCGTGAGCGCTCTGCTCGAAGTCGCGCATCTTGACGTGCGTATCCCGCTCGCGGCGGGCTTGTTGCATCCCGTGCGCGACGTGAGCTTCTCGGTGGGGCGCGGCGACGTGCTGTGCATTGTCGGCGAATCCGGGTGCGGCAAGTCGCTGACCTCGCTCGCGCTCATGAACCTGCTGCCGGCGCGTGCGCGGCGTTCGGCGCAGACGCTCGCCTTCGACGGCATCAATCTGTTGCGGCTGAGCGAGCGCGCCATGTCGGATCTGCGCGGCAACGCCATGGCGATGATCTTTCAGGAACCGATGACCTCGCTCAATCCGTGCTACACGGTCGGCGCGCAGCTGACCGAGGCGCTGCGTCGGCATCGTCGCGTCGGCGCCCGCGCGGCGCGCGATCGGGCCCTTGCGCTGCTCGAGAAGGTCGGCATCACCGCTGCCGCCGAGCGGCTCGGCCAATATCCCCATCAGCTTTCGGGCGGCCTGCGTCAGCGCGTGATGATTGCCATGGCGTTGATGTGCGGCCCCAAGCTCCTGATTGCCGACGAGCCCACCACCGCACTTGACGTAACCATCCAAGCGCAGATCCTGCACCTTCTGGCATCGCTGCGGCGCGAGCTCGATATGGCGATAATCCTCATCACTCACGATCTCGGCATCGTTGCCCGGGTGGCGACCCACGCAGCGGTCATGTATGCGGGCGAGATCGTCGAGACCGGCAGCGCGCGCGAAGTGTTCGCGCAACCGACGCACCCTTATACGCAGGGGCTCTTGCGCTGCATCCCGGTGCCCGGAAAGGTCAAGCGCCGCGCGCGGCTCGGCTCCATCCCCGGCCTGGTGCCAAGCCTGATCGGCGACGTGGAAGGCTGCGCCTTCCGCAATCGCTGTCCGCACGCCTTCGAGGACTGCGCTGTTGCCCCCGTCGCGCTCGCCGAGCTCTCCCCCGGCCGCGCCTACCGCTGTCTGCTGCCGCCGGCCCAATGCTCGGCGAATGCGCTGGCGGCCGCGTCATGAAGAGTCCGCCGCTTGCCGAGCTGCGCGATGTCGAGCGCCATTTCCGCGTCGGCGGCGGGCTCTTGCGCGCCGCGCGCGATCTGCGCGCGGTCGATCGCGTCTCGCTCGCGATCAGGAGCGGCGAGGTCCTGGGCATCGTCGGCGAATCCGGTTGCGGCAAGTCGACGCTTGCCCGCATGCTGCTCGGGCTGCTGCCGCCTTCGGCCGGCGAAATTCTCATCGATGGCCGGGCGATCGGCAGCCTGGGTGCACGCGCGCTCGCGCGCCGCGTGCAGCCGGTGTTCCAGGACCCGTACTCATCGCTCAATCCGCGCCGGCGCATCGGCGCCATCATCGCCGCGCCGCTGATCGTGCACCGCATCGGCGGCGCCAAGGAACGCCGCGCCGAGGTCGAGCGGCTCATGCATCTCGTCGGATTGCCGCAACGGCTCCACGACGCCTACCCCGGCGAGCTCTCGGGCGGGCAGCGCCAGCGCGTCGCCATCGCGCGCGCGCTGGTGATGCGCCCGGCAATGGTAATCGGCGACGAGCCGACCTCCGCGCTCGATGTGTCGGTGCAGTCGCAGATCCTCAACCTGCTGGCGGACCTGCAGCAGGAATTCGGCCTGACCTACATTCTGATCAGCCACAATCTCGCGGTGGTCGAGCACATCGCCACGCGCGTGGCCGTCATGTATCTCGGCCGCATTGTCGAGGAGAACGAGACCGAGGCGCTGTTCCGCGCGCCGCGCCATCCGTACACCAAGGCGCTGCTCGCCTCCGTGCTCACGCCCGAACCCGGCCTCGGCGTGCCCGATACCGGGCTTGGGCTTGCCTTTCCCAATCCGCTTGAGCCGCCGGCCGGCTGCGCCTTCCATCCGCGCTGCCCCGAGGCTGGAACGCGCTGTCAGACGACGGTTCCACGGGAGATTCGCGATGGCGCGTCGAGGGTCTCGTGTCACCTCCATGACGGCGGCACGCGAGCACTCGCCTAATTTAACGCCCTCTCAGGAGCGGCGTGAGCGCGCCTGACTCTTGCGGTCGCGCGCCCGGCTACTGATTGCCAGGTGTCAGGTGATTACGGTTTAGTCCCAGCCTTCATTCGATCGTACATGGCTTGAAACTTCGTTTTGAGCACGCCCTTGATCTGCTCATTCTCGCGGAGCTCGCGCTCAATTGCGTTCCTGAGAAGGTCGACCTGATGCGCATCCAGGTGCTCGAGCTCTTCTATACTAAAGCACGATAGTGGGGCTGACATTACATTCTCCTCCGTGAACTTTACGTCGGCGACTTGGTGAGGGGGAAACTCAGGCAGGAAGTGGCAGTTTAGATAGTTCTTCGGTCAGTGAAACACGGATTGCAGAAAGTGGCCGCTCCGGATATGTCACCATCTGTTCGAGCACCGACTGGAAATTTCCCAGCAGCTGATCGACGGTATTCCCGTCGAAAACATTCTGCTTATAGACGCAGGACCCCACGAGGCCGTCTGTGCCCTCGTGCAGCGTCAACGTGAAATCGAAATTTGTTGCTGTCACCAGCGGCAACGACATGGTCGGATTGGCCTCCTCCAAAATGATTGCATTTGTCCCGTGCAGCATGGGTCGCAACGAGGCATTATGCAACACAAACATCACTTGCGCCAGCGCCGCAGCTTTGACAGCGCGCTCCCGCTCGAGGGTCGCAACGAGCTCTTCAAAGGGAAGATCCTGGTGGCCGAACGCTGCGAGGGTCGTGGCACGCACTCGACGCATCATCTCTTTTGGATTGGGGTCACCACTGAGGTCAGTGCGGAGAATCACAGTATTGACCAGTGGGCCGATCAGCCGGTCGGTCCCCGGACGATTGCGATTGGCGACGAGCGTCGCCACTCGCAGGTCCTCCCGGCCCAAGTGGCAATAAAGCAGCATCTTCAGGGCGGCGGTGAGCGCCATGAACAATGTGCCGCCTTCTTGTTGGCTGAAGCGTTTGACGTCCTCCAACAGGCTCGCCGGCAATGCCACGTCCCGCCGTGCAGGGTTTAGACCGTCGATCGTCTGTCGTGGACGCGACGTCGGGAACGCCAAGACAGGCAGTGGATCACGAAGCTGCTCGCGCCAGTATGCAAGTTGCGCAATGACTTTCGGATGTGACCGCCAATGCCGCTGCCAGTACGCGAAGTCCGCATACTGGATTGAAAGCGGCTTTAGGACCGGCGCCACCCCGGTCGAAAAGGCTTCGTATATAACGACGAGCTCGCCGACCAGCACGCCGAGCGACCAGCCATCAGCGATGGCATGATGCATGTTGATGATCAAGAGGTGTTCCCGCTCGGCCAGGCGCACCAGGCGAGCGCGCAAAAGGGAGTCGTGCACCAGGTCGAAGCAATGAAGCACTTCCTCCTGAATAATCTGGTGTCCGGCTGTGTCCTTCTCGGATTCCGGCAATGTGTGCAGATCGTCAAAACGCAAGTGCAACGGCAACTGAGATGCAATGATCTGCACGCACTGGCCATCGATAACGGCGAAGGTGGTGCGTAGAATTTCGTGGCGCCGCACGATTTCGTTGATGCTCCGCTCCAGGGCCACCGCGTCGACCGCCGACGTTGTCCGTAGCGCGTAGACTATGTTGAAAAAGGGTATTCGCGGCAGCACCCGCTGCAATTCCCACAGCCGTTCCTGAGCAATGGAAGCCGGCACGCCATCTTCTCGGGGTGCGCGCACGACGCCTGAACCAGGTTGCCCTGCCTGGCCGGCATCGGTCATCGTTTCGAGGTGGTGAGCCAATTTCGCAATCGTCGGCGCCTCGAAAAAGCAGGACATGTCGAGCTCGCGACCCGTTATGCCGTAAACATGCGCGAGAACGCGTGTAGCGGAAAGCGAGTCTCCACCCAAAGCGAAGAAGTTATCATCAATGCCAACCTCTTCGACCTGGAGGATTTCCGCCCAGCTTTCGGCGAGCGCCTTCTCGAGCGGTGTCCTTGGCACAGCGAAGCTTGACCCCATGGCGGCGAGGGTCTCAATGCCCAGTTTCGCCGCAAGACCAATACGCTGCACTTTGCCTGTCGGTCCTTTTGGCACCTCCCTGACAATCAGCACTTGTCGAGGAACCTTGAAATCGGCAACACGCCCCGCAACAAACCGACGAATAACCTGCGGCGTCTCTGTGGCGTCGGGCCGCAACACAATGGCCGCCGCGACGTCCTCACCAAGCGTCGGATGCGGGACTGAGAATGTTACGGCCTCTGCTACCGCGGGATGTTCGAGGAGCACGGCGTCGATTTCCAGGGGGGAGATCTTCTCTCCCCCGCGATTGATGAACTCTCGACTGCGGCCGGTGATAAAGAGATAACCGTCCTCGTCGAAGAAACCAAGGTCCCCCGTCTTCAGCCACCCGTCTGCAAACGCGTTCTGGGTTGCCAGCGGATCCCCGTCATAGCCATCCACGACGATCGCGCCACGGGCGACAATCTGCCCAGCCTGACCGCCTGGCAGCAAAGTCCCATCTTCATTCATGATTGCGACGTCCAGCCCCACCGGTAGGCCAACCGAACCCGCTTTGCGCCGGCCCGGCGGCAGCGGATTGCACGCGATGGGCCCATCAGACGTCTCTGCCATGGCATAACAGTTTATCACGCATGTCCCGAACGTTTCCTCCAGTTCTGCGAAGACGGGGAGCGGCAGAGGAGCCGAAACAGAACGGATAAAGCGTAGCCGACACTCCGTTGCTCGCTGACGGTGGTGCCGAGCCTCGGCGAGAATTGCTTGATGTACGGTAGGCACGGCGGAGTACCACGTCGGGCGAAACGCGGTTAGCCACGCAAAGAAGCGGTCGACGTGGGGCCCGGGGGTACAGACGACACTCGCGCCGGCCGCCAGCGAGGTCAGCACGGTGGCAGTGAGACCATGTCCATGGAATAGCGGCATCACATTCAAGCACCGATCAGTTTCTTTCAGTCTCAGGGCCGCGCTCCAGCTGTAAGCCGACCTGCATAGGTGGGCGTGCGTCTGCGGGATGATCTTCGGCCGCGACGTTGTGCCTGACGAGAAGGCCAGCAGGGCCACGTCAGCGGGGTTGGCCGAGTCGCTGGATGGCTTATTCGCTTGATCTCCCGCGAGCGTGAAAAGGCCGGCCTCCGCCTGAAGCGCGGGCGATAGTTCGACGACACGGACACCGCGCGAGAGCGCCACACGGCGCGCCGGCGAGTCGCTGCCGGCCTCAATGAACAACGCATCAGGCCGCAGATCAGAATAATATCTGTCCAGTTCCTCGGGGCCGTAGGCTGGATTCATCGGGACGCACACCGCGCTCGCCGCTACGGCAAGAATCGCCACCGCCAACTCCGGACCGTTCGGCAGCACTACGATGACCCGATCATCACGGCTTATCCCATTGGCTCGCAGTGCATGCCCCACCTCACCGATGTGCCGATAAAGGCGACCGTAGCTCAGCGGAGCGCGTCCCGGAGCGAGAATTACCGGTGCGTCAGGAGTACGCTTGGCATGATGTTGCAGCAGGTGAGGGAGAGACGACAACGGAACGGAGCTTGTGGAATCAAAGAACTGTGCGGCCGGCATGGTTCACAACCCACTCGGAATCATTCACTTTTGAATAGCTCGTGGAGTCGAGGATTCTGACGCGGAGCGCGCGCTGCCACATCGCTAGACCTCGTCATATTGCCTCTCTCTGATCGAGCCAGAGGCCGATTTCCATCTCGTGGTACATCGTCGTCGCAGCGGTGAAATTCTCGCGGGCGCGCTCTGTCTCACCGATGCGGCGGTAGAGCCTGCCCAGGCCGAGGTGGCAGTGGGCGACTAGCGGGCGCATGCTGTGCAAATCAGCGAGTGCCAGCGCCTGCCGGTAGTGCGCCGCCCCGCTCTCGACATCGAACCGGTCCGGATGGGTCGCGATGTCGCCAAGGAGGCGCAGGGCGTGCGCCGTAGAGCCAGGCTGCCGTCGCGAAGATTCCAGCGCACAATCGCCCAGACGCCGCGCCTCGTCGACCCAGCCTAGCAGCAGACAGGCACGACTCACCGCATGGTAGGCCCAGCCGTAATGACAGCCGACGAGCCCGCGTTCGGCCTCGTGCTCGAGGAGCGTCTTGGCCTCGCGGACCCGGTTCAACGCCTCGCTTATCTCGCCGAGCTGCGCCAGTACCCATGCGGAGGCGGCGACCGCCCAAGGAAGAAGGTCAGCGACGTTTCCAGTCCGAAGTATTGCCATCCCGTGCTCGACTGATGATCGCGCCTTGGCCCAGTCGCCCTTGAGAACATGGAGCATGCTCGCGGCGTAATAGGCCCAACCTATGGTGTGCGCGTGTTCCGTTGGTTCGGCGATTCGGATCGCCTCCGCCGCGTACTTGGCCGCTTCGGTGAATCGGCCGATCTCGGCGAAGCTCATAATCGGGTAAGCGCGGCCGAATACCGCCGGCAGCGCGCCCATGCCGAAATACTGGTGGGCCGCGTCGACGGACGGCGCCGCGAGATTGCCGGCGGTGAACTGCAAAACGTGCCGGTACTCACCCCGATAATAATACACCTGCTCGAGATTGCTCGTAGCGACAATACCAAGCTCCACGTCCCCGAGGCGCCCGGCGATCTCCAGGGCGCGGGTGCCGGTCACCAGTGCCTCGTCCAGCTCGTCGAGTGACGAAAGGACGGTCGTCATGAGAGCGTAGGCTTGACCACGCCGACGATCGTCTTCCAACCGCTCGGCGAGCGCCTCGGCCTCTCGCAGGTGGTGAAGCATCTTTCGCCCTTCACCAAGCTGGCGCAGAATGCGCCGCAGCTCCAGGCGAATCTCGAAGGAGTGCTCCAGCGCGCCCCGGCTCTCCGGCAGCGCCTCGAGAACACCGAGGGCCTGCTCGAACCAAGCCCTGGCGTCCGCCAGCGCAGATCGCGCGGCCGCCTTTGCTCCGGTCTGCCATAGATAGCGCACTGCCTTCTCATGCTTCCCGCCCCGCATGGCATGATAGGCGAGCCGCTCGACCTGTTCGCCAACCCGGTCGGCATAAAGCTGTTCTATTGCATCCAGGACGCGCGCATGGACGTCGCGGCGCCATTCGCGGAGCACCCCGTTATAGGTGACGTCGTGGGTGAGCGAATGCTTAAAAGTGTATCGCAAGTCGGGAAAGATCTGGGTCGGATAAAGAAACTCGGCTGCCTGGAGATGGTCGAGCAAGCCGCGAAGCCTGTCCTCAGGCAGTCCACAAATTGCATGCAGCACGGTGAATGAGACATCCTGCCCAATCACCGCCGCCTCCTGCAGAAGGCGCTTCTGGGCGGCGGGCAGGCTGTCGATGCGCGCGGCCAGCACGCTCTGCACCGTGGGCGGGACCTCGACACTTGAGAGCGGCCTGTCGATCCGGTAGCTGCCGCGCTCGCCTAGCAGGACACCGGTGTCAACGAGCGATCGCACGATCTCTTCGATGAAGAACGGATTGCCACTGGCGCGCTTCGCGAGGAAGCTCTTCACGGTGTGCAGATTCGGATCAGAGCCCAACAAGGCCTGGTCGAATTCCACAAGACTTCCGCCGGCAAGAGGATTGAGACGCAGCTGGTGATATCCCGGCCGGTTCCTCCATTCGTCCCGATATTCCGGTCGGTAACTGATCACGAGGAGCAAGCGTGCATTCTGCGCGACGATGACCAACTCGTTCAGCAGGCCGACAGTGAGGGAGTCATTGAAGTGAAGGTCTTCGAAGACCGCGACGACCGGCTGCACGCAACTCTCGCTCAACAACAGACGGATGACTGCTTGATAGGTGCATTGCCGGCGTAGAGCCACGTCGAGAGACCGGAATGGATCCGCCTCATCCAGCGAATCGAGAAGATCGAGCACTGGCGGGATCGCGTCCTGCAACGATTGGTCGAGCGTCAAAATCCTGGATGTCACCTTCTCGCGGATTGATTGCGTGCTGTCGTGGACGTTGATCTTGAAAGAATGCCTGAGCAGTTCGATGACCGGCAGGTACGGCGTTGCCTGACCATATGAAGTCGGGTTGGATTCCAAAACCAGCCAGTCCGCCGTGTGGTGCGAATGAACGAATTCGTGCACCAGGCGCGACTTCCCCACCCCCGCTTCGCCGACGATCGCCACCACCTGACCACGACCTTGGCCGGCAAGCTTTTGCGCGCGCCGCAGTTCCTCCAGCTCGAGGTCGCGGCCGACGAAGCGCGTCAAGCCACGTGGGGCGGCCGCCTGGAGGCGAGTTCGTGCGGCGCCGGCGCCCGTCACCTCGTATGCTTGAACCAGATCGGCGAGCCCCTTCACCGGGACGGGGCCGAGCGGCTTCATGCTGACGTAGCCTTCAGCCAATTGGAGGGTGTCGGCCGTTGTAAGCACGGAACCAGGTTTTGCCATCTGTTCCATGCGAGCCGCCAGGTGTGCAGTCTGGCCCACGACGGTGTAGTCCATGTACAAATCGTTGCCGATGCCACAAACAACGATCTCCCCAGAGTTAAGTCCAACTCGGATCGCTACCGGCACTTCATGAGACCGCTGAACCTCGTCTGCATATTGCTTGACGGTCTCTTGCATCCTGAGTGCCGCATAACAAGCGCGCACGGCATGATCCTCGTGGGCGATCGGCGCACCAAAGAGAGCCATGACCCCGTCGCCCATAACCCTGTTAACGGTGCCCTCGTAGCGGTGGACGGCCTCAATCATGCGTTCGAGCACAGGGTCGAGGAGCTTCTGCGCGTCCTCGGGGTCGCGCTCAGCCAGCAACTCCATCGAACCCTTGATGTCGGCGAACAGCACGGTGACGTGCTTGCGCTCACCTTCAAGGGCTGCTCGGGAGGTGAGGATCTTATCGGCAAGGTGCTGGGGCGTGTAACTCTTGGGCGAGGCAAAGCGGGGATCGCCCGCAACACGCTTCAGGGGATGGCCACATTGGGGGCAGAACCTGGCTGTGGACACCACCTGGCTTCCACAGTTGGCACAGGCTTGTTCCAGCGGCGCAGCACACTGCTCGCAGAACTTTGCCTCAACAGCGTTCTCGTGCTGGCACTTTGGGCATTTCATTAAAGGTCCCGCAGGAAGAAGCAGCGAGCCTGATGCGCTGCGAGGGTAACGTCGCGCGTGATCGGGAACAAGGCATATGTGTCCTTTCCCTGCGGCGGGTTGCGATGTCCATATCGCTGACCCGTTTTATTCACGAACGATGCTTGGAAGGGCTGGCGAGCATGGGCTTTAACGAATCCTTGCACTCGCGCGATACCAGGCGCACATTCTCGTGCCTGTTAGCCGTAATCACAGCCCGCATTCGATTCTTTTCCAGGATGATCGTATGAGTAGGTTGCTCCCTCCTCGGGTCCCGGGGGAGGATCGCGGGAGGAGGGGAGCGGCAGAGTTCCAGGAGCAGCTCAATGAAGCCGTGGATCGCGTGGACGGCGCTGTGTATCGGGCTGGCGCTGACAGCTATTGGCATCATCTCAACGACGGGCAGTCAACTCGCCGGAGAGAGGGCGCTCGCCGCTAACCCGCAAGTCGATAGAATTTTTGCGCTGTGGGACAAGCCCAATTCACCGGGCTGCGCCCTCGCAGTCAGCAAGGACGGCAATATCGTCTACAAGCGCGGCTACGGCATGGCCGACCTGGATCACAAGATTCCGATCACACCTGGGACGGTGTTCCATGCCGCTTCGCTGGCGAAGCAATTCACGGCCATGTCGATAATGCTGCTCCTGCAGCAGCATCAACTCTCGCTGGACGACGACGTGCGCAAGTACATTGAGCTTCCCAAGCTCAAGACCCCGATCGCCATTCGTGACATGCTTCACCACGTCAGCGGGATTCAAGACCAGTGGACCTTCATGACCATGGCGGGGTGGCGCATGTACGACGATGCCATCACGCGTGATGACGTGCTCTATTTTCTAAGACGGATGAAAACACTGAATTTCTCTCCCCGCGAACAATACATGTACAGCAACACCGGATATACGCTTGCGGGACTGATCGTCGAACAGTTATCCAGGCAATCCCTGGCAGATTTCGCCAGCAACAGGATTTTCGAGCCGCTGGGGATGAAACATACGGTATTCACCGACAAGCACTGGCAAATCGTTCCTGATCGCGCTTACGGGTACACGGGCACATATCCATTCTTCGAGCTGAGAATGCCGAACTATGATCTTACGGGCCCTACCAATCTCCTCACCAGTGTTGAAGACCTGGTGCTTTGGGATCGCAACTTCGACTACAAGACGGTCGGCGGAGATGATGCGCTGTCGCAGATGCAAACCCCAGCCGTTCTTTCCGACGGGACCACGGTACCCTATGGCTTCGGACTGATGCTTCCTACGTACAGGGGCCGCAAAGTGATCGAGCACGCAGCCCTGGATGCCGGATATCGCGCCCACCTGATGCGCTTTCCGGACGAGCATTTCGCGGTGGCAATTCTGTGCAACGTGGCTATGCCGGATGACACTGGGCCGGGCGTCCTGGCGCGCCATGTTGCGGACGTTTACCTGCGCGATTACCTGCGCGATGAGCCCGCTTCTGTTACGCCGGAACATCACGCTCCCGCACTGTCCGGCCCGCCACCGGCCTCTGACCCGCCACAGACGCTGCAGCATCTTGCCGAGTATACGGGCCTCTACTACAGCGATGAAATCGAGAGCACTTACGAGATAAAGCTGGATAAAGCATCGATTGCAATTTTCCGGCACAAATATCCGCCCACGCACCTTGATCCGACCTTTGCCGATACATTCAAGATGACCAATTTCAGCCCCCTCGTTCGGTCAGGCAGCGTGCATTTTACCTGGGATGACCAGCGAAAGATCAACGGATTTCTGTTCGACGGCGACCGAATTCGCAACTTCCCCTTCACCAAGCTGCCATAGAGGAGTCATTGCTTTTCATCAGCGATGATCACCCTCATCTCCCGCGAGTCAGATTGCAGGACGGTAGAGCTGCTCCATTATCGATCCGAGCAGGCACGAATGTTCGCTCGCCCGCTCGGAATTGGTTTGAGGAGTAACCGTTAGCTGCGGGAGGGGATCGCTCGACAAGGCTTGCGAAATGCCCCCGCCGGCGACGGACACGCCTTCTCACCATCCAGACACATGAAGCAGCAACAGGCAAGAGTGCTGATCACCGGAGCAGAGAGCGGCGCCAGCGGCAATCTATCCGTGCTCGGCGCTCGTGCGGGGGCTTGAGAAGCTAGGATGGACGGACGGGCCAAACGGCAAAGGCGCTTGGGTGCCTCCCGGGCCTCCTCGTGCCCGCCGACGAGGCGATCGACTGAACGGGACTTTTTGCTGCAGTGCATTAGTCCGCTTGTGGCACTTGGCGTCTTTCGCGGCAGTGCACAAAATTCCGACGCAATTGGAGGTACTGCGGACATAGACTGGCCCCCGGCCCTGATCGCCTCCGAGGCTTATGACCCATCTGCGACATCGGCCACCTAAGTTTGCTGTGATGCACAACGGCGTTCTGACGCCGATGTGGTAATGTGCGCCCGGTCGGCCTGAGGAAGGGAACTCATGAGGCGCCGCGATGTCATTACGCTCGTTGGCGGAGCGGTAGCGTGGCCGCTCGCGGCGGGCGCGCAGCAGTCGGCGATGCCGGTTATTGGCTTTCTTAACACCAGAGCGCGGGAAGAGGCCGGGGGTGTCCTGGGTGCGTTTCGCCAGGGTCTAAAAGAAGCTGGTGCTGTCGAGGGCCAAAACGTGTCGATCGAGTATCGATGGGCGGAGCGCCAATACGATCGATTGCCCGCACTAGCGGCCGATCTGGTTCATCGGCAGGTGGTCGTGATTGCCGCGAATGGTCCCGCAGCGATAGCGGCCAAGACGGCTACCACGACGATTCCGATCGTTTTCTATACCTCGGGTGACCCGGTCCAGATGGGATTTGTCGCCCGCCTGAGTCGACCCGACGGCAACCTAACGGGCTGGACTACCCTAGGAACGGAGTTGGGGTCCAAACGGCTGGAACTGCTGCACGAGGTAGTGCCCACGGCAAGCACGATTGCCGCGCTCGTCAACCCGAACAATCCCCTTGCCGAGAGCGAATCGAGCATCCTCAAGGCGGCAGCCCACACGCTCGGGCTACCAATTCACATTCTACATGCGAGCACCGACGATGAATTGGATACGGTTTTTGCAACCCTCGTCCAACTGCGTCTGGGCGCGCTTCTGATCAGTCCCGATCCATTCTTTTCGAGCCGGAGTGAACGGCTCGGCGCGTTGACGCTCCGTCACGCGGTGCCCGCCATCTACCAATATCGCGAATTCGTCGCAGCTGGTGGTTTGATGAGCTACGGAATTAGTGACGTGGACGGATATCGTTCGGTGGGTCTCTACACAGCCCGTATTCTCCGGGGCAAGAAACCAACGGAGCTGCCCGTTCAGCAAGTTACAAAAGTCGAATTGATCATCAACACGAAAACCGCAAAAGCGGTCGGCATCATGGTCCCGCTCCCGCTGCTTGGCCGCGCCGACGAGGTCATCGAATAGAGGAGTATTTTGCTGCACTTGCTCACGGCAGCAATTGGCACTTGGCGTCTTTCACTGCGGTGCACAGAATTTCGACGCGATGGGAGGTACTGCGGACATAGACCGACCCCCGGCCCCGATCGCCTCCGAGGCTTATGACCCACTGCGGTCATAGGCTGGATCGAAATCCCGCAGCGCAGCAGTCTCCTACCGTGCCGCGCTGTGCTATCGTTGGGGGTGGAAGCACAGGAGGGGTCGGCAGCGCCCCCCGTAGATTCAGAACAATTCAGGTTTAGCCCGAGGACTTTTCGACCTTTCTGCGGCAGGCCTAAGCGTGCGGTAAATGAACCGGTGGCGGCCCCAGGCGGGCGGGAGGAAGCCTGATGTCGGACGTGAGAAGGCGCGAGTTCATCACGCTGCTCGGCGGCGCGGCGTGTGCATGGCCGCTCACGGCGCGTGCGCAGCAGCCCGAGCGCATGCGAAGCATTGGCGTGCTGATGAGCGTGGAAGAAAACGATCCCGAAGGAAAGACCCAACTTTCCCAGTTCACGCAGGGCCTTGCGGAAAGTGGTTGGACCGACGGTCGCAATCTGCGAATGGAGGTTCGTTGGGGTGGCGGCGATGTAAATCGGACACGGACTTTCGCGAAAGAGTTGGTCGCCCAAAAGCCCGACGTGATCCTGGCGCAAGGAACTCCGGGGACTGCGGCGCTGCAAAGGGAAACCCGCACGATCCCGATCGTATTCGTGATTGTTGCCGATCCGGTTGGCCCGGGATTCGTGGCAAGCCTTCCGCGGCCTGGAGGAAACATCACAGGGTTTATCAATTCAGAATCCGTGATAGCGGCCAAAATGCTTGAGTTGCTCACGGAGATTGCCCCCGGGCTCAAGCGGGTCGCTATGATCTTCAATGCCGACACGGCGCCTGGACGCGGGACATATTACTTCCGTGATTTCGAGGCTGCTGCCCGGTCGTCCAAATTGGAACCGATCGCAGCGGACGCTCGAAGCGACGCCGAAATCGAAACCGTCGTAACATCACTTGGAGGAGAGGCCCACGGCGGTCTCGTCGTTACGCCGGACTACTTCATGCTCAATCATAGCGAGCAAATCATATCGCAGGCAGCGCGAAACAATGTACCAACCGTCTATCCTTGGAGGTCCGTCGTTGCTAGGCAAGATGGTTTGCTTTCGTACGGACCAGACCTTACAGACATAGTTCGTCGCAGCGCCACCTATGTCGATAAAGTTCTCCGCGGCGCCAATCCGGCCGACCTGCCGGTTCAAGTACCGGTGAAATTCGAGATGGCTGTAAACGCCAAGACGGCCAAGAAACTGGGCCTCACTGTGCCGCCCTCGATTTTATTGCGCGCTGACGAGGTGGTCGAGTAGCCGCAGCGCGTTGCTGCACCTGCTCAGGTCTCCAATTGGCACAAAGCTACACACACCACCGCATTGAACTTGCGGTCGCTATTCGGGGTGCTGCGGACATGGAAGACTTGCAGCCTCGTGCTGTCTCGGTCGAAAAGTGACCAGTCGAAAAGTGACCCCGAGCCGACATAGGTTGAAATCCCGCAGCGCAGCAAGCCCCCTGACTTGATCCTCCCCGTTGCGACATATACTGCCTGTCCGACTGGGGTCTGGCGTATGCACTTCCACCAACTGAAACGGCGTGAGTTCATCACACTGCTCGGCGGCGCGGCAGCAGCGTGGTCGCTTGCGGCGCGCGCACAGCAGCTGACGATGCCGGTCATCGGGTTTCTCACGAGTTACTCGCTTGACCGATCTGGTAAGCGCTTGGCGGCTGCCTTTATCGATGGACTTAAAGAAGTCGGCTACGAGGAGGGGCGAAACGTCAAGATCGAGTACAGCTCCGCAGACGGACATTACGACCAATTGCCTGCATTAGCTGCCAATCTGGTTAATCGGCAGGTAAATGTGATCGCCGCAGCGGGTGGAAGCCCTGCCGTGCTTGCGGCAAAGCGAGCAACGACATCTATCCCCATCATTTTTCAGGTCGGTGTTGACCCTGTTCAGCTTGGACTTGTTGCCAGCCTGAACCGGCCTGGTGGCAACGTCACAGGTATTGCGAACTTAGCCACTGCGTTAGGGCCGAAGCGGCTTGAGCTACTGCGCGAACTCCTGCCCGCCGCGGGTGCCATAGCTGCACTCATCAACCCCTCCTCTCCGGTTGCAAACATTGAAGCAGAAGAGATGCAGCAAGCCGCTCGCACCCTCGCACTACAGCTTGAGGTGTTGCATGCGAGGACCGATGACGAGTTGGAGCCCGTATTTGCACGCTTGCGACCACTGGGAGCGAACGGGCTCGTGATCTGCGGCGATGTATTCTTTAATTCTCGCAGCGAACAGCTTGCCACGTTGTCGTTACACTACGCGGTCCCTGCGATTTATCAGTTTCGCGAGTTCACTACCGCCGGCGGCTTGATGAGCTACGGGACTAGTCTGGTAGATGCGCACCGTCAAACTGGCATCTATACCGGCCGGGTCCTTAGGGGCGAGAAGCCGGCCGATCTACCGGTCCAGCAAGTCACCAAAATCGAGCTAATCATCAACCTCAAGACGGCGAAAGAATTTGGTCTCACCTTTCCGCTCTCGCTGCTCGGGCGCGCCGACGAGGTAATCGAATAAGCTGGATTCTTGCTGCAGCGCGGGAGTCCGGTAGTGGCGCTGAACAGTGGTCGTTTGGGCGCAGTCTTACGCCCGCTATCGAAGTGTGCTGCGGAGCTGCAACAACTGGGCCGAATGAATGGGATCATGAGCGCGAGAGAATGGAGCACGAGAGATGTCAACCACACGCAGCCTGGAAGACCGCATTCAGGCGATCGAGGATCGGCTCGCGATCTACAATTTGATCGCGAGCCATCCACCGAGCGCCGACACCGGCGGCAGCGAGCATATTTCCGCGAGCTGGGTGGAGGACGGAGTGTTCGACCGCGGTGAGAACCTTTCCAGCCCCCGCGGGCGTACCGGCATTGCCGAGCAGGTGCTAAGCCCGGCGCATCAGGCCGCGATCAGCAGCGGACTTGCCCATTTCACCGGCCTGCCGCATGTCGCGATCGCGGGCGATACCGCAGTGGTCACGTCCTATCTGCAGATCATCGTCCCGCAGACGCAAGGCGATCCCGTGGACGTGCCCAATCACGGCAGCTCCAAGGGTTTCCGGATCCACCGCATGACCGCCAATCGCTGGGATCTGGTGCGGACGCCGCAGGGCTGGAAGATCAAGCACCGCGCGCTGCGCCAACTCGACGGATCGGAGCCTGCCCGCGCAATCCTGCGACAGGCGCTCGCGCGGTAGTCAGCTCCCGGGCTTCAGCACGTCCTCGATCCAGTCCCACATGGCGTGCACGCCGATGGTGACATTGTCGACCTGACAATGATGAAAGCCGCCCTCCTCGCGCGTGAAGACGCGAAGCGTTTTCTCGGTCGAGCCGACCGCGTCGAAGCATTTTTGCGCAATCGCGAGCGGGATCTGCTCGTCGCCTTCACCGTGCAGGAGCAGGAAGGGACAGCGCATCCTCTGCACGATGCCGTCGAGGCGAAAGCCTTCGAGCTTCTCGAGCGCTGCGGCTTGGCTCGAGACTCCAAGCACCCATTGCAGGTGCTCCGGCGGGACGGAGAGCGAAAGCACCTTGCCGCTGGCAAGCTCATCGAGCCGTTTGGCCCAGACGGCGTGATAATCCCACTGCGCGCCCCAGGCGACGCAGCAGGCATAACGCGGCTCGAGCGCGGCTGCACGCGGCGCATAGTAGCCGCCAAGGCTCAGCGCCATCACGCCGATGCGCTTGGCGTCGAACTCGCTGCGCGAAGCCACATACTCATAGACCGGCGTGGCATAACGTTCCGTCTCGGCAATGAGCGGGAGGTCGCGAAACCGCACGCTTTCGCCGTTGCCTGGTCCATCGACAATGAGGCAGCCAATGCCGCGCGCCGCGAGATCGGGGATGCCATACCCGTACTGCAGCTCCTTGGTCACATCGAAGCCGTCGAAGAACACCATGCAAGGCGCAGGTCGTGTCGCGCCGTCAGATCGATCGGGATGCACCAACAGCGCAGGCAGGCTGGTATGCGCATAGGGCACCTCGACCGGCTCGATGCGCGGGCGGGCAATGCCGGCAGCAGCCTGCTTGAAGATCCGGACGGACTTTGCGTAGACGTCCTGGCTCTGCTGCGAGCGCGGATGAATGAAGCGTTCGCCGGTCTGATAATAGCGCGACGCCCGCAGAAAGCAGGAAGCCGCAGTCCGCCGGTGGCCGCGCTTCTCCTCCTCGCGCCCGCGCGCCTCGATCTTATCGCCCATGCGCGCCCATTCTGAGAACCAGGCCTCATCGTCGCCGACACGGTGTTCGAGCGCGCGCCCGACTCGATGCACCTCATCGATCTCGATCCCGGTCCACGGCGCCGCACCCAAGCAAATGAGCAGGCCCATGGACCAGCGATAATTGGAGGGAAAGTAGAGAAAGGCAGGGTCGTCTCTGCGTCCGATCATGCTCACACCAGCTTTCGCGGAGAGGGGGTGACGCGCCGCTTGCCACGCCACGTTGCGGCTCGCATGCGATCAGCAGCGCGGCAAGCCCGGTTCGCTCCCTTAGGCGTTCGGGTCACAAAGGGCCAATCGGCGTTTGGGCCTGGCTGCGAGTTTTACCCAACGTCTTCCACACCCCATTGGCGGTTGCAACGACCCGATGACCGACCATGAGCTCCGCGCTCATGAAGATGAGCGAGCGCGTCCGGCGGACGACCCTGCACTTGGCTTCGACAAACTCGCCGATCTGAACGGCATCTACAAAATGCACGTCCAGTTGCACGGTCGCCTGTGGCTGGCGCTCATTGGCGTACCAACATGTCATTCCCATGGAGCGGTCGGCAAACGTCATCAGCATGCCGCCCTGCACGATGCCGCGGCGGTTATGGTGCTTGGGCTCCGCCATGAACGCATAGAGATAGCTGTCGCCGGACGGCCGTCTCCAGAACGGACCGACCAGGCCAATGAAGCCCTCGTCCCGGTAAGGCTCCCAGCCCGCGGTCGCGGGATTGAAGACCACGGTTCTATCGGCAACGGGCGGCAAACCGGCTGGCTGCTCAGTTTTCGACATCAGATGAAATCGTAACCGCTGTGCGCACCAGCGGGCCGCGCGGGCTGGCCGCCCTCAAGGCTCCTTGGCATCGATCAGCACGAAGGCGATACGGCAGGGCTCGGTACCGCGATTCACCCAGGCGTGATTGGTGCCTTGCTGAACCAGCACATCGCCGGCCTTGAGATGGATCTCCGTATCATCGAGCAGCATGTCGATCTCGCCGGCCATGACGATGGCATAGTCCACGGTGCGGGTGCGGTGCATGGCAGGGTGGCGCGGCGGCCGCCCCCGCTTGGGGACCCCGTCGCCCAGGCTTGCATGCATGCTCTTCGGATCGAGGTTGCGCATCTCCGGCGGCTCGGGCGGAAATTCCACGATGCGAAACACGCTGCCGCCGGCGGGCGGCATGATACCGATATCGATGGCCGCGCGATCGGCGGTGCCGGAGAGATCTGCGGGCGTCTGATCCGTCACCCAGATGAGGCGCGACACCGTTCGCGCGACCGGGCGGACCTTCTTGTGCGGCGTTGGGCCATCAAGCAGAACCACCGCCTTGTCGCTCTTGTCGACGGTGGTGACCACGCGGCGGACAATTTCGCTCAGGGCCATTACGGATACCCGATCACGTGCGCCGTTCGACCATCATGCGCCTGATCCCGGCAATCGCCTTCGCCGGGTTGAGATGTTTGGGGCAGGCCTTGGCGCAATTCATGATGGTGTGGCAGCGGTAGAGGCGGAACGGATCCTCGAGATTGTCCAGGCGCTCACCGGCTGCCTCGTCGCGGCTGTCCTCGAGCCAGCGGCTCGCCTGCAGCAGCGCAGCCGGCCCGAGAAAGCGCTCGCTATTCCACCAATAGCTGGGGCAGGCGGTCGAGCAGCACGCGCACAGGATGCACTCATAGAGACCGTCGAGCTTTTGCCGGTCCTCATGGCTCTGTTTCCACTCGTGCGGAGGGGTGGGCGAGACGGTCTTCAGCCACGGCTCGATGGAAGCATGCTGGGCGTAGAAATTGCTCAGATCAGGGACCAGGTCCTTGACCACGGGCTGATGCGGCAGCGGATAGATCTTCACCTCCCCTTTGATCTCCGACATCGCCTTGGTGCAGGCGAGCGTGTTGGTGGCGTCGATGTTCATCGCGCAGGATCCGCACACGCCTTCGCGGCAGGACCGGCGGAAGGTCAGCGTAGGATCTATATTGTTCTTGATCCATATGAGCGCGTCCAGGATCATCGGCCCGCAATCGCCGGTATCGATGTAATACGTATCCATCCGCGGGTTTCTCCCGTCTTCGGGATTCCAGCGATAGATCCGATACTCGCGCACCTCGTGCGCACCGGTCGGATAGGCCCAGGTCTTACCCTCGGTGACCCGCGAGTTCCTCGGCAGCGTGAATTGCACCATGTCAGTACACCCTGGCCTTTGGCTCGATGTAAGCGATTTCGTTGGTAAGGGTGTAGGTGTGCACCGGCCGATAATCGATGCTCACCTTGCCGCGGCCGTCGATCCAGGCCAGCGTGTGTTTCATCCAGTTCTTGTCGTCGCGCTCGGGGAAATCTTCGCGGGCATGAGCGCCGCGGCTCTCGGTGCGGTTCACCGCGGAGTCCATCGTGACCACGGCCTGAACGATCAGATTGTCGAACTCGAGAGTCTCGATCAGATCCGAGTTCCAGATCAGCGAGCGATCCGTCACCTTGATATCGTCAACCGCAGCAAAGACATCCCCGATCAGCTTGTGCCCCTCCTCGAGCACGGGGCCGGTGCGGAAGACGGCGCAATTGCTCTGCATCACCTTCTGCATTCTCAGGCGCAACTGAGCGGTCGGCGTCTTGCCCGACGCATGCCGGAACTTGTCCAGGCGCGAGAGCGCGAAATCGGCGGAATTGCTCGGCAAATCCGGGTGGCTTGCTCCTGGCTCGAGCATGTCGGCACAGCGCGCCGCCGCCGCACGTCCGAACACCACGAGGTCGATAAGTGAATTCGAGCCGAGCCGGTTTGCCCCATGCACCGAGACGCACGCGGCCTCCCCAAGCGACATCAGCCCGGGCACGACGAAGTCGTCGGCGCCGTTCTTCTTGGTGAGCGCCTCGCCGCGATAGTTCGTCGGGATCCCGCCCATGTTGTAATGCACGGTGGGAACGATGGGGATGGGCTCCCTGGCGATGTCGACTCCGGCGAAAATCCGCGCCAGCTCCGCGATCCCGGGCAGGCGTTCGTGCAACACGGCGGGATCGAGATGATCGAGGTGCAGGTAAATGTGATCCTTGAGCTTGCCCACGCCGCGCCCCTCACGGATCTCGATGGTCATGGCGCGGGACACAACGTCGCGTGAGGCGAGATCCTTGGCCGAAGGCGCGTAACGCTCCATGAAGCGCTCGCCTTCCGAGTTGACGAGATAGGCACCCTCGCCGCGCGCGCCCTCGGTGATCAGACAGCCTGCGCCGTAAATTCCGGTCGGGTGGAACTGGACGAATTCCATGTCCTGCAGCGGCAGTCCGGCGCGCAGCACCATACCATTGCCGTCGCCCGTGCAGGTGTGCGCCGAGGTGCACGAGAAATACGCGCGTCCATAACCGCCGGTCGCAAGTATCGTCATGTGCGCGCCGAAGCGATGAATTGAGCCGTCGTCCAGGTTGATGGCAATGACCCCGTGGCAGCGTCCTTCGTCATCCATGATCAGATCGATGGCGAAGAACTCGATGAAGAACTCAGCGGAATGCCGCAAGGCCTGGCCATACATGGTGTGGAGCATGGCGTGGCCGGTACGATCGGCCGCAGCGCAGGTGCGTTGTGCGATGCCCTTGCCGTAGTGCGTGGTCATCCCGCCGAATGGGCGCTGGTAGATCTTGCCGTCCTCCCGGCGCGAGAACGGCAGTCCCCAGTGCTCGAGCTCGTAAACCGCCTCGGGCGCGTTACGGCAGAGATATTCGATGGCATCCTGGTCGCCGAGCCAGTCGGAGCCCTTGACCGTATCGTACATGTGCCAGCGCCAGTCATCCGGGCCCATGTTGCCGAGCGCCGCGGCGATGCCGCCCTGTGCCGATACCGTGTGCGAGCGCGTGGGAAACACCTTGGTGATGCAGGCAGTCTTCAGCCCCGCCTCGCCGCAGCCCACGACCGCACGCAGACCGGAGCCCCCCGCCCCGACCACCACCACGTCATAGCGATGATCTTCGATGGGGTAGGCGCGCCCGTTGACCACCGGCGCCTTGACATTGGATGAGCCGTTCGTTGCCACTGCACTAGACCTTGAAGCTGAGCATGAGCAGGGCGAAGACCGACGCAAGCGCCACTGCCACGGCGAAGAACGTGTTGGCCATCAGCAGCACCAGCTTCGTCCCCTGGTCAAGCACATAATCCTCGATGATGACCTGCATGCCGATACGCATGTGCACGGTGACCGAGACAATGCAGAGCAACAGAATCACCGCGATAAGAGGCGAGCCCAGAATCTGAACCACCGCGGCGTGATTGCGCCGAAGCAGCGCAATCAGGATGAACACGAAAGCGATCATCAGCGGCACGTTGGCTACTGCGGTGAGGCGCTGGAGCCAGAAATGCTCGGTGCCGGAGTGGGCCGGTCCGAGCCCGCGCACTCGCGCAAGCGGCGTGCTCATTTTGCCGGCAGTCATCAGCGCGATCCTCCGACGAACAGATATCCCACGACCCAGATGATAATCGTGAGGCTGATCGATCCGACCAGGGTGGCGATCGCGAGCCATTCGCGCTCGTACGCCCCGAACCCCCGTCCGGTATCCCAGATCAGATGGCGAATACCGCCAAGCATGTGGTGCAGCAGCGCCCAGGTATATCCGAACAGGATCAAACGACCGAAGATCGAATTGATGAACGAGCCCATGGCGGCGTAAGCGTTGGGGCCGCTTGCCGCCGCAAGCAGCCACCAGGCGATCAGCATCGTTCCGAAATAGAGCGCGGCGCCGGTGATGCGATGGGCGATCGACATCAACATCGTCAGCATCGGCTTGTAGATGAAAATGTGCGGAGACAGCGGACGCTCGACCGGTGCCTTGACGTCTGTCATCGCTGCATCCCCGTTCCCGACGTTCAGCAAAACCCTAAACGCATCCCTGCGATAAAGCGACCCCGATCGACCAGATGCGCTTCCTACGTTCGCCTCCGGCGAATATGGCTTGCGCAGAACTCGCAGACAATAGGAAATTGGCGTAGCATTGCTTCGCAAAAAGCGAAGGGAACCATGCGTTTCGACCTGAACGACCTGAGACTGTTCCGTCATGTGGTGGAAGCGGGCAGCATCACCGGTGGAGCCGAGCGCGCGCATCTTGCGCTTGCTGCGGCCTCGACGCGCATCCGCAACATGGAGGAGGCGCTCGGCGCGGCGTTGCTCGTTCGCGGCCGTCAGGGCGTGACGCCCACGCAAGCCGGCCGCACGCTCCTGCAACACGCCCGCCTGATCCTGCAGCAGGCAGAGCGGCTGCGTGAGGATCTCAGCGCCTATGCCGGCGGGCTCGCCGGCCAGATCAGGGTGCTTTCCAATACCAATGCATTGACCGAGTTTTTGCCGGAGGCACTCAGCTCGTTTCTTGCCGCCCATCCCAACGTAAGCGTGGATTTGGAGGAGCGGTTGAGCGATGAAATCGTCGGCATGGTGGCGGAAGGAGTGGCTGATCTCGGTATCGTCGCCGGCACCGTTGATGCAAGCGCGCTCGAGACCTACCCGTTCCGCAAAGACCGCTTCGTGCTGGTGGTGGCGCGCGATCATCCCCTCGCCGCGCGTTCAGAGGTCGCGTTTGCAGAAGTGCTGGAGCATGATTTCGTAGGTCTCGACCGGGCGAGCGCGTTGCAGCGCTTCCTTGCCGCCAAGGCGGCGCCGAGCGGAAGACCATTGCGGCTGCGCGTGCAGTTGCGCAGCTTCGACGCGGTTTGCCGCATGGTGGAGTGCAGGGTCGCAATAGGGATCGTGCCAGAGACCACCGCCCGCCGTGTGGCGCGGACGATGGCAATCACCGCGGTCGCGTTGAGCGACGCCTGGGCGCTGCGTGACCTGACGATCTGCATCCGCAGCCTTGCGGAGCTGCCGCCCTACGCTCGGGCGCTGGTCGAGCATCTGCGCGCGCCGGTGTGACTCACCGAGGCTCCCGATGATTGAGTTGGTTTTGTAGGATGGGTTAGTTTTGTAGATGGTGTAACGGGCCGGCCGGCCAGGTCGCCAGCCGCTAGCTCGCTACGGCGCTATGGATGGCGCGCTCGCTCGCGGCTTGCGACTTGGAGTTGCGGCAGGCTGGTCGTCCCTCAAACTGATGGTGTCAGTGATTCGGAGTCCGGCAATCCCGCCTGCTCCAAGCATCATCGAGGGACGACCATGGACTATTATGCAGGAATCGACGTGTCATTGGAACAGTCAAGCGTATGCGTGTTGGACGCTGGCGGCAAGATCGTTCGCGAGGCGAAGGTCGCGAGTGAGCCGGAGGCGCTGATTGCGTGGTTTGGCAATCTCGGTCTTGCGATGACGCGGATCGGGCTGGAGGCGGGGCCTCTGTCGCAATGGCTGTTTGCGGCGATGAAGCAAGCCGGTCTGGCGGTCGAGCTGTTGGAGACCCGGCACGTGCGCAATGCGTTCAAGACGATGCCGGTGAAGACCGACCGCAAGGACGCGCGCGGGATTGCCGAGCTGATGCGGATGGGCTGGTTCCGGCCGGTACATTGCAAATCGATATCTGCGCAAGAGACGCGTGCGATCCTGACCACGCGCAGCCTGATCGAAGCGAAGCTGCGTGACGTTGAGATGAGCCTGCGCGGGGTGCTGCGCGGGTTCGGTCTGAAGGTCGGAAAGACCACGCCGACCAATTTTGCCGAACGGATCAAGCAGCTGGTCAGCGAGCATGCGAATTTGCAAGTCATCGCTGATGCGTTGTTAGCTGTACGCGAAGTGCTGTTGCGTGAGTTCAGGAGTTTTGAGAAGCGTGTACGGACGATGGCGCGACACGACGAGCGGACCAGGCTGCTGATGACCACGACCGGCGTAGGGGCGGTCATCTCACTGACATATGCGGCTGCAATCGACGATCCCGCACGTTTCAAGAACTCGAAAAAGGTCGGCGCCCATTATGGGATCACGCCGAAGAGATATCAGTCGGGCGAAATCGATTACGCCGGCAGGATCTCGAAGATCGGCGACAAGAGCGTGCGCACCGCGCTCTATCAGGCCGCGCACATCATTCTCACGCGCCCGGTGAAGGCCTCGGCACTCAAGACCTGGGCCATGCAGCTGGCCAAGCGCATCGGCATGGCGAAGGCGAAAGTGGCGCTCGCACGCAAGCTTGCGGTGATCATGCATCGGATGCTGGTCGACGGAAAACCGTTCGACCACAAACTGGCTAACCAGGCCGCGGCGGCATGAGCGCGATCGCCCCAATCGGAGCTGAGTTCGAGCAACTTAATGCAGACAAGCTGAGAAGGAGAGATTAAGAGTTTCGGGCGGGTTCGATACCAGCCTTCCCGAAGCGAAGTCCCCTCGCCGGGGACGAGGATAAGGTCAGTCCGCACCCACCCATGTGGCTCTATGACCACGCATCTGTAGATCGGACGACCTATCCTTTGCGAATTCCATCTGGTGGCGGCCTTGCGCCGACCCCGTACAGAAGCGAGTGCCCGGCGAGAAGGACGTCGCAAAACGAGGGTTGACCCCGACCGGCCCGTTACAGAAGGGTGGGTTAGCCGTACAAGTCGGCTCCTATCAGCCGACTTGTACGGCGTAACCCACCGCAATGCGCGGGCGCATCTGCGGCCGAATGGCGGCGGGTTACGACAGCGAGCCGGCTGAAGCCGGCTCGCTATCTAACCCGCCCTACACCGCGGCTCGCATCACAGCCTCTGAGCAAACAGGTTCATTTACCTGGTTGCGACAATGAACAGGCGTGGAAACCGCAGCAGGACTTTGCCATCAAAGCGCCTGGCGTAGTGTTGCGCGACTTCCGCCGCATACGCCGCCAGAAAGCCTTCGCGCAGGACCGGGTCGAGCGTCGAGATGAAGGGGCGCAGCGCCGATCCCTTGAACCATTCGACGATACCTTCCGGCCCCGGCATCACGTGGTTGTAGATCGTGTGCCATACATCCACATGGGAGCAAGCCGGCCTGAGCAAATCGTAATAGAACCCAGGCGCGGGCAAATCCTCACGTGCAGCCGCAGCCATTTCCGGATTGGCCGACCAGGGGCCGTTGCCTGCAACCTCCCGCATGAGGACCAGCGCGGGCTCGTTGGTGTTATCCGGCATTTGCACCGCAAGCACGCCGCCTTGCGGCAGGGCGTCGATCAGTCGACGCAACACCGTGGGGTGGTCGGTGACCCACTGGAACACCGCGTTGCCAAACAGCAGATCGGCAGCCTCGTCGGGACGCCAAGTCGCCAGGTCGCCTTGCCTGAAGCGGCACTGCGGCAGCCGCTCGCGGGCTTGCCGCAGCATTTCCTGGGATGAGTCCAGCCCAATGACGCTCGCGTCGGGATAACGCTCCAGCAGGAGCTCGGTCGAATTCCCCGGGCCGCAGCCGAGATCGATTACCAATCGGGCGCGCACGAGCGGGACCTGCGCGAGCAGGTCGCGGGAGGGGCGCGTGCGGTCGTCTTCGAACCTGAGGTACTGCCGGGCGTCCCAGTCGGTCATGACGGGCCCACGACCAGGAACAGGTCGGTGTCGCCCGTCGCCTCCCCGCAGGCCGTGATCATGGCGTGCACTTGCCCACGGTGATGGGTCTGATGATTGAACAAATGCGTCACCAGCAGGCTGCGCGGCTGTCGTAATTCCCGGCTCGCCGCCTGGCTGAACCAGACCTGATCTTGACGTAGCCAGTCCTCCCCAAGGCGTTCCGCCCAGGTCGAAATTCCCCGGTCCGCATCAGAGCGCGCACGCGCGAGCTCCTCGAAATCGGCAATAAGCGTCCGGCTTTCCTTGATGCCGACAGTCGGCTTGGGCCAGCCGTCAAAGCGCGACATCCAGATCTGATCGCCCCAAAGCAAGTGACAGAGCGTCCCGTGGATCGAGCCCCAGAAGGCGCCACGTTCGAGCCGCCGTGCGGTTTCAGGGAGGCGCCGTGCAGCCGCATAAACCCTCCGGTTCATCTCCGCGTTGTAAGCCGCCATGGTCCGGACGAAGGACGGCGTGACGAGAACATCCGATGCGGTCTGAGGCTCTTCCATGCAACCCTCCACCGTCTCTTCCCCGATCAGGCCGAGAGCATCGAGCCCGCTCGCCGGCGACTGCAGCCTTCCTTAGTATCATTCTCCCCGACGCGACAGCGACAGGATGAGTAAGACGCAACGCTATCAAGCCAAAATCGTGTGGACCGGCAAATCTCGTGGCCGGCACGAGCGGCTATCGGGCTTATGCCCGGCGCTGTGAGGTCCGCTGCGCGGGCAAGGCTCGCCATTCTTGGCTCGTTGATCCCGGATTGAGGGGCGATCTCGCGATGCACCAAAGGCTGTGGCAGCCCCGGGTCCGTGAGAGGGGCCTAGCCGGCCAGCGGAACACAAGGAATGGCCCACCCCTACGAAGTTACTAAACAGGTTTTAGTCAATCGTTGGGACGCCACACTAGGCCGCGGACCAGCAATGGTGTAGGGTCGTTCGCGAATAAGCAAAAACAACAACCTAAAGAAACCGATCGACAGGAGGATTCAATGCCACGCTCAAACATGTCTCGGCGTAGCCTGCTCAAGACCGCCGCTCTGGCGGCCGCCGGTGTGGTTTCCGCTCCGTATGTCCGGCACTCCTATGCCGCGGGCAAGCTCACCCTCGGCGTGTGGGATCACTGGGTCCCCGGCGCGAACAACACGTTGACCAGGCTTTGCAATGAGTGGGGGGAAAAGAACCAAGTCGAGGTAACGATCGACTACATTACCTCCCAGGGCGACAAGGATCTCCTGACCGCGAGCGCGGAGGCCCAGGCCCGCGCCGGCCATGACATCATGTCGCATCGCGCGTGGCAGATCCAAGTCCATCGCGCCGTGCTCGAGCCGCTGAACGACGTGGTTAATGCGCTGATTGCCAAGGCTGGCCCGATCAGTCCCGTCTCTGAATATCTGGCCAAGGCAGACGGCAAATGGTTCGGGCTTCCGACCACCATCGGCAGCCAGGTCAAGCCATGCTGCTCGCGCATCGACCTCTACAAGCAGCACTGCGGCATCGATCTGACTGCGATCTTCCCGCCGAATCCCAACCGGGATCCCAAGCTGGTCGATAGCTGGAGTTGGGATCTTTACCTCAAGAGCGCGGAACAGCTGTTCAAGGCAGGCTTCCCCGTGGGTCTGCCCATGGGGCAGACCAGCGACGCCATCGATTCGACCGGCGCCATGTTCCGGGCCTTCGGCTCGGTAATGGTGGACGAGAAGGACAACATGAAAGTCGATTCCAACGAGACCCGGGCGGCGCTGGAATATTTCAAGAAGCTGATGCAATTCAGTCCGCCGGAGGTTTACGCCTGGGACGATGCCGGCAACAATCGATGGCTCATCTCCGGCAAAGGAGCGGGGATCATGAACCCGCCGAGCGCCTGGGCGGTTGCCAAGCGCGACAACCTGAAGGTCGCGGAGCAATGCTGGACCCATGACATGCCGCGCGGGCCGGCCGGGCGTTTCGTCGGCCAGCTGCCGTTCTTCTACGGCCTGTGGTCGTTCGCCCAGAACAAGCCGGCGGGAAAGGCCCTGTTGCAGTTTCTCTCGGAGAAGGATCAATCGCGCCAGCTGGTGGCGGCGTCAGCCGGGTACGATCTGCCGTCGTTCAAAAGCTACTATGATTTCGACACTTGGCAGAAGGTCGAGCCTCCGCTCGGCACGGTCTACAATTATCCCCCGCGCGGCGATGAGCAGCCCAGCATCACCGGATATCCGGCGCGGCCCGATGTGGCCTCGCAGATCTACAACCAGTCGCTCCACACCATCATGGTCGCCAAGGTCTGCCAGGGCAACGAGCCGATCGACGAGGTGATTGCCTGGGCGAAAGGCGAGCTGGAGGGAATGCTGCGAGCCTGAGGCACGGCGATGGTCGATCTCGCTCGGCACTATCCGGTCGGTCGCACCGAGGCGTCCGAGCGAGCCCGCCGTACGGGCGCGACATTGCAGCTCTGGATGCGGCGCCGGAGCACCATTGCGGTATTGATGTGCCTGCCCATGATCGTGATCGTGGCCGGATTAATCGTCTATCCGGCCTTGTACTCGATCTTCCTCGCCATGCTGAACAAAGCCCAGACCAGGTTCGTTGGGCTGGACAATTTCAGCTATCTGCTCGGGCGCGACACATTCAGGATGGTCGTGGAGCAGTCCGCGATCTTTGCGCTGAGCGCCGTGTTCTTCAAGGCGTTGATCGGTCTCGTAACCGCGCACCTCGTCAACAATCTGCCCAGCAAGGGGCAGCGCAAGTGGCGGGGCATGCTGCTCGTGCCCTGGGTCATACCCCTCGCACTCTCGACGCTCGGATGGTGGTGGTTGTTCGACCCCACCCACAGCGCATTCAACTGGCTCATCCAGGGCTTTGGCGGCAGCGAGATTCCGTGGCTGAGCAGCCCTTATTGGGCGCGCTTCTCCGTCATCCTGGTGAACGTCTGGTACGGGGCACCCTTCTTCCTCATCATGTATCTCGCCGCGCTGAAATCCGTTCCAGAGCAGCTCTATGAAGCAGCGCAGATCGACGGCGCCAATGCATGGCAGCGATTCCGGCACATCACGCTGCCAATGATGCGCAACATCATTGCCATTACAGTTCTGTTCTCGCTCATCGTGACCTTTGCCAATTTCGACATCGTGCAGATCATGACGGCAGGCGGACCGCGCAACATGACGCATGTGTTTGCGACCTACGCGTTCCTCCTCGGCATCCGCAGCGGCGACCTTCCGCTCGGGGCCGCGGTATCGCTGTTCATGTTCCCCATTCTCGCCGTCTCCGCCATGTTCATCCTGCGCGGCGTGCGCAAGCGCGGCAGAGAGATCGGATGACGGCACAGGCGATCGCTACCGGGCAGCCGCGCGCAACGGTTCGCGCCAGCCTGAGCCGCAATCGGCGCTGGGCACTGTTCGTGTCCTACTTCTTCCTCATCCTGTTTGCGATCTTCTTTCTGACGCCACCCTATTACATGATCATCACATCGCTGAAGAGCGATGCCGAGGTTGCCCATCTCGCCACAAACCCATGGATCATCTCCAACGGCATCACGCTGGAACAGTATCGCCTCCTGTTCCACGACACCGATTTCCTGATCTATTTCAAGAACACGATAATCGTCACGCTCTGCGTGGTCGCAATCACCATGGTCGTGAGCGTGCTCGCCGCATTTTCGCTTTCGCGCATGCGGTTCTGGGGATCGGGGATACTCGCGACCGGAATCTTTCTCACCTATCTCGTGCCGGACACGCTGCTGTTCATCCCCCTCTTTCAGATTGTGCGCGGCCTGGGGCTCCTGAACTCCTATTGGAGCATGGTGCTGGTCTATCCCACGCTCACGGTTCCGTTCTGCACCTGGATCATGATCGGATATTTCCAGTCGATTCCGAAGGAGCTCGATGAGGCAGCCCTGATCGACGGCGCGGGACATCTGCAGATGCTGCTCAAGATCTTCATTCCCGTGGCGCTGCCGGGGATCATTGCGGCAACGATCTTCGCTTTCACGGTATCCTGGGCAGCCTTCGTCTATCCCATAGCGTTTCTGTTCAGTGCCGATCAGCAGGTGCTCACGGTCGGAACGGTGACCAGCCTGATCAAGGGCGACGTTTACAAATGGGGCATGCTGATGGCCGGGGCGCTGGTGGCAGCGGCGCCGCCGCTCGTGGTGTATGCGTTCCTCATGGACTACTACATCGCCGGACTGACCGCGGGGGCGACCAAAGGGTGAGGTGATGGCCGAGGTAGCTTTGCACAACGTCAAGAAACGGTTCGATGAAGTCGACGCCGTGCGCGGAGTGAGCCTGCAGATCCCGGACAAGGAGTTCGTGGTTCTGGTGGGGCCCTCCGGCTGCGGCAAAAGCACCACGCTGCGCATGATTGCCGGGCTGGAGGAGGTCACCGCCGGCGACATCGTCATCGGCGGAGATGTCGTCAACGACGTGCCGCCCAAGGACCGCGATATTGCGATGGTCTTCCAGAACTATGCGCTCTACCCGCACATGACCGTGTTCGAGAACATGTCGTTCGGACTCAAGCTGCGGCGCATACCCAAGCCAGAAATCAAGGCCCGGGTGGAGAAGGCAGCCAAGATCCTCGACATCACCGATCTCCTCGGGCGAAGGCCCAAGCAGCTGTCCGGAGGCCAGCGGCAACGGGTAGCCATGGGGCGCGCCATTGTACGCAACCCGAAGGTCTTCCTGTTCGACGAGCCGCTAAGCAATCTGGACGCCAAGCTGCGCGTCCAGATGCGCACCGAGATCAAGCGTGTGCACCAGCAGGTGAAGACCACGACCGTTTACGTCACCCACGATCAGGTCGAGGCGATGACGCTCGCCGATCGCGTCGTGGTGATGAATGACGGGCGTATCGAGCAGGTCGGTACGCCGCATGAGCTCTATCACCGGCCGAAGACTCGGTTCGTTGCAGGATTTATCGGGTCGCCGGCGATGAACTTCCTGCCAACCCGCCTCGAGCAAAACGGCGAGGGGCTCCTTCTGCGGCTGTCGGAAGCGCTGGCATTTCCGATTCCCGCAACGCATGACCTGCGCTATCGGGCCAGCGCAGGCAAAGACCTGGTGTTCGGGTTGCGCCCAGAGCACATCACCGAGCCGCGCGGGGAGGCTCGCGACCCCCGCTGCGAATTCACCGTAACGCTCGACGTTGTCGAGCCCATGGGCATGGAGACCATGGTGTTCTTCACTGTCAATGCCACCGAGATCTGCGCGCGGGTAGAGCCTTCTGCGGCTACCGCGCCCGGACAGCCGATGCGGCTTTATGCCAATCTCAATCACATGCACCTGATTGATCCAGCAACAGACCTGGTGCTGTAACAGGGGCAAACCAGGATGGGGGTGAGATCAGACGAGTCCTTCGACTATATCGTCGTGGGCGCAGGCTCGGCGGGCTGCGTCCTTGCCGACCGCCTGACCGCTTCTGGCCGCTATCGCGTCCTCCTCTTGGAAGCCGGAGGGAAGGACCGCAACCTGTGGATCCACATCCCGCTCGGCTACGGGAAGCTTTTCTCCAACCCCAAGGTCAACTGGCTCTATACGTCGGAACCGGAGCCGGAGCTCAACAATCGGCGGGTCATTCAGCCGCGCGGGAAGGTGCTGGGGGGATCGAGCTCGATCAACGGGCTCTTGTATGTTCGCGGCCAACATGAAGACTTTGATCACTGGCGCCAGCTCGGCAATCCCGGCTGGAGCTTTGCGGACGTGCTGCCGTACTTCCGGCGCTCCGAAGACCAGGAGCGCGGGGGGGACGCGCTGCATGGCACAGGCGGGCCGCTCGCGGTCTCCGACGTCTGCGAACCGCATCCACTCTGCGAGGCCTTCATCGAGGCTGTCCAACAGGCGGGTTTTCCCCGCAACGATGATTTCAATGGACCGACGCAGGAAGGCGCGGGCTATTTCCAGCTCACCGCGCGCAACGGCCGCCGCTGCTCGACGGCCGTCGGTTATCTGCGCCGAGCACGCCCGCGCGCGAACCTTGCCGTCGTGCCGCACGCGCTGGCGTGCCGCATCCTGTTCGATGGCCGACGCGCGGTCGGGATCGAATACCGCCAGGGCGGCTCGACGCGCGTCGCTCAGGCCAGCGGCGAGATCGTCCTGGCCGGAGGCGCATTCAATTCGCCGCAGCTTCTTCAGCTCTCGGGAGTAGGGCCCGCGGACCTGCTCAAGTCACTAGGCATTCCGGTGGTCGCGGACATGCCCGGCGTCGGATCGGATCTGCAGGATCACCTTCAGGTGCGGATGCAGTATCGCTGCACCGAGCCGATCACCATGAATGACGTGATCAACAGCTGGCGCCACCGGGTTGGGGCGGGCGTGCGCTACTGCCTGTTCAGAAAGGGGCTGCTTGCGATCGGCGCCGGTTATGCCGGGGGCTTCTTTCGCGCCAGCCCGCTCGCAGCAACACCTGACGTCCAGGTGCACTTCATCATCTTCAGCGGCGAAACCTCGGGCGCGCCACTCCACCCTTTTCCCGGCTTCATCGCCTCGGTCTGCCAGTTGCGGCCCGAGAGCCGCGGCTTCGTGCGGATCAAGTCGGCAGATCCGCACATGACCCCCGCCATTCAGCCGCGCTACCTGTCCGCGCAAAAGGACCGCGAGACCGTGGTCGCCGGAATGAAGCTTCTGCGCCGAATTATGGGGCAGCCGGCGATGCGCCGGTACATCGCCGAGGAGCGCCGGCCCGATCCGGGCTGCGCCAGCGACGAGGATCTCCTTGCCTTTGCCCGCGAGACCGGCTCGACCGTATTCCATCCGACCAGCACATGCCGCATGGGGCCCGATGAGGCGGCAGTCGTGGACGAGCGCCTGCGGGTGCACGGCATTGAGCGATTGCGCGTCGTGGACGGCTCAATCATGCCCAGCCTGGTTTCCGGCAACACAAATGCCGCCGTCATCATGATCGGCGAAAAGGGAGCAGACATGATCCTGGAGGATGCGAAGGCGAGCGCGACGGTTTCGGTCGAAGCGCGTCCCATGGCCAGGACGTCTGAGCGCGTTGGCTTGCAGATCGGGGCATAACCGGGATGGCGAATTTGCATTTCCGTCTGCCGCATGCTTCGCTGCTGTCTCATCGTGCCATCATTCTAACAGGAGGCGCCAATGGACCTTGGCGAAGCTGACCCCAGCGTTTCCCATGGCGGCGAGGCAGCAACTGCTTCGCCTCCCGCCATCGTGCCTCGGGTGACTTTCGACCGACGCGAGCTTAATCGCATCTTAGGACTCTATGGACGCAAGGTCGCTGCGGGGGAATGGCGTGATTACGCCATCGATTTTCTGCGCGATCGAGCGGTTTTCTCCGTCTTTCGTCGCGCTTCGGAAGTGCCGATCTACCGTATCGAGAAGAATCCCAAGCTGGCCCGGCGCCAGGGGGCCTACACTATCGTCTCGGCAACCGGTCTCATCGTCCGCCGTGGACATGAGCTCGACCGCGTCCTGCGCGCGCTCGATAAATCACTGAACGTGGTGGCGGGTTAGCGCTGGTCGGGCGGCGTGGTGGCCCCGGTCCCGAGCGGCCGCTGCATCAGTACGCTGTCGAGCCAGCGCCCGAACTTGAATCCCACATGCTCGAACGCGCCGATCATGCGGAAGCCGGCTGCGCGGTGCAGCTCGATCGAAGCCGCATTGGCGCAATCGCCGATGATGGCAATCATCTGGCGATAGCCGCTGGCCTCAGAACGGTCGATGAGGGTCGCAAGCAGCGCGCGGCCGATCCCCTGCCGCTGTGATTGTGGTGTGACATAGATCGAGTCCTCGAGCGTCCAATTGTAGGCGGGCCGGGAGCGATAAGGGCCGGCATAGGCATACCCGGCGATTGAGGCGCCGAGCTCGGCGACCAGGAATGGATAGCCACCGCAGCGCAGCGCCTGGTAGCGCCGCGTCATTTCACTCTCGTCCGGTGGGTCGAGCTCGAACGATGCCGTCCCGTGAAGCACGGCTGCACTGTAGATCTCCGTGATCGCGGGTACGTCGCGCAATTGCGCCGGACGAATGGAAAATGGGGCGCTCATAGGGTGCCCATACGGAAACGCCCCGGCACAGCGGCCGGGGCGTTGGGACGAAGAGGTTCTGAAAGATCAGCGGCGATCGCCCAAGAACCGCAGCATGAACAAGAAGAGGTTGATGAAGTCGAGGTAGAGGCTCAACGCGCCCATCACCGCCTTTCGGCCAACAATGGTACCGTCCTCCATCGGATCATACATTTCCTTGATCCGTTGCGTGTCCCAGGCAGTGAGGCCGGCAAAGATCAGCACGCCCGCGGCCGATATCACAAAGTCGAGCCCGGTGCTCTTGAGGAACATGTTGACGAGCATCGCGATGATCAACCCGATCAAGCCCATGAGCATGAACGAGCCGATCGGTGAGAGATCGCGTTGCGTGGTGTAGCCGTAAAGGCTCAGCGCGCCGAAAGATGCTGCCGAGATGAAGAACACTCTCGTCACGGACGCGCCGGTATAGGCGAGAAACACGGATGAGAGCATCAGCCCGAGCAAGCCCGCGTACACCAGGAACAGCGTGAATGCCGTCGACGGCTGGAGCGTGTTGATGCGCCAGCTGATGAGAAACACCAGCCCGAGCGTTCCCAGGAACAGCACGAGGACAGCAGGCCCGCTGAAGATCATCTGGCCGAAGGGGGTCAGCACCAGCCGGCCGGCCGTCTCCGTCACCGCCGCATTGAAGGTGAGCCAGGCGACGACGCCCGTGAGTGCCACGCCCACGGCCATGTAGTTGTAGACGCGGATCATGTAGGCGCGCAGGCCCTCATCGATCGCGATTGCCCGGTCCGCACCGACGCCGCGCCTGACGGCGGTAGAGTTCGGGTCGAAATTCGACATGGGAATTCCCTCTCTCTCATTCCGGCCGCGCAAGGCCGGAGCAATGGCGCCGAGCGGGATGCCGCCCGGCAGCCGACGCGCGGAATCTAATGCGAGATTTGTTCCAGCGCCAGATGGCACGGGCGGGAATTGTTAATGCCTGGTGACGCAGTGGCGCCGCCTGCGAAAATGACATTTTGTCCACATCTTGGCGGGATTCCGGGCTCCGCTCGCGGAACCTGTGCTCGTGCGCGCGTAGTGCCGATCCGAGTGCTCGCGGCCCCGGAACCACGGCGCAGGCAGTAGCGCTCGGCTGGGTGGCCGGATTCAGAGCTCGCGCAGCAGGGGTCCGGGTTTTTGTCCCAGAGCCCGGGCGGTGCCGAGAAGCCCAAGCATCACGACAAAGAGAACGGTCAAGACACAAGCTGCCAAAGGCGGTTCCGGAAGCCATAAGAAAGGCAGGTGCATGAAACGGCCGAGGATGAATGCCGCTGCGGCTGTCCCAGCCGCGAGCGCAAGCACCGCCGTGGCCGAGCCGAGGAGGAGGTATTCGATTGCATAGACCCAAACGAGCCGCATGCGGGTTGCGCCCAGGGTCTTGAGAATCACCGCCTCGTAAACCCGGCGGCGGTGCCCAGCAGCAAGCGCTCCCGCCAGAACCAGGATTGCGACGACCAACGTAAGGGCACTCGCTGCACGAATTCCCAGCACCAGATTGGTCACGGTGGTTCCAACCGCATCCAGCACGTCCCTCACGCGCATGGTTGTAATACCGGGAAAGGCGGTGCCCACCGCCTTGAGCAACGTCGGCTCCTCGTCGATCGAATGGCTGGGCGGATAGGTGAGCGTTGCGATCCGGGTGTGAGGAGCGCCACGGAATGTCGATGGTGGAAACACCATGACGAAATTGATGCCGAGGCTCTGCCAATCGACCGTGCGCAAGTTGGCGATCGTGGCGACGAGATTACGGCCGAGCACGTTGACGGCCACGGTATCGCCGATCTTCAGACCAAGACCGTTGGCAATGCGTTGCTCGAATGAGACCAGCGGCGGACCCTGATAATCCGGGCCCCACCATTGTCCCGCCACCAGGCGTGATCCCGGCGGCAGATCCTGCGCATAGGTGATGCCGCGGTCGCTGTTGAGCGCCCACGCCGCCTCCGGAGCGGGCTTGAGCTCCTCAGCCGGTACACCGTTTGCGGCCACGATCCGGCCGCGCAACATGGGAACCTCGTTGAGCATTGCTCCGGGAGCATTCGCCCGCACGAACGCGTTGAATTTATCTGCATCGGCGGCAGGGATGTCGATGAAATAGAAGCTCGGCGCCTTGTCCGGCAGCGTTGCGAGGAATTGCCGGCGCAGATTGACATCGATCCCCATAATCGTAACCAGGACGGTGAGCCCCAATCCGAGCGAAAGCACCACGCTCGGCGTCAGCGCACCCGGCCGATGGATATTTGCGAGAGCGAGACGAAGCGCCGGCGAGCGCAGGCGCGAGATGCCCCGTGCAGCCAGCATCAGCAGTCTCGCCAGCGCATAGAGCAGCACGAACACGGCAACGGCAGCGATGATGTAAATAGCGGCCACCCGGCGGTCATAGGCCAGCGCCAACGCAAGCGCGGCAAGACTGGTGGCACAGAGCCCCGTTGCCAATACGTAGGCGGTGCGAGGACGGCGCCAATCGCTGCTGATCTCGCCACGAAACAGCGCCGAGACCGGCACGTCATGCGCGCGCCCGAGCGGCCACAGGGCAAAAACCGTCGCGGTCAGAAGGCCGTAAAGAAACGCCAGTGCGAGATCACCCGCATGCAGCACCGGCTCGATCGGCAAAGGCAGTACTGAGGCAAAGCCCCACGCCACCAGATACGGCAGGGCGGCACCGACGAGCAGACCTGGGATCGCCCCCAGTGTGGCGAACGCCAGGACTTGTATCAGATAGATCGCGAACACGCGCGAGCCGGTAGCACCCAAACATTTGAGCGTCGCGATCACTTCGCGGCGGCGGTCGAGATGAGCCTTGGCGGCGTTGGCAACGCCAACTCCGCCGATCAGGAGCGCCGAAAGCCCCACCAGGGTCAGATATTGCGTGAACCTCTCCAGATTCTGCGCCAGCGTGGGGGAGGCGTTGGCGCGCGATCGGATATCCCAACCGGCTTCCGGGAATTGCGCCTGGGCTCTCGCCGTAACCGCCCGCAGGGGAGCCTCCAATTCGTCAGTCCCTGGAAGCCGCAGACGATAGTGCCAGCGCACGACGCTGCCGGGCCGCAGCAACCCGCTCGCGCGCAAGGCCGCGTCGCTGATGAGAAGGCGCGGGCCAAACCCAAGACCGCCCGCCAGCTTGTCGGGCTCGGACTTGAGCACCGACCGGATGTCGATTTTTGTGCCGCCGATACTGATGCGCGAGCCGAGTGCAAGACCCAGCCGCGTCAACAGGGCGGGATCGACAGCCGCGCCGAATACCCCGGCTTGGGGGGCCAGTACGTCGCGGAGCGGTCGACCCGGGTCGAGCAAAACGGTACCGTAGAGAGGGTAGGAAGCATCTACGGCTTTGACCTCCACAAGCGCGGTGTCTCCGTCCGGTGCGCGAGCCATGGCCCGCATCGTGGCCGCCCGAGAGACCTCGCCCTGCGTCTGCAAAAATTCCAGCTCGGCGGTACTCGCTTCGCGCAGGCTCAGCAAAAACGCGAGGTCCCCGCCCAGCATCGTCCTGCCCTCGCGGGCGAATCCGTTGGCGAGACCGGACGCAACGGAGTTCACGCCGGCGACCGCCATGACGCCGAGGGCGATGCAAGCGGTCAGCACGTAAAATCCACGCAGTCCCCCGCGCATCTCGCGCCACGCGATCTGCAGCGCGAGCATGCCGCCAGCAATTGCCTTGGCGAATGTCCCTGCCGGGTGCGGCAACGATTGTGCTGTCATGCTAATCAGGAAATCCAGCCTGGCTCGTGCTCGATGCGACCTGAGCGGAGCATGACGACACGGTCGCAACGGGCCGCGAGCGCGGGATCGTGGGTTACCAGGACAAGGGTGGTGCCGCGCTGCTCATGGGTTGAGAAGAGAAGCTGGATGATTTCGGCCCCGGTCGCTTCGTCGAGATTGCCGGTTGGCTCGTCCGCAAGCACGATCTCGGGATTTGGTGCGAGCGCGCGGGCCAGCGCTACCCGCTGCTGCTCGCCCCCGGAAAGCTCTGCGGGGTAGTGTCGCAGCCGTTGGCTCAGGCCGACCGCAGCGAGCTCGCGCGCGGCACGCTCGTGCGCATCGGCAGCGCCGGCGAGCTCCATGGGGATCGCAACGTTCTCCAACGCTGTCATCGTCGGGATGAGATGAAATGACTGAAACACGATTCCTACATGGCGGCCGCGAAAGCGTGCCAGCGCGTCCTCATCCCGCGAGCTCAGTTCCTCGCCGGCCACGATGACGCTTCCGCTGTCGACCCGTTCCAATCCCGCCATCACCATGAGCAACGTCGATTTTCCCGAGCCGGAGGGACCGACCAGGCCGATTGCCTCGCCGCAACCTATATGAAGATCGATGGCTTTGAGGATGTGAACGCGGCCCGCGCCTCGCCCAAGGGACAGGTCGACACCGTTAAGCACAATGCCAGGGTTTGGCCGTTTCAACCCAGAGGGATCATGCATGTCGGATGGCTGTGTGCCGCGCTGGCGTGAGGTGAGGTCCGCACCCGCCTCATATTGGGATTGCGGTGTTGCAGTTCACCTGAGTGCACTGCTGGTGCTGCTCGTGGCCTGCGCCGTGGCGAAAGCGCAATCCGCCGCGATGTCTGATGCTCCGGTACGGATTGTCGCGCTTGGAGATTCGCTTACAGCCGGCCTGGGACTGCCGGTAAATGCCTCCTTTCCCGCAAGACTCAAATCGGCTCTCAGGAAGAAGGGCATTGCCGTGGAGATCACCAACGCCGGCGTTTCCGGCGACACCGCTGCCGGCGGCCTTACCCGTCTTGATTGGTCGGTGCCGCCAGGGACTGACGCAGTGATCGTGGAGCTTGGTGGCAATGATATGCTGCGCGGCATCGACCCGAAGGTCACGCGCGCGGCGCTTGCAGAAATCCTGCAACGACTGAAAGAGCGCCATATAGCAGTCCTGCTTGCTGGCATGCGGGCGGCACCAAATCTCGGCGCCGATTATGGTCGCAAATTCGAGAGCATGTATTCCGAGCTCGCAGCCAAGGACGGCGTGGCGCTTTATCCCTTTTTCCTGGACGGTGTTGCCGGAGAGGCGAAACTCAACCAGTCCGACGGGGTCCATCCCACCGCAGCAGGCGTGGAAGAAATTGTCAGGCGCATGTTGCCGGAGATAGAAGAACTGGTGTCGCGGGTGCGCATGAAGCGGCCTATCTAGCGAGGGGAACCCCCGGCAGCGGATTGGCAGAGCACGGGCCTCCCGCCACTGCCTTATCCGTCGTCAGCGATTCGTCACAGTATCATGCCCCGCCTGTTCACCGGTCTGGAAATTCCTTTGGGTATCGCGCAGCACCTCGCTACCCTGAGAGGTGGCTTGCCCGGCGCCCGCTGGATCGATCCCGAGAACTATCATACCACGTTGCGATTTATCGGCGATGTCGATGACGTGATTGCGCATGAGGTTGCCTCGCTGCTTGGGCGGGTGCGCCGCCAGCCGTTTGAGTTGCGCATCGAAGACCTCACATCGTTTGGCGGACGCAAGCCGCGCGCCGTTGTGGCAACGCTCGGACCCGCGCAAGCGCTCATGGAGCTGCAGGCCGAGCACGAACGGCTGATGCAACGGGTGGGCCTGGAGCCGGAGGGACGCAAATACATGCCGCATGTAACGCTCGCCCGGCTGCGCGAAACCTCGAGCCGGCAAGTGGCCGATTACCTGGCCCTGCGCGCCCCGATTCGCTCGGCGCCGTTCACGGTGTCAAGGTTCGTGCTGTTCTCGTCGCGCAGCTCGAGCGGCGGTGGGCCTTATGTGGTGGAGGCCGCCTATCCGCTCGCAGCTTAGGGACTTGCAGGTGGACGTTTCCATACCCAGCATCGCCCAGCCTTGCGCGCCGTGCCCACGCCGCTGGCCAGCGAGCTGCTCTTCACGTGGGCAAAATCGCTCTTGCGTGAGCGATTTTGCCCATCCTGCTCATCTCGCAGCCTGATGCTCTCCCACCAGCAGCCGCGACTGCACGTCAAATATGGCGGTAGCAAATCCGTATCCGTCGGCAATCATCTCGCGCATGAGCGAGAGCGGGGTGGGCCTTGGCGCGGTCACCTCGCCGACGACGCTGCCGAAATCAAAGGTCAGCTCGGCGTCGTACTTGCGCGCAAGCTGCTGCATGCGCTTGTTGTCCGTGAGACACGTCATGTGCAGAAATTTCAATCCGCGGTTTCTGGCGGCAAGCAAGGTGTATTCAAGCAGCGCAGAGCCCACTCCATGACTCTGCCATTGCTTCTCGATGGAAAATGCAGCCTCGCCCTCGCGCCGGGCCGCCGGTCCTACGGGGCACAGCTCGGCCGCGCCGCGCAGCGTTCCATCGACCAGAAAGCCATGAATGATCGAATCAATGCTGAACGCGAGCTCGGCGTAGTTCTTGAGGAACTGCTCGGAAACAGCACCAGCAAACCGATTGCGGCGGCTGTCGAGATCGAGCCGCAGCAGATGATCGCGGTAAATGTCGGCTTCGGCGATCCACAGCTTTCGGATCAAGCCGCCGCGGGGAAGCGGATCTCGCATTACAGTCCTCCTGGTTCGCGGTTGCGAATCACTCCATTATATTGCGATGCAATATGACCGCCGCAACAAGACCGCTACAAGACATTGTGATGATCGCTTATTGAGTTATTCATTAAGTCATTGACGGATCCGCAGAAATGAATGACTGCCATGCATTGCGCGGGAAAGCTCGTGCCCATGTTTTGTGCACCGCACATTTTTCGTGTGACTGATGCGCAGATCTGTGGCGAATCTCTCCATTGGGGCGATGTCGTCCTTAATCTCCGCGCGTTACGCAGGCGATGTGCGCGCGCACAAGATCGAGCGCGACGCTGCCCAGGAGGAGGTCGTCGCGCATCTGGCGGGTCTCGAGATCGAGCTCGCGCGGTCCGGCGCATCGCCGCGCTTTTCTCTGAGCTCGCTGCTCGGAGGCCGGACGCGAGCGCCTCGGCCGATCAAGGGACTCTATCTCTTTGGCGACGTGGGCCGCGGCAAGACAACGCTGATGGACATGTTCTTCGCGGGGGTCCCCGTTGCCCATAAGCGACGCGTTCACTTCCATGAATTCATGACGGAAGTGCACGAGCGCATCCATGTGCTGCGCCAGCGAATGAAGGCGGGCGAAGTCGGGCACGGAGATCCAATTCCGCAGACCGCAGACGCCATAGCGCAAGAGGCCTCACTTCTTTGCTTCGACGAATTCCATGTCACCGACATCGCCGATGCCATGATTCTCGGCCGCCTGTTCAAGCGTCTGTTTGAGCGCGGCGTGGTCGTGGTTGCAACCTCGAATGTCCCGCCTAGCGAGCTTTACAAAGACGGCCTCAACCGCGCCCTGTTCCTGCCCTTCATCGACTTGCTCGCAGAGCACATGACCTGCGTTCGACTGGCCGCCCGCACGGATTTCCGCTTGGAGAAGCTGGCGGGCAAATCGACGTGGTACGTGCCCGCGGACGCCGCGGCAACGGCGGCACTCGATCGGGCTTGGCTGCTCCTGACGGCAGGACATGCCGGCGAACAGCGCCACCTGCGCGTCTTGGGGCGCGAGCTTGTGGTGCCCCGTGCCGCAATGGGAACAGCCCGCTTTTCCTTCCGCGATCTTTGCCAGCAGCCCCTGGCCGGCGCGGATTACCTCAAGATTGCGCGCGAGTTTCATACGGTCCTCATCGCGCGGATTCCAATCATGGATTACGCGATGCGTAATGAGGCCAAGCGTTTCATTATTCTGATCGACACGTTCTACGATAACGCGGTGAAGCTCGTGGCCTCCGCCGATGCGGAGCCCGCCGCGTTATACCGCGGGACCGATGGCTTCGAGGCGCAGGAGTTCGGGCGTACCGCATCCCGCCTGATCGAGATGCGCTCGCAGAGCTATCTGGCGTTACCGCACGGCCGCGGTCATGCAGTCGCCGCCGATTCTACAGCGGGTCTTGTAGAAACGTAGTCTTCAGTGAACAAATCGAGTGCAGATGGCATCAATCCGGATTCGGCGTGGCGGCTTGAACCAGAACCCCCAAAGGGGTTATGACCGCCTGCGCTTCTCCACGCTCTGACCCGAGGTTCTTCCGCACATGGCGCGTCCCAAGATTGGGTTGATCGGTGCCGGCCAGATCGGCGGCACGCTTGCTCATCTCGTCGGCTTTAAAGAACTGGGCGACGTTGTCTTGTTCGATATTGCCGAGGGTATTCCGCAGGGAAAGGCGCTCGATCTCGTTGAGTCTTCGCCAGTGGACGGGTTCGATGCGAATTTCCTCGGCACGAATTCGTACGATGCCATTGACGGCGCAAGCGTCTGCATTGTGACGGCTGGAGTGCCGCGCAAGCCGGGCATGAGCCGCGACGACCTTCTGGGGATCAATCTCAAGGTGATGGAGCAGGTCGGCGCCGGGATCAAGAAATATGCCCCCAATGCATTCGTGATCTGCATCACCAATCCGCTCGATGCCATGGTATGGGCGCTGCAGAAGGCATGCGGTCTGCCAAAACCGATGGTCATCGGCATGGCGGGCGTGCTCGACGGCGCGCGATTCCGCTACTTTCTCGCGGACGAGTTCAACGTCTCGGTGGAGGATGTCACCGCCTTCGTGCTCGGCGGACACGGCGACAGCATGGTGCCGTTGATCCGCTATTCGACGGTGGCCGGCATTCCGCTCCCCGACCTGGTGAAGATGAAGTGGACGTCGCAGACGCGGCTCGACCAAATCGTTCAACGCACGCGCGATGGTGGGGCCGAGATCGTCAATCTGCTCAAGAGCGGTTCAGCCTACTATGCGCCGGCAGCCTCCGCCATTGCCATGGTGGAGAGCTATCTCAAGGACAAGAAGCGGGTGCTTCCCTGCGCGGCCTATCTCAGCGGCGAGTATGGCATCAAGGATCTCTATGTCGGCGTGCCGGCAATCATCGGAGGCAAAGGCGTCGAGCGCATTGTCGAAATCCAGTTGAACAGCAGCGAACGCGCCATGTTCGACAAGTCGGCCGAGACAGTGCAGACCTTGGTGGACGCCTGCAAGAAGATCGCCCCGCATCTGGCAAAGTGATGCACGATTGGCGCATGCATCGAGGCATTCCCAGACAGTCAATCAACCTGGTCCTGAGGAGCGCGCTTGCGCGCGTCTCGAAGGACGGCCACAAGCGAGAGCGGGCCAGCGTCCATCCTTCGAGACGGGCGCATGCAAGCATGCGGCCTCCTCAGGATGAGGTCTGCGGGTTTAAGCTCCATCTTCTCGATTCCGATTGGGTTCATGGAATCGATCTGCCCCGCATGGCGCGGCTACGCGGGGCGGGTCCGGCATGAACGTTCACGAATATCAGGCCAAAGCGGTGCTGCGTAGCTTCGGTGTGCCGGTACCGCGAGGGGAACCGGCTTTCTCGGTCGAGGAGGCGCTGAAACTCGCCGCAGGGATCGGCGGTCAGACGCTGGTGGTGAAGGCGCAGATCCACGCGGGCGGACGAGGCAAGGCGGGTGGTGTCAAGGTGGTGCATTCGCTCGACGACGTGCGGAAGGAGGCGGCGCGTCTGCTCGGCTCCGTTCTTGTGACCCATCAGACCGGGCCGCAGGGAAAGCAGGTCAATCAGCTCTATGTCGAGGAAGGCTCGGCCATCCAGCGCGAGCTTTATCTTTCGCTCCTCGTCGATCGCGAAAGCTCGCGCGTTGCCTTGGTGGGATCAGTGGCGGGCGGGATGGACATCGAGGAAGTCGCCCGCACCCAATCAGAAAAGATCGTGACGTTCTCGATCGATCCGGCAACCGGCGTCATGCCGCATCACGGCCGGCGCATCGCTCAGTCGCTCGGGCTGCGCGGCGATCTCGCCAAACAGATGGAAGCGCTCATTTCCAAGCTGTATGCCGCTTTCACGGCCAAGGACATGAGCCTCCTGGAGATCAATCCTCTGGTCGTGACCAGTTCCGATCAGCTCATCTGTCTCGACGCCAAGATGGCTTTCGACGACAATGCGCTCTACCGCCATCCCGATATTGCCGCTCTGCGCGACCTGACCGAGGAGGACGCCAAGGAAATCGAGGCTTCCAAATACGACCTCAACTATGTCGCGCTGGACGGCACGATCGGCTGCATGGTCAACGGTGCCGGACTTGCCATGGCAACCATGGACATCATCAAGCTCTACGGCGAGTCGCCGGCCAACTTTCTCGATGTTGGCGGCAGCGCAACCCAGGACAAGGTCGCAGCAGCGTTCAAGATCATCACTGCCGATCCCAAGGTAAAAGGCATCCTGGTCAACATCTTCGGCGGCATCATGCGATGCGACGTCATCGCCGAAGGCGTGGTCGCGGCGGTGAGCGAGGTCGGCTTGCGCGTGCCTCTGGTGGTACGGCTCGAGGGCACGAACGTCGAGCGTGGCAAGGAGATTATCGCCACGTCCAATCTCAACGTCACTTCCGCCGACGATCTCGACGACGCGGCGCAAAAAATCGTGAACGTCGTCAGGGGGGCTGCGTAGTAGATCGATTGCATGAAACCAATCGGATTGGAGCTTAAACCCACAGACCTCGTCCTGAGGAGCTCGGCGCGCCGCTATGCGCGCCGAGCGTCTCGAAGGATGGCCGCAGGCACGGTCTCGCTTGTGGCCGTCCTTCGAGACGCGCGCAAGCGCGCTCCTCAGGACGAGGTTGATTGATGCGGCGACATGATTCGAACCCCGAAAACGCAGTTCTAGAACACATGCATCCCTGAGCCTTGCAGGTGGTGAGAGCAGATGGCCATCCTCATCAACAAGAGCACCAAGGTGATTTGCCAGGGCTTTACCGGCAAGAACGGTACGTTCCATTCCGATCAGGCGATCGCTTACGGCACCCAGATGGTTGGCGGGACTTCGCCGGGAAAGGGCGGCAGCACGCATCTCGGGCTGCCGGTCTTCGATACGGTTGCCGAGGCCAAAGCAAAGACGGATTGCGATGCCAGCGTGATCTATGTGCCGCCGGCGGGCGCCGCAGACGCCATCTGCGAGTCCATTGCGGCGCAGATCGCGCTCATCATCTGCATCACCGAGGGGATCCCGGTGCTGGACATGGTAGGGGTCAAACGCGCCCTGTCCGGATCGGCTTCGCGTCTCATCGGCCCGAACTGCCCAGGGGTGATGACAGCAGGGCAATGCAAGATCGGCATCATGCCGGGAAATATCTTCACACCTGGCAGAGTGGGGATCGTGTCGCGCTCCGGCACCCTCACCTATGAGGCGGTCTATCAAACGACGCAGGCCGGTCTTGGCCAGACCACTGCCGTGGGGATCGGCGGCGATCCGGTAAAGGGAACCGAGTTCATCGAGATCCTGGAAATGTTCCTGGCCGACAAGGCCACCGAGGCGATTATCATGATCGGCGAGATCGGCGGATCGGCGGAAGAGGACGCCGCGCAGTTTCTCTCCGATGAAGCAAGACGCGGTCGCAACAAGCCGGTGGTGGGGTTCATTGCCGGCCGTACAGCGCCGCCGGGACGGCGCATGGGCCACGCCGGCGCGATCATCGCCGGCGGCAAGGGCGACGCCGAATCGAAGATCGCGGCAATGGAGGCCGCCGGGATCACCGTGTCGCCGTCGCCGGCCCGCCTGGGCAGGACCTTGGCCGAGCTCCTGCGTGCCGGGGCGTAGCGAGTTGTCAGAATGCAGTTGTCGCATACATGATATAGGCTGGGATGCGCAATTCGTGAGCCGCCCTGCTGCGGGCGACACGGCAACTTCAAGGACGCTTTCATGTCGCGCCACGACGCCAACGCTGCCTTTGCCCGCAGTTCGTTCCTCTATGGCGGTAATGCCGGATATGTCGACGACCTGTATGCTCAATTCGAGCAGAACCCCGACGACGTGGATGCCCAATGGCGGGACTTCTTTCAGAGCCTCAAAGACGAAAAGGAGAGCGTGCTCCGCAACGCGCACGGCCCATCGTGGAAGCGGGACAACTGGCCCGAGCGCGCGGGCGGCGAACTCCTTTCCGCGCTGATCGGCGAGTGGGACGATGTTCGCAGGACGGTAAGCGAGAAAATCACCGCTCGTGCGCAGACAACCGGCGTCGAGCTTTCGGCTCCCGCGGTTCAACAGGCTGCCCGCAACTCCGTTCGCGCCTTGATGTTGATCCGGGCCTATCGCGCCCGCGGGCACTTCCACGCCAATCTCGATCCGCTCGGTCTCGAGCCGCCAAAGGACGAGCAGGACCTCGATCCGCGCTCCTACGGCTTCACTGACGCAGACCTCGACCGTACCATCTTCCTCGACCGCGTGCTCGGACTGCAATTCGGCACGTTACGCGAGATCCTGGCGATCGTTCGGCGCACCTATTGCCAGACGCTCGGCGTGGAATTCATGCATATCTCCAACCCGGCACAGAAGAGCTGGATCCAGGAGCGGATCGAGGGACCCGACAAGGAGATCACGTTCAGCCGCGAGGGCAAGCGTGCCATCCTGAACAAATTGATCGAAGCGGAGGGCTTCGAGAAATTCTGCGACCTCAAGTTCACCGGTACGAAGCGTTTCGGCCTCGACGGCGCGGAATCGATGATCCCAGCGCTCGAGCAAATCATCAAGCGCGGCGGCGCGCTGGGCGTTCAGGACATCGTCGTCGGCATGGCGCATCGGGGTCGGCTCAATGTGCTGGCACAGGTGATGGGCAAGCCGCATCGGGCCATCTTTCACGAGTTCAAGGGCGGATCCTCCACGCCCAACGAGGTCGAGGGCTCGGGTGACGTGAAGTATCACCTGGGTGCCTCGTCCGACCGCGAATTCGACGGCAACCGGGTCCATCTCTCGCTTACCGCGAATCCCTCCCACCTCGAGATCGTCAACCCGGTGGTGCTGGGCAAAGTGCGGGCGAAGCAGGACGCGCTGGGCGCCACGCGCGAAGATCGCACCATGGTGATGCCGCTCCTCATCTCCGGGGATGCTGCGTTCGCGGGCCAAGGCGTGATTGCCGAGTGCTTTGGGCTTTCCGGCTTGCGCGGCCATCGCACCGGCGGTTCCGTGCATTTCATCATCAACAATCAGATCGGCTTCACCACCTATCCGCGTTATTCCCGTTCCTCGCCCTATCCCTCCGATGTCGCCAAGATGATCGAGGCGCCGATCTTTCACGCCAACGGCGATGACCCGGAGGCGGTGGTGTTCGCAGCCAAGGTGGCAACCGAGTTCCGGCAGAAATTCCAGCACCCGGTGGTCATCGATATGTTCTGCTATCGGCGTTACGGGCACAACGAGGGCGACGAGCCCTCATTCACTCAGCCCCTGATGTACAAGGCCATCCGCAAGCATCCGCCCATCACCGAGCTCTACACCAAAAAGCTGCTGGCGGAGAACGCGGTCACGGAAGGGGAAGTGGAGAAGATGCGCGCGGATTGGCGTGCCAAGCTCGACATCGAGCTCGAAGCCAGCCTTAGCTACAAGCCGAACAGCGCCGACTGGCTGGACGGGCGCTGGGCCGATATCAAGGCGGCGCGCGATCACGACGATCCTCGCCGCGGCCAGACCGGCGCGCCGCTCGATCAGCTCAGAAAGATCGGCGAGAAGATCACGGTGATACCGACCGGGTTCCACGCGCACCGCACCATTCAGCGGTTTCTGGAAAACCGCCGCAAGGCGATCGAGACCGGCCAGGGCATCGACTGGGCGACGGCGGAGGCGCTGGCGTTCTGCTCGCTGCTGCAGGAGGGGCACCCGGTTCGCCTGTCCGGTCAGGACACCGAGCGCGGCACGTTCTCGCAACGCCATTCGGTGCTGGTCGATCAGGACAACGAGGACCGCTACACCCCGTTCAACAATCTCGGGGAAGGACAGGCACGCTTCGAAGTCATCAACTCGATGCTGTCGGAGGAAGCGGTCGTGGGCTTCGAGTACGGCTACTCGCTGGCCGAGCCCAATGCGCTGACGCTGTGGGAGGCGCAGTTCGGCGACTTCGCCAACGGCGCCCAGGTCGTCTTCGATCAGTTCGTGTCTTCCGGCGAGCGCAAGTGGCTGCGGATGTCCGGGCTCGTCTGTCTGCTCCCGCACGGTTACGAGGGGCAGGGATCGGAGCATTCCTCGGCGCGGCTCGAGCGCTTTTTGCAGATGTGCGCCGAGGACAATATGCAGATCGCAAACTGCACGACGCCGGCGAATTATTTCCATGTCCTGCGGCGGCAATTGCACCGCAATATCCGCAAGCCGCTCATCCTGATGACGCCGAAGTCGCTATTGCGCCACAAGCGGGCGGTGTCGCGACTGGACGAGATGGGTTCGAACACGACCTTCCACCGCCTGCTCTGGGACGACGCCCAGATGCGCGCGGACGAGAAGATCAAGCTCGTTGCCGATGCACAGATTTGCCGAGTGGTCATGTGTGCGGGCAAGGTCTACTATGACCTCTATGAGGAGCGCGAGAAGCGCGGGATCGATGACGTTTACCTCCTGCGCCTCGAGCAGCTCTATCCGGTGCCGCTGAAGGCATTGGTGCAGGAGCTCGGCCGTTTCCCCAGGGCGCAATTTGTCTGGTGCCAGGAGGAACCGCGGAACATGGGAGCATATTCGTTCATGGAGCCATATCTGGAATGGGCTCTGCATCAGGTCGATGCAGAGAATGGGCGGCCCATCTATGCCGGCCGACCCGCTTCCGCTGCGACTGCGACCGGGGTGATGTCGCAGCATCTCAAGCAGCTGCATGCGCTCCTCGACGACGCCCTCGGGTGAGGCCGGCTGAGGATCCGCATCATGGCTGAGATCCGCGTTCCTATATTGGGCGAATCGGTCACCGAGGCCACGATCGGCAAATGGTTCAAGCAGGCCGGCGACGCGGTCGCGGTGGATGAGCCGCTGGTGGAGCTTGAGACGGACAAGGTGACGGTCGAGGTGCCCGCTCCGGCCGCCGGTGTGCTGACGGACATTGCCGCCAAGAGCGGCGAGACGATTGCGGTCGGCGCGCTGCTCGGCGAGATCAAGGAGCAAGCCGCCGGTGCCGCTGCGGCGGCGGCCCGGCCTCCGCGGTCGGAACAAAAAACGGACGGCGGGGCGAGCGCCAAGCCCGCCGAAGCGGAGCCGCGTCCGCGCGCCGCGGTAAAATCGGAAGCACCGCCATCAGCGGCTTTGCCGCTGTCGCCGTCGGTCCGCAAGATCGCGGCCGAAACCGGGCTTGAACCGTCCACTGTCCCAGGCTCCGGCAAGGACGGACGCGTTACCAAGGCGGACATGCTCGCAGCCATCGAGCGCGCCGCAGCCGCGCCGACGCCTGTGCCCCAACCGTCTGCCGGGATTGCGTTGCGGGCACCCACCCCTCCAGATGACGCGGCCCGCGAAGAGCGGGTGCCGATGACGCGCCTGCGGCAGACCATCAGCCGCCGGCTGAAAGAGGCACAAAATACCGCGGCCATGCTCACGACCTTCAACGAGGTCGACATGAGCGCCGTGATGCACCTGCGCAATCAGTACAAAGATGCCTTCGAGAGGAAGCACCGCGCCAAGCTGGGCTTCATGGGATTCTTCGTGCGCGCCTGCGTGCAGGCGCTCAAAGAGATTCCCGCTGTCAATGCCGAGATCGACGGCAACGACATCATCTACAAGAACTACTATCACGTCGGTGTTGCGGTCGGCACGGAGCGCGGGCTGGTGGTTCCGGTCGTGCGCGACTGCGATCGAAAATCACTGGCCCAGATAGAGAACGAGATTGCGGCGTTCGGCCGCCGCGCGCGCGAGGGCGCGCTCAAGATCGAGGATCTGCAGGGCGGCACTTTCACCATCAGCAACGGCGGGGTCTACGGCTCGCTGATGTCGACGCCTATTCTCAACGCGCCGCAGTCGGGCATTCTCGGCATGCATAAGATCGAGGAACGCCCGGTGGTCGTCGCAGGGAAGATCGAGGTCCGGCCGATGATGTATCTTGCCCTGAGCTACGATCACCGGACCGTGGATGGCCGTGAAGCCGTGCTGTTTCTCGTCCGCGTCAAAGAGATGATCGAAGACCCGGCGCGCCTGGTGCTGGAGCTGTGAGTCCCTACGACCTCATCGTGATCGGATCCGGGCCGGGGGGGTATATTTGCGCCATTCGCGCAGCCCAGCTCGGCATGAAGGTTGCGGTGGTGGAGAAGGACAAGACCTTCGGCGGCACGTGCCTCAATATCGGCTGTATCCCCTCCAAGGCGCTGCTGCACGCCACCGAGCGATATGATGAAGCGGGACGCTTATTCGGGCGGATGGGTATCGAGGTCGCCAAGCCCGGGCTTGATCTCCCGGCGATGATGAAATTCAAGGATGAGGTCGTAGACGGAAACGTCAAAGGCGTCTCCTTCCTGTTCAAGAAGAACAAGATCGAATCATTTCAAGGCATGGGCCGCATCGCAGCACCCGGCAAGGTCGAGGTCAAAGACAGCGGCGATACAGCACAAACGCTCGAGACGAAAGCGATCGTGATCGCTACCGGCTCGGATGTGGCGCGCTTGCCCGGCATCGATATCGACGAGCGGCGCATCGTCTCCTCGACCGGCGCATTGACGCTCGAGAAAGTGCCGCAGCGGCTGCTCATCGTCGGCGCCGGCGTGATCGGGCTCGAGCTGGGCTCGGTGTGGCGGCGCCTGGGGAGCGAAGTGGTCGTGGTCGAATTTCTCGATCGCATCCTGCCCGGAATGGACAATGAGGTATGCCGGCAGTTTCACCGGCTCCTCGAAAAGCAGGGTATGACGTTCAAGCTTTCCTCGCAGGTCACCGGCGTCTCCTCTTCGCGCAATGGCTTGCAGGCCAGAATCGCTCCGAGAGACGGCGGAACGGCGGAGACGATCGCAGCCGATGTCGTGCTCGTCGCAGTAGGGCGTGTGCCTTACACCAACGGGCTCGACCTCGGCAGCGCCGGCGTAAAGACGGACAACAAGGGGCGCATTACGGTGGATTCGCATTTCGCCACCAGCGTGGCCGGCATCTATGCCATCGGCGATGTCATCGCCGGGCCGATGCTCGCCCACAAGGCGGAGGACGAAGGCGTCGCCGTAGCCGAAATCCTCGCGGGCCAGGCCGGTCACGTCAACTATGGAGTGATCCCGAACGTGGTCTATACCTCGCCCGAGATCGCCTCGGTCGGGCAGACGGAAGAAGAGCTCAAGCAAGGCGGGATTGAGTACAAGGTCGGGAAGTTTCCCTTCACGGCCAACAGCCGGGCGCGGGTGAATCTGGAAACCGATGGTTTTGTCAAGATTTCTCGCGGATGCCAAGACCGACCGTGTTCTTGGTGCTCACATCCTCGGCGCCGATGCCGGAAACATGATCGCGGAAGCCGCCGTAGCCATGGAGTTCGGCGCCGCCTCCGAAGACATCGCCCGCACCTGCCATCCCCATCCGACCCTGACCGAGGCGGTCCGGGAGGCGGCGCTGGCCGTGAGCAAGCGTGCGCTGAACATGTGAGCCCTCCGGGCTCGCCGAGTGCACAACGGCACCTGTCGCGGCCGTCCCCCACGCTCGCTTACAGTACAACCAATGGGAGATGCATTGAAGCTCCCATTGTAAACAACAATGAATCTACAATGATTTTTCTCCTCTAAGTTGAACCGGCAAATCTAAGTTGAACCGGCAAATCACGTAATTTCGCAAGCACCGGTCCCAGGAAAGGAGTGTGAGGTAGTTCACATTTGCTGTCTTCCGGCCCGTATTACAATCCGTCCACCTTGCACGCTTGCTCTGGCCAATCTGAGTTGCCAGGCCCTCGGGAGGCATAGGCTGTCGAGTGCTGGACGGGGGGTCACTATGCAAAATTATAAGTCGCAGGAGCGCATTGAGAGGTTTAGGAGCCGGCTACAGCAACCACACCAGGAAGAAAGAGGGGGCTCGTGGTGGTCGCGATTTTTATCCGGAGAGGGGATAGTAAAGAATGGTTTGGTTGTTAGTGCTTTAGTTGCGCTAGTCGGCAGTTACGTTCAGTTCAACGCTGGTCGCCAAGAAAGGCGACTTGCGTTTATAAAGGAGGATTATGGCGCGGCTTATTCCGCGTTCCAGGAAGTATTAAATCCTTTTAACGCGATGATCACGTTGCAGCAGATTCTCTTTTTCACATTTCTCGATACTGCTAAACAAGGAAGCGCTGGTCAAACTCCGCTTTTGGAACCGCCTCAAACTGACATATACGACCGGTATAAAGAGTATATTCAAATTCGCACTTCCACCCGGTCTAACATTGATATTCTCGCGGTAAAGGCTTTATTGCACCTCGACTGGCCGCTTCAAGCTAAAGAAAAACCAGCAACCGTGGCCATCAATTCGGAAACACTAGGACCATACGGCTTTGACTGCGACAAACGCGAAAACATTCCAGATAGCGTGCCGACAAAGAATAAGGTGTTGTCACTTAAACATGATGGAGAGTCCCCACTCGAAATTGATTGGCAGAGCGCAAATCACCAGGCTATTGCGGTCCAGTACTGCTCCGAGTACGTGCATCGTAGGTTGCTTGCGGTTAGGAATTGGGCAGCAAAAAAGCCGATCACGATAACTGAGGCGAGCCAATGCGTTCAGACAAGAACGTCGTCTATACGGCTTGCTCTGACGGAGCAACTTGGTAGAATTAAAGCATTCGAGCAACTTGGCATCTGGAAGATGAAAACGATGCGACAAGAGTATGAGAAAATTAATTTTATGTGCCACTTAGTTGATGTTAGTTGGTGGTGCGACTAACCCGGACATTCCGATTAGGGGCATGGCACCGCGCGCCGTACTGTATCGAAGCCGGATGGCAAAGACGCGAAGCGTCTGCGTTCAGGAGAGCCGGGCGCCGGTAGTGCGGATGCCAATATACCCTGGGGATGCGCCGCAGCCACCATGAGTGGAACCCGTACAGTGCACGAGGTGAAGGCGCTCGATCATGCACCAAATAATAGCGCGAGGGCGCATAAGCGCCCTCGCGTTCGATTGCGTCGAGTTGTGCGTCAGCGCGCTTAGTCGCCGGACGGCGGGAGTGCTCCGCCCTCCTGGGGGGTCGGCGGATTTGTGGGAAGCGCCTGGGCAACGGCCAGGTTGATGCCGGCAAGCAGCGTCGCGCCTGCAAGCAGGGTTGCGATGATCTTCTTCATAGGGTGCTCCTTCGTGCGGTTGCTGTGCCGCCGGAACATGGATCGGATACCGGCGGAACTCATGACACGCTGAAGCCTCTGCTCGGGCGTGCCTTCACACCATCGAAGTAGGTGCTCCCCCCTGGCTTGCTTGATCGATATTGCGGGGTTCTGCTTCGTCTTGCGCTGGATTGGTGCTAGTCCCGCGCCACCGGCCCCGCCTGCGCGCGGGTGAGATTACCCTCCACGCTCAAGCCGAACCATGGGCGCAGGCGCGTGCCCAGGATGCTGCCCAGGAAGGCGGCAACGAGCCACAACCAGCCGTGAACGCTGGATGATGCAATTCCGCTGAAATAGGCGCCGATATTGCAACCATAAGCCAGGCGCGCGCCATAACCGAGCAGCAACCCGCCGATGACGGCGGCAAGAAGCGAGCGCGGGGGCACCTTCCAGCCAGGCTTGAACTTGCCGGCGAGCCCGGCAGCAAGCAGCGCACCGAGCACGATGCCGAAGTCCATGACAGAGGTGATATCGGCAAACACGCTTTCGCGCAGCGCCTGCGCTCGCGCCGGCAATTGCCAATACTCCCAGGACGCCACGTCCGCTCCCACGCCGGCTAGGATCTTTGAACCCCAGAGCGCAAAGGCCGAGGTAATCCCCCAAGGCCGCCCGGCGAGATAAAGCGTGGCAAAGTTGCCAAGCGCCAGCGCCACTGCCCCGGCGAGCAGGGGCCACGGCCCGTGGAGCAGCCGCCGCCATCTCCTTCGATCGGTCGATACGCCGGCGAGCAAGGCCCCGTGCCGGCGCCGCTCGATCACGACCGTGAAGCCGGCGATAGCGGCGAAGCCGAGCAGGCTCACGATCAGTGCCGGCAGCCAGCCCCAGGTTGAAATAAGCGCGATCTGTCCAACATTGGGCTGCGCCGCCCACCACGGCAAATGCCACGCCCCAAGCGCTGAACCGGCAATGAAGAAGAACAGCGTCACCAGCATGCGGGTGTTGCCGCCGCCGGCGGTGTAGAGCGTTCCCGAGGCGCAGCCGCCGCCCAACTGCATGCCCAGCCCGAACAGGAACGCGCCCACGATCACCGAGACGCCCACCGCGCCGTATTCACCGTGCACCGCCTGGCCGAGCAGGCTGCCATGCGCCAGCGCCGGGAAGAACAGCAGCACGGCAACGGCAAGCATCGCCATCTGGGCGCGCAACCCGGCACCGCGGCCATTCGCGATGAACACGCGCCAAGCCGAGGTGAAACCGAACAGCGCGTGATAGAGCGCGAGGCCCAGTGCGCCACCCAGAAGAAACAACGCGCCCTGCCGCCAGCCATAGGCGTTCGCGAGCGCGAGCGCGCCTGCTGCCAGCACAGCGGATGCGAAAGTCACTGCGGCACGATTGGTATGCGGGATGAGCCCGCGATCGCTCGCGAGCAGCCGGGCGTCAACGGAAAGATCGGTCATAAGTCGTCTCGGATTGTTGGACGCGCGCCGATGCGCGAACGAGCAAGGGGCGAACGAAGCTAACAGCGGGCCTGTGCCGTTCAAGTCGAAGTCGTTTCGTTGTTGGTGAAACAGCGAATGGGTTGTGCTGCACCCAGGCATGATAGCAGAAGTATTTTCTCATCGAATGCAGGCCGCCAAATCCCGCGGTCGGCTTCGATGCCGTCCATCACGTGCTGGCCTTGGGTCCGCACCAGCCCGGCAAAAATTCCGCCTCTGTGCTTTGCGCGAGGCGGAGCGCCCGTTCCATGGCGGCGGCGAAATCGTCTTCGACCGTCTTCCTGTTGATCCTCCGGCGGAAAAAATCCGCCCACAAAAACTCGCTGAACGGAGTGGTCTCCTTGGCGAAACCGCCCGCCCGCCGCAGCTCGCCGGCGAGGCTGCGAAACGGATCGTCCTTGAGCTGCATGACGGTCTTCGGAATGGCGGCAACATTGCGCCGGCGGCCACGCTGGTCGAAGGGATAAACCAGGCTCTTGTGATCGAGCACGGTCCAGAATTCATCGGGCTCAAGCGCGCTCAGATCAAGCACGACGGTGACGAGCACGTTGCGCAATCCCTCCTTGTGCAGCGCCAGCGAAAGATGATGATGGTCGATGAGGTAGTGCCGCTTTTTCGGCCCGAGGACGACCGGTATCATATGGTGTCCGATGAACTCGCCGATCTTGCGCGCCTTCTGCTTTCGCAGGCGTTTGCGTCTTTCCTCGACCTCCCGCATCCCGACCGTGATCTGGGTAGGACGCAGGTCTTCGATCGGTACGGGTTGCAGAACAGGCTCGCGCGCATAAGCCATGGCGTTTTGCTCTCAACAGCAGGTCAGTGCCCGCTTGCCCCCTGGAACAGATGCGAGAACCAGTGCAGCGTCTCGTGCGGCACGTCGGGTGCAAACAGGCCGAGCCCGGTGAAGAGGAGGCCCACGATTCCGATCGCTCCGGCGCCATAGGCGAGCCCGATCATGCCGGTAATGACGGATGCCGACGCCAGCACGATGCCGATCTGATAGGCCGCTGAACCGAGCTCATAGTTGTGGTAGCGCGACATGGCGATGTCGCGATCGTGCTCATACCGTTCAGCCTGGGCCCGGAGCTCCTTGCGCCCGTCACCTTCCTTGGGGTCGGATTCGTAGCGCTTGACCGTCGCATTCCACGCATCGATCTGCTTGCTCATCGTCCCCTTGGATGCATCGTCGGGCCTTCCCGTCAGCTCGGCCGCCATCGCTTCAGCGGCGGTGCGCAGCGCCGTCTGGCGAATGGCCTTGGCCTGGAAGAAGTTCCAGGTGTCCGATGCCTTGATATTGAGCTCGAGGCCTGTGGTCTGCGCGCTCTTGCCGAGAGTCTCCGAGAGCGCCAGAAACAGCGCGATCACCGCAATCAGCAGCGCGATCTTCTTGTTCTGATTTTGCGCCGCCTTAGGTTCGTGTCCTTCCTCGGCGGAATGCTCGTGGCCGAGCCGATGCTCGACTTCGTGCTCAACCGCGTGCACGCCATGGCTCATCGCACCCTCCCCGATGGTTTGCGGCGGCGATGTATCGAACAGGCGCACGCGTTGCGCAAGAGGCATGGACCACGGCGACTGCAGCGGGACGGCGGCGGGTTACGCCCTACAAGAACATTGAGGGCTTCACGCCCGCGGATGCGCGTTCCGGTACGCTTCCAGCAGCCGGTCCGTATCGACGGCGGTGTAGACCTGAGTGGTCGACAGGGAGGCGTGCCCGAGCAGCTCCTGCACGGAGCGCAGGTCGCCCCCGCGCGCCAGCAGATGGGTGGCAAAGGAATGCCGCAGCGCATGCGGGGTCGCGGTTTCCGGCAAGCCCAGCGCGCCACGCATGCGCGCCATCGCGAGCTGGACGACGCGGGGGGAGAGCGGCCCGCCCTTCGCCCCGACGAATAGCGGCCCCTCGCCGGGCAGCTCGTAGGGGCAGAGCGCAATGTATTCCCGAATCAGCGACACGACCCGGGGCAAGACCGGGACCATGCGCTGCTTGTTGCCCTTGCCGGTGACGGTGACGGTCTCGGTACGGTCTCCCGCCAGATCCTGCCGCTTGAGCCCGAGCGCTTCCGACAGACGCAGGCCAGAGCCATAAAGAAGAGCGAGGACGGCGGCATCGCGGGCGAGCACCCACGGATCGCGTTCCTCGCCGGCACGCAGCTCTGCCTCCGTGATACGCTTGGCCGCGGCAATGGCGAGCGGCCGCGGCAGCGTCTTTACCGGTTTTGGCGTTCTGATCATGAAAAGCGCGGCAACGCTTGCCCTTCCCCCACGTTCCAGGAACCGCGCAAACGAGCGCGCACCGGCGAGCATGCGCATCAAGGAGCGGCTGCTGATCCCGTCAGAACGGCGCGCCGCGAGGAACGCGCGCACGTCGAGCGGCTGGAGGGCGGAAAGGAGATCGAGCGTCATCTCGGCGCCGAGGTGCTGCGAGAGAAAGCGCAGAAACTGGGAGACGTCACGCCCATAGGCCTCGACCGTGTTTGCGGATAATCGCCGCTGCGACGACAATTGCTCCAGCCACCGCGAAAGCTCTGTTGCGAGCTCGGCAGATGCGAAAGGAAGCTCGGGGATGCTCGGATCGGGCATGTGTGTGCCTGTCGTTTGATCCCTCCTCTGTCCTATAATTTCCTTCAGTTTCTCTTAAGGGAGGGGCGACGCATGCGTCGCCATCGCGCGGCGAGGCAATGGGGCACCCCAAAACGCTTTTGTTTTTGGGGACCCCGACTCGCCGCTGCGAACCAGCAAATCAGGCCTCCTGGAGCGAATGCGAGCAATATGGGCCAAGGAACATCACCCGCCGCATCGCTCAGCACGGCAAGCTTCGTCGATGTGCTCGTGCCGGTCGCATTGGACCAGACCTATTCGTACCGCGTGCCTCGCAACCTGGAGCTCAGCGCCGGCGACATCGTCAGTGTCCCGCTCGGGGCGCGCGCGGCGACAGGCGTCGTATGGAACGACCACGTTGCAATAAGACCGGCGCTGCACAACCGCCTCAGGGATGTCGAGGACAAGCTCGAGCTGCCGCCGCTCAAGCCCGAGCTGCGGCGCTTCGTCGACTGGGTCGCCGATTACACGCTCGCGCCGCGCGGGATGGTTCTGCGCATGGCGCTGCGCATGGGCGAGCATCTCGGTCCGCCGCGCGAGCATGTCGGCGTGCGGCTCATCGGGCCGGCGCCGCAGCGGATGACGAGCGCGCGCCAGCGGGTGCTCGCGCTTCTCGCTGACGGCATTGCACGCGCCAAGAGCGAGGTTGCGCACGCCACAGGGGTATCGTCCGGGGTGATTGACGGGCTTGTCGACGAAGGCACGCTGGAAACTTTGCCGTTGCCCCCCGAGCCGCTGGCAGGGATGCCCGATCCGGATTTTTGCCGGCCGGAGTTTTCTCCGGCACAGGAGCTGGCGGCACATGAATTGCGCGCGCGTGTTGCGGAAGGCGGTTACAGCGTGACGCTGCTCGACGGTGTCACGGGATCGGGCAAAACCGAGCTCTATTTCGAAGCGATCGCCGAGACCGTGCGCGCCCGCCGACAGGCACTTGTGCTGGTCCCGGAGATCGCTCTGACCACGCAATTCCTCGACCGTTTTGCCGCGCGTTTCGGCGTACGCCCGGCGGAATGGCATTCCGCGCTTCCTGCCCGCCGCCGCGCGCGCACCTGGCGGGCCGTTGCGGACGGCGAGCTCGGCGCGATCGTCGGGGCACGTTCGGCACTCTTTCTGCCCTACGCCGATCTCGGCCTCATCATCGTCGATGAGGAGCACGATCCCGCCTACAAGCAGGAGGATGGTCCGCGTTACCATGCCCGCGACATGGCTGTCGTGCGGGCGCGCGAAGCTGCGATCCCCATCGTCCTCGTGTCGGCAACGCCCTCGGTGGAGACGGAGGTCAATACCCGCCGCGGACGCTACCGGCGGCTGCATCTGCCGGAGCGTTTTGGCGGGCAGCATCTTCCCCACATCGAGGCCATCGACCTGCGCAGCGAAGCTGCGCCGCGGGGACGCTTCATTGCGCCGCGTCTCGCCGAAGCCATAAAGATCAGGCTGGAGAAGAACGAGCAGGCGCTGTTGTTTCTCAATCGCAGGGGATATGCGCCGCTGACGCTCTGCCGCAACTGCGGCTTTCGCCTGGGCTGCCCGAATTGCGATGCCTGGCTGGTCGATCATCGCTTCAGGCGCCGCCTGGTCTGTCACCACTGCGGGTTTTCGATGCCGCCCCCTGCTCAATGCCCGGGCTGCCAGCAGAGCGAGACGTTCGTCGCGGTGGGCCCCGGTGTCGAACGCCTGCAGCAGGAAGCGGCCGAGCTCTTTCCCGGAAGTCGCATCCTTGTGCTCTCCAGCGATCTCGTCGAATTGGTCGAGCGTTTGCGCGAGGAGCTGAAAGAAGTGACGGACGGCCGGTTCGACATCATCATCGGCACCCAGCTGGTGGCGAAGGGCCATCACTTTCCCAACCTCAACCTCGTCGGCGTCATCGACGCCGATCTCGGCTTGGCCAATGGCGACCCGCGCGCTGCGGAACGCACCTTCCAGCTCCTCCATCAGGTCGTTGGCCGTGCCGGGCGCGAGGAAGGACAAGGCATCGGCTATCTGCAGACCTATCAGCCCGAGCATCCCGTCATCCGGGCGCTGCTCTCAGCCGATCGCGACGCCTTCTACACGACGGAAATCGAGCTGCGCGAAAAAACGCATTATCCGCCGTTCGGGCGGCTCGCGAGCCTGCTCATCTCTGCGAAAGAACGCGTTGCCGCCGAAGGCTATGGCCGCCGGCTGGTTGCTGCCGCCCCAAGCGCGCCGGAGGTGCGCATCCTCGGACCGGCGGAAGCACCCATTGCCGTCGTGCGCGGACGCCATCGTTTTCGATTGCTGGTGAAATCGGCACGCAATTTCGATCTCTCCCGCTACTTGCGCCGCTGGCTTGCCGCCGCGCCCAAACGCGAGGGCAACCTGCGCCTCGATGTCGACATCGACCCGCAGAGCTTTTTGTGATGGGCCGCTGACCACCGTGTCGCGGGCGCAGTGCTCACAGTTCCCGCGCCGCCGCCAGCAGGTAAATCACTGTTGCCGCGGCACTCAGCGCGCTCCTGATGGCATGGAGGTGCCCCCACCGCATGAGCCGTTCTCGCGTATCCCGATCTCCGGGTGATATTGCCGCTTCAAGCTGGTCGTTGGTCGGCTTGATGACGAGCAATGTGTAGGGCCAGTTGGCGAGCATAACCAGGGCGCCGACAGCCCATAGCAGATCGCCTGTCCTCCACCAGGCAACTCCGCCGAGAACCGCCGAGAGCGCAGCGAGCGGGGCCTGCATTGCGAAGCCGCGCCTGTAAGCCGGACGCCATTCGGCAAGCGCCGCACCAGCATCGAGACCGAGCCTCGCCGGATGCTCGGCGATGTTGATGTAAATCGCCGCGCCGAAGAAGACGGAAGCCGTCACCAACGCCAGCAGGCCAAGCAATGTACTCTCTCCGACCACGGAAATGCGCCGTGGAGATGGTACATAAGCCGCCCACCGCCGTTACGCACGGTTTTGCTCAAGCACGCCGGGGAAACCGCGCGTTAACCGCAAACGGCTAAGCTCCGGCCGTTCCTGCAGGAGTCCGCTGGCGAGTGCATAACGTCATCAGCTTTCCTCCGTGCCTGCTCGAGCCGTTCCTCGGAACCTGGATCCGCGATCCTCTCTCGGTTTCGCCCGACAAGGTGGTCAAACGCATGTTGGGTGAGAACGGCTTCGATCCGCCGTGGCGCTGCGGCTCGATCGCGGACATCCGTCAGTGTCTCCGGGACGATGTCGAATTGGCGGCCAAATATGCTGCGCTTTGCAAGCTGGGCTCCGAAGCGCGACTGATCATCTCCAGGCACCTCATCACCTGGACCGAGGACGGCACCGAATACGTGCCTGCTCGGACCGCGAGCTCTCCAATTGCACGCACCCTTACGATTCCGCACTGCCTGGCCGGGGTCAGCCAAGCCAATCCTGCTCACTACACAGTTACTTCGCAGTGATCGACATGAACGTTACTAATGCTGAATTGAGTCGTGGACTCGGCCGAGATCTTCTCCGAGCGATCGGCCAAGATGAAAGCTCCACCGTCATCGACCACAGACTGATCTCTGCGCTTTCCCGGATGAAACTTGAGGGAGTGGATTGATAATGAACGAGAAAAATGCGACGGCGGGTGTATTGGCAATCATGATGGGAGCCGGCGCGATCGCCGATTTTGAGCTATGCGAATCGAATGGCGAGATATTCGTCCGCGTCTGGCCTGCTGAAGACCGTGAGATTTTGCATTTGCGAAAGCATATTGTCGCTCTGCTCCCCAGCCATGTCGAAGACCGGCACGTGACGGTAGTAGAGGAATTGCAAGTCCGGCCGTAGGATGGGTCGCTTCGAGACTTGACGCCCTTTCGCCCTTTCGCCGTCACGCCAAAGCCGCGGTTGCCGGTTTTGCTATCGTCCGATGTCACACCAATATGGAGTATCGACAGATGCTGATGACAGTTGCCATCGTAATCCTTGTTCTCGTTGCGGCCGTGCTCGCCTTCGCCGCGAGCAAGCCCAACACATTCCACGTGCAGCGCTCCATCTCCATTAAAGCTTCGCCCGAGACCATTTATCCGCTCGTCAGCGATTGGCACAATTTCCTCACCTGGTCGCCGTTCGAGAAGGACCCGGCGATGAAGCGAACCTTCAAAGGTGCCACGAGTGCCAAAGGCGCAATCTATGAGTGGGACGGCAACAACAAGGTGGGCGCCGGCCGCATCGAGATCATGGAGGCAGTCGCGCCATCGCGGCTGGTCATGCAGCTGGACATGATCAGGCCGATTAAAGCGCAAAACACCGTCGAGTTCACGTTTGCAGTCAAGGGCGGCACAACGGACGTGACCTGGGCAATGACGGGCAAAGTGCCTTTCATGGGCAAGCTCATGGGCCTCGTCATGAACTGCGAAAAAATGTGCGGCAGCCAGTTTGAAGAAGGTCTGGCGAAGCTGAAGAGCCTCGCCGAACAGCGGGCGCACCGCGTGGCCGCGGCCTGAAATTACAGCGCTTCCCGATGTGATCATGGCCGGGCTTATATGAGGCGCCCTTTGTCAAGAACTTTTTTGGACCGAGTCCAAAAAAGTTCTTGAGCCTGGGGGCGGCGGCATAGTGCGGCATTGATGACACGGCAAACTCTCACGGCTGGGTGGGCCGTTGGTCAAGCCCCAAAGCCGTTTGCGGTGCGCCGAAGGCCCAGGGCTTGAGGAACGGCCCCACCCAGCCGATCCTTATGCGATCAGCGGGTTCATCGCCGCCATCGTCGGCGGGTTTGGCAGGCCGCTAGGCGCGCTTGTCGGCGGCATTCTCCTCGGTGTCGCGCAGGCCCTTGCCGTTGTATTTCTCGGCGCGGCATTCAAGAATGTCGCCGCATTGTCCATCCTGCTCTTGTTCCTGTTCTTCCGGCCCACCGGGCTGCTCGGCGCCGCCAAATAACTTCGTAGGGGCGGGTTTGAAACCGGCCCCTACAAGGCCCTTACCAAACAAGAGGCCCCTCGCGTGGACATTCACAAAATCGACTGGAACGCCGTGGAGTGGAAGCAAATCCGCAAGGGTGTCGAGCAAAAGGCGTTCTCCGGCAACGGCGCAACCGTGGCGCTGCATCGGCTCATGCCGGGGCATGAGCCCAAGCCGCACAGCCATTCCGCACGAGCAGATCGCCTATATCATCTCCGGCCGCATGCGCTTTTACATCGGGGAAGAAGCGCACAACATCGGACCGGACGGGCTAGTCGTCATTCCCTCGAACGTTACCCATTGGGGCGAGGTGCTCGGCGATGAGCCGGTGCTCAATCTCGATGTCTTTACGCCCAAGCGGCCGGAATACGCGCCGTGAAGACCCATTCCAGAAGCGATAACAAGTGACCGCAGTCATCGTTTCGGCGGGGCGTGCGGCGCGGATGCGAGTTTGAGAAACGTGCGATCCTCGCGCAGCAGGAATCGCTCGCGCTTCACAAATTCATAGTTCTCGCGGCCGAGCGGGTCGGCGGCAATCCGCGTCCTATACTGTTCGTACGCGGCGAGGCTCTCGACTGAGTAGATGCCATAAGCGAGTGTCGTCGAGCCCTCGTAGGGCGCGAAGTAGCCGACGAGATCGGCGCCGCAACGCGGGATTGCCTGTCCCCAGTTGCGAGCATATTGCTCGAACTCGGCCTTCTTCGCCGGATCAATATGATATCGGATAATGCAGGTGATCATGGTCTTTCTCCAGGTTCGACAGCTGGAGACTAATGCCATGCCGGAGATCGCTCATGCTTCGGCGCGCACCGAAGCGTAGAACTCGGCAAGCGCCGCGGCGTCTGCACTGCGCCGCTAGGTTGGAATTGAACAAAGGGTATACGAGCACGCGGGCAGGACCTCAGGGACTCTAGGGCACAGCAATGGCAAAGAACCTGGAAAGAAGCTACGACGGCGTCATCATCGGCGCCGGCCACCACGGCTTGGTCCTGGGCTCATACTTGGCCAAGACCGGCCTCAACATCCTGCTGGTGGAACGGCGGCTCGAATACGGCGGTGGACTCAGCACTAAAGAAGTCACGAAGCCAGGCTTTTATCACAACCTGCATTCTATCAATCACTTTCACATCAGCGCGACGCCCTGGTTCACAGACCTGCAACTCGCTGACAAGGTCAGCTACATCACCCCGCGCCACGAGTTCGGGCAAGCGCACAGCGACGGTAGCGCGCTGGTGTTCGGGCGAAACCTCGACGAGACAATCGCCAGCGTCGCCCGATTTTCCAAGAAAGACGCCGCGACGTTCCGCGAATGGAACAAGAAGGCGGAGGAAATCACCCGGCGCGTGTTGCTCTCGGAGCGCTATTGCGAGCCCCTGCCAAAGGCCGAACGCGAACGGCTGCTGGCGCGCACGGCGATTGGCCGCGATTTCCTTGCGATCACTCGGCGCCAGCCTCTCGACGTCGTCGAGCAGCTATTCGAGAACGAGCACGTCAAGCTGCTGTTCCTGTTCAAGGTATCGCTGTTCGGAACTTGGCTGACGGACACGACGTCAAAGACCAGCCCGATGGGCTCGGTCATCCGTGCCTTCGACCTGGAGAGCGGCTACCAACTATGTCAGGGCGGCTCGTTCAATCTGGCCCGCGGATTGATGGAGACTTTTATCGCCGCGGGCGGTACCTATCAGCCTCAAGTTGATATCGAACGCGTCCTGCTTGAGGGCGGTCGGGCGAGCGGCATTGTTCTGCGCGACGGGCGAACAGTGCGGGCGCGTCATTTTGTGGCTAGCACGCTCGATGTGCATCAGACGTTCGAAGATCTAATCGGCCGAAGCCAGTTGCCCGCCGCGTTCTGCGGCAAGCTTGATTCATTCCAGTACACGGGCTGGACGCTATTCGGCCTGCATCTGGCGCTCGAGGAAAGCCCTCGCTTCGCGGCCGAGAGGTTCGACCCGAACATCAACCGCACGCTCAAGTGGAGCATCGGTGCGGAGACGATGCAGGATCTGTTCTCCGCGTTCGAGGATGTGAAGGCCGGGCGCGTGCCGAGCCTCGTGCAGTTCGGCGCCGGACCGCTCAGCCTCCTTGATCCGACTCAGGCGCCGCCGGGCAAGCATACGACCTATGCCTGGCACGTCATGCCGCTGAACCCCGATCTCGCCGGCCGGGATAATGAGAGCTTCAAGGAGGAGTTTTCGGATCGCATACTGGAGAAATGGGCGCGCTACTGCCCGAACATGACGAAGAAGAACGTGATTGGGAAATACGTCTATACTGCCAAGGAGTACACCCAGGAATTTCCGAACATGCGTAACGGCGACATTTTCATGGGGGCGTTCAATGCCGAGCAGGTGATGTATAACCATTTTGGTTATCGCACGCCGATCAAGAATCTCTACATGGCAGGATCTCCCGCCCATCCGGGTGGTGCGATCTCGGGCGGCGCGGGCTACATCGCGGCAGCGATTGTTGCGCGCGATCTCGGGCTGAAGCCATGGTGGCGTCCGTGGGATGCCGCCGAGGCTCTCTCGACGGCGCCGGAAGCCGCCTGAACGTCCTTCGGTCCGGGGCTTGTCCATCCGGTCGAGTTTCCTCCGACAAAGGGAGTCTCTGCCTCGAGCCGAAATGAGAGATAACGCGAGCGACCCTGTCCGATAGAGCTTCCGGGCCCGGCTGCCGGCGAGAGAGTAAGACCTGCAAGGATCATCGCGGCGCCGGGAAGATGGTCCGTCTCATTTCCTCGCTTTCCGCAACCGCTTTGATGCGAAGCCGCTATGGAGCCCGTTCGGCAGCGCCGCGAGGTTGCGCCCCCCCTGACGCTGTGTTACGCCACGGCGCGATTTTCGTGGCATTTCAGGGCGCGCCATCGCCCGCCGCGAGACTGGAAACCCAATCTGATTTCAAGGGCTTGGCGCCCGTGATCGGCGGTGCCTGCGCCTGCGGAATCGACCCGAACGATTTCGAGAGAAGTGGCAGGCGAACCCACACACGTGTCCGGCATGGCGGGCCGCTACGCGACCGCGCTGTTCGAGCTTGCGCTCGAGCAGAATGCCCTTGACGCCGTCACGGCGGATCTCGATCGCTTTGAAGCGCTCATTGCCGCCAACCCGGATCTCCTGCGTCTCATTCGCAGCCCGGTATTCAGCGCCGAGGAGCAGGTCCGTGCCTTGCGCGCGGTCCTTGACTTTGCCGGTCTGCAGGGTCTCTCGGCGCAGTTCCTGCTGACCGTCGCGGGCAACCGGCGCCTGTTCGCAGTCCGCGACATGATCAAGGCCTATCGGCAGCTGGTTGCTCGCCATCGCGGCGAGGTCAGCGCCGAAGTGCGCCTCGCGCAGGAGCCGAGCGAGGGCCACCTGACCGCGATCAGAGAAGCCCTGCATGCGGTCACCGGCAAGCAGGTTCAAGTCGATGTGAAAGTCGAGCCATCCCTGCTCGGCGGGCTTATCGTCAAGCTGGGCTCCCGGATGGTCGACAGCTCGCTGCGCACCAAGCTCAATCTGATCAGGCATGCGATGAAAGAGGTTTCCTGATGGAGATTCGCGCCGCCGAGATCTCGGCGATCCTCAAAGGGCAGATCAAGAACTTCGGCCGCGAGGCGGAGGTTTCCGAGGTCGGACAGGTCCTCTCGGTCGGCGACGGCATTGCCCGCGTCTATGGGCTCGACAACGTGCAAGCCGGCGAGATGGTCGAGTTCGAGAACGGCGTGCGCGGCATGGCGCTCAATCTCGAGACCGACAATGTCGGCATCGTGATCTTCGGCAACGACCGCGAGATCAAGGAAGGCCAGACCGTCAAGCGCACGCAGGCCATTGTCGACGCCCCGGTGGGCAAAGGGCTGCTCGGCCGCGTCGTCGACGCGCTTGGTAATCCGCTCGACGGCAAGGGTCCGATTCATGCAACCGAGCGGCGCCGGGTCGATGTGAAGGCGCCCGGCATCATTCCGCGCAAATCCGTGAACGAGCCGATGGCAACCGGTCTCAAGGCCATCGACGCGCTCATTCCCATCGGGCGCGGGCAGCGCGAGCTCATCATCGGCGATCGGCAGACCGGCAAGACCGCGATCGCGCTCGACACCATCCTCAATCAGAAACCGCTCAACGCGTCGGACGACGAGAAGATCAAGCTCTACTGCGTGTATGTCGCGGTCGGACAGAAGCGCTCGACCGTGGTTCAGTTCACCAAGGTCCTGGAGGAGAACGGGGCGCTCGACTATTCCATCATAGTCGCGGCCACCGCCTCCGACCCCGCGCCGATGCAGTTCCTTGCGCCGTTTTCCGGCTGCACCATGGGAGAATATTTCCGCGACAACGGCATGCACGCGGTCATCATCTACGACGATCTGTCCAAGCAGGCCGTCGCCTATCGCCAGATGTCGCTGCTGCTGCGCCGCCCGCCCGGACGCGAGGCCTATCCCGGCGACGTCTTTTATCTGCATTCGCGGCTGCTGGAACGCGCCGCCAAAATGAACGACGCCCACAAGGGCGGCTCGCTCACCGCGCTCCCGGTGATCGAGACCCAGGCCAACGACGTCTCGGCCTACATCCCGACCAACGTGATCTCGATCACCGACGGGCAGATCTTCCTGGAGACGGACCTTTTCTATCAGGGTATCCGGCCCGCGGTGAATGTCGGCCTCTCGGTTTCGCGCGTAGGCTCCTCGGCGCAGACCAAGGCGATGAAGAAGGTCGCCGGACGCATCAAGGGCGAGCTCGCGCAATATCGCGAGATGGCGGCGTTCGCGCAGTTCGGCTCCGACCTCGATGCCACCACGCAGCGCCTCCTCAATCGCGGCGCCAGGCTCACCGAGCTGCTCAAGCAGCCGCAGTTCTCGCCGCTGAAGATGGAGGAGCAGGTCGTGGTCATCTACGCCGGGGTCAACGGCTATCTCGATCCTCTGCCGGTGAACCGGGTGCGCGCTTTTGAGCACGGCCTGCTGGGCGTTCTGCGCACCCAGCATCCCGGCATTCTCGATGCCATTCGCGACACCAGGGATCTCGACGACGCTACTGCGGGCAGGCTCAAGTCCGTCGTGGACGACTACGCGCGCACCTTCGCTTGACCCAGCTGACATGCCCAGTCTCAAGGACATGCGGGTTCGCATTGCGGCGACCAAAGCGACCCAGAAGATCACCAAGGCCATGCAGATGGTCGCTGCCTCAAAGCTCCGCCGCGCGCAGGCGACGGCAGAAGCCGCGCGTCCTTACGCCGAGCAGATGGGCAAGGTCCTGGGCAACATCGCCCGTGCCGTGGCCGACCGCAGCGACGCGCCGCGGCTTCTCGCAGGCACCGGCGCGGACAACACGCATCTGCTGCTGGTGTGTACCGCCGAGCGTGGGCTCTGCGGGCCCTTCAACTCGGCGATCGTGCGGCTCGCCCGCGAACGCGCCAACACGCTCATTGCCCATGGCAAGGAGGTCAAGTTCTTCTGCGTGGGCCGCAAAGGTTACGAGCAGCTTCGCCGCCAGTACGAGAAACAGATCATCGAGCACGTCGAGCTGCGTGCCGTGCGTACTCTCACCTTCGAGCATGCGGAAGACATCGCCGACAAGATCCTTCGTCTGCTCGAGCGGCATGCTTTCGACTTGTGCACGCTGTTCTTCTCGCGCTTCAAGTCCGTGATCGCGCAAATTCCAACCGCGCACCAGGTCATCCCGCTGGAGCTCACGGGCGAGAACGAGCCCGCCGCAACGGCTGCCTACGAATACGAGCCGGACGAGGACGAGATCCTGGCCGAGCTGCTGCCGCGCAATCTCGCGGTGCAGATCTATCGTGCGCTGCTCGAGAATGCAGCTTCCTTCTATGGCGCCCAAATGACGGCGATGGACAATGCCACGCGTAATGCCGGGGACATGATCCGCAAGCAGACGCTGAGCTACAACCGGACCCGCCAGGCGATGATCACCAAGGAGCTGATCGAGATCATCTCCGGCGCCGAGGCGCTGTGATCGCGTTTCAGTGAGATTGATGCACAACGGTCCCGCAAACTCGGTTGCTCCCTCTCCCCGCTCTTGGGGCAACCGAACTCGGGTATACCCGAGTTCGGTCATTGTGATCGGCCGAAGTCGGATATATCCGACTTCGGCTGAGAGGGTCAGGGTGAGGGGCACACCCGTCGAGTGGGCCTCCGCCCCTCACCCCGACCCTCTCCCCGTTCAGAACGGGGAGAGGGAGCAGACCGCGCTTGTGGCGCGGCGATACAAAATCACAGCATTCTCCTACTCGAGGTAACTGAGGACTATTAATGGCCAATCCTACCGGACATATCACGCAGGTGATCGGCGCCGTCGTCGACGTGCAGTTCGAAGGTCACCTGCCTCCCATTCTCAACGCGCTGGAGACGCGCAACCAAGGCAACCGCCTCGTGCTGGAGGTCGCTCAGCATCTCGGCGAATCGACCGTGCGCACAATCGCCATGGACACCAGCGAAGGGCTCGTGCGCGGCCAGGAGGTAACGGATACCGGCGGGCCGATCGCGGTCCCCGTGGGCGACGGCACGCTCGGTCGCATCATCAACGTGGTCGGCGAGCCCGTGGATGAGGCGGGCCCAGTACCCCATACGGAGACCCGCGCCATCCACCAGGATGCACCTCCCTTCACCGAGCAGTCCACCGAATCTGAGATCCTGATCACCGGCATCAAGGTCGTCGATCTGCTCGCGCCCTACGCCAAGGGCGGAAAGATCGGTCTCTTTGGCGGCGCCGGCGTGGGCAAGACCGTCATCATCATGGAGCTCATCAACAACGTCGCCAAGGCGCACGGTGGCTACTCGGTATTCGCCGGCGTGGGCGAGCGCACGCGCGAGGGCAACGACCTTTATCACGAGATGATCGAATCCGGAGTCAACAAGGACCCGCACAAGAACAACGGCTCGGCCGCGGGCTCCAAATGCGCGCTGGTCTATGGTCAGATGAACGAGCCCCCCGGCGCCCGCGCGCGAGTCGGTCTTTCCGGGCTCACCGTTGCGGAATATTTCCGCGACCAGGGCCAGGACGTGCTGTTCTTCGTGGACAACATCTTCCGCTTCACCCAGGCGGGCTCCGAGATGTCCGCGCTGCTCGGGCGCATTCCCTCGGCGGTGGGCTATCAGCCTACGCTCGCAACCGACATGGGCGCGCTGCAGGAGCGCATCACCACCACGACCAAGGGCTCGGTCACATCCGTCCAGGCCATCTATGTCCCGGCGGACGACCTTACTGATCCCGCGCCGGCGACCTCGTTTGCTCACCTCGACGCGACGAGCGTGCTCTCGCGCACAATCGCGGAGAAGGGCATTTATCCGGCCGTCGATCCCCTCGATTCCACCTCGCGCATGCTCTCGCCAATGATCGTGGGCGAGGAGCACTACAACGTCGCGCGCCAGGTGCAGCAGATCCTGCAGCGCTACAAGGCGCTCCAGGACATCATCGCCATTCTCGGCATGGACGAGCTCTCGGAGGAGGACAAGCTCACGGTTGCCCGCGCGCGCAAGATCGAGCGCTTCCTCTCGCAGCCCTTCCACGTCGCCGAAGTCTTCACCGGCGCGCCGGGGGTGTTCGTCGAGCTGGCAGACACCATTCGCGGCTTCCAGGGGCTGTGCGAAGGCAAGTATGACTACCTGCCGGAAGCAGCCTTCTACATGGTCGGCACCATCGAGCAGGCTGTGGAGAAGGGCAAACGATTGGCGGCAGAGGCAGCGTAGCTGGCAGGTATCAGTTATCAGTTGTCAGGCATCAGGTGTCCGAGAGAAAAGATCTCGATCTGATAACTGCGGCTGATAACTGATGCTTATGCATGAAAAGTGACGACTGATAACTGAAACTGATAACTGATAACTGATCCCTGACCCCTGACATGCGTTTCGACCTCGTCTCGCCGGAGAGGCTGCTCATCAGCAGCGACGTGTCGCAAGTCGATGTCCCCGGCATCGAAGGCGACTTCGGCGTGCTCGATGGGCACGCGCCGCTGGTCACAACCTTGCGGCCGGGAATTCTCGTGATCCATCGCGACGGGGAGCCTCCGATGCGCATTGTGATCAACGGCGGATTTGCCGAGGTTGGCGCGAACGGGTTGACCGTGCTCGCCGATACCGCGGTGCCGATCGAGGAGTTCGATGCAGCAGCGCTTGCGGGCGTGATCAAGGATACGGAAGAGGACGTCGCCGACAGCACCGATGGGTGGCAGCAGGACAAGCTCACGCGGCGGCTCCAGCAGCTGCGCACGCTGCAGGCAGCGCTTGCTTCCTAGAGTAGAGAGTAGGGTGGGTTAGCGGCAGAACTCGCCTGCACGCAGCAGAGTTCTGCCGCGTAACCCACCACATGCAGGGCGCATCTTCAGGCCGGCGGCGGTGGGTTACGCCATCGAGCCGGCTCCAGCCGGCTCGATCGCTAACCCACCCTACGAAACTCGAGCGACCGCGAGTCAGCGCGACGGAGTGAAACGGGAGAATTGCTGCACCACCCGTTCGTAGACCGCGCGCTTGAACGGCACGACCATGGCCGGAAGGTTGGCCGGCGGCTCCCACCGCCATTCCACGAATTCGGGGTCATGCCCGCCGGCGGGATGCGCAATGTCGATTTCACTATCGTCGCCTGTGAAACGAAGCGCATACCATTTCTGCTTCTGCCCGCGATATTTGCCGCCCCAGGCCTGGCCGATGATCTCGCGCGGAATGTCGTAGATGAGCCATTCCTTGATCTCGCCCAGCTTCTCGATTGAGCGGATGTTGGTCTCCTCGTAGAGCTCGCGCAGCGCCGCAGGCCACGGATCCTCGCCCGGATCGATGCCTCCCTGCGGCATCTGCCAGACGTGGATGTTGTCGACGTGCTCGGGCCCGTCGATGCGCCGCCCGATGAAAACACGGCCTGCCCGATTGAACACAGCGAGACCGGCGCAGGGCCGATAGGGCAATGACTCGAATGACGCCATCAGTTTCGTGCTTCCCGCTGTGGTGGCAATCTCTGCTGACCCAGAGGAGCGTTGAACTCGTCAATCACCATGGGTGTGCTCGCGTCATGCAAATACTCGCGAATCGAGAGTTGAGCCTCGGCGCGCAGATCTAGCAGGCAAAATCCTTAAAGTCTCACGCTCGGTGAAGGCCACGGGGTAAGGCGGACGAGAGCGGCGCGACAGGCGCCGCACCGCCCGCGTTACAGGTTGTCGATGTGCGGTGTTGGGTTGGAGGATCGGCAGCTTCAACGAGCGGGGCGGCGGGCGCCAATTCCATGGCAGCAGCTCGTTGATCCGCTTTGCGGCATGATCGTGCACGCGGGCGAGTACATCGGCAAGCCAGGCTTGCGGATCGATATCGTTGAGTTTGGCGGTCTCGATCAACGTGTACATGGCGGCGGCGCGGTGGCGCCTTCGTCTGAGCCGGCGAAGGTCCAGTTGCGGCGCCGACCGCGACGCAGCGCAGCGTCCGCTCGGCGGCATTGTTGGACATGCACAGCCGCCGTCATTGAGGAAGCGGGTGAGCGCTGGCCACCGCTGGAGGCTGTAATTGATCGCCTTGGCGGTATCGCTCTTCGATGAGAGCTTTCGACGCTGCTCGCGCAGCCAAGTCTCCAAATCGTTTACGAGAGGCCGGCTGTGCTCGTTGCGCACGCGCACACGCTCCAAGGGCGTCTTGCCGTTGATCTCGCGCTCGATCGCGAATAGCGCATCGATGCGCTTGACCGCTTCAATGGCGATAGGTGCCTTTTGCAATCGCGCCAAGTCGAAGAACTTGCGCCGCGCATGCGCCCAGCACGCGGCCTCGATGATCGCTCCTGGCTTGCGAGAAGGATGGTAGAGCTTATTGAAGCCGGCATAAGCATCCGCCTGCATCAGGCCGGCGTAGTTGGCCAGATGTTGCTCGGGATGCTTGCTGCTTCGGTCGGGCGAGTAGAAGAATGCCGCTGCTGGGGCGGCCGCCCGCCGAACGGCCGGTCGTCGCGCACATAGGTCCAGAGCCGGCCGATGCGGGTCTTGCCCTTGGCCAGCACCGGCACGGTGGTGTCATCGGCATGGATGCGCTCGGCCGCAAACACGTGCGCGCGGATCGCCACGACGATCGGCATCAGCGTTGCCGCACAGGCGCCGACCCAGTCGGCCAGCGTCGAGACGTCGAGCTCGATGCTTTCGCGCGCGTAGGTCGCGCTCTGGCGATTGAGCGGCAGGTGCAGGCAATACTTTGCGAACAACACGTGCGCGAGCAGCATCGGGCCGGCACGGCCGCGCGAGATCGGATGCGATGGCGCCGGCGGCTGGGTGACGCTTTCGCAGGAGCGGCAGGAGAACTTCTCGCGCACGTGCTGGATCACCTTCCACTGGCGTGGGATGAGCTCCAGCGTCTCGGTGACGTCCTCGCCGATCTTGTGCAAAGCCCCACCGCAACACGGACAAAGCGCGGGTGCGGGATAGACGATGCGCTCGCGCGGCAGATGCTCAGGCAGCGGCCGGCGCGCCGGCTTGCGCCGCTCGAAGCTGCGCACTCGATCTTGGCCGCTGCAGCAGCCATCTGCGCCGCCGTTTCCGCCTGCGCGGCATCTTCTTCCATCTCCGCCAGCGCCAGCTCGAGTTGTTCCAGGATCGCGCCCCGCTCGAGGATTGCCAAACTTATCGTGGCGCAGCTTGGCGATGGTATATTTGAGCTTCTCGATGAGCAGCGCCCGGTGCTGCGCCTCGCTCTCGGCAGCGCTGGCACGCGCTTCCGCGGCGAGCAGCGCCTCGCGTGTCGCAATGATCATCGCGTGCGCGCTGGCGAGATCGGTCGGAAGCGAATCGGCGCTCGGTGCCATGCCGCACAGGAACATAAAACAATCGCTTGTGAATCGCGGCGATCAATTTGCTTGTGAATTACGCCAGGGAATCAGAGAACCAGAGAATCAAATCAGAGAAACAGACTTTGCTCTCAGCCCGCTACTTGCGGACGCCAGGTGTGCTGCGGCAGTCGCCAATCAATCCCTTCGAGCAAATATCCGAGCTGCGCCGGCGTGATCGTCACGGTTCTGTCCGCGTCCGCTTGCGGAACCGTCGACGGCCACACAAACCGCCCTCGCTCAGTCGCTTGGCGAACAGGCACATACCCTGGCCATCGTGCCACAGCACCTTGATCAATCCACCACGCCGGCCGCGGAATACGTACAGATGACCATTGTGCGGATTGCGCTTGAGCATCTCCTGCACCAGCACTGCCAACCCATCGAAGCCTTGCGCATATCGGTATGGCCGGTTGCCAGCCATACCTGCACCCCGCTCGGGACTGAATCATCGCGCCCGCCCGCCGTTCGCCACCGCAGCAACCGCCGCGGCCACTGTCGCGGCGTCGACCGCGCCGGTGATGCGCATCCGCGACCCGCCCGCAAATTCCACCTCGATCATGCCAGTGCCCGGTTGGCTAGCAGAGCCCGGATCTGCCGCAAGTTGCACCGCCGCAAATTGCGCTGCCAGCTGCGGTCGCGGACACAGCTGACGCCGCCATCCATACAGCTGGCTCGGATGAATTCGGCCGCGCGCGCTACCGCAGAGACGCTGGCACCGGGCTCCAGCGCCGCTGATACCAGCCGCTCCTTCTCGCCTGTGCTCCAGCGCCGGCGGCGCTGCACTGACGTGATGACCTCGATCGCCGTGTTGCTCATGTGACTATTCCTATGAATAGTCACATACTACATTTCACGATCGACAAGGGGAAATTGTTTACCATGCTTGTAAAGTTTTTGTTTACGCGATCAGGCACTTGCACGAAAAATCGCAAAAATACAAAAAAAGCGGGGCGGCACTTGGCCGCCCCGCCTGCGCAGCCTTGAGCTGAACGTCAGTTCGGAACCGACGTTTTCGGGTTCGGCGGATAGGCCGAGTTCTTGGTGATCCCGCGGATGAGGTCGAGCGCGGAGTGGAGCGCCTTGTCGTCCTTCGGGTCAGGCGGGATGTAGGACTGCGAGCCAGTCTGCTCGTCGCCCTCCGCCTTGAGATGCCCGCGCAGCGAGGCCTCGCCGCGCGTATCGGTGCGCGCCTTGAGCTCCTCCGGCACGTCCTGGAGGATCTCGATGTCGGGCGAGATGCCCTTGGCCTGGATCGAGCGGCCGGACGGGGTGAAGTAGCGCGCCGTTGTGAGCCGCAAGGCGCCGTTGCCGGAGCCGAGCGGGATGATGGTCTGCACCGACCCCTTGCCGAAGGAGCGCGTGCCGATCAGGGTCGCGCGCCGGTGATCCTGCAGCGCGCCGGCGACGATCTCGGAAGCCGACGCCGAGCCGCCGTTGATCATCACGATAAGCGGCTTGCCCTTGCTCAGATCGCCGGCACGGGCATTGAACCGCTGCGTCTCCTCGGCATTGCGACCGCGCGTCGAGACGATCTCGCCCTTCTCCAGGAATGCATCCGAGACGGAGATCGCCTGATCGAGGAGACCGCCCGGATTGTTGCGCAGGTCGATGACGAAGCCCTTCAGCTTCTCGCCGGACTGCGCGGTGAGATCGGCGATCGCCTTCTTGAGGCCGTCCGTGGTCTGCTCGTTGAACTGGGTGACGCGGATGAAGCCCACGTCATCACCTTCCAGGTGCGAACGCACGGAGCGCACCCGGATGATGTCGCGGGTGATCGAGACCTCGAGCGGCTTGTCCATCCCCTTGCGCATGATCTTCAGCTTGATCTTGGTGTTCACGGGCCCGCGCATTTTCTCGACCGCCTGGTTCAGGGTGAGCCCCTGCACCGGCTCGTCGTCGAGGTGGGTGATAATGTCATTGGCCATGACCCCGGCCTTGGCCGCCGGCGTCTCATCGATGGGCGCCACCACCTTGATCAGCCCCTCCTCCATGGTGACCTCGATGCCGAGCCCGCCGAACTCGCCGCGGGTCTGCACCTGCATGTCGCGGAAGCTCTTGGAATCCATGTAGCTCGAATGCGGGTCGAGCCCGGCAAGCATACCGTTGATCGCCAATTCGATGAGCTTGCCGTCATCGGGTTTCTCGACGTAGTCGGCGCGCACCCGTTCGAACACATCGCCGAACAGGCTGAGCTGCCGATAGGTATCGGGGGCCGCCGCTTGCGCGCGTGCGCCCTCCAGCAGAAGCCGGGGCTGAGTGGTCACCAGCGTGATGGCGACACCTGCCGCCGCGCCGAGGAGGATAAGAGAAGTCTTGCGCATCATCCGCGAACCTTCTGGCCTTGCGTTGCGGCCCACCATGGGCCTGAATCGACGGGTACCCCGTCCTTGCGGAATTCGACGTATAGTACGGGCTGACTGTCGTCGCCCGCCGGTGCTCCGGCCGATGGGTCTCCGCCGCCCATCACCGCAACCGGCTCCCCCGTCACTACGAACTGCCCCAGGTCGACGGATATCCGCTCCATCCCAGCGAGCAACACATGATAACCGCCGCCGGCATTAAGGATCAAGAGTTGGCCATAATTGCGGAAAGGCCCCGCATAAACCACCCAGCAATCGCACGGAGCTGTGATCTGGCTGCCAGGCCGAGCCCCAAGGGTGAGGCCTTTTTCCGTGCCGCCGTGGCCATCGGGCGCCCCGAACTCCTTGATTTTCACCCCATTCACCGGGAGCGGCAGGAGACCTTTAGCCGCAGCGAAGGCAACCGCAGGCGTTAAGCGCCCGGGATCGTTCAGCGCGGCGAGATCGGGTCGCCCATCGAGCGACTTCCTATCCTCGCTGGCGCGGGCCACTGCGCGCTTCGCCCGCCCAGCCGCATCGAGGGTCTGCTCGATCTCGGCGATGAGCTGATTGAGGCTTCCCGCTTGGCGCGCAAGCTGGTGGGCTTGCTCGCGCGCGCTGCTGAGCGCCTGCTCCGCCTCGCCCTGGCGCTTCTGCCGTTCCTCGATCAGCGCGGAGAGACGCTGGCGTTCATCGGCGAGCACGAAGAGGTCGCGCGCGAGCTTGTCCCGCTCCTGCGCGATCTCCTTGCGCAGACGCACGAGCTCGGCAAGATCGGCGGAAAGAATCTCGGCCTGCTGGCGCACTTCCGGCAGCACTGCGCCCAGAACCATGGCGGAGCGCACGGATTGCAGGGCGTCCTCAGCGCGGACGAGAAGCGCGGGTGGCGCTTCGCGGCCGATGCGCTGCAACGCAGCGAGCAGCTCGGAGATGAGGTTGCGGCGCTGCTGCAAGGAAGCGCGCAGCGCCTCCTCGCGCTCATCGAGCGGCTCGATGCGCGCCTGAGTCTTTGCGATCCGATCCTCGACCGCCGCAACGCGCGCCGTCGTCTCCAGGATCTGCTGGTTGAGCTTGCGCCGATCGTCGCCCATGAGCTCGATCTCGCGCTTGAGCTTCGCCTCATTCTCCAGGGTCTTGCGTTGCTCGGCGCGCAACGCCTCGAGCTCCTTGTCGCGTTGCTTGAGGTTGTCGAGGCTCGCGGGCGGCGCGGGTCTGTTTTGCGGCGCGAAGGGATCAAGCGAGAGCGGCGCCTGGGCGGAAGCCGCGATCGCCCCGATCGCCAACATGGCGAATGTCGCCGCGAGCATGCGGCCCAGAACCGGACAGGCTGACGTGAGCGGGCGCATCAATCCGTTCTGTGCAAGAACCGGTCCACTGCCGCAATAGGCAGCAGGATTGCTGCGGTATTAAGACTAAGACCGGTGATAGGGGTGGCCGGAGAGGATGGTGATGGCACGGTAGATCTGCTCCATGAGCATGATGCGGGCAAGCTGATGCGGCCATGTGGCGGCGCCGAAGGCAATCGCCAGCGCCGCCTTGTCGCGCAGGCTTGGTGCGAGCCCGTCGTGACCGCCGACGATGAACGCGACCGCAGCTTTATTGTCGGCACGCCAGCCCTGCAAATGCCCGGCAAAGGAGGGGCTGCTCACGCTCTCGCCGCGCGCGTCCAGGATCACCATCACCGCATCATCGGGAATCACGTTGGCGATCGCGATCAATTCCTCGATCATACGGCGTGCAGGATCGCTCGCACGGCTTTCCCTGATCTCGACGACGTCGAACCCGCTGATACCGGCGGCCCGCCCGGCGGTGGTCGCAAGCTTGTGATAGCGCGCCGCGAGCTCGCGCTCGGGGCCTTGCTTGAGCCGGCCGACGGCAGCGACCACGATCCGCATCGCTCACGATAGACATGGACGGTGCGCGGGCTCAAGCGGGGGCGGAGGCAAACGCGGACAAACCTCCGCATGGCCGGGCCATGCATGTCAGAAGCTCGTGTCAACCCCCCACCCGACCGCCGGTCGCTACGCTCCGGCGGTCGACCTCCCCCGATGGGGGAGGCATCAGGCGTCAGCTCAGGCGAGGGCCGTGCGGGGATGCGGGCGCCCACATCTTCTCGAGATTGTAGAAGGCGCGCACCTCGGGGCGAAACACATGGACGATGACGTCGCCCGCGTCGATCAGCACCCAGTCGCAGTGCGGCATGCCTTCGACCTTCGCATCCGGCACTCCGGCCTTGGCGAGATCCTTGAGCACGCGATCCGCCACCGAGCCGACATGACGTTGCGAGCGGCCCGAGGCTATCACCATGGCGTCGGCGATCGTGGTCTTGCCAAAGAGATCGATGGGGAGGATGTCCTCGGCCTTCATGTCATCGAGGCTCGCGAGGACCAAGCGGAGAACCTCCTCGGCGGCAGGTCGCGGCCGGGAGATTGATTCGGCGGCGCGGTTCGCGCCATGCCGAGCAAGTCCATGTGTTGGCAGGGTTCCTTTCCTTTCGCTGCATCGCTGCTCCCGCGCATGCGGGAGCGGCGATTAAAATAGGCATGCTGGCCTAACCCTTTCAATCCGGCAGTGTTGCGGTAGTCCGAATGTGTGACAGATTGGCAACTACGATGGCGAACGCGGCAGGGCGACCCATTGGGTCGCTCCCCTACGAAGCCGCCGGGCGTGTGCGTTGCAGGCCGACGCGGGCAGTGCGCAAGGCGGTGGAAGAGAGCGGCGACTTCAGCCCGTGCAGATAGACCCATGCCGGCGGCTTGCGGCGGAGCAGCGATTTCGCCGCGCGTTCCGGGATGCGCGAGCGCGCGAGGAACTGTCCGGCGGCGCTGGCGCTGGCATAAAGACTGGGCCCCAGCCGGTCGATCACGGCGATGGGAACGAGCTCAGCGATGCCCCGCCATTTCTGCCAGCGATGGAAGCTGCGCAGGTTGTCGGCGCCCATGATCCAAACGAAGTGAACGCCGGGGCAGTGCTGGCGCAGATAGGCAATGGTCTCATAGGTGTAACGGGTGCCGATGTCCGCCTCGAGCCCGAGCACCGCAATGCGGGGATGGTGCGCGAGCTTGCGCGCAGCCTCGATGCGCGCCTCCAAGGGAGCAAGGCCGCGAGTGTCCTTGAGCGGGTTGCCCGGGGTGACCAGCCACCAGACGCGGTCGAGGCGAAGCCGCTTCATGGCGATCAGGCAGGCAGCGAGATGCGCGCCATGGGGCGGATCGAAGGTGCCGCCGAAGAGGCCGATGCGCATGCCGCGGCTGTGCGCGGGCAGACGGATGCTGCCGCGCCCGCGGCGGGCGATCGGGGCCTTCAGGTCATGTGTACTCAGCCGTGCGGCGGGCTCGGTCTGCTCCCTCTTCCCTTGTGGGAGGGGGGTGGCGCGTTTCGCAACGTTAACGGCCATTTCTCACGACCCCCGCCCCCGACCCCTCCACCTCCCCCACAATTGGGGAGGGGGCGCGCCGAGCGCGCGGTATGCCGTGGATCAGAAAAATACGGGTACACGCTGTACTATCGTTCACGGCCTGGTCTGCCCGCTGCCGCGCACGCGATACTTGAAGGTAGTGAGCTGATCGACGCCCACGGGGCCGCGCGCATGAAAGCGGCCGGTCGCAATCCCGATCTCGGCGCCGAAACCGAACTCGCCGCCGTCGGCGAATTGGGTCGAGGCATTGTGCAGCACGATGGCGGAATCGACCTCGCGCAGGAATCTTTCCGCGCGGGCCTGGTCCTCGGTGATGATCGAATCGGTGTGGTGCGAGCCATAGCGCTCGATATGGGCGATGGCTTCGTCCACGCCTGAGACCACTTTCGCCGAGATGATCGCGTCGAGATATTCGGTCGACCAATCCTCTTCCCTGGCCGGCTTCACCCGCGCATCCACCGCGCGCGTTGCCGGATCGCCGCGCACCTCGCAGCCGGATTCGAGCAGCATCTTTACGAGCGGCTCGAGATGCGATTGCGCGGCGGCCGCATCCACAAGCAGCGTCTCTGCCGCCCCGCACACGCCCGTGCGCCGCAGCTTGGCATTGAGCACGATGGACTTCGCCATATCCAGCTTGGCGGTGCGCTCCACAAACACGTGGCAGATGCCCTCCAGGTGGGCAAACACCGGCACACGTGCCTGCTGCTGCACGCGCGCGACCAGGTCCTTGCCTCCGCGCGGCACGATCACATCGATTGCGCCATCGAGGCCCGCGAGCATCATCCCGACCGCGGCGCGCTCGCGCGTCGGCACCAGCGAGACGGCAGGCTCGGGCAATCCCGCTTGGCGCAAACCGGCGAGCAATGCAGCGTGGATCGCGCGGTTGGAGCGGTGGCTCTCCGAGCCTCCGCGCAGGATGGCGGCATTGCCGGCCTTGAGGCAAAGCGCGGCGGCATCGGCAGTGACGTTGGGGCGGCTTTCGTAAATGAGGCCGACAACCCCGAGGGGCACACGCACGCGCTCGATGCTCATGCCGTTCGGCCGCGTCCAGTGCTCCGTGACTGACCCGACGGGGTCGGCGAGGGCGCGCACCACGTCGAACCCCGTCGCCATGGCGGCAACGCGCTTTTCATCGAGCGCCAGGCGATCGAGAAAGGCAGCGGTTGCACCCGTCCCCTTGGCTTCCGCGACATCGGCAGCATTGGCGGCGAGAATGTCGGCGCTGCGCGCGCGGATCTCATCCGCCATCGCGGAAAGCGCATCGTCCTTCTGCTGCGTCGGCGCAAGCGCAAGCACGCGTGCGGCCCCCCGCGCGCGCAATCCGAGGTCGCGCATGGCAGCGGCGATGGCGGGCGCCCCATCGATGGCTTGCAGCTGTGCGCTCATCGCAAGTCCCTGATCAGCCTTGTATCTTACCATGTTCACGGGGGCCCGGCGAGAGCGGGATTTGCCTCCGAAGCTGCCACCCGTAAGCAGCCTCGATCCCGGTGTCTGCACCGCCGCCCGTGACTCAAAGCGGTCATCAGGTCACCGCTCCACCTAAATTCGGAACGATTTTGCGCAAGTGTTGCTCGACTGCAACGGATCTATCGCTGGATATGAGCTAATAATGCTACGGGGGCGACATTCAAAAGCGATCAAGGGTAATTCGCCGCAGCGCGCGGCGAACCGCTCGCAACCGGAGCCCGTCACATGCGCCTTATCTGTTCGCTAGCGGCCGCGACGCTGTTGGCCCTGCTCCTGCCGGCACCGCACGCATCTGCATTCACGATGGATCCCGAAAGCGGCGTCAATTCCGATGGCACGCCTCGCTTCACGGATCCGGATGAGCAAGTCCATTCGTTCTTTGGCGGGTCGAGCCTGGACGAAGACGGCTGGGCTGATCGGAATTCCGTGTCTCGCAATGCCGCGCCTTTGATGGATGGAACCAATCAGGGGATTACATTCCCCAACCTACTCTTTCCGACATCGCCACGTCGCTGAATTCATCGCTTCGAGCCGTCGGCCTGGCACGGGTAATCGCCGGTCTTTGGGCTGCTCGGACCAAGGTTCCTCCTGCCGCGCCAAGCCCTGCCGAATGATCTGACGGCAGTGATGGGCTGAGCGTTGCGTGAGCTTCGTCCAATGTGCGGGCAGGCATGAACCCCAGACCGCGCACTTAAAGCGTGCTATCGTCCCCCTCCATTGCATGGGTATGACCCCGATGGAGCGGTCGCATGTCAATCCACATCCGACAGCGAGAATTCATCGCACGCTTGGCAGCGCGGCAGCCGCCCGCTCGCTTGCGACGCGCGCGCTGTACACCATCATCGATGACGCGGGGAGCGGCAGGTAAGAGATAATCGACGTTAGCAAGGAGATTGGTCATGCAATTCCAGGTCTCACGCATAAGTAGCGATGAATGCAGCGCCGGAGAGTGGGAAGCGCGCGTCGATCTTGCAGCCGCGCATCGACTAGCCGTCATGCACGGCCTAAACGAGGGAATCTTCAATCACCTGACCCAGGTGGTCCCTGGCAAACCCGACTGCTACTACCAGATTCCCTTTGGCATGCACTGGTCGGAGGTCAAGGCCTCTTCGTTCATGGAGGTGGGTATCAACGATGGCGAGGTGAAGCGCGGGGCTGGCGATGTCGAGCGATCCTGCTATTGCATTCACGCACCAATTCATAGGGCGCTGCCGCAGGCTAAAGTCGTGTTCCACACGCATATGCCTTTTGCGAGTGCGCTCACCCGTCTCGAAGATCCCCGCATTAAGGAGATCGGCCAAACGGAAGTCGGCATGATGGAATTGATCGCGTATGACGACAATTACACTGGCCCAGCCCTTGATCCCGAGGAAGGTGAGCGCCTTGCCAGCGTCCTCGGCAACAAAACGGTGCTGTTCATGGCCAACCACGGCATTGCGACGGTAGGTCAATCGGTAGCCGATGCATACAACCGGCTCTATTACCTCGAGCGCGCAGCGCAGGTACAAATTTACGCTATGTGGACCGGTCAACGTCTGAAGCAGCTCCCCGAGGCCGTAGTGGAGAAGACCAAGAAGGATATCGGCGGCGCCCGTTTCTACAACGGACCGTCTCCGGCGGAACGGCACTTTTGCGCTCTCAAACGCATTCTCGATCGTGAGGAAGCCGATTACGCTTCGTAGGCATCTTGTTTGCTATGGTGCACGGGTCTGGTTCTGTGCACCAAAACGAAGTGGCTGTGTGCACCATCAACGTCGGATGAGTGGGGTAAGCCGGACCGCTGCGAGCGCGCTGATTGCCGCCGCATCCGCCAAGCTGCTGCTATTGGCTTATTTCAGGCGGGCGCTGATCTTGTCGATGCCGGCCTTGGCGCAAGCCTCGTCCAGATTGCCACCGGGCGCGCCACCAACGCCGATGGCGCCGATCGGCTCGTTGCCGGCCTTGATGCGCAGGCCGCCTCGCAGCAGCAGAATGTGCGGCAGCTTCACGAGCCCGCCAGCATTCGGGTTTGCGCCCATCCGCTCCGCGATGACGCCGGTGCTGTCCTCATTGCGGGTGGCCCCGAGCATGATCGCCGTATAGGCCTTGTCCTGGGCCGCATCGAACGAGGTACTGGTGGCAGCGTCGCCGCGCAACGCGGCCTGGGCCAAGCCGTCCATATTGAGAATGGCCGCGCTCACCTTGTAACCCTGCTTGGCGCAGCTCGCGACCGCCTCGGCCACGGCTTCGGATGCCAGCGCTGCCGAGAGCCGGTGCAAGGTGATCACGTCCTCTGCGCGTGCAGTCGGCGGGGCCATTGCGGCCAGCACGAGCACGACAGCCGCGGAATGCAAGCCAATCTGCTTCGCTCTCATGGAGCCCTCCGGTTGGTTCGACGCTTCACGGGTGTCGGTGGCAACCGTAGGACATGTGCATGAGCGCTGGAAGGGGCCCAAGGAACCGGGGAATGTCTCCTCTCGACAGGAGGTGTAAGTGCCGCGGCGTCGGCTATGGCATCGCTTTCAGAGGGTCTGCGACCAACATGACGCGCCCTGGCCATCGTATGAGCGTCAGCCCCAGTACCGCCCACTGGCGCCGATGACAACGACGAGCAGGCCTAGCGGCAGGTTGACGGCGATGATCTGGCGGATACGGCTGAGCCGGGCGCCCGCGCCCGGCCAGTCCTCGGACTCGACGGCGCGTTTGAGCGCCAGCCACGGTCCGTGGAACAGCCAGACGAACAGCGCAATCATCAGCCAGCCGATCATCTGCATCAGGTGGATGTGCAGGCCGGCACCGGCAAAACCGCCAAACACCGCGAACAGCATCCAGTAGCCGCTGGCGAGCAGCAGCAGGATCGCCACCCACACCCAAGGAAAGAATTTCTGGAACGTGACCCGCATCAGCCGCAGGCGTTGCGGCGGATCGAGCGTGCCGAGCGCGGGGCGCAGACAGACATAGATCGCAAACATGCCGCCGACCCAGATGACGGCACCGAGGATATGCAAGGCGAGGGCCACGGCGGTCATCAGCGAGCTCCAGTTCGAGGAATGACCATGGGCGCATGCCAGAGCCCATGAAACGGCGCGCGTTTACGACCCTGCTCGGCGCTGCGGCGATCGCTTGGCCGTTCGCGGCGGGCGCGCGCAGACGTTCAAGCCTGCTCGGATAGGTTATCGTGCCGACAAGGTGATCGAATAAATTTGTACAGCTCAGCGCGCCCGTTTGAGCTCGGTGCAGCTTACGACGCTGGACTGCGTCCTGCCGCCGGCCTGCGTGTAGCAAAAAGAAAGCATGTTCTCGTCGACGAGCTGACCATTCAAATAGCCGTCAGTATCGACGATGACGACAGTTCTGTTGTCCCTGCCCGTCAACTCGCCGATCATCGGCTCTTGGGTGCTCTCCCCGTTGCCGGAAATGGTCTGGATGCCCCAGAACCGACGATCCTCCTGCCCCGTCACCTCGATCACAAGGTCTTTCTCGAACAGCCCGGGCTTCTCGAACGTTCCTTTGCTTGTCGGCCAATGGCCGCCGCTGCCAGCCACAATGCTGTGGGTCTTTCCCACCCACTTGCCCTTCATGCTCGGGATCTGATCGGCAGCAAACGCCGAGGATGAAAGGATTGCAACAAGCGTCAGCGCAAAAATGACCGGCGCTTTAGCACAGGCGCTGGGGGTCATGTTCCTCTCCAGGATTGGGGTTGCGGTGCCAGGGTTGGAACGATGTACGGCGGTACCACACAGAGCTGCAACGGTCATCGCACAAATCCAGGGTTTGAGGCAAGGAGGCGTCATGGCAATCGATCCGCGTATTACATGGTTCGCGCCGCAGTTGCTGGTGGACGACATCGAGAGGGCCATTACGTTTTATCGTGAGGTAAGGATATATAATTGCCTTCGGAGAGACCGATACCTGATCGGCTTGCGGGCAACGCTACGGCGCAAGGAGGAGACATGGTTCAGCTTGTGGACAGCGACATCAAGACCCGCGAGGTGCTCGATTGGAAGGGCGTTCACGTGCTGCACTTCGTGGGGTCGTCCTGCTCGCAGAAGCTGCGCATCTTCCTCAATCTCAAAGGCATCAAGTGGGAATCGCATCTCGTTGACCTCTTCACCAACGAGAACTTCCGCCCATGGTTTCTCGGCATCAATCCGCGCGGGCTGGTTCCAGTGCTGGTGCACGACGGCGTGGTGCACATCGAGAGCAACGACATCATCCAATATCTGGAAAAAACGTTTCCGACGCCGAAGCTGATCCCGGCGGGGCACGAGAACGAGGTCGCGGCCCTGCTCAAGCACGAGGACGACCTCCATCTTGACCTTCGCACCCTAAGCTTCCGGTTCGTGTTCGCGCCGCCCGGGCCGCCGAAGCCCGCCGAGGCGCTCAGGAGCTATGCCGCGAGCGGCTCGGGCACCGTGCGGGGCACCAAGGATCGCGACAAGGAGGCACAGATCGCATTCTGGGAGCGCGCCGCCCGGGAAGGCTTCACCGATGAGAGCGCGCGAGCATCGGCGACGAAATTCCGCGCCGAGCTCGATGCCCTCGACAAGCGGCTGGCGCAGCATCCTTATCTCATGGGTGATACTCTGAGCGTGCTGGACATTGCCTGGTTCATCTACGCGCACAGGCTTTCGCTTGCCGGCTATCCGTTGGCGCGGCTGCATCCGCATGTCAGCGCGTGGCTGGAGAAGCTGCGCGCGCGTCCGGAGTTCGCAAAGGAGATCGCGATGCCGCCGGAATCCGTGACGCGGCTCGAAGCAACGCACCGCGCGCAAATACAGGCGGGAAAGACGCTCGAGCAGGTGGCAGGGTTTTAGCTTCTGCCGATACAATAGTGCTTCCTGAGCTTGGGGCGGACATGCAGCGGCGCGAGTTCATCACGCTTCTCGGCGGCACGGCAATCGCATGGCCGCAGCTCGTTGTCGCCCGCAAGCCGACAAGCTGCGGCTGATCGGCGTGGGTTTGAGACCCGCCCCTACATACGAGTGAGCGGGGTCAGCTCAGCTCGGACAGGGCGAGCTCGTTGAGAAGCGCGATCTGCTCCGGCAGTCCGGCAGCGCGCGCCCGCACGGCTTTTTCGACGAGCTCGGTCAGGCGGGCGAGCGCGCGCTCGGCAACGTCGAGCGGCAGCGGCTCGCCAAAATAGGTGTCGGAAAAATTGCCGGCGAGAGTGGCCAGAAGTCGCGCCATGGCGGCATGCTCCGGCTGCTTCGCGCGCAAAGCGAGAGCCTTCTCGCAGAATTGCGAGAACACCCGCACGCTGACGGTTTGCTGGCGCAGCCAATCCAGAAGCTCGTCCATCTACCTTCTCCTGAAGCCGCGATCACGATCGCGGCGGGAAGCTCGAGCGGCCACCATGCTGCGTGGACCAGCCCACCGGGTCGAGCAGAAAGCGCTCGATCTCCGCACGATCGTCGGGGGGGAGCCCGGCACCTGCATCCGCGCACAGCACGTCGGCCCAAGTCGCGAGGCTGTGCAGCTTCACCGCGCTCCGAAAACGACGCGCTCGGCCTAGAACCCACGTTCACGCTCAAGGGAGCTCCCCGAGCAAAAATCCGAGCACCAGAAGGTCGAAACCGTCCATCGCATAGCCGATGGTGGAGCCCTTCAGGTCCTTCCCGGCTTTGCGATCGACCTCGCTCGGCAGCGATCGCGCTTGAGCTATCAGTGTCTGGCCCTCGGTCATGACGCGAGTTGCTCGATTTCTCGGCCTGATGGGAAAGTCCTGGTCGCTTTCGTGTCCGCCTGCCGCGAGCGTATTAATGACGACAGTCAAATGCGGAAAGCAACACCTAGGGCCACTATGCTGCTATTGTGATCAGCAATTTGATCACGTTGGGAGGAATGTTCGATGGTCCGGCTCATTAGGTTGACCGCTCTGGCGTTCGCGGCCAGCTTACAGCTTATCGCCGGCACTGCCGCGCAGCAGGCGTTTCCCACGCGAACGGTGCGCTTCATCCTGCCGTTTGGCGCTGCCAGCGCCAGCGATACCGCAGCGCGCCTGTTTGCCGACCGTTTGTCCACGCGCTGGGGCAAGCCGGTGGTGGTGGAGAATCGTCCGGGCGGCGACGGGCTTGTCTCGCTCGATGCCTTTGTCGGCGCGCATGACGATCACACCATGTGGTTCGGGCCGGCCGGCACCTTCAATGTCCTCCCCTATCAGCACGATACGCTGCCCCTCGACCCGAAACGCGACCTCAATCCGATCGCGAGCGTGTCGGAAGTGGTGCTGGCGATCTCGACGCCGGTATCGATGAACGTGGACTCAATGGATCAGCTCGTGGCCATGGCCCGCGCCCAGCCGGGAAAGCTCAACGCCGCAGCGGCGCAAGGTATTTCCGACTTCTTGTTGTTCGGGTTCATGAAGAGCCTGGGACTGGAGGTCGTGAGGGTGCCCTATCGCGACATCATGCAGGCGCCGAACGACCTCGCCGAGAGCCGCATCCAGATTCTCTCGACGTCGCTTGCGGTGGTGCAGCCGTTGAGCAAGGCCGGCCGCATCAAGATACTGGCGGTGACCAGCCGCCAGCACGCGCCGAGCGCGCCCGACGTTGCGACCGCGGCGGAAGCCGGCTACCCGGAGCTGACGTTCGGGAGCATCGGCGGGGTGTTCGGCTCGCGCGGCATGCCGGACAAATTGCGCGAGAGCATTGCGGCGGATTTCCAGAAGGTCGCCGAGGACCCGATCATCGCCCAGCGACTTGGCGCCACCGGTCAAATCATGTCGGTCCTCGGGCCTGCCGAATTCGCCGCCCGCGTGCAGGAGCAGCGCGACAAGATCGCCGCCCTCGCCAAGACGCTTGGCATCAAAGCGGTGCCGTAGGGTCGTCAGCCGAACAGATCCGCTGAGAAATTCGCCCGGCGCAGCACGCCGTCGCGGGCTTCCTTTGATGACTGCCGGTGCTATCCCGTACCCAGCAGCCCGGCGTACTTTCTGGTGCTCGAGCGAACCTGCTCCCATTCCGATGCGGTCAATGTGACCCTGGCGGCGCCGTCATTGCTGCAATACGCGTCCGCTTGCGGCAACTCGCCATCGCCGGCCGCTGCCGCATATTGCTTGACGAAACGTGCCTGCTTGTCGATTTGCGCGAAATCGGTGTAGCCGAGCCCATGCTCGATTAACTCGGGAGCCATCATGATGGCGCTTGTCAGGCCGAGGCCGAGCTCGACGTAAAGCCTGCCGTTCTTCCCGATCGCAAGCTCCTGGTGCTCCTTGAGGTGTCGCTCCATGGCTTCCTGCGGGTTGAGCAGCATGAACTTGATCCCCTCCAGAATACCGGCAACGACGTTGTCGACCAGTTCCTTGTTCTTCTCCAGGTAGGCGGAAGTCACGATGGTGTTCTGCCAATAGAACTGCAAGCCGACATGCGAATAAGGCAGCATTCGAAATGGGATGTTTTCGGAAACGAAATTCGGAATCGAGCTGAGCCCCGTCACCAGGATCGCATCGACAACGCCGGACATCGCCGACTGCTCGAGAATTTTGCTGTCGAGCTGGACTATTTGCAGCTTGTCGAAATCTACGCCCGCCAGACGGCAATAGGCCGGAAGGAACGGCGTATCGGCACTCGTCGGCGTGACTCCTATCTTTCTCCCTTCGAGATCCTTGGGCGTCCTGATCGGGTTCTTTTCCGGCACCAGGATCCCGAGCGTCGCATCGTAGCCTTGCGTGGCGGCAATCCGCAGATTCTGCCCTTTGATGACGGAGAGCAGGATTGCGCCGGTCTGCGCACCGCCGATATCGAACTGACCCGTCGATACCGCTTAAATCGCGGCGAGGGAGCCAAACCCGCGGGAAATATCCAGATCGATGCCGCGCTGCTTGAAAAATCCGAGTTGTCGCGCCGCATAGATGAAGGCGTACTGACCTGTCGGCAGCCACGACAAGGTGTAGCGAACCTTCACCGGTTGCGAGAGCGCGGGCCGAGGAAAACAGGATGCTGCCAGCGCCGAGGCGCCCGCGGCCGTCATCGTCACGAGCTTGCGGCGTGTCAGCATTGAGGCCATGGCTGCTCCCTTTTTCGCCTTTGTATAACGCGACCGGCAGTACACCGGCAGTACTGTGTCACAAGTGGCCCCTCCGCGTCATTCCGCGCAGCGGTAATCCGCTTTGCCCTGTATTTGACGTCGCACTCCTTGCAACTGCCTTGCAGCACGTCCGGAAAAGGAGCGAATATCCGAGCCAGCTCGGAGCCCAACCGGCCGGCCCCGAACGAACAACCATAACGGCCTCTGGAGGAAGCGTCATGAATGTTGCACGCGCGCTCGCCGCGTCGGTGATCGGCGCATGTATCCTGGCAACCGGCGCTTCGGCGCAGACCTATCCCGACCGGCCCGTCACCATGCTGGTGGCTTTCCCACCCGGCGGCGCCGACGACGCGATCGCGCGCATCATCCAGCATCCCATGGAGCAAGCGCTGGGCCAGCCGCTCGTAATAGAGAATGTTGGCGGCGCCGGCGGCATGATCGCCGCCGGCAAGGCCGCCCATGCCGCGCCCGACGGCTACACCATCCTGCTGCATCAGGACTCGCTGGCAGCGGGCATGACGCTTTATCCAAATCGCACATTCGATGCCGAGAAGGATTTCGTCACGATCGGCCTCATCAATACCGCCGCGATAACTCTCGCAGCACGCCCGACCCTGCCGCCGAACAATTTCAACGAGCTCCTGCGCTGGATGAGAGAGCCCGGACAAAGCATCAAGGTTGGGCATCCCGGCGTTGGCTCATTTGGTCATCTGGCGGACGTGCTGGTCATGCAGGAGCTTGGCGTAAAGGTCACGCAGGTCCCTTATCGTGGCGCCGGTCCGGCGCTTGTCGATCTGTTGTCGGGCCAGGTTGATATAGGCCCGATATCGGCTGTGGTCGCAGGTCCCTTGGTCCGCAGCGGCAGGCTCAAGGCCTACGCGGTCATCGGCAGGAAACGGTTCGCCGGCTTGCCTGACCTGCCAACCATGGGTGAGCTTGGCTACAAGAAGCTCGAGATCGATTTCTGGCACATGCTGCTGGTGCCCGCCGGCACGCCGCGTCCGATCGTCGACAAGCTCAACCGCGTGCTGCGCATTGCGCTCGCCGATCCGAAGGCGAACAAGACCTTTGCCGAGGGCGGCATGGATCCGTATCCTCCAGATGAGCAAACGCCCGAGGCCGCGAGTGCATTGCTCAAGCGCGAGATCAAGCTTTGGGGCGACGTGATCCGCGCCAACCATATCGCAGCCGAGTAGACTGGCAATACGGGTGCGCGTAGCGCCAATTTATCGGGGCTGAGTGATCCGCCATGAGGAGCAGGCGCCATGATCGACTGGAATGGCGGCCACTCGTTACAAGCATGCCGACCGTGGATAGAATGCGAGCCCCGCAACCGCGGAGGAGTGTGCGATGCCCAGCTATAATATTCGGGTGAACGGGTTTGCTCGGACGGTCAATTCATCCGACCCCGACCAGCCCTTGCTCTACGTGTTGCGCGGCTTCGGCCTCAGGGCGGCCAAATTCGGCTGCGGCCTCGGGCAGTGCGGCGCCTGCAGCGTGCTGATCGATGGGCAGGCGGTACGGTCTTGCTCGACGTCGATTGCGGACGTGCAGGGCAAGTCGATCACCACGCTCGAGGGCCTCGGCTCGACCGCAACGCCGCATCCGGTTCAGGCCGCTTTCATCAAGGAGCAGGTGCCGCAATGCGGCTATTGCACCAACGGCATGATCATCAGCGCAGCCGCGTTGTTAGCGAGCAAGCCCAAGCCGACGGAAGCGGAAATCCGTTCGGCGCTCGACGGAAATCTTTGCCGCTGCGGCACGCACGTGCGGGTCCTGCGCGCCGTGATGGCCGCGTCGGGACAGGGAGGCTGACATGAACGCGACTGCTCAATCGTCTCGCTTCTCGCGCCGCGCGGTTCTGCGCGGCGGCGCGCTCACCGTCGCCTTCGCATTCACCGGGCTAAGCAACAAAACATTGGCACAGGGCAGCGCGGAAGCGCGCATGGTCGATCCCAAGGAGGTCGACGCCTTTCTCGCCATCAACGCCGATGGGACGGTCACCTTGTTCTGCGGCAAGGTCGATCTCGGCCAGGGGCTGAGGGTCGCCATTCCGCAGATCGCGGCCGAGGAGCTCGGCATTGGCTTGGAGAAGATCAGGTATGTCGAGGGCGATACTGCGCTTACTCCTGACCAGGGACGCACCTCCGGCTCGGCCGGCATTGCGCGCGGCGGCATGCAGATCCGCCAGGCGGCCGCGACGGCACGCAAGGCATTGCTCGAGCTTGCGGCCCAGCGCCTCAACGCGTCTGCCGCTGATCTCGTCGTCGCCGACGGGATGATAAGACCGGCGGCTGGCGGAGCCGGCATGACCTTTGCGGCTCTTCTGGCCGGCAAGCACTTCGATCTCAAGCTCGACCCGAAGGCCCCCTTGAAGAGCCCGGGATCATACACGCTGGTCGGCAAACCGCTGCCCCGACCCGACGTGCCGGCTAAGTGCACCGGGGGTCACATCTACATGCATGACTTTGCCGTGCCGGGGATGTTGCACGGCCGCGTGATCCGGCCGCCAGCGGTCGGCGCCAAGCTCGTCGCGGTCGACGAGACTTCGGTTAAATCGCTCCCCGGGGTCAAGTTGGTCCGGGTCAAGGACTTCCTCGCGGTCGTCGCCGAAGACGAATGGACCGCGGTGCGTGCCGCGCGCGCGCTCAAGGCGCAATGGAGCGAAGGGGTCACGCTGCCGCAACAGAACGAGCTGATCTCGACCCTGCGCGCGGGCCCGCTCAACGGCGATGAAGTCCTGGTGAGCAAAGGCGAAGCCGGCACCGCATTGCCGGAAGGCGCAAAGGCACTCAAGGCCACCTATTTCTGGCCGATGCAGAGCCACGCCTCGATCGGTCCTTCCTGCGCGATCGCGGATGTGCGCGCCGATCACGCCACCGTATGGACCGCTTCGCAAGGCACGCACGGCAACCGCAACACCTTTGCCCGCTTCCTCGGACTGCCGCGCGAGCGCGTACGGATGATCTATCTCGAAGGCTCCGGCTGTTATGGCATGAACGGGCACGAGGACGCCGCAGCCGATGCGGCAATCCTCTCGCGAGCGGTCGGGCAGCCGGTGCGCGTGCAATGGTCTCGTGAGGACGAGCATGGATGGGATCCGAAAGGTCCTCCGCAGCTGCTTGAGCTCTCCGGCGCCGTCGATGCGAGCGGCAATATTCTCGATTGGCGTACCGAGATGTGGATTCCGCAAACAACCAAGGGCATGCCCAACATTCCGCTGCTGGGACCGGTGGCCGCCGGACTGGATGAGGTGCATGGGCTCAACCCGGGTCTCATCTCGCAGAACGGCGACCCGCCTTATGCGGCGAACCACGTCCAGGTCGTCGCGCATTGGCTCAAGGACGCGCCCTTGCGCCCGGCGCCGCTGCGCTCGCCCGGCAAGCCGGCAAACTGCTTCGCGGTCGAGAGCTTCGTCGATGAGTTGGCGGCTGCGAGCGGCCTCGATCCGCTCGAGTTTCGCCTGCGCAAGCTGAGCGACCCGCGCGGCCTCGAGGTCATCAAGCGCATGGCCGCGAAGATGCAATGGCAGTCCCGACCCTCGCCCAAGAGCGAGCAGGAGGCGGGCGTGGCGCGCGGACGCGGCTTCGCTTACGTCCACTACAAACAAGCGGAGACCTACGTGGCGACGGGGATGGAAGTGGCGGTCGAGCGCGCGAACGGTGCAATCAGGGTTGAACGCGTCGTCTGCGCGCATGATTGCGGGCAGATCATCAACCCGGACGGCGTGCGGGCGCAGGTCGAAGGCAGCATCCTGCAGACTTTGAGCCGGGTGCTGATGGAAGAGGTGAAGTTCGATCGCTCGCGGGTCTTGAGCGTGGACTGGTCGAGTTATCCCATCCTCACGTTCTCGCAGGTGCCCAAGCTCGAGATCGAGCTCATCGATCGGCCGGCGGAGCGGCCGCTCGGGGCCGGGGAGGCAGCGTGCAGCACGGTCGGAGCGGCGCTCAGCAATGCGGTGTTTGACGCAACCGGTGCACGGCTGCGGACGGTTCCCTTCACGCCGGAGCAGGTCAAAGCAGCATTGAACGGCAGACCCAGCTGATCCTCTTCTGGCGGCAGTTGGAGCATGAGATCCCGAATCGCAGATGGGGTAACGGGCCGGCCGGCCCGTCACCCCATCTACAAACGACGTGAATCTAGCGCCTGGCAGCGCGCAAAACGCTGCTCACGAGCACGCCGATACAGCCAAACAGCAAGATTCCGCCAGCTTGCAATGCGAACCCAGGAATGAGGGCTGCGACAACACCAGCCATGGCGACGATCGCAAGTATCGCAACGGCAAGGAAGCCATCGTCGACGAACAAGCCTATCAGCCCGCGATAGAGAGCTGCCAGGGTACTCATGGCAAGACTCCCACGCGCGAGCCACGCGCCAGCGCGATGCCGGCAAAGCCGGCGGCAAGAAACAGCAGGGCAAAAGCGAGGATGGCAAGATCCTCGCCCGGCCAAGGGATGCCGAGACCTTCTCCAGTCCAGAATACCCCGAACGCGGAGAGAATCACTCCGACCGCGAATTTCAGCGTGTTTTCGGGAACCTTCGCCAGCGGCCGGTGCACGGCAAGCCCGATAGCCGCCACCGCCAGACATGCCGCGAGCGCACCGACGCTCGCGGAAAGAACGAGTCCGCGACCCGCGCCAACCGCGATGACAATGAACACGACTTCGAGGCCTTCGAGCAGCACGGCCTTGAAGCTGGCCAGCCCGGCGAGCCAATCGAGCCGCGCCTCGTGACGTCGAATCTGCTCACGCAGCTGTGCCGTTTCGGTTGCAAAGGCTGCCGTTTCATCGTGCAGCGGCACGACACCCGCGTAGCGAAGGATCGCCTTGCGCAGCCAGCGCATGCCGAATAGCAACAGCAGAACGCCGATCGCCAGCTGCAACACGTGCACCGGGATGAGCTCGAGGAGCGGACCGAGCGCCACCACGACGAGCACGAGGAGCCCAAACCCCGCAAGCCCGCCAAGGCCTGCGGGCCGCCAGCCGCGAACAGCCGCCACCGCAAGCACGATGGTCAGAGCTTCCACGGCCTCGACCAGCGAGGCCAGGAAGGCGGCCGCCATCGCGGGCAAGATATGAGCTAAGTCGGCGGTCATGAACTCCGCTTTGTATCATTCACGCACATTCTTGAGACATCCTGCAACAACGGAAAGAGTAAACCACTCAAGCGGTTATCCCTATCGGGAACGCGCTACCTGTCCAAACGTTAATAACCCGACCGTTCGCGGCCGGCCGGAAGCAGACCCGCATGTGAAAGGCTTTAGCCCCATGGAATATGAGGTCAAGACCCGGCGCGTCGCACGCGCCGCCGCGGAGGCTTCGTTCCGGTTCGGGATCGAGGAGGAATATTTCCTCTGCGATGCGGCGACGCTGGCGCCTGCGATGAGCACGCCTGAGAGCTTGTTCCAGCCTCGCAGCGGTGCGCGGCTCAAACGTGAAATGTTACAGGTACAGGTGGAAGTCACCACAACAGCGCACACAACGCAGCAGGGGATTCGCAACGAGCTCATCGAGCTGAGAAATACAGCCGCGCATGCTGCTGCCGAGCATGGACTTGCCATTCTCGCCGCCGGCACCCATCCGAGCGCGAATTGGCGCGAAGCCGTGCACAGCCCGAAGGAGCGCTATCATGCGCTGATGCGAGACCTGCAGATGGTGGGGCAGCGCGACATGGTCTGCGGCATGCATGTCCATATCGAGCTGCCGGATCCCGACAGGCGCATAAGCGTGATGACACGGTTGATACCCTATGTTCCGCTATTACTGGCGCTGTCTACTTCTTCGCCGTTTTGGTGCTCTCGCGACACGGGACTGAAAAGTTATCGTCTTACGTCCTATGACGAGCTACCGCGCAGCGGACTGCCGGAGCTCTTCTGGTCCTACGAGGATTACGAGGCCTATGTATCGGCGCTTGTGTCTTCCGGCGCCATGCCGGACGGCACCCACATTTGGTGGGCGGTTCGACCTTCACACACGTATCCCACGTTGGAGCTCCGCGCGACGGACTGCTGCACCCGCTTGGACGACGCTGTTGCGATCGCAGGGCTCTATCGTGCCTTGGTGCGCTATCTCTATCGCAACCCGACGGTGAACGCGGACATCAACGCGGTCGACCGTGCCATTGCGGTAGAGAACAAGTGGATCGCGCAGCGATACGGAGTGGAGGGCTCTTTCGTCACCCCGGTTGGAGCAATCACGGTTGCAGCGATGCTCGATCTCCTCATCGAGGAGCTCGGAGACGACGCGGAGATGTTGGGGTGTGCGCAGGACGTGCTGGCATGTCGGGCGATTGTGATGCGCGGCACCTCCGCCGACGCGCAGCTGCGCGCGTTCCGCCAATGCCGGGATGATGGGCTCTCCCCTATCGACGCCGTCGTACGCTGGATCGCCGATGCCAGCACGGCGGGATGAACTACGATCGCTGCGTAGGGTGGGTTAGCCGTGCAAGTCGGCTCCAGCCGACTTGGCGGCGTAACCCACCGTCACCGCAGGGGCAACGTCTCGGTGGGTTAGGCCATCGAGCCGGCTGGAACCGGCTCGATTGCTAACCCGCCCTCAGGCGGAATGCGCTCCAAACACCGTCGCCAGGGGAGCAGCGTGACATCGGCGGTCTGCTGGAATCAGTCAGGAGGAAAATGGCACCATCCATGCCCAGCTGGGCCGCATCGAACCGAAGGAATATCAGATGCACGAAATGACACGGCGTCGCCTCTGTACGGCAGCACTTGGCTTGCTGCCGGTCACGTCTGCCGCCTGGGCACAGCAGCCGCCACCTGTGCGCTTGCGCGGCACCATCGAGGCGGTTGACGGGAACGTGCTCACGGTGAAGCCCGCCAGCGGGGCTGAGGCCAAGGTAGTGCTCGCCGAAAAACCGCTCATTGTGGCCGTGGTGAAAGCCACGCTTGCGGAAGTCAAGGAGGGCACGTTCCTCGGCAGCGCGGCGATCCCGCAGGCGGACGGCACCCAGAAGGCGGTCGAAGTGCATATCTACCCCGAGGAGATGCGGGGCACCGGCGAGGGGCACCGGCCCTATCCACCGGTTGCGAACGGTACCATGACCAACGGCACAGCATCGGGTGCCACGGTCTCCGCAGTCGAAGGCTCGACGATCACGGTCAAATACAAGGGCGGCGAGAAGAAGATCATTGTCCCCCCGAGCGCGCCCATTCTTCGCTACGAGATCGGCAGCGGGGCTGACCTCAAGCCCGGCGTGCATTTTACCGTGCTCGCCGCGACGAAGAAGCCAGACGGCACATTCGAGACAAGTCGCATCAATGTCGGTCGCGACGGCGCCGTGCCGCAATAGCCCTGGCCTCCGGTGCTGCAGCGCGATTCACAAAATAGTGCAACAGTGAGGGGCACAGCGTCTCGCGTGACTCCGCCCCTCACCCCAACCCTCTCCCCGTTAAGAACGGGGGAGAGGGAGCAGCTCGAGTTTGCCGCTCGGCTGATCCCATTTCACCGCACCTGTACTCGTGCCTTGGGTAGCGCCGCCGTTGGCGTCCGCAGTCCTTCAGTACCGCAGATGTGCTCGGCGCTCAGCCAGCCAGGCCTGCTCATCCGGGATAGCCAGCGCATCGAGGTCCTGCGGTGTCGCAGGTGCATCGTCCACCCATTCTCGCAGTAACGGACCGCCGTTGATGACATCGATGGCGAGCCTGCCGTGCTCGTATTCGTAATCGAAATCGCGCCAAAGCGGATAGTCCGGATACAAACGGCGAATTGCCTTGAACGCGAGCGCTTGGATACGCCAAGGCTTGAAGGCCTGGTGATCGTAGCTGGGATCTTCGGTGTGAATCTGCACACCGTTGCAAAGCCTGCCGACATGCTTGTGAAAGGTAGGCTCGAACCCGCAAGCGCGCAGGCGGCAACCACGCAGCCACCCCGGCGCAAGGGAGTCCATTTCCTTCATGAGTTGTCGCGCGTCGATATCGGGAGCGCCGAACAGCTCGAGCGGCCGCGTGGTACCGCGCCCTTCCGAGAGCGTTGTGCCCTCGACCATCACGGTGCCCGCATAGGCGCGCGCCATCCACAAATTCGACGCATTGGGACTGGGGTTGACCCACGCCCGCTCGCCAAGGGGCCAACCGAATCCCGGCGCGGCATCGGGCCGCCAATCCTGCATCTCGATGACGCGATACTCGACATCGAGCTTGAGCGTTTTCACGAACCATGAACCCAGCTCGCCGAGCGTAAGTCCGTGACGCATCGGCAAAGGACCGGCGCCAACAAAACTCTGCCACTCGGATCGGAGCGTCAGGCCTTCGACGACACGCCCAACAGGATTGGGTCGATCCAATACCCAGACCGCTTTATCACTCCGGGATGCCGCTTCGAGGATATAGCGCAGCGTCGTTATGTACGTATAAATGCGGCAACCCAAATCCTGCAGATCGACCAGGAGGACATCGAATGTGTCCATCATCGCATCCGTCGGATTGCGCACTTTTCCATACAAGCTGAATACCGGGATGCCGTGCACGGGATCGTTGAAGTTCGGCAACTCGATCATGTTGTCCTGCTTTTCCCCGCGCAGACCATGTTGCGGGCCGAAAGCGGCGGTGATCTTCACATCGCCGCATGCGGCCAACGCATCGAGCGAGTGCTTCAGATCTGCCGTGACCGAAGCGGGATGTACGAGCAATGCAACACGCCGCCCGATCAGCGGTACGCGCAACGCGGGCTCGGTAACAAGGCGGTCGATGCCAAACTTCATAGTCGCTGCGCCGGAGCAATTTGATGTGCAAAGCAAACGGAATGATGGAAATCCGGTTTGCCTGGCGGATGCGCCAACGCCCAATATGCTTTGTGGCCGCTCGTTTCTTCGATCACCGCCGAGAGGCCGAGACGCCAAGCAGCATCGGGCGGCAAGCCCGACAACCCATCCAACTCGAGCGAGGCTTGCAAGGTATAGAGCTCGGAGCCCGATTGCGCTTCGATCCGCGGGGCGCTTATCTCGGTCGCGGCGCGCATCCCGTACCGGTAGCCGCTGAACCGATATGCTGCCCATTGTGTCGAGGGCGCAAAGTTGAACTCGTAATATGCCTCACCCGGCGAGCTGCGAATGAATGCTTCGAAGCAGGTGTGCCGCCAAAGCTCATCGGCACGCGCAGCCTGCACTACAGGGGGTATCCGCAAATCGTCTATCCTGCCGGTAACGAAATAGCATAATACCAAGCTGCCGGCGCGCGGACGCGCGGCGTCCACCTCGATGCGTGCCGTTGCCAAGCAACGCGAGTCCGGATGCGGCCTCAACGCCTGGCGCATGCCGGTATTGTAGCAATAGGCGATGCTTGCGGCATGGACCGCATCTGAGAGAGCGAGGCTGTTCTAGCGGCCCATGCGGTAGGGCTTCAGGATGGCATAGACCGCCTCCTGGGCGGGCGTTGCTATGCCGTACTTGCGTCCGAGCGCGACCACTTTGCCGGCGAGCCAGTCGAGCTCGAGGCGATTGCCCGCGGCAAGATCATTCGCCATCGAGGCGCGCATATCCGGGGCAAAGCCCGCCACCGAGCGATCGAGCTCCGCGGGAAAATCCGGCGGGAACTCGACGCCGTCCGCACGGCCTACGGCCATCGTCTCCTGCATCAGCTTGTACAGGAGAGCGCGCATGTCCTCGTCGTCGCGAATGACACCGAGAGGCTGGCGCGTGCTGGCGGTGATCCCGGAGGTGCCCGCGAGCAGCACAAATTTTTTCCAGAGGTCGAGAAGCATATTATCCGAGAGAGTAATGTCGAGCTTCGCAGCCTTCATCTCATCGACGTAGCCGGCGAGCACGGGGTCGGGACGCCGATCGAGGCGACCGCAGCGGATGCGGGCGATCGTGCCGGTATGGCGGATCACGCCCGGTCGCGCGATCGTGGTGACGACGTAGGTGGCCCCGCCGATGGTGGTATCATTGCCCAGAATGGGCGCGAGCCGCTCGACGCTGTCGACGCCGTTCTGGAGCGTGATCACGCGCGTGCTCGCGCCCACGAGCGGGCGCGTGTGCTCGCCCGCCGTCTCGCTGTCCCACAACTTGACCGCAAAGAACACCACATCGACCGGACCGACCTGCCTCGGGTCATCGGTGACCCTGAGCTCCTTGAGGTGCAGGTTGCCGAGGCTGCTCTCGATCCTGATGCCATCCCGGCGCAGGGCGTCGCGATGCGCTCCGCGTGCGATGAACGCCACGTCGTGCCCGGCCGCGGCGAGCCGCGCGCCGAAATATCCGCCTACTGCGCCCGCTGCCATCACCGCAATCCGCATGCCTCATCCTCCGCACCCAAACATCCTAAGCCCTGAGCGATCTGCTCTGGGAACCAGATTTGCAAGCCGGCCGGCTCAACATTCACCTAAACGAGTATATTTTTTTTACACAATTTGGGGTCGCGGGTTTATATTGAAACATTGTTTTTGCTAGGTTTTTCCCATTGGCTTCGTTTGCGCAATTGGGTTCGTTTGCGCAAAATCCGGGAAATGATTGCCGCGCAACTACCATACAAGCAGAGATCCGCTATCGGCATGCTGTCGCGGCTTGGGTTCGTTCGGCCAAAGCGCTGGCCGTCGCCACATCGGCTTGGGTTGTTCGGGCAGAGCACATTGCAGCATCCCTCATTCTCAATCTTTGTTCCTATTTTGTTCTAGCACGCGGCGGCGCTGTTCGCAAGCAAATCCGCGGCCCGCGCACACCGCCGGTCTTGCGCCTGATGCGGCCGGTCTCGACCTGCATTGCGGGCGACATGCGCGCTCAAGCCTGCTTCTCGTTCCTATGCACGGCGGCGAGCCCGTTACCCCGTCAGCAATCGCAAGCCTTCACGGGGCGTCGAGGCGTTGGTTTGAGTGCGTCGGCGGTTGAGCTTTAAACCATGTCCGCTGTTCAAGGAGAAGCAGCCGCACAGGTTGCAGCGCGGTAATTCGGTTCTTGACGTGAACCGGCCGTTTCTGCTGCGGTGCCGTAACTTCGGGTTTTGACCTAGCCTGTGTGAAAACCCCGAAAACTCTTAGCGGGCATTCGGTCTTACGGATTGCTGCGACGCAAACTGACCTCTGAGACTCCATTTCGCCGGCCGCAAATCCAAATCGGACATGAGCGCGAATGTCAGGCGCGCCCAAAAAACTTTTATCGGCGCCAGGAACTTTAGGCTGTCCGCCGCATTCGTAGACCGCCCAGCCGGGGGTCCTTCCAGGATGTTTAAGCGCATTATCATCGGCACTGGGTCGCTAGGGATAGCGTGTCTGCTCGTGTTTCTCGCGCTTGCGTGGCGGCCGGCAATCGCCCCTGTCGATCCCCCAGCCAAGGTCAGCTTTTCCGCCGAGTTGATCGCAAAGGGTGAAGTCCTCGCTGGAGCCGGATATTGCGCGGTGTGCCACACCCGGCAGGGCGGGCAGCTGTTCGCCGGGGGATACCCGATGCCCACGCCCTTCGGGACGATCTATTCAACCAACATCACGCCCGAGCCCGAAACCGGCATCGGCCGGTGGTCGCTGGAGGCATTCACCCGCGCGATGCATGAGGGTATCTCCCGCGATGGATCGCACCTTTTTCCCGCATTCCCATACGATCATTTCACCAAGGTTTCGGACGACGACGTAGGGGCGATCTATGCCTACTTGATGACCCGGCCTCCGGTCAGGGCCCCTACGCAGACGAATACGATTCCGTTCCCGTTCAATATCCGCTACCTGCAGGCGGGATGGAAGCTGCTGTTCTTCAGGTCCGGCCGCTTCGAACCAGTCGCCGGCAAGAGCGACGAATGGAACCGCGGCGCTTACCTCGCGCTCGGGCTTAGCCATTGCGGCGCCTGCCACACGCCGCGCAACTTGCTCGGCGCGGAAAAGGTGGGCGACGCCTATGCCGGCGCGGCGATCGACAACTGGATCGCCCCGCCGTTGACCGCCGCAAACCCTGCTCCCGTCCCGTGGACGCAGGAGGAACTGCACGGCTATTTGCGCAACGGCATGAGTCTTCTGCATGGGGTTGCGGCGGGACCGATGTCTCCCGTCGTGCATGGCCTTGCCGCACTTCCTGAATCGGATGTCCAGGCCATCGCAACGTATTTCGCCGACATCGACCATGCGGACGACCGCCTGGCATCCCTCGAGCCAGCAGTGGCGCGTGCGATGTCCTACGCACCCCTCGGCACCGGGCTGGAGTTCGACGCCGACGCGCGCCTCTACTTGGCCGCCTGCGCTTCCTGTCACTATAACTCTGGCCACGCACCGCTCGCGGTCCGGCCGGACCTCGCGCTCAACAGCGCGTTGAGCCTGCCCGATCCCACCAACCTGATCCAAGTCATGCTGCGTGGCGTCGGCGCGGAGGAAGGTATCCCGGGCGTCGTCATGCCAAGCTTCGCGCAGGCCTTCACCGACACCGACCTCGCACGCATCGCCGCTTATCTCCGCCGCACCCGCACGAATTTGCCGCCCTGGCCAGACCTCGAGAAAAAGGTCGCGGCGATGCGCCGGCAGATCACTGCCTCACAGTGAAGACAATCGTCCGGAGGCCTTGAACATGAGAACGCTGCATATCAATGGCCGCGCCGTTACGATCGAGGCCGAGGATGAAACACCGCTGTTGTGGATCATCCGCGACACCATCGGCCTCACCGGCACGAAGTTCGGCTGCGGCATCGGCATGTGCGGCGCCTGCACCGTGCATGTAGGCGGACGCCCGACGCGGTCCTGCATCACGCCTGTGAGCAGCGTCGCCAATGCGGAGATTACCACAATCGAAGGGCTCGCTCCGCAGGGACAGCATCCTTTGCAAAAGGCCTGGATCGACCTTCAGGTTCCGCAGTGCGGTTACTGCCAGTCCGGCCAGATCATGCAGGCCGCGTCCCTGCTCAAGGACTTCCCGACGCCAAGCGACGAGGACATCGACGCGGTGATGGCCGGCAATCTCTGCCGCTGCATGACCTACGTGCGCATCCGGAAGGCAATCAAACAGGCTGCGGCCGCAATGCGGAAGGAGGCCTCCAATGGTTAGGCTTCTTCATCAGAGCGCGAGCGAGGTGCCGCCGCTGTCGCGCCGCAGCTTCCTGATTGGTGCGGCTGGCGCGAGCTTGGTTTTCGGCTTTGCGAAGGCAGGCCTCGCGGCGACCGATCCGACGTCGCCGGTGCAGGGCGCGTTCGAGCCAACCATCTGGTATCGAATCGACCGAGACGGGATCGTCACCGTCAACATCATTCGCGCCGAGATGGGCCAGCATATCGGTACCGCGCTCGCCCGTATCCTGGCCGACGAACTCGAAGTCGATTGGGACAATGTCCGAATTGATCCGGTCGACAGCGATGCAAAATGGGGCCTCATGGTAACTGGCGGCAGCTGGTCGGTCTGGATGACCTTTCCGGTTTTCAGCCGCGCCGGTGCAGCCGGGCGCATCGCACTCGTAGAGGAGGGTGCCAGGCTTCTCGGCGCGCCCGCGCCCGACTGCGTTGCGCGCAGCGGCGCAGTCGTTACTGGCGAACGGTCGATCTCCTATGCCGAGATCGTCCGCCGCGGCAATCTCAGCCGCACGTTTAGCGCCGACGAATTGGCGCGGATGCCGGTCAAGCCCGCCTCGGAGCGGCGGCTGATCGGCCGGACGGTGCCCGCACTCGACGTTCCCTCCAAGACAACTGGCGCTGCAGTTTACGGTATCGACGCGAAAGTCGAGGGGATGGTTTATGCCAGGCCAAAGATCCCGCCGACGCGCAACGACTCCAGAGTGCGCGCAATCGACAATTCCGCGGCGCGCGACGTGAAAGGCTATATCAGCAGCATGGCCCTAGACGATCCGTCGGGCACGGTGCCCGGTTGGGTCATGGTCTTCGCCCACACCTATCCGGCCGCCATTCGCGCCGCCGATCGCGTCAAGGTTGATTGGACCGTGGGTGAAGGGGCGAACGTCTCCGAGCAAGATATTCTGGACCACGGTGCAAAGCAGATCGCCGATTCGAACGGAGGCGTCTTCCTTGTCGACGACGACGGTGTCGATACTGCTTTTCGTGCGGCTAAGTCCACGCTCACGCAGACCTACACGACCGGCAGCGTCCTCCATGTCCAGCTCGAGCCCGTCAATGCGCTCGCCTTCGAGAAGGACGGGATCTTCGAGATTCACACCGGCAATCAGTGGCAGACGCTGATCCTGCCAGTGCTTTCGAAAGCGCTCGGACTGCCGCAGGAGCGCATCGTGCTCCGTAGTTACTATCTCGGCGGCGGCTTCGGCCGGAGACTGAACGGGGACTATGCGGTGCCGGCGGCGCTCGCCGCCAAGGCGCTGGGTAAGCCGGTCAAGATGGTGCTGACGCGCCCCGATGACACGCGCTTCAATTCCTTCCGCTCGCCTTCAATCCAGACGTTGCGCATGGCCTTTGGCGCCGGCGGCAATGTCACGGCGATGGAGCATAACGCCTCCGCGGGCTGGCCTACCTTGGTCATGGCGGAAGGGTTCATGGCCAAGGGACTCCACCAAAAACTTTACGACCCGTTTGCGATCTCCGGCGCCGATCATTGGTACGATGTGGGCGCGCAGCGCGTACGCGCGCTCTCGAACGACCTCGCCAACCGCGCCTTTCGTCCCGGCTGGCTGCGCTCGGTGGGCCCGGGCTGGACCAATTGGGCGGTGGAAAGCTTCATGGACGAAGCAGCGCACGCCGTCGGCGCTGATCCCGTCGCCTTGCGCGTCGGGATGCTCAACGCAACGGGTCGCAACGCGGGCTCGAGCCCCAATTCCGTGGGCGGCGCACGACGCCAGGCAGGCGTCGTTCAACGTGTCGCGCAGAAGGCGAGTTGGGGCGCCGCGATGCCGAAGAATACCGGCCTCGGCATTGCCACCACATTCGGCCAGGAGCGCGACATGCCGACCTGGATCGCCTGCGTCGCGCGCGTCGCGGTAAATACGGGGAGCGGCGTGGTGAGGGTCGAAAGGCTGACGATCGTCGTCGATGCCGGCACCATCGTGGATCCGGACAGCGCGCTGGCGCAGGTCGAGGGCGGGGCGCTGTGGGGCCTTAGCATGGCGCTGCACGAAGGCTCGGAATTCGTCAAGGGACAGGTGAAGGATTTAAATCTCGACACGTACGGGCCTTTGCGCATCGGCGACGTGCCCGAGATTGACATCGAGTTTGTCGACAGCACGGAAGTGCCGACCGGCCTTGGCGAGCCGGCGACGACCGTCGTCGGTCCTGCCATCGGCAACGCCATCTTCGCGGCCGCCGGGGTACGGCTGCGGCACTTGCCAATCCGTCCGGATGCAGTTCTGCGGGCTCTCAACACAAAGAGCTGATCATGTGGGCGGCTCTACGCCGGTTCAAGGGTGACGTGACAGGTTGCAGCCAAGAGAGAACGAGCGAAGGAGACGAGCATGATCACGAGGCGTAATTTTCTAGGCACGACAGCGATCATCGGGGCCGCCGGGACGGCGATCCTGGGCGAGCAGGAATCCAAGCCCGTCGCGATCGCGGCGGAGGGCGGGGCTCCCGAGAGCACCGTCGCGAACTCGGCGTCGAGCGGAGCGACCGGGAGTACCGTCGGCACTTACTTGGCTACCCGGCTGGAGCAGGTCGGGGTCCGCGATTATTTCGCCGTGCCTGGCGACTTCAACCTCATCCTCCTCGACCAGATCCTCGAGAATCCGCGCCTGAGGATGATCGGTTGCTGCAACGAGTTGAACGCTGGGTACGCCGCCGACGGATACGCGCGTTCGAATGGTGTCGCGGCAATGGTCATCACCTACAGCGTTGGCGGGCTGAGCGCCCTGAACGCCGTGACGTGCGCGTACTCCGAGGATTCACCGGTCATTGTCATTGTGGGCGGGATCAACAGCGACTCGGAGTGGCAGGACAAAATTATCCACCACGCCCTGGGCGAGGTGCGATACGACTATCAGCGGGAGATCTATGCACAGGTCACCGCCGGAGCCTTCTCGGTGCGGCACGCGGCCGACGCCCCGGCGCTGATCGACGGGGCGATCGACCTGGCGTTGCGGCGTCGCAAGCCAGTCATGCTGGAGATCGCCTGTAACCTCGCTTCGATGCCGGTCCCGGCGCCGCGTCCCCGGCGTTTCGGCGCGGCGCCAGCGAGCGACGCCGCCGCTTTGGCCGACGCCGCGGACCACGCCGCCGAGTTGCTGAACAAAGCATTGCGGCCGGTGCTCGTGGCCGGGTCGAAGCTCCGCCCGCCGGCGTCGCGCGAGGCGTTCCTCAAGTTGGCCGACGCCTCGGGTTACGCCGTCGCCTCCGTCCCGGCCGGCAAGGGAATGTTTCCCGAGACCCACTCCGCCTACACCGGGATTTACTGGGGCCCCGTCAGTTGGCCGGGCGTCGCCTCGGTTGTCGAGTCGGCCGACGCCTACCTCTTCGCCGGAGCCCTGCTGTCGGATTACGCCACGACCGGCTTTACCGCGGCGATCGACCCGAAAAAGCTATTGCTGTCCATGCCCGGCGAGGTCCGCCTGCCAGGGGCCACCTACGCCGGTGTCGAGCTCGCCGATTTCCTTGGAGCGTTGGCCGGCAAGATCCGGCGCAACGACGCCTCGCTCGTGGAGTTCGCCCGCACCCGGACGAAGGAGGAGCCGCCCGCCGCCGCCGCGCCGGGGGACAAACTCACAATCGCCGAGGTCTCGCGCCAGGTTCACGACGCCCTCGGTAAGGACACGGCGCTCTTGGTCGAGACCGGCAACTCGTGGTTCCACGGCATAGGGATGCACCTGCCCGAAGGCAGTCGCTTCGAGATCCAGTTCCAGGCCGGCTCGATCGGTTGGTCGGTCCCCGCCACGCTCGGCTACCAGATGGGCTTCACGACCCCGACGCGGGTGATCGCGATGATCGGCGACGGGTCGTTCCAAATGACCGCGCAGGAGGTTTCGACGATGATCCGCCACAATACGCGGCCGATCATCATCCTGGTCAACAACCGCGGCTACATCATCGAGGACGCAATCCATCAGGGCCCGTACAACAAGATCAAGAACTGGGACTACGCGGGCCTCATGAAGGTCTGGACCAACGGCGAGGGCAAGGGCCTGGGCCTCAACGCCAAGACCGCCGGCGAGCTGACGGCGGCCTTAGCCAGAGCGAAGAGCCACGACGGGCCGTGCATGATCGAGGTGGCCATCGACCCGCAGGATTGCAGCCCCAACCTGCGCGAGTGGGGCACCCGGGTCGCGGCGGCCAATGGCATGCCCCCCCGGTCGTAAGCCGCGGGTCGACCGGGCAGGTGAACATGGAGCTGCACGAGCCTCCCCGGGTGGTGCTCCACAACCGCGAAGGCCCCGCCGGTATCCGCTCCGGAGATCTTGAACAGGTGCAACGGACATGGTCACGCTATATGAAGTGCTGAAGCAAGCCGAGACGGAAGGAGTTGCAGTCGGTCATTTCAATGTTCGGACTTGGTCACGTTGAAGGTGGTCTTTTAAAGCGAGCGACCAAAATGTTCCTGTTATCGTAGGAGTATCCGAAGGCGAGCGGCAATTCCTGGGTGTTCGGCAAATCGCCGCGATGGTCAAGAGCCTACGCGAGGAACACGATTTTCCCGTTTTCTTGAATGCCGATCATACTCACTCTCTGGCAAGCGCTATGGAAGCCGCGAAAGCGGGATTTGATTGGATCGTGTTCGATGTTTCCACACTACCCCTGGAAGAAAATATCCGCCAAACGAGAACAGCGGTCGAAACATTAAAGGCTATTCGACCCGAGAGCCTGGTTTCGCGAACCTCGCGGTCGGCCCGCCGGGTTACCGCTTTGGCCTTTTTGGAACTGCATGCATTGTCCTCCTGTTGCCAAGCGGCCGACAGCAGACGGACGATTGGCCAAACAAAAATGGCCAAACAAAAAGCCCGGCGCGGGGGTCCGGGCCGGGCTTCTCTCACAGCTTTCTGAGATTGGCGACTCATAGCAGACATTTGTTACAATGTCAAGATATCAAGCAAAAATTTGTCGGTAGCACATGAGTTGTCCGGGTTAGGTAGCACACGAGTTGGCCAGTTTTTCTGCCTTTTTGCAGCGATTTAAGAGGAAGCGGAAAGCCATAAACAAAAAGTCGTTGACATGTTACGGGACTCGTGTATAGTTGGTTATCCTCCAGAATTGCGAAGATGACGAGCGCGGGAAAGAAATTTTCCCGCGCATAGGCTGTTTGGTCGCTTCAAAGGGTTCTGGAAGGATTGAGTCCCACCCAACCTAGGCCGATGATATCCGCCTGGCGTCTTGGCCGTTTCCCCCTATCCAAGGCGGCCAGGTATCACGCGACAGATAATCGCTACGGCCCCCGTGGACGTGAACCGAGGTCCGACTGCTGCTGGCCGTAAGGTATCGGCGGCGCCGGCCCTTGCCAGCATTATGCATCATTGTCGATGGTGCTTGACCCGCGAAGTGGCACAGGAACGGAGTCGCTCACGCTCTTCAAGCTTCGGGCGTGTGTTTGGCCATGGCAAGGTCCTCCCGTTCGAGATGGTAGCTGTTGTAGGTTGTGCGGACATAGACCGGCCCCCGGCCCCGATCGCGTCCGATGCTTATGACCCAAAGCGGGCCTTGCTGGGGAGAGCATCGCCGTCACGGCAAGGGTGATAGTCTTCATCATGAAACCTCCAATGTGCTAGGCGTAATGCGAAGAGATCGAGCGCAGCCGGATTAGCGTTGAACGATTGGATTGCAAAGGCGGTCAGGTTTGCCCCCGGAATAGCTCGCAAAGGAGCCTAACATGAACCTCAATACCATCGCCGAGGTGAAGCGGCCGAGGTCAGCGGACCAGATCACGCAGTGGCGTGATGGATACGCCTGGCTTGCGGGTGGAACCTGGCTCTTCTCGGAGCCGCAGGTCTCCACCGACACGCTCATCGACCTCGAACGGCTCAATTGGCCGGCGTTGGAGTCGTCTCCCGCCGGCCTCGACATCGCGGCGACGTGCCGCGTCGCAGAGCTCTACCAGTTCGTTGGTCGGGACGAGTGGTGCGGGATCTCGCTCGTGCGCGAGTGCTGCAACGCGTTTTTGGCGTCGTTCAAGATCTGGAATGCCGCCACCGTCGGCGGCAACATCTGCATGTCGTTACCGGCCGGCCCGATGATCTCGTTGACCGCCGCGCTCGACGCAACCTATACGCTGTGGCCGCGCAACGCGCCCCCGCGCGATGTCCACTCCGTCGACTTCGTTACTGGAAACCACACCAACATTCTCCAGCCGGGAGAATTGCTCCGCAGCATCCACTTGCCCGCATCGGCGCTGTCGAAGAGGTTCGCGTTCCGTCACGCCTCGCTCACGCATCTCGGACGATCGGCGGCGCTGCTGATCGGCACGCAAAACGCAGCCGGCCACGACCTCTTGATCACGATAACCGCGGCGACGCCACGCCCGATTCAGCTTCGATTCAAGCGCGCACCATCCTCGATGGAGCTGCGGCGCACGCTCGACGAGCGCATTCCTGCTGACGGATACTTCAACGATGTCCACGGTTCGGCCGCCTATAAGCGCCACCTCACCTATTATTTCTCCGAGCAGATCCGGGCCGAGCTGGCGCAACCGGGAGCGGGCGCATGAAACATACTGTCACTGCGAATGCGCATCCCGTCGGCGCCGCGGACAGCCGCATGAACTACAACGTCAATGGCAAGCTGTTTTCGGCCGAGCCCGAGGCCGGACAGTGCCTGCGGACCTTTCTGCGCGAGCGTGGCGTATTCGGGGTCAAGAAGGGCTGTGACGCCGGCGATTGCGGTGCCTGCACGGTGTGGCTCGATGGCGTGCCGATTCATTCCTGCCTGATGCCGGCGTTCCGTGCCGCCGGGCGCGCGGTCACCACCATCGAGGGACTCGCGCAAGATGGCGCACTGCATCCGATGCAGCAAGCCTTCCTCGACGCGCAGGCGTTCCAATGCGGCTATTGCGCCGCCGGCATGATCATGACAGCGGCCGCGCTGAATGAGGAACAGCAGGCGGACCTGGCGAATGCCCTCAAAGGCAACCTGTGCCGGTGCACCGGTTACCGCTCGATCGCCGATGCGCTTGCCGGCGTTGGCGCCAGCGAGGATGACGTCGCGGGCCGGGCCTGCGGCGCCAGTCTGCCGAACCCGTTCGCCGAGGCAATCGTCACCGGCCGGGCGCGCTACACCATGGATGTGCCCATGGAGGGGCTGCTACACATCAAAGTGCTGCGCTCGCCCCACGCGCATGCCCGCATCCTCGCCATCGGCCGCGACAAGGCCATGGCGGTGCCCCGGGTGGTCGAGGTCTTCACCTGGGAGGACGTCCCGCGCCGGCTCTACAGCACCGCCACCCACGAGGACCATCTGGTCGATCCGGACGACAGCTATGTTCTCGACAATGTGGTGCGCTTCGTCGGTCAGCGGGTCGCAGCGGTGGTTGCCGAAACAGAGTCTGCCGCCGAGCGGGCCTGCCGGCTGCTCGACGTCACCTACGAGATATTGCCCGCGGTGTTCGATCCGGTGGCGGCGATGGCGCCGGATGCGCCGATCCTTCACGACAAGGGCGTGGCCGAAAAAGGGAATATCTATGTAGACATCCACGGCGAGGTTGGCAGCGTCGCGGACGGATTTCGAGCCGCTGACGCCGTGCACGAGATGACTTATTCCACCTCCCGCGTTCAGCACGTGCATCTTGAGACACATGGCTCGATTGCCTGGCGCGGCGACGACGGACGGCTACATGTCCGCACCAGCTCGCAGGCACCCTTCATTGCGCAGCAAAAGCTCTGCCACATTTTCGGTCTACGCGCCCGTGACTTGCATGTGTTCACCGAGCGGGTCGGCGGCGGCTTCGGCGGCAAGCAGGAGATGATCTCCGAGGACCTCTGCGTGCTCGCTACGCTCAAGACCGGCCGGCCGGTAAAGTGGGAGTTCACCCGCGAGGAACAGTTCATCGGCGCGACCACGCGCCATCAGATGACCACGCGCGTGAAGCTCGGCGCCAAACGCGATGGGACGCTGACCGCGATCGATGTTCACGTCGTCTCCAACACCGGCGCCTATGGTGGCCACGCCAGTGAGACGCTCGCCTGTTCGCTCGGCGGCCCGCTCACGGCCTACCGGTGTGCCAACAAGAAGGCGGTCGGATACGCCGTGTACACCAACATGGTCCCTGGCGGCGGATTTCGCGGCTACGGCGGCTCGCAGACAACGTTCGCGATCGAGTCGGCCATAGACGAGTTGGCGCGGCTCCTCGGAATGGATCCGTTCGAGATCCGCCGCAAGAACATGGTGCGGCCCGGCGACTGGATCGAGTCGGTGTGGAAGGACCCCACCGACATTGGTTTCGGAAGCTACGGGCTCGACCAATGCCTCGATCTGGTCGAGAAGGCCTTGGCATCCGAAGGCGGCAACCCCAATCCTGCGGGGGGTGACTGGGCGGAGGGCACCGGCATTGCGCTGGCGATGGTGGATTCAGGCCCACCGACCGAGCATCGCTCGGGAGCGCAAATGTCCCTATTGCCCGACGGCAGCTACCATCTTGCGGTCGGCTCCACCGAGATGGGGAACGGATCGGTGACCTCGCACCGGCAAATCGCGGCCTCGATCCTCGGTGCGCGTGCGGGCAGCATCGCCATCATCAACGCCGACACCGATCTGACACCCTTCGACACCGGCACTTTCGCGAGCACCGGCACTGTGGTCGCCGGCAAGGCGGTGGCTCTTACGGCCACCGCCTTGCGGGACAACATCCTCGACTTTGCCAGTCGCCATACCGGCGTGGCCCCCGCCGCCTGCCGCCTCGATGACGGGGCGGTAGTCTGCGATCAGAAGACGATCGGATTGCCGGATCTCCACATCGCTGGCACCGAAGCCGGCCACCGCTTCGAGGCCAAGCGCAAGGCCTACCTGTCGCCGCGTTCGGTTGCCTTCGCTGTCCAGGGCATCCGGCTCGCGGTGCACCGTATGACCGGCGAAATCCGCATCCTGCACAGCGTGCACGCCGCCGACATCGGGCGTCTCATCAACCCCATGCAGTGTCGCGGCCAAATCGAGGGCGCGATCGGCATGGCGTTCGGCTGGGCGCTCACGGAGAACATGGTCTACGACGGCGGCACCATGGTGAACCCGACGCTTCGCAACTACCGCATCCCCGCCTTCGCGGACGTGCCGCCCACCGAGGTGTTCTTCGCCGACACGTATGACGCGATCGGTCCGTTCGGAGCGAAGGCGCAGGGCGAGGGCTCGATCAATCCCGTTGCTCCGGCCATTGCGAATGCGCTGGCGGATGCAACTGGCGTGCGCTTCGCCCATCTCCCGTTCACACCGGACCGCATCTTCGACAAGCTCGGCACGACGCAATGAGCGTGACGCAAACCGCAACGCCCGGGGGAGTGACCGTCGTCACGCAGACGCGGGTCAAGGCCGGCAAGGAAGACGAGTTCGCGAGCTGGCAGAAAAGGATCGGCGCCGTGGTCGCGGGATTCTCGGGCTTCATCGAGCAGACGGTCATGCCGCCGAACCCGCCGGCGCAGATCGACTGGGTCATTCTCCAGCGCTTCGCGAGTCTCGAGGCGGCGACGTCGTGGCTGAATTCCAGCCAGCGGCTCGGTTTGGTCGAGCACGCGCTGCCGATGCTGGTGGGGCAGGACGATGTCCATATCTTGAAAGACGATGCGGTGGGCGTCCTGCCGTCACCGGTATCAGCGGTCATTGCCACGCGGCTCAAGCCAGGGACCGAAGCCGCGTACCGGGCCTGGGAGCAAAAGATCGCTGCCGCCCAGTCGAAGGCGAAAGGCTTTCAGGGCTACCGGTTCGAACCGCCCATACCAGGCGTGCAAGACAGCTGGCTCGCGATCGTACGGTTCGACTCGGACACCAATCTGCAGGCCTGGATGAACTCTCCGGTGCGGATCGCTCTCCTCAAGGAGGCGCAGGCATTCACCGAGGAATTTCATGCCCGCATCGTGCGCACAGGATTCGACCAGTGGTTCAAGGTTGCCGAAGGAGCGCCCACGCCGGCCGCCTGGAAGATGAACATGCTGGTTCTGCTGATGCTCTATCCGGTGGTGTTTGTGTTCGGCGCTCTGGTGCAGAGTCCGCTGCTCGTGGGCCACGGAATGCCGTTCTGGCTTGCTTTGTTCATTGGCAACGTTGTCAGCGTCACTCTGCTCAATTGGCTGGTGCCGTGGTCTGCCCGACGCTTCGGCTGGTGGATCACGCCGCAAGGCGCGTCGGTCACGCGCATCAATATCATCGGCGCCGGAGCCGTGGTCGGACTTTATATCGTGTGCCTGCTCGCGTTTGCCTTGTATTCGAACTGGCCATTGGCGCGTTAGTAACCGGATCAATCTCAACCGTTGGGGGCGAAAAGCCCGCGGATTGTTCCAGTTTGTACAGCCGACCAAATTCGGTCATCAATCTCGCGACCGCCAAGGCGCTCGGATTGACGATCCCACCGACGCTGCTCGTGCGCGCCGACGAGGTCATCGAATAGAGATGCTGTTTGCTGCGGTGCATGAGTCCGGTCCTGTGGACAAGGCGGTCCAAGCCAATACGGCGGGCATTTCCGCAGTTGGCGAAAGCCGACATTGGGCCGGTGGACGGCAATTCGCGTTTTGACCCTAGATGGACTCGGCAGTGCGGGGATTGCCACCCTGAGCGCTCTTGCACCGGCGCACGCGGTCGGCCGCCCTCTCTTGCGAGCGTCTCGTCGCTTCACCTGCGTTGAAACTCGGGCGCCATGAACAGAAGCGCAAGCGCCTGCGGCCGGCTGGCGGCGCGCGCAACAGCCTGCCGTGTCTGGGCCGAAGCAAGCGGCCCCAGCGCGGTTTCAACCACCGCGTCCGGAGCTGCCGATCCGGCCACACGCAGCGCAAGCTGATTGGCGATGTCGAGGCGCTGGGCAACGCCATCCATCCATGCCTTGCTGTTGTCGTCGAAGCCCTTCGGAGCCGGCGGCCGCCACAACGGCTCCCCGAGCAGGTTATGGGCTTGAATGAGAGGCTGTGGGTCCGCCGGCGGCGAGCCTGTTGCGCGCAAAGCCGCAATCATCCATTCGCCCGGCCGCTTGAGCTTCGCACGCGGCGCGCTCCAGGATTCGGGTGCAGCCAGCAGTGCTTTCGCCACTTCCCGCAGGTTGCCGTCGGTCTCGGTAAACCGTTTCGCCAGGCGATCGACCAGGCTGCGCGCGGGCTCGTCGGCGATGAAATGCTGTGCGAGCTTGGCGCAGACGTGGTTTGCGGTTGCGGGATGGAGCGCGAGATCGGCGAGGACCGCGCGGCCCTGCTCGACCCCGGCGTCATGATAGACCTTCCCGATCACTTTTTGCGGGCCGGGCTCGTGCATGCGCCGGATGAAGGTGAATTCGGCGCCGTGATCGGGATCCACCTCCGCCGGAATGATCGTCCAGCCGGTCAGCACCTTGGCGAAGCTGGTGACGTCCTCCTGCGCATAAACCGACCTCACCCCGAGCGTATGCAGCTCCAGGATCTCGCGCGCCAGGTTCTCGTTGAGGCCGCGGTCGCGATTGATGCCGGCAACCGAGCTCGGTCCTATGGATTGCGCGTTGTCGAGATAGAACAACATCGCCGGGTGCGTTTCGACCGCCGCCAGCATGTCGCCGAAGTGGCCGAGCACGTGGGCGCGGATCGCCTCGCGTTCGTAGGCACCGGCCATTGCGGGAACCTTGTCCGCCGAGACGCAGAAATGGTTCGACCAGAACCAGACAAGGCGCTGGACGAATCCAATCTCTGCGCCGTAAGCCGCATCCATGCGGGCTTTGGCCTCGTCGAGGAAAATGCGCTGCGGAAGCGGCGGTGGAGGAGGGGCGCCTTTCGGCTGGCTCGCCGGCGGCACAGCTGTCGCCGGCATCGCTGGCTGCATGCCTGGCTGCATCCCTTGCGCCCCGCCCGCGCGCTCCTGCTGCTCGCGCCGTTTGCGCTCCAGGCGCTCCCGCGCCTGGCGCTCTGCATTGAACTCGAGAACCGCACGGGAGGCCGCGGCGCTGCGCATCAAGTGCGGTCCGCTGGTCAGCCCAGCTCCTTGTCTGTCAAGCTCGGCAATGAGAGCGCCGCGCGGATCCGATGCGATCCGCTCGACGGACCCGGCCTTCGGTCCGAAGCCGAAACGATGCAGCGCGAGTGCAGCCTGGGCTTTTGGATCAGGAGCCACGAAGAAGGTCCATCGGCCAGTCAGACCGATTCCAGCAGGGAGTCGAGATCGAAGGTCGAGCGGCGGCCCAGATCCTGCGTATGATCTTTCAGAAATGCTTCCGCGCAACGGCGTCCTTCGTCCCGCAGCATGCACAGAAATTCCCACTCGGCATTAAGCTTGGAGGAGTAGCCCAGCTCGGTCATCATGCCGCTGGCGATACGGTGGATGCGCATGCCGGCCCATCGCGCGCCTTCACTATCGCCGGGGCTGGCGACCTGCTGCAGGATCGCGATCATGCGCAGCTCCTTCATCAGCGGCGAGTTGAAGGAGACCTCGTTCAAACGGTCGAGTATCTCGCGCGCCGAACGCGGCGTGCCCGGTCGTTCCACCGGATTGACCTGCACCAGGATGATGTCGCTCGACGTGCACTCGCGCACCAAGGGCGTGATCGTGGGATTGCCCACGTATCCGCCGTCCCAATAGGCCTCGCCTTCGATCTCGATCGCCTGAAACATGGTCGGCAGGCAGGCGGAAGCCAGGAGCGCTTCCGGCGTGATCTCGGCGTTATGGAAGACTCGACCCCGGCCGGTGCGCACGTTGGTGGCGGTGACGAAAAGCCGGATCGGCGATTGCCCGAGATGGGCGAAGTCGACGCATTCCGCCAGAATGTCGCGCATGGGATTTGCGCCGCGGGGATTGAGGTCATAGGGCGAGAACACCCGCGCCGCGAGGTCCAACGCCAGGAACATCGGCGAAGTGTCGAGCGTCCATCGCCCCATCAGGATATCCAGTGGGCTTCGCCGAAACGGGCTGAACATGGCGGCACGCGCGACGCGGCGCCAGAAATCCTCGAGCGCGGTCCTGGCGCCTTTGAACCCGCCCGCCGCGTGGCCGTGTGCCAGCACGGCTGCATTCATCGCTCCTGCGGATGTGCCGGAAATACCCTCGATTTGCAGCTGCGGCTCTTCAAGCAGGCGATCGAGCACGCCCCAGGTGAAAGCGCCGTGCGCTCCGCCGCCTTGCAGCGCCAGATCGACCAGAACCGGATCACGTTCACCAGAAGCAGCGTCAGACATTTTAATTCACACGCTCCAAAGATGCGCTCGACGTATAGGCTGCCCTGCTAAACTAGGCTTACGTGTAGATGGGCGGTGAGACAGGATTATGATCGCGCAAACGCCCAAACGCTGTTCTGATGGTTCAGCATGTCCGGAGACGGCGGGATTCGCAGCATGCTCGCTCTCTGCACGGCCATTCTTGTGGCCGTCGCGCTATATCTCGGCGGTTCGATTTTCGCCCCGGTTGCCCTTTCGCTCTTCGGCCTTGCCTGCGTCTGGCCTTTTCAACGAGCGCTGCAATCCAAGCTGCCAAAGCTCATCGCGCTCGTCTTCACGCTCCTGCTGACGTTGCTTATCCTGGGCGTTCTCGGTCTCGCGGTCGCCTGGGGCAGCGGTCAGGTCGGTCATTGGCTGCTGGGCAACGTCGAACGCTTCCAGCTCGTTTATATGAAGAGCAACGGATGGCTGGAGGAGCGGGGCATCTTCCTGACCGGGATGGTGGCAGAGCGCTTTGATGTCACGTGGCTTATTGGTTTCGTTCGGCAGGTTGCGGCGAGACTCAACTCCATGGTTGGTTTTGTCCTTCTCGCTTTTGCGTTCATGATGCTGGGCCTGCTGGAGGTGAACTACGTCGCGTTGCGGATCGGGAAACTTGATAACGAGCACGCGGACCTGAAATTGTCTCAAGCTGTTGCGAAGATCGCAGGCCAGTTTCGAAAATACATCCTCATCCGCACCGTTGCCAGCATCCTGACGGGCTTCGTGACATTCTGCTTCGCCTTTTCCGTCGGGCTGGAACTGGCGGTTGCCTGGGGGGTGATAACTTTTGTGCTGAACTACATTCCGTTCCTGGGTCCGCTTGTTGTAGTCGTGCTCGCGAGCCTTTTTGCTGCGGCACAGTTCGAATCGTGGCAGATGGCACTGATCGTTCTCGCCGGTCTCAGCGTCATTCAGTTCGCGATCGGCAGCTACATTGAGCCACTGATTGCCGGCGCCACTCTGGCAATCTCGCCTTTTCTGGTGCTGTTCGCCGTATTCTTCTGGACGCTTCTGTGGGGCGTTCCGGGAGCATTCATCGGCGTCCCGCTTACGATCGCGCTTCTCACCATGTCCGAGCAGCACGCGTCCACCCGCTGGATAGCGACCCTGCTGTCGCATGCCCGCGGATCCGAGGCATAAGCATGCGAACCCCGGGCAGCGGGCGTGCAGGTGCGAGATCGTGATTTCCGCGCCGGTTACTCGTCCCCTCGCGCTTGACCCGGGACCGTGATCCGCTGCGGTGCCAGCAGCCGCAGCCGCGCATGCGGCGCCACGGCGAATGTCTGAATGTAGAAATAGGAGGCAAGCTCGTCGGTCGTGTCCATGACCGGCGACGGTGCCGATATGATCATGAGCCCGGCACACTCGCCGATCCAGTCGATATGCCGATGGCCGTGCATCAGCACCACGCGACCCGCCAACGGGCGCAGCTTGCGAACGAACCAGCTGCCGTTGATCAGCGTCGTGCCGATGCGCACCGACAGCGCCGGCGCCGAGCGGGGATATTCGACGGGATGGTGGTGAAGGGCGATGATCCAGCAGGCTCGCGGGTACTGCGCAGCGACGATCTCGATTCGCTTGATCTGCTCGGCTGAGATCAGCCCCAGCGCGTTGGTGAAGGAGAAGTGTGTTTCCGCGTTTGAGTTCAACAGGATGATGCCCAGGCCGTCCTCGGGATCCGGCGGCACTATCAGCGGAAATACCTTCGCCCACAGGTCTGCGAGTGTCAGGGACAACGTGAGCGGTCCGGCATCGGCGAATTCCGCCATTCGTGCCCGATAAGGCTCGATCACCTCCGCAAGGCGGGCGCCCACACGGCCGCCGACCTCATCCACCACCCGGACGCGAGTGCCCTGCAGCTCCGCGAGGGCGGACAAGGTCCGCATCTGGCGCAGCCGCTTGCTCGGGCTGGTGGGCAGATCAAGGCGGGCCGGATTGGCGCGGTCGACGACATTGAGGTCGTGATTGCCCGGAAGCATGACCACCCGCTCGGCGAGGCCGGGATGCAGCGCCAGCGCATCCAGGAACTCGGCCCATTCGGCGGAGCGGCCGGCATCGGTCATGTCTCCGCTGATGAGGACTGCATCCAGCGGCTCCGCCGCATGGAGCGCGTCGAGCTGCGAGAGCAGCCGCTTCAGCCGTTCGTTGCCGCGGGGGCCTGATCGGCCGCTCTCGATGCGAAAGCCGTAACGCTCCCCGACGACATGGAGATCGGACAAGTGCGCCACCCGCCATTTGCGGCCGGCATGGGAGCCAGAGTCGAAACCGTGAAAATCGCGGGGCTGCGACATGGTCGCATCGGCGATTGCCCAAACCAGCGCGCTGGCTGCAAGATAAATCGAAACCAGAACGACGCTGTTGGCCAGAACCGCAGGCACGAGCAGGTGGGGTGCAATCAAATCGGAGGGATTGCCCACCCAGCGCGAGCTTGGCCACGCCAACATCAGCGCCAGGAGCGCCAGCGCGCAAAGCATGACTCCGGCCCCGGCGGCAGTGACCGCGCGTAGCTTGCTGCGTCGGGTCTTGCTTGCCTTGGCGGGAAGCAGCTGCTCCACCAGCTGCTGCAGGCCTTCGCGCGAGAGCGCATAGCAAGGCTCAACGACCAGCGAGTTCAACGACCAGAAGCTTCGTTCGACGATCCGCAACAGCGGCCTTCCCGCGAACCAGCCGACGGCGAGCAACAGCGCGAGGACCAACAGCGGTCCGATTCCCGCATAGGGAGATGCGATCCTGCCGGAGATCTTGCTGATCCAGGCAGAAGCCAGGAGGGGGGAGAGCCCAACCGCGATGCATGGGGCGATGAGCAGGAATACCCAGGCGACTATGAGCTTGGGAAAGCTGATCTCGGAAACCAGGCTGCCCGCCAGCGAAAGGAGCGAACGGCGTTTGGGGCTGGAAGCATCATCCTCGAGGTCGCCGTCGCGAGGATCGATGATCGGCTTCATCAGCAAACGAAGAACCCGATGGCCGCATCTATACGCAGTACCGAGGCGTTCCTCAGGTCCTGAGCTCGGCGGGGTGTGCGTCTCGCCACATCATGGCAGGGGCAAGTGCCGCAAGCGCATGGTCGTGCAGGCGCACCGGGTCACGCTCTCCCTCGCTGGCAAGACGCAGGATGCAGCGTGCGAGCTCGTTGGCCCGCACTTTGTCATTGCCGTTGCATTTGAGCGTCAACCAGGCCTCATCGAACGCTGCTTCCAGGATTGCGAGCGTCTTGGGATCAAACGATCCGCTGCCAAGTCCACGCATGTTCCTTCTCCGAGACAGGATCTTGCTGGAGGCGGGCGCGCCGAATCATCACCATGATATGGCCGAGATTATGGAGCCGGCGCGGCGCCGCTGCACAGGAGTCATGCAGGGGACGAGCATTGCTGCCGTGTTCCGCGCAAGCTCGTGCGACCCTGCGGCTTCGCGCCTCAGATCGCCAGCGTCCCTGTGGTCGCAGCCTTGTAGCGATCGCCCACCCGCGTCCAATCCACCGTGTTCCACCACGCCTTCAAGTAGTCCGGGCGTCGGTTTTGATAGGTCAGGTAATAGGCGTGCTCCCACACATCGTTGCCCATCAGCACGTGCTTGCCGTCCATCAAGGGGGTGTCCTGGTTGGGCCTGGTCTCGATGGCAAGATTGCCGTCCTTGGTCACGGTCACGAATACCCACCCGGAGCCGAACACGCGGGCGCCTGCGGCATTGAAGTCGTCCTGGAACTTTTTCAGCCCGCCCAAATCGCGCTCGATGGCCGCGGCAAGATCTCCGGTCGGCTTGCCCGAGCGGGGACCCATCACCAGCCAGAACATCGTATGGTTGGCGTGACCGCCGCCGAAGTTGCGCAGCTGCGTGCGGATTGCCTCGGGCATCTCTCCGAGCTTGGCGAGAATCTCCTGGAGCGGCATCGAGGCAACGTTCGAATGGTCCTTCACCGCGGCATTGAGCCCGCTGACGTAAGCCAGGTGATGCCGGTCGTGATGGATCTCCATGGTCTTGGCGTCGATGTTCGGGGCGAGAGCGCTGGTGGGATAAAGCAGAGGATCGAGCTTGAACGGACCCGGCGGGGTTGGAGTGGGCGCAGGCCGGGGAGCGGCTTGCGCGTAAAGCACGGCAGGCCGAAAGGCGGCGGCAAGAGATGCAGTCGCGGCGATGAGGCGGCGGCGAGTGACGGGCACGGTTCTTTCCTCCTGCTGGGTAGAGTGAGAGCCCCCAATGATACCGCGCGAATGCATCCGCTCAACCCCGGTGTCGAGCGGTACGCCCGCTAACTTAAGCTGCAATCGCCAATCCCTCGGTTGTCATGCCCCGCTTTAAGCGGGGCATCCAGTAATCCCGGCGGGGGCGGTGAGGCAACGGTGCCAAATTCAACTTTTCCTGATTACTGGATCGTCCGCATACGCGGACGATGACGACCGGGAGCATGGTGGCCGATCCTCAGTTAACGCCTACGACCCCAAGTTCCATGCTACCGCGGGATCAGCACCCAGTAATCGAGATCGAGCAGGACCGCGGGGTGATCCTCATCGCCCGACTTGAGCGGGAAGTCGGCGCAGGGGTGATCCTTGGTGGCAACCGTGCGCAGCCGCAGCGCGCCGACATCGCTTCGCCCAGGCAGCTCGGCCTTGCCCAGGACCTCCGACCAGGCAAACACGGTCATCCCGGCAAACAACGGCGAAACATGCCTGCCTCCGTTGACCGCCGCGATGTGAAAGGCGTTGGCAAGCCCGTTGAACGACAAGGTACGCGCGAGCGAGATCACATGACCGCCATAGATCAGCCGGCGGCCAAAGCGCCCTTTGCTCTCGTTGAACTGATTGAAATGGATGCGCGCCGTATTCTGATAAAGCCGGGTGGCGATCTGGTGCTCGGCTTCCTCCACCGTCATGCCGTCGACGTGATCGATCTTCTCCCCCACGGCATAATCGTCGAAGCGATAGGATCCCCCGGCAAGGGTGAAATCGTACCCCTTGAGGTCGATCTTCGGGCACGCCTGGCCGAGCGTTGCCGGAGCCACCGCTTCGGACAGCCGGGGCACGTGATCGCCGGGTGCGGGCGTCTTCTCATCGCGCTTGCGCACCATCACCCAGCGCGCGTACTCCAGCACCTTGCTGCCGTCCTGCTTGCAGCCGGTCGAGCGCACATAGACGATGCCGGTCTTGCGGCTCGAGTTCTCCTTGAGCCCGATGACCTCCGAGACCGCGTTCAAGGTGTCCCCAGGATACACGGGAGCGAGGAAGCGGCATTCGGCATAGCCGAGATTGGCGACGGCATTGAGCGAGACATCGGGAACGGTCTTGCCGAAGATGACGTGAAACACCAGGAGATCATCGATAGGCGAGTGCGGATACCCGATCGCCCGCGCGAAGGCATCCGAAGACTGCGGCGCAAAGCGCGGGCCGAACAGTCCGCCATAAACCGCCATATCGCCAGCCGTGAGCGTCCGCGGCGTGGCGTGCCGGATCACCTGGCCGATGCGGAAATCCTCGAAAAAGTTCCCGGTTCCGGTCTTCACCATAACGAACTCATAACCTTCCGTGTCAGTGAGGCACGATAAAATAACCGGTCAGGCCGGGCAAACGCTCGCGCAAGACGACACGTCAAAGTGAAACAGACGGTCCGCCGAAGCTGTTAGCATATTGTTTGGTCACATGGTATGAACGAACGCGTTTCAGGTGATCCCTTCTCTCGCGCATGTCAGTCGAAGCGACACATCATGCTACCTTCGCTCCGGCCGCGCCGGCGCTTGTTCACCCATTATGGGTGCGCCTTACCCATTGGATCAATGCAGCTGCCGTCATTGTAATGGTCGGCTCGGGATGGGAAATCTACAATGCCTCCCCGCTGTTTGCATTCGTCTTCCCGCAGCCGATCACGCTCGGCCGTTGGCTCGCGGGGGGTCTGCTTTTGCACTTCGCGGCCATGTGGGTACTGGCGGTGAACGGTCTCGTTTACCTCATTCTGGGCGTCGCAACCGGCCGATTTCGCCGCAGGCTCATTCCCATTCGCGCTTCCCAACTGCTGGCCGACGCCCGCGCGGCCGTCACCGGGGCGCTCTCCTACAATGACCTTTCGGTCTATAATGCGGTGCAACGGCTGTTCTATCTGGGCGTGATTCTCGCAAGCATCGTCGTTGTGCTCTCCGGGCTGGCGATCTGGAAGCCGGTGCAGCTGCAAGAGCTCACCGCAGTGCTCGGCGGCTATGATGCCGCGCGCTACGTGCATTTCTTTGCCATGGCGACCATTGTTGCGTTCGCCGTCGTTCACGTGACCATGTCGCTCATCGTGCCGCGAACCCTGCGCGCCATGATCACGGGCCGTTGAGGGACAGCAGGCGACATGTCGCGCAATCGCAAACTGCCGACCGGCGTCGATCCCGGCCTCCTGATCCGGGATGCGGCAAAGCTCATGCCCGATCCCGCCCGGCGCCTGTTCCTGCGCGGCGGCGCGAGCCTCGGCGCGCTGGCGTTTCTCTCCGGCTGCGACATCGTGGACGAGTCGTCGGCGGAGCGGGCATTGATGCAGGTGTCCTACTTCAATGACCGCGTGCAGGCCTGGCTGTTCAATCCCAACAAGCTGGCGCCGACCTTTCCCGACAGCGCCGTCACCCGGCCGTTCCCGTTCAATGCGTACTATCCCGAGGAGGACGCGCCCGAGGTCGACGAGGAGGACTACAAGCTCGAGGTCGGCGGTCTGGTGAACGAGAAGAAGCCCTGGACGCTCGATGAGCTGCGGGCGCTGCCGCAGGAGACGCAGATCACCCGCCATATCTGCGTCGAGGGCTGGAGCGCGATCGGCAAATGGACGGGAGTGCCGCTGCGCGACTTCCTTCGCCGGGTCGGTGCCGATACGCGCGCGAAATACCTCTGGTTCCGCTGCGCCGAAGGGTATTCCACCTCGATCGACATGCCCACCGCGCTGCATCCTCAGACCCAGATGACCCTGCGGTTCGATGGCGAGGTGCTCCCACGCAAGTATGGGTTCCCGCTGAAGGTCCGCATCCCCACCAAGCTCGGATTCAAGAACCCGAAGCACGTGATGGAGATGGCGGTGACGAACAAGTATCTCGGCGGGTACTGGGAGGATCAGGGCTACAACTGGTTCAGCGGGAGCTAGCTCGAGTGGCTCTACGGATCACCATAGGGGCGGGAGGTCACGCACGTGGCCAATGCCTGCCATCTCGGCCGCATGCGGTTCCGAATAGAGGTGAGAGCGAGTGAAAAGAACGGCGCCGCCGAGAACGATGGCACAAAACAGCAGCAACAGCGCGACCTTATTATAGGTGAGATGGCTGAGGGGGCGAGTCATGGGGCTCTCCTTCTTCTCGTTGCCGGAGCGCAATCACAGGATCGTCGCATCCGAATAATGCGGGTGAACCGAATCATTGCTGGGGGGTGTGGGAACCCAGTTAAGCTCTTGGGTCTGTTTCGCAATTCACATTATTGTGCAATGCAATATTGCAGCCGGTTGGCCTTGCTCACGCATAGCTCGATGGCCCCCCGCGCTGAGCATTGCTTCCCCGGGGCGACGCGTCCTTGGCGAATCGCTGTCATGCAAATGAAAACCCGCCGAGGATTGCTCCTGGCGGGCCCGTATCGCTGCGGCGTCTGCTGCCACCAGTACATCCGTGGATGACAGCGCGTCGCAACCGACGAGCATGCCATAGCGCGTCTTTGTGACTCGGTGATGACGGCAAAATGGCCTTCCCCTGGCAGGGGCTCGTCTCGTACGGGACTAACTAAAGAGACGGGAGATGCGAAAAGCTCCGAACCAATACCCTGGGGTGCGGATCGATTGCCATTACGGTCGCCCGCCGGTAGCAATCCGCGGCTCGCAAGCAAAAACGAACAGGCCGCCTGACCATGCCCAGTCACAGGCTTCTTCTGCTTCCCGGCGACGGCATCGGGCCCGAAGTCATGGCGGAAGTAGGAAAGCTCGTCGCCTGGATGAACGCACAAGGGATCGGGAGCTTCGCCTGCGAGGAGGAGCTGGTGGGAGGCGCCTGCTACGACGCCCATGGCGTGGCCATCCGCGACGAGACCATGGCGAAGGCGCATGCCGCCGATGCCGTGATCTTCGGCGCGGTCGGCGGACCGAGATGGGACCGGGTGGCATTTGACGCGCGGCCCGAAGCGGGGTTGCTGCGACTGCGCAAGGAACTCGGGCTGTTCGCCAATATCCGCCCTGCGATCTGCTATCCGGCGCTTGCGGACGCATCGAGCCTCAAGCGCGAGGTGGTCGATGGGCTCGACATCATCATCGTGCGCGAGCTCACCGGCGGCGTGTATTTCGGCGAGCCCAAGACCATCACCGACCTGGGCAATGGACAAAAGCGCGCGGTCGATACGCAGGTGTACGACACCTATGAGATCGAGCGCATCGCCCGGGTCGCTTTCGAGCTCGCGCGCAAGCGGCGCAACAAGGTCACCTCGATGGAGAAGCGCAACGTGATGAAGACCGGCGTGCTCTGGCACGAGGTGGTCGCGGCGCTGCACGAGCGCGAGTTCAAGGACGTCGTGCTCGAGCATCAGCTCGCCGATGCCGGGGGCATGCAGCTGGTGCGCTGGCCCAAGCAGTTCGATGTCATCGTCACCGACAACCTGTTCGGCGACATGCTCTCCGACGTTGCCGCCATGTTGACGGGCTCGCTCGGCATGCTGCCGTCAGCCTCGCTGGGGGAGGTCGACGCGAGGACGCGAAAGCGCAAGGCGATGTACGAGCCGGTGCACGGATCGGCACCCGACATCGCCGGCAAAGGCATGGCCAATCCCATCGCCATGCTGGCGTCCTTCGCCATGGCGCTGCGCTATTCCTTCAGCATGGACAAACACGCCGACCTGATCGAGAAGGCGATTGCCGGCGTGCTGGCGCAGGGTCTGCGCACCGCCGATATCAAATCCGAAGCCGCCAAGATGGTGGGCACCGCGCAAATGGGCGACGCCGTCATTGCCGAGGCGGCAAAGCTCGCGAGGTAGAATCAGTATTGAAGGGTGCGCCGGCAATTGTAGGGGCGCATATGCAGTCAGCGGCGCAGCAAGCTCGGCCATACCTCCCTCTGAAAGGGGGAGGTCGGCGATCCCGACTTGATCGGGATCGCCGGGTGGGGGTCAACTCGTGCCCGCGATGATCAGCAAATATCAGCACCGAGCGCGAGACCCCCACCCGACAGCATTTGCCCCGCCGCAAGACCGGGGCAAATGCTGTCGGCCTCCCCCTTTCAGGGGGAGGTATGAAAGGCACCACCATGGCTGAGCAACAGGATCGAACAACCACGAAGGTACGAACGGCTTCGTTCTTCCTCAGCTTCGTTGCGGGCTACGTCGACAGTTCCACCTTTCTGGGCCTGTTTGGTCTCTTCGTCGCGCAGGTGACCGGAAGCTTCGTTGCTGCCGGAGCACAGATTGCGCGGGGCGAGCACGCTTTCATCCTGGTGCTGCTCGCCATTCCGATCTTCGTCGTTGCCGGGTCGGCAACAACGCTGCTTGCAGCGTTTGCAGACAAGCGGCGGGTCTCGGCCCTTCCATTGTGTCTGACGCTGGAATGCGCGCTGCTCACAGGATTTCTTGTTGCCGGGCTAGCCGGGTTTCCATTCCACGTCCGCGGCGAACCGTTGGAGGTCGTCGCCGGTGCTTTCGGTCTCTCTGCCATGGGGGTGCAGAGCGCATTGGTGCAGCTGCTCATGCGCGGAACCCCGTCGACCAATGTGATGACGACCAACACCACGCAGCTTTCCATCCTGGCAACGCAAACCCTGTTGTACTGGCATGTCCGACGCAGCGCACCGGACGATCCCCGCGCTGCCCGGCTCGCCTCGAGCCGCGATCGAACTCGTGGGCGTCCTGTGCGTTGCCACCGGCTTTCTCGTCGGTACCGTTGTCGGCGCGCTCGCTTACTCGGTTGCGGACCTGTGGTGCCTACTGGTGCCGGTTGCACTTATTTTCAGCCTCGTGATCTGGTCGCTGCAATCTCCGCAGTTTGCGCACGGGACCTGATATCGGGTTCGTTTGGCCAAAATACTCTGTGCTGTCGGGTTCGTTCGGCGCTGTTCATGTTCAAACATTGTTTTCACCAGGGTTTTTCGATTGGCTTCGTTTGCGCAATTGGCTTCGTTTGCGCAAATTGGCAAACATGCTTGCCCATTCGAATGACGACAGCCGATAGTAGAATCGAGCGGGACTCGCTGCAGCTGCCCCCGCGCTCGTTTGCAATTACAACCGATGGAAGAGTGAAATCGAGGCTCCCCACAAGTCTCCACGTCATTCCGGGGCGCAGGAAAATCGGCCGTGCCGATTTGCCTGCGAGCCCAGAATCGATAACCCCAAGCAGTGATGCGTGCCACCGCAGCGTAACCACCTTCATCACTGCACCGCCTGTGGTTATGGATTCCGGGCTCCGCTCGCACTCGGACGGCGCGAAGCGCCGATCCGAGCACTCGCGGCCCCGGAATGACGGTAGAGTAGTTTGTGATGCAGTACGGTTAGACCCGTCGCCATCGGCGGGCTTGTATCTCGTTTATGCCGTAAGCCATTCCTGCTCGAGCCGTGCGAACACCCCATTGGCGCGCAACGTCTCGATGGCCGCATCGATCGTGGCGCACAGATCGGCGCGATCCTTGGCGAAAGCGATCCCGAGCTTCTCGCGGGTGGGGACTTGCAGCGCGACGTTCAGCTGCGGACGGTCCTTCACCAGCCAGGAGATCACCGGGAACAGCTTGATGACAAGCCCGATGTGTCCCGCCTCGAGGTCGTCGAGCGCCGAGGCGATGCCGTGATAGGGGTAATATCGGATTCCCGCGATGTGGCCCTGCGCCAGCAGATCCCTTGCGACCCGGCCCGAGGTGTTCCCCGACTGGATGCCCGCGGTCAGCCCGTGCAGGTCGGCGGTCGAGGTCACCCGCGGGGTGCGCGCTGCGTTGACCGCGATGCCCTGGTTGAACTCGAGGTAGGGCTGCGAGAACAGGACCAGGGCGGAGCGTTCCGGGGTGATCGTCGTGCCGGAAATCACCGCGTCGCATTTTGCCTTCACCAGCGCGTCGAAGATGCCGTTGAAATCGTTTCCCGAATAGACTGCCGGCCGCAACGTGAGGCGGAGCTGTTTGCAGACCGCGCGCATCAGCTCGAGGTCGAAACCTGTCGCCGTCCCGTTCTGCATGATGTCGAATGGCGGATCGGGATAGGCCGACTGGACGACCAGCGTTCCGGGGGTCAGCGTGCGCACCGGCACTTCACTTCGAGGGGCGCCCACGGCGTGGACCAACCTCGACCGTGGCGGTCATGCCGGCGACCAGGCGGACGCCGTCAGGTACCTGATCGATGCGGATGCGCACCGGCACGCGCTGAGCAAGGCGTACCCAGGTGAAGATCGGATTCACGGTAGCAAGGCCCGCCTGGTCGGGTTGTGCGTTTGGCACGTTGATGGCTCGCGCCACACCGGCGACCTCACCTTTAACGATCTGGCTGTAGCCCATCAGTTTGACTTGCGCCGGATCGCCTTCGTGCACTTGAGCAAGCTGCGTTTCCTCGAAATAGGCGTCCACCCAGAACGAATCGGCATCGACGATCGAGATCACGTTGAGGCCGACGGTGGCGTAGTCCCCCAGCTGCGCCAGAAGATTGGTGACCCATCCGTTCACCGGAGAATGGATTTGAGTACGCTTCAAATTGACCTGCGCCTGATTGCGCTGAGCCGTGGCCTGGGCGATGCTCGCCTGGGCGCCGGCGAGCTGCGCCTTGAGGGATGCAATCTGGCGCTCGGCCAGCGCAAGGGTTGCCTGCGCGTTCTGGAGTGCCGCCTGAGACTGGTGAAGGGCCGAGGCGGTTTGCTGCTCCATCAGTACGGTTCCCGCCTCTTTCACCGCCAGATCGCGGTAGCGCGCCGCTTGCTGTTCTGCAAACGTCAGCGCCGCCTGCTCTTGCTCGACTTTGGCCTGGCTCGCGCTGACTTGCGCCTGCTGGACCGTGATCTGCGCCTCGATGTTCTGAGCGTTGGCCTGCGCCTGGTGCACCGCTGCATCGGCCAGATCGAGCGCAATCCTGTAGTCGGTCGGCTCGATCTCCAGTAGCAAATCGCCCTTGTGCACGAACTGATTGTCGATGACCGGCAGCTCGACGATACGTCCTGCGACCTCCGGTGCCATTCTGACGACGTAGGTGCGCACGGTGCCGTCGCGCGTCCATGGCCCACCCATATAGGCCTCCCACATTGCCCAGCCGAACACCGCTGCAAGCGCCACCGTGGCCAGCGTTATCAGAAGCGGAACAATACGAATGCGCACCTTGCGGGTCTTGCGAGCTGCCGGCTGGGCGGAGCGGAAGGCATGAAGATCGGCGCTCTTGCCGCGCTCCGATTTGGTTTCAGCATCCGACATGGCGAGCTCAGCGCGCGATGAGGAGGACCATGGACGACAGCACGATAATATATACCGAAAACACGAACAGCGCCGGATGCCACACATGGCGCAGCAAGCCAAAGCGGGTCGCGACCCGGCGCGCCGCGACTGTAACAAGCCATGATGCGATCAGCAGCAGCGAGATCGGCGCAACGTAAACACCGAACACATTGATTTCAAAGAACTTCAAACCGGTTCTCCAGCGTCGAAGTACACGCGATGCTGGACCAGCGCATCGCGGATGAGAAGAATCCGGGCGCGTTCGTGCAATATCATCAAGGCCTGCGGCTCCGATTCCGTCAGGGAGGCGAGGCGATGATCAAGGCGCTCAAGCCGTGCAACCGCGGCGGCGCTGTTTCCTTGCGCAAAGGGCTCCAGCGCCGCGTCGAGATCCGATGCAAGACCGAGTTGGGGGGCAACGCGACGAAGCTCGATGATTTCGCTGCCAAGCGAGAGCGCCGTGAGGAGCTGAGCGCGTTGCAGCGGCTCGGCCTCGTCCGGCAATGCGACCAGACGCTTGTAGATGCGGCCGTCCCAATCGGCCGGCAGCCGTCCGACCTCAGCCGTCGCCAGCCGGCGGAGATCGCGCAAGGTCAGCTCCAAGAGCCGCTCGACCCGGAATGTCGGAGAGAGCGGCGGCAGCAACCGAAATGACAGAGCCGCAAAACCGCAGCCTGCGAAGATCGCCAGCGCGGAATTGTAGAATTGCACCGTGTCATAGCTCATCTGATTGGCGGGCGCGAGCAGCGGGATGAAATTGGCGGTCATGGCTACAAAGAAGGCAAACATCGCATGCGAAGACTGCGCCATCAGCGCCCCGGCCGGAACCAGATAGAGCGCCAGTACCAGGCTGAACCCGGGGAACGACTGCATTTTCGGCAACGCTGCAAACAGGATGACGGCGGCGCAAGCCGCGGCAACGGCGATTCCCGCCATGAAGCTCACGGCACTCGAGTAGGCTGCCTCGGCTCTCGGGGCCAGCAGGATCACGGCAATGGCTGCAAAGGTGATGGCTAAGGCGCCGTTCGGCCATTCGGTCGCGATCCAGAACACCTCGACCGCGCCGATGGTCACGAACGCGCGACCGCCGTTGACGAGCGCAGGCAGCCAATCCGACACGTGCAGCGTCATGCGGGGCCGAGAGCGGATGCGAGCCCGATCCGCCACAAGCAACGCCAGTCCATCGAGAACGGCTCCGAAGCCGGCGAGCAGGTTGGCGACGTGCGCGGCCAGCAGCCGGAGCGACGGTGTGCCGGAGGGTAGCGCTTGCAAGGCGCGGACCGCCGCGTCACATTCTGCCCGCATCCCACTTGGATTTTCGGTCCAGGATGTGGTTTGGCCGGCCTGGGCGGCAGACCGCAGCTCCGGCGGGATGCTGCGCAGGATTGCATTCACCTCCTCCCGAGCCTCGTCTTTTGGCAGGCGCGAGAGGCGCACCTCGACGCTGCGCCAGGCGGCGAGCGCGTAAAACAACCCATCCATGGCGCCTTGCAGCACCGGGGAATGATAGCGAAGTCGCGAGGACTCCCCGAGCGACTCGTCCATGATCGGATCGAGCGCAATCACGCGCCGGGTGAGCTCGCGTCGAACCGGCTGCAGAGTATCGGAGGAGGACAAACCCGCCAGTGCCAGGCTCGAGCTGAACCCCTTTGCGATTTCGGCTGCCAGCGCCGCGAACTGCGCCGCCAAGCGGCGCGGCGCATCGCCGACATCGGTCAAGGTAAGCACGATACCGGCGGACACGATTCCGATCCAGATCTCGCTCACGCGATAGACGGCGAGCATGAACGCCTGGCCATTCGGGCCACCCGTCGCGCCGAGCTGATCGCTCGCGATGATCGCGGCTGTAAAGCCGGCCAGCGCCGCCGCGTAGGCGGCGAAATTGCGCAGGAGAGTGGCGACCAGCGCGCAGGCTCCGCCCCACAGCGCCAGGCCGACGAGGAAACCGAAGCGGTTTTGCGGGAAGACTGCAGTCAGCACGACGATCACGACCGCACCCACCACGGTGCCGATCATCCGGAACCAGCCCTTGCGCAAGGATGCGCCAAGGTGCGGCTGGCATACGATCGCCGCAGATGTGCCTGCCCAATAAGCGTTGTCGAGCTCGAGCCAGAACGCGACGTAGAGGGCGAGACAGACCGAGACCCACAAGCGCACGCCGAACAGCAGTGGTGGACCCGCGGCGCGCACCGTATTGGCCAAGCCGAGAGCCCAGCCCCAATCCGGCGCCAGCTCGCCTCGATGGGTACCGTCCGACATTCTCTGACCGTGCACTAAGGTTTTTTGGTCCCAAAGCAGCAGATAGGGCGAATCACCAAAGAGAGCCATCGGCACCTAGCGGTGCCGATAGTATCGTAAAGAGCACGCTCGGCAGGAGTCAGTCCCCGCGGAGCATCGGCATCGCAGCTTAAGCCCCCGCTCAGCGATTGAACCAGACCGTCATGCCGGGCTCGAGGCCGCTCGCATCACCCTGCAAATCGAGGCGCAGGCGCAGCGTATTGAGATCGTGGTCGCCGACCGCACGCTCGGCCTGCCAGGTCGCGAACGGCCCAAGCGGGACGAGCTCGGTCACGACGGCCGGCATCATTGGCTGCGCGCCTGACCGCGCGACATCGACCGCTGCTCCAACCGACAGACCGTGCAGCAGATCTTCCCGTGCGTTGAACGACAGCCACTGCTTGCCGGTCGCTGCGATCACCAGCACCGGCTGTCCGGCGGTCACGTTCTCGCCCACCTCGGCGACGATCACGCTGACGATGCCGTCGGCAGGCGCATGCAAGCTGGTCTTCGCCAGCCTCCGCTCGAGCACTGCGAGCGCGGCCGCCGCGGCCTTGACCTGCGCGTCGGCGATGGCGCGCTCCTCCCGCGTCGGCCCGGCAACCGCCGCGGCATGGTTGGCTTCTGCCTCGGCTACGTCGGCGCGCGCGGTCGCCGCATCGTTCTCGGCCTGATCCAGCGCCTGCTGCGTGGCAGTATCGGTGCGCGCCAGGGTAGCGGTGCGGGTGAGCTGCTGCTGTGCGTATTCGAGGCGCGATTTCGCCTTGGCGATCTCAGCCGCCAAGGCTGCGATCTCCTCGGCGCGCACTCCGGCATAGACGTGATCGCGCTGCGCCGAGGCCTCGGCAAGCGCCGCGCGCGCCTGTACCACTGCCGCGCTCAGCTCGAGCACGGAAAGCTCGGCGACCACGTCACCAGCGCGGACGCGGTCTCCTTTGTGGACCTTGATCGTGGCGAGCTGCCCACCCACTTCGGGCGCTACGCGGATTTGGGTTGTGCGCACGATGCCGACGATGGGCGCGGCCTGGCCGCGCGGCCACAGCAGGTATGCGCTTGCGCCCGCAGCCAGGAGAATCAGAGCAAACGCGACAACGCTTCGCCAGCGGCTAGCCATGCATGTGCCTCCGCTTGACGAAAAAAGCCGAAATCGCCGCGAGCGCGAAATACACGATGGCCTGGCCCCAGAGCCCGCGCCAGTCGCGCGTCACTTCCCACAGCGTCGCGCCAAGCTGATCGATGCGCACCAGCCCGTCGATGGCCAGATCCGAAGGAAACATGTAGCTCGCAGCACGGACCGGCTTGGGGATTGCTTCGCGCGGCCAGGAAAAGCCGGCCAGAAAAAACTGCGCAAGGCTGGTACCGAGGAAGATGAGCGTCGGCGTCTCGGGACGTTTGAACCAGGCGCCCGCTGCCTGGCCCATGAAGCTCGTTGCCAGCACAAAAACCGACGCCAGCGCGAGCAATTGCAGAGGCTGGCCGAGGGTGGAGAAGCCGTAGAACCGCGGCAGGACGATGAAGTAGAGCGCAAGCGCGGGCAACAAAATGGTGAGGTGGGCAATGCCGCGTCCGAGCACGCCGGCAACCGCGCCGCCGCCGGACTCCCGCAGCGCACCGAACGTCAGCATCGCCGCGCCAATGAGCAGCATCTGCTGCAGGATCAGCACGAATGCCCCCGGAACGACATAGCTTGCATAGCCGCCAACCGGGTTGAAGATCGGCTGCACCAGAACGTCAGCCGGGCTCAAGCTTGCGAGCGCCGCCTGGTACAGGCTGCCGTCGGTGCGGGCGCCGCTCGCGGCGAGCTCGGACGAGAGCGTATCGATCGCAACCGCGATGCCGCTGCTCATCGTTCCGAACAGGAAGAAGTAGGTGGCGTCGGCATAGATCGGAAGGTTGACGGTGGTACCCTTGAGCACGTCGTGCTCCGTCTGGGGCGGGATGCCGACAACGGCGAAGGCCTCGCTGCGGTCGAGCGCCGCGCGCGCCGCGGCGAGCGTATCGGCGCGGACTGCCACCTTGACTGCGCCGCTCGCGTCGAGCGTTTCCACGATGCGCCGGCTGAGCTCGCTCAGGTCGTTGTCGACGACCGCGATCGGGATCTTGCGCACGATCTGATTGAGATAGGGCTGCGGGTAATAGACGCCGTACACCAGCGGCGCCAGCACCAGCAGCATGAAGGCCCCGCGCGTCGCGAGCACGCGCTGCCACTCGGCGGAGAATGCTCCGGCGATGCTGCGCGGCGCAGCGGGCGCCATCACCGGCTGCTCGGGCGGGGGTGCCGCGCGCGCCGTGCTGGCGGCGATCGCGCGCAGGCGCAGCAAGGCGAAAAGCGTATAGAGGGTGGTCAGCCCGGCAAGGATGGCGAAAGGGCGCGCCGAATCGGACAGCGGCAGTCCACGCGCAGCTTGCCCGAACAGCACTGCCATGTACCAGCGCAGCGGCAGGATCGCGCTCCAGGCGAGCGCGAACGCGTTCATCCCCAATACCGGGAATCCGACGCCCGCGTATCCGAATGCCGGCGACACGACGAGACCGGTAAGTCCGAGGCCGGTCGCGAGGTCGCGCACGAGGAGCTGGAACAGCGCTCCGAGCGCCAGATAGCTGATGATCAGCAGTGAAGCTGCGACGACCATTATCGGCACGTCGCCCCTGAAGGGCACCCCGAGCAATCCCTCGAGAATGAGCGGCATGGACAGCATCATCAGAAGGAAAATCCCGAACAGGGGCGCAAGCTTCCCCGTGAGCGCTACAATGGGATTGCCGCCCGCGCAGGCGAGCCAGCTGCGCATGCTGCGACGGCGAAACTCGGATCCCACCGCGTAACCGGCGGCGAGGGCGATGACCACGTGCAGGACCATCGGCAGCAGCGCGCGCAACAGGAACTGGGCGTAATTCTTCTCCGGGTTGACCAGCACGACCGCGTCCGCGACCAGCGCGCCGATGCGCGCCGGTTTTGGCGCCGTGCGGGCTGCCGCGCGGCTCACGGCGGCCGCCAGGCTCCCGCTCAGGTTGGACGAGGCGATACCCGCAGCGGTGAGAAACTGCTCGTTATAGAAGGCGATGACCTGCGGTCGCCGCTCTGCCTTGAGGTCGCGCTCGAAATCAGCCGGCAAATAGACGGCGCTGATGGCCTCGCCGGATCGGATCGCCCGCGCGGCCGAGGCAAGATCGCCGGCGCGTTCGGCGATGCTGAGGCCCGGCGCTGCCGCCACCTCTTCAACGAACGCGCGCGAGGTCTCGGAGCGATCCGCATCCACGACCACAACGCCGAGCCCGCGGATCACCGGATGACTGAATACCGCGCTCAAGACCGCGAAGGCGAAAATCGGCACGCCGAAGATCAAGATCAGCGCCACGCGGTCGCGCAGCAGCCAGCGCCATTCGCGTCTTGCGACCAGCAGGAATCCGGGCTTGGCCGGAGGCTTCATCCGCGACGGTCCCAATCCAAATAGGCGCTCATGCCGGGGCGCAGCTCCGGTACCTTCTCGACCGGATAAGCGCGGATGGAGAACGTGCGCAGGTCGAAGTCGCCGGTGGCGCGGGTGGCACGCCAGCTCGAATATTCACCCTTGGTGGCGATCAGCCTGACCTCGACGGTGATGCGGCGGCCGCTGAGCGCGGGAATGCGCACGCCGAAGCGGTCGCCGATCTTCAGCGATCGAACCAGATCCTCACGCAGATCGAAGTGGATCCACAGGTCGTTGAGATCGATCAGCGTCACCAGCGGCACGCCAACCGCAACGTATTCGCCGGGCTCCACGTGACGCTGATAGACCTGCGAGGCTACCGGCGCGTAAATGGTCATCTGATCGATGAGTGATTGCACGGCCTTGATGTCGGCGATGGCCTTGCCGACGTTCGCCTGCGCAATCTCATGCTCCTCTTTGGTGTAACCGTTGACGGCCTGCTCATAAGCGGATTTGGCCTGGTCCACCGCGCGTTCGCTTTCGTGCAGGGAATCGGTCGCTTGGTCGAGCCGGGCGATGGGGGCATTGCCGTGCTCGGCCAATTGGCTGACCCGGTCATAGGTCTTTTGCGCCAACACCACGCTCGCTTGCGCCCGCTCGAGCTCGGCCTTGCGCGCGGCGATGACCTCGGGGCGGGTGCCGACATTGATGTTGGCGAGCTGCGCCTCGGAAACGATTTTGGCTGCCACTGACTGCTCGTGCTTTGCCAGCGTCTCCGGGTTGTCGATGCGAACCAGCACCGCGCCGGCCGCGACGTCCTGCCCGCGCTGCACCGGAATATCACCGACCCGTCCATCCACCCGCGCCGCGATGTCGAACCGCGTCGCATCGACTTCGCCCTGCACCAGCAGCGGTTGCGGCCGCACCAGGTACCAGATCGAGAGGCCGGCGACGACGGCGATCACCAGGCCGACGATGATGGATGGCAGGCGGGTGGGCGGCGGTGCCCGCTTGGCCGCTTCGCTCAGCTTTTTGACCGGACGGCTGCGCGCTCCGGGCGCGTCAATACCTGCATCGGACCCCTCGCTGCGCGGGATGGACGCCGCCTGCTCAGGCCTCGGGATATCCATGCCACACTCCGCTAAGCTCGGGGCTGACTCGATGGAAGCATTGCTTCAAAAGTCGCGCCGATAGTGACCGGGGAGATGTGCAGAGCTCAAATCGTCCCGTCGGCGAGCCCGATGTTGTCCTCGTCGGCGCCGGCATCATGAGCGCCACTCTAGGCGTATTTCTAAAGGAGCTCGAGCCTGCGCTCAACGTGGAGATGTTCGAAACGCTGGAGGGGGCGGCGCTGGAAAGTTCCGACGCCTGGAACAATGCCGGCACCGGCCATGCGGCCAACTGCGAGCTCAATTACACGCCCGAACGCAGCGACGGAAGCATCGACATCTCCAAGGCGCTGGAGGTCAACGTGGAGTTCGACCTGTCGCGCCAGCTCTGGTCCTATCTGGTCAAGAACGGGGCATTCGCCGATCCACAATCCTTCATCCATCCGGTCCCGCATATGAGCTTCGTGCGCGGCGCCGAAGATGTCGCTTTTCTCAGGAAGCGCTTTGCAGCGCTTACTGCCCATCACGCCTATTACGGCATTGGATACACCGAGGACAAAAACAAGCTGAGCGAATGGGTGCCGCTGGTGATGGAGGGCCGCTCGGCACAGGAGGAAGTGGCGGCGACGCGGATAACGACGGGGGCGGACGTGGATTACGGCTCACTGACCCGCAGCCTCGTTGCCTATCTCGACAAGATGAATGGCTTTGCGGTCCACTACTCGCGTCGCGTTACCAACCTTACGCGCGAGCCGGGCGGCCGCTGGCGCCTCGAAGTGAAGGATCTCAAGAGCGGTGACACGCGCTCAAGCACGACCAGGTTCGTCTTTCTTGGCGCTGGCGGCGGCGCGAATCTTTCAGCAACCTGCGGACCGGCACTGTGGGCGAACTCTCGCGCAAGAATTCCCAAACCACGACAAGGTGCAGCAAGCGCCCGACGGCGAGCTCCTGAAAATGAGCAGCCATGGCAAAGACTGTCGCTGACCACTTCGTCGAAACTCTCGCCGCCGCCGGCGTCAAGCCCGTCTACGGCATCGTCGGCGACAACCTCAACGAGCTGACCGATGCCGTCCGCCGTCACGGCAAGATCGAGTGGCTGCATGTGCGGCACGAGGAGGTCGCCGCCTTCGCCGCCGGCGCCGACGCGCATCTGACCGGAGAGCTCGCCGTCTGCGCCGGGAGCTGCGGACCGGGCAACCTGCACCTCATCAAACGGTTTGTTAGATTGTCACCGCTCGTGGAAGTGGCTAGGTGAACTCACCAATTCGCAATTCCATCATAGAGCCTACCGACAACAAAAAACTGACGACAAACATGCGCGACACGCATGTCCTGTGCAAGGAACACCGAGATGTCGTTACCGCAAGCTTGCTGGAGAGCTGGATCGACGAGGCCGAGCGACGCATTCCCACTCATGCTACTCTACACCGCGATCAGCTACAGCGTCTTTCGCGGCAAGGTCAGGTCCGCATCGGGGAGCTATTAGGGTGCGAAGCGCAGTAACGACTTAGGAGACGACGATGATTCGATGCATCAGATTATGGAGCGGTCCGGACGGCCATTCGCATTTCGAAGAGGGCGTCATCGACCTCAAACCCGGGCCACGTGGCGACACGCTCAGCGGCAAGTTTCCCATCGCCTCGGTGTCATTCCAGGAGACGAATGCGGACCCAAAGCTTGGATGGCATCCGGACCCGGCGCGGCAGCTCGTCATCACGCTAAGCGGCACGCTGGAGTTCACGACGCACGACGGCCGCTTTTCGCTTCGCGCGGGCGACATATTGTTCACTGAGGACACGATTGCCGGCCACGACTGGACGCTGCTCGGCGATCAACCTTGGAGGCGCCTCTACGCCATCCTTGACCAAGCTACCGTCGTTCCATTTCGGCCGGCTGAATCGCGCTCAGCCGCTGCCGGTCCAGAGTTAGGCAAAGCAAGAGTGTAACCAAGACAGGAGCAGGAACATGATTCGATGCGTACGGATATGGACTGGAGACGACCGGAACTCGCATTTCGAGGAGGGCGTCATCGACCTCGAGCCCGGCCTGCGCGGCGACGTGCTGAGCGGCAGAATGACGACAACGACCATCTCCTTTGAGGAGACCGCTTCCGGCGGTGCCTTCGCCTGGCATACCGCGCCCGCCAGGCAATTGGTGATTACGCTAAGTGGAACACTGGATTTTCAGACTCGCGAAGGGGAGCACTTCCTTATCCGTCCAGGAGACATCCTGTTCGCCGAAGATACGGTCGGCGGCGGGCATAGCTGGAGGCTGACCGACGATCAGCCGTGGCGCCGCGCGTATGTCATCCTTCAGCCGGGGGTCCCGGTACCGTTTCGCGCGAGCAAGTCCCAAAGTGTCTCAGCCTAAGAGAGTGACCACTCCCAACCCACGCTGCAAGGAGAACTTCCATGCCCGACACATTCATCACCGAACGAGATGTTGTTCTCATCGGCGCCGGCATCATGAGCGCGACGCTTGGCGTGTTTCTCAAGGAACTCGAGCCATCGCTCAACATCGAAATGTTCGAAACGCTTGAAGGGGCTGGGCTTGAGAGCTCGGACTCCTGGAACAACGCCGGCACCGGCCACGCTGCCAATTGCGAGCTGAACTACACGCCCGAGCGTGCCGACGGCAGCATCGACATATCAAAAGCGTTGCAGATCAATGTCGAATTCGACCTGTCGCGCCAACTCTGGTCTTACATAGTGAAGAAGGGCTCGATCAAGGATCCACGGACTTTCATCCATCCAGTTCCCCACATGAGCTTCGTCTGGGGCGCCGAGAACGTATCGTTCCTCAGAAAGAGATTTAAAGCAATGACGGCCCACCATTGCTATTACGGCATGGAATATACCGAGGACAAGAAGCAGATTGCCGATTGGACTCCCTTGGTGATGGAAGGACGCACGAATGACGAACCGGTGGCTGCAACGCGCATCGTCACGGGCACGGATGTCGACTACGGATCGCTGACCAATCACTTTGTTGATCATCTCCGTGCCCTTCCCGGCTTTAGCGTCCATTATCTCAACCGCGTCACAAATATAAGCCGCGAGAAAGACGGTCGCTGGCGCGTCGAGGTCGAGGATACCAAGAGCGGCGCTAAGCGATCGGTGACGACCAAGTTCGTCTTTATTGGAGCGGGCGGCGGCGCCCTGCCGCTGCTTCAGAAATCCGGCATCCCGGAGGCCAAGGGATATGGCGGCTTTCCGGTCAGCGGCATCTGGCTGCGTTGCGACGACCCCGCCATCAACAAGCGCCATCATGCGAAGGTCTATGGAAAGGCCCCGCACGGATCGCCGCCCATGTCAGTGCCACACCTCGATACTCGGGTGATAGGCGGACAGCACTCGCTGCTGTTCGGGCCATATGCCGGCTTCTCGAGCAAGTTCTTAAAACATGGCTCGCTGCTGGATCTATTCGAGTCGATCAGGCCGGCCAATATCAAGCCGCTGCTTTCTGTTGCGCGCGACAATTTCGATCTTACGGAGTATCTGATCGGGCAAGTCCTCCAGTCCGAGAGCCATCGGTTGGCGGCGCTGGACCAATACTTCCCCACCGCGAAGAGTGATGACTGGAAGTTGCAGGTCGCAGGGCAACGCGTGGAGATCATCAAGCCTGACGTCAAGCGCGGCGGCGTGCTGGAGTTGGGAACTGAAATCGTGGCCGCTGCAGATCGCTCGCTTGTTGCGCTACTGGGCGCTTCTCCTGGAGCATCGACAGCGGCCTTCATCGCGATCAGCGTTTTGAAAAAATGCTTTCCCAATGAACTGACCGCCAACGGTTGGCTTCCCAAGCTGAAGGAGATCATCCCCTCGTACGGGATATCACTGATAGAGGATGCCGATCTCTTGCGGCGCGTTCGAGCGGACACGGCAGCAGTCCTAAAAGTCGAGAATATCTGAATCATCGGGTAACTACGCTGCTATCATCCAACAGCGATGTTGCCACTGCTATCCGATCAATATTGAACCCAGGAGAGCTCACATGGCCAGCGTGAGAAAAGAAAGCGACAGCCTAGGCGTCGTTGAAGTACCCGCCGACAAGCTCTGGGGCGCTCAAACCCAGCGCTCGCTCGAGCATTTCAGCATCGGCAAGGATTTAATGCCGCGCGAAATGATCACTGCCTACGCCACCTTGAAGAAAGCCGCCGCCATCGCGAACCATGCTGGCAAGCGGCTCGACGATCAGCGTTGCAAGTTGATCGTTCAGGCCTGCGACGAGATCCTCGCCGGCCAGCATCACGACATGTTTCCGCTGCATGTGTGGATGACGGGCAGCGGCACCCAATTCAACATGAATGTCAACGAGGTGATCTCCAACCGCTGCTGTCAAATCGCAGGTACGCCTCTCGGCAGCAAGGCGCCGGTTCATCCGAATGATCACGTCAACATGGCGCAATCGTCGAACGACTCGTTTCCGTCGGCGATGTACATCGCGGCAGCCGTCAATGTGAAGCAGCGCCTGATTCCCGCAGTTGCGGCGTTGCATGATGCGATCAGCGCGAAGGCCCAGGCCTGGAGCGACATCGTCAAGATCGGGCGCACCCACATGCAGGACGCCACCCCACTGACCTTGGGCCAGGAATGGTCCGGCTACGCGGGAATGTTGTCGGACGATCTTGATCGGATCGAAGCAGCCCTGCTCGGCGTCTACCGCCTGGCGCTGGGCGGCACGGCGGTGGGAACGGGCATCAACTCGGCGCCCGGCTTTGCCGAAGCCGCAGCCGCGGAGATCGCCAAGCTCACCGGCCTGCCATTTATCACCGCGCCGAACAAATTCACCGTGCAGGGCGCCCACGATGCGCTGGTCCAGCTGTCCGGGACGCTTCGCACATTGGCAGTGTCACTCTATAAGATAGCGAACGACATCCGCCTGATGTCCTGCGGACCTCGCGCCGGATTTGCAGAATTGGCGATCCCGGAGAATGAGCCGGGCTCCTCGATCATGCCGGGCAAGGTCAATCCGACCCAGTGCGAGGCGCTGGCGATGATCGCCGTGCAGGTGATGGCCAATGACGTCGCAGTGGGTTTTGGCGGCGCGGGCGGCTATCTCGAAATGAACGTCTACAAGCCGCTGATCATCTTCAATATCACCCATTCCATCACCATCATGACCGATGGCTGCGTGAACTTCCGCAAGTTCCTGGTCGAGGGCACCAAGCCCAATTTGAAGAAGATCAACGAATACGTCGAGCGTTCGCTGATGCTCGTGACCGCGCTTTCGCCTGTCATCGGCTATGACAAGGCGTCAAAGATCGCCCACTACGCCATGGACAACGATCTCACGCTCAAGGCTGCCGCGTTGAAGCTGGGCTTTGTCACGGAAGCCGAATTCGATCGCGTCGTCGATCCGAGAAAAATGGTCAAGCCCTATGTGGCGGCCGACGCTTAGACGATCGGCCCGCAGCGCGCATCGCCATTTCCGAGGTTGGTTCCCGCTCAATGGATATTTGGGCCAGCGCCATTCCTGCGAAGGGGGTTACCACTTTCGAAAGCATATATTGCGGAAAACTCAGATGACGTTCGAGCAGCGCTCCGATCTTATCCTTGCGCTCGCCCGAGCTCTGTACGTCAACGGCCAATCGACGGACCAGACCTTGGCCGCAGCCGAGCAACTCGGCGACGCTCTCGCTCTGCGCGCCAGGATCATGCCGCGCTGGGGTGAGTTGCAACTTCAGACCGAAGACGGGGACGCCAGACTAATCTCCGTTGTAGTTGCCGATCCCACCGGCGTCGACATGGATCGCGTGGCCTCGGCTATTCGGGCAATAGACGAGCTCGAGGCCGGTCGGCTCGCGCCGGCCGCCGCGGTGGAGGCAGTCAGCGCGATCTCGCGAGCGCCGCCGGCGGCGACATGGCTGTTCACGCTCGCGGCGGGGGCGGGCGCTGTAGCGCTCGCGGTTATCTTCGGCGTCCAACATCTATCCGCGGCGTCACTCATTTTCGCGAGCGCGGCGGCCGGCGCGATACTGCGCCGCAGCTTGGCCCAGTGCAGCGCAAACGTCTTCCTGCAGCCGTTCGCCGCTGCGTTGCTCGCCGGCGTTGTCGGCGCGCTGGCGGTTCGGTTTCAGTTGAGCTCATCACTGCGCCTTGTCGCGGTATGTCCATGCATGGTCCTTGTGCCGGGGCCGCATGTGCTCAATGGCGCGTTGGACATCATCAAGGGCCGCATCCATCTCGGCGCCGCACGCCTGCTGTATGCGGGGCTCGTCATTGTGGCGATCTCGACCGGATTGCTGCTTGGACTGGCGCTTTTCGGCGTCTCCCTGCCGGTCGATCAAGATGGCCGAGCGGTCCCTTTGTGGCAAGACGTGATCGCCGCCGGCGTCGCCGTCGCTTCTTACAGTATCTTCTTCTCCACGCCGTTCAATATGCTGCCCTGGCCGGTGGCGGTCGGCATGCTGGCGCACGCGCTACGGTGGATGGCACTCGCCGTGCTCGGTTTCAGCGCCGCGGCCGGCGCCCTTGTCGCTTGTATCATCGTCGGGCTGATTCTTACCCCGGTTTCACATCGTTGGCACATGCCGTTTGCGGCTGTCGGCTTCGCTTCCGTGGTGTCGATGATGCCAGGCGTTTATCTTTTCAGGGCGGCGAGCGGGTTTCTGCAACTCGTCGACGGCTCGCATACGACGTTGGAGCTCCTGAACGCCACGATCGCCGACGGCGCGACCGCCGCCCTTATCACTTTAGCCATGAGCCTCGGCCTCATAATTCCGAAGCTCGGCATCGATCGCCTTGCTGAGAGATCGACTAAAGCGAAGTCTTGAGGGGCGATGGAATATGCCGATAAGGGTTGTCTTGAGACCTTGGCTGCCCGGTCTGTCCCAGACTTGTATTCCCGTCCCGGCCATGACGACATTATCCCTTAGGCGGTGCGGTCAGATACGTGCCGCGGCCGCTCGCAAGGAGCTTGCCCTCGAGATCGAGCACCTGCGCTTCGGACGTGGAGAACTGGCTGCCCAGCCGCACGATCCTGCCGCGAATCGTCAAATCGCCGGGCATCGCCGGAGCGTGATAATCGACATGCAGGCTGATCGTGGGAACGCCGCGACCGAGCTTGCTCACCATCGCCCAGTCGGCGCCGAGATCGACCAGGGTCGCCAGCACGCCGCCGTGGGTGTAACGGCGGTCCGGGTTGACCACCCATTCCTCGCGCCAGGTGGCCCTGAGCTCGATCCCGTCCTCGTGGACGGCAACAACCTTCAACCCGAGCCACCGATGATAAGGGCCGCGCGTGACCAGCTCCTGCACGCGCTGTAGCGTGATGTCGGCGCTCACGGCGCTACCACGACCTTGCCTATGACCTCGCGGCTCTCGATCAGACGCAAGCCCTCACGCGCCTGTTCGAGCGGCAGCACCTTGTCGATCACCGGGCGCATTTTGCCCTCCGCGATGAGCTTCAGCAGCGCCGCAAGATCGTCGTCGTAGAAACTGTTCGAGCCCATGATCTTGAGCTCGAAGCTCCAGACATAACGCAAATCCTCCTTCGGATCGTAACCCGCCGTCGCCCCGCATACGAGCAGCCTGCCGCCGCGCTTGAGACAGCGCAGCGAAGGGTGCCAGGTGTCCCCGCCGGTGAAATTGATCACGACATCGACGCCACCGTCATAGCTGCGCCGCTGCGGCTTGCCGTAGCTCTCAATGGCCCATTTGGAGAAATCCACCTCCGTGACGTTGATCGCTTCGTCGGCACCGAGCTCCTTGAGCCTTTGCATCTTGCGTGCGCTGCTGGTGCAGGCAATCACCTCTGCACCGAGGTGCTTGGCGAGAATGACGCAGCCCGTCCCCACCCCGCCGCTGGCGCCGAGAATGAGCACGCGGTCCTTCGGCTTGACGGTCTGATGGGTGATCAGCATGCGATGCGCCGTGCCGTAGGCGACGGGGAGCGCCGCCGCCTGCTCGAACGCGACATTGTCCGGAATGGCGACCAGCTGGTCCGCGGCGACCCGACAGTATTCGGCCATGCCGCCGTCCATCATCTCGCCCATCAGGCCTTTGTTCTTGTTCAGCGGATTGACCAGCACGCGGTCGCCCACCTTCCACCGATCGACGCCAGGCCCGACCTGGGTGACCTCGCCCGCCATGTCCAAGCCGATGACCACCGGCAGCGGCACCTTGATCCCCGGCATCCCGCGAACGGTGAACACGTCGTGATAGTTGAAGGAGGAGGCGCGCACGCGGATAACCACGTGCCCCGCATCCGCAACCGGCAGCGGATAGTCGCCGGCGACAGCGAGCTCATCGAGCCCGCCGTGCTTGCGCAGCACAAGCGCTCTCATCGCCTTGCCGCCGCTCACCGAGATCTGCCCCTACTGATGTAGACCGCATGAGCGCAGCGACATGCGGGATCCACTGGGGGCTCCATTGCCCGGATGTCGCTACGCTCATCCGGGCTACGAGCATCAGGGTCATGCTGCCAACTGGATTGTCGCTCCATGCCGGTCTAGGTAGCTTACGCCACAGCTGGCAACAACCGCTTGCCACCCGTGTCGGGAGGGATGGATGCAGGAGAACTTTCGCCAATTCCTCGACCGACTGCGGCAGAACGGTGAGCTTGTGGATCTGCACCAGCCCATCGACATCCGGCACATTGCGACCCTGGTCGATCAGGCCAAGACCGCGCTCTACTTCCACAAGGTGATCGGTTATGAGATGCCGGTCGTCTCCGGCCTCATCCGCACGCGCGAGCGCGCGATGCTTGCGCTCGGCTGCGACAGTTACCGCGAGATCGAGGACAGGCTTAGCCAGGCAATCAGCAAGCCAATTGCGCCGAAATACGTCAAGACCTCGCCGGCACGCGAAGTGGTTCTCGCCGGCGATGATGTCGATCTCTATAAATTGCCGATCCCGATGTCGTCGATCTACGACGGCGGTCCGATGATCACCGCCGGCGTCGTGATCGCCCGCGATCCCGAGCTCGGCTTCAACAGCGGCATCTATCGCTTCATCGTCAAGGAAAAGAGCCTCACCGGGATCGATATCGTCACCCCCAACAATATGCGGATGTTCGCACAGCGCGCCTACGAGAAAGGCCAGCCGCTGCCGATCTCGATCAGTATCGGCACTCATCCCATCGAGATCACCGGCTCGGGCTATCGGGCGCCGCTTGGAGTAGACGAGATGGCGATTGCCGGCGGACTGCGCGGAGCGCCGGTGGAGCTTGCTCCCTGCGTCACCATCGATCTGCCGTACATCGCCGACGCCGAGATCGTGCTGGAAGCGGAGATCCTGCCCACCGGCTGGACCTGGCCGGAGGGCCGTTTCGGCGAGTTCACCCGCTTGATGGGCGGGCTGCACTGGAACCCGATCGTGCGCATCAAGGCCGTCCTGATGCGCAAGGACGCGATCTACTACAACCTGCACATGCCCTGGGAGAATACCTGGCTGGCGGCGCCGACGCGCTACGCCGCCATTCGCCAAGCCTTGCGAACCGCCGGGGTTCAGGTCAAGGAGATCAACGTGACGCTGGGAGGCTGCGCGTTCTGGCACGCGGTGATCTCCATCAAGAAGCAGCCGGGCGAGGGCAAGAATGCGCTGCTTGCAGCGCTCTCGGTGATGGATCTCAAGCATGTGGTGGTGGTCGACGACGACATCGATGTATTCGATCCTGCCGAGGTCGAGTGGGCGATCGCGACGCGCGTGCAGGGCGACAAGGATGTGATGATCGTCACGAATGCCCGCGCCAAGCCGCTCGACCCCAGCTTGCCGCAAGGCTACGGGGTGGTGCCGACCGGCGCCAAGGTCGGCATCGACGCCACCATGCCGGAGGGAATTCCGCGCGAGTATTACGAGCGCATCACCTACGCCTACGCGGATCGCGCCAGGATCGAGGACTATGCCAGCGGCAAGTCCGACGAGCCTGGACGCGCCGGCGATGACCTGGATGTGACTGCTCTGGCGGGAAAGATCGTGGAGGCGATCGGCGAGACCCCGCTCTACTACACCGATATCGCGGAGCGCTTCTCGGCATTCGATTTTCGCACGATCGCCCGTGCCTTGGGTCACCTGCACGCGACCGAGAAGCTGTGGCAGGATGCGCGCGGCCGCATGTGCGTGCGCGGCTCCAGGTTTGCTGCCCAGCCCGCGCGCCGTTGAACAGGTTTCGACCTCCGGCACTGCACAATAATTGAGCTTTTGCCCATTTCGGCGGCAGTGGGGTGCCGAGTTCGGCTAGAAGTGCCCGGGACAGGCTTGAAGCAGTGCGGCGACAGCAAGCGGGATGACTTTTCTTCCCCACGTCATCCCGCCCTATCTCTTTGTGCGGGTATGCATTTCGCAAAAACCGGTCTGGTCCGTGGCGAGAGATGTCCGCGTCCCTACCGTGCCTGAATCCCTTGGCATGCAGCTTGCAATTCCACTCCGTGCGAACGGACTCCCCTCCGTTTGCGGCGTCAACAGAAGGACATCGCGATGCAGGCACTCATTGGCGCGGTCGCGGAGCGACCGTTCGCCCGCCGTTGGTTTGCCACCACGGCGGCGCTCGCACTTGGAATGACACTTGGGTTTGGCGCGGCCCCCCCAGCCGCGGCCCAGGATACCATCAAGGTCGGAATTCTCCATTCGCTCTCCGGCACCATGGCGATCAGCGAGACGACGCTCAAGGACGTCATGCTCATGCTGATCGACGAGCAGAACAAGAAAGGCGGCGTGCTCGGCAAGAAGCTCGAGCCCGTGGTGGTCGATCCTGCGTCCAACTGGCCGCTGTTCGCGGAGAAGGCGCGCGAGCTCATCACCAAGGACAAGGTTGCGGTGGTGTTCGGATGCTGGACATCGGTCTCGCGCAAGTCGGTGCTGCCGGTTTTCAAGGAGCTCGACAGCATCCTGTTCTACCCGGTGCAATACGAGGGCGAAGAAAGCGAGCGCAACGTCTTCTATACCGGCGCCGCGCCGAACCAGCAGGCGATCCCGGCGGTCGATTACCTGATGTCGAAGGACGGGGGCGAAGCGAAGCGCTGGGTGCTCGCCGGCACCGATTACGTCTATCCGCGCACGACCAACAAGATCCTGGAAGCCTACCTGAAGCAGAAGGGCGTGGCGGATGCGGACATCATGATCAACTATACGCCGTTCGGCCATTCCGATTGGCAAACGATAGTATCGGACATCAAGAAATTCGGCTCGGCGGGCAAGAAGACCGCAGTGGTCTCGACCATTAACGGCGACGCCAACGTGCCGTTCTACAAGGAGCTCGGCAATCAGGGCATCAAGGCAACCGACATCCCGGTGGTGGCGTTCTCCGTCGGCGAGGAAGAGCTGGCGGGCATCGACACCAAGCCGCTGCTCGGGCACCTCGCGGCCTGGAATTATTTCGAGTCGATCAAGACGCCGATCAACGAGAAGTTCATCGCCGACTGGAAGGCGTTCATGAAGAACCCGAAGAAGGTCACGAACGATCCGATGGAAGCCCACGTGATCGGGTTCGCCATGTGGGTCAAGGCGGTGGAGAAGGTGAAATCCACCGATCCGGACAAGGTCATCGACGCGCTTCCCGGGATCGAGGCTCCCAATCTCACCGGCGGCATGTCCAAGATGCTCCCCAACCACCACATCACCAAGCCGGTTTTCATCGGCGAGGTGCGCGGGGACGGGCAATTCGACGTGGTGTGGAAGACGCCGGGTCTCGTTCCCGGAGAGGCCTGGTCGCGATATCTGCCGGGGTCGAAGGACCTGGAGGCGGACTGGGTGACCCTGAAATGCGGCAACTACAATAAGGTCACGAAAAAATGCGGTGGCGCATAGCCGCATTCCCTGCATAATCGTACCGGAGGGCGGCTCGATTGCAGAAGATTGAGCCGCCCTTCTTGCAAATGCCACAGCGCAAAGAATGCGTCTGCTCGGAAATCGTTTCCTTGTGCCTCTGCTCGCGGTCATGTTGCTCGCAGCCGCGGGAGACTACGCGCGCGCCGACCGCTACACGGACGCGCTCCTTCACTTTACGGCCGACAGTTTCGACGAGACCATCGAGGGGATCAACGCCGTGGCCGGCAGCGGCAATCCGCTCGCTGCCACCGTGGTTGCCGCACTGCAGGACGGCCGTCTGCTTTTCAGCGCAGAAACGAAGGGCGTTTTCATTCGCGATCAGCTCGACCAGCTCATCGACGCCAGAACCGGTCAACCCCCAACCGGCGCTCCGCCCGCCGATCTCACGCCGGTACGGCTGAACAACCGGTTGCGCCGCATTGTCGAGGCGGCGCTCGGCAGCTTGACCCTGATGGCGCCGGATCCGGCAAAACGCCTGGAAGCGGCACAAGCCGTATTGCGATCCAAGGACGCGAATGCACTGCCCGCCCTCGAACAGGCGATCGCCGATGAATCCGATGCGCAGGTGAAAAGGGCGCTCACCGAGGCACGCGCCGCGGTCATTCTTTATCTGGACAATGCGACCGAGCAGGACAAGCTCGATGCCATTGCCGTGATTCGCGAGCGGGGCGACCAGGACGCGCTTGCGCTGCTCGGAGGGCTCCCGGCCTCCGCCTCGCCCGCGGTGAGCAAGACGGCGAGCGAAGCGATCGCCTCCATCCAGAACGGCCTCGCCATCTGGACCGCGCTGCAGAACGCCTGGTACGGGCTGTCGCTCGGCTCCGTGCTCCTCCTCGCGGCCATCGGTCTTGCCATCACCTTCGGGGTGATGGGCGTCATCAACATGGCGCATGGCGAAATGGTCATGCTTGGCGCCTATACCACCTTCGTCGTCCAGGAGGTGATCCGTGCAAACAATCCCGCATTGTTCGGCTATTCGCTCGCGTTCGCGCTGCCGCTGGCTTTCGTGGTCGCCGGGGCTGTCGGTATCCTGATCGAGCGCGGCATCATCCGTTTCCTCTACGGTCGTCCGCTGGAAACGCTGCTCGCGACCTGGGGGCTGTCGCTGATCCTGCAGCAGGCAGTGCGCACCGCCTTCGGCCCGACCAACAAGGATGTCGGCACGCCGTCGTGGATGAGCGGCGCATTCGATCTCGGTCACCTGACCATCACCTATAACCGGCTGTGGATCATCGTGTTCACGCTTCTCGTCTTCTTGGGCCTGCTTGCGCTGCTGCGCTTCACCCGCTTCGGCCTCGAAATGCGCGCCGTGACCCAGAACCGGGCGATGGCGGCCTCGATGGGAATAAAGACCAGCCGGATCGATGCGCTCACATTCGGGCTCGGGTCGGGCATTGCCGGGCTTGCCGGGGTTGCGCTCTCGCAGATCGACAATGTCAGCCCCAACCTCGGACAGGGTTACATCATCGATTCGTTCATGGTCGTCGTGTTCGGCGGGGTGGGGAATCTCTGGGGAACGCTTGTGGGGGCGTTCACGCTCGGCATTGCCAACAAGTTCCTGGAGCCCTATGCCGGCGCCGTGCTGGGCAAGATCGCGATCCTGGTGCTGATCATATTGTTCATTCAGAAGCGGCCGCGAGGCCTGTTCGCCTTGAAGGGCCGAGCGGTCGAGGCATGATGCCGGGGCTCGTTGCGCGCTCGCTCGATCGCGGCGCGATTGCTTTTCTAGCCGTGCTGGCGGGCATCGGACTGCTCGTGCCGGCTCTCAATCTGCTGGTTGCGCCCACTTCCCCGCTTTATCTGTCATCCTACTTCGTCGCACTGTTTGGGAAATATCTGTGCTACGCGCTGTTGGCCCTCGCGATCGACCTGATCTGGGGATTCTGCGGCATTCTCTCGCTCGGCCACGGCGCTTTCTTCGCGCTTGGCGGATACGCCATGGGCATGTACCTGATGCGGCAGATCGGAACCCGCGGGGTCTATGCGCATCCGATATTGCCCGATTTCATGGTGTTCCTGAATTGGCCCGAGTTACCGGTCTACTGGTACGGTTTCCAGCACTTCGCTTACGCTGCCTTCATGGTGCTGCTGGTGCCGGGGCTGCTTGCGTTCGTATTCGGCTGGTTCGCATTTCGCAGCCGTGTCACCGGGGTCTACCTTTCCATCATCACCCAGGCGCTCACGTTCGCGCTGATGCTCGGCTTCTTCCGCAACGATTTCGGATTTGGCGGCAATAACGGGCTCACGGACTTCAAGGATATTCTCGGCTTCAATGTGCAGGCGGCAGGCACGCGCGCGGCGCTGTTCATGACATCGGTGCTCGCGCTCATCCTCGGCTTTGTGATCTGCCGGGTGATCGTGAGCTCGAAGTTCGGCAAGGTTCTGATCGCCATTCGGGACGCCGAAGCGCGCACACGCTTTCTCGGCTACCGGGTCGAAGCCTACAAGCTGGTCGTGTTCACTTTATCGGCCTGCATGGCGGGAGTCGCAGGGGCGCTCTATGTTCCGCAGGTTGGCATCATCAATCCCAGCGAATTCTCTCCTGCGAGCTCCATCGAGGCGGTGATCTGGGTGGCGGTAGGCGGGCGCGGCACGCTGACCGGAGCGGTCCTGGGAGCCGTGCTGGTGAACTACGGCAAGACGTCTTTCACCAGCGGAATGCTCGCGCCCTATTGGCTGTTCGTGCTCGGCGGCCTGTTCGTCGCGGTGACACTGCTGCTGCCGCGCGGCATCGTCGGAACGCTCCAGCACTGGTGGGGAGTGATGCGGGACGGAACGCGCGCCACGATTGCCGACGATCGCGAAGCCATTGGAGCACCCGCCGTGCGTCCCGCGGAATGAGCATGGACCCGCGCACCACCACCGCTCTTCTCTATCTCAGCGGCGTAACGGTCTCGTTCGACGGCTTTCGCGCGCTCAACAACCTCTCCTTCACCATTGACCCCGGCGAGATGCGCGCGGTGATCGGGCCGAACGGCGCCGGGAAGACCACCATGATGGACGTGGTGACGGGCAAGACCCGGGCCGATGCCGGCGAAGTCTATTTCGATGGATCGTATGACCTCTCGCGTCTCGACGAGACCGAGATCGCGCTGCTCGGAATCGGGCGCAAATTCCAGAAGCCCACCGTCTTCGACATGCACACCGTGGAGGATAATATCGGTCTGGCGCTCAAGGCGGACCGGCGCGCGCGCAAGACCCTGTTCTGGCAGGAGAGCGCAGCGGAAGGGGAGCGGATCGCGGCCATCCTCGACATCATTCGCCTCGCTCCGCTGCGGCAGCGCAAGGCCGGGCTTCTCTCCCACGGGCAGAAACAGTGGCTCGAGATCGGCATGCTGCTGGCGCAGGAGCCGAAGCTCCTGCTGGTCGACGAGCCGGTGGCGGGCATGACCGATGTGGAAACCCAACAGACGGTGCAGCTGCTGAGAGAGATCAATCGCGACCGCACCGTCATTGTGGTCGAGCACGACATGGCTTTCGTGCGGGAGCTCGACGTCAAGGTCACGTGCCTGCACGAGGGCTCGGTGCTGGCCGAAGGCACGATCGATCAGGTCTCGCAGAATCAACGCGTGGTCGAAGTGTATCTGGGACGGTAGCCCGGATGAGGGAAGCGATATCCGTGCGGAGCCTCCGCATATCGCTACGCTGATGCGGGCTACGAGGAATGGTCATGCTGCAGGTGAATGCCATCGATCTGTACTATGGCGCCGCGCAGGCGCTGCGAGGGGTTTCGCTCGAGGCGAAACCGGGCAAGGTGACCTGTGTGCTGGGGCGCAACGGCGTCGGCAAGACGAGTCTGCTCGATGCGCTTGCAGGACAGCATTCCGTCAGCAAGGGCACCATCGTCCTTGATGGAGCCGATATTACCCGGCTGAGCGCCAGCGAGCGGGCACGCCGCGGTGTCGCCTATGTACCCCAGGGCCGCGAGATCTTTCCGCTGCTCACCGTCGAAGAGAACCTCAAGACCGGATTTGCTCCGCTAAAGCGCGAGGAGCGCAGCATCCCGCCCGATGTGTTCTCCCTGTTTCCCGTGCTCAATGGGATGTTGCGCCGGCGCGGGGGCGATCTCTCCGGCGGACAGCAGCAGCAGCTTGCCATCGGCAGGGCGCTGGTCATGCGACCGCGGCTCCTGCTGCTCGACGAGCCGACCGAGGGGATTCAGCCTTCCATCATCAAGGATATCGGCCGGGCGATCGCGTATCTGCGCAATCTCGGGCAGATCGCCGTGGTGCTGGTCGAGCAGTACCTCGACTTTGCCCGCGAGCTCGGCGACTTTTTCGCCGTGATGGACCGGGGGGCGATCGTCTATTCCTGCACCCGCGACAGCATGGACGAAACCGCGCTCAAGCGTGCCATGGCGATCTGAGATCTGAGGCATGAGCGCTGTGCCTGTGTCAGCAAATGAGGTCTTTGCGGCGAACCGTGCAGTCGGACGCATCGCGCTCACGGTAGCGGCCAACAACGGCGTGACACGCCGCTCCCGCATCCGCGAGGAAGGCCCGTTGCGCGTGCGATGCCCCGGCCAGCCATCGGCCGAGCTGGAGGCCGTGATTCTGAATACTGCCGGCGGTGTGGCAGGCGGCGACCGCTTTGACCTCGACATTTCGGTTGCGTCGCAGGCCCGTCTCGTCGTTACCACCGCCGCGGCGGAAAAAATCTACCGGGCGCTCGACAGCGACGCCGTCATTACCATCGACCTGAAGGTCGCTACAGGTGCCGCGCTGGCGTGGCTGCCGCAAGAGACTATTCTGTTCGATGGCGCGCGCCTGGCGCGCACAATTCGCGTCGATCTCGACCGGGACGCGCGCCTGATTGCCTGCGAGGCCATCATCTTCGGCCGCTCGGGCATGCGAGAGACGGTCCGGCACGGTCGCCTGCTCGATCGCTGGCGGGTCTATCGCGAGGGACGGATCGTCCATGCCGAAGCCGCGCGTTTTGAAGACGACATTGCCGCAACACTGGCCGCTGCCGCGGTCGCCAACGGGGGCAGCGCGTTCGCCACCGTGCTGATCGTACCTGCTGACGAATCGGTGCTGAGCGCAGTGCGCGGGCTGCGGGTTGCCGGCGAGGTTGCGGCCTCCGCCTGGAAGGGGTTGCTGGCGGTCCGGCTGTGCGCGGCCAACGGGGCGGCACTCCGACGCGATCTTGTTGCAGTATTGAACGCGGTCCGCGGCGGAGCACTGCCGCGGCTATGGCTCAATTGAGTGCAGGAAGACGATGAATCTGACTCCGCGCGAGAAAGACAAGCTGCTCGTTTCCATGGCCGCCATGGTGGCGCGTCGCCGCCTCGATCGCGGCGTCAAGCTCAATCATCCCGAGAGCGTCGCCCTGATCACGGATTTCATTATCGAAGGAGCAAGAGACGGGAAGACAGTGGCCGAGCTGATGGAGACCGGAGCCCACGTCCTCACCCGCAACCAGGTCATGGAGGGAATTGCGGAGATGATTCACGAGATCCAGGTCGAGGCGACATTTCCCGATGGGACCAAGCTGGTGACGGTGCACGAGCCAATCCGGTGAAGGACGCAACAATATGATTCCGGGAGAGAAGCTCATCAGGGACGGCGAGATCGAGCTCAACAGCGGACGCAAGACGGTGACGCTGACCGTGACCAATACGGGAGACCGGCCCATCCAGGTCGGCTCCCACTATCATTTCTTCGAGACCAACCCCGCGCTGAAATTCGAGCGCAGGAAAGCGCGCGGCATGCGGCTTGATATCCCGGCGGGTACCGCCGTGCGGTTCGAGCCCGGGCAGACGCGCGACGTGACCCTGGTCGCGGTCGCCGGCAAGCGGAAGATCTACGGCTTTCGCCAAGCCGTCATGGGCAAGCTTTGATGGAGCAGCCCCGGGCATTCCGGGCGAGGCGGAGCCGGTATTTCTCGGCCAGTCTCGACAGGGAGCCGTCAAATAAGCAGCGGGCAAGCCGAAGCTTGCCCGCAGAGCTCAAAGGTCCGCTGTGGAAAACAAGAAGCCTTCATGAACTTGGCCGCGTCGATTGTTCGCACAATCAGCTCGGACCGAGCGTCTCGAGGCAGCCACCTGTTACCGACGTGAACGCTACGAGCTGATGTGATCATAACTCGGCTCGCGCATAATGCAATCGGAGCGCGCTCGCAGAGCCTGTGGAAAACGGGGAATAGCATGAGCAAAATATCACGTACCGTCTACGCGGACATGTTTGGTCCAACCACAGGCGATCGGGTGAGGCTCGCCGATACCGATCTCATCATCGAGGTCGAGAAGGATTATTGCAGCTACGGCGAGGAAGTGAAATTCGGCGGCGGCAAGGTGATCCGCGACGGCATGGGCCAAAGCCAGATCAGCAACAAGCAGGGAGCAGTCGATACCGTCATCACCAACGCCTTGATCCTCGACCACTGGGGCGTGGTCAAAGCCGATGTGGGGCTCAGGGGAGATCGCATCGCAGGGATTGGCAAGGCCGGCAATCCCGACATCCAACCGGATGTCACCATCGTCATCGGCCCGGGCACCGAGGTCATCGCGGCGGAGGGAAAGATCCTCACCGCCGGCGGCTTCGACACGCATATCCATTACATCTGCCCGCAGCAGGTGGAGGAGGCGCTGATGTCGGGGATCACCTCGATGCTCGGCGGCGGCACGGGGCCGGCGCACGGCACCTTCGCCACCACCTGCACCCCGGGACCCTGGCACATCGGGCGCATGATCCAGGCCGCGGACGGATTGCCGGTGAACCTCGGCTTCGCCGGCAAGGGCAATGCGTCACGCCCGGCAGCGCTCGAGGAGATGATCAAAGCCGGCGCCTGCGCGCTCAAGCTGCACGAGGACTGGGGGACCACGCCGGCTGCGATCGACTGCTGTCTCTCGGTCGCGGACGACTACGACGTGCAGGTGATGATCCACTCCGACACCCTCAACGAATCCGGCTTCGTCGAGGACACCATCGCCGCGTTCAAAGGCCGCACCATTCATGCCTTCCACACCGAAGGCGCCGGCGGCGGCCATGCGCCCGACATCATCAAGGTCGCGGGCCTCAAGAACGTGCTGCCGTCCTCGACCAATCCGACGCGGCCGTTCACCAGGAACACCATCGACGAGCATCTCGACATGCTCATGGTGTGCCATCATCTCGACCCCTCGATTGCCGAGGACCTGGCGTTTGCCGAAAGCCGGATCAGGAAGGAGACCATCGCCGCAGAAGACATCCTGCACGATATCGGCGCGCTCTCGATGATGTCGTCGGACAGCCAGGCCATGGGCAGGCTGGGCGAGGTGATCATCCGCACCTGGCAAACCGCGGACAAGATGAAGAAGCAGCGCGGGCGGCTTGCGCAGGAGAAGGGCGACAACGACAATGTGCGCGCCAAGCGCTACATCGCCAAATACACCATCAATCCGGCAATCGCGCACGGCGTCTCCAAGCACATCGGCTCGGTGGAAAAGGGCAAGCTTGCCGACCTCGTGCTGTGGTCGCCGGCTTTCTTCGGGGTGAAGCCCGACTGCATCATCAAGGGTGGCAGCATCATCGCCGCGCAGATGGGCGACCCCAATGCATCCATCCCAACGCCCCAGCCCGTGCATTACCGCCCCATGTTCGCGGCCTTCGGCAAGGCGCTCACCGCATGCTCGGTGGTATTCACGTCCAAGGCGGCGCTGCGGAGCGGGTTGCGGGCAAAGCTCGGCACCGAGAAGAAGCTGGTTGCGGTCGAGAATACCCGCGGCGGCATCTCGAAGAAGAGCATGGTGCACAACAGCGCCACACCACATATAGAAGTCGATGCGGAGACCTACGAGGTGCGGGCGGACGGCGAACTCCTGACCTGCGCACCTGCCGAGGTGCTGCCGATGGCCCAGCGGTACTTTTTGTTCTAGAGAGGATGATCGTACTGGATACGAATCCGATATGCAGCCTAAAGCGCATCCTGATAAACTTTACGAGACCGATTTTTATGTCTGGACGCAGGAGCAGGCGCGGCTCCTACGGCAGCGAAAATTCGATGATCTCGACTTGGACAATCTCGTCGATGAAGTTCAGAGCGTGGGCTCGTCGGAAAAGCGAGAAATTCGAGACCGCTTGAGAGTTCTCCTTGCTTACTTACTGAAGTGGAAGTTCCAGCCTGGTATGCGTGGCAGTGGTTGGCGTACAACGATATGGGAGCAACGCTACTGCATTTCAGAGATTATTCGAGGCAGCCCGAGTTTGCGAAGCTATTTCCTACAGGTGATGCGTCTCGCCTATGTCGGAGCGACACTTGCCGCCAGTCAAGATACAGGCATGGCAATCGGAATCTTTCCAACGGAATGTCCTTTCAAGGTGGAGGACGTCTTGGATCTCGAATTTTTTCCCGAGGACCGCCAGTTTGAGTAAGCCGCTGCCGCGCGCCTCATCGGTTTGCCGCGCGGAGAAGCTTGATCCATCGCGCATCGTCGACCGCGTGGTGCTCGATGCCGACGAGCGCCATCGCCGCCGGGTGGTGCTGACCGGGGACCGCGGCACGCAAGTCCTGCTCGACCTGCCCCACGCGACCGTGCTGCACGACGGCGACGGCCTCGTGCTCGATGACGGCTCCATTATTCTGGTTGCCGGCAAGTGCGAGGCGCTGGTCGAGATCACGGCGGCCGATCCAGCCGCGGTCGCGCGCCTCGCCTGGCATATCGGCAACCGCCACACCGACGTTGCGATCGTGGGCGGGAAGCTGCGCATCCGGCGGGATCGCGTGCTGGAAGAGATGCTGCGCGGCCTTGGCGCGCATCTCACCCCGATCGAGGCGCCGTTCGAACCCGAGCCCGGCGCCTACGCGTCCGAGCACGCGCACGGTCCTCATCGCCATGGCGCGTGAGCGGCCGCAACGGCGCGACTGCGCGATCGCGGCAGAAGCGCTCACGCCCGCTGCGCTCTATCGGCTGTTGACGTGGCTCTCGCCTGCGTATCCCATCGGCGCGTTCTCCTATTCCAGCGGCATCGAGTGGTCGGTCGAAGCCGGGGACGTCAGCGATGCAGCTACGCTGCGCTCCTGGCTCACGGTGATGCTCGCGGAAGGCGGCGGATACTGCGATGCCGTGCTCTTCGCCCATGCTCATCGCGCAGCCGCCGACATGGATGAGAGCGCGCTGCTCAGCGCCAGCGAGCTCGCCCTCGCCTTGGCACCATCGAAAGAGCGCCATCTCGAGACCACGGCGCAGGGCCGCGCGTTTCTCGACACTACGCGCGCGGCCTGGCCCTGCATGGCGCTCGATCGCCTCGACTCGGTTGCCCACGGCTTTGTTGCCCTTCCCGTTGCGGTCGCCACCGCATGCGCAGGTCACGCCATCGCGCTTGCACCGGCGGTGCAGTGCTATCTGCACGCGCTTGCGGCAAACCTGGTCTCGGCGGGGGTTCGCCTCATCCCGCTCGGTCAATCCGATGGCCAGCGCGTGCTCGCGGCGCTGGAGCCTGTGGTGATGGCCACCGCCGCGCGCGCGCTGACCACGCCGCTCGACGAGGTCGCAAGCACGGCCATCCGCGCCGACCTTGCCAGCATGCATCACGAGACCCAGTACACCCGGCTGTTTCGATCATGACCCATCCGCATGGTCCTCTGCGCGTCGGCATCGGCGGCCCGGTCGGATCGGGCAAGACCGCGCTCATGGATCTGTTGTGCAAGCAGCTGCGCGAGCGCTACGACATCGCGGCGATCACCAACGACATCTACACCAAATGGGACGCCGAATATCTGGTGCGCTCGGGCGCGCTGGCGGCGGAACGCATCGCGGGAGTGGAGACGGGCGGCTGCCCGCATACCGCCATTCGCGAGGACGCATCCATCAACCTCGCCGCCGTAGCGCAGATGCAGAGGAAGTTTCCGGCGCTGGATCTCGTGCTGATCGAATCGGGCGGCGACAATCTCGCCGCAACATTCTCGCCGGAGCTCGCGGATCTCACCATCTACGTCATCGATGTCGCAGCCGGCGACAAGATTCCCTCCAAGGGCGGCCCGGGGATCACGCGTTCCGACCTGCTGGTCATCAACAAGGTCGATCTCGCCCCCCATGTCGGCGCCTCCCTCGAAGTGATGGAGCGGGACGCGAGGCGCATGCGCGGGACCAAGCCTTTCGTGTTCACCAATTTACGCATCGGCGATGGTCTCCCCGCCATCGCGCGTTTCATCGAGGAGAAAGGCGGTCTGGGAAGGGAGTGAATCACCCCATAGCAGACACCCGCTAAACGGGTAGCTTGGTCGTTTGACGCTGTCCTATTCTCCTCATTCCGTAATCTTTGTCCTAATTTTCCTTTGGCGGCGTTCATCCGAGTGGCGAGGTCCTCGTTCCTACCTTGTCGGTGGTCTCGAGCGGGACCCGGCAGCCATTCAAAAACAGGCTGAGCATATTGAACCAGCCGATCATCAGCACGATCTTGCGAGAGATCTTCTCACCGTACCTGTTTAGAAGTTCGCGTAATGTCTCATCGCGCAATGTTCCGCTCTTTGACAACTCATCGGTCGCCTTGCACACGAGAACATACTCCGGATTAATTCCAGATACCGGACCGTCGCTGGCGGCGGCGTCGATCTCCGCGGCAGACAGGCCCGCGTTCTTAGCCATCCGCACGTTGGCCTGCGCCTCGTAAGGCGCATTCAACACCTTCGCCGCTCGCAGGATGATCATCTCGCGTGTCCTGGGATCAACGCCTTTCGCCTGGAACATTGCTTTGACTATGCCGATTGTCGCCTCGAACATGTCCTCAGTCCCGGCGAACATCTTCAGGACGTTCAGGGTCTTTTCCGGATCATAGGATTTGCCGAACATCTGCTGGACGGTTTGTTCCGAGGGCAATGGGATCGCGACGGTGGAGCTGTAAGCCGTGGGATAAGCCATGGTATTCTCCTGGTGTTGAAGCCTGATGCAGAAATTTCGCAATCGTGTATGGAACAAAGTTGCGCCAAATTAGTTCCGACAGCGCCTTTCGGAGGCAGCCTAATAAGAAGCCTCCCTCACATCGACTTCATCGCACTGATTGTTCGAGCAATTCGACACTTTTACCAACGGGCTGCGAATGGGATCTCATCGCCATGGTACAGACCATTCTGAGCGCACTGGCTCCGATCGTCTTCACCCTGCTGCTCGGTTTCGTGGCTGCTTGGCGCCGCGATTTCGGTCCGAAGGAAGCGTCGGTCCTCAATCGCATGGTGTTGTTGTATGCCGTCCCACTCGCGCTCTTCGTAGGTACGGTGGGAACGCCGCGTGCCGATCTGGTCCAGGATATCGCGTTTGTTGTTACGATATTCATGGCGATCGTCGGCCTGTACGCCTTGGTGTTTCTGCTGTTCCGCTTCGTATTTCGCGTCTCGTTGAGCGAGAGCGTATTGGCGGCACTGACTGCGTCTGCGCCGGCCGTTCCGTTCATGGGTCCGGCTATCCTCAGCGACCTGTTCGGCAAAGCCAGCGCCGTTACTATCGCAATCGCCGCTCTTATCATCAATCTCATTGTCGTGCCGATCACGATTCTCGGCCTGGCGTTGGGAAAAGCACCCATTGGAACGACGGGGTCGCCGACGACGCGTCGCTCGGCCTTTACCGAAAAGCTCCTGGAAACGGTCAAAGAGCCGATCGTCTGGGCCCCCGTGCTCGCTTTTGTGCTCGTGCTGTGGAATGTCCGTATCCCTTCAATTTTTGACCACGGACTTTCACTTTTGGGACAGACCTCGGGTGGCGTCGCGCTGTTCGCTTCCGGCATCATGCTTGCCGCCTACAAAATCCAAATTGATTGGACAGCATTATCGTTGGCGTTGTTGAAGAACATCGTTCAGCCTGCGCTGGTCCTGGTTGGCCTGCTCTCGCTCGGCTACGGCGCTCCCATCGTCCCCGAGGCGGTGCTGACGACGGCCATCCCAGTTATGCCGATCGTGATCGTGCTTGCCGTCCAATACCATGTGTTGGAAGCGCGCGCCTCCTCTGCCCTATTTTTCAGCGTAATTGGCTCGATGTTCACAATGGGAGTTTTCATCGCCCTGACACAATAAACGATTCAGCGGAAGGAGACTTGCCGTGACCCAAGTGGAAGCCCTCGCCAAATATGCCGCTCGCGCCTCGTTCGCCGATCTCTCGGCGCAGTCGCGCCAGCAGTTGCCGGTACACATTCTGGACTCGCTCGGTTGCTGTATCGCCGCCTTGGGCGCCGGCCCGGTCGAGGCCTGCCGCGCACAAGTCGCGGATTTCGGCGGCGACGGCCCGTGCGCGCTGATCGGCGGGGGCAACGCCAACCCAATCTTCGCGGCGTTCTGGCACACCGCGCTGGTGCGCTACGTCGACTTCATGGACAATTTCCTGGCGCCGACCGAGACCTGCCATACAGCCGATAACTTTGGCGTGGCGCTGACCATTGCTGAATATGTGGGCGGCAGCGGGCGCGACCTGATGCTGGCAGTGGCGCTGGCGTACACAGTGCAGTCGCGCTTTGTTGATCACGCTAACTTCATGACGCGCGGCTTCGACCACACCGCGCAACTCGCTTTCTCGCTCAATGCCGCCGCGGGCAAGCTGCTCGGCCTGAGCGAGCCGCAGATTGCGAATGCCATTGCCACGGCAGCGGTGAGCGATGCCTCGTTCGCCGTCGTGCGGGCAAAGCCGCTGTCGCAATGGAAAGGTCTCGCCTCGGCGCAATCGGCGCTTGCTGCTATGAACACCGTGTTTCTTGCCCGTCGCGGCGTGGAAGGACCGCTGCAGGTGATAGAGGGCCCCAACGGCATCGACAACCTGCTGCACATGCAGATACGCATCGACTGGGACAAGCAAGGTTACGAGGGCGTTTTGGAGAGCACCATCAAAAAGTACAACTCCATGATCCACACGCAGTCCGCGGTCCATTGCATGGTCGAGCTCGTCAGACAGAACAAACTCGACCCCGGCAAGGTGGTTTCGATCGAGGCCGACGTGACCCGGATCACCTACGATTTTGCCGGCGGCGGCCTCTACGGCGTGGACAAGGTCGTCCGGACCAAGGAACAGGCAGATCACAATCTGCCATACCTGCTCGCGGTGGCACTGCTTGACGGCGATGTGATGCCGGCGCAATTCGAGCCGAACCGCATCGCGAGTGCCGATGTGCAGCAGCTCCTCAAGAAAGTTTCGGTCCGGCCGGATCAGGAATTCACCGACCAATATCCCGCGAAGATGCCTGCCAAGATTATCGTCCGGCTACAGGACGGTAAAGTGATTGAGCACGAAGTTCAGGATTTTCCCGGGCTCGCCTCCCGTCCCTTCACGTGGGAGGAATCCGTCGAGAAGTTCGACAGGCTCGTCGCCGGTCGTGTCGACGAAGGACTGTGCCGGAAGATCAAGGATGCGGTGCGTTCGCTGGAAAACATCCAGGTCAGAGATCTGATGAAACTGCTCGGCTTCGCCAAGGCAGGCAAGCGGACCGATCTATGAGGGAAAGAGTGCGAGTGATTCCAAGGTCCAACTTCCGCTATTGGCTTTAGGTGGGCGCTCGACGATCTTTTTTGCAACGCGGGAGGCGGTTGTGGCACAGAACGTAATTGCCACCACGCTATATTTGCGGCAGGTCTCGAATCAACTGCGGACATGTCATTCCCGCCAAAAATTCAGCCTGACGTGACGCGATCTGCGCAGCAACTTCTGTCAGCTGCGCGGCAGTCCGATCTCGATGTTCAAATAGGAATCGACCTCCGCGTGCTGCGCGGGGTAGAGCACGATGGTGGAGGTTTTTTCCTCGATGATGGCGGGGCCTTCGATGCGCATTCCGGGCGGCAGGTCGGTGCGCCGCCATACCGGCACGTCGCAGGCCTGCGTCGCATTGAAATATGCTCGCCTGATATTGGGGGAGGTCGCAACGGCGCCTTTGGAAGCTTCCGACGTCTTGAGCCGAGGCTTTGGAATGGGAGCGATAGCGGTCACCTGGAAGTTGACGATCTCGACTGCTTCCGCTTGCGCCATATGACCGTAGCGCCGTGCATGCGCCGCATGGAAGCGACCGATGAGGTCGGGCAAGTCTCGCGGCCCAGACAAGCTTCGGACCTCGACCGGCACCTCGTAGGATTGACCGCGGTAGCGCATGCCGGCCTGGCGACGGGTCCATAGGCGCTCCCGCGGGAAATTCTCTTGCATCAGCTCGCCCAGCGCTTGCTTTTCCAGATCGACAAAGACCGCATCGAGCTGGGCAGGGCTAGCTTCATCCAACGGCAAGATGTGGGTGAGCGTTTTGTGCTGCTGCACGTCGGTCACGAGCATTCCATAGGCGCTGAAGGTGCCGGGGTCGCGCGGTATGAGAATGCGCGCAATCCCGAGCTCGGCCGCGATGATGCCGGCGATGGCGGGACCCATGCCGCCGAACGGCAGCAAGGTGAACTCCCGCGGGTCATAGCCGCGCTCGACGGTAATGGTGCGCATCGCAACCATCACATTGGTGGCAAGGACGCGCAGCACGCCCCACGCCGCCTCGATCTCCGACATCCGGAGGGGACGCGCGATGCGCGTCATGACGGCTTCGCGCGCCTTGGCGCTCGCAATGGGCATGTCGCCATCGAGAAGCGCGGCGGGATTGAGATGCCCCAGCAGCACCAGCGCATCGGTCAGCGTCGGCTCTGTCCCGCCAAGGCCGTAGCAGGCCGGTCCGGGTGCGGCTCCGGCGCTCTGCGGTCCGACCTTGAGCACGCCGCCAAGTTCCACAGCGGCAATGCTGCCGCCGCCCGCGCCGATGGTCTCGATGTCGACGGCATGGGTGCGCAGGGGATGGCGTGCAATCCTCAGCTCCGACTTGAACAGCGGCGCGCCCGGAAGCACCGCCATGTCGGAGCTCGTTCCGCCCGCGTCGAAGCTGATGAGCTTTTCTATTCCCTTGGCGTCGCCGAGATGGCGCGCACCGATCACCCCCGCTACCGGCCCTGACATGACCGTCTGGATCGGGGTGCCCGCCAGCATTCGCGCGCTCGCCGCGCCCCCATCGGATTTCATCATCAGCGCACGGCAGCGGGGGAAACGCTTGCGCGCAAGCTCATCCAAGGTGCTCAGATAACGCGAGACGGGCGGGCCGATATAGGCGTTGGCCACGGTCGAAGCCGTGCGCTCGTATTCCCGCCATTCCGGGTTCACCTCGTGCGACAACGATATGTAGAGGTCGGGGGCGATGGCGCGGATGATCTCCGCCGCCGCCTGCTCATGCGCCGGGTTGGCATAAGCGAACAGGAAACAGACGGCGATTGCTTCAACTCCCTCGGCCACCAGCTTGGCCACGGCACGGCTTACGTCTTCCGCCGCCAGCGGCTCGATCACCTCGCCGCGTGAACCCAACCGCTCCCGTATCTCGAGAATGCGGTCGCGCGTGAGCAGCATTTTCGGGGCTGGCGCGAAGATGTTGAACACATCCTCCCCGCGCCACTGGCGGCCGATCTCATACACATCGCGGAAGCCCCGCGTGGTCAGCAGCCCTACCCGGGCTCCCTTGCCCTCGAGCATGGTGTTGAGCGCAGCGGTCGAGCCGTGCAGGATCAGCGCGACAGCCTCATTACCAAAGTCGCGGGCCAGGTCCGCTGTGATGTGCTCCATCACCCCGGCCGGGTGCGCCGGGTGGGAGAGATATTTGCGAATGGCGACGATGTCGCCGCTATCCTCATCGAAGGCGTTGACATCAGTGAAGGTCCCGCCGACGTCGATGCCAACGCGCAGATTCATGCGAGCGTCTTTTCCGCGCGCAGTTGCGCGGTCGCCTCGGCGTCTACGGCAAGCTCGGATGTGAGCACCACGCCGTAGTCTTCCCGCGCACGCTTAGGGGACACGTACTCGCGCGCAACATCGACGCGCACGCGCTCCGGGTCGCGTTCATACGGGCTGCCCCACCCGCCGCCGCCCGCGAATTCCACGGACAAGAGATCGCCTTGCTGCAGGCGCAGCCCTGCGACTTTGGACGTGAGCGGCCGCTCCGGCGGGCCGCCCGGATTGAGTACGGCTTTGGACGCGCGCGCGGGCTTGGCAGCAAAGATTCCGGGGGAGGAGAACTTGAAGCGATCCATGCGCAGATTGACGATCAATTCCTCCGCCAGAATGCGCCACTGCCTCCGCACCCCGAGGCCGCCGCGAAATGTCCCCGGCCCGGCGGAATCGGTTGCGAGCTCGTAGCGCTCCACACGGACGGGAAACTCGGTCTCGATCGCCTCGACCGGCGTGTTCATCACATTGACCACCAGCTCATCCATGGCGCTGACGCCGTCGCTGTCCGGACGTGCGCCGGTGCCGCCGTTGAGGATTTCATATTGCGAATACCAGCGGCCCGATCCGGGATGGCGACCCGCGCTCGACAGCGACCCACCCGCCGCGCTCCCTGGCGCCGGCACGCGCCCCGGCAGCGCCCGCGCGAGCACGCGCAACAAGACCGAGGTCGTGACCTGACTCGGCCGTACATACATGTTGACCGGCGCAGGAAAACGCGGATTGAGCAGCGAGCCTTCCGGCGGATAGGACACGCGCACCGGACGGGAGAGCCCGTCGTTGACGGGCAGCCGCGGAACAAAAATCATCTTGACCAGGCATTCGATGAAATTGCGCGACACGCAGGGCCGAAGATTGATCGGCCCGCGCGCCTGCGCATCGCTGTCGAGAATGAAATGCAGCATATCGCCTCTCAGCTCGAGTGACGCGGAGATGCGGTGCGGCTTGGCGAGGTCTACGCCGTCGTCGTCGAGATAATCGGTTTCCGGCCCGTACAGTCCATCCGGCGCCGCGCTGATGGCCCGACGCAGCTCGTGCTCGCAAAGCTCCATCCACCGTTGCCAGCAGGCGAGTACCGTATCGACGCCGTGCTTTGCGAACAGCTCCTTGAATTTGTCCAGGCCATAGGTGTTGGTGTTGACTTGCGCTTTGACGTCGCCCCAGGTGACCTCGGGCGTGCGGGTGTTGGCGCAGATGAGCGCTTCCACATCAGCGTTGAGCTCGCCACGGCGAAGGATCTTGAGCGGCGGGATCAAAAGGCCTTCCTGAAACAGGTCGGTGGCGTCGCCGCTGTTGGTGCCGGCAACCTTGCCGCCCAGATCCGGCTTGTGCGCGATGTTGCCGATGAAGGCGACCAGCCGCTCGGCGGCGAATACCGGTGAGATCACGGTCACGTCGGTCGCGTGGTTCTGGCAGGCCTGGTAGGGGTGATTGACAATGAAGGCGTCACCGGGGTCGATGGCGCCAGCAAAGCGCCGGCGGATCTCGCCCACTTGCGCCGCCAGCGGCCCGATGTGCAGCGGCTGCGGAATGCCCTGCGCAACCATGCGGCCTTCGACGTCGAAGATGGCGAAGGTGAAATCCTGGCTCTCCTTGATGATGGTCGAATAGCCCGTGCGCAGCATGTTGACGGTCAGCTCGCGGGCAATCTGCAGCGTGGACTGGTAGATGACTTCGAGGTCGATGGCGTCCAATTACTTCTTCTCCAGCCCGGCAAAATAACCATCCTGCTTGAGCGTTGACCTTCTTGCTGAGGCGAGGCAGGCGGCAGGTGACGTATGAGGTTGCATTCCAGTGATTGCGTCGGTGATTTGATTCATTGTAGCAGACGGCAAAGTATTCGACAGACCGGGTGAGCTGGCGGACGGCCGATCCGCTGGCTTATGCTGCACCCGGTTGCGTGTCCCCACTTCCGTTGACGCGAGGCTGGCATGAACGAGCGTTTTGATCTGAGCGGGCGAACCGTCGTGATCACCGGCGGCGGCAAGGGCATCGGCAAGGTCTATGTCGAGGAATTCGCCAAAGCCGGTGCCCGCGTCCTCGCCGCCGACGTGGATGGGGCTGCCGCCAAATCCGTCGCCGCGGCCTTCCAAGCGCAGGGCTTGCAGGTCGTGGGAACCGAAACGGATATCGCAAGCGAGGATTCCACCAGAGCCATGGCCAAGGCCGCCCTCGACCAGTTCGGCAGCATCGAGGTGTTGATCAACAACGCCTCCCTCATGAGCGTGCTGGCGCGCCGCTCCTGGCTCGAAATCCCGGTGGACGAATGGGACCGGGTGATGGCCGTCAATCTGCGCGGGATGTTCCTCTCGTGCCGCGCGGTGTTCTCGGCCATGCGGGAACGCGGGCGCGGCAAGATCGTCAACATCTCGTCGTCGCGGGTATGGGAGGGGACGCCCAACCGGCTGCACTACACCACCTCCAAGGCCGGCGTGATCGGGTTTACGCGCGCGCTGGCGCGCGAAGTCGCGGAGTTCGGCATAACGGTCAATGCCATCACTCCGGGGATGACCCAGAGCGAGACCCAGGTGGCGTCATCATCGGCGAATTATCTCGCCACCCGTGTTGCCGGTCGCGCGATCGAGCGCGTGCAGGTTCCCGCCGATCTCGTCGGCGCCGTCATGTTTCTGTCGACGCCGGCGAGCGACTTCATGACCGGGCAAACCGTCAATGTCGATGGCGGGAGGGCGATGCATTAGAGCGGAGGCGCGAAATGAGGCTGGCGAGCTATATCGCCGACGGAAGGCGGGCGTTCGGAGCGGTGGTCGCCGAAGGCGTGATCACGCTCAACGAGCGGCTGGGCGGCGGTTTTCCCGGCTTACGAGAAGCGCTTGCGGCGAACACCGTTCCTGAAATGAAGAAAGCAGCCGAGACGGCAAAGCCCGATCATGCTTTCGCGCAGATCAAATGGCTGCCACCGATACCCAATCCGGACAAAATTCTCTGCGCGGGCATCAATTATCGCGGCCATGCCGCCGAGACCGGTCGCGATCTGCCGAAGCAACCCAGCATGTTTATCCGGCTGGCAAATACCCTGGTCGGCCATGAGGGCGAGCTGATACGGCCATCGGTATCGCAAAAGTTTGATTTCGAGGGCGAGCTCGCGGTCGTCATCGGGCGCGCCGGCCGGCATATCCCGGTTGAACGCGCGCTCGACCACGTCGCGGGATATACCTGTTTCGTCGATGGCAGCGTGCGCGATTATCAGCAGTTTTCCGTGACCTCCGGGAAGAATTTTCCCGGCACCGGTCCCGTTGGTCCGTGGATCGTCACGTCGGACGAGATTCCCGACCCGAAACGTTTGACTCTGGTCACCCGTCTCAACGGCGAGGTCATGCAGAAAGCAGGCACCGATCTCTTGATCTATTCGGTACCGCAGATCATCGCGTTCTGCTCGGATTTCACGGCGCTGTCTGCCGGCGACGTCATTGCGACGGGGACGCCGGAAGGTGTCGGGCATCGCCGCAATCCGCCACTGTGGATGAAGCCCGGCGATGTGCTGGAAGTGGAGATTTCCGGGATCGGGACCCTGCGCAGCCGGGTGGTGGACGAGCGCGCCTGAGCCTCAGCTGCGCCGGCGCTGCTGACCAGTGCAATGCGACCGGACGAATTGTGACGGCGGTTTGACGTTCCTTACCCCCTCGCTACTCGATCTACCCCGCCATATGCATTACTGTCGGGGGGTGCTTCGCGCCCTCAGTGCCTTTGACGAGCATCGCACCTATGCCGGCAAATACCATCGATATTCATGCTCATATTCTGACCGAAGAAACAATTCGGCTGCTGCAGCGCGAGGCGCCCAAGATCGCTCCGAAGCTCTCGCAGACCGATGAGCAGTTCGGCACCCTCGACGTCGCTGGAAGCGTGTACCGCCACTTTCCTCGCGGCGGATGGGACCTGGAACGGCGGCTCAAGGACATGGCGGCTTCGAAGGTTGACGTGCAGGTCGTCTCGGTGTGCCCGCAAACCTTCCTGTACGGGCAGCCGCCGGCATTGGCGAACGTGTTCGCGCGCATCCAGAACGAGCAGCTCGCCAAGCTGGTGAAGGCGCGTCCGGAGCGTTTCCGCGCCATTGCTACGCTGCCCATGCAGGCCCCGCAACAGGCTGCTGATGAGCTTCGCCATGCCGTGACCGCGCTTGGCCTTGCGGGGGCGCAGATCGGGTCCAACGTGGCCGGCAAGAACCTCGACGATCCCGAGCTCGAGCCGGTGTGGGCGACCGCCGCGGAGCTCGACGCGTTCATGCTGGTTCACCCCATCAATGTGGCGGGGGCCGATCGGCTTTCGTCCTATTACCTCGCCAATCTCATCGGCAACCCGCTCGACACGACCATTGCTGCCGCCTGCCTCGTCTTCAGCGGCGTGCTCGAGCGCTATCCCACGCTCAAGGTCTGCCTCGCCCATGGCGGCGGCTTCGTCCCCTACCAAGCCGGCCGTTTCGTGCACGGCTGGCAAGTGCGCGCCGAGCCAAAGCAGAAGCTGCGCAAACCGCCAACTGATTCTCTCAAGCGGTTCTACTTCGATACTATCGTCCACTCGAAGGACGCTCTCGCCTTCCTTGTCGCCGGCGCCGGCAGCGACCGCGTGCTGCTCGGCAGCGATTATCCTTTCGACATGGGGATGCCGGACGGGGTGCTGCAGGTCCGCGGGCTTTCCGTCGGAGCGGCGGGACAGGCATCCATTCTCGGCGAGACTGCGCATCGACTGCTGGGGCGCGTAGCCGCCAAGCCGTCGACCCGCGCATTCGCTTGAGAGGAGGTTCCTGCAGCGGCCGATCAGCCTGGGCCTCCTGATTGCGGCAGCAGCGCTATGCGTTCTGGTCGCGCTGCCGGCCATCCGAAGCAGGCGGGAAGAAGCGTTCCAGGAAGGCTGACCGCCGCTTCAGGAAACCACACCAGCGCGGCGGTATTTTTCCCGCCCGCTGCCGAAAGCAGGGCTGGACAAAGCGGCGGGAGCGTCCGCCGGAATGAAGATGGTTTCCAGAGCTTGTCTTTGCACCGGTTTCTTGATCACGGGCACGGAGCCAAAGCGCGGCTCGATGCTCTCGACGCCATAGCCGGTCACGAAAACGAACGGGATGTTGCGCGCAACGAGCACGTCTGCGACCGGATAAACGAACTCTCCTCCGAGATTGACGTCGATGATGCCCGCGTCGATCTCGTCGTGAACCGCGGCAATCATTGCCTCGGAAAGCCGGCTGAACGGACCTACAACCGAAAATCCAAGCTCGGTCAGCGTGTCCCGCATCATCATGGCAACAAGGATCTCGTCCTCGACCAGAAGAACGCTGTTGCCGGTATCGAGCTTGACCGGCGGGATGGAACTGTCCGGAGCGAACCTGCGGCGCACGCCATCGTGACGCAGCATCGGTTCGACATTGTCGCACCGCGGCACCTTGAGCACGCAGTGCAGGCCTTCGGGAAGCCATTCGAATCTTGCCTCTCCCTCGAGCTGGCGCTCCAGACTGGCACAGATCACCTTGATGCCGAACCCCGACGATGCCGGCTCCTGCGTGGCGGGCCCGCCGCTCTCGATCCAGCGCAAAACCAGGCCTTCCGGCTGCAATTCCCACGACAGCTCTACGCCGCCCGACGCAACCGAGAGCGCGCCGTATTTGGCGGCATTGGTCGAGAGCTCGTGCAAGGCAAGCGCAAGCGTCTGCGCCGTGCGCGGATCGAGCGATACGTCCGGGCCGCTTGCGGCGATTCTGTCAGCATCGCCGATGCGATAGGCGGCAAGCTCCTCATCCACCAGGCGAGCGAGGTCGGCCCCTTGCCAGCGGCTGTGGGCGAGCAGGGTATGGGCCCGCGACAGCGCCGCGATCCTGCCCTCGACCGCCTCGATGTAGGACTTGATGGTGTCGGCTCGGGTGAGCCTGACGATGGATTGTACCAGCGCGAGCGCGTTGCGAGCGCGGTGGTCCACCTCGCGCGCGAGCAGGGCTTGACGTTCCTCGGCTTCCTTGCGCTCCGTGATGTCCACGGTCACGCCGGTTATGCGCACGACCTGGTCCGTGGCGTCCGCAGTTGCGACCGCGGTGCCGATGCACCAACGCAGCTCTCCGTTCGGACGGCAGACGCGAAATTCGCTTTGAAACGACGGCGTGTTCGGGGTCGCCGGCTTGATCGTGTTCTGAAGATGCTTCCAATCCTCGGGGTGAACGAGCGCGCGCACATTCTCGATGGTGACCTCGAAGCTCTCCGGGTCGACCCCGAATATGCGATATTGGCCGTCGTCCCATTGGAAGCGCCCGGTGAGCGGGTCCCATTGCCACGACCCCATCTGGCCGGCTGCGAGCGCCAGGCTGCGGCGCTGCTCGCTCCGGAGAAGCCGGCAGGTTGATGCCTCGAGCTCGGCCGTGCGCTCGGCGACCCGGTGCTCCAGCTCCGCATTGAGCTGCTCGAGCTGGCGTGTCTTGCGATAGAGCTCGGCAAAAATGCGCACCTTGGCGCGGAGAACTTCCGGGATGACCGGCACCGGGACGTAATCGACGGCGCCCATCTCGTAGGCGCGCAACCGGTCGACATCGGTGAGATGAATGGCCGATATGAAAATGATCGCGGTCTTCTGAAAGCGCGGGTGCTCGCGGATCATTGCGGCGAGCTGGAAGCCATCGAGCTCCGGCATGCAGACATCGACCAGGACCACCGCAATTTCCTGCTTCAGCAGCTGTTCCAGAGCCTCGCGCGCAGAAGCAGCCTTTATGAGATTCTCTCCCAGGCTGGCGAGAATGGTCTCGTAGCTGAGCAGCTTTGCCGGTTGGTCATCGACCAACAGGATGTTGAGCTTACCGTCGGCGGTCATCGCTCCTCCTCCGGCGCTGAAAGCAATGTCATCGATGCAGCCACATGCGCAGTGCCGAGAGCAGCTGCTCGGTGTTCACAGGTTTGGCGAGGTAATCGGAGGCACCCGCTTCCAGGCATTTCTCCCGGTCGCCTTTCATGGCCTTGGCCGTGAGCGCAATGATCGGAAGGCGGCGGAATGTCGGTCTTGACCGGATCACCTGGATGGTCTGATAGCCGTCCATCTCCGGCATCATGATGTCCATCAGCACGATGGCGAGATCGGGCGTGGATTCCGCGAGCGCGATCGCCTCGCTGCCCGTGGTCGCGGTGAGCACGTGCATGCCGCGCCGCTCCAATACGCTCGACAGGGCAAAGATATTGCGGGCGTCGTCGTCGACGAGAAGCACGGTACGGCCCACCAGATCCTCGTCGGAGCTGTTGAGCCGCTCGAGCATGCGCTGCTTCTCGGGAGGCAGGTCGGCGATGATCCGATGCAGGAACAATGCCGTCTCATCGAGCAGGCGTTCCGGAGATTCGACGCCTTTGACCACGATGCCGCGCGCCATGGTGTGCAATTTGGCATCTTCCTCAGCCGACAGCTCGCGTCCGGTGAACACCACGACCGGAACGTCCGACAAGCTCGTGTCCGCACGCAGCTGCTCGAGCACTTCGAACCCCGACATGTCCGGCAGCCGGAGATCGAGCACCACGCAATCGCAGGGATCCCGACGCAGCAGCTCCAACGCTTCGGAGCCGCTCCCCGTGCTCACAATTTCAATGTCGTTCGATCCCAGCAGCTCCTCAATGCTCATCCGCTCGGCGTGGTCGTCCTCGACGACCAGCAGCCGCTTGCGACGCGGTTTGGCATATTCCTTGATGCGGCCCAGGGCCACCGACACTCCCTCCATCGAGGTGGGCTTCGTCATGAAGGAGAAGGCGCCGCGCGCAAGCCCGTGCTGGCGGTCCTCATCCATGGTGATGATCTGCACCGGGATATGTCGCGTCAGCGGGTTCTGCTTGAGCTGGCTGAGCACGGTCCACCCCAGCATGTCGGGCAGGAACACATCGAGCGACACAGCCGTCGGCTGATACTGCTTGGCAAGGTCAAGCGCATCCGCGCCTCGCGTCGCCACCAGCGCCTTGAAGCCTTTCTCCCGCGCCAAATCCACCATCACGCGGGCGTAGTGCGGATCGTCCTCGACGATGAGCAGGATGGAGTCCCCCGGCTCGATCGCGAGCCGGTCATCCGGAACCTGCTCGACCGGACGCTCCGGAGCTCCGATCAGGATGCTCGGAGCATGCATCGCGGCGGCGGCCACCGCAGGCAGCGGCGACCGGTAGGCGGAGGACGGGCCGACATACTTGATCGGCAGGAACAGCGTGAATGTGCTGCCGACCCCCGGGGAGCTGCGCAGATGGATTTCACCACCCAGGAGGTTGGAAAGCTCGCGGCTGATAGCAAGGCCCAACCCGGTACCTCCATACTTGCGGCTCGTGCTGGCATCCGCCTGCTGGAAGGCCTCGAAGATGATCTTCTGCTTCTCCAGCGGAATGCCAATGCCCGTATCCGAGACCTCGAAGGCAATCACGGCCGGCGCCTGGCCCAGTACCGGATGCTCGGGAGTCCAGCCGGCCTGGACCGCCGAGATCCTCAATCGCACACCTCCCTGCGCCGTGAACTTGAAGGCATTGGAAAGCAAATTCTTGAGCACCTGCTGCAGCCGCTTCGAGTCGGTTGTGATGCTGCGGCCCAGGTTGGGATCGAGATTGACCTCGAACGACAGCTGGCGCGTGTCCGCCTCGTGTCGGAAGGGGCGAGCGACCATGTCGACGAGGTTCGCGAAGGCGAGTTCCTCAGCATCCACCGTCACGGTGCCCGATTCGATCTTGGAGAGATCGAGAATATCGCTGATCAGGTTCAACAGGTCGGTTCCGGCGCCATGGATGGTGCGTGCGAACTCGACTTGCTTGGGAGTGAGATTGGCGTCCGGATTGTCGCCGAGCTGCTGGCCAAGGATGAGAATGCTGTTGAGAGGCGTGCGCAGCTCATGCGACATGTTGGCGAGGAACTCGGATTTGTATTTGGACGTGAGCGCGAGCTCGGTGGCCTTTTCCTCCAACGCGCGGCGCGCCTGCTCGATTTCCTGATTCTTGCGCTCGACCTCGACATTGCGCTCCGCCAGCTGCTGCGCCTTCTGCTCGAGCTGCTCGTTGGTTTGTTGCAGCTCTCGCTGCTGCGCCTGCAGCTCGCCTGCGAGCTGCTGGGACTGTTTCAGCAGACCTTCGGTCTGCATGGTGGCCTCGATGCTGTTGAGCACGATACCGATATTGGTCGTGAGCTGCTCGAGGAACATCATCTGCAATGCGGTGAAATCGCTCAAGGATGCGAGCTCGATCACCGCCTTTACCTGATTCTCGAACAGTACCGGCAGCACCACCACGTTGCGCGGAACCGCCTTGAACAGGGCCGAGCCGATCGGAACGGTCTGTTGCGGCATGTCGGTGATCAGGATCTTGCGCTTGTCCACCGAGCACTGGCCGACGAGACCTTCGCCGGAGCGCAGGTGCTCGGGATGCCCGTGCACGCCGTCATCGGCATAGGCCGAGAGCAGATGCAGGCTGGGTGCGTCCTCGCCGGCGGCCTGATAAATGACGCCGAGCTGGGCATTTACCAGCGGCGTGAGCTCGGACAGGAGCAAGCGGCCGACGGTGCCGAGATCGCGCTGTCCCTGCAGCATGTTGGTGAACTTGGCCAGGTTGGTCTTCAGCCAGTCCTGCTCGGTATTGCGGTCGGTGGTGAGCCGCAGGTTGTCGATCATCGTGTTGATGTTGTCCTTGAGCTCGGCCACCTCGCCGCGCGCATCCACCTGAATCGACCGGGTGAGGTCGCCCTTGGTCACCGCGGTCGCCACCTCGGCAATGGCACGCACCTGCGTGGTCAAATTGGCCGCCAGCAGGTTGACGTTGCCGGTAAGGTCCTTCCAGGTTCCGGCCGCTCCCGGCACGTTGGCCTGCCCGCCGAGCCGCCCTTCCACCCCCACCTCGCGCGCCACGCTGGTGACCTGATCGGCAAAGATCGCGAGCGTGTCGGTCATGTTGTTGATGGTTTCCGCCAGCGCCGCCACCTCGCCCTTGGACTTCACCGTAAGGTTCTGCTTGAGGTCCCCGTTCGCGACCGCGGTAACCACTTTGACGATGCCGCGCACCTGCTCGGTCAGGTTGGCGGCCATCACGTTCACGGTGTCGGTGAGATCCTTCCACGTGCCCGCCACTCCCGGCACAGCAGCCTGGCCGCCGAGCTTGCCTTCGGTGCCGACCTCGCGAGCGACGCGAGTCACCTCCGAGGCAAAGGCATTGAGCTGGTCCACCATGGTGTTGATGGTGTTCTTGAGCTCGAGAATCTCGCCCTTCACGTCCACCGTGATCTTGCGCGAAAGATCGCCGCGGGCCACCGCCGTGGTCACCTCGGCGATGTTGCGGACCTGGGTGGTCAGATTGGCGGCAAGCAGATTGACGTTATCGGTGAGATCTTTCCACGTGCCCGCCACTCCCGGCACGACCGCCTGTCCGCCGAGGCGGCCGTCGGTGCCGACCTCGCGCGCCACGCGCGTCACTTCGGCGGCAAACGAGCGCAGCTGCTCGACCATCGTGTTGAGCGTTTCCTTGAGCAGCAAAATCTCGCCGCGCACGTCCACGGTGATCTTTTTGGAAAGGTCGCCGCCGGCGATCGCGGTTGCGACCTCGGCGATGTTGCGGACCTGCGCGGTGAGGTTCGACGCCATGAAATTGACGTTGTCGGTGAGATCCTTCCAGGTGCCGGCGACACCAGGCACTTGCGCCTGGCCTCCGAGCTTGCCTTCGGTACCGACCTCGCGCGCCACGCGCGTCACTTCGGAGGCGAAGGAGTTGAGCTGGTCCACCATGGTGTTGATGGTGTTCTTGAGCTCCAGAATCTCGCCCTTCACGTCGACCGTGATCTTGCGCGAAAGATCGCCGCGCGCCACCGCCGTGGTCACTTCTGCGATATTGCGTACCTGGGCGGTCAGGTTGCCGGCCATGGAGTTGACGCTGTCGGTGAGGTCCTTCCAGGTGCCCGCCACTCCGGGCACGTTCGCCTGCCCGCCGAGTCGTCCTTCCGTGCCGACCTCGCGCGCCACGCGCGTCACCTCGCCGGCGAAGCGGTTGAGCTGATCGACCATGGTGTTGAGCGTCTCCTTCAGCTGAAGGATCTCGCCGCGCACGTCCACGGTGATCTTGCGGGAAAGGTCGCCGCCCGCGATGGCAGTCGCAACCTCGGCGATGTTGCGGACCTGAGCGGTGAGGTTGCCCGCCATGGAGTTCACGCTGTCGGTGAGATCCTTCCAGGTGCCGGCAACGCCGGGCACCTCGGCCTGGCCGCCGAGCTTGCCTTCGGTGCCGACCTCGCGCGCCACGCGGGTGACTTCGGCGGCAAACGCGTTGAGCTGATCGACCATGGTGTTGAGCGTTTCCTTCAGCTGAAGGATTTCGCCGCTCACGTTCACGGTGATCTTCTTGGACAGGTCCCCCTGCGCCACGGCCGTCGCAACCTCGGCGATGTTGCGGACTTGTCCGGTGAGGTTCGAGGCCATCGAGTTGACGCTGTCGGTCAAGTCCTTCCAGGTGCCGGCGACGCCGCGCACCATGGCCTGGCCGCCGAGCTTGCCTTCGGTCCCGACTTCGCGCGCGACGCGGGTCACTTCCCCGGCGAAGGCGTTGAGCTGGTCCACCATGGTGTTGATGGTGTCCTTGAGCTCCAGGATCTCGCCGCGCACGTCGACGGTGATTTTCTTGGAAAGATCGCCGCTGGCGATGGCGGTCGAGACCTCGGCGATGTTGCGCACCTGGGCGGTGAGGTTGGACGCCATGGAGTTGACGCTGTCAGTGAGGTCCTTCCAGGTACCGGCGACCCCGAGCACGTTGGCCTGGCCGCCGAGGCGCCCTTCGGTGCCCACCTCGCGCGCCACACGCGTCACCTCGCCGGCAAAGGCATTGAGCTGATCGACCATCGTGTTGATGGTCTCCTTGAGCTGCAGGATCTCGCCGCTCACGTTGACGGTGATCTTCTTGGAGAGATCGCCGCCGGCAATGGCTGTGGCAACATCGGCGATGTTGCGGACCTGTGCCGTCAGGTTGGACGCCATGAAGTTGACGCTGTCGGTCAGGTCTTTCCAGGTGCCGGCGACGCCCGGCACCTGCGCCTGGCCGCCAAGCTTGCCCTCGGTCCCGACCTCGCGCGCCACGCGCGTCACCTCGGACGCGAACGCGTTGAGCTGGTCCACCATGGTGTTGATGGTGTCCTTGAGCTCGAGGATCTCGCCGCGCACATCGACGGTGATCTTGCGGGAGAGGTCGCCGCGAGCGACCGCGGTCGTGACCTGCGCAATGTTGCGCACCTGGTCGGTGAGATTGCCGCACATGGCGTTCACCGAGTCGGTGAGGTCCTTCCACGTGCCGGCGACCCCGGGCACGATCGCCTGACCGCCGAGCTTGCCATCGGTGCCTACCTCGCGCGCCACGCGCGTCACCTCGGAAGCGAACGAGCGCAGCTGATCGACCATGGTGTTGATCGCTTCCTTGAGCTGCAGGATCTCGCCGCGTACGTCGACGGTGATCTTCTTGGAGAGGTCGCCGTTGGCGACCGCAATCGTCACCTCGGCGATGTTGCGTACCTGCGCGGTGAGGTTCGACGCCATGGAGTTGACGTTCTCGGTCAAGTCCTTCCACACCCCCGTCACTTCGCGCACCTGTGCCTGACCGCCGAGCTTGCCCTCGGTGCCGACCTCGCGCGCCACCCGCGTCACTTCCGAGGTGAACACGCTCAGCTGCTTGATCATCGTGTTCACGATGTTTGCCGCGCGCAGGAATTCACCCTGCAGCGGACGGCCGTCGACATCGAGCCGGACGGTCTGCAACAGGTCGCCTTGCGCGACCGCGGAGATGGCGCGGGTGACCTCCGTCGTCGGCCACAGGAGATCGTCGATCAGGGTGTTGACCGAGCCTTCCATCTCGCCCCAGGCGCCGTGCGACCAGCCGAACTTCACCCGCTGGCGGGTCCTGCCTTCCCGGCCGACGACATGACCGACGCGCTCGAGCTGTTGCGCCATGCGCTCGTTGGCGGCGACGATCTCGTTGAAGGTGTCGGCAATCTTGCCGAGAAGGTCGACCTGATTTCCGGCCATGCGGACCGAGAAATCTCCGACCCGCATGGCCTGCAACGCATTGAGCAGATCATGCAGCTCCGCCGAGGCCCCGCCGTTCGCGCGCGCCTCGTTGGCCGCGTCAGGCCCGCTGACAACAGGCCCATTGGCCCTGAGGTCACCAACGGGCTCGGTACTGGGTTGCATGGGGTTTCCTCCGGGTCGTGAGCGCGCTCGGTTGGGGCTCAGGGGAGATGGACGGGTGCCCGCCGGCCATGGCGGAACGCTGGTTTTGATTGCAGGGGAAGGACAAGATGGAACTCGCGGGCGGCTGTGAGATTGCCTGCATCGGACATCGCGAACTGGACGCCATTGACGGCGCACCCGCCTAAAGCAGACGGCCGGAATGCAGAGATCAAGCTTATGGACCGGCTTGATCCGGCCATGGCCAACCCCCTTCGCTCGCACAGCGAGAGCACCACCTAAGTCTCCCGAACGCCGACGAGAGCAATTGGTTCCGGGGGCCCTAAAAGAATTCTGCTGAGCAAGCTATTGAGGACACGATGGAACTTGTCCTGGAACCCGGCGGTGCCCCTTCGAATGGTGCCCATGGTTAACGGCGAGGCCCCGGGGGGGAGGGCGCCCGTAGCCCGGATGAGCGGCGCCGCGCCCAATCGTCATCCGTGGCGGCGCTCGATGCGGCGCCGCGATATCCGGGATACACCCCCGCATGTCGCCATCGGGCCGCGCCTGCGGCGCGACCGCTGGCTCATGCGGGCTACGCGCCGATAGCGTCGTCAGAACTCTCGCCAGCCCCTGGACCTCGCGCGGAAACAGCTCCTCGATCGTCATCCGCCGGTGGGTCACGCCCTGCTCGTGGGAGTACCGGCAGAACGCCTCCAGGGTCGGACGGCTGTCCTCGATGCCATAGGGATAAGGGTCGGGTCCGAAACCGGCCACGATCTCATCCACAATCGCAGCTGCCCACGGCAGCGGCACCCGCGCGCAGGTGAAGTCCCGCAGCAGATTGAAGCAACGCCGCTTCGCCTCGTCGAACATCTTGAACAGGTTCATTGCGACCCAAGGGTGCTGCTCCAGCACCGAGCGCCGCAACGTCATGAGGTGCATGATGGGGAAAATGCCCGTCTGCTTGAAGAAGCGCTCCTCCTCCGCCCGGTAATTCTGGAACAGCCGCACGATATCCCCCGCGCAATCGAAGCCCTTGGGGGGCCGGGCCGAGATGACAGCGTCGATCTCGCCGCTTGCGATCATGGCCGAGAGGCTGGTGTCCGGCCGTGCCTGATACTGCATCGCCGCCGGCAGCTTCAGCTCGACCTTCTCCGCCCGCCCGGGCTGGTCGACACCCGCCTGCACCCAGCGGATTTTGGTGAGATCAACGCCATATTCCTCGGCGAGAATTCCGCGGACATAAATGCCGGCGGTCTGTGCCCATTCCGGAATTCCGATCGCGCGGCCTTCGAGATCCTTGGCGCTCCTGACGCCGCGGTCGCGGCGCACGTAGATTGCGGAATGGCGGTGCACCCGCGATGGAAAAACCGGGATCGCTACCATCGGCGCGATGCCTTGGGAGCAAAGCGAGATGTATTTCCCGAACGACAGCTCGGAGACGTCCCATTCGAGCGACTTGGTGAAGCGAAACGTGATCTCCTCAATGGAGGGGAAGATGAGGGGCGTGAGCGTGATGCCATCGGCACGGACTATGCCCTGGGCAATCTCGCGCACGTGCTCGTAGTCGCAGACCGCGAGCGTGAGGTGCACCGATGCGATCCCGTTCGCGCCGACGATCGACTGTACCTTGCGGTTCTGCACGGAGACGGGGCGCCGTCTAAACCTCCCCCTGAAAGGGGGAGGTCGCCAGCATTTGCTTCGCTTGCGAAGCAGATGCTGGCGGGTGGGGGTCCAGCTCCAGGCGCTCACATCGGCGGTCACCGCGACCGCAAGACCACCCCCACCCGGCTCCCGCCGACAAAGTCGGGGAGAGCCGACCCCGGATCAAGTCCGGGGCAGGCTCTCCCCCTTTCAGGGGGAGGTATCGCCGCGCTTGCTGCACCGCTAGCTGCCGCTATTCCGCCGCCACCATCTTTGCCCGGTTGGTGTCGAAACCGGCTTCCGAGCCAAGCAAGGCGGCAGGATGTTTCAGATCCTCCTGCCACAGCAACAACTCCATATAAATGTTGAGAGGCTGATCCTGCACGGTGAGCTCATAGACCGGCTCATCATAGGAAGCATGGTTGTGCACGCCCCATCCCGGAGCGGACAGCATCAAATCGCCGGCCTTCCACTCATAGACCTTCCCCTCGACCGTGCTGCGGCCTCGCCCGTGGAAATAATAATTGATCGCCGCGGAGGTGTGCCGGTGCGGACGGTCCACGATCTTCGGCGGCCGAATGGTAATGGTCGCAAAGAACGACGGCGTGCAGCCGTTCGTGCGCCCGGTCATGGGATTGTACATCATGTAGAGGCGCCGACCGAGGTAGCTCTTGCCGAGCAACTCCAGCTTGTCGAGGTGCTTCTTCACCTGCGCCCAAGGCCAGTGCAGCGTGTTGGATGCAACCGCTTGCGGATTGATCAGGATCTCATACGGCATGAGCTGCGAGCCGTTATCGAGGGTCACGATTCCATAAGGGCTCTTGCGCCGGGGATCTTCGCGTTCCTCCCCGGTGGAGTTCTGCCCTGTGGAGCTCTGCGCCTCGCTTGCAGACGGGCGTTCGTTGGGGCGCTCCTCGATAATGTGGATGTTGAGCATCTCAAGGATCGGAGCGTTGGAATAGGTCAGCCGGACGGCAAGGTCTTTACCGTCGTTGCGGTGCGTGTAGGTGCGAAACGAAGGCGTGTTCCATACGTCATACTGGCTGTAAGGCACCGTCGTACCGCCGATATTCGCCGACCCGGCCCCCCTGATGCAAAAGTTCACCTGGGTCGAATTGTGCCGTATCGGGGCGGTTTCCTCGCCCGGTTTGAGGACGCTCAACACCACCCGGATCCCGGGAGCAAGCCCATTGCCTGGAGCGCTCGCGCGAGGATGAATGAAGGTCAACTCGCGTCGGCCGTTTGCAGGACGCGGCAATGCGGCAAGCTGCTCCGCTTCCTGCGAGATCTGCTCTCCGGTGATGATGACCGGCTCCCACAAATCGAGCGCGGGGGGAGCCGCGACGCCGCTGATGTCGCGAATGATGGCCTGAGTCATGCTGCAGTCTCCTGTGGCAGTGCGTTGGAAAGGCGCGGGGCCGCAAGCCCGGGGGGCGGCATCAGGCGCCCCACTCCCGATTGCTGCGCGCGCCGGGTGATCTCGATGCCTAACGAGACGTCGGAAATCCCCATTCCCATGGGCTTGAACAGCGAGATATCGGTGCCGGCCGGGCGTGGCCGCCCGGCAGCCACGATATCCGAGATCCGCTGCACGCTGCTCCAATCCCCTGCCTGCTTGCCGTCATACCAGTCGATGAGCTCCGCGCTGAGCTGACGGGTTGCGGGGAGCGTATCGACTGCGACGAGCGTCGCGCGCGCAAACAAATCCTGAGCAAATTCTCGGCGCTCCCTGGTGATGGCGCCGGCCGCATTCACGTGCGCTCCCTGCGCGACCATGGATGCGCTGATCACGGGATCGCGGGCCCGCGTGATCAACGTGATGATCGAAGCGTCCTGGGTGGCGCGTGCCGGATCATCCACCATTGCGATCTCCGCTGCGGGATAAGTGCTGCGGAGCTTCTGCGCAAACGCCTCGCGCTTTGCCGCCGTAGGGCTGAACACGCGCACCCGCCGCAGCCGGCGCACCGCGGCAACCGCCGCGACTTGCGGCAGGGCCTGCTTGCCGCTGCCGACGATGGCAAGGTCGTCGGCGCCTTGATCGCTCATCCAGCGGGTCGCGATCGCCGACATGGCCGCGGTCCGCATCTGGCCCAGCGCTCGCGCCTCGATGATCGCCAAGAGCTTCGCTGTGGTGGCGTGCCATAGGATGAGCAGAGGCGTGGAGCCTCCCTCCGGGGTGTTGCCCCAGGTCTTGGTTCCGAACACGCCGGCACCTTCGAACACGGCACCGATCGCATGCATGTTGCTGCTGGTGCCCCAGTGGGCGGCGGTTTTCTCCATGTTCCGGGCCGAGCCTGCGGCCTCTGCCAAAAGGCCGCGCGTCAGCGCGTCGATGGCTTCGCCCAGATGCATCAACTGGACGACATCTGCCTCGGAAATCCAGCGGGGGGCATCTGCCGTCATGTTTTTCTTCCAAGCTCTAGAGCGTGGCGGCGGATTACGCTGACGCTGATCCGCCCTGCGGGAGATGCTGCTCTGACGGCTGATTCTCCATGGAAGCCTGGTCTGAAGCAAGCTGCGAGAACGTCGTAGCCAAGTCAGAACTCCTCCAACAGTCGCCCGAACCCGTCCACCTTGTCCTTGATCCCGTTTTGGCGGAGCGCATGCCAGTACGTGGCCGTGTTGATGGCAATCACCGGCTTGCCCAGCCACAGCTCGGCAGCCGCCGCCAGCCGCACCATGCTGAGATTGGTCCCGACCTGGACAATGGCATCGATGTCGGGGCCGTCGAGTGCCATGAGCTTCATCCGCAGCACATCCGGCGTAACCTCGGCGATCGCGGTCCAGCTCGGACAGGCGAGATAGACGTCGCGCACGACCTCAAAGCCGGAATCGGTGAAATACTGTCGCACCTCATTGTTGGCGACGGGGTAATAGGGGGAGAGGAACGCGAGCCGCTTCACCCCGCCGTATGCTTGCAATGCTGCCGTGCAGGAATGCGACCCGATGCTGACCCCCACTCCGGATTCGCGCTCGACGGTGTGTTGAAACTCATCGGCTCCCGCAGCGCCCCCATAGAACGTGATCGCCGACATTCCCATCACCAGATAGTCCGGCGAGCAGGTCATGACGCTGCGAACCGCTTCGAGCACGTTGCGGCCGATCACCTGCGTGCCGGCCATGAAGGTGTCGTTGCTGACGGCCTCGGCGTTGGGGGTGAAGATGCGACTGTAATGATTGGTGACGCCGATGGGCCGCATCATCTCGAAATCGGGTTGCACAATGGTGTTGGTGGAAGGCCCGAGCACACCGAACTTGCGCCGCCAGCCCAAAACATCCCGCATCCCTGAGGCTCCCTGCCGTCTTCAACGTGGTTGTTTATACCTTCTCGGATAGGGGAGTCCCGCTTGCAGGCGCTTGCAAGGGGAGGCATGGAAGGACACAACCAGAACGGGCGGAGGTTCGGGGCCCATTGCAAACAACAATGAATCTACAATGATTTTTCAACCCGTGGTGGAAGCCCCGCAGGAAGCTCCATGATCCGATCCGACCGGGCTCGGCCTCGGGCCTCCCTAACATCCCTCTCTTCCAGCCTGGTCAGCCGCTCATCGAAGCCCTGCGCCTCAAGCGCCTTGAGATAGTTGTCGACCACCCTCGCCAGCGCGGCGGCCTCGGCCGGCAAAAGATCGCCGGTGGTCACCGCGTCGGCAATGCGCGCCATAGCTTCGACGCTGGCCGCGGCATTTTGCAGGTGCGGCAGCTCGCAGCCTGGAGCGTAATTTCGCGTCGGGGCGATCCGGTCCATGCACAGGCGCATCGCGCCCAAGTTGCCGTCTTTCGCCATGTCTATGGTCTTGCGCGCGAGGTATTCCGCCTCGTTCTCGAGCAAGCTGTGCACCAGCATGCTGGCGCGATTGCGCGAGCCTACTTGACGACCAGCTGGATTGCCGCTTTGGCCTTTCTGAAATGGCATCGCTGTTACTCCTTCCGGCATGAAGTTGTCATTGTCGTTGCCGCGAGACCGAAAACAGGGCTGTGATCGGCCAGCCGCTCACGAAAAAAGCCGGCGCCTGTCGGGGGGGCCCGGTTTTCCCATGTTCTCTTTATAATCACGTTTTGTTCCAAATGTCAACCTATCGCAAGTTGCAATGTCGGTAGCACATGAGTTGTCCGGGTTGGGTCGCACACGATTTGTCCGGTTTTCTGCCTCCGTCAGGAGGCGAAGTTTCGAGCAAGTCTGAAAACCGCAAAGGCGCTCGGCCTCGAAATACCCGCCAAGGTGCTCGCGCTCGCCGACGAGGTGATCGAGTAAGTGCGCCAGCACAAAGCTGGTGCGATCCAGCCGGTGAAAGTCCGGCCCAAGTAGGGAGTAGCGTCCGCTTGGTAGCGAGTGTTGCGTGGCCACTGGCGACAGTGGTTGCGAAGCGTACACAGCGATTGCATGGGGTGTGGGATTGAGCCACGAAAGATCAGATATCGCAGGGGCTGAGAGTCTTTATTCGCTCGAAGGCAACATGTGCGGCACCGCTACGCGAGGTGCTGACGCCCTGCCGGGGTCTAAGGCCACATCACGTGCAAAGGGATCGCATCGGAAGCTGGGAGGTCTCGCGTCCGGCCGTCAGAGTTGTGTGAGAGGGACGGTCCGCATCGGGAAGGTGAGGAGCCGAAGCCGATGATGCACGGGCACGAGAAGTCTGACCCTGTCATAGTAGCTGTGAAGCCGGCGAACAAAGCGGAGCGATCCGCAGCGGAGTTGGTGGAGCGAAGGGCAGGGACCAAGGGGAATGCGCTCTGGTAAAGCACGCACTGGACTCAGTGCCAGGCTCGCGTGGCACACGCACCGGAACGCATGCGGCAACTAACTTTGCCGTTCGGACCCGAGGTGGGAGCCGTATGCGGGAAAGCCGCACGTACGGATCTGGGCGGGGGGCGCGAGGTAACTCGCGTCCCTACCGCGAAACCGTGCAACGGCGCACATCTTTTGCTGCACTGCATATGTCGGCTTGTGGCATTGTGTCACGAGTAACGCCGGTCCACACGGCGATGCGTAACTGTACGAGAGATGAAGGAAGGCCCTTCGAGGTCGGCAATCAGGTGTTGATCTCAAGCCACCGCAAGCTGCTGTCGTCAAAAGCGATGGTGGTGAACGTTGCGGAAAAGTCGGAACGAGATTTCGGCAGGTATGATTGAGAGAGGCGAGCGCAAGCGAACCGCTGATGACGTGTCGAAAGCCGATTAGACGATGCCAAAACCGGGGGGTTGCCATTCCTCCGGGATCAGCTTGGGGGATGCACTGAGACTGCCCAAGCGGCATCCGGCATGGAGGCGGCGCGAAGCTCAATCGGGCTCTTGTACGGAACGTGAGAACCTGGCCGGCGATGCCAAGGGAAAAGGCACAAGCGGCTCCAACCGCGAGGCCGAAAGTACTGATGCGCCGGAGAGGGGCGGACTGCCTCGTAGTAGTGTTGAAGCGGGGTAATGCCCGTGGAGCGAAGGGGGTGGGTCATCGCCTTTGAGATCGGGTCAACCGGCAACGGGAGGAACCCGATATTCAATGGAAGGCGGCAGCCTTCGAGCGGTGGCACGAGCCGGATGACGCGAGAGTGTCAAGTCCGGATCTGTGAGAGGCTCGGGGTGAAATTCCCCGGGCCTACTCGGCCGAAGGAGCCCCGGAGGATCCCATCCCCTAAGGTCCGCTTACTGAGGGTACTGCGGACATTGCGACATTGCGGGCAGGGGCTGGACCGCGCTGGTCCGCAGCTTTTGACCCATAGCCGCCAATCGACGGCGAATTTTGCTGTGGTGCACAACGGGCTTCATGATGTGGTAGGGTAAGGTCATCGGCCCAGGGGAGGGCTAGATGAGACGGCGTCGCATTATAAGCCGTAAACCAACGAAACCACGGCCCCGCAAGACGGTAACGCCGGAGCGCGGCACCACGTCAAACGTGGTGCGCCGAGTCAATTCGTCCGTAACCAATTCGCAAAAACAGCTTGAGCGCCAAGCACGCGAACTTGAGGAGGCGCGGGAGCAGCAGGCGGCCACCTCCGAAGTGCTGCGGGTCATCGCCAGTTCGCCCGCTGACCTCAAGCCTGTGTTCGAGACGATCCTGGCGAATGCGACCCGCCTCTGCGAGGCGAGGTTCGGCGTCCTCTACCGAGCCGAAGGTGAAATCCTGCGCGCGGTCGCCATGCACCGGGCGCCCAAGGCGTTCGTAGAGGAAAGGCGCCGCAACCCGGTGATCCGGCCGAGCCCTAAAACGACGCTCGGGCGCGTCATGCTGACCAGACGGCCGGTCCAGATCGCCGACGTGCGGGAGGAGCCGGACTACGCCGACGCGCCGTCCGGCTTCACCGGTGCAAAGCTCGCGCAGCTCGCCGGGGCCCGGACGGTGGTCGGCGTCCCCTTGCTCAAGGAGAGCGAGCTGGTCGGCGTGATGCTCATCTTCCGCCAGGAAGTGCGGCCGTTCACCGACCGGCAGGTCGAGCTGGTCGAGAGCTTCGCTCACCAGGCGGTCATCGCCGTCGAGAACGTGCGCCTGCTCAACGAGCTGCGCGAATCGCTGCAGCAGCAGACCGCCACCGCCGACGTGCTCAAGACCATCAGCCGCTCGGCCTTCGATCTGCAGACGGTCCTTGACACGCTGGCACAGTCGGCAGCCCGGCTTTGCGAGGCAGACCATGCGTGGCTCTACCGGCGCGACGGTGAATTGTACCGTTGGGCCACGAGCTGCGGCTATTCCAAGAAAGAACACCAGCGGATCAAGCAATCCATGCCCACCCTGCCGCTTGCACCGGGGCGTGGGTCATGTGTCGGACGGACCGCGTTGGAAGGCCGACCAATTCAAATCGCCGACGTGCTCGCCGACCCGGAATACGAATTTCCCGAGGTGGCAAAGCTCGGCAGCTTCAGGACCATGTTGGGGGTGCCGCTGCTACGTGAAGGTGTGCCGCTCGGCGTGATCGTATTACAGCGCACGGAAGTAAGGCCATTCACCGAAAAGCAGATCGAGCTGGCGACGACCTTCGCCGATCAGGCGGTGATCGCGATCGAGAACGTGCGGCTGTTCGACGAGGTTCAGGCACGGACGCGCGCACTTTCCGAATCGTTGGAGCAGCAGACAGCGACCTCCGAGGTACTGCGCGTCATCTCAAGCTCGCACGCCGAGCTCGATCCCGTCTTCAACACTATGTTGGAGAATGCGGTGCGCATTTGCGACGCCAAGTTTGGATACCTGCAGCTTCATGAAAACGGCGCGTTCCGCATGGTGGCGATGTACAACCCGCCGCCGGCCTGGGCTCAGGCGGTCGCGCAGCGCGGGCCGCTGCGTCCCGGCCCGCTCTCAAATCTTGGGCGGGTCGCCGCCACGAAACAGGTGGTCCACACTGCCGACTACGCTGACGATCTGGCTTATAAGCAGCGTGAACCCGCTGCGGTCAGGACCGTCGAACTCGCCGGAGTCCGCACAATCCTCGGGGTCCCGATGCTCAAGGAGCAGGAACTGATCGGTGCAATCCACATTTACCGCCAGGAGGTCCGGCCGTTCACCGATAAGCAGATCGAGTTGGTCAAAAACTTTGCGGCGCAGGCCGTCATCGCCATCGAGAACGCGCGCCTGCTCAACGAGCTGGCGCGCTCAGTCGAGGAGCTGCGCGCGCTCGGCGACGTCACCCAGGCGGTGAATTCGACCATCGATCTCGAAACTGTCCTGACCACCATCGTCGCCAAGGCGACACAGCTCTCCCACACCGAGGCCGGCGCCATCTACGTGTTCGACGACGCCAGCAGGGAATTCCGACTGCGCGCGACCCACGGAATGGACGATGCTTTGATTGCTGCGATCAGGGATCGTCATATCCACCTCGGCGAGACCGCAATCGGCAGGGCTGTGGAGCAGCGCATGCCGATCCAGGTTCCGGACATCCAAAGTGATCCGTCAGCGGTTCTCGACGTGATCGTGCGTGCCGGTTTCCGCGCGCTATTGACCGTTCCATTGCGCGGCGCCGATCGGATCGTCGGTGCGCTGGTGGTGCGGCGCAAAGAGGCGGGTGAATTTGCCAAGAATACCATCGAACTGCTGCAGACCTTCGCCGCGCAATCGGTCCTGGCGATCCAGAATGCGCGACTGTTCCATGAAATCGAGGAGAAAGGACGCGAGCTTGCAGAGGCGAGCCAACACAAGTCGCAGTTCCTGGCCAACATGAGTCACGAGCTGCGCACGCCGCTCAACGCCATCATTGGCGTGAGCGAGATGCTGCGGGAGGATGCCGAAGCAGCAAAGCAGGACCTCGAGCCGCTCGACCGGGTGCTCGGCGCCGGCCGGCATCTGCTCGCGCTGATCAACGACATCCTCGACCTGTCCAAGATCGAGGCCGGGCGGATGGAGCTGCAGCTCGAACCCTTCGCTCTCGCGCCGCTGATCAACGATGTCGTCAAGACCATCGAGCCTCTGGCAGCCAAAAACGGCAATCAGGTCGCAGTCCATTACGACGGTGAGATTGGGACAATGCATGCCGACCAAATGCGGCTGCGCCAAGCGCTGCTCAACCTCATGAGCAACGCCAACAAGTTTACCGACCACGGCACCATCACCATCGACGCACGGCAAGGACAGGAGGACGGCGGCGACTGGATTACCATCGCGGTAACCGACACCGGCATCGGCATGACGGTGGAGCAGATGGCCAAGCTGTTCCAGGAATTCTCCCAGGCCGATGCCTCCACTACGCGCAAATACGGGGGCACTGGGCTCGGGCTCGCGATCAGCAAACGGTTCTGCCAGATGATGGGGGGCGACATCACGGTGGCGAGCGAGCCCGGCCGTGGCTCGACCTTCACGATTCGGCTGCCAAGGATGGTGGATGCTCCCAAGGGAGCGCGGTCGCTCAATCGGGCTGATACACGATACCCCACCACCGTGTAGGAAAGCCTCAACCGCGCTTTGATTTCGCTTTGCTGCACTGCATATGTCGGCTCATGGCATTGTGTCACGAGTAACGCCGGTCCACACGGCGGTGCGTAACTGTACGAGAGATGAAGGAAGGCCCTTCGAGGTCGGCAATCAGGTGTTGATCTCAAGCCACCGCAAGCTGCTGTCGTCAAAAGCGATGGTGGTGAACGTTGCGGAAAAGTCGAAACGAGATTTCGGCAGGTATGATTGAGAGAGGCGAGCGCAAGCGAACCGCTGATGACGTGTCGAAAGCGGATTAGACGATGTCAAAACCGGGGGGTTGCCACTCCTCCGGGATCAGCTTGGGGGATGCACTGAGACTGCCCAAGCGGCATCCGGCATGGAGGCGGCGCGAAGCTCAATCGGGCTCTTGTACGGAACGTGAGAACCTGGCCGGCGATGCCAAGGGAAAAGGCACAAGCGGCTCCAACCGCGAGGCCGAAAGTACTGATGCGCCGGAGAGGGGCGGACTGCCTCGTAGTAGTGTTGAAGCGGGGTAATGCCCGTGGAGCGAAGGGGGTGGGTCATCGCCTTTGAGATCGGGTCAACCGGCAACGGGAGGAACCCGATATTCAATGGAAGGCGGCAGCCTTCGTGCGGTGGCACGAGCCGGATGACGCGAGAGTGTCAAATCCGGATCTGTGAGAGGCTCGGGGTGAAATTCCCCGGGCCTACTCGGCCGAAGGAGCCCCGGAGGATCCCATCCCCTAAGGTCCGCTTACTGAGGGTACTGCGGACATTGCGACATTGCGGGCAGGGGCTGGACCGCGCTGGTCCGCAGCTTTTGACCCATAGCCGCCAATCGACGGCGAATTTTGCTGTGGTGCACAACGGGCTTCATGATGTGGTAGGGTAAGGTCATCGGCCCAGGGGAGGGCTAGATGAGACGGCGTCGCATTATAAGCCGTAAACCAACGAAACCACGGCCCCGCAAGACGGTAACGCCGGAGCGCGGCACCACGTCAAACGTGGTGCGCCGAGTCAATTCGTCCGTAACCGATTCGCAAAAACAGCTTGAGCGCCAAGCACGCGAACTTGAGGAGGCGCGGGAGCAGCAGGCGGCCACCTCCGAAGTGCTGCGGGTCATCGCCAGTTCGCCCGCTGACCTCAAGCCTGTGTTCGAGACGATCCTGGCGAATGCGACCCGCCTCTGCGAGGCGAGGTTCGGCGTCCTCTACCGAGCCGAAGGTGAAATCCTGCGCGCGGTCGCCATGCACCGGGCGCCCAAGGCGTTCGTAGAGGAAAGGCGCCGCAACCCGGTGATCCGGCCGAGCCCTAAAACGACGCTCGGGCGCGTCATGCTGACCAGACGGCCGGTCCAGATCGCCGACGTGCGGGAGGAGCCGGACTACGCCGACGCGCCGTCCGGCTTCACCGGTGCAAAGCTCGCGCAGCTCGCCGGGGCCCGGACGGTGGTCGGCGTCCCCTTGCTCAAGGAGAGCGAGCTGGTCGGCGTGATGCTCATCTTCCGCCAGGAAGTGCGGCCGTTCACCGACCGGCAGGTCGAGCTGGTCGAGAGCTTCGCTCACCAGGCGGTCATCGCCGTCGAGAACGTGCGCCTGCTCAACGAGCTGCGCGAATCGCTGCAGCAGCAGACCGCCACCGCCGACGTGCTCAAGACCATCAGCCGCTCGGCCTTCGATCTGCAGACGGTCCTTGACACGCTGGCACAGTCGGCAGCCCGGCTTTGCGAGGCAGACCATGCGTGGCTCTACCGGCGCGACGGTGAATTGTACCGTTGGGCCACGAGCTGCGGCTATTCCAAGAAAGAACACCAGCGGATCAAGCAATCCATGCCCACCCTGCCGCTTGCACCGGGGCGTGGGTCATGTGTCGGACGGACCGCGTTGGAAGGCCGACCAATTCAAATCGCCGACGTGCTCGCCGACCCGGAATACGAATTTCCCGAGGTGGCAAAGCTCGGCAGCTTCAGGACCATGTTGGGGGTGCCGCTGCTACGTGAAGGTGTGCCGCTCGGCGTGATCGTATTACAGCGCACGGAAGTAAGGCGATTCACCGAAAAGCAGATCGAGCTGGCGACGACCTTCGCCGATCAGGCGGTGATCGCGATCGAGAACGTGCGGCTGTTCGACGAGGTTCAGGCACGGACGCGCGCACTTTCCGAATCGTTGGAGCAGCAGACAGCGACCTCCGAGGTACTGCGCGTCATCTCAAGCTCGCACGCCGAGCTCGATCCCGTCTTCAACACTATGTTGGAGAATGCGGTGCGCATTTGCGACGCCAAGTTTGGATACCTGCAGCTTCATGAAAACGGCGCGTTCCGCATGGTGGCGATGTACAACCCGCCGCCGGCCTGGGCTCAGGCGGTCGCGCAGCGCGGGCCGCTGCGTCCCGGCCCGCTCTCAAATCTTGGGCGGGTCGCCGCCACGAAACAGGTGGTCCACACTGCCGACTACGCTGACGATCTGGCTTATAAGCAGCGTGAACCCGCTGCGGTCAGGACCGTCGAACTCGCCGGAGTCCGCACAATCCTCGGGGTCCCGATGCTCAAGGAGCAGGAACTGATCGGTGCAATCCACATTTACCGCCAGGAGGTCCGGCCGTTCACCGATAAGCAGATCGAGTTGGTCAAAAACTTTGCGGCGCAGGCCGTCATCGCCATCGAGAACGCGCGCCTGCTCAACGAGCTGGCGCGCTCAGTCGAGGAGCTGCGCGCGCTCGGCGACGTCACCCAGGCGGTGAATTCGACCATCGATCTCGAAACTGTCCTGACCACCATCGTCGCCAAGGCGACACAGCTCTCCCACACCGAGGCCGGCGCCATCTACGTGTTCGACGACGCCAGCAGGGAATTCCGACTGCGCGCGACCCACGGAATGGACGATGCTTTGATTGCTGCGATCAGGGATCGTCATATCCACCTCGGCGAGACCGCAATCGGCAGGGCTGTGGAGCAGCGCATGCCGATCCAGGTTCCGGACATCCAAAGTGATCCGTCAGCGGTTCTCGACGTGATCGTGCGTGCCGGTTTCCGCGCGCTATTGACCGTTCCATTGCGCGGCGCCGATCGGATCGTCGGTGCGCTGGTGGTGCGGCGCAAAGAGGCGGGTGAATTTGCCAAGAATACCATCGAACTGCTGCAGACCTTCGCCGCGCAATCGGTCCTGGCGATCCAGAATGCGCGACTGTTCCATGAAATCGAGGAGAAAGGACGCGAGCTTGCAGAGGCGAGCCAACACAAGTCGCAGTTCCTGGCCAACATGAGTCACGAGCTGCGCACGCCGCTCAACGCCATCATTGGCGTGAGCGAGATGCTGCGGGAGGATGCCGAAGCAGCAAAGCAGGACCTCGAGCCGCTCGACCGGGTGCTCGGCGCCGGCCGGCATCTGCTCGCGCTGATCAACGACATCCTCGACCTGTCCAAGATCGAGGCCGGGCGGATGGAGCTGCAGCTCGAACCCTTCGCTCTCGCGCCGCTGATCAACGATGTCGTCAAGACCATCGAGCCTCTGGCAGCCAAAAACGGCAATCAGGTCGCAGTCCATTACGACGGTGAGATTGGGACAATGCATGCCGACCAAATGCGGCTGCGCCAAGCGCTGCTCAACCTCATGAGCAACGCCAACAAGTTTACCGACCACGGCACCATCACCATCGACGCACGGCAAGGACAGGAGGACGGCGGCGACTGGATTACCATCGCGGTAACCGACACCGGCATCGGCATGACGGTGGAGCAGATGGCCAAGCTGTTCCAGGAATTCTCCCAGGCCGATGCCTCCACTACGCGCAAATACGGGGGCACTGGGCTCGGGCTCGCGATCAGCAAACGGTTCTGCCAGATGATGGGGGGCGACATCACGGTGGCGAGCGAGCCCGGCCGTGGCTCGACCTTCACGATTCGGCTGCCAAGGATGGTGGATGCTCCCAAGGGAGCGCGGTCGCTCAATCGGGCTGATACACGATACCCCACCACCGTGTAGGAAAGCCTCAACCGCGCTTTGATTTCGCTTTGCTGCACTGCATATGTCGGCTCATGGCATTGTGTCACGAGTAACGCCGGTCCACACGGCGGTGCGTAACTGTACGAGAGATGAAGGAAGGCCCTTCGAGGTCGGCAATCAGGTGTTGATCTCAAGCCACCGCAAGCTGCTGTCGTCAAAAGCGATGGTGGTGAACGTTGCGGAAAAGTCGAAACGAGATTTCGGCAGGTATGATTGAGAGAGGCGAGCGCAAGCGAACCGCTGATGACGTGTCGAAAGCGGATTAGACGATGTCAAAACCGGGGGGTTGCCACTCCTCCGGGATCAGCTTGGGGGATGCACTGAGACTGCCCAAGCGGCATCCGGCATGGAGGCGGCGCGAAGCTCAATCGGGCTCTTGTACGGAACGTGAGAACCTGGCCGGCGATGCCAAGGGAAAAGGCACAAGCGGCTCCAACCGCGAGGCCGAAAGTACTGATGCGCCGGAGAGGGGCGGACTGCCTCGTAGTAGTGTTG
>CAWJDY010000034.1:0-48302 GCA_963841705.1 uncultured Alphaproteobacteria bacterium
GCCGCGCCGCACAGCCGGTTCTTGCGCAGGGCCGCTGTTCGCAGGGCCGCTTGAAGCCCCGCCAGCAAACGGCGATAGTTGCGTGGGTGTGGGCGACTTCGGCGCGGTGGCTGGTTCCGACGCAGGGGCGGTTTTGACCCCCCTACTTGCTGACGCCTTCGAGGGACTCCCATGGGCAAAGCTTCGATGAGCTCCCTGCTCGGACTGGTCCTCGTTCTCTCAGGAATAACAATGGTGCAAGCGAGCGAGCTCCAGGTCATAGCGGGCGCCGGCATAGCGGTTCCGTTCAAGGAGATAGCCTCGCAGTTCGAGGATGCTTCAGGTCATAAGATCCATGCTCGTTTCGGCACCGCTCCGGAGCTCATCAAGATGGCCACATCGGGGGACCGTTCGATCTTGGAGTGGTGCCGCGGGACGTTATGCAGGATGCCGCCGCGCGGGCGCAGTTCGCGTCAGGACCGACGCCCGGGTTTGCTCGGGTAGGGATCGCGGTTGCCGTCCGCGCGGGCGCTCCCAAGCCGGACATCGGTACGCCGGAGGCGCTCAAGCAGACGCTCCTCAAGGCGCGTTCCATCGCCTCGATACCGGCGAGCGCAACAGGCGCTCAGCTTTCACATATATACGAGCATCTCGGGATCGCGCAGGCGATGCGGACGAAGACCAAGGCGCAGGGAGCGCCCGCGGAAATTATCGAGGCGGTTGCGAGCGGCGAGGCCGATCTCGCCGTGTTCACCATGAACGTCCTGACGGATCCCCGGCTGGATATAGTCGGCCCCCTCCCGCGCGAAATCCAGCGGGAGGTCGTCTACGTCGCGGGTGTCGCCGCAGCCAGCAAAGCTGCGGAAGCTGCGCAGGCATTTATCGCGTACCTGAGGTCTCCTGCGGCCGCTGCGGTGATCAAGGCCAAAGGCTTGACCCCCGGCTGAGACACGCCGACCTGCACCGGCAACGCGGATTGGATCAGCCAGAGCGCCGGCTTCGGCCGGCACGGCTGCGAAGCACCAGCCGTTCCCGCTCACATCAGGGAGCAATCCCGTCCACCCTCCTGAGACAGTTAACGTTCGCGTGAAATGGCCCGCTTCTATCAACTATGCGATTGAATATCAGCCGGATAGTTGATAAACGCTCCTCATGAGCTCGCAGCCCCTGCATGTGATCGAGAACGACCTGCCGGACGCGGAGGGTCGCCTCGACGCGGTGTTCTCCGCGCTTGCCGATCCGGTACGCCGCTCCATCCTGGTCGCTCTCGACGGTCGCGAGCTCTTGGTCTCGGAACTAGCCGCCCCGTTCGCGATCTCCCTGCAGGCCGTGTCGAAGCACATCCAGGTGCTGGTGCGTGCCGGCTTGGTGCGTCAGGAGCGCAGCGGCCGCATCAGCCGCTGCCGGCTCGATGCCGGGCCGATCTTCCAAGCCGCCGTTTGGCTCAACCGCTACAGCAAATACTGGCAGGAGCAGTTCGACCTGCTCGCGGTGATGGTCGATGAAATCGCCAAGCGGCAGGCGGCGAAGCATCCGTCGAGCCGACATCGCGGCGGCCGCCCCAGGCTGGGACGCCGATCATGAGCATAGGAAGGAGTGGTGACATGGATCCTCGTCAGGTGGTGTCGCAAGAGACATGGACCGAAGCGCGCAAACAGCTGCTCACCAAAGAGAAGGAGCTCACACGTTTGCGCGACCAGCTCAGCCGAGCGCGGCGCGAGCTGCCTTGGGTTTGCGTCGATAAGACGTATGTGTTTGAGGGCGCGGACGGCAAGGCAACTCTGCCGGATCTGTTCGACGGGCGCAGCCAGCTCATCGTTTATCATTTCATGTTCGATCCGAGCTGGGAGGCCGGCTGCAAGAGCTGCTCGTTCTGGGCCGATAATTTCAACGGCATCACCGTGCATCTCAACCACCGCGATGCGAGCATGGTCGCGATCTCGCGAGCACCCTACGCGAAGCTCGCATCCTACCGCGCGCGGATGGGCTGGAGCTTCAAATGGTTTTCGTCTTTCGGCAACGACTTCAACCGCGATTATCACGTCTCGCATACGCCGGAGGAGCTGGCAAAGGGAGACGCCTATTACAATTACGCGCGACAGAAGCCCTATGCTTCCGAGGCGCCGGGCATCAGCGTGTTCTTCAAGGACGCTGACGGCGCCGTGTTCCATACCTATTCCTGTTACGCGCGCGGCCTCGACATGCTCAATGGTGCCTATCACTACCTCGATCTGCTGCCGAAAGGGCGCGACGAAGAGAGGCTGCGCTTTCATTCCGACTGGCTGCGCCGCCACGACGAGTATGAAAATTGAGGATGGTTAAGGATCGAGCGATGAACTACCGGGAGTCCTCCGAGAAGCTCGCCGCTTACCGCCGGCAAATCCGGGAGCTGCGCGAAGAGATGCGTGTCGTGCAGCGTGCCATCGAGCCGGAGCCGGTAGAGGACTACACGTTCCGGCGCGCGGGCGGCACGGTGAAGCTCTCGGAGCTGTTCGGCAGCAAGGACACGCTGTTTGTGATTCACAACATGGGTGCGTCCTGTCCCTACTGCACGCTCTGGGCGGACGGTTTCAACGGCGTCTACGAGCACCTGCGCAATCGTGCGAGCTTCGTGGTGGCCTCGCCCGATGCGCCTGAGAAGCAGCAGACGTTTGCGCAGAGCCGCGGCTGGCGGTTTCCCATGGTCTCGACCGAGGAAACGACCTTCGCCCAGGACATGGGCTATTGGCGCGACAACGGCCCCATGCCTGGACTCTCCGTATTCAAGTTATCGAACGGGCGCATTCTGCGCGTCGCCGACACCTCGTTCTCGCCCGGGGACGATTTCTGCGCGGTGTGGCACTTCCTGGACCTGATTCCCGAAGGCGCCGACGGCTGGCAGCCGAAATACAAGTACGCGGGCTGAGGGCAGAGGCCGATTTGCCACCGTCGAATGCCCCTGGCCGTGGATTCTGCCATGATTCAGCCAAAGCTTTCGCAATACTCGCCAATTGGGGTCAAAGGGGTAGGGGGCTCAATGCTTTTTGCACGCCAGCTTGCTGTTGCTGCATCGGCATTATCGCTGATCGCAGGTGGATTCTTGGCCGTCCTCGCGCCTGCCAACTCACGGGCGGAAGGCGCGCTCGGCAGCTGTGAGGATGCAGCTGAGGTCGCGGTCTTGCCCTCGCCGCTTGTGCCCTGGAAGGGCGCGCCCTTGCGGATCATCTTCGCTGCGGAGAAGCCGCTCGAGGGCGAGCTTTCGCTGATCGCTCCCGACGGAAGCGTCGCGGCCAAATCGCGCGAGCGCCACGGCGGGCCGCCCTATTTCTGGTTCGCCGAGGTCGCCTCACCCGCCGCAGGGACATGGCATGCGCAGCTTGCGCGCGACCACGCGCCAGCCGATTGCAGCACGATCGCGCGCGCGATAGCGGTGCGTCCCGACCAGCCGCCGCGGCCGAGCAAGACCGAGGGAAGCCTCTGGCCCTTGCGCAACACCTGGAATCGCTCGACGGAAAACCTGTATTCTGCATGGATCGAGAAGCTGTTCGACGACCCGCTCGACGCAGCGCCGTCGTGGAAGGCGCTGCATGAGGTCTTGCGCGATCGATCGCGCAATTTCCTGTTCAACCATATGGGTCTTGGCGAAGATCAGATGGGGCTCATCATTCGCCCCGACTGCGCCGATCTTCCCTACTTTCTGCGCGCGTATTTCGCGTTCAAGCTGGGGCTGCCGTTCGGATACTCGAAGTGCTCGCGTGGCGGCGGCGGCCAGGGGCCGAAGTGCCACGCGTGGTGGAACATCCAGAAGGAAGAACCTGCTCCCGTTCCGGTCGAGCAGAACGTCGCCTCCCGCAGCCTGATGGGCATGGTTCCCCCGCCTGTCGCGGGTCCCGTGAGCATGGCGCCACCGAGGCGTCCGCCCGGGCTTGCGGCCTCGTTCGGCAATTATGTAAGCACGACGGTTGCCGATGGTGTCCATTCCGGCTCCGCGAGAACGGCGTTGAACGACGAGAACACCGATTACTATCCCGTGCCGCTGAGCCGGGACACGCTGCGCCCGGGCACCGTATACGCCGATCCATACGGGCACGTTCTGGTGATCGCGCGGCGCGTGGCGCAGACGGAGGGCGAGGCAGGCGTCATCCTTGCGGTCGACGGGCAGCCCGACGGGACGGTCGCGCGCAAGCGCTTTTGGCGAGGCAATTTCTTGTTTGCGCAGGATCCCGCGCTTGGTGGCCCCGGGTTCAAGCAATTCCGGCCGATCGTGCGCGACAAGAACGGCACCTTGCGGCGGCTGGCCAATGCCGAGATCGCGAAGGATCCGCAGTACGGCGATTTCTCGCTCGATCAGGGGAATCTCGGGGTCGAAGACTTCTATGATCGCATGGATGACGTGATGTCGCCGTCGCCGCTCGATCCCTTGCGCGCCATGAAGGAAGCGATCACGTCGCTCGAAGAGCAGGTAAAGACGCGCGTGACCTCGGTCGAGAACGGGCGCAAGCACCAGAGCACCGGGCGCGGCGACGCCGAGATGCCCGACGGCGCGGCGATCTTCGAGACTACCGGGGCGTGGGAGGATTTCGCGACGCCTGCGCGCGATCTGCGCCTGTTGATCGCCATGGATGTGGTGCGCGGCTTTCCCGAGCGCGTCGCGCGGCGGCCCGAGCGCTACGCAATGCCGAGCGGCAAGAGCGTCGGCGACGTGAAGGCGGAATTGGAGAGCGTGCTCGCCTCCGAGCTTGCGGCGCGCAAGTTTTCCTATACGCGGACCGACGGCTCCCAATGGACGCTCGCGCTCAAGGACGTGCTCGACCGCGCGACGGAGCTTGAAATGGCATACAATCTCAACGACTGCGTCGAGCTGCGCTGGGGCGCGCCGGAGAAAAGCGAGGAAGCCGCAACCTGCAGGCGGCATGCGCCATCGACACAGCGCGGGAAGATGACGCAGTACCGCGCCTGGTTCCACGAGCGGCGCCGCCCGCCGCGGGCCTAGCGCTACAGACAGCCTGCAAGGCAGGCCAAACACAGCATCTGCGTAACCTGGATTGCCCTGGGCAATCCGTGAAACCGCGAAAGACGCGCCATCGGGCGCCCATCATACTCGCGGTTGTCATCGTCCGCGTATGCGGACGATCCAGTAATCAGGAAACGTTGCGTTTCGCACGCTTGCCTCGATTCCCAACGCTCGAACGTTCTGGCAGTATCGTCGGTTGAGGCCGATATCGATGCGCGATATCCAAGAGTCCGACTGGAAAACCTTCAAGGGGCTGCGAAGGGTTGCGCTCGAACGTTTCTCTGAGCAAGTACTCGGTGAGATAGCAGGCATCAGCTCGGACGTCACCAAGACCAAGCACGAGCAGTACCTGGCGATCTACCGGCTGGTACGGGAGCGCGACAAGGAGATCGCCCAGATATTCGATTACCTGCGGCGATCAACGGCGGTCAGGCAGATTTGCGCATTCCGAGCCCATGGTCTCTTGACCGCGCAGGAGCTTCGGCAGTTCAGCCCAGAGCTCGTGAAATTCGTCGAAGACATTCTCAAGATCACTGATCGCGCGTGATCGGCGCCGCCTCCCTGCTGCGCCGTCGGATCTTTAGTAGTCCCCGGCGCCCGTCCGCGTGAAAACCAACGCCGCGCCGCGGCCGCCATTGTCCTCAGGATCGCCGAGCAACATGACGCTGCCGTCGGCGGAAACCGCGACAGGGGGCGCGGTCTTTCCCAAGCCGATGTTGCCCGCGAGTTCCTTCTCCAGCGTCCACTCGCCGCTGCTGCGAGCGAACACCGCTGCCGCGCCTGCATTGCGATCGTGGGCGAACCCACCCATTACGGCGATGTTGCCGTCGGCGGAGAGCGCGACCGATATGCCTTGCTGCGTCCAGATACTGCCGCTGGCGACCAGCTTGTGGCCCTGCTGGGTCCAAACGCCGCCGCGGCGTGTGAACACCCACGCTGCTCCGGCCGCACCAATGCCGAATCGATCAGACGGATTGTCGCCAGGAGCACCCACGATGGCGGTGTTGCCGTCTGCTGACAGCGCAACGGACGTGCCTTGGCGGGCACGGCCGACAACGCCGCTGCCGACGAGCTTCTTGCCTTGCTGCGTCCAGACACCGTTGCTGCGGGTGAACACCCACGCTGCTCCGGTCTTGTTGTTGTCGGACCACCCGCCAACGATGGCGGTATTGCCGTCGGCTGATAACGCAACCGACATGCCTTGCCGGGCGCTTCCAACCGCACCGTTGCCGACGAGCTTGTTGCCTTGCTGTCTCCAAACGCCGCCGCTGCGCGTGAACACCCAGGCTGCGTTCGCGCCCCAGGCGCCGACGATGGCGGTATCGCCGTCGGCGGACAGCGCGACGGCCATTCCTTGGCCGAGCGAGAGTGGCGCTTCGCCCGGCCCGAAGGCGCCGGTCCCGACCAGCTTGTTGCCTTGCTGTGTCCACATGCCGCCAGCGCGGGTGAACACCCAGGCCGCTCCTGTCGTCTTGTTGTCGCTGGGCCCGCCCACGATGGCGGTATCGCCGTCGCCGGAAAGAGCGACGGACGCACCTTGGGACCACAATCCCCCTCCATAGTCGCTGGTGGCGCCGATCAGCCTGCTACCTTGCTGCGTCCAGACACCGGCGCTGCGGGTAAATACCCACGCCGCCCCAGCAGGGCCGACGAGAGGCGAGCGATCGCGATCGGCGTTGTTGGCGCCAGGGCCACCGACGATGGCGGTTTGGCCGTCTGCCGACAATGCAACGGACGCGCCTTGATAAACGCTTCCTGGCGCGCCGGTACCAACCAGCTTCGGAATGTGCTGATAGAGCCGCGCCGGTGCAGGCTGAGCTCGCGCAGCTGGTCCTTCCAGTGGCCGCTCGGCGTCAGCCCCTGCGCGGGCGTTCGGATTGCTTGGAAACCCGGCTTGCCAGGCTAATCGCTCGTAAACCCCGCCGAACCCCAATGCTGCGGTTTCCTTCTCGTAACGGTCCCAGAGGCCGATCAGCACCAGAAGCACGAAGCTGCCCGCCGCGAGAACGGGAATACCAACAAGAATACGGGCCAGCATGCGTGCCATTGTTGGATCCGCACGGTTAAAATCGACCGGCTATGGAGCTAGCCGTGTTTTATGTTGATTGTGCGGTAGCGGCTGCTCCGGACGCAGAAGGCTGATTTACCTTGGACGGTAACCTGCTACGTTTGCAGGCACTGCTCCTGAGCAGTGCCGAGTTTAACCCCAGGATCATGGTGGCTGCATGCGCACGACGGCATTGAAGATTTTTGCATTACCAATGGTCGTGGTCTTGATGTCTGCGTTGGGGCAGCAGGCGGCCGCGCAGGACAAAGTCAAGGTCGGTGTGTTTCCGACTGCGTCGTCGCTGCCTTATTTCGTCGCCATCGAACGCGGGTTTTTCAAGGAGCAGAATATCGAACCGGAGACGATCCGGCTGATCGGCGGACCGCAGAACATCGCAGCCATGATCAGCAACCAGATCGAGGCGGCGGTCGTCCTCGTCACCATCGAGGCGATGAATGCCAATCTCAAAAAGCCTGGGGTCGCCATGTATATAGGCGTACACAGCCAGAACAAGACCTATCAGATGGAGCAATTCGTTGTCCGCAAGGGCTATGCCGCGGATACCCTGAAGGATCTCCGGGGAGCGCGGATCATGTCGGCACCTGGTCCCGCCAATATCGTTGCTGCGAAAGCGGTGCTCGCCAAGGCGGGGCTGAAGGAAGGCGACTACTCCATCGACCAGCTCGACATGAACCAGCACGTCAATGTCATGACGTCCGGGACTTTCGATGCCGGCTACACGCTCGAGCCGCAGGCCTCGACCATGCGAAAGCTGGGTGTCGCGCGCACGCTCGAGGCGGGCGTCATTGCCAAATATCTTCTTGGCGATGAGCACGGCGATGCATTCGCGGCCGGTTGCGCAATCACCAGCGACTTCATCAGGAACCGTCCGGATGTCGCCAAGCGTTTCGCGGCCGTATGGAAAAAGGCCATCCACTTCGTCAACGATGATCCGCAGGAAGCGCGCAAATATCTCGCCAAGAACACGCTCACTCCCGAGGACGTAGTCGATACCGTGCCGATGGTGCGCTACTATGCCGCTGACGAATTGACTGCGAGGCACAAGGCCGAGTTCCAGCAATTCATTGACTTCTTCGCTGCAGCAGGCACTTTGCCCGAAAAAGTAGATATCACCAAATATCTGCAGGTGTATTAGGGTAGGTCAAGGCGTGATCCGTCGGGCGCGGCGGGTTACGCGGCCATGTCGCTCTGGCGAGCCCGCTCGGGCATCACCGTACCAGCAACAAATACGCCGGAAACATTCGCCGTATTCATGCAGAACGAGCTGGAGCGGCATCGGGAGCTGGCGAAGCTCTTGTGCCATCAAAGCCCGATCAAATGATGATATGTGCCGCCTGCGTTGACAGCCGCTTTGGCCGACTCTACCGTGGCGGCAATCAGAACTGATAGAATAACAAGCTTTCAGGGAAACGTTCAGGAGGGGTCTTGGCCCTACTTCTTGATGTCAGAAATCTGCACACGGAGTTTCGGACCGGTGCGGGATTGGTGCGCGCCGTCGATGGCGTGTCGTACACTGTCGAGCAGGGCGAGACCGTCGCGATCGTTGGCGAGAGCGGCTCGGGCAAAACGGTCGGGGCGCTGTCGATTCTGCGGCTGATCCCGGATCCGCCTGGGCGGATCACGCGCGGCGAGGTTCTCTTTCTCGGCCGCGATCTCATGCAGCTTTCCGACCCTCAAATGCGCGAAGTGCGAGGCGGCGATATCGGCATGGTGTTCCAGGAGCCGATGACGTCATTGAATCCGGTTCTCACCATTGGGCGACAGATCACGGAGACCGTCGAGCAACACTGCCGAGCGGATCGTGCTGCCGCGCACAAGCGCGCCATCGAGCTGCTCGGGCTGGTTGGCATCGCTGATCCGGCGCGCCGCCTCAAACAGTATCCGCACGAGCTCTCGGGCGGCATGCGCCAGCGTGTCATGATTGCGATTGCCATTGCTTGCGATCCCAAGCTCATCATCGCAGACGAGCCGACCACCGCGCTCGACGTGACCATTCAGGCACAGATCCTCGAGCTGATGAACGGGCTCACGCGCCGGCTCAACGCGGCGCTGATCATCATCACCCACAATCTCGGGGTGGTCGCGCGCTATGCCAGGCGGGTCAACGTGATGTATGCCGGCCGCGTCGTGGAGAGCGGGCCGGCAACGGCGATCTATCACAATCCGCGCCACCCCTACACCATGGCATTACTGCAATCGGTGCCGCGGCTCGATCGCCCGCGCCGGGCGCGCCTCGATCCGGTGGACGGTCAGCCGCCCGATCTCACGCGCCTCGATGAGGGCTGCGCTTTCCGGCCGCGTTGCCGCTTTGCTGTCGATGCCTGTGCCAAGATAAGGCCGCCGCTTGAACCGGTGGCGTCCGCCGGGCAGCGGTCCGCCTGCCTGCGCGCCAGCGAGATCGGCGCCGCAATCGGAGCCGTGGCATGACGGCGGCTGCACCCGATTCTCCGACGCTCCTGGAAGTGAGGGGCTTGCGCAAGCTCTTCCCGGTCACCGAGGGCATCCTCGCGCGCCGCAGGGTCGGCGAGGTGAAGGCGGTCGACGGCATCGACTTCACCCTTCGTCGCGGAGAGACGCTTGGGCTCGTGGGCGAGAGCGGTTGCGGCAAGACGACAACCGGCCGGTGCATCCTGCTGCTCGAGCGGCCGACCGACGGCGCGATCCTCTATGACGGCGTCGATCTCACCAAGCTCAAGCACAAGGACTTGCTGGCGCTGCGGCGCCGCATCCAGGTGATCTTCCAGGACCCCTACAGCTCGCTCAATCCGCGCATGAAGGTCGGCGACATCATCGCCGAGCCGATGAAGGTGCACGCGATTGAGCCCAATTCGCGGCGCCGTGCAGCCCGGGTGCGCGAGCTGCTCGCGACCTGCGGCCTCAATCCGAATTTTGCCGACCGCTACCCGCACGAGATGTCGGGAGGCCAGCGCCAGCGTGTTGGAATCGCACGCGCGCTGGCGCTCGATCCCGAATTCATCATCTGTGATGAGGCAGTGTCCGCCCTCGACGTCTCGATCCAGGCGCAGATCGTGAACTTGCTCGAGGATCTGCGCGCGCGCTTTGACCTCACTTACCTGTTCATCGCCCACGATCTGTCGGTGGTACGGCATCTCTGTCACCGGGTTGCGGTGATGTATCTCGGGAGAATTGTCGAGCTCGCCGATTGCGACGAGCTGTTCGACAATGCGCTGCATCCTTATACGCGGGCGCTTCTCGATGCCGTGCCGGTGCCGGATCCCGGTATCGAGGCCGGCCGCAGATTTCGGCCGGTGAAAGGGGAGGTGCCGAGCCCTATAAATCCACCGCCGGGCTGCGTCTTTCACCCGCGTTGTCCGATGGCGGTCGAGAGCTGCAGCCGCGTACGTCCGGAGCTGCGGGAGGTTCGCCCCGGCCACTGGGTGGCATGCAGCGAGGTGCATTAGCTCAACAACAAGAGGGAGGAAGAGAATGCTCAGAGCATCAGCATTGGCGACAGCTGGCCTCGGCGCCATTTTCTGTGTGGCCTCCGTGTCGGCGTCAGCGGCTGGCGAAAGCCCGAAACGCGGCGGCACGCTCACGTACATGATCCCGGCGGACGCTCCGCCGAGCTTCGACGGTCATCGTGAGACCACCTATGCGACAATGCATGCGGCTGCGCCCTTCTACAGCGCGCTGATCAGAGTCGATCCGGACAATCCTTCGTCGACTACCGATTTCGTGTGCGACTTGTGCACCGACATGCCGAAGCCGACCGATGAGGGCAAGACCTACACTTTCAAGATTCGGCAGGGCGTGAAATTCCATGACGGCACGCCGCTCACAGCGGCAGACGTGGCGGCGAGCTGGCAAGAGATCGTTCATCCCCCCGATGGGGTGTCAAGCGCGCGCGAGAGCTATTTCATCATGGTCGACAAGGTCGAGGCGACCGATCCGACGACCGTGGTGTTCCGGTTGAAGTTCGCGACCAACGCCTTCCTGCCGGCGCTGGCAGATCCTTTTGCCTGGATCTACAAAAAAGAGATTCTCGACAAGGATCCGCACTGGTACGAGAAGAACATCATGGGATCCGGCCCGTTCAAGTTTGCCGGCTACGAGATCGGTCAGTCGATAAAGGGCGTACGCAATCCGGACTATTATCATGCGGGACAGCCCTATCTCGACGGGTTCATCGGCATCTTTGCGGCCAAGCAGGCCGTGCGGGTCGATGCGATGCGGGCTGACCGCGCCGCAATGGAGTTCCGCGGTCTGCCGCCGTCGGCGCGCGACGAGCTCGTGCGCGAGCTCGGCGACAAGATCACGGTCCAAGCGAGCGACTGGAACTGCGGGAACCTGGTGACTCCCAACCACAAGAAGAAGCCATTCGATGACGTGCGGGTGCGCCGGGCGCTTGCTTTGGCAATCGACAGTTGGCACGGGGCACCCGCGCTCGCCAAGATCGCCACCGTGCACACGGTGGCCGGCATCGTTTTCCCGGGCTCGCCGCTCGCGGCATCAAAGCAGGAGCTCGAGCCGCTGGCCGGGTTCTGGCCGGATATTGGCAAATCGCGCGACGAGGCGCGGCGTCTGCTGAAGGAAGCGGGCGCCGAGGGGCTCAAATTCGAGCTGCTGAACCGCAATGTCGACCAGCCCTACAAGTATGTCGGCATCTGGCTGATCGACGAGTGGAGCAAGGTCGGACTGCAGGTCACGCAGCGCGTGCTGCCGACCGGTCCGTTCTTCGACGCCCTGCGTCACGGCACCTTCGATGTGACCGTGGACTTCAACTGCCAGGGCGTGGTGAATCCGCTCATGGACATCGGCAAGTTCCTGCCGCATTCGGTCTACGAAGAGAATTACGGCGGCTACGACGATCAGAAGGAGATCGATCTCTATCAGGCGCTTCTGCACGAGACCGACACATCTAAGCAGCGCGCCATGATCCGCGCGTTCGAGAAGTACGTTCTCGACACGCAGACGCACATGATCATGACGCCGTGGTGGTATCGCATCGTTCCGGCCCGCTCGTATGTGAAGGGCTGGAAGGTCAGCCCCAGCCACTATGTCAATCAGGACCTGGCCAACGTGTGGCTGGACAAGTAGTGTACAGATACATCGCACAACGGGTGCTTCTCGCGATCCCGACGCTGGTCGGGGCGGCGGCGCTCGTCTTCCTGCTTATGCGTCTCATCCCAGGCGATGTCTGCGTGGTCCGCCTGGGCTCCAGCGGCGGGAACGTCGATGCGCGCGTCATAGCGGCTTGTCACGCCGAGCTCGGACTCGATCGCCCGGTGATCCTTCAGTTTCTGGACTTTGTCTGGAACTTCTCGCGCCTCGACTTCGGCATCTCGATGTGGTCGGGCAAGCCCGTCGCCGAAGAGATTGCAACGCGGCTGCCGATCTCGCTCGAGATCGCCGTGATGGCAACGGTGTTCGCGATCCTCATCGCGATCCCGCTCGGTACCATCTCGGCGCTGAAGCAGAACAGCTGGATCGATCATGTGGTGCGCACGGTCGCCATCGCGGGGATCGCAACGCCATCGTTCTGGCTCGGGATCGTTTCCATCCTCGCCGTGCTCGAGATCTCGAACGCGTTCTTCGGCGCGCCCTGGATGCCCCCGATAGACTATGTCCCGTTCTGGGAGGACCCGCTGCGAAACCTGTCGATGGCGATCCTGCCCGCGCTGACCGTGGGCTACCGCTACGCCGCAGTCAGCATGCGGATGACCCGCTCGGCGATGCTGGAGGTCCTGCGCGAGGATTACATCCGCACTGCCCGCGCAAAAGGCCTGCTCGAACGGCTTGTCATCAATCGGCACGCGCTCAAGAACGCGCTGCTGCCGGTCGTCACTCTGATCGGCATCGAGTTCGCTTTCCTTATCGGCGGGCTCGTCGTCACCGAGCAGGTGTTCAACCTCAACGGCGTCGGGCGCCTGTTCGTGCTCGCCGTGCAGAACCAGGACTATACCTTGACGCAGGCCCTGGTCATGCTCACGGTCGCGATCTTCGTGTTCGCCAATCTGGCGGTCGATCTGCTCTATGGGTGGCTCGATCCGCGCATCCGCTTCGGCTGACGGGGGCTTGTGCCGTGGTCGATCTTGCGCCGCGCTATGCTCCCACCCTCGCCGAGGCGACGGAGAGCCGGCGCTCGTGGCGCGCCGGCATCATCCGTTTCTGCCGCCGCGAGCCGCTTGGCACGGTCGGCCTGGTACTGGTGCTGGTGATGGGCGTCGCCGGGCTCTTCGCCGAGTGGGTTGCGCCCTACAGCCCAACCGCGAACGATTTCGCGGCGATGACGGAGCCCCCCAGCTGGGCGCATATCATGGGCACCGACCAGTTCGGCCGCGACCTCTTCTCCCGCATCGTGTTCGGTGCGCGCACTGCCCTGATCGTGGGCTTCTCCTGTGCGATGGTGGGAGGGATCACCGGGCTCGTGCTCGGCGTGGGGAGCGCCTATTTCGGCGGCCGTCTTGATCTCCTGCTGCAGCGGGTCTTCGATGTGGTTATGGCGTTCCCGCTGATCGTCTTGGCGCTTGCGGTGATCGCCATCTTCGGCAGCGGAGTACACAACGTGATCGTGGCTATCACCATTCCGCTCATCCCGCGTTGCGCCAGGGTGGTGCGCTCGAGCGCGCTGGCGATCCGGGAAGTGCCTTATATCGATGCAGCGCGCGCCTGCGGCTTCGGTCACGCTCGGATCATCCTTCGCCATATGACGCCCAACGTGATCGCGCCGTTTCTGATCATGCTGACCGCATTCGTCGGGCAAGCGATACTGGCGGAGGCGTCGTTGTCGTATCTCGGCCTCGGGGTCCAGGAGCCGACGCCGGCCTGGGGACTGATGCTGCAGGGTGGCGCCGAGGAATTTGCCTCGACGGCGCCGTGGATCGCCGTCTTTCCCGGCCTTGCGATCACGCTGACCGTGTTCGGGTTCAGTCTGTTCGGCGACGCGCTGCGCGACGCCATGGATCCAAGGCTGCGCGAGCGCTGAATCGCCGGCCTGATCTGCGCCGCCACGCGTTTTGCAGCGGTTGGCGCAAAGCGTGTCTTCCGATGCTCATCGCTTTGCACTCCCGGGCAGGCGCAGTATCCTCTCCAGCACCGGCGAGGAGCATGCCCATGACGCAATCATCCCCTGAAGCTTCGGTGATCAAAGCATACTGGCAGCCCGGCTGCACCAGCTGCCTGCGAATGAAGGAGTTCCTCAGCAAGCACGGCGTTCCCTTCGTCTCGGTCAACGTGCTGGAGGACAAGGACGCCTTTGCCGAGCTGGAAACGTTGGGGATCCGCTCGGTGCCGATCGTGCGGCGCGGCAAGGATTGGGCGAACGGCCAGGTTCTGCGCGACGTAGCACGCGTTGCCGGCATCGCCTGGGGCGGTGCGCCGGTGCTGCCCGCATCCGAGCTCGCCGCGCGGCTTATCGAGATCCAATCAACGGCGCAGCGGCTCTTCGCGCAGATCCCCGATGATAAGCTTGGTTGCTTGCTGCCGCATCGGCCGCGCAGCTACGCGGAGCTTGCCTATCATATCTTCAACATTGCGGACGCTTTCCTGGAGCATGAGGTGCAGGGGCTTCCGCTGAAGGAAGGCGCCTACAGCCGCGTGCCGCCGCCGGAGATGAACAGCAAGGTCAAGATACTGGCCTACGGACAAGACGTGCTTGAGCGCTTTCGCGCCTGGTGGGATGGCCCAGGCCGAACGACGGATTTTTCGCATAAGGCCCGTGTCTACTACGGCGAAGTGACGCTGCACGATTATCTCGAGCGCACCACTTGGCATTCGGGTCAGCACGTGCGCCAGCTCGTGATGGTGCTCGAGCTCCTGGGCATCGCGCCGGACAGGCCGCCGACCGCGGCAACCTTCGCGGGCCTACCCATGCCCGAGAAGGTCTGGGATGACGAGCGCTTGTTTGCGTGACCGCGAGGCCGGCACGCGCCGCACTTACGTTCGCAGCGGCGAGAAGGACTGATGACGGGATGGGAGAGCGCCGCCCGTTGGGGTAGGGAGAGCTGGCAATGAGCCTGCTGAAGCTGACCTTCGGATGCGGTCCCAGCGACAGGGTCGCCGCGATATTCGATGGTCGTGTGCGCATCGAGAACGTCGAGCTCACCTGCTTTCCGGTCGGACCGGAAGAAGCATTCCATCGCGCTTTCGCGGGCCAGGATTTCGATCTGACCGAGCTCTCGGCCAGCTCGCTCATCCTGACAACCGCGCGGGGCGAGGGGAAATATTTCGCGCTGCCGATATTTCTCTCCCGCCTGTTCCGCCACTCCGCCTTTTACATCCGTACCGATCGGGGGATCCGGTCACCGCAGGATCTCCGTGGCAAGCTGATCGGCGTGCCGGAATATCAGATGACGGCAGCGCTATGGGCGCGTGGCATTCTTTCCGACGAGTATGGGGTGAGAGCGGAGGAGATCAGGTGGCGCAACGGAGGGCTCAACAAAGCAGGCCGCGCAGAGCGAACGCCGATCAGCTTGCCCTCGCGTTTCGATCTGCAATCAATTCCCTCGGACCGGACATTGTCCGACATGCTGGCGGCCGGTGAGCTCGACGGCATTGTCACGGCGCGCATACCCGGCTGCTATGCCGCGGGTGCGCCCAGTGTGGACCGCTTGTTTCCCGATTTCCGTTCCGCGGAGGAGAGCTATTATCGCAAGGCGCAGATGTTTCCCATCATGCACCTTCTTGCCGTTCGGAAAAGCTTGGTGGCTGCACACCCCTGGCTGGCGATGAGCGTGGTGAAGGCGTTTTATGAAGCAAAGCAATTGGCGATGGCCGAAATGCACGAGGTCGCTGTCTTGCCCGTGATGCTGCCGTGGCTCTCGGACGATCTCAAACGCGCGCAGGCAGTGATGGGAGCAGACGTGTGGCGCTATGGCGTCGCTGAGAATCGCAAAGAGCTTGACGCCATGCTGCGCTATTCTGTGGAGCAGGGGCTTTCCAGTCGCCGGGTGGAGCTTGAGGAGCTGTTTGCGCCGGGCACGCTGCAGCGGTTCCAGAGCAAAGACTGAGCGCTTGTTGGAGAGCCGCTGTGACGCGGCCGTCGTTATCGACGCAGCCCGGATGAGCGCAAGCGAAATCCGGGCTACCCGGAAAAGCCGTAGAGCTGCGCGGGATTGTCCACCAGAACCTTCCGCTGCACCGGTTCGTCGGGCACCCAGTCGAGCAACATGTCAAGCATCCATGCGTCATCCGGTTTGGGCACGCCGGGAGTAGGGTGCGGCCAGTTCGTCGCCCACAGCATGCGATCGGGCGCGATCTTGACCAGAGCCTTGGCCAGAGCTCCGACGTCATCGTAGTTCGGCGGGCCGACCTTGGAGACCTCATACGGCGCGGAGAGCTTCACCCAGGCGCCGCGTGCTACAAGGCGTTCGAGCGCGCGAAAGCTCGGGTGCTCGACCGGTACCGGTTCAAGAAACTTGCCGACATGATCGATCACCAGAGCGCAGGGCAGGCGCGCGAGCACCGCCTCGTAGTCCGGCAATTGCCGTCCATCGAGCTGGAGCTGCACGTGCCAGCCGAACGGCGCAACCCGCGCCGCCATCGGCGCCAGAATGTCCCAGGACAGCGCGCCGCCCGGCAGCATGAAGAAGCGGATACCGCGCATGCCGAGGCTGGTGAGCCGCTCGAGCTCGGTGTCGGTCACCGATTGATCGACCACCGCCACCCCGCGCGTGTCGGCGCCAAGCGCCTTCATCGCCTCGATCGTGCAGCGATTGTCGGTGCCGTACGTGGAGGGCTGCACGACGACGGTGCGCTCGATCCCGAGCCGCTCGCGCACCTTCAGATAGGCGGAAACGGGTGCATCGGGCGCATCGATGCGCGCGGTCGGCGCCTTCGGGTAGCCGCGGTCATAGATATGCATGTGCGTGTCGCAGGTGCCCGCGGGAGCTTTGAGCCTGGGAGGCGCGGTGTTGTCCGGTTTCATGAATGTGCCTCTTCCGTGCGATGCCAGCGGTGTGTCTGTTTTGTGTCGGAACTTCTGCGTGTTGACAATCGTGGTGCCTCAGGGGAAGCTTTCACCAAGCGCGCGTCGGTCCTCGCCGAGCCGAGTTGACCGGCAGCCAAAGCAACATCAAGGGAGCAGACGCAGTGATCATCAGCAAAGCCATGACCATTGCCGTTGCAGCCATCGCCGCCGCAAGCCTTGTTGCCGCTGCGGGTGCTCGCGCTCAGGACGTAAAGCATTACCGCTTCGCTCACGATCAGCAAATCCCGTCCGGGTACAGCGTGGCGTACGATCTTTTTTCCGAACGGCTCAAGCAGCTGAGCAAGGGGGCGATGCTCGTAGACCAGTATCCCGGGGCACAATTGGGTCAGGAGCCGCAAATCCTGCAACTGGTCAAATCCGGCGACATTGATTTTGCAATCGTGTCCTCGGCGAACACCGCGACGATCTCGCCGCAATCCGGCGTGATGTCGCTGCATTTCCTCTTTCGTTCGGAAGATCACATTATCAAATCGCTGCAAGACCAGAAGGTGTTCGAAGCGATCCGGGACATGATCGACGATACCGCCCAAGGCATTCACGTAATCGGGCTGGGTACCCAGGGCTTTCGCCACATGTACGGGAAGAAGGAAATTCGCAAGGTCGAGGATCTTAAGGGCCTCAAGGTTCGCGTCCAGGCGACTGCAACCGAGGACGCCATGTTTCCGGCCTATGGCGCGCAGACCGTACACATGCCCTTCGGCAGCGTGTACACGTCCCTGCAGACCGGCGTGGTCGATTTTGCCGAGAACGGCGTCAATGTCTATCTGATCAACAGGCATTATGAAGTGGCTCCCGTGCTCTCCATGAGCGAGCACGAAGCCAACAACGCGATTGTCTGGATCAGCGACAAGCTGTGGCAGAGCCTCAACGCGGATCAAAGGCAATGGGTTGTGGCCGCCGCCCGCGAAGTCACCGCCAAGGAGCCGACGAAGGCCTTCGCGCTTGAGCAGCAGGCAGCGGGGAAGCTCAAGGGCATGGGCGTGAAGATCGTAACCGATGTCGACAAGTCCGGCTTTCAGAGAATAGCCAATCCCTATCTCGACAAGCTCGCGAAGGAGCTTGGGCCGCACGCCGACAAGATCAAGAACCTGATCCGGGGGATTAATTAGGCCGCGGCCACCGTCATCCTGAGGCGCGAGCGAGCCTTGGCGAGCAAGCCTCGAAGGATGGCGGCGCGGGGCGACGCGGCTAGCGCAGCGTATGCCGCTTATGACGCGGCAAGAGTAGCCGGGGTCCCGAAGACGCAGGCGTCACGGCGCGATGGCGCGCTGAGCGAGCTGTAGTGGCGCAATGGCTGTCGCCGACAAGCTCTTGCTGCGACGGCAGCGGTACCTGAAATGGCGAGCTTTCGATGTCCTCGAGATCATCCTGATGATGATCTGCGGGCTGGCGCTGTTTGGTTTCTCTGTCTCGGTCTCTCTCGATATCCTGACGCGAACGCTCGGCCATCCCTGGCTGTGGCTCCAGGAGGTGACTTCGACCCTGTTCGTCTATGGCATTTTCATCGGGACTGCGGCGGCAACCCGGCGCAACGATCATCTCTATCTCACTGCCTTCGCCGAGGCGATGCATGGGGCGCCGCGCCTCCTCGTCGAGATCGCGATCCGCGCCGTGGTCCTCGCCGTCGCGGGCTGCCTCATATACTTCGGCTACATCAATTTCCTCCGCGGGTTCGGCAGCTTTCGGCTGCCTTCGAACACCCCGATTGCGTCGCTCTATGCGGCGATTCCCCTGTGCGGGGTGCTGGTCGCGCTGTTCACGATCGAGCAGATCGTGAATGGCTGCCGCAACGGCTTTGATCATCCCGAGCCGCCGGAACAGTTGGATGTCAGCGCCCCGCTGGCAACAGCGGAGCCTGGGGGAGATGCCGCGTGACCCCGACTCTTGTCCTTGGGGCGTTGTCGTTCTGCTTTCTGCTGTTCGGATATCTCGGCGTGCCGGTCCCATTCGCGCTCTTGGCCGGTGTTTTTGTCGGCGCGATGCTGACCGACGTTTCACTCCCCGCCATCGTTCAGAAGGTGTTCGACGGCGTCGATAACGAAGCGCTGCTGGCGATCCCTTTCTTTCTGCTCGTAGGCGAGTTGATGAGCTCCGCCAACGTGGTTCAGAGGGTTGCCAATCTCTCCCTGGCGCTGGTCGGACATATTCGCGGCGGCCTCTCCCAGGTGGTCACCGTCTTCAGCATGTTCTTTTCCGAGATGTCCGGGTCCACGACTGCGGATGTCGCCGTAATCAGCCGCGCGCTCGGTGGCGCAATGAAAAAGGAGGGCTACAAGCCGCCCTTCATCGCAGCCATCATCGCGGCTGCTTCCACCATTGCCGCGCTGGTGCCGCCCAGCATCACCGCGGTCGTGTATGGCGCTGTCGGCAACGTCTCCATCGCCGGCTTGTTCATGGCGGGAGTAGTACCAGGGCTGATGATCGGCTTCGGCTTGATGCTCTATTGCTATTTTTTCGGGCCCGTCGGCATGCGGCGGCATCGCGCGTCGCTGCGCGAGGTCGCGTTCGCCGCAAAGGAAGCGGCGCTGCCGATGATGATCCCGATCATTCTGCTCGGCGGCATCCTCACCGGCTGGTTCACGCCGACCGAGGCGGGTGTGGTCGCGGTCCTCTGGATCGTGATGGTCATCATTCCCGCGCTTTATCGCGGGCACATTGCGAGGCTCCCATACGATTTCTGTCTGGCGGGGCTGATCTTCTCATTGCCGCTGATCACCATCGGAGCTGCCAATGCGTTCGGCTGGATGCTCGCCTATCTGCGCGGCGCCATCGTGATCGCGGAATGGATCGTCGCCATTGCCGGCAACGATCCGCATATGATCATGCTTCTCCTCGTGCTCCTGTTCACGGTGATCGGAGACTTCATCGAGCCGGTCCCGACCATCATTATCTTCATGCCGCTGGTGAACGTGCTCACCAGGGCAGGGGAGATCAATCCCGTGCATATGGGCGTGGTCCTGATCGCGACGCTCGCCTTTGGGTTGATCACGCCGCCTTACGGTCTTGTGCTGCTCATGGCCTCGAAGTTCGTCGGGGTGCGCTTTTCCCAGGCGCTGCGCGCCGCGGTGCCGATCTATGCGGTTTTCTTCCTCACAATTGCATTCGTTATCTATTTCCCCAGCGTGGTGCTGTGGCTCCCCAAGCAGGTCATCCCGGCCTCGGTCGGCTGCTTCAAGGCCCCCGACGGCGCTGGCTATATCTGCCCGAGATGAGCGGTGTCGGGTTTTGCAAAAGAGCGTTTATCCCGCCTTGCGCTCAGGAAGTGCCGGCACGCTCGGTCGCATGCCGGTGCAATTGGCTGCGGTACTGCCCGGGGGAAAGGTCGAACCAGCGCCGGCAGGCACGAAAGAAGCTGCTCTGATCGGCGAAGCCAAGCAGATAGGCCGCCTGCGCCAGCGATAGATTGAGCCGGCCGAGATACTGCTCGGCCAGCTCGCGGCGCGTGTCGTTTAGCAGCTGGACGAAGGACGTCTCTTCCTCCTCGAGGCGCCGCTGCAGCGTGCGTTCGCTCATGCAGAGCTTGCAGGCGACGTCGTCACGCCGCGGCTCCCCATCGGGGAGGTGGCGGATGATGATTTCCCGCACTCGGTAGCTGGTGTGGGCATGGTCGAACTGTCGCAGATATTCGCCGGCGAATTGCTCGTGCAGCTGTGCAAGCACCGGGTTTGATGTCGGCAATGGCATCATCATGTCGGCCACGGAAAACAGCAGGCTGCTGCGCGGCGCGTCGAACAGCACCGGACAGCGGAAGGCGGCACGATAGGGCGCAGGATCCGCCGGCGCGGGGTAGGGAAGCTCGACCGCCAGCGGATGGATCTCGCGCCCGGTGATCCAGCGGCAGAAACCGTTCACGGTGATGAAGATGAACTCGATCCGCTGGCGCGGCACCGGGCGATCTCCGCCAAAGAGGACGAAGCTCACCCGGTAGCCGGCGGTCTCTTCGACCATCGTCATGGTCAGCGCGTCGCTGAGGATGAGCAAGTAGCGGATCAGGCGCTCGAAGGCGCCGCGCAGGTGGGCGCATGACATCATGGCATACCCGACCACGTCGAAGCTCGCGGGCCGCGCAACGTGGTGCTGGGCAAGCCCGATCGCCGCTTTGCCGGACCGCTCGACCGCAAGCTCCCACAGCCGGCTGATCTTTTCGGTCGGCAGACGCGCTCCCTGCGCCTCCAGCGCAGCAGGGTCGATCCCGGCCGCGGTGAGAAGTGCGGGCACGTCCAGGCCCTCGGCGGCAAGCATCTCCGCGATGCCCTTCACCCAGATGGCGGCGGTCGTCCGTTTGGTCACCTTCGCCCCTCCCGTGGCGCCGGTTGGCATTGTCTGGCCACTACATTGGCCGCCCCGGTCACTGACTCGCAGCGGCGCAAAGTCTAACGTTGTTGAGCGTAGAGGCTGCTGCAGCCCTGAGGAGGTCCGCGGCCCTCTGCCAGACAGACTTAACAGAAGAGAATGCCATGGAACCGCAACCCTCGCCAGACGCCTTGCTCAGGGCACGATCAATGCGCTCGTTGTCGGCCGAGCCATCACCGGCTTTGGCGCGTTCGTTTAGCTTGCGACACCGGAGGGAGGAGAACATGTCCGGTAAACATTGGCTCGCCGCTTACGGCACGCGAATTCCGGCCGAGATCGATCCGAACGCTCATCGCTCGGTGCTGGACATGCTCGAGGGCGCCATGCAGCGCTTCGCTGAAAGGCCTGCGTTTTGCTGCTTCGACCGGGCGCTGACCTATGCCGACACTGATCGCCTCTCGCGCGACTTTGCAGCCTATCTGCAAGGCGGGCTCGGCGTGAAGAAGGGTGATCGCGTCGCCGTGATGCTTCCCAACATTCCGGCCTTTGCGCTCGCCATGCTTGGCATCGTCCGCGTGGGTGCTGTCCAGGTCAATGTGAATCCGCTCTACACGCCGCGCGAGCTCGATCACCAGCTCAACGACGCCGGCGTCGAGATCATCATCATCTTCAACGGCGTATCGCCAACTCTCGCTGAGATCATCGGCAACACCGCAGTCAGGCAGGTCATCACTGTCGGTCTGGGCGACGGCACCGGTGCGACGGTTGCAAGCCCCCCGGTGGACGCGCGCCTCACCAACGTGGTCGCGTTCTCCGACGCCCTCGCTCGGGGCTCGAATTTGTCCCTCGCGCCGGTGGCGTTGTGCGCCGACGACCTGCTCTTCCTGCAATACACGGGCGGGACCACGGGGGTTTCGAAAGCTGCCGCGCTGTCGCACGGCAACCTTGTCGCCAATACCGAGCAGTGCAAGGCGTTCATTCCGGATGCGTTGCGCCCCGGGCAGGAAGTCGTGGTCACGGCGCTGCCGCTTTATCACATCTTTGCGCTGATGGTGAATTTCATCACCTATTTCTCCATCGGCGCCGAGAACTGGCTGGTTCCCAATCCGCGCGATATCGAGAGATTCTGCGGCATCCTCAAGAAGTCGCACCTCACCGTTTTCACTGGTGTCAATACGCTGTTCGGGGCGATGGCGATGCACCCCGGGATCAAGGAAGTCGACTTCACCAACCTGCGTGTGACGATCGGCGGCGGCGCCACAGTCCTGCCGACGACCTCGCAGAAATGGAAAGCGCTCACCGGCAAGCACATCCTGGAAGGCTACGGACTCTCGGAAACGTCGCCGATCCTCACCCTCAATCCGATGACGGCGACCTCCTTCTCGGGGACGGTGGGCCTGCCTTTCCCGTCGACGGATATCAAGCTGCTCGATGCCGATGACATGGAAGTACCGCTCGGCCAGCCGGGCGAGATCTGCGCCAAAGGCCCGCAAGTGATGCAGGGCTACTGGCAGAAGCCGGAAGCCAATGCGGCCGCGTTCACCGCCGACGGCTATTTCCGCACCGGCGACATCGGCGTGTTCGATGATAACGGGTTCCTTAAGATCGTCGACCGCAAGAAGGACATGATCATCGTCTCCGGTTTCAACGTCTACCCGAACGAAGTCGAGGCCGTTGCCGCGGCCTGCGCCGGCGTTGCCGAATGCGCCTGCGTCGGCAAGCCGGATGAGAAGACGGGCGAGGCGGTGCGGCTGTTCGTGGCCAAGACCTCGGGGGCGACGCTCACCGAAGATGACGTGATCGCGCATTGCCGCCGGGGGCTCACCGCCTACAAGGTGCCGAAGGAGGTGCGCTTCCTCGACGCGTTGCCCAAGTCGAACGTCGGCAAGATCCTGCGCAAGGATCTCCGCGCCCTCCCATGACGCGGGGGACGAGCGCCATGGCAATCCCGGACTACACCATGACGACGGCTGCGCGGTTTGTCGGCCGCGAGCTGGCAGTCTCGAGCTGGGTGACGATAGACCAGGACCGCATCGATCAGTTTGCGGCGTGCACCGGCGATCGGCAGTGGATCCACGTCGATGTCGAGCGCGCCAAGCGGGAAAGCCCGTTCGGTGGACCGATTGCGCACGGCTACCTCACCCTGTCACTTGTCGCCGCCATGGTGACGGAGCTCGGCGTGATCCCTCCCGATGCCGCAACCGGGCTCAACTACGGCCTGAACAAGGTCCGATTCATTGCACCGGTCAAAGCGGGCGCACGGGTGCGCATGCGTGCGAGCTTGGCCGCGGCGGAGCCCCAGAACGATGGCCGGATGCTCCTCACGCTGCAAAGCACCCTGGAGATTGAAGGCGAGGCAAAACCCGCCCTGGTCGCCGAACTGTTGTGTATGCTCATTGGCAAGAGTGATGCATCGTCATGAGTGCTTCTCCCGCAACGGCAAATGAGGACCGCGACGCCAGGCCTTGGAACGCTGAGGTGTTGGAACAGGCGGCGCGGCACACGCTGGCGGCCAATCCGCTGGTCGGGGTACGCGGCCGGGACATTGTTGATTCGGCTGGCGCGTTGTTGGGCCAAATGATCAGCAACCCCGGTCTCGCGGCGCAACACTATCTATCCTTCCTCGGTGAGCTCGCTCGCATCGTGATCGGAGCTTCCGAGCTTGCGCCCGACGCCAAGGACAAGCGTTTTGCCGATCCGGCGTGGCGGGAGAGCGCTGCCTATCGGGCGCTCGCACAGTGCTATCTCGCCTGGGGCGGAGCGCTCAATCGCTTCGTGGAAGAGGCGAAGATGCACAGGCGCGACGCAGAACGCGCGCGTTTCGTTGCTTCGCTCTTCATCGACGCGCTGTCGCCGACCAACTCGCTCGCAGGCAATCCCGCGGCTCTGAAGAAGCTCATCGACACCGGCGGGGCGAGCCTCCTGCACGGACTGGAAAATTTTGTCCGCGATCTCGCGCGCAATGGCGGCCTGCCGGCGCAGGTCGATACGCGCAGGTTCGCCGTGGGCAAGAACCTGGCAACCACGCCCGGCGCAGTGATCTATCGCAATTCGGTGATGGAGCTGATTCAGTACCGACCTGCGGGAGCTGAGGTGCACAAGCGCCCGCTCCTGATTGCTCCGCCGCAGATCAACAAATTCTACGTTTTCGACCTGCCGGAAAAGAGTATTGTTCAATTCGCCCTGAATGGCGACCTGCAGACCTTCGCGATCAGCTGGAAGAACCCCACGCCCGCCGAGAGCCAGTTTGGGCTGGACACGTATGTCGCAGCGATGGAGAAAGCCGTGGATGTCATGTGCGATGTCACGGGCAGCACGGACGTCAACATCTGGGGCTCGTGCTCCGGCGGCATCGTCACTTCGGCCTTCCTCGCCAACCTGGCTGCGCGCGGCGAAGCCAAGGTTCACAGCGCCACGGTAGCCGTGTGCGTGCTAGACATGGCGGTCGCGCAGAATACGACGGCCGGCATGTTCGTCACGCCGGAATCGGTCGTTGCGGCCAAGAGTGCCTCGCGCCTCGCCGGCGTGGTCGAAGGACAGGAACTGGCACGCATGTTCGCCTGGATGCGGCCGAACGACCTGATCTGGAATTACTGGGTGAACAACTACCTCCTCGGCAACGCGCCGCCCGCCTTTGACGTCCTCTACTGGAACAACAACTCGACACGGCTCGCCGCGCGGCTGCATGCCGACTTCCTCGATCTCATCGACTCCAATCCGTACGTCAATGCCGGGCGGCTGAAGGTCCGCGGCATGCCGCTCGACATGCGCCGTATCGAGATGGACAGCTATGTCGTTGCCGGCGTGACCGATCACATCACGCCCTGGCAAGGCTGCTACGGCACGGCAAAGCTCTACGGCGAACGCAGTACCTTCGTGCTCGCCAACAGCGGCCACATCCAGAGCCTGCTCAATCCGCCCGGCAATCCCAAGGCGTTCTACTGGACCGGCGCGGCCAGCGACGCCGAACCGGAGGCATGGCTGGAGCGGGCGGCAAAGCACGGCGGAAGTTGGTGGCCGCACTGGCTGGACTGGATCAAGGCGCGCTCGGCCGAGATGACGCCAGCGCCGGCCGCGCTGGGTAGCGACAAGCACCCGCCGCTTGACGCGGCGCCCGGCAGATACGTCATGGAGAAATAGGTGCAGATCAGCCTGCTCGAGGTGGGCGGGCAGGTGCTGCGCGTCGGAATTCGGCGCGGTGTGACGGGGCGCCCGCCGTTACTTCTGTTTAATGGGATCGGCGCGAACATCGAGCTGGTCGAGCCCTTTCTCGATGCGCTGGACGGCCCCGAGGCGATTATCTTCGACGTGCCGGGCGTCGGCGGCTCGCCCGCGCCCTGGCGGCCGTACCGTCCTTGGACCCTCGCAAGCCTGAGCAGCCGGCTGCTCGACCAACTGGGACACAAGCAGGTGGATGTGCTGGGCGTCTCCTGGGGCGGGCTACTCGCGCAGCAATTCGCGTTTCAGCAGGCGAACCGCTGCCGACGGCTCGTTCTCGCGGCGACTTCGCCGGGGCACCTGATGGTCCCCGGCAAGCTCACGGTGCTGCTCAAGATGGCGACGCCACGGCGCTACAAGGATCCCGATTATATGAACAGAATCGCGGGGGACATTTATGGTGGAGCACTGCGCGGCGCGCCCGACCTGGTGCGCAAACATCTCCGTCATGTCCGCTGGTCGAGCGACTACGGCTACTATCTGCAGCTCATCGCCGGGGTCGGCTGGAGCAGCCTGCCCTGGCTCCCCTTCTTTTCGCAGCCGACGCTCGTCATCGCAGGGACCGACGATCCCGTCGTGCCGCTTGCGAACGCCCGCATCCTGGCCACGCTCATCCCCGATGCGCGGCTCATAACCATTGACGACGGCCATCTTTTTCTCGTCACCAGTGCTGACAGATCCGCTGAGATCATTTCCGAATTCCTGAGCTAGAGTCGAACGCAGTTCGCCCGGCTGCCGGTCTGATCCTCAAATTGTTTTGCCGCAAGGTGACGGGCGGAAACGAATCCACCGCGGCCGGCTTGCGGTGGAGTAGACCCGCGCGCCGAGCGCATTACTCGAGCTTGATCTCCGCCGCTCGGATCACCTTCTCCCATTGCCCGGTTTGCTCGACAACAAACCTGTCGAGATCGCGAGGTGAGCTCGCAAAGACGGTGGCGCCCAAGTCAGCGATCCGCGCCGCGATCTTGGGGTCTGCGAGCCCGGCATTGATCTCCTTGTTGAGCTTGTCGATGATCTCGACCGGTGTGTTCCTGGGTGCTGCAATGCCAATCCACGCGCTCGCCTCGAAGCCCGGCTGGAATTCGCTGAGCGTTGACGTCTGCGGGAGTGACGGCGAGCGGGCTGGCGCCGTCACCGCGAGCGCCCGCAGTTGCCCCGCCCTGATGAATGCGATCGACGAGGGCAGGTTGTCGATTGCCGCGTTGACCTGTCCGCCAAGGAGGTCGCTCACCATGGGCGCGGAGCCGCGATATGGCACGTGCACCATTTGGATGCCGGCCTTCGCCTTGAACAGCTCGCCGGCGACATGCGAGATGGTGCCGGATCCAAAAGAGGCCAGGCTCATCTTACCGGAATTGGCCTTGGCATAGGTAATCAGCTCCGGGACAGAATTGACCGGGACCGAGGGATGCACTTCCAGAACGAGAGGCGAGCGGTGAATGCCGGCGACCATCGCGAGGTCGCGAATAAAGTTGAAGCTGAGCTTGGGGTAGAGCGCCGGATTGATCGTATTGGTCGAGACGGCGGCAAGCAGAGTATAGCCGTCGGGCCGCGCATGAGCGGCTGCCTCAGTCGCGAGGTTGGTCGCGGCACCCGGTCGGTTCTCAACAATGAAAATCTGACCGAGCCGGTCCGATAGCCATTGCCCGATCAGGCGGGCAGCGAGATCGGTTGGTCCGCCGGGAGCAAACCCGACAATGATGGACACCGGGCGTGTGGGATAGCCCTGTGCGCCTGCTTCCGACTGGGTGGCAGGCAGCGCGGCAGCCATGGCTGACAGCTGCAGGAGCTTGCGGCGGGAAAGCTTCATCGAGTTCCCCTGGGATCAAAATGCTACAGTCAAGGTGCGCTGCGTCCAGTCGCGTGGGGCGCCTCCGCGACCAGGCCAGGCTACACCACTTTGCGCCGTAGGTAGTAGATGGCGGCTGTAATGTGCGGCAACGTGGTCGGCGGTTGGACCTGCGTCAATAAGAATGCAGCTAAGCGCATTGTCTCCGCTTAATCTTGCATTTGTAGCCCCACGGGGCTACATGTCAGGAACCGAGCATGCATGGATATGGGCAAGACAGCAACCGTCCGAGCCCGAGTTGAGCCGGAGCTTAAGCGCGGCGCTGAGGCCGTGCTCAAGAAAATTGGTCTCACCTCAAGTGAGGCGATTACCTTGTTTCTTGCGCAGGTCAAGCTGAGGAAGGGCCTGCCGTTTCCGCTTCGGGTGCCAAACAAGGAAACAAGGCGTGCCATCAAAGAGGCGCGTGCGCGTCGGAACATCGAGACATTTGATTCTGTTTCGGAGTGGGCAAAAAAGACGCGCTCATCCTAGCGCGGCAAGAATATCGAAGAGCTCATTGCAGCAGTAGAATTACTTGCGGAGAACGGTGGTCTCCCGGAGGGATATCGGCCGCACAAATTATCTGGAGAGTGGAAAGGCGTTTGGGAGTGTCATATCGAACCGGATTGGCTTTTGATCTATGATATCACGCCGGCGGAAGTACTGCTTATCCGGACCGGTACGCATTCCGATCTGTTCGACTGAGGCTCCGCACACCCGTCATCGCTTGAGCAGGTCCAGGATCGCCGCGGTGAAGCGGGCGGGAGACTCTTGCGGCGGGTTGTGCCCCACGTTGTCGAAGACCCGCCGTTCGTAATAGCCGGTAAAGAACTGCTGTTGCCCTTGCGATTTGTCCGCGGGGTTCACGTCGTCGACGGCGCCGTGGATCACCATGCTCGGAACGCTGATCTTGGGCAGGCTCGCCAATCGCGACTCGATCGCGGCGTAGCGCGGATCGCCGGGGGCATTGCCCATGCGGTGGCGATAGGAGTGGATCACCACGTCTACAAAATCGTCGTTCTCGAACGATGCGGCGGTCCGGCGATAGGTCACATCCTCGAACTTCCAGGTCGGCGACCAGAGCTTCCATAGAAGACGTCCGAGCTCGGCACGGTTTTGCGCGAGACCTCCGCGCCCGCGCTCGGTCTGAAAATAATACTGATACCAGAACCGTCGCTCCTGCTCCGGCTCGACCGGTTTGCCGGAGCCGGCGATGTTTTGGATCTGATAGCCGGCACAGGTCACGAGAGCGCGCACGCGCTCCGGCCACAAGGCGGAAACGACGCAGGCTGCGCGTGCACCCCAATCGAAACCCGCCAACACCGCCTGTCGGATGTTGAGCGCGTCAAGTAGCTCCAGGAGATCCTGGCCGATGGCGGCCTGCTCGCCGGAACGCGGCGTCTCGGGCGACAGGAACCGCGTCGCGCCATAGCCGCGTACGAACGGAACGACGGTGCGATGACCCGCCGCGGTGATGATCGGCACGACCGCATCGAAGGCGCGCGGGTCGTAGGGATAACCGTGCAACAAGACGACCGGCAGCGCGTCGGCTGGGCCGTCCTGCTCATAGGCGATGTCCAGCACGGAGGTTCGAACATGAGCTGATTGCGGCACGTTGCTCTCCGATCTTTTCCGGCGTCCATCTTACATCACCCGACATGTCGGTGTCCCTGGGGCGCCGCATGTAGGGGCGGGTTTGAAACCCGCCCCTACCAGATTCCGGAATAACGAATGCAACTCGCACCGTCAGCCGCATTCGCGCTTGCTAAACCCGTGCAGTATTTACAGGGTATATCCCCTTGACGCAGCGCCATCTTGTCCGCGAGAGGGAGGGGATGAACAGGTTGTCCAATTCGCCCTACACGCCCGACCTGCGCGGGTTCATCGCCTACCTCGAGGCGGAGCATCCCGACCAGATCGTCAGGATCAGCAAGCAAGTCGATCCAAAGTTCGGGGTCTCCGGTATCCTCGAACGGCTCGAGCGGGATGGGCGCTTCCCGCTGGTCATCTTTGAGAACGTGAAGGGCTCGAGCATTCCGCTCGTCGCCAACATGCATGCGAGCTTCGAACGCTTGCGGCTGGGCCTCGGCATGGAGAAAGGCGGGGTGAAGGAGTTCGTCGCGGAATGCGCCGCGCGGCAGGCCAACCCGATCGATCCGGTGCGGGTCGATATCGGCCCGGTGCATGAGGTCATATCGATCGGCGACGATGTCGATGTCGGGGAGCTGCCGATTTGCACGTATCACGAAAAGGATGCCGGAAAATACATCACTGCCGGCCTTGCCGTGATGCGCGATCCGGAGACCGGCATCAACAATGTCGGCATCTACCGCCACATGGTGCATGAGAAGAACTTGCTGGGCGTGCAGCTCTCCGAGACCTCCGACGGCAACATCATCTGGAAGAAATACGAGAAGCGCGGGCTTGCCTGTCCCGTGGCGATCGTGATCGGTCACCATCCCGCCTTCTTTATCGGCTCGCTGTGCTTCTCGACCCTCGATACCGACGAGATTCGGATCGCGGGCGGCATGTTGCAGTGCCCGGTGCCGCTGGTTAGGTGCAAGACGATCCCCCTCGATGTTCCGGCGGATGCGGAAATCGTGCTCGAATGCGAAATCCGCCCGCGCGAGCGGCGAGCGGAAGCGCCCTTTGGCGAGTTTCCCGGCACCTACGGCCCGCAACGGATGAATCCGGTGCTCGAGATCAAGGCGATCACGCGGCGGCGCGAACCGCTCTATCAGAACGCCTTTGTCGGCCACTCCGATAATCTATTGCTGTCGGGGTTGATGCGAACAAGTTTCATCGAGAACGCCGTCAGGATCGCATGCCCGACGGTGCATGCGGTGGCGGTACCGCGCTCCGGGCGCTACCGCTTCAGCTGCTATGTGGCAATCGAGAAGATGCATGAAGGCGAAGCAAAGCTTGCCGCTATGGCGGCGTTCGTGGCCGATCCCTTCCTCAAATTCGTCGTGGTGGTCGACCACGACGTCGAGATCGACAAGGACAGCGACGTGCTTCACGCCATTGCCACGCGGGTGCGCGCGGACCACGACGTTTTCATGGTGCCCTACGCCAAAGGCTCGCCGCTCGATCCTGCATCCTACGATCCTGCCGCAGGCTCGCATCTCGTGACCAAGATGGGGATCGACGCCACTCGGAAAAGCAATTACCCGGACGAGATCTCGGTGCCCGGTGCGGAATCCATCGATATGGCCGCGTACATCCCTGGTTATGCGGGCCCGACGAGTGGTAAGTAGTCCGGCGTTCTGAAAAGGGTGATAATATACCGGCGTAAAAGAGGGGTCGGATGCGCTGCGCTTGCCTCGTCCTGCTGCTGCTTGTCCCGGTGCTCGTGTTGGGAGCGTGCAGCAGCAGCTCTACGCAGAAGTTGAGCAGTTATGAGGAAGTGGCGACGCCGATTACGCTCACCCCCAAGCAGATTGCAGGCGTTCGCGCCGGGATTGCAAAGGGTTTCGCCGATCGCGATCTGCACGCCGTGAATCTCGGACGCGTGCTTGCCGGGCGCACTTCGACCAGCGTGGTCGTTTGCGGCTACATCAACGGCAAGAACAGTTCGGGTGCGATCGTGGGCGACACGCCCTTTCACGGCCTCTTCATGGGGCTGGACAACGCTTCCGGCTTTATCGTGACCCAGCTGGGCGGCACCGAAAGCGAGAATGCGGCAACCTTCGAGGACTGCCGGCGCTCCGGTCTGGACATCAGCCATGGTTGAGGCCTTTGAGCCGGTCACCATGGGGCACATCAGGTCCCATGGCTGCCGCGACCTGCTCGTCTACTGCGTTTCGGGGCGATGTCATCACAGCAGCAGCTTCAATGCGGACTGGCTGCCTGACGACTTGCCGGTGCGCTCGCTGTGCTCCCGGATGGTTTGTACCAGCTGCGGCTTGATCGGTGCCGACGTGCGCCCGGACTGGGGTCCCCACGTCAACAAGCCGCGCGGGTAATCCGGGCGCGAAATGGCTGCCATTGCGCCGTGCACGCCTCGCCTATAATGAAGAGGCTGTCCCCATTTGAGACGCACCGATGCGTTGGATCGCTCTCATGATACTGATGTTGCCGCTTCTGTCCCTGGGCGGATGCGGTGATCCCCGGGGCGCGCCGTGGTGCGCGTATTACAGCACCGGCGCCAACGAGTGCAGCTTCTATTCGTTTCAGCAATGCAATGCCGCAATCTCGGGGGTCGGCGGAATATGCACGCCGAACCAGCGTCCGCGGCGCAGCATACGGGGGTGAAACGCGGGCCTGTCAGCTGCGTGATGCCCCATGCGGGGCATCAGATAATCCCCGATCGGGAGATGCAGGTACCACCGCGCCAAATCCCTGCGCGTAGAGGTTACTGGATCGTCCGCCTTACGCGGACGATGACACCTCGCGTCATTTTAGTGGATCAGCTCAGCGCGCGTAGACGCTGCGGGGCGGACGCACGGGACGTGGCGGGCCGCCGAAAAAGAACGATTGCAGATAGGAGATCGTGCTTTGCGTCGTCCCCGCCTTGCGCTTGCCGGGCGGTGCTGCGGACGCGACCTCCGGCTGCTCGCTCTTGCCCTCCGGCGTCGGCTCGATCACGCCGCGTTCGGTCCTGATTGCAGCAAGCGTGCGACTGTCGAGGCCGTAGACGTCGCGCCGCATCTGCAGCTTGCCGTTGTCGTCAATGAACGCGCTTTGATAGGTCACATGAACCCGTATTGCGTTTGCCGGCAGCGCGATGTCCTGCTCGCCCCCGGGGTAGAGTTGGGTGACCCTATCGACCGTCCAATGCTCGGAGGGCCGTGCCAGGTTCAACACCACTTCCGCGTATTTCGCTGGGTCCTGGACGCGCATGCAGCCGTGGCTGAACGCGCGTACGTCGCTCGCGAACATGAATTTCTCGTTGGTGTCATGCTGATACACCATGAACCGGTTGGACAGGTTAAATCGTAGCCGCCCGAGCACGCTGTTACCCCCAGGTGGCTGCGCAACGTGGATGCTGCCGTCCCGGTTGTAGGAGACGACCAGCCCCATGCGTTGCAGCATCCACGGGTCCCGCTGCATCATCGGTATGTATTCGCTGTTGACGATGGAAGGCGGGACGTTCCAGGTCGGATTGACCGTGATGGATTTCATCGGCTCGCTGAGAAGCGGTGTCTGCTTGTGCGGCGCGGTATCGCCAACCACGACTTTTGTGGTCCAAACCTGCGCGCCGTTGTGCATCACCTTGAGCATGAATTCCGGTTCATTGACGATCACGTGGTCGGCACCAAGCTCGCGGGGGTACCAGCGCCAGCGCTCCATGTTGGCGATGACGAGATCGATCTCTCTGCTCTTGATCGGACCGTTGAGCTCCTTGATCGTCCTGGCATCGAGATTGCCGGTTGCAGGCAGCCCGTTGGCCTCCTGGAATTTCCGTACTGCTGCCGCGACCTTGGCATCATAGGCGAGATCGGACGCATCGCCTGAGAGCCCAAGCCTTTCGCGCAGCGCAGGCACTCGCGGGTCCTGCACCGGGCTCTTGGCATTGGGCTTGGGCAGCGGCCCATCGGCGATGTCGTGCTGCGGACCGGCGGCCTTTGCCCGCAGCTCCGCGAGCTTGGCCTTGAGCTTGCGATAGGCCTCCTGGGGCGGGCTGTATTCGTCGAGCGCTTTTCCCGCATCCGCTGCATCCGCCATCTTGGCGAGGATGGCGGCAGGGTCGGGCGGAGTTTGCGGCAGCTGGATGTTGAAGCTGACCTTGCCGTAGGGGAAGCGCCCGGCCTGCAGGTTACGGGCGAACGTCAGCACGGTCTGCGTCAGCTTGAGGTCGGCCTCCGCGAGCGCGTCAGCAGGCGTCTCGGCAAGATTCGGCGTGCGATAATCCTTGGCCTCGAGGCCATCGGCATCGGCGTCCTTCATTCGCGCGATGGCGGCCTTGGCGCGCGCGTTCTCGACTCCCTTGTCCAGCCATAGCGGAGCGAAGCTTCTGCCCTGATAGAATGCCTCCACCGCAGTCCGCTCGCTCTTGCTGGCGAATATGCTTTCCGCTTTCGTGCCCAGGAGATCGCGAATCTTTTCTGCCACGACCCGGTCGGCGGGATCGAGCGAAGCCAGCGGATCGGGCGCTGCGCTCTGCTCGGTGGCGGCGGCCGGGCTCGCTGGCGTCGCGGGCGGAGCAACGCTCGGGGCCGCGGGCTCATCGCCTGGGTATGCAGCCGCAGAGCTTTGGGTCGAAGGCGGCGCACCGGCCGGCGATGCGCCGGTGGCCGCGGCAGCGGATTTGGCGCCGTCGATCCCTTCTTGCGCAAGCACCGCAAGCGGGGCCGCAAGAATCAAGACAAGGGTCGTGCCCGCCAGGAGGCGGTCGCGCCGAGGGCCGCTCATAAGGTATTCTCCCAAACCATTGATGGACTTTGGTTTCCCCAACTCTCCTCCCCCTTGGCAGGCCCGCTTGGCAAGCCCGGCGCCGATATTCGCGCCTGGAGCGGGAGGTGGGGCAAGATTCAAAATAAATTTGGCTATTTTGGAGCGCTGGCGTGCCCGCAGTGCGGTTGTTCGCGCCGCAGCAGCGAAGCGATGATCGGCCGAAAGATCTTGGGCCGGAAAAGGGCTGAAAGGGGAATATGAGCAAAATCCGCCTCTGCCGTGATGACGAGCGCGCGGCGGTGCTCGCCATCGTCAATGCCGCCGCCGGGGCTTATCGTGGGGTGATTCCGCCCGACCGATGGCATGAGCCCTATATGCCGCGGGAGGAGCTTGACGGGGAGATTGCCGCCGGGGTGGTGTTCTGGGGGCATGAGGAGGGGAGCCAGCTCCTCGGCGTGATGGGGCTTCAGGCCGTGCGCGACGTTGATCTCATTCGTCACGCTTATGTGCGGCCGGAGAGCCAGGGGCGCGGCATCGGCACTGCGCTCATTCGTTACCTGCGCGGCTTGACCACGCGGCCCATGCTGGTCGGCACCTGGGCCGCCGCGGACTGGGCGATCCGCTTCTACCAGCGCCACGGCTTCCGGCTAGTCTCGCCCGCGCGCAAGGCCGAGCTGCTCAAGACCTACTGGAGCATCCCCGACCGACAGATCGAGACGTCGGTGGTGCTGGCCAATCCGCCTGCCGATTGAGCCAGGTGCTGGTCGCGGGCGCTGCTTTCGTACAATTAGCGGCAATGACTTGAACAATTGAGAACAGATTGCTGCTCTGATCCGCAGCGAGATGGAAGGAAGAGTCGGCCGACCGGGCAGACCGGCGTTCAGACTACGGAAGAGCCAGGGTGATGTTGCCCATGGGAGCAGCTCAGGCGCAGACAGTCAGCCCAGTGCCGGACATCTCGGTCTGGCAGCTCCTGGGAGCGGACATTCCATTCCTGGTGATGAACGTCCTCGTCGTAATGGTCTTTATCATCGTCATAGTGACCGTGCGTCGCATGAACCAGAGCATTGCCCGCATAGCCGATCGGCTGGATCGTGCCGCCGGCGCCGCGGGCTGAGCCAAGCACGACGCGGAAGCCGGCGGCGGCGGTCGCTACAGCGGGTTTCGGTGGCCGTACGAACGGGGAGAGGGAATAGACCGAGCTTGCTGCGCTGATCACAGTCAGCGGAGCGGAACGCGCTCTATTTGCTCAATCCGCCGAGATGCCGCTGGCCTTGATGGGGCCGGCCCACTTTTTGATCTCGTTCTCCACGAACTGCTGCAGATAGTCCGGCGAGCGGCGGTCGCTTGGGGTCAGATCAGCACCGATCTCGCGCATGCGCGCCTGCACCGCGGGAGTGTCGATCGTCGCGGCGGCCGCGGCGTGCAGCCTGTGTACTATCGCCGGGGATGTGCCTTTTGGCAGAAACAGGGCGAACCAGTTGGCGGCGTCGAATCCGGTAAGACCTTGCTCATGCGCGGTGGCTTGGTTCGGCAGCGTCGGAGAGCGGTCACGCGTGAGGATCGCGATCGCCTTCACCGTCTTGCTCTCGATCTGGGGGATGGCGATCGGCGTGTCGGGGCATTGGTAGTCGATGCGTCCTGCGATCAGATCCTGCATCGCCGGTGCGGCCCCCCGGTAGGGAACGTGGGTGACGGTTACTCCGATCGCGGCATTCAGCAGCACGCAAGCGAGATGGCTCGCGGAGCCAGCGCCGCCGGAGCCGAATTGCATGCTCGACTGATTGGCCTTGGCGTAAGCGATGAACCCCGCGAGATTGTCGGCGGGGAGATTTTTGCGCGCGAGCAGAACCAGCGGTGTCTGCGCGATCAGCATTACCGGGGCGAAATCCGTCGCCGCATTATAGAGCGGGGCCTTGTAGAACGTCTGATTGCCGGCATGGGTGCCCACATTGCCGAGCACCAGCTGGTAGCCGTCCGGCGCGGCTTTCGCCACCCGCGCGCTGCCGGTCATGCCGCCGGAGCCGCCGGCGTTCTCGATCACGACCTGCTGGCCGAGCAGCTCGGAAAGGCGCAGAGCCAGTATGCGTCCGACCGTGTCGGCAGGGCCGCCGGCGGCAAACGGCACGATCATGGTCACTGGTCGGGTCGGCCAGTCCTGCGCGGGGGCAGGGCCAACCGCTGCGAGAATGGACACCACGACCACGAGATGGCTTACCGCAAGCTCAGACACGGGGATTACCGCCCTTCAGGTGCCCGTCCTCCAACAGGCCCAGTTTGCTCGCCAGCCATTTTGTCGTCGGCGCCTGTATCAGGATCGTCATGAGGACGGCGATGAAGGTAACTGATGCAATCATTTGCGCACCCGGCACCTTCATGCCCAGCAAGAGGCCGGCCAGTGCAGCCGGAATGACACCGGTCTCGCGGGTCCAGCACATGAACAACATCTCGTTCAAGCTCCACCGCGCTCGCCGGTCCGGCAGCGCACAGAGGAACACGGTGACCGGCCGGACAACCGACATGAACAGAATGACCACAAGGATGCCGCCCCCCAGGTATTGGCCAACGGCTGCGAAGTCGATCTGGGCGCCGAACAAGATGAAGATGAACAGGCGCATGATGAATGCGGTGGTGGTCACAAATTCTTGCAGTCTTTCTGCCTCACCGGTTTGCATGCGCAAGCCGAAAGAGCTCTGGTTTCCGAGCACGATGCCAAAGACAAAAACCGCGGTGAATCCGCTGGCTTGTAGATCGTCGGCCGCTAGATAGGCGCCAATGACCGCCGCTAGCGTCACCACCGGCGCATATTCGGCGAGGAATCCCCAGCGCTCATGCGCGATGAGCAGTGCGGCCAGGTATCCGAGGACGACGCCGGCAACAATGCCGATACTCAACTGTTTGACCAGATCGACTAGCGATGCCGTCAACGAGAATTCACCGCTCCCCAAGGCCAGTGCCAGCACTGCAAAGGTGGTGATTGCCCCCGTGGCGTCGTTCAACGCCGACTCGCTCACGACCGTTTGCGCCACGCGGGCGCGAATGTTGACCTGCTGGAAAATCGGAACCAGCGTCGCCGGGTCGGTCGAGACGAGCGTCGCACCCAGGAGCAGCGCTGCGATCAAAGGAACGCCGAGAACGCAATACGCGGCAATGCCGGTGAGGCCGGCGGTGATCACGACGCCGACCGTGGCGAGCGCCACAATCGTGATCCAGACCTGCTTCAGGATCTTGAGCTGCAGCGAGGCGCCGCCATCGAAGAGAATGTAGCTGGCGCCGAACAGCAGGATGATCTGGTTCAGTGCCGAGTCTGCCTTGATGTCGATCAGCCCGAGCACGTGCGGGCCCATGGTCATCCCGACGATTAGAAAAACGGCAATATCGGGTATTTTCGCCTTCTGAGCGATGAGACCGGTAGCCGTGCCCAGGGCGAGGATGATCCCGCCCAGAAGGAGCGTATGTTTCGCAATTTCAATCGAGGTCGGCACTTACGGCTCTAGTTTTGCTAATCCGAGCGGAGAGGGGCAAGGCCGGATCCAGGGATCACATCTCGCCGAAACGCGCGCTATTTTTGCCCGGGCGTCGGCTCCTCATTCTGCGTCTCGCGCAGCAGAACGACGGCGAAGCTCGCAAAGGCGACGAACAGCATGGTGCAGAGGCTCACGATCGCAGCGGTCTCGTGGATGTCGCCGGTTTGCCAGACCCGGCCGGTCGCGTCCAGTACCGCGATATTCTGCGCGCCAAAATACGCCGCCGGATAATCCAGCGCCATGACGGCAAAGAAGACGCAGGGCTGATACCAATATCCGCGCGGCAGCGAGACGACCGCGGGCACTGGGCGCCGCGCGCGATAGACTGCGAACAGTTGCAGGAAGATGTATACGGTCAGGTACCAGCCCAGAAAGTTGGTGAGCGGCACGCCGAAATAACCGCCACCGTTTTCCCAGATCCACATATCGGAGATGGTTGAGGTGATCGGATCGAAGCAGAGATCCCATCCGACCATGATGAAAGTTGCAATGAGCGGAACGACGAAGGTGGCCAGCCCGTCGCTCCGCCGGTCCGTTCGCAGCAGCACGTTCCCCAGCACCCAGCTGAGATAGCCGGTGCCGAAATAGGCCGAGCCGATCAGCAACGGCACGAGAAACAGCTTGGGTCCGAGCACATCCGTGTAGTGATAATGTCCGAAGGGAAACCCGGTCAGCACGCCGATGTTTTCCATGACGTTGCTGATCCCGAGGCACAGCGCCAGGAAGACGGCAATCCCGCCGATGCCGTAGCGGAGCGCGCCGTGAATGAGCCCGAAACTCAGCGAGATCAGAACTGCTGCCGGCACGTTGAACGGCGATGCGAGCAGGCGGGGAAACGCATCCGGTATGACCGTGACCGCGGCATATGCGGCGATCAGGAGCCAGAGGATGGTGCCGATAATCTGCTGGGTGATGTGACGCCCCATCATGCCTCACGCAGCGGTGCGCGCCTACGAGCCGGTTGACGGCGGCTTGGGAGGACCGGGGGATGCAGCTTCCTGATAGCGCATCCCCGGGCGCAGGCGCAGGCCCTTCGGAAAACCTTCAAACAGGCGCAACCGCCGTGCCTCGCGTCGCCGCCGGCGATTGTCCTCGGCGCTCCTTGAACCAAGGATTGAAGCGGCAAGAAAGTTGCCGACAAGCTGCCCGACCCTCGTTGCCAGCGAGTTGCCGTGATCTGAAGGCGCGGCGAAGGTGATCACGCGGCCGCCGTGCCGGCGCTCCACAAAGGGGTAGTCATCGAGCGTGTAATAGATGGCGCCGGACCAGGCGTTCTTGATATCATGCTCGGAGAGCGTGCGCAGCGCGGGAAACACCTTTTGTCCCTCTTCCAGGGTTCTGCGCGCAACACCATGCGTGATCTCAGGTGACGTTTCAGCCGTCTCCTCGTACCCCATGTACAAGCGTCTGCCGTCACGGCGTGCGTAAAAGCAGGGATCGCGCGTATCGGACAAGACCTTTTCGGCGGTGAGGACGCTGGCTCCGTCCCGCAATTCCACCTCCACCACGTAGTTGTACGTAAAGATGGTGCGTTCCTGAATGTCACCATTGATGTGCCTGGCGTAGGCATTGGCCATGAACAGCGCGTTCGCGCGAATGGCCGCCCCGTTTTCGCAGAAGACCGTCATGTGATTGTCGACAAAGTCGAGCGCCTGGGCTTCGGTATTCTGAAAGAAGCGCACGCCTCGCTTGTGCAGGCATCGCGCCAATTCGTGCAGCAGTTTACGCGGGCGAAAGCTGCCGCCGAAGAAATCTACGATCCCGCCGGCATAGAGGTCATCGGCGGTGCTGCAGCGCTGCGTGAGCTCGCCCGCGTCGAGAGCTTGATAAAACGGCCGCCGAGACGTTTCGGCCGGAGGCATCATGGCGCTGAAATTGCTGTTCTTCATGAAGTCATAGCTGGCTTTGAGGTTGGCCATGTCCGCATTGCTCGCAGCAGCGATGGCCACGCCGTGGTGCACCGAGGCGCGCAGATTGTATGCATGATCGAGTGCCGAAAGCCGCTGGCATCCCTCGACCGTGCGCCGCAGGAAAGCCCTCACTCGGCGCTGGGCCTGCACTTGCGCCTGCTCGCCGCGCAGTCCCCTCTCCCGCTCCTGCTGCGCCAGCTCCGCGAGCATGGAAGGGACGGGCTTGGCCCAGCCTGTGAGAAACTGCCCTGCGTTGAGGCCAGAGGCCGCCTGCTGGCCAAACACGCCCTTCTCGATGACAATGACATCGAGCCCCTGCTGCATCGCCGCTTCTGCCGCGCTGAGTCCGGAAAGGCCACCGCCCGCGATCAGCAACTGACAGGTCATGTTCTCGGCCGCGGAGGACGGCGGCGAAAAGGCTCGTACGTCGTCAGCATGGCTCAAGGGGGGCGACTCCTGCCAGTTGCCTTCGAGTTCGTTCGCGCTCAGAGGATCGACCGCGCATAAGACCAATGAAACGAACTTCTAACCGGGCGCGTTACCGCGTCACGATGCGGCCGTGGAATTCGAGTGCTCGAGGAAGAAGCGCAGCATCTCCCGCGCGGCGTCCGGCCCGCGCGGATCGGTGTAGGAGCCAGCGGGGCTGCCTCCCGACCAGGCGTGTCCGGCACCATGGATCTCCCAGTGTTCAAGCACTGCCCTCCCGCTCGGGTCGCTATGAATGGTGCGGGTGTAGGCATGTCCTCCGGGCACCCGGCCGCGCTGCACGTGCTTTTGCAAATTCGCGGTGCTCTTCTGCGCAATGACCTGATTGCCGTTGCGCGGATGCACCGTGTTGTCTCGATCCCCATGAAAAACGATGGTCGGCACAGCTGGCCCGCGATCCCGGACCGTCGAAATGTCGGCAAATTCGGCAGAAGCCGGCAAGTCACCTTGCCGCATGGCGGCGAACGCAGATGGCAGGTCCTTGGCGGCCCCGCAGGCAAGTCCGGAATGCACGCCGATCGCCGCATACAGATCGGGGTAGGTCGCACCCATCACCGCGGCCGCGGCCGCTCCAGCCGACAGTCCACCAATGTAGACGCGTTGCGGATCGATGGAATACTGGCGCATGACCTGCCGGGTGATCCCCGCGATCAGCGAAGGTTCACCTTGACCGCGTCGCTGGTCACTCGGGCGAAACCAGTTCCAGCACTTCGCTGCGTTCGCCGCGGTGGGCTGTGCGGGATAGACGACCAGGCATGTCTGCTCTTCGGCGATCAGGTTCATGCGCGTGCCGGCGGCGAAATCGTCAGGCGACTGCGTGCAGCCGTGCAGCATGACTATCAAAGGGCACGCCTGCCCGCGATAGCCGCTGGGTATGTACAGTTTGTAGGCACGCCTGCCCGCTGCGTTGCTGTACCTCGCCTCGATAAACTTTCCGCCCTGCGGCACGATATCCGGTGTGGGCACGGGGACCGGCTGCACCAATCCCTGTAATCCGAGCCTGGAGCCCAGGCGTCCGATCCGGAGCAAATCTCTCAGCCTGCGGAGCATGTGCGGTTGAGCGGTTGTGGCCGCGCTTGCCAATGGCCGGGATGCCGCTCGACCGTTGCCGACGCGCGAAGATGGCTGACGATCTGTCTCCTCGGAGTTTGTCGCGCCAATGCTTGGCGCTCCCCGTCCGGCAGAGCCGCTGTCATCAACGGTGCTGCCTGTCATATCCGGCGGCGGTTCGGGTAGGAGCGTGCGCAAAAGCAGTGCCGTCGCTTCGGTCAGCCGGCCTGCGCGGGTGAGGCGCGTGGCTTCGACCATCTTGTCCGAGCTGAGCATGTCATTCATGTCTTGAGCTTCCTTGCACGGATCGCATCACCGTATCCTGTCGGCAAGAGCGGCCTTGACCGCCGGACTGGCGTGCAACGCTCCCAGCACGGCGATCGAGGCGATTGTGTCGCGCGCAAGCTCAGGGGTTACGTCCAGCGCGATACTGGCGAGGCCCAGCACCTGGATGTGCAGCATGTGTCCAGCCGCACGCGCCGCCTCGAGATCCGCGCTGCTGTAGTGCCGCAGACCAAGGTCCAGACCCTTTCGGGCCGTGGACTTCTTGACGACGTCGGTGTGGCGCTCGAGTTGGTTGCGGATCGCCGTGCGAATGAAATCGGTCCGGTTCGAGTAAAAGCCCTCCTGAACCATCAAGTCGATGTGGCCGAGGTCGACGTATCCCAGATTGATCGTGATCTTCTCGCTGTCACCCGGCTTTGGTCGCAGCTGCTGCACACTATCGGCCATCCGAGCGCCATCCATGTACCATCTCCACGGATGGAATATGGATGTCCGTCAGTCGAGTTTCAAGAGGTGTGAGAGGAAGAGGGCTGCCGAGTTGCTCGCACTGCTCCTGCCGCATCCTGCGCAAGCTTGATTCTGCGCGCGCTCGCGGCTTGCGGCTCGAAGAGGGTGACGAAAACCTTGTGCTGTGGGTGACACTCAATGCACTTCAAGGCGATCATTTTCGCACGCGGGAAGAGATTATCGAGACGCCGGACAGCGTCCCGGTCCTCAATCGCGCGCCGGAGTTTGTCACTACCGAGTGAGCATTGCGCTCTGCACACTACCGAAGTACTGATCACGTCGCAAAACTTTCAACAGACCACGTTTGAGGGGCTTATGGTCAGTCGTAGCCTTCCGGGTTTTGCATCCGCTCCAGATTCGAAAATGTTTGTCCCCGACGACGGTTAAGATGTCTCGGCACTTGATCCATGTAATGAAATCGCAGCTCCAATGACGGAAACCTTTCCGCCTGCACCAGCCGGAGGGGCCGCGCCTGTAGTCGGCATACGATGGCCGTGGCGCGAGAGCATCACCCGGCCGATCCGGGCGTTCCAGCTGAACTACGTGCCGGTGGTGATGGTCTATTTCGCCTACGGCACGCTCGGTCTGATCGACGTCACACGCGATTTGTGGATCAAAGAGAGCCTGTCGTTTACGCCCGCACAACTCGCCGGACTCGGCGTCTGGTTCACGCTGCCTTGGACCGTGAAAATGGTTTTCGGGGAGCTCGTCGACGCCGTGCCGATCTTCGGCTCGCAACGGAAATCGTACATCATCGCAGGCGCGCTGCTGATGACTGCCGGCATCCTGACCCTTGCTGGCGCTGCGGGCCGTTGGCTCACCTTCGCCGGTCCCGACCAGCTCTTCGTGCTCGGCTCAATGCTGATGGTGATCGGCACTGTGGTTCAGGATGTCGTCGCGGATGCGATGTCGACGGAGGTGGTTCCGCGCACCGATGCCGCGGGCAACGACCGCCCGGATGAGAGAGTCCGCACAGAGCTCGGGATGGTGCAGGTGATAGGGCGGCTCGCGGTTTCGGCTGGCGTCCTGGCCGTCGCCGGCCTCTCCGGGTGGCTCGCCAATTTCATGTCGCGTCAGAATGTTTTCCTCCTCGCCCTGACTATCCCGGTGATTTCGGTGGCCGGCGTGTTCCTGCGCGGCACCGAGACCATGGAACGGCGGCCGATCGACTGGCGGATTCTCGGTGGTGGTATTGTATTCGGCATAGTCGTAATGGTGCTCGGCGTCAGCGGCATTCCGTTCGGGCAGGAGATCGTCTTCATCATCTCGGTGGCCGTGGTCTGCTATATGCTGGTGCTGGTCACGGCCGAGCTCGACCACAAGACCAGGATGGGTATTCTCGCCGCCACGATCATCGTGTTCGCATTCCGCGCCGCACCGACCGTCGGCGACGGCTTCTTTTGGTGGACGCTCGACGAGCTCCATTTCGATGCCGCGTTCTACGGAACGCTGCGCCAGACCGGCGCCATCCTGTCGATCGCGGTGATGTGGATTTTCTGCCGGCAATTGACCGAATCCTCCGTAACCAAAACGCTGCTCTGGATCGCGGTGGCGGGTACGGTACTGGCAATTCCCAATATTGCGCTGGTTTACGGTGTGCACCAATGGACCCAAGCCGTATTCGGCTTTGGCGCCCGCAGCATCGCCTTCGTCGACGCCGCGGCATCCTCACCGTTTACGCAGCTCAGCATGGTACCATTGCTTACTTTGACCGCGTATTATGCCCCGCCCGGACATCGCGCGACCTGGTTCGCGCTGATGGCTTCGCTGATGAACATCGCGCTGGTAGCCTCACAGTTGCAGACGAAATATCTCAATGACATCTTTGTGGTGGGGCGCGGGCAATATGCGGAGCTTAAGCCGCTGCTGATCTGGACCGTGGTCCTGAGCTTCATAATCCCAGTCGGTGCCATCGTGTTGTTCGGCAACCGAACAGTGCGGCACGTGACCGTGAAGTATTAGCAGCAGGGTATTGCAATGACTGTTCGGCCTCACTCCCCTGCGTCCGGAGCGATGATCGGTGCAGTGCTGTTTCTGCGTCCGTCAAATGTTGGAGGATGTCATGGTTGCCACCGGAAAGGTACCGCCACCAGGTCAAGCAGAAACACAAGACACAGTAGGTCTTACCAGGTGGCAAAAAGCGATCGGAATTTGCTTGCTATTCTTCTACCTAGCAATGATCGCAATTACGATTGCGACTCTGTATGTCGCCGACGTTGCAACCCAAAGCAATTTCCAATGAGCCACTGGGAGTTGGACATCCAGTGACCCTGGCGATTGACGTGGTGTCGCTATATTCGCTAATGGGCCGCTGATTTGGCCTTTACATTCTGCAATACTCTTCCGGCTGTTGAGGGATTGGATGCAATCTGGTGGATTTAATCGTCGCGAACTAGTGCTGCTGCTCGGCGGCCTGGTCGGGCCATGCGTGGCGTTCGCGCAGCAAGCTGGCCGGGTACGTCGGATCGGCATGTTGATGATGTATGCTGAAAACGATGCAAAGGGACAGATCTTTGCTGCGGCGTTTCGCGAGGGTCTGGCCAAGCTCGGATGGACGGAGGGCAGCAACGTTCAACTGGACTATTGCTGGGCCACCTCCGATCCGCAAACGATAAAACGATTTGCGACCGAGCTGGTCGCGAGACAGCCCGATCTCATTCTTTCATCAAGCGCGGTGACCACTACGTCGCTACTCCAAGAGACCCGCACTATCCCCATCATATTCGGGAACCTGATTGATCCGGTTGGCAGCGGGTTTGTGGCCAGCTTACCCAGGCCGGGCGGCAACATCACCGGCTTCGTCAACGTAGACCCCGCAGTCACCGGCAAGTGGCTCGAGCTGCTCAAGGCGACTGCTCCGTCGGTGACGAGGGTCGCTGCAATGTTCAACCCGCTGGCCGCCCCTTATATCCAAGACTACCTCAAGGAGCTCCGGGCGATTGCTCCATCTTTTGGTCTAGAGCCTGTTCCAGCGCCCATCCGAGATAGAGCGGAGCTGGAGAGTACCATTTCAGGACAGGCAATGCAGCCCAACCACGGACTCATGGTGATGCCGGACGGATTCATGTTCGCGCACTTGACGGACGTTACGTCGATGGCTGCTGCCTACCGAATCCCCGCAGTTTATTTTTTTCGCGCCTTCGCGGAGCATGGGGGGTTGCTTTCATACGGCAACGATATAGTCGACAATTATCGTCGCGCGGCGACTTATGCTGACAGGATCCTGAAGGGCGAGAGCCCGAGCGAGCTTCCTGTGCAGTCGCCAGTCAAATTCGAGCTGGTAATCAACTTAAAAACAGCTAAAGCGCTCGGCCTTACGGTTCCACTAACGCTGCTTACGCGCGCCGACGAGGTTATCGAGTAGCGAAGCAGCGCCCATCTCCGGTGATCGCACGATGTGTGAGTTGCCGAGCCGTCCCCGAACGCCGGTTGAATTCCTTCATTTATAGACCGAAAGGCCAGATTGCTGCGGCGTGAGCCCGCGAAAAACTCGTCCAGCAAACTCAAGTTCGCTGTTACGGGTCAGCGAGGACATCCTGTCAGGGCAATCTGCTTTGCTGCGCGTAACGTTACCTCCTTGGACGTCACTGTGGTTGATGCCTACGGTTACAATTCCGCCAGTGATTGTCTCCCGGACGCATGAGTTCAGGTAGCTCAGCACGATGGTGTCATAGGGTCCCAGCCGAACGACTTGGCCGTCGTGGAGATAGTCCATGACCTGAGGTCCGGTATACCCAACGACGTTTTCCACCAGTGCGACCGGTCCGGCAAGCCCGGGCGCTGTCGTCGCAATGAGAGCCGCGACGGCCAAGCTCAGTGGGTGAACGGCGACGCGGCTTAAAAGCCTCGAGAAACAGCGCAGCATCTGGCCCTCCTCTGTCTCTCCTCAGCCCTCCGACCTGGGTAAAGTTAGCGCGCTCAGCCCCGCAATTTGTGATGGGCATCACAAAAATGCGCTTTTTGGGCTTTCGGGACCGCGACTTCGCCGCTACGGCAAGGAATCAGCATTTGCACGCCCGAGCGGCACGCCCCAACCCTGTAGAGATGGGACGTGCCGTCTATCGGTCTAGAAACCGCATTTTTGTGATGTGCATCACTTTTTCTGGACATGACCGCTGTAGGCTCCCTGCTGAGGGGGCCCGCTGTTGCTTCCCCCCAGGACCGGAAGTGGAGGCTCACATGTGCAAAAATTCCTGCTTTGCCATTGGCGCGTTCGGTTTTGCATTGGCCGTGATCCTGTTGGCGACCTCAATTGCCGACCCAACAAGTGCGGACGTAATTCGCGCAAAACCCGGCACGCATGTCGCGGCAGTTGCTGCATTTTTGCCGGCGAAGGCGCTCGAACCGGCATGGTGAGTGGCGCCCCGGCGCTAGGCTCAGTTGACCAGATGCGCATCTTGAGGCGCGCTGTCCCCGGACTACCGGTGCACTCAACAAGAAACAACGTGGCGTTGAAGAGAGGATGGACCATGTTTAGGCGTAATTGGCTTGAGTACGATATCGTCGCCCTCGTGATGCTAGTAATCGGATTGGGAGTGGTTGACTTATTGGCCTTGAGCTTTTGAACGGGGGAGCCCCGAACCCACCCAACATTTCCTGTAGGGCGGCCGGCGGCCGCTGATCCGCTGAATATTCGGCGGATTCACTCTGCCGTGGTCAGAGCCTCACACGGATGGCCTTTTCAAGCTCTGGGGCTATCGGAGGCCGCCCCGCCCTCTCGCCCTGCACGCCAAATGACCAGCCCATTTCGCCGGCTGCAATTTCCTGTTTTGATGCCGTAAGTTGAGCCACCATTCGGTGGTCGCGGCCTTCTCCATGCACCCAACCCAGCAATTTATTGTTGCGTTTATGCTGCTGGCTATATCTGCGCCAAGCGCGTCTACGCGAGCACAGTCGGGTTCTTCCCATCTCGCCGTGCCATCGGCTGTCGCCCACAAGGATGCAGGCGCAGCACCCGATTCGCGCGAGTCCATGTGCCTGATGATCGAATCGGAGGCACGCGCGAACGAGCTGCCGCTCGAGTTTTTTGCCCGCGTGATCTGGCAGGAAAGCCAATTCCAGGCCGATGCTGTGGGCCCGCGCACCCGAAGCGGTGACAGTGCCCAGGGCATTGCCCAGTTCATGCCCCGCACCGCGGCAGAGCGCGGCCTGCTCGACCCCTTCGACCCCGTCCAGGCGCTGTCCAAGTCGGCGCAATTCCTGCGCGAGCTCAGGGGCCAGTTCGGCAATCTCGGACTTGCCGCTGCTGCCTATAATGCCGGGCCGCAACGCGTGCGCGACTGGATCAGGGGAGCACGCACGCTGCCGGCCGAGACTCGTCATTACGTCCTGGCCACCGAGGAGTGGGCGAAGGGGACGAAGGGCGAACCCAGTGGGGCCAGCACGCCGAACTGCCGGCAGCTGATGGCTCTGTTACGCCGCGCCCCGAACCCATTCGTGGAAAAACTGCAGGAGCGGATCGATCTGGTTAGCGCAAGTCCCTGGGGCGTCCAGCTGAGTGCCGGTTACTCCCGCGAGCGCGCGCTCGCCGCTTACGCAACAGTGGCAAAGCGTTATGGTGGGATCTTGGCAGGTCACGACCCAAGTATTCTGAGTATTACGCTTAGCCGCGCAGGCACGCCGACGTTTTATCAAGTGCGCGCGGGAGCGGAAACCCGTGAGGATGCCAACAGGCTGTGCGCAGCCATCCAACGCGGTGGCGGCGCCTGTTTGGTGTTGCGCAATTTTCGCGGGGCGAGCTGAAGCGAGTCCGTCTTCCCTGTGACAGCAAAAACGATCTAGTCGCAGCAATCCGAACCAAGAAAAACGACAGCAGACAGGCTAAGTAAGTACCTGGATGCCCAGAACAGAGATAGGGCTAATTGTGCGCCTTGCCGTTACTGTAAACCGTGCGCTTCATGACACCAGCGCTTTTGCGATGTGACGATGTGCTGACCATGCATGCAGCGGTATTCGTAACGGCGATCACAATTTTCGCATGTTTGGGGGTACCAACCTCCGCGGCCGACCGCCCGAGTGACCCATTCGGAAATCACACGGTCGAGCTCGACAAAGAGGCTCCTCTCTTCGGAATCTGGGAATTCCTACGAGACCAGATGTTGCTCGATAGAAGTTACTTTGAGGCTTGCATTGAGCACAGGAATACCTCTTGTGCATCAGTATCCACGCTTATGAAAATCGTCGAGGAGGCTCGTGAGAATCAGGGTAAAGCTCTGCTCGGCCACCTCAACAGATCGATCAATCTTTTGATCAAGCCCTCCCCTGGGGACTGGGCCGGTCCACTTGAAGCTATCAAGATGAGAAATGGCGATTGCAAGTCTTACTCCATTGCCAAGTATGCGGCAGCTCGATTGGCCGGAATCCCCCCAGACCACATCAGGCTCGCGATCGTATTCAATCAACGACACAGTGAGGACCATATGGTCGCCGCGGTCCATCAAGATGGACAGTGGCTCATGCTCGACAATTTGACCAATCTGCTGCTGCGAGATTCGGAAGAAAAAGATTACGAGCCCCTAGCTATTTTGGATTACAAAGGCGCCCGTCGTTATCTTTCGGCGTTCTGGTTCAATTAGGCGCCACCAATAACGACTACCGCAGCCGACGGCCCAAGGCATCGTGGTGCGTCGGGCCGCACTCGCCAGGCGCGCACAGTGTTGGCGCAGAGTTGGGCTTGGGCGGAAGTCTGCCTAGGTTTGCGCAGGACGGGTTCTCGCCAGTGACCCTATCGCATTCACCGGAGGCATCAAGGAGCGGCGTTGAATTTCCGCCTCGCGCGGCCACAGATCGACCAAAATTGATGACGTAACGGCCTGATATCGGGTAACTTTTTACCTCTTGACGCTTCGCTCACGCGCGCCGATAAACGCTTAA
>CAWJDY010000035.1:0-72642 GCA_963841705.1 uncultured Alphaproteobacteria bacterium
GCTGCGACCGGGCTCGCGGCCACGGAGCTGTGGCAGGCTCGTACCGGGCGGCGTCAGCGAGTGACAGTTGATCTTCGCCAGGCCACAGCTGCGTTGCGCAGCAGCCACTACATTCAGCTTGCCGGCACAGGAGTTTCATCCGCGCGAAACACTATCATGGGCTTCTATCCTACCCGGGACGGGCGCTGGTCCTATCTCCACTGCAATTTTCCCAATCATCGCGCGGCGGCGCTCGGCGTGCTCGGCGTAGCGGAGGATCGCGACGCAGTGGCGCGCGCAGTTGCCACCTGGAACGCCGCCGACCTCGAGGAGGCGATCATTGCTGCAAAGGGCGCCGGCGGCATGGCGCGGACGCAGGCGGAATGGGCGAGACATCCGCAAGCTGCTGCGGTCGCAGCGCTGCCGCTAATGGAGATCATGCGCATCGGCGACAGCGCCTCCGAGCCGCTGCCGACCGGTGATCGGCCACTCTCGGGCATCCGCGTCCTCGACCTTACCCGCGTCCTCGCTGGACCGACTTGTGCCCGCACGCTCGCCGAACACGGTGCTGACGTCATGAAGATCACCGGCGCACATCTGCCCAGCCTTGGGTACCAGGAATGGGATACTGGGCACGGTAAGCTTTCGGCCGAACTCGATCTGCGCGCGCCGGGCGATCTCGATATCCTGCGCGGGCTGGTGCGCAAGGCAGATGTCTTCTCGCAAGGATATCGTCCTGGCACCTTGGCCAACCGCGGCTTGTCGCCGGAGGAACTGGCTGCGATCCGGCCTGGGCTCGTCTACGTTTCGCTCTGTGCCTTCGGTCATGACGGCCCATGGGCGTCGCGACGCGGCTTCGACACGGTGGTGCAAACCGTCAGCGGCATGACGATACGTCAGGCGGAGAGCATCCCGGGCAAGACTCCGGAGCCACAATTCTACCCGGTCTCGGCGATCGACTATTGCACCGGTTACTTAATGGCATTTGGCGCGATGGTGGCATTGGCACGCCGGACGCGGGAAGGTGGCAGCTGGCTGGTACGGATCTCTCTCGCTCAGGTCGGCAAGTGGATCGTCGATCTCGGCGAAGTGCCGGCTGCGGCGCTTAGGGATATACCTGCCGAGTTCACCGCCAGCGAACTGGAACGTTGGTCGACGGTAACTGAGACACCATCTGGCCGGCTCAGCCATCTCAAGCCAGCCGTGCATTTGTCGGAAACCCCGCCGTACTGGGCGCGACCCTCAGTTCCGCTTGGCTATCACCGCCCCGTGTGGCCGTGACGTGCGACGCCAGGGGTGAAAGCAATGAAACTTCCCCGCCGTAAGTTCTTGCATCTGGCAGCGGGCGCGGCCGCGTTCCCAACTATCTTACGGACCGCAAACGCGGATACTTATCCGGCGCGGCCGGTGCGCATCATTGTCGGTTTTGCCCCCGCTGGTGGCATGGACATAATGGCACGCCTGATAGGTCAATGGCTGTCGGAGCGGTTTGGCCAGCAATTCGTCATCGAGAACCGGCCGGGGGCCGCCACAAATATCGCCACCGAGGCCGTCGTGAATGCGCCCCCTGACGGCTATACGCTTCTGCTGGCTGGTTTTCCGAACGCGAGTAACGCGACGCTCTACGGAAATCTCAAGTTCAATTTTATCCGCGACATCGCGCCGGTTGCTGGCCTTAGTCGCGAAACCTTTGTCATAGAGGTAAATCCCTCGCTGTGGTTCAAGACGGTTCCCGAGTTCATTACCCACGCCAAAGCCAATCCCGGCAAGATCAACATGGCGTCGGCCGGCATCGGTTCCGGAAACCATATTGCCGGTGAACTGTTCAAGATGATGACGGGCGTCAACCTCGTGCCTGTGCATTATCGAGGCGCCGGCCCCGCGCTTGTCGATCTGCTCGGCGGACAGGTGCAGGTCATGTTTGCCTCAATATCATCATCGATCGAATACGTCAGGGCCGGCAAAACTCGTGCGCTGGCGGTGACGGCCGCGACGCCCTCGCCGGTGCTGCCGGACATCCCAATGGTGGCCGAATTCGTGCCGGGCTACGATTTTAGTTTCTGGACCGGCATCGGCGCGCCGAGAAACACGCCGGCTGAGATTGTTGACAAGCTCAACAAGGAGATTAATGCGGCCCTCGCCGATCCCAAGATGAAGGCGCGGTTTGCCGAGTTGGGCGTCATCGCATTTCGAGGCTCGCCCGCCGACTTCGGCAAGTTCATCGCCGAGGTGCGGGCATCGCGATCAGCTACGACACCCGCGCGGTGGCGCTGATCTACGACGGCGAGCGCGTGAGCGGCGTGCGGGCGAGGCGAAACGGCAGGTTCGTGGAGTTCGCCGGGCGCGCGGTGGTGCTGGCGTGCGGCGGGTTCGAGGCCAACCCCAAATGGCGCGCGTGCTATCTCGGTCCTGGCTGGGAGCTCGCCAAGGTGCGCGGCACCCGCTTCAACGTCGGCGACGGGCTGCGCATGGCGCTCGACATCGGCGCGGCGCCCTACGGCAACTGGTCTGGCTGTCACGCCACCGGCTGGGACCGCTACGCGCCCGAGTTTGGCGACAAGAGCATCGGCGACCAGTTCCAGAAGCACAGCTACATTTTCGGCCTGCTGATCAACGCGCACGGTAAGCGCTTCGTCGACGAGGGCCTCGATTTTCATTCCTTCACCTACGCCAAATACGGCGGCGAAGTGTTGAAGCAGCCCGGCCAGTTCGCCTGGCAGGTTTTTGATGCCAAGGTCAAGCCGCTGCTGCGTCCGGAATACCGCATGAAGCAGATGACCAAGGTCACCGCCGGCACGCTCGAGGATCTGGCGACCCGGCTCGACGGCGTCGACCCGCAGGCGTTCCTCGCGACCGTGCGCGCCTTCAACGATGCGGTGATGACCGAGGCGCCGTTCGATCACACCATCAAGGACGGCCGCGGCACGCACGGCCTCGATCCGCCCAAGACCAACTGGGCGCAGCGGCTCGATGCGCCGCCGTTCGAGGCCTATGCCACGACCTGCGGGATTACCTTCACGTTCGGGGGCGTGCGGATCGATTCGGCGAGCGGCCAGGTGCTCGACCTCATCGGCCAGCCGATCCCCGGCCTCTACGCCGCTGGCGAAATGATCGGCGGCCTGTTCTACTTCAACTATCCGAGCGGAACCGGCCTTGTGTCCGGCGCCGTATTCGGCAGACTTGCCGGCACGAACGCCGCAGCCGCCGCCACAGGGAGGCAATAGTCATGCAGCTCGCGCACGAACTCGCCCGGCGGTCGGCCGCATTGCGTTTCGAGGACTTGCCCGCGGATGCGGTGCATTGGGCCAAGGTCGGCATTCTCGATACGATCGGCGTCACGCTGGCCGGCAGCGGCGAGCCAGCGGCGCGGATCGTCGGCCGGGTGGTCCCGCCCCACGGAGGCTCAAGCCTCCTGTTCGGCTCCGCCGACCGCACCAACGCACTCGACGCGGCACTCATCAACGGCACCGCGGCGCATGCGCTCGACTTCGACGACTGCAACAACACTTTGGGCGGGCATCCGTCGGCGCCGATCCTGCCGGCCCTGTTTGCGCTCGCCGATGAGCGTCTAGTCGACGGGCGCGCCTTCATCGTCGCGTACGTCGCCGGCTTCGAGACCGAGTGCAAGCTCGCGCTCGGCGTCAACTTTCACCACTACGCCAAGGGCTGGCATGCAACCGCGACCTTGGGCGTGCACGGCGCCGCGGCGGCCGCGTGCCGCCTGCTGCGCCTTGACGCGCGGCGCACCGCAACCGCGCTCGCCATCGCCTCCTCGCTCGCGTCCGGCATCAAGGCGAATTTCGGCACCATGACCAAGCCGCTGCACGTCGGCCATTGCGCGCGCAACGGCCTGTTCGCTGCGTTGCTGGCGGCGGAGGGTTTCAGTGCGAATACCGACGCGTTTGAGCACCGCCAGGGCTTTCTCGAAGCCTTCAATGGGGCTGGAACGTATGACGTCGCGCGCATGCTGAGGCACTGGGGTGCGCCGTTCGACATCGTTGAGCCCGGCATCGCGATCAAGCAATATCCCTGCTGCGGCAGCACCCATCCGGCTCTCGACGTGATGCTCGACCTGGTGCGCCACCACGACCTGCAGCCAGGAGAGGTCGCGCGGATCGAATCGTGGACGCACGCGCGGCGTCTCGAGCACACCGACCGGCCGGACCCGCAGAGCGCGCTCGAGGCGAAGTTCAGCGTGCAATATTGCCTCGCGCGCGCGCTGACCGACCGCGCCATCCGCATCGAGAATTTTGAAGGCGAAGCTTTTCGCGATCCGGCCGTGCGCGCAGTCCTGCCACGGGTGCATGCCGCGGCCTACACCACCGCACAGTTCCCCGCCGACAATCACCTCGGCGCGGAGGTGAAGGTCACGAGTGTCGACGGCAAGGTCGTGTTCGGCAAGGTCGACCAGGCGTTGGGACGCACCAGCGCCAATCCACTGCCGGCGGAGCGGCTGCGCGAGAAGTTCGACAACTGCGTGGCGCGCGCCCTGCCGAGATCGCACGCGACGCGGCTCGCCGACATGATCCAGCGCCTCGAGGGCCTCGCCGACATGCGCGGGCTCGGCGCACTTCTGGTGCCGCCCCCGGTCAGTCAGCGCGCGAGCGCGTAGGGATCCGCTCGACTACTACATGGCGCCGTGGGGCTAGCTTATACCGGTTCCATATCAGATTGACTTTGCAATGTAAGGGAAGGATGTGATGGATTTGACGATTTTTGGGTTGCGTTCGATGTAGAGGACGGCCTGCTGGAGCTTCGCGCGCACTGCGTTCATGGACTTGAGGGCGAAGTTCTTGAAGATTTTCTCGCGGATTTCGTCCCACAGGTTCTCCTTCGGGTTCAACTCCGGCGAATAGGGCGGCAGGAACAGAAGCGAGATATTATCGGGAATCGCGAGAATGCCGCACTGATGGTTGGGGGCGCCGTCGAGAACCAACAGAATGTGCTGGGTGCGGAATTTCTTGGACAGAACGTCGAGGTAGATCTGAAAGCACCCGGTGTCCGAGGCCGGCATGATCAGATAGACACATCTTCCATCCTTGGGGCAGACCGCGCCATATAGGTAGATGTATTCGCGAATGAGTTGCGCGGCGACCTCGGGTCTGATGCCGGTCGGCGCCCAGCATGGCCGCGGGCGGTTCATGCGCCCAAAACGGGCTTCATCTGCGAACATCACGCGCAAACGACGGCCGCGCTTGGCCGCCACCCGTCTGGCTTTCCTCACAGCATCAGAAAAGCCGTTTTTTTAAAAGCGTTCTGCGCCGCGAGGTTGCGCTTGGGATGGAACGGGCGTGGCATCAGTTTGCGCCAGCCGTGCCGGACCAAAAGATTATAGACTGTGCTGTTGCTGGTTTCGTGGCCAATGGTCTTTTCATACGCCGCCTTGATGTCGTGGATGTTCAGCAGCTCCCCCGCTCCGGCCGCCTTGGCAAAGCGCGCCAGCAAGGCCTTCTCCTCCGCCAAGGTCATATTCTGGCGTTTGCGGCCGCCACTCGGCTTGGATTTGAGCGCTGCAAGCCCACCCCCGTCGTAGGCCATATGGGCACGGTTTACCGTGCTCAGCGACACGCCCATCGCCGCGGCAATGGAGGGCTGTGTCATTCCGCCTTCACGCAGCAGCACCATCTGAATGCGCTGACGCCGTGCCGGGTCGCCTTTCCAGTACAGCGCCGTCTTCAACCGTCGAACCTGGCTCTTGGTGCATTTGACCATCTGCTCGCTCCGAATCAGATGGCCCTAGCGAATCACACCTCACGGCCAAGCAGAATCCCCCCTCGGTCCACGACCAAAACCCGCGAAATCTTCGATTCAATCAGCTATGGAAGCGGTATTAGCTAGGACGAATCGCCGAATTCATAGGGCATCGTAGACGTCGTCGTCGGGATTGCTCCAAACCTTGGCGAAAGTCGCCGCGCTGGCTGCGGCAGCGGCGCGAGCGAGCGCTCTTGCGCGCGAGACGCGATGAAATCCACGAAATCCTCGACCTCGTCGAGGCCTTCGGGAGGGAGGGCTTTGATCTTCTCGATCAGCGACTGAGCATTGGCCGCGGCAGCTACCGGTCCGGTCCTACAAGTATAAGCCTACGGGCTCCGAAAAAGAACCTCAAGAGGACCGCTGAGTCGATTGTCGCCACGCTTGCACGCTCGATCAACTTTCGATCTTTCGTGGCTCAATCCCACACCCCATGCAATCGCTGCGTACGCTTCGCAACCGCTGTCGCCAGCGGCGACGCAACACTCGCTACCAAGCGGACGCTACCCCTTACTTGGGCCGGACTTGCACCGGCAGGATCGCACCAGCTTTGCCTGGCGCACCTATTCGATCGCCTCGTCGGCACGGGCAAGCAGCATCGCCGGCACGGTGAGGCCGAGCGCTTTGGCGGTTTTGAGATTGATCACCAACTGATATTTGGTCGGCGCCTGCACTGGCAGGTCGGTGGGCTTCTCACCCTTGAGGATGCGGTCAACGTAACCGGCCGCGCGTCGGTATGGCTCGACGGAATCCGGACCATACGAGATCAAGCCGCCGTCGATGACGAAAAAGCGCAACCCATAGACTGCGGGCAGTCGGTGCTGAGCCGCAAGCGCGATGATCAACTCGCGCTGAACAATAGACAGCGGTGACGCCAGCACGATCAGACCGCCATTTGGCTCGCGCGCGAATGCGGTGACGGCGCGCTCGATCTCGCCAGCATCGCGCACGCCGATCGGGCTCGACTCAATCCCGAGCGATGGCGCGACTGCTAAGACCGCGCCTAACTGACCGATCCCCGAAGCAATAGTGGGATCGCGAAGGACCGCCGCGCGCGTCACGCCCGGCGCGATCTCCTTGAGTAGCTCCACCCATTTCGCGCTTGCTGCGTAGTCGTAGGTAGTAAACCCGGTGGTGTTGCCGCCCGGTCGCGCAAGGCTCGCGACAAAACCATTGGCTACGGGATCGGGTACCTGCGCGAAGACGATCGGCACGCTAGGGCTCGCCTGTTGCAACGCGGCCGTCACCGGTGTGCCGGTCGCTAGGATTACGTCCGGCGCGAGCGCGACTAATTCCGTCGCATCTTTACGAGTGCGGTCGGGATCGCCTGCGCTCCAGCGGTAGTCGATGCGCACGTTGCGGCCAACCGCCCAGCCCAATTCGCCCAACCCCTGCAGGAATGCCGCGATGCGGGCCATCGATTCCGGATCGTCTGCTGCCAAGGGTGTGAGCACCCCAATCCGCCGCACACGTTCAGGCTGCTGCGCGCGTGCCGCGACTGGCCACGCAGCCGTGCAGCCGAGCGCGGCTATCAATTCCCGGCGCCGAATATGGATTGCCATGTGACCCTCCCGTGGGGTCATGCAACAGAGGAAACGATATCACACCTGGACGTGCTGCGCTGCGGGATTTCAAACCGGTCTACGTCGGCTCGGGGTCATTAACGCCGATTCCACTCATTCGCCCGAGTTATGGTAGGTCCGCAGCACCCCCGATACCGGACGTAAGGCTGAGCCCAAACGACCGCTGTTCAGTGTCACTTCCGGACTCATGCACTGCAACAAAAAAGTTCACTCGACCACCTCGTCCGCGCGGGCAAGCAGCGTCGGCGGCAGGTCGAGACCGAGCGCCTTTGCCGTCTTGAGATTAATCACAAGCTGATATTTAGAGGCCTGCTCCACCGGCAGGTCGGCGGGCTTGGTCCCCTTGAGGATCTTGTCGATGTAAAGAGCCGACCGCCGATAAAGATCACCGATGTCCGCGCCATAACTCATGAGACCACCCTCATCCACGTAATCCCTGTGTCCATACATCGCCGGCATGCGGTGCTGGAGGGCGAGCTTCGTCAACGCGGCGCGATGCGATGTACTGAGCGGCGACGGCACGACCAGAAAGCCGGCGGCTCCTTTCCGCGCCATGGTCGAAAATGCAGCGTCGAAATCCCCGGCGACCCGCACCGGCAGTAAGATGAGTTTCACACCGAGCTTTTCGCCAGCATCCTCGACCGCCCGCACGGCTGGAACATGGGAGGGCGTCGTGGGATTCCACAGCACTCCGATCCGTCTTACCTGCGGGAGAGCCTCGGTAAAAATTTCCAGTTCCTTGGCGGCTAACTCGGTGAGCAGCATCGACAGCCCGGTGATGTTGCCGCCGGGCCGTGCCAGGCTCGTCACGTGCCCGATGCCGACGGGATCGGCATGGTTCGAGAAGACGATGGGAATTGTCTGCGTCGCCTGTCGGGCGACCTCGACCTGGGTCGAAGAGCTGGCAAAAATGACATCCACATTCATGCGGACCAGCTCGGCTGCGAGCTTAGGAAGCTGATCGACCCGGTCTGCCCAGCGGAATTCGATAACGATGGTCTTGCCCTCGACGTAGCCGCAGTCGCGCAGGCCTGCCCGCAACGCCTCCACCCAGATGTCGTATGTGGAGGGAGGGCCAAGGCCCAAGTATCCAACCCTTGGCATCTTGCCTGCCTGCTGCGCGCGAGCGGCGCACGACCACGCGACCGCTGCACCGCTTAGCAGCGTGATGAAATCGCGGCGGTTCACTCGATGACCTCGTCGGCGAGCGCAAGCAGCGTCGGCGGAATGTCGAGGCCGAGCGTCTTGGCGGTCTTGAGATTGATCACGAACTCGATCTTTGTGGACTGCATCACCGGCAGGTCGGCCGGCTTCTCGCCCTTGAGAATGCGACCGGCATAGATGCCGGCCTGGCGGTAGGCATCGGTGATGTTGGCCGCGTAGCTCATCAGACCGCCGGCTGCCACATATTCGCGCAAGCTATAGATCGCGGGAATCGCATGTCGAGCCGCCAGCGCGACAATCCGTTCCCGATGGGAGTTCATGAACGCGCCGGTCCCGTCTAGCAGCGCACCAGCGCCGCGTTGGACCAGCGTTGCAAAGGCGGTCTCGATGTCGCGGTCGCTGTTGACGTCGAGAATGATGAGTTGCTGGCCGATTGCTCGCGCCGCAGCTTGCACGTCTCTGCGCTCCGCCTCGGTGTCAGGAGTGTCCGGACTGACGAGCATGGCAATTGTGGCCGCCCTGGGCACGAGTTGGCGCAGCAGGTCCAATCGCTTCGCCCCCAACTCGTTGGCGAGAAAGCTAACGCCGGTGACGTTGCCGCCCGGCCGGTTGAGGCTGGCGACGAGGTCGTCCCTGACCGGGTCGGCCCCGGTCACGACGACGATCGGCACCGCCGTGGTTGCGGCCTTAGCCGCAAGCGCCGCATTGTGGTTGCCGACGATCACAGCCACCCGACTATAGATCAAATCAGCGACCAGCGCCGGCAGCCGATCAAGGCGATCTTCCGCCGAGCGGTATTCGATCGCGACGTTGCGACCCTCAACATAGCCGGTTTCCTCTAGACCCTGACGGAACGCGGTTACCAGGTGCGTGGCGTCGGCGAGCGACGTGCTGCGGAGAAACCCGATCACCGGCATCGGCGGCTGCTGCGCGCGCGCTGCAAACGGCCACGCCGCCGCGCCGCTCAGCGCGACAATGAATTCTCGCCGTCGGGTGTTGATTGCCATGTGACCCTCCACGCGGGTCATGCCCATGCAATTGGGGTACGATACCACGCTTTAATTGCGCGGTCTTGACGACCTCACGATACGAGTGGGGCAGTCCTTCCCGAGGCCCGTCCGGTTACCCTCCAAGACTCTCCGTGAAAGCAGACACGCCCCTTCGGCAGCCCAGTGCCCGGCGCCAGCGGCAGCAGCCTTCTGCAGCTATGCTCAACATCGTGCCAGCATGCATCACCAGCTTGAATACCAGCCCGAACGCTGGTAAGGATAGGCATGGGTGAGCTTCGCAAAGTGACGGTGCAGGTGGCTGAGCACGACCTCGCCATGGCGCAGGCCTATACGGGCGCAGGCGTGACTGAAACCATCAGAGTGGCGCTGAAAAAGCTGGCGTCCATGAAGGCGCAACAGGAACTGCTGAAGCTTCGTGGAAAAGTGAAATTTTCGATGACCAGCGATGAGCTAAAATACGACCGCAAATGATTGCGGCAGACACGAGCTCGCTGGTCGCTTATTTCAATGGTAGATCGGGAGTCGATGCCGAGCGGCTCGCGAGCGCTTTGGCTGGTGGCGATCTCGTTCTACCGCCAATCGTGCTCACCGAAATTCTGAGTGACCCGGTAAGCTCAACTGCCATCGAAGAGCAGATTCGGCAAGTTCCAATCCTTGAGATTCACGATGGCTATTGGATACGCGCAGGGCACGCGCGCCGGATTGTTCTAAGAAAGGGCTTCAAAGCCAGAGTTGGCGATGCGCTCATCGCCCAATCCTGCATCGACCACGACGTCGCGCTGATCACCCGCGATCGCGACTTCCGCCACTTCGTCGCGCAGTGCGGCCTGAAGCTCGCCTGATAACCAGCCGCAAGTGCCATTAGCGAGCAATAGCCGCGCCGCGTAGGGGACCACCATGGTGATGGGCCGCGTCGGCCAGACCTGCGCCGTCCCGCTGCCCAGGGGGACAAAGGTCGAAACCAGCGCGGCAGTACCCGCGAGGAGGTGCAGAGCCGATCGCGTAACCTTCATCATGCGTCTCCAGAGCTCAGCAGCGGGTTGCCCGGCGCCAGCGGCAGCAGCCTTCTGCAGCCATGCTCCAACCGTACTGCATCACAAACTACTCTAGTACGCACTTTTGCAGACGAGCGACGCGCGCTGTTGTTTGGATCGAACTCTCAGCGAACGCGGTCGGCGCCCTCTCCCCTTGCGGGAGAGGGCGGGGGTGAGGGGTGGAAACCAACACAGGCGGTTGCGGCTCGAGCCCCCTCACCCGGCCGCCGTCGCTTCGCTATGCTCAGCTCTGGCGGCCGACCTCTCCCGCAAGGGGAGAGGTGAACCGCGCATGTTGCGCGCGCGAAGCTCGATCCTGCTTGTTGCCGTATCACCCATCCATAACTACGGGCCGTGCAGTGATGAAAGTGGTTAGGCTGCGGTGGCACAGATTACTGCTTGGGGTTATGGATTCCGGGTTCCGCTCGCTAGCACTCGCGGCCCCGGAATGACAAAGGAGAGAGGGGGCGGCACGGCCGATTTTCCTGCGCCCCGGAATGACGTCGAGGGGCCTCTAAACCATGCTATAATTCTCTGATGGCTCGGGTGCTCGTACTGCTCATCACCTCTGTCCTCACCTCTGTCCTCCTGGGGTCATGCTCCAGCGTTGGGGAATACGTGCCGCACTGGGCCGGCGGCCTGCCCAAAGACGCTCCTCCTCGGCCGGGCACCCCGGAATACGATGCTTTTCGGCAGAAGCAGGACGCGGAAGCTGCTCGCGACAAGAGCAACGATCCCCCGAAGCCAAAACCCGATACCCCCTTGCCGCGATAGAGCGAACGGTACCTGTGTGCTGCCAGGGCGCGGTTGGCTTGACCCCCCGGGGGCGCCGGCAGCCGGCGTCTCTTCGTTGCATTTCACCTGGAGATTGAGCCGACCACGCCACGGCCGCGACATTCATTCGCCGCAATGCCTTGTCGAGAATGGCGGGGGAAACCTATGCACACTATCCGGCAGGCGCTGAATTCATTTGTTTGATCGAGCAACCGGGTAATTCCTAGGAGGAAAGCGTGCGATACCTAGCAATATTTGCTGTTGCCCTTGTGCTGCCCGGGTGTGGGCTCGGCAAGATTGAGCAGGCCCGTAACGATTACCAGAAGTCGACCCAAAAATATGATGAATGTATCGCCGCTAGCCCCGGTGCTGCGGAGCGATGCGAAACGCTGCGGGTGGCAATGGACGCGGACGGGCGCAAGTACAACGAAGTGTCACCAAACTTCCTGGATAAGCTCAAGCATAATGACGAGCAGAAATTGAGCGGCCAATACAACGAATGTCTGGCCGTCAATCGCGGCGCTCCGGAAAAATGCGAGCCGCAGCGCGCCGCAGCGGAAGGCGAGCGGCGCAAGAATGATGAGAGTTTCTTACCCTTCCGGCCGGGAACGCCGCCGCCCGACTACGCAAACGCCCAGTACTGAGATCTGCCTGTTGATTGTGAGAAGTGTCCGTTTCCTGATTTTTGCTTTGGTCGGGCTGGGCGTGCAGGCCGCGGACGTGTCGGCAGGTCCGGCCGACGGCGAAAGTACGGCCGCCACGCAATCCTCCATCTGGACCGTGCCGGAGGTCGGCGCACTGCCGGACGACGCGCACGGGCAACTGGTGCGGCGTGGCCGCGATCTGATCACTGCCACCTACGCCTACATCGGCCCGGAAGCGGTCGATGCCGCCGACCGTTACGCCGGCAACAATCTTGCTTGCGGCAATTGCCATCTGCAAGCCGGTACAAAGAGATTCGGCATTCCGCTGTTCGGGCTGCTCGGAGAATACCCGCGCTACAACGCGCGTTCCGGCGCGGAGGTCACTCTCGAGGAGCGCGTGAATGGCTGCATGCAGCGCAGCATGAACGGTCGGGCCATGCCGGCGGATGCGGCGCCGATGCAAGCCATGCTTTCCTACGTGAAGTTCCTCTCGACCGGCGTGCCGCCGGGACAGGAGCTGCCCGGCCTTGGTGTTGGCAAGATGCCGGAGCTCACCCGCGCCGCCGACCCGGAACAGGGGCGTCCGATCTACATGCGCGCGTGCGCACTCTGTCACGGGACGGAGGGATTGGGCTTGCGCCGCAGCCTGCCGACAGTCGATCTCGGTTACACGATGCCGCCGCTCTGGGGGCCGGACAGCTTCAATGACGGCGCGGGAATGGGCCGGCTGATCACCGCCGCGAACTTTATCCATTTCAATATGCCCGACGGCACTGATTATCTAAACCCGCAGCTTGCATCGGAAGAGGCGTGGGATGTCGCGGCCTACGTCCTCTCGCAGCCGCGGCCGCACAAGGCCGGGCTCGACAAGGATTATCCCGACCCCCTGCAGAAGCCGATCGATACGCCTTACGGGCCCTATGCCGACGGCTTCAGCGAGCAGCAGCACAAATACGGCCCGTTCGGGCCCATCCGCGAGGCGATCGCCCGGCTCAAGGCACGGGCGGGAGATGAAAAGCAGTAGACCGGTGGGTTACGCTGCACACATCGGCTGCGAGCAGCCGATGTGTGCAGCTAACCCACCCTACGACCGACATCTGAACTATCTGCTCAGCCCCTTCTCCTCGAGGTCGTCGAGGTAATCCTCCCAGATCTGCACGTGGTTGTGGCCGAGGTTGTAGAGGTAATCCCAACTGTAGATTCCGGTCGAATGCAGGTCATCGAAGACGAGCCGTACGGCATAATTGCCGATCGGATGCAGCTCGAGAATGGCAACGTCCTTCTTGCCAGCTACCGTCTTGCGCTCAGTCGGCGAATGCCCCTGCACCTCGGCGCTCGGGCTCTGCACCCGTAAGTACTCGGCGCTCAAATCGAACGATTCGCCGTTGTCGAAGACGACGGTCAACGTCTTGCGGTCCTTGCGCAACCGCAACTCCGTTGGCCAGGACTTGGTTGGCCAGGACTTGGTTGGCCCGGACTTGGCGGCGCCGTCGCTCATGCTGGTTCCTTGCGCGTTGCCCATTGCCTTGCGGCCAGGAGACTCTATCTCGCACCGTTGCGGGAGGGTACCCCGCGGTGTAGCAAGCTCGACCAGAATGCATGCGTTGGGGCAAAACGAGAAAGCAAAATCGGGGGAAAGCCTGTTTCGCTCGACCGTGAGCACGCTGCAGGCAAAATCCCTTGCCATCGTCGGCGCGTCCGAGCGCGCGCGCTGGCCGAGCGAGATATTCAAGAACCTGCGCGAGTTTCGCTATCCCGGCCGGATCGTCCTGATCAATCCGCGCCAATCCCAGGTCTTCGGCCAGCCCTGCTTGCCGTCGCTGCGCGATGTCGGAGCGACCATAGACCATGCGCTCGTCATTGTCCCGGCGGCGGCAGTACCCGGTGTCCTGCTCGATGCGGAGGCAGCGGGCGTCAAGTCCGCAACCGTCTATGCTTCCATGATCGGCGACGGGGAGGATCCGGAGTCGCTCAAGCGCGGCGCGTGGCTCAAGGAGTTCACGGCGGGGAGCAGGTTGCGAGTCGCCGGGCCGAACTGCATGGGCGCCTATTCCTATCGCGAGCGTCTCTTCGGCTATCCCAACGCCGAGCTGTGTCAGCTCGCGCCGGGGTCGGTCGCCTGCATTTTCCAGTCCGGAGGCCTGATCCAGTTCTGGATGAAAGCGGCAGCCGAGCGCGGTCTGCGCTTCTCCTATTGCATCACCTCAGGAAATGAGCCGGATCTCGGCCTTGCCGACTACCTCAATTTCGTTATTGAGGATTCCGAGACGCGCCAGGTCGTGCTGTTCATCGAGGGCATCCGCAGACCGGCCGCTTTCATGCACGCAGCGGGCCGTGCGCTCGCCATGGGCAAGCCCATCCTGGCGATCAAGAGCGGCGCAACCGCGATGTCCCAGGCCGCCTCGCAATCCCACACCGGGGCCATCGCCGGCGATTATCCCGCCTATCTCGCCATGTGCGAGCGCTACGGCATCGTCAATTGCCCCTCGCTCGATGATCTGGTGGAGACCGCGCTTGCCTTCGACGGCGGACGGCTGCCGAAGGGGCCGCGCATCGGTTTTGTCACCACCTCGGGCGCAACCGTCGATCTCCTTTATGACTATGCCGAGGCCGAGGCCGCGGCCATGCCGGACTTCAACAATGCGACCAAGGCCGCGCTCCTTCCCCTGATGCAAGCGGGAATCTCGCCGAGAAATCCGCTCGACGTCGGCATACCTTCAACCCTCGATATTGCCGCTGACACCTGCGCGACCGCCGCCGCCGACCCCAACATCGATATGGTTGCATGGGCTGCGCCCCTGCCGCGCAAGCGCGATGCCTGGGGGGATGTTGCGCCTCTGCGGGCGTTGCTGGGCAGGACCGACAAGCCGGTCGTGGCCTTCGCGCGTGTGATCTCGCAAGTGGACGAGCTGCAAGTCTCCTCGCAGAAAGCCGCCGGCTTTCCCTTTCTGCAGGGGATCCTGCCCACCATCCGCGCGCTCAACGCATTATGGTTCCATGCAGCGCGACGCGGCCGTGCGCCGCAGCTGCCGCCCGCCACGCGCAAAAGCCATCTCTCGCCGGCGACGCTGGACGCAACTCTCGCCCAGTACGGCATCGTCATGCCGAAGAGCGAAGCTGTTGCAAACATCGCGGAGGCCTTGGCGGCGGCCGAGCGTATCGGCTTCCCGGTCGCGCTCAAGATTCGCTCGGACGAGATCCTGCACAAGACCGAAGCCGGCGGCGTCGCTCTCGATCTGCGCACCAGCGACGAGGCGCAAAGGGCCGCGAGAACTTTGCTGGCGAAGGCGCAGCAAGCGCATCCCGAGGCGCGCTTGCGGGGGTTCCTGGTCCAGGAGATGGTCACCGGCGTGGAGGCCATCATCGGCGCAAGGACGGATCCTTTCTACGGCCCGTTGTTGCTCATCGGCACCGGCGGGATTGGGGTCGAGCTCGCTCGCGATGTCGCCTTGCGGCTCCTGCCGGTCACCGCAGACGACGTGAAAGGCATGCTGGGCGAGCTGAAACTCTCGAAGCTCCTTGCCTCCTTTCGCGGGCAGCCCGCTGCCGATGCCGGCGCGCTTGCAGAGACGGCGCTTGCGCTGGGGCGGTTCTTGCTCGATCACCGCGGCGCCATCGAGGACATCGAGATCAATCCCCTTATGGTGCGGCGGAATGGATCCGGCGCGTTCGCGGTCGACGTGCGCGTGGCATGGCGTTGATCAGAGCGGGTTTCGTAGGGTGGGTTAGCCACAAATCGGCGTCGCCGATTTGTGGCGTAACCCACCGCTACCCGCCGGCGCTGCCCCTGCGGTTGACGGTGGGTTACGCCGTCCAAGTCGGCTGTAGACAGCCGACTTGGACGGCTAACCCACCCTACCAGTCGCCGTATCCGTGACTGCGCGCTATCGGCTGGGCGTGGATGTTGGGGGCACGCACACCGATCTGGTGCTGCTCGATACCGTGAGCGGCGATCTCCTCGTCGAAAAAGTCGCAAGCACGCCGAAGAACCCTGCCCATGGCGTTCTTGCCGGAGTGGCGAGGTTCATCGCCAAAGGGATAGTGCCTACGGAGATCGGCTTCTTCTCCCACGGGACGACGATCACCACCAACGCGCTCCTGGAAATGCGCGGAGCCAAGGTGGGTCTGCTCATCACCAAGGGTTTTCGCGCGGTGCAGGAGGTGCAAAACCAGGCGCGCGACGGCAATCTGTTCGAATATTTCTACACCAAGCCTGCGCCCCTGGCGCCGCAAAGTCTCACGCGGGAAATCCCCGAGCGCTGCGACTATGCCGGCAACGTGCTTCTCGCCTTGGACCACGGCGCGGTGCTGCAGGCAGCACGCGAGCTCAAGGCGGCCGGAGTTGAATCGATTGCCGTCTGTTATCTGTTCGCGTTCGCCAATCCGGCGCACGAGCAACAGACGCGCGCGCTGCTGCATGAGGAATGGCCCGCGATCCCTGTCTCGCTCTCCAGCGAGGTGCTGCCGCGCATTCGCGAATGGTCGCGGCTCTCGGCGACGTTGGTCAACGCCTATCTCGAGCCCGTGATGGTGCGCTACATCAGCGATCTCAACGCCGGTCTGGATCTGGCCGGGCTGCGAACCAGACAGTGTTTCCTGATGCAGTCGAACGGCGGCGTGATGCCGTTCTCTGCTGCGATCGCGGGCGGGCGCACCGTGCACACCCTGTTTTCAGGCCCCGCCGCGGGCGCGCAGGCAAGCGCTTATCTGGCCAGCGAAGATGCCACGCGTGGCCTCGTCACGCTCGACATGGGCGGCACCAGCGCCGACATCGCTTTCATCGAAGGCGGCGCGCCGCTGGAAGTGACCGAAGCGGTCATTGCGCGGCGCCAGGTCGACGTCCCCGCGCTGGACATGACCACGATTTCCGCGGGTGGCGGCTCGATCGCATGGATCGACGGCAGCGGTGTTCTCACAGTCGGCCCGCACAGCGCCGGCGCCGATCCGGGACCGGCCTGCTACGGCCGCGGCGGCACGCAGCCGACGGTGACTGATGCCGATCTTGTCTGCGGCTTTCTCAATCCGAGCTATTTCCTCGGCGGCGCCCAGACACTCGATATCGAAGCCTCACGTGCCGCTCTCAAGCGGCATATAGCCGATCCCCTGCGCATGGATGTCATGGCGGCAGCTGTCGGGATCCAGCGCATCGTGGACATGCGCATGGCCGATGCGGTGCGCGTCTTTGCGGCCAAGCGCGGTGTGGACCTTGCAGCGTTCACGCTGCTGCCGTTCGGCGGAGCGGGCGGCGTGCACGCGGCGGCGGTCGCGTCCGAGCTGGGCATGCGGCGCATCCTGGTGCCGCCGCAACCCGGCGCATTCTCGGCGCTGGGCCTCCTCTGTACCGATGTGGTGCACGACTACATGCGTTCCAAGCTGCGCCCGCTGGCCGAGGTAAGCGCCGCGCATGCCGAGCAGATTTTCCAGGAGCTGGAAAGCAAGGCACGCGACGAGCTCGTTTCCGAGGAAATGGACCGACGCGCGGTCAGCTTCGCGCGCGAGCTCGATCTGCGCTACAGCGGCCAAGGCTACGAGTTGCGCATACCGCTCGCCGGCCTGCTCGAGGGCGAGGTCACTCCGGCGACGCTCCGCGCCATACGCGATCGTTTCGACGACCGGCACGCCCAGCTGCATGGGCATGCGGCGAAAGAGCGGCCGGTGGAAGTGGTGAGCTATCGGCTGCGGCTACGCGTTCCAGTACCGAAATACGAACCGCGCAAGTCCCCGCCCGCGCAATCCGGAGAGCGCGCCGCGCATGCGGTGAAGGGCAAGCGTGCCGTCTGGTTTCATGGCGGGAGAGTGGAAGCGACGATTTACGATCGCGCTCGTCTCGCCATCGGCGGCGCGCTCAACGGCCCGGCGGTGGTCGAGCAATTCGATGCAACCACGGTCATTCCAGCGAGTTGGCGCGGCCGCGTCGACGAGTCTCGCAATCTGATTCTGACCGGCTTCCAGTGAGCGCTGTAGTCATGGATGCGATCACCGTTGGGATCATCCGCAACAAGGTGGCAAGCCTTGTCGAGGAGATGCATTATCATTTCTACCGTTCGGGCTACTCCACCATCATCCGCGAGTCCCGCGATTTCAGCTGCGTCATTCTCGACCGCAGCGGACGTCTGATCGTGCCGCCGCCGATGTTCTTCCATGCGCCGGTCTATCGCCATCTCGTCGGCCGCATCATCGAGCTGTACGCGAGCAACAACGCCATAGTGGAGGGTGACGTCTTCGTCTCCAACCACCCCTACGAGGGCGGGCTGCCCCACGTCTCCGACATGGCATTCGTAGCGCCGGTTTTCGCCGACCGCGATATCGTGGCCTTTGCGGCCTCGATCGCGCACAAGGCGGACGTTGGCGGCGCGGTTGCCGGCTCTACCTCCGCCAATGCGACAGAGATGTTTCAGGAGGGCCTGCTGCTGCCGCCGATCAAGATCGTGGCTGCCGGCATCGCCCAGACCGACATCGAGCGCATCATTCTCGCCAACAGCAGGCAGCCCGCGTTGATGCGCGGCGACATCCACGCGCAGATCGCCGCGACCGAGATGGGAGCAAGGCGCATCGGGGAGCTGTGCGAGCGCTTTGGGTCGCGCACCGTCGCGGACGCTTTTGCAGCCATTCTCAAGGGGGCGGCAGACGAGCTTCGCGCCGCAATCGCCACGTTGCCCGCCGGGGAAGCAGCGGCCGAAGGTTTCCTGGACAGCGACGGAGTCGCTGTCGATACGCCGGTGAAGCTCGCCGTGCGGATCGCGATTGCGGACGGCACAGCAAGTTTCGATTTCTCCGACAGCGACCCGCAGGCGAAAGGCCCGGTGAACCTGCGACCCTCCATGGTCGAGGCGTGCGTGTTCTATGCTTTGATCGGCTGCCTTGGCCCGGAGCTGCATTTCAATGACGGCATGCGCGACGTGGTGCAGCTTGCCTTTGCACCGCGCACCGTGACCAATGCGGAGGCGCCAGCTCCCGTCTCCAATTATCAGATGGTCAACCTGAAGCTGGTCGATATCATCCTGGAAGCACTGGCCGACTTCAATCCGGCCCGCGCGATCGCGCATTCCGGCTCGTCAAGCGCGCTCACCATTGCATGGTCCAAGGCGCGGGAGGGTCAGTCGAGCATGCAGTACGAGATCATGGGTTCCGCTTATGGCGGCGGCATGAGTCATGACGGTACGTCCGGCACTGCGACGCATCTGAGCAATCTGCACATCACGCCGATCGAGATTTTGGAATCGGAATTTCCCTGCCGCGTTGCCCGCTTCGATCTGGTCGCTGATTCGGGCGGGACCGGGCAATGGCGCGGCGGCCTGAGCCTGCAGCGCGAATACGAATTGCTGGAAAATGCCACTGTGGTGCGCCGCTATGACAAGAGCCGCTTTCCTCCATCGGGGCTTGCCGGCGGCAAGCCGGGAGCCCCCGCCCGCTTTGTGATCAGATTAAGCAGTGCCGACGCATACGAGACGTCGGCGTCGGGCCGCTACGAGATGCGCGCGGGCGAACGCTTCCTGCTGCAAAGCGCAGGCGGCGGCGGATATGGAGACCCAGGCGCGCGCGATCGAGCAGCGCTTGCCCGCGATATTGCCGAGGGATACGTATCGCCAGACGCGGCGAGAAAAGACTACGGCAACACCTGATGGCATTCTCCAGCTGGCGCGGCGTCGTCGGCATGATCAACCCCACCATGCGCCCCGGGGTGACCGAAGAAGTCATTCGCCTGCTCCCCGAAGGCATCGGGCTCATCCCGCTGTTCCTCAACATCCGCAGCGGCACCCAGGACGAGTTCCGCTCCATGATGCCGCATTATGAGAAGCTCATTGCCGTATTGGCCGAAGCGGGTTGCGACCTCATCCATCCCCATGGCGCGCCGCCTTTCATGGTCCAAGGGCGCCGACGCGAGGCCGAGATCATCAAGCGCTGGGAGAAGAAATACCGAACCCCGATCATGAGCGTGGCGCAGAACCACGTGAATGCCCTGCGCGCCTTGAAAGCCAAAACCATCGTTGGCGCAACCTATTTCCCGGCAAAGCTCAACGCCATTTTTGCCGGATATTTCCGTGACGCCGGATTTTCCGTGCGTGGCATGGAAGGCATCGACGTGCCGTTCGACAAGGTGCAGGAGCTCTCGAGCCATCAGGTCTATGCGCAGATCAAGCGCAATTTTCTGAAAGCGAAAGGCGCCGATGCGATCTACATGCTCGGGTCCGGCTGGCGTACCCTGGACATCATCGAGACGCTGGAACGCGACCTGCAGGTGCCGGTGGTGCATCCTGTGACGGCGCGCGTGTGGGAAATCCAGAAGCGCCTGCATGTGCGCGAACCACGGCAGGGCTTCGGCCGTCTGCTCGCAGCCATGCCGTGAGCAGGGCGCCGTGGGTCCCGGAGTCTTCGCTCCCCCGGCTCAACGGGGTCCCCGCCGACCTTGTCCGCGGGGTGCCCGGTGCCGGGGTCGCTCTCGGCGTTGTGGCCGCATGCGCGCTGTTGGTAGCGCCGTTGCTCGGGGATGCGGCGCGGGCGCAGTCGGTCGAGCAATTCTACAAAGGCCGTGCCCTGACCATGCTGGTGGGGACTTCCCCCGGCGGCATCAACGATATCTCCGCCCGACTGGTGGCGCGACATCTGCCCCGCTTCATTCCCGGTGCACCGAACATCATCGTGCAGAACAATCCCGGTGGCGGCGGCCTGGCCACCGCCAATCGACTCTATTTCAACTCGGACCGGGATGGCTCGGTGCTTGCCAAGCTCGAGCGCGCCGTCCCGCAGCTCGCAATCGAAGGCCATCCGAACGCACAATTTGATCCGGGGAAGTTCACCTGGCTAGGGAGCCTCTCGTCCTACGCGGACGATGCATATCTGATGCTCGTCAATGCGCCGCACCCGGCGAGAACCATCGAGGATGTCAAAGGCCCGAGGATGTCGGTAACGCTCGGGGCCGACAATGCCGCGTCCAGCAACCTCATCTTTGCCCTGATCGCGAAGGAGGTGCTCGGGCTCAACGTCAACGTGGTGCGCGGCTATACCGGGGCGGCGCCGTTGTTTCTCGCCATGCAGCGCGGCGAGCTCGATGGCCAGCTCGTCGGGTTGAGCTCGGTGCGCACGGGGCAACCCGACCTCTGGAGCCGGCATGCGTTCCGGCCGCTGATGGCCTTTGGCCGCGCCACGCGCCACCCGGAATTTCCCGAGCTCCCGACCGGACGCGAGCTCGCCGCCGATCCCGGCGCGCTCGCGCTCATAGAATTCGCCGAGTTTCCCTTCTTTATGGCGTTGCCATTCGCGGCGCCGCCCGACGTGCCTGCAGATCGGGCGAGCGCCCTGCAAGCGGGCTTTATGGCGATGTGCAGGGACCAGGCCTTCCTCGCAGAAGCGGAGAAGCTTGGGATCGACATGAGCCCCGTCGCAGGCGATGCGATCTTGCAACTGCTCGCGCGCATGGCAGCGACGCCGGCGGAGGTCGTCTCTCGCTACAAGGCGCTCGGCGCTGAGCGGAAGTGAGCCTACTGCGTCGCTGTCATTCGGTCGGGCGCCGCGCGTTACACCCGCCGCCCCGGAACGACACCGACATGCCTTCACGCACGTTCGAGCATCTTGTCCTTCTTGCCGAAACGGTATCGCGGCAAGTGATCGAGGTCCGTTCCGGTCACCCGGATAACCCACGCCTTCTCCGGATGTGCGGTCGAGTGAATGACACCGGGCCCGTAGGCACGCGTATCGCCCGGACCGAGACGATATTTACGCGCCGGCTCCAGAACCGCGTGCTCTTCGTGCTGCGGATTGGTGCGGCGCCATTCCGTCATCTCGGTGCAGGCGCGCGCATTACCGTAGATTGCCCATGACGAGCCGTGGCTGTGGGGCTTGCCCGCCTTGTTGCCCTCCTGGACATGCGCGAGCACGTAAAAGTCGGTCTCGCCGTCGTGGTGGAGAACCCGGCGGCCAGGCGGCATGTCGTCATTGAATGTTTCCGCTACAAACTGCGGATTGGACAGAAGGTCGCTCAAGCAGCGCGAAATTGCCTCCAGTGCATCCGGTAACGGTTCGCTCTTGAGCAGGGCGCGCGCTTTGGCGCAGAATTCATCGAGATTGCAAGCCATGGCTCCTCCGTGCGGGAAACCATTTCCCAGGCGCTTTGACATGCGCACACAATGTTCTGTGGGGCAAGCATGAGAAAGTCCATCCCCGTCATGCCGACAAAGTCGGCGGGGACAGTCCCAGCCACGACGGCCTTTGACGCCACTGGTCTAAGCTTGCGCGCTGCCGCTTTGGCTCTTCTGCTCACAGCCGCCAGTGCGTTCTGTCCAAGCTCCGGGCGCACGCAAGAGCATTATCCCATGCGCCCGGTGAAGATTGTTGTTCCAGCAGCGCCTGGATCGACCACCGACACCTTGGCGCGCATCGTGGCGGAACATCTCAGCCAAACCTGGGGGAAGCCGGCGATTATCGAGAATATCCCTGGCGGCGCGATGAACATTGGAGCCGCGACCGTGGCCCGCGCCGCGACCGACGGATACACTCTGTTGATCGCTCCGCCTTCGCCGCTCTCGTTCAATCATCTGCTCTACCGCGAGCCCGGATATGACCCGACGCGATTCGTCCCGATCACGCTGTTGGCGAAGATCGCAAACGTGCTGGTGGTGCGCAAAGACCTGCCGGTGAACACTGTGCAGGAGCTCATCGCGCTCGGCAAGAAAGATCCAGGTAAGCTTTCCTATGCCTCGCAGGGAGTTGGCTCGACCGCGCACCTTTCGGCAGCACAACTCGAAGTGCGAACGGGAATGAGGATGCTGCACGTACCTTATCGCGGCGCTCAGCCTGCCCTCACCGACGTCGTGGCAGGGCACGTCGATATGTTCTTCGACACGCTTGCGACTTCGGTGCCGCTCTATCGCGACGGCAGGGTGAAACTGCTCGGGGTAGCTGATCTCCGGCGTACCGACGTTGTGCCCGAGGTACCGACCATTGCGGAATCAGGAGTCGCGGGATTCAAATCGATCACGTGGTTCGGCCTTGTGGCACCGCCGGCAACTCCGGAAGCGATTGCGCACAAGATCAATCGGGATGTCGTCGCGGTTCTCGACCGAGAAGATGTGCGCGCCATATTGCATAATATTTCACTCGAGCCAGGAGCAACGTCGCCGGGCGAAACGGCCAAATTCTTTGCCGAGGAAACCGCCTTGTGGAGCAAGGTCATTCATGAGGCTGGCATAGAGCCGCAATAACGATCTTGTGGGAATGGTCGCGCCGGCATGGATCAGGCGCGGCCTTTGCCCGCCCTGACGAGCTGGTTCGGGTGCTCGGCTGAGATCAGCTGCCGGTCTCTAACATACGTTAATGTGAGCGACCGCGCAAAGGCGGTACAAACGAGCACGGGAGGAGAACCAGCAGCAAGGACCACCTTGAGCATGCCCATGGCTGAGTTCAAGAATCACGTCTTATCGCATCTCACCCCCGACGAAATCGCCCTCCTCTCGCCCTTGCGACCGATCGAATTGCATGCGGGAGACTGCCTTATCCACGCCGGCGAGCGGGTCGAGCAGGTCATCTTTCCGGAGAGCGGGGTGATCTCGTTGAGCACCGGTATCGGCGATGGAAGCGCCATCGAGATCGCGATGGTAGGCCGCGAGGGCATGGTTGGGAGCTCGGTCGTCGCGGGCAATGGAGTTGCCACCACTGATCTTGCGGTGCAGGTATCGGGAAATGGCTACACAGTTCCGCGAAGCAGATTTTTACACGCGCTTGCTAGAAGCTCGCGGCTGAGCAAACTCATGTCGCTGGTCGATGCCTCGCTTTTTGCGCAGGCGCAACAATCGGCGGCGTGCAATGCCGCGCATTCCGCGCAAGCGCGCATATGCCGGTGGATGCTGGAATTGCGAGACCGCTGCGAGACCGAGGTGGTGCCGCTGACGCAGGTTTTCCTGGCGCGCATGGTCGGAGTGCAAAGGACGACGGTGACGTTGGTCGCAAGCAAATTGCAATCCGCCGGCATCATCCGATGTCGGCGCGGAAAGGTCCGAGTCTTGGATCCTGAAAAGCTCGAAGACGCCGCGTGCGCGTGCTACGGCCGCATGAGGCAGATGCGCGAAAGCCTGGAGCGCAGCTCCAAATTCGGCGGCGCCATTGAGGATGACCGGGCGATGGCCTCGCTGCCGGTCGAGAGCGGCGATGGCTCCCAGAGAGCCGCAACGGCCTCCACCTGAGAGGTGTTGCCAACAACCTCTCTTCTCCCCCTGAGCGCGACCCAGGGGGAGAATATCGAGTTGGCCAGCTTGAGCTTGACTGGCCCGGAAGGAGTATCGGCTACCCCGCGAATACCGCGCGCTCTTGGGCTCGCACTTCGGCTTCCGTCTTCGGCCTCGCCGGCAACTGCAGGACGGTGGCCTCTTGCCCCTCGCACAAGAACGTGAGCAAGAGCATTTGACCATCCGGCAGCTCGAGCGCGTCGTGGTGCATATGAGGCTGCTCTTTGTTGATCTGGCGGAATATGGCGGTCTTGTGGGAAGTGGGTCCGGACGCGCCATAGACCGAGATTTCGTTGTCAAAAGCCAGCTCGGTGCCGGGCAGTACGCATACCGCCGTGGTCGGATCCTCCGGAGCGGCAAATCCGCGCGTGCCGGTCCCGAAATTGCTGGTACGCAGCTTGTCGCCTACGCTCGCGGGGCGAGATTTAACATGCATTAAGCTGTAATCGCACATGGGCGATGCTCCTTCGCTGTTGGCTTCAATGCTCTAACGCCCTGCTTAGGCAAGAGTTCATTGGGATGTTTCCTAGGCGGTAGTCCGGCCGCCTTTGCGGGCACCATAGCTGATTCGCTGGTTTGTATCTCCAGAATGCGAGGGCTTGTCCCAGGCTTATCCCGTGCATCCACATCTTTCGTGCGCCAGCCAAGGCGGGGTCCCCGCTGCGCAAGTGCAGTCCAGGCCTTGACGACGTGTCATTCCCTCCGATCCACCTAGCTCTAGCAGCAACTGCGTCCCGCAGACCTCAAGACATCGGCGACAGCTGCAAGGCTCGCATGTCCTCGCAGCTCTTCCAATGCGATCGGCAGAGGCTGCCGCCAGTTCGGGTGCTCATCGATGGTGCCGGGAAGATTCACCTGCTCCTGCACGCCGAGGAGGTCTTCCAAAGAGATTACCAGGAGCCGCGAGGGCGTGTCCGCCAGATACCTTGTGACGGCTGCGAAGTCGTTCCGCTCGATCCCGCGCTCTCGCAGCGCTTGATCCAGGGCCTCCGACGCGCGACGGCGATCCTCGTCGGTCTCGCCTGGGTTGATGTGCAGCGACCGCTTGAGCGCCAGATCGCGATGCGCTCGCCATCCCGCGAATGTCGGCAGGTCGTGCGTTGCAAATGTTACCAGCGCGTTCTCGCGGTAGGCCTCAGGTCGCGCAAATCCTCCTCCTTGCGTGCGCTCGAACAACATGACCTGGTACGACCAAATACCCCAGTCCATCAGTGTCTCACGAAAATCCTCGGGGACAGTGCCGAGGTCCTCGCCGATGAGGACGCATTGTTGCTGGACGCTCGCCAGCGCAGCGGTAGCGAGAAGCGCTTGGAAAGGAAGTCGGATGTACGTGCCGTCCTTCGCAGAGATACCGTGCGGGATGATGTAAAGCCGCTGCAGCCCGAGCACGTGATCCAGCCGCACGGCCCCGGCGTAGCGCATGGCCGCGTGCAGCAGTTGGCGAAATGGCTCGAACCGCCGCTGCTCCAGGCCGACTGGGTTGAAGCCGGCAAGACCCCAATTCTGGCCCAAGCTGTTGAGCGCATCCGGCGGCGCACCGACTGCAATTCCCGCCAGAACGGCCTCCTGGTCACACCAGGCATCAAACCCGTCGCTTCGCACCCCGACCGCGATGTCCAAGTAAAGCCCGATCGGCATGCCGCGGGCGCGAGCCCGCAGCCGGCAGCGCTCAAGCTGCTCGTCGGCCACCCATTGCACGAATTCGAAAAAGCCGATGCGCGTGCCCTCGGACTCGCGAATGCTCGTGAGCGCCTCCGCATCCCCGCGGCGCAATTGCCGCGGCCATTCCCACCAAGGGCAATCAAACTTGCGTCGCAGGAATTCAAAGCAGGCAAATCGAAACAGCGAGTCAGAGCGGCGCGCACGGAATTGGGAGAACGCCGCGCGTCGGTCGGGCGAAGCGCCTGCAAGAAATGCCGCATAGGCAATTTCCAAGGCGCGCGTCTTGAGGGCGGCGACGGCGCGGTAGTCCAGGCGCTCATGGCTTCGGAGCTGGCGGATGGCGTCGTCCAGCCCTGCGGCATCGGGTCCGGGGTACTCAGGTATGGCGTCGATGTCGATGTACAGCGGGTTGAGAAACATGCGGCTGTTGGGAAAATACGGGCTCGGCTCCTCCATCCTGTCGTCCATCAAAGAGTGGAGCGGATTGAGCCCGATTCCGGCAGCCCCCAGGTCGGCGGCTACATCGATCAGCTCTAGTAGGTCCGAAAAATCCCCGTGTCCCCAGTTGCGGCGCGAGCGTAGCGCATAGAGCTGGACGGCCAGCGCCCACATCCGCCGCGGTGCAGCCGGATCGCCTTGGTACGCCTGGCGGGGAGCAACGATGAGCGGCGCTTCCTCGCGACTTCCTTGCTCGCCGTCCGCTGCGGCGCCGAGCCGGTAGAGCCCTTGCGGCAGCCCTTTCGGCAGTTGCAGAAACGGCGAAGTGGTTGCTCCTTCCGTCAGTTTCCGATCTGAAAGGATCTCCCAGCGCACCCGGAGCCCTTCTGGCCCGTTCAGCCTGAATTGCGGTATGGACCCGTCTCTGATCACAAGGGGTCCCGGCAATAATCGCCGGGAGGCGCTGCTGCTAGCGGCCAGCGCCTCGAGGACGCGAGATAATACGTCCGGCGCTACCCTATGGAGCTCGCCCACGCCGTCCCAGTACTCGGTCGCCACTCCCGCGCCGGCCGCGCGATCATTGAGGTCTTCCATCCCGCCGCATCCCGCATGCTATCACACCGCCTGGAACGACATCGCATGGTGTGCTGTTGAGCGCCGCCCCCGGGGACAAACATTGAGGAGGCGCTGCGGACTTGCAAGAAGGAACCGGGAATGGAACCAAAGGCGGCTATGGTCGGTTCCATCAGCACCAGCCCTTGCGCCGTCCAGGCCGGGGTGCCGGGACGGCAGAGCACGAACGCGCCCGTGACAGCCTACGCGAGCATCCCGTCAGTCCGCGACCTTTCCGGTCAGCGCATCTGGATCGAAGACATCTATCCCCTCGTGGACGGCCGGTATCCGGTCAAACGGATTGCGCATGAGCCGGTCGAGGTCTGGGCCGATGTGTTCAGGGATGGACATGCCGTCCTGGCAGCCGACCTGCTGTGGCGCTCCGAGGCGGCTCAGCGATGGAGCCGCACCCCGATGCGCCTTCATGGCAACGACCGCTGGAGCGCAACCTTCATTCCCGCGGGTGCGGGGCGCTATCTCTACGCGATCGAAGCCTGGACCGATGTTTTCGCTACGTGGCGGCGTGACCTCATCGCAAAGCGCGACGCCGGCCAGGACATCACATTGGAGATGCAGGAAGGCGTGCTCCTGCTCGAGCGGCTGAAATCCCGCGCGGGTATTCGCCTGCGCAGTCGGGGCTGCGGGAAATCCGGCGGTGGATCCCCTCAAACCGCAGGAGCAGCCGGCGAGGATCTTCTCTCCGACGATCTCGCCGCCTTGGCCAGGAATTGGGAAAAGCTGGACCTCGCCCGCAGCATCAATTGTCCGCTCGTCGTCGATCGACCGCTCGCGCGGTCAGGCGCCTGGTACGAGATGATGCCGCGCAGCCAAGCACCTCTCGCCGGGGGCCATGGCACGTTTGCCGACTGTATCCGACGACTGCCCGACATCGCCGCCCTCGGTTTCGACGTGCTCTATCTTACGCCCATACATCCCATCGGCAGGACCAATCGGAAGGGACGCAACAACGCGTTGCGAGCCGAGCCGGGCGATCCTGGAAGCCCCTATGCGATCGGCTCGAGCGAGGGTGGGCACGACAGCGTGCACCCCGAGCTTGGAACGCTCGACGATTTTCGCGCGCTGGTCAAAGCCTGCAGCGACCACGGAATGGAGATCGCGCTCGATTTTGCGATCCAGTGCGCGCCGGACCATCCCTGGGTGACGCAACATCCGGAATGGTTCAAGCGGCGGCCCGATGGCTCGATCCAGTATGCCGAGAATCCACCGAAGAAATACGAGGATATCGTCAACCCGGAATTCAACGGCCCGCAACGCGATTCATTATGGTCGGCCTTGCGCGATGTCGTGCTGTTCTGGGTCGATCAGGGGGTGCGGATCTTTCGCGTCGACAACCCACACACCAAACCGCTCCCCTTCTGGGAGTGGCTGATCCGGGAGGTCCAGGCAGTGGATCCTAACGTGATTTTCCTGTCTGAGGCATTCACACGCCCGAAAGTGATGAAAGCGCTCGCCAAGCTCGGTTTCAGCCAATCCTATACCTACTTTACCTGGCGCACGACAAAGGAGGAGCTGCAAGCCTATCTGAGCGAGCTCACGGGCTACCCGGAACGCGAATATTATCGGCCAAATTTCTTCGTCAACACGCCGGATATCCTGCCCTATCACTTGCAGAGCGGCGAGCCCTGGATCTTCAAGGCTCGCGTTGCCCTCGCCGCGACCTTGTCCGGCAGCTACGGCATCTACAACGGGTTCGAGCTCCTCGAGCATGAGCCCATTCCGGGGAGGGAGGAATACCTCAATTCGGAGAAGTACGAGCTGAAGACCCGGGACTGGGATCAAGCGGGCAATATCAAGCCTTATATCGGCCAGCTCAACCGGATCCGGAAAGCAAATCCCGCGCTGCAGCAGACCAGCAATCTGCGCTTTGCGCAAGTCGATGATGGGGAAGTGATCGGCTACGTCAAGGAATCGATGAACGGCGACAATGCCGTCGCAATAGCGATCGCGTTGGCAAAGCAGGGCCCGCGGGAGTTCTGGTTCCATCTCGGCGAGATCGAAATCGGCCCGGCGGGTGCGCGGCGTCGCGTCAAAACAATCGAAAACCTGCTCACCGGAGAACGCCATGTGATCGAATGGGGAGGCGTGCGATTACGCATCGATCAGGAGCAGGATCCGATATTGATATTCCGCTGTTTTGCGTGAGCCTGCCGTGGATGCCACTGCCGACATCAAGATTGAGCCCAACGTCGATATCGACGAGCTCTGGTTCAAGGACGCCATAATCTATCAGCTTCACGTAAAGGCCTTCGCGGACAGCAACAATGACGGCATCGGAGATTTCGTCGGGCTCACGCAGAAGCTCGATTACCTGCATGAGCTCGGCGTTACGACCTTATGGCTGCTCCCGTTCTATCCATCGCCGGGGCGTGACGACGGTTACGACATCGCGGATTACCGCCGCATCAATCCCGACTTCGGCACCATGCACCAGTTCCGGCAATTCATGCAGGAAGCCAAGCGCCGCAAGCTGCGGGTGATCACGGAGCTGGTGATCAATCATACCTCTGACCAGCATCCCTGGTTCAAACGTGCGCGGCGCAGCCGGCCGGGCTCTGATGCGCGCAACTGGTATGTCTGGAGCGACACCGACCAGCGTTATACCGGAACGCGGATCATCTTCAGCGACACGGAGAAATCGAACTGGACCTGGGATGCCGAAGCGGGTGCCTACTATTGGCACCGCTTCTTCTCGCATCAGCCGGATCTCAACTACGACAACCCGCGCGTCCTGCTCGCAATGGTGCAGGTCATGCGGCGATGGCTCGACATGGGGGTGGACGGGTTTCGGCTCGACGCCATTCCTTATCTCTGCGAACGCGAAGGCACCAACAACGAGAACCTGCCGGAGACGCACGCCATCATCAAGCGCATGCGAGCGGAGCTCGAACTCGTACGCTCCCGGCAAGCTGCTCCTGGCCGAGGCCAATCAATGGCCCGAGGATGTCAGCGCCTATTTCGGCGACGGCGACGAATGCCACATGGCCTATCACTTTCCGCTCATGCCCCGGATCTACATGGCGATCGCGCAGGAGGACCGTTTCCCCATAACCGACATCCTGCGGCAGACCCCGGATATTCCTTCCAACTGCCAGTGGGCCCTGTTCCTGCGCAACCACGACGAGCTCACGCTCGAAATGGTAACGGATGTCGAGCGCGATTATCTCTGGTCGACCTATGCCACCGACCCGCGCGCGCGGATTAACCTGGGCATCAGGCGGCGGCTCGCTCCGTTGATGGACAATGATCGTCGCAAGATCGAGCTGATGAACTCCCTCCTGCTCTCGCTGCCCGGCACCCCGATCCTTTATTACGGCGACGAGATCGGAATGGGCGACAATATCTATCTCGGTGACCGCAACGGGGTGCGCACGCCCATGCAATGGACTCCCGATCGCAACGGCGGCTTCTCCCGCTGTGATCCCGCGCGCCTTTACATGCCCATGATCATGGACCCGGTATACGGATATGAGGCGGTCAACGTGGAGGCGCAGTCGCGCAATCTCGCCTCGCTCCTGAGCTGGACAAAGCGCCTGATCGCAGTGCGCAAGTCGAGCAAAGTATTCGGCCGCGGCTCATTGAGCTTCATTCGTCCGACCAACCGCTCGGTACTGGTCTACGTGCGCCAATATGAGGATGAAGTCCTGGTTTGCATCGCGAACCTGTCGCGATCGGCGCAGGCCGCGGAGATCGATCTGTCGCCCTGGCGAGGACGCCGTCCGCTGGAGCTCTTGGGCCGCACCAGCTTTCCCCCCATCGACGAGAGCCCATATCTTGTGACGCTCGCCCCCTATGGTTTCTTCTGGCTGCAACTCTGCGACGTGAGCGAGACGGCTGCGGTCGTTCCCATCGCTCCCGAGTTCGAGACCCTCGTCGTTACCAGCGACTGGAAGTCGCTTGTGCAAGGACGCTCCCGGACGGTCCTGGAGCGAGACGTGCTTCCGGCCTTTCTGGCAAGCCGACGGTGGTTCTCCGAACGCGGGAACAAGTCGGCCGCGACCCGCATTACCGGCTCGCTGCCGCTGCCTTCCACCGAGGCGGAGCTCGGGATTGCGCTCATCGAGGCCGGGGGTCGACATCGTCCCGCAACCTATCTGATGCCGCTCGCGATCCGGTGGACACGGCTGGAGCGTGAGCGCCACAGTCCCGTTGCGCTCGCCGCGGTACGCAGAGGAGCGCGCGAGGGAACTTTGCTCGATGCAGCTGCCGATGCAAGCTTCATCGCATTCGTATTGAACCATCTGCGTCACTCTCGGGTGCTGGAATGGGACGACCGCCGGATTGAATTTCGCTCGACGCGCGAATTTGCTGACGACGTTCCAACCGCCCTGGACGACATCCGCGCCGTCGATACGGAGCAGTCAAACACCACGGTGCTCATCGGCAACAGGTATGTGGTCAAGCTGTTTCGACGTATCGAGCCGGGTATAAATCCCGAGATCGAGCTCGGCCGCTATTTGACCGAGACGGTGCAGTTCCCGAACACGCCTGCCTTGCTCGGCAGCGCCGAGCTGGAAGAGAACGGTTCAGTCGCCGCGGTCGCGGTCGTGCATCGGTTCGTGGAGAATCAGGGCGATGCCTGGACCGTGACGAACGCTTATCTCGATCGGTTTGTCGAAGAGCAGCGATTGCTCACGGCCGAAGCGGCGGTGCACAGCGACGAGCAGGCCGCCTATCTGCACCGCACAGAGTACGTTGGGCAGCGGGTAGCGGAGCTGCAGCTTGCGCTGGCAAGCCGCGACGATGTGACTGATTTCGCTCCCGAGCCGATTTCGGCTGACGACATCCACGACTGGAAGGATCGTCTCCTCGACCGAGCCCTTTACGCGTTGGATCATCTGTCACGTCGCCGCGCCGATCTGCCGGAGGCCGATCGCCAGCTTGCGGAAAAAGTCGTCTCTGCACGCAATTCGCTTGCTTCCCGGTTGAATGACCTGGTGCCGGACACCCTGGATGCGGTGAAGATCCGTCATCACGGCGATTTCCATCTTGGTCAGATGCTGATCGTCAAGGACGATGTTTTTATCATCGACTTTGAAGGCGAGCCTCGGCGCAGCATCGAGGACCGCCGACGCAAAGCGCCGGCAGCGCGCGACGTCGCGGGCCTCATCCGCTCGATCGACTATTCTGCAACCGGCGCGCTCGAGCGCGCGCTCAAATCCGCCCCCGACGACGAGGGCAAGATAGCCCGCGCGCTCGAAGGTTGGCGCCTCTCGGCGGTGACCGCGTTCTTGGCCGGTTACCGCCGGTCCCTCACCGACGTTCAACTCTGGCCGCAGTCGACGCAGGCTGCCGACCGACTTCTCGATTTCTTTCTGCTGGAGAAGGCGTTCTACGAGATCGAATACGAGCTGGCGCACCGGCCTGATTGGCTGCGGGTTCCGCTCACCGGAACGTGGCGCATCTTGTCGCGATCGGAGGTGGCAGCCTGATGACTCTGCTGACCCCTGACGCCTATGCGGTTGTTGAAGGTCGCCATTCCGACCCCTTCCGCTATCTCGGCCCCCACGTCGAGGGGGACGTACCGGTTGTTCGCGTATTCCTGCCCGATGCGGAGGGCGTGGCCGTCATCGATGACCAAGGTCACGAGAGCGACCTGCACCGGATTCATGACGCAGGATTGTTTGAAGGGCGTCTGCCGGACGGATCCCACCGCTACCGTGTCCGGGCGCGGTATGGAGAGCGGCAACTCGAGCTGGAGGACGCCTATCGCTTCCCGCCGATACTTTCCGACTTCGATCTCTATCTGCTCGGCGAAGGCACGCAAATGCAGCTGTACGAGCGGCTGGGAGCGCATCCGATGATCCTCGACAACGTGTCAGGGGTCGGTTTCGCAGTCTTCGCCCCTTCGGCGCAACGCGTGAGCGTCGTCGGCGATTTCAATTTGTGGGATGGCCGGCGGCATGCGATGCGGGTACGTGGGAACGGCTTCTGGGAAATATTCGTTCCCGGAGTGCAAACGGGCGAAAAGTACAAATACGAGATCGTCGGGCGCGACGGCCGCTTGCTGCCTCTCAAATCCGATCCGCTGGCTTTCGCTGCAGAGCTGCGGCCAAGGACTGCGTCGATCGTGGTGGATCGCAACAGGATTCCACGCCCGCGGGGGCTGCCGCCCGGCGTGAACGCCTTAAACGCACCTATTTCCATCTACGAGGTTCATCTGGGCTCGTGGCGCAGGCGGCCGGAAGCAGGAGGCCGCTGGCTCACATACCGCGAGCTGGCAGACGAGCTGCCGCCGTACGCGCAGGAGCTGGGCTTCACGCATGTAGAATTCCTGCCTGTCAGCGAACACCCTTTCGATGGCTCATGGGGCTATCAGCCGACCGGCCTGTTCGCGCCCACAAGCCGGTTCGGATCGCCGGAAGATTTTGCCGTCTTGATTGATGCATGCCACCGCGCCGGGCTTGCCGTAATGATCGACTGGGTACCGGGTCATTTCCCCGATGATCCGCATGGGCTCAGTCACTTCGACGGGACCGCGCTCTACGAGCATCAGAATCCGATGCAGGGCCGACACCTGGATTGGAATACGCTCGTCTACAACTACGGGAGAACCGAGGTTGCCAATCTCCTGCTGGCGAATGGCTTGTTCTGGCTGGACTGGTACGGCATCGACGGGTTGCGCGTGGATGCCGTCGCCTCGATGCTATACCTCGATTACAGCCGGCCTGAGGGCGGCTGGATCCCGAACCGATACGGCGGGCGTGAGAACCTGGAAGCGATCAGCTTCCTCAAGCGATTCAATACCGAAGCGTTCTCGCGCTTTCCCAATGCCACGACGGCTGCGGAGGAGTCGACCGCCTGGCCAATGGTATCGAGGCCGGTGGATTGGGGTGGGTTGGGATTCGGATACAAATGGAACATGGGCTGGATGCACGACACGCTCGATTACGTCAGCAAGGATCCGATCTACCGCAAGCACCACCATGGGCAGATCCTGTTTGGGCTGCACTACGCGTTCTTTGAGAATTTCATTCTGCCGCTCTCCCACGACGAGGTGGTGCATGGAAAGCGCTCCATTCTCGGGCGTATGCCCGGCGACGAGTGGCAACGCTTCGCTAATCTGCGCGCCTATTACGGCTTCATGTTCGGTCATCCCGGCAAGAAGCTGCTATTCATGGGGAGCGAACTCGCGCAGATAAATGAATGGCAGCACGATCACTCCCTGGACTGGCACCTGCTGGAAAATCCCAGGCATGCCGGAATCCAGAAGCTGATCCGCGATCTCAACCGGCTGTATCGCACGCTGCCGGCCTTGCACGAGCTCGACTGCGAGGCCGCAGGATTTGAATGGCTGGTCATGCATGACGCCGATCGCGGCGTGTTTGCCTGGTTGCGCAAAGGGCGAAACACCCACGACCGCTGCCTCGTGCTGGTGAATTTCACGCCCGAAGTGTATCGCGATTACAGCATCAAGGTGCCGTTTTCCGGGACGTGGCGCGAGGTCCTCAATACCGATGCCGAGCTCTACGGCGGCACCAATGTCGGGAACGCGGGCGCGGTGCGCACGTTGGACACGGGCGCGATCCCCGAGCTCAGCCTTGTTGTTCCGCCCCTTGCAGCGATTTTTCTCGTCCCCGGGCCGTAACAAGCGGCTCACAGCCGGGCTGCCGTATCCCTTGGGGGCAACCTGGGACGGGCGGGGCACGAATTTCGCACTATTTTCCGCCAATGCGGAGAAGGTCGAGCTCTGCCTGTTCGATCGACACGGCCGCCGGGAGGTCGAGCGTATAGCGCTGCCGGAGCGTACCGAGGATGTCTGGCACGGCTATCTCACCGACGTGCTGCCGGGGCAACCTTATGGTTACCGGGTGTACGGGCCATACGATCCGGAGCGCGGCCTGCGCTTCAACTCCAACAAGCTTCTTGTCGATCCCTATGCCAAAGCTATTGCCGGCCGCCTGGTCTGGAGCGATGCGCATTTCGCTTACCGTGCCGGCAGCGCGCGCGGCGATCTGTCATTCGATCGGCGGGATAACGCACGCGGCATGCCGAAGGCAGTCGTCATCGATGAAGCCTTCACCTGGGGTGAGGAGCGCAGGCCCGCGATTCCATGGAAGGACACCATCATCTACGAGGCGCATGTCAAAGGATTGACACAGCAGCGCGAGGACGTTCCACCGGGGTGGCGCGGCACCTTTCGCGGGCTTTCGGCGCCGAGCATCATCAGTCACCTCAAGCGGCTCGGGGTAACCGCCATCGAGCTGCTGCCAATTCACGCCTTCGTCGATGATCGGCACCTGGTGCAGCGGGGGCTCAGCAACTACTGGGGCTATAACACAATCGGCTTTTTCGCCCCCGAGGCGCGCTATGCGCTGGACTCTCCGCTCGATGCGTTCCGATCGACGGTCACCCGGCTGCACGATGCCGGAATCGAAGTCATTCTCGACGTCGTCTACAATCATACCGCCGAAGGCAATCAACTCGGGCCCACGCTGAGCTTTCGCGGCATCGATAATCTTTCCTATTACCGGCTGCTGCCCGGTCAGCCGCGCTACTACGACGACGTCACCGGCTGCGGGAACGCGCTCAATCTTACCCATCCCCGCGTTCTGCAGATGGTGACGGATTCATTGCGATACTGGGTCGAAATCTGTCACGTCGACGGTTTCAGGTTCGATCTTGCAACCACGCTGGGCCGCGGGCCTGCCGGTTTTGACCGGAATGCAGCTTTCTTTGCCGCGATCCGCCAGGACCCGGCCCTGGCTGGAGTGAAGCTGATCGCCGAACCATGGGATATCGGCATGGGAGGTTATCAGGTCGGCGGCTTTCCCGCGGGCTGGTCGGAATGGAACGATCACTTTCGACGCACGCTTCGCCGCTACTGGGCCGGGGAGGGCAATCTCATCGGAGAGCTGGGCCGGCGGATGACCGCTTCCGCGGATTTGTTCGACCATGACCACCGCGGTCCCTGGTCGACGATAAATCACATCACCGTGCATGACGGATTCACGCTGGCCGACCTTACAAGCTACCAGCGCAAGCACAATGAGGCCAACGGCGAGGACAATCGCGACGGCTCCGATGAGAACCACAGCACGAACTGCGGCGTGGAAGGACCAACGACCGATCCGGAGGTGCTGAAGCTCCGGCGGCTTTTGCGACACAACCTCCTCTCCAGCCTGTTTCTGGCGCAAGGCGTTCCCCTGCTGCTCGCCGGGGATGAAGTGGCGAACAGCCAGAACGGCAACAACAACGCTTATTGTCAGGACAACCCGACTGGATGGGTGGACTGGTCTGCGCTTGGGCAGGCGGATGATGACACCGCGTTGATCGCTGGCCTCACCGGGATGCGACGCCGATTTGCACAGTTGCGGCCTCATCGGTGGGTCGAAGGGCACCGAGCCGATGGTTCTTTCGGCGTATTGTGGCTCACGCCGCATGCCACCGAGATGACGGAGCAGGATTGGAAATTTCCCGAGGGACGTTTTCTTTCCTACCTGCTTGCTCCGCTGGAGCCGGAGCAGCCTGCGCTCTATGTCGTGCTCAACGCGGCAACCGAAACAATCGAGCTCATATTGCCCGATGTGGGCGGCTACAGGCGCTGGACGGTCGTCTTGAGCACGGTCTCCGCGCCCCCATTAGGGGCGGAATTCGCATCTGGCTCGAAGATGGCCGCATTGCCGCGATCCGTCTTGACGTTTTCCGGTGTGAAAACCCATTCGTAGGGGCAGACCATTGGGTCGTCCTCTGCCCGCCGCCGCCTCTTGAAGCAGGGGCGAGGCGGTGCGGGGCACGATGCGCTTTTTTTGGGACCCCCACCCGCCCCCACTAAAAGGAAAAGGCCGCCCGGGAGCCTCGGCCGGACGGCCCTGCGGACGTCGTGCTGACCGAACTCGGGTCGGTTCCCTCCCTCCGCCACGGCCCGTCTAGGACAAACGTCATTGGCAGACAATGCCGGTCCAGATCGCAACTGCCCGCTTTCAACAACTAAATAAGTCTCGCGGGAGGACAGTATCGCCTCGCCGCCCATGTCCCATGCAGTATCGCAGTATCATGGTCCTAAGCATCCTAAGCTGCCCGTCGCGCTCAGCAAATACGCGTTGTTAACCACCCTGATTTGGCAAGCTCCAACCTGTGGTCAATGAGAGCTCGTGGAGCCGCCGTACATTGTTCACGAGGTTCAGGGACCTTCCATGCATCGCGCCAAGCTTGGCACCAAGGGCGGTGCAGCTTTTTTTGACGCGGCAGTGGGCCACGCGATATCGGCGCGGATGGATTTGGAGCAGCGTTTGCGGCTCGCTATCCGGGACCGGCAGTTCTGTTGTGCCTTCCAGCCGAAAGTGGATATTCGCAGCCAGGAGGTGGTGGGTTTCGAGACGCTTGTACGCTGGCGCGACAGCGAAGGTGAAATCCAGTCGCCGCTCGAGTTTATCGGTCTTGCAACCGAGCTCGGCGACATTGATCCAATTTCGCATTTCGTGCTCGCCGAGGCGATACGCTCGCTTGAGCGACTCGACCACGAGTTCGGGGCGGGTAAGACCATCGCCATCAACGTTGCAGCCAAGCAGGCCGGCGACTTGCGCTTTATGCGATCTTTCGTGGATGCTTTGGCGGCAAGCGGCTGCGCTGAACGTTTCATTCTCGAGCTCACCGAGGACGCGTTCCTGGCAAGAAGCCAATTCCAGTTTCAGATCCTGCCGATGCTGCGCGAGATTGGAGCTCGCGTCTCGATCGACGACTTTGGCACCGGGTATTCGTCGCTGTCCGTTCTTGCCGACATCACCGCCGATGAAATCAAGATCGATCGGTCGTTCATCACCGAAATTCATAACCGGCCGCGCAGCCAGAGCGTGCTCAAGGCGATCGAGTCCGTCAGCGGGGCGCTGGGAATGTCGATCGTCGCGGAGGGGGTCGGGATCGCCGAGGAGCTCGCCTATCTCCTGGGCGCGACGCGGATCCGCTATGCCCAAGGGTATTATTTCGCAAAGCCGTTCTTTCTGGAAGAGGCGCCGAAAAGGAGCGGGACGCACGTCAATGGCCGCGTGATTCCATTGGAGCGCCATCGGCGGGAGAACCGGGTGGCGCCAGGCGGCAGATCCGGCGCAAGCGCCCGACGGGATTAAAAGCAGCAAGCTCGACCCGGGATTTCGCCTTGCGCGCCAGGGAGCCTGAAAATATTCGCCTAAACAGCGGCTTAGGTGGATTGTATCCGACCGCGGGGTGGCTATATCATGGGTGCTGGGCAACGGTTTCGGTGATACCGGCTCCAGCTGTTTGCCAGGCCCGTCGCAATCGACGGGCCGTCTTCGTTTAGGGCTCTACCATGACCCGTTCCAATCGCCCCGACCATATTCGGTTGACCTCGCATCCGGATCCGGGCGCAAAGCACCACCTTCCGATCCAATGGGGGGCAGCCGACGCGCGTCAACGCGGACCCATCATCGGCACGGTCTCTCGTCCGAGCGACCGCAATGTCATCGGCAGCCACGGCGGCTCCTATGCAGTCTATCGCGCGCTCGCGGTGTCGGCAGGCGCGCTCAATCCGATTCGGCGGCCCGACCTCACCGACACCCATCCCGCCGTGAGCATCGGCCCGTTCGCCCAATGGCGCCATCCGCAGCGCATCGTGTCGCTCGATCCCTGGGGACATCTCGTCGCCGAAACCTTTGCTGCCGAGATCGCGGAAGGGCTGGATGCGCGTCCTACCGTCGCCATCACCAAGGCACGTCTCGACATTCACGAGATGCAGGATGCCCTGGCAGCAGGGCGGCTCGCCAGCGACGGTGCGGTCGTATACGAAAGCGGCAGCATCTCGGTCGTCAAGATCGCGGTCGATCCGGTCTGGCACTTGCCTGGAATTGCGGAACGGTTCGGTACGACCGAAATGGGGCTGCGTCGCGCCCTGTTCGAGCAAACCGGCGGCATGTTTCCCGAGCTCGTGACCAGACTCGATCTGCAGGTGTTCCTGCCACCCATCGGGGGCACAACGGTCTATCTGTTCGGCGACATCGCCAAACTCAACGATCCACGCACGCTCATCACCTGCCGGGTACATGACGAGTGCAATGGATCAGACGTTTTCGGCTCAGATATCTGCACGTGCCGTCCCTATCTGATTCAAGGCATCGAGGAATGCGCGCGCGGGGCTCAGGCCGGCGGGCTCGGGATCATCGTCTACAATCGCAAGGAGGGACGTGCGCTCGGCGAGGTCACCAAGTTCCTGGTTTACAATGCGCGCAAACGGCAAACCGGGGGCGACGCCGCATCGACTTATTTCGAACGCACGGAGTGCGTGGCCGGCGTCCAGGACGCGCGTTTCCAGCAGCTCATGCCCGACGTGATTCATTGGCTCGGTCTGACGCGGATCGACCGGTTCGTATCGATGAGCGATATGAAATACGATGCGCTGGTCGGTCAGGGCATCGACATCGTCGAGCGTGTGCCCATTCCGGATGAGCTCATTCCGGCCGATGCCCATGTCGAGATCGCAGCGAAAAAAGCCGCAGGCTACTACACACCCGAGCCGCCGAAAGCGGAGCATCTGCTGGGTTCCGTCGGCCGAACGCTCGAGAAGTTTTGAGGCGTCAGCAGGGCGAAGCATCGCGATCTGGTTCGCTCATGGAAGGCGTGACCATAGTCGACCACCCGCTGGTCCAGCACAAGCTGACCCTGATCCGGGACAAGAACCGCTCGATCAAGACGTTCCGCGAGCTCCTTAAGGAGCTCGGAATGCTGCTGTGCTATGAGGTCACGCGCGATCTCCCGCTGACCCGAGTGGAGATCGAGACACCCCTTGCGCCGATGCTCGGGTCTCGGATTGCCGGCAAGAAGCTCGTCTTTGCCCCTGTCCTTCGTGCTGGGCTGACCTTTGTCGAGGGGATGCTTGACCTCGTTCCCGCTGCGCGGGTGGCGCATATCGGGCTTTATCGCGAGCCGAAGACCCTCGTTGCGGTGGAGTACTATTTCAAGGCGCCGTCTGATCTCGCCGAACGTCTGGTCATTGTCGTCGTACCGATTCTGGCAACAGCAAACACCGCTGTGGCCGCGGTCGACCGCCTGAAAGAGCGGGGAGCAAAGGACATCCGACTGGTATGCCTGATCAGCGCGGCGCAAGGCATCGAGCGCATTCGCGGCATCCATCCTGATGTCGCGATCTGGACGGCGGCAATCGATCACGCGCTGGATGAGCAGGCATTCATCGTGCCTGGCCTCGGGGATGCCGGCGACCGCGCGTACGGGACCAAATAGCTCCTACGCTGCGCTGCGTTCGCGCCGCAGCTGCCCTATGGCGGTGTTCGCGAGCCGCCACAAATCGCGCTCTCCGTTCTGCGCGAGCCGATCTATGTGCCACGACAACAGATCGCGCATCTCGTTCATGTCATTATGAGCGAGCTCGGGATCGGTCCTCACGAACTGCCAAGATTTTTCAAATGCAGAAGTCACGAGATCGGATAGATCAGAATCGAGGGCTATGCTCTCAAACGTCATTGTTGCGCTTCCCCTTTCCTCCCTCCATTAATCCCCTCATTGGAAATGGTATCTCACGAAGAGCGTTGATAGTACAGCAGGAAAACTGTGCTGCGGTGCCAAAAAGATGGTGCAATGCCGAACGTGAGCCGAAATGCTGCAGCGCGAAACACAGAAATGTCATAAAGCCTGCTGGTGCTGAATGATCACACGTCCTTTAAATTTGTGCAGATGCAGAATTTGAAGCCAAAAAGACCAAATTTTCACCTTTCTCTGGGACCATCCGTAAAGCGGTAAGATCGCGCTGCCGGGGTATTTGGGGACCGTTTCGAAATCACGCACATTGAGGTCGGGGTCGTCTAACGCTGGGGGGCTAAATGTCTGATATCTTGCTTAGCCAATCCGCTCGCCTGTTTCGTGTCGGCGGAATAAACGCCCGCAAGCTTCATCACTTTCCCGCGCGCCGAAGAGGCGACAAGCCAGCCACCGGCCGTGCTGACATGACCGCGCAGTCAGGCCTCATGACCATGAAGCGGGAATATGCCAGCTGCTTCGTGGACTTTCTCCTGGGCAGAGGCAGCCGCCCTTCGAGATAATTCCGGCCTAGGCGGAGCGACCAAACCGGCATCCCCGCGCATGCTATAAGCAGCCACGCTTCCGGTTGGATCATGCATCCACGGAAGCGGAGGCGGAGGTGAGCGTGGGCTTGGCAGCGGCGACATTGGAGGACAAGTATACCCTCCGGTCCGGTCGGATTTACATCTCGGGCATCCAAGCTCTTGTGCGCATTCCCATGGTGCAGCGCGAGTGCGACCGCGCCGCGGGCCTTGCTACGGCCGGGTTCATCTCGGGTTATCGCGGCTCGCCGCTGGGCGGCTACGACACGGCGCTGTGGCAGGCCGCCAAGCTGCTCGATGCTCACGACATTCGCTTCGAGCCGGGTCTCAATGAGGATCTTGCCGCCACGGCGGTGTGGGGCACGCAACAGGTAGGGTTGTTTCCGGGGGCCAAGGTCGATGGTGTCTTCGCCATCTGGTACGCGAAGGGGCCGGGAGTTGATCGCTCGGTGGACGTGTTGCGGCACGCAAACCTGGCCGGCACCTCGCGGTACGGCGGTGTGCTGGCCGTGGCAGGCGATGATCACGGCGCGCAATCCTCCACCACCCCGCATCAAAGCGAGCAGGTTTTTGCCGCAGCAATGATGCCCGTTCTCAATCCGGCAACGGTGCAGGAGTATCTCGATTACGGCATTCTGGGATTCGCGCTGTCGCGCTACTGCGGCTGTTGGATCGGCTTCAAGGCGCTGAGCGAAACGGTGGAGAGTTCCGGATCGATCGATGCGGATCCCGGGCGGATCCGGATTGCCATGCCGCAGGATTTCGAGATGCCGCCGGGAGGCCAGCATATCCGCTGGCCAATCGGTGGAATGGATTGGGCGCTTGATCAGGAGCGCCGCCTGCACGGTCCGAAGATGGAAGCCGTGCGCGCGTTTGCGCGGGCGAATGCGTTCGACCGCACGGTCTTCGATACACCCCGGCCCCGTCTGGGGATCATCACAACGGGCAAGGCCTACCTCGATGTGCGCCAGGCTTTGGACGATCTCGGTATTGACGATACGGCCGCAGCCGCGCTCGGCATTCGCCTCCATAAAATCGGCCTCACCTGGCCGCTCGAGCCTGCGGGGGCGCGATGTTTCGCCGACGGTCTGAAAGAGATTTTGGTGATCGAGGAGAAGCGCAGCTTCATCGAGCAGCAGCTGGTGCAGCTTTTGTTCAACATGGATGCGACACGGCGACCGCTGGTGCTCGGCAAGACCGATGAAAGCGGCGCGCCCTTGCTGCCGAGCACGGGCGAGCTCTCGCCGACAATGGTGGCGCGGGCCATCATGTCGCGGCTGCGTCGCTTGGGGAATGAGACGACGCCATTCGAGCAGCGCCTTGCACGATTGGAAAACCTGGAGCGCAGGGTAGCGCAGACGCCGTTCTCCACCCTCCGGCGCACTCCGTTCTTTTGCTCGGGATGTCCGCACAGCACGTCGACTCGCTTGCCGGAAGCCAGCCGCGCCATGGCGGGAATCGGCTGCCATTCCATGGCGCTGTTCATGCCAAAGCGAAATACCGCGACACTGTCGCAAATGGGCGGGGAGGGCGCCAACTGGATCGGTCAGGCACCTTTCACCGCCGAGAAGCATGTCTTTCAGAACCTCGGCGATGGGACCTACGCACACAGCGGAATTACTGCAATCCGCGCGGCGGCAGCAGCGGGCGTCAACATCAGCTACAAGATTCTTTTCAACGATGCGGTCGCCATGACGGGGGGACAACCCGTCGAAGGCAAGCTGAGCGTGGCGCAAATCGCGCATCAGGTCGCATGGGAGGGCGCCAGGCGCGTCGTGATCGTCACGGATGAGCCGAAGAAATACCGCTTGCACGATCCTCTCCCGAGCGGAACAGATGTGCGCCATCGCGATGAGCTCGACGCGGTGCAGCGGGAATTGCGGGAGGTGCCCGGGCTTACGGTCCTGATCTATGATCAGACCTGTGCCGCGGAGAAGCGGCGGCGACGCAAGCGCGGCCTCTACCCGGATCCGGCCACGCGCGTCTTCATCAACGATGCGGTGTGCGAAGGATGCGGCGACTGCTCGGAGCAGTCGAGCTGCATCTCGGTCCTGCCGCTAGAGACGATTTTCGGGCGCAAACGCCAGATCGACCAATCCAGCTGCAACAAGGATTTCTCTTGCCTCAAAGGCTTCTGTCCAAGCTTTGTGACGGTGCGCGGCGGCTCCCCGCGCAGGCTGCTAGTCCCCGAGGCTGACGCCTGCTCTGCCTTCGCTCGACTGCCGGTGCCGGACATGCCGGTGCTCGGCCACCCCTACGGCATCGTGATCGCGGGGATCGGCGGTAGCGGAGTGATGACGCTCGGAGCGCTGCTCGGCATGGCGGCGCATCTCGAGGGCAAAGGCTGCACCGTTCTCGATTTTACCGGGCTATCGCAGAAGAACGGCGCGGTCATGAGTCACGTGCGCCTGGCGCTCAGGAGCGAGGATCTGCATGGGGCGCGGGTTCCCGCGGGGGGCGCAAGCCTGCTGCTGGGATGCGACATGGTCGTTGCGGCGAGCCGCGACGCGCTCGCCTGCGCTGACACCGGCGCAACCAAGGCCGTTATCAACAGCCGGGTTTTGCCGACGGCGGCTTCTGTCATGGATCCCGACCTCGATCTTGACGTGCCGACGATGCAGCGCGCGCTCCGGATCATTCTCGGAGACGCCGTCGAATTCGTCGACGCCACCGGCCTCGCCACTGCCCTCATTGGGGATGCCATTGCAACCAACCTGTTCATGCTGGGTTACGCCTTTCAGAAAGGTCTTGTGCCCCTCGGCGTTACCGCTATCGAACGGGCGATCGAGCTCAATGGGGTTGCGGTCGAGAACAACCGGCGCGCGTTCGCCTGGGGCCGGGTGGCCGCCCACGACCGGCAGCGTCTGGAGGCGCTGGCGCGCCCGCTCATGCCTGTCGAGGAGGAGGTGCCGGACGGGCTGGACGCGCTGGTCGAGCATCGGGCGGCATTTCTGAGCGAGTATCAGAACGCAGCATACGCTCGCCGGTACCGCGATATCGTGGCGCAGATTGCCGCGGCCGAAGCCGCGCGTACACCGGGCCGCACCGGTCTTGGCGCTGCTGCGGCGCGCAATCTCTTCAAGCTTATGGCCTACAAGGACGAATACGAGGTGGCGCGGCTCTATACCAATGGCACGTTCGAGGAGAAGCTGTCCCGGCAGTTCGAGGGCGAGCTGAAGCTCGAGCTTCATTTGGCGCCACCTTGGCTCGCACGCCGGGATCCTCTCACTGGCGTCCCGCGCAAGCGCGCCTACGGTCCATGGATCTTCACGCTGTTCAAGTTGCTCGCCCGGCTGCGGTGGCTGCGCGGGACATCACTGGACATTTTTGGCCGCACCGCCGAGCGACGGCAGGAGCGACTGCTGATTGCGCAGTACGGGCAGGTCCTCGGCGAGCTGGCGGCGGGGCTCGACCACGACAACCACGCGCTCGCGGTCGAGATCGCGAGCTTGCCCGAACAGATGCGCGGGTTCGGTCACATCAAGGCGCGCAACGTGGAAAACGCCAAAGCGCGCGAAGCGGAGCTTCTCACCCGCTTCCGCGAGGGCGGCCGCGCTGCCAGCGCAGCCTAGTACATGGATTCCATGAAACCATCGGATCGAGCTTAACCAACAGACAGTCATCGGCGTCCCGGCATCGTGGACGATCACTGGGGCGACGCCGAAGTCGCCGCAGGGCGACGCATGCGTCGCCCCTACGGAGAGCCGCCAGTCTACCGACCTGATAATCTCTTTTTCGAAACCGATCGCCGCGATCTGCCACGGGCCCATGGACGCTGATCGACGCCGGCGGGGTGAAGGGCAAGAGGATGACCTCCTGGCCGTCGCTGAAAACCGACTGTGCAATGCCGGCGCGAAGTGGGTGGACGAGCAGGTAGTGACTGACAGCGATCTTGTCACTTCGCGCAAGCCGGACGACATCCCGGCATTCAACAAAAAGATGATCGGAGCATTCGGTCACGCTGACGCGGCAGCGAAGTAAAGCCTCCGCCCGCGTATCGGCTCGCTCACACCGGCTTCTCTCCGAGGATGGTCAAGCGCCGCAGCAGGCGGCGCTCGGCCGCGCTGAAATCCGTGCGCGCATGCAGCGCGCAGCGATTGTCCCACATGACGAGATCATTGGGACACCAGACGTGCTCGTAGATGAATTCGCGCTGCTCCTGATGATCGAACAGCGTGCTCAGAAGACCTTCGCTCTCGCTCTCCGACAGCCCTTCAATGGCCACGGTCATGAGGCGGTTGACATAGAGCGCCTTGCGGCCGGTTGCCGGATGGGTTCGCACGATCGGGTGCCAGCACGACGGAATGCCTTCCCGCAGCCTGGTGCCGCGCCGGGTGGAGGCACTGTCGTAATCATACGCGTTGAGCGCCTTGCGCCCTTCGATTTTGCGCTTCACTGTCTCGGCCAGAGTTTCATAGGCGAGATAGGCGTTGGCGAACAGCGTGTTTCCCCCGGTGCGCGGCACTTCCAGCGCATACAGCATGGACGCCATGGCCGGGCGCTCCTGATGGCATTGGTCGGAATGAAATTGCATCTCGCCGTCGGGCAGCGCGCCGATGAGCTTCCCATCCTGACGGATGTTGGAGATCAGCATCACGGCCGGGTTCTTGGTGGTAAACCGGCGGGTGTGACTGACCGCCGGCGGCCCGAACCGCTCCCCGAAACGCACCTGGTCATCCTCGCTCAAATGCTGGTCGCGCAGCAGGATGACGAGATACTGATACCATATGTCCCGGATGTTCGCGAACAGCCCATCATCGACCGGCTTGCTGAGATCAACCCCAATGATCTCCGCACCGATTCCGGGCGCGAGCGGGTGGGTGCGCAGGCCGTCGGAGCATGACTTCGCTACCGCGGCGGTGGCCAGATGCGTCGTGCTCATGTGAACTCTCCCTGACGGCAACAGGATAGCTCGATTTGGCGACCATTGCCAAAGCGCGCGTATCGCATTCCTATAGCTGGCAACAAGCATGAGGGAGCCATGATGACGCCGAACGAGAGCGAGCTGGAATTTCTGCGGTCGATCGATACGCCCACGGTCTGCAATCTGGTCGAGATCGTGCTGCCCGAGCGCCGGGGCCACGGCTACACCGTGCGTCACCTGCATTGCCCGTTCCCCGAGCTTCCGCCCATCGTCGGCTATGCCAGGACGGTCACATTCAAGGCCAAGGACGCAGTCCCGCTGGGTCAGGGGAGCTACATGCAGAAACGGCTCGATTATCTCGATTATGTCGCCGGAACGCCGCGACCGAGCGTCATGGTCATGGAGGATCTCGACGGCGAGCACGCCGGCCATGGCGCGTTCTGGGGGGAGGTGCAGTCCAACGTACATAAGGCGCTGGGCTGCCTCGGCGTCATCACCAACGGCTCGGTCCGCGATATCCCGATGATTGCGCCCGGATTTCAGATGCTGGCCGGATCGATCGTCCCTTCGCACGCCTATGTGCATGTGGTCGATTTCGGCATCGATGTCACCGTGCACGGGATGGCGGTCAGAAGCGGCGATCTGATCCATGCCGACCGCCACGGCGCCATAGTCGTGCCGACCGAGAAGATCGGGGCGATGCGTGCGGCCCTCGACGGGCTTGCCGCCCGCGAGGCCAAGATCATTGCCGCCGCGCGCACCGGCGGCGATCTCGCCGCCATCAAGGCTGCGATGACGGGATGACCTAGGGCGCGTACCGATAAATCAAGTTTGATCGGTGCGGCTTGATCGATATCCGCTATGCCCCCATAGCGACCAGATTCCGCATCGCACCGCAATGACGCGATGTGCACAACCGAACTAATGCAATGCAGCAAAAGGACGCTTATTCGATCACCTCGTCAGCTCGGGCGCACCGGGGTCGGTAGTATTCCGGCTTCTCGCCCTTGAGGATGAGGACGCGGGCGGTTCAGGTCACATTGTCGGTTACGAACGATAGAGCCGCTGGAAGGCATTCTCATCGAATTTGGCGGCCGGCAGGTCAAACACGACACGACCGCTGGATAGACCGACAATTCGGTCGGCGTAAGCGCGAGCGAGATGCACCTGATGCAAGCTGCAAACGACTGCCACTCCTTCCGAACGGGCGATGCCATGCAGCAGATCGAGCACGCCCGTGCTCGTACTGGGATCGAGGCTGGCTACCGGCTCATCGGCGACAATGAGCGTTGGACATTGCGCCAGCGCGCGGGCGATGGCGACGCGCTGCTGCTGTCCGCCCGATAGTGTATCCGCACGGCGCATCGCCAAGTCCATCAGGCCCACGCGATCGAGGCACTCAAGTGCCAGCAGGCGATCGGAGCGGTCGAAGCGTCGCAGCCATCCACGCCAGGCCGGTACGTAGCCCAGGCGCCCGGCAAGAACGTTTTCAAGCGCCGTCAGCCGGTTCACCAGGTTGAATTGCTGAAAGATGACTGCCACCTCCCGCAGGCGCCTCGCCATCACGGAGGTCACCTCGCTCATTCCGATCCGAACGGTGCCTTGGTCGGCGGCGAGCAGGCCGGTTATGCAACGGAACAAGGTCGTCTTGCCGGCGCCGCTCGGCCCAAGTACGGCGACAAATTCATGGCGGGAGGCGGTGAAGTCGATGTCTTCGATCGCCGGCCGCCCGTGAAAGGCTTTGCTAAGCCCATGCACGGAAAGCTGCACCTCACGCGAAGAACCCGCCAGGTCGGGATTCTCGCACAAAGCCGCCATGGCCATGCGGGGCTGACCGCTCATTCGTCATACAAGCCGTTTGCGCAACCAGCCTGAGAGTTGGTCAAGCGCAGTCACGACGACAAGGATAACGGCGATGATGGTGAACAGACGAGCGAAGTCGAGCAGGTCCATGCTGTTCTTGAGCTCTTGCCCGATACCGCCGGCGCCGACCACGCCCAGAACGGTCGAAGCACGGACATTGAACTCCCACCAGAACAGCGTCGTCGAAAGCAGCACGGGAAGAACATCCGGCACCAGCGCATAGGCGATGCTCGTCAAGCGCCCGGCGCCGGTAGTCCGTACCGCTTCGAACGGACCCAGATTGGTGTTCTCCATGTGATCGGCGAAGAACTTGGCGGCGCTGCCCCAGGTATGCAGCGCGATTCCCAGCACGCCCGCGAACGGTCCGAGTCCGACGGCGGCCACGAACAGAAGCGCGAAAACGAAGGAATCGATGCCTCGCAACGCATTCAGGAACCAGCGCGCCGGATAGTACAAGCTCGGCAGCGGCGTAATATTGCGGCTCGCGAGAATTGCCATCGGGACCGCCAGCAGCGTAGCGAGCGTGGTCCCGATGGCCGCCATGGCGACCGTTTCGGCGGTCCGTAGCGCAAACAGAGGGACCTCGGCGAGCTTCGGGGGCCATGCCTGAGCGATCCAGTGGGCGAGCTTCGGGAGGCCGGTGCCGAGCTTTTGCAGATCGATGCCGGCCAGATTCCACGACACGGCGTAGAAGACTAGGATCACCGCCGAAACTAGCCAAAGCCGCAGACGCTTCGCAGAAAGACCGCTTTGACTCGAATCGAGCTCATCGAGGACGCGTTCCGCTGGAGTCATGGCAATGCTCCTCGGCTGACACTAGAGAGATGCCGACACTCTGATCGACGTTATGTTCTTGCTTTTATCTTGCCCACCGCTATGCCCGCCTTCTCGATTGTCGCATAGGCAGCATGGGTAGCAGCCACGAATCCCGTATAACGTGGGGGCAGAAGCGACTTGGCCTGCTCGCCGGTAATCGCCGTGAGTATCTTCTGAACCTGCAGGGAACGCTCAGGCGGCGCATCAGCCGGAAGCGCGATCGCGTCGTTGGGGAGTGGATCGGAGGTCCAGATGATCTTGTTGGAGTCCGCCTTCACGTTGCCGCCGGCGATCATAGCGTTGCGATTGCGATCGAAGTCAGTCGCCATGTCGACCTGGCCGGCGCTCACTGCAACCTCGTTGGCAGCGTGCGTCGCCCCTTCGCTGTACTTCCAGAATGTTTTCGGATCGATTTTCCACACTTCCTTCGCGTAGTAGGTCGGAATCAGCCAGCCCGAGGTCGAACCCAAGTCAGCAAACGAGATTGATTTGCCCTTTGTGTCATCGGGAAATCTGGAGACTTGCAGGTCAGGCCGCGCAATGATGATGGCATAATAGATCGGCTTGTCGTCATACTTCACGGTGGCAACGGCTTGGCAATTGGTCGCGGAATTGGCAATCACGTAACCCCAAGGACCCATCCAGGCGACATCGAGCTGGCCCGAGCCCATCGCTACCGCCATGCCAGCCCAATCGGTCGTGCTCACGAGATCGAAATCCGCGCCCAGCTCTTTGGCGAGATGAGCGAAAACCGGCGCATAGGCCTTCTTGGTATCGTCCGGACTCGGTAACAGCGGCCCGACACCAAAATGCAGCTTTTTGGCCTGCGCAATGGCGGGGCGGCACAAAGCCGATGCGGCAGCAAATCCCGCCGATGCCACAATAAACCTTCGTCTGTGCACTATCATAACGACCGCTCCATCGATCTGATCAATAACTCACCAACCGCGTCGCACGAGCAACGATCAGCTACATCGTTCCCACGTAGCATGATTGATTTTGGGAGCGCCATGCGGTCCTAGCAGCTCGGATTTGTTCTCATGGAATTGTATTCGATCCCATCGCGGGGTCGCCGCAGAATATCGAAATGGTGGAGATCAGTCAGTAGTCATGAAGACGATTTTTGAACCACGTGCCTGCTCAGTCCCAGGCGAGGAAACACGGCAGAATAGCAAAGACCCGTACCACACGTCGAATAAACTGCTTGTGCGCAACTGGCGTTCGATGGATCGGCCAAAGGCTGCCGCTAGCGCTGTCCAGCCCATCGCCGTTATATCCGCAACGCCCCCGTAAGGAGACATAACGGGCCGCCACTGAGGGGGCTGTTGAGTGCCACTTCCGGACTCCTGCACCGCGGCAAACGGCATCCTCATTCGATTACCTCGTCGGCGCGGGCGAGCAGCGTAGGCGGTATTTCAATGCCAAGCGCTTTCGCGGTTTTGAGATTGATGACTATCTCGTATTTCGTCGGCGCCTGCACCGGAAGGTCGGCCGGTTTTTCGCCTTTGAGGATACGATCAACGTAGCTCGCTGCGCGGCGGTACTGATCGATCGGGTTTGTCCCGTAGGACGCGAGAGCGCCGGCACTGATAAAAGAAACTCCAGCGTATACCGCCGGCAGACGACGCTTGGCCGCGAGCGTGACGATCAGTTCACGATGGGCGGAAAGTGACGATGGGGGCCCCACCACGATGAGCCCGCCATTCGAGGCCGGCGCGAATTCCATAATGCCTCGCTCGATCTCAGCGGCGTCGCGCACGCCGACAGGAGACAACTCCACTCCAAACGATGGTGCTACAGTCTGGATTGCAGCAAAACCGCCCAACCCGGCGGCGGCGGTGACATCCCGGATGACCACCACGCGCGTTACGCCAGGTGCTATCTCCTTGAGCAGCTCCAACAATTTTCCGCTCAGGCTGAATTCATACGAGGTAAAACCAGTGGCGTTGCCGCCAGGCCGCGCCAAACTGGCAACAAGCCCTGCACCAACCGGGTCAATGGTCGAAACGAAGACGATAGGGATGGTGCGGCTCACCTGCTGCAGGTCCGCGACGATCGAGGCGGCGGTGCCCAAAATAACGTCCGGACCCAAAGCGACTAATTCTGCTGCATATCTGCGAAACCGGTCGGTATCCCCCGCACCCCATCGATAATCGATCCGGACGTTGCCGCCGACCTCCCACCCCAATTGCTGCAATCCCTGAGCAAACGCCGCGCTCCAAGCCTGCCCTTGTCCATCGTCTGCAGCGGTGGACATCAGCACGCCTATACGGCGCACGCGGCCAAGCTGCTGCGCGCGCGTCGCGAGGGGAAATGCCGTCGCCGCGCCACCGAGCAGTGCTATGAACTCGCGTCGCCTCATGGCTCCTTTAGCCCGAGGGTCACACCGTACCACATCATTGGAGCAGTGTCGCGTTGTGAATCACAGCAAAGTTGGTCGCTGATGTCTCAGATGGGTCATTCGCGACTGTGGCGAGCCAGAGCCGAGTCTGGCCCATGTCCGCTATGCCGCCGAATGCGCACGTCAATTCAGAGCATTAGGGGCCTCCGCGACGGGCCGTTGAGGATTGGTGGTACGGCCGTGACCGTGGTTCACGCTCCCAGACCGGAGCCTCGAACCATGCGCTACGAACTCAGCGACTGTGAATGGGCCGCCATCACACCGACGCTGACGAACAAGCCGCGCGGCATTCGACGTGTAAATGACCGTCGTGTACTCAACGGCATCTTCTGGGTGCTGCGGTCGGAAGCGCTTTATCGCGACTGCCAGTCGACTTTCATCACTGCACGGCCTGTGGTTATGGATTCCGGGCTCCGCTCGCACTCGGACGGCGCGAAGCGCCGATCCGAGCGCTCGCGGCCCCGGAATGACGGGCTAGCGAAGTTTGTGATGCAGTACGGCTAATACCTCGCGTTGCCCGGCGTTCTCGGGAACGGGATCGCATCGCGCACGTTGGAGAGGCCGGTAACGTAGGCCAGCGTGCGCTCGAAGCCTAATCCGAAGCCTGCGTGCGGGACCGTGCCGTAACGGCGCAAATCGCGGTACCAGGCGTAGTGCTCCCTATCGATGCCGCGCTCGGCCATGCGCGCATCCAAGACGTCGAGGCGCTCCTCGCGCTGGCTGCCGCCGATGATCTCGCCGATGCCCGGCGCCAGCACGTCCATGGCTGCAACCGTCCTGCCGTCGTCGTTCACCCGCATGTAGAACGCCTTGATGTCCTTCGGATAGTTCATCACGATCACCGGCTTGTTCGCGTGCTTCTCGGTGAGATAGCGCTCGTGCTCCGACTGCAGGTCGATGCCCCACATGACCGGGAATTCGAACTGCTCCCTTGCCCGCCCTAGCACCTCGACCGCCTCGCCGTAATCCATGCGCACGAACTGCGAGCGCACGATGCCCTCCAGCTTGGCGAGGAGGCCCTTCTCTATCCGCTGATCGAAGAAGGCGAGATCTTCCGCTCTCTCCTTCAGCAGTGTCTCGAAGGTGAACTTCAGCAGCCTTTCCGCCAGCGTCGCATCGTCCGAAAGGTCGGCGAAAGCGATCTCCGGCTCGATCATCCAGAACTCGGCGAGATGGCGGCTCGTGTTCGAGTTCTCGGCGCGGAAGGTCGGCCCGAAGGTGTACACCTTGGTGAGCGCGAGGCAGTACGCCTCCACATTGAGCTGCCCCGAAACCGTCAGGAACGCTTCGCGGCCGAAGAAATCCTGCGCGAAATCCACCTTGCCCGCCGGCGTGCGCGGAAGGTTGGCGAGATCCAAGGTCGAGACGCGGAACAGCGCGCCGGCTCCCTCGGCATCGGAAGCGGTAATGATGGGGGTGTTGACCCAGAAGAAGCCGTTCTGGTCAAAAAACCGATGGATCGCCTGCGCCAAGGTGTGGCGCACGCGCGTTGCTGCCGCAATCACGTTGGTCCGCGGCCGCAGATGCGCCACCTCGCGCAGAAACTCCATCGAGTGGGGCTTGGGTTGAATCGGATATGTGTCCGGGTCGTCCACCCAGCCGATCACCTTGATGGCGCTCGCCTGCATCTCGAACGGCTGCCCCTTCGCCGGCGACGGCACGATGGTTCCGGTTGCCTCGATCGCGCAGCCGGTCGTCAGCTTCATCACTTCATCGGCGTAGTTGGGCAGCGTGCTGGGCGCGACCACCTGCACCGGATGGAAGCAGGATCCGTCGGAGAGATGGACGAATGAAATACCCGCCTTGGAATCGCGCCGGGTGCGTACCCAACCCTTGACGGTGACAGGCGCGCCCTCCGGTGCCTGGCCGGCGAGAACCCCGCGGACGTTGAATTCTCTGTTGTCCATTCATCGTCCTTAGTTCTTCCATTTGATGGAGCATCCCATCGAGGGCAGTTGCTCCTGCGGCCCACGCCCGCTCGCGGCGACTTGCTGCATGGCCTCGAACAGCTCGCGACGCGCATTGGGGACAAGGCTGGTACGTGAGGCATCGAGCCGGCCGCGATACTGCAACTCGTCTTGCGCGTTGAACCCGAAGAAATCAGGCGTGCATTGCGCGCCGTAGGCCTTGGCCAGTTCCTGGGTCGAATCGATCACGTAGGGAAAGGTGAAGCTATGCTTCGCCGCGAAGGCTTTCATGTTGTCGAATGAGTCTTCCGGATAGGCGTCGGTATCGTTGGGCATGACGGCAATGGTGCCGATTCCGATCGGGCGCAACGCGTTCGCTTCCTCGACAATTCTGCCGATCACCGCCCGCACATAAGGGCAATGATTGCAGATGAAGACAATGAGCGTGCCCTTGCGTCCGCGCACGTCGGCAAGCGTGTATGTCTTTCCATCCACGCCCCGCAGCGCAAAGTCGCGCGCCCTCCAGCCGAAGTCGCAAATGCCGGTCTTGGCAAGCACCATCACACGCTCCACTACCGTTTCTTACGTAGGAATGACGGCGGTCGCGGGCAAGCGTAGGATCGCACCGACACCGCAGCCTATGGTCTCGCTGGAGATGCCTTCATGTCCTGGTCGATAAACATCGGCAACATCGCCGGCACGGCCGTGCGCATCCACGTCACCTTCGTCCTCTTCCTGGGGTGGATCTTCTTTGCGACCTATGCCGCGGAAGGCTCGCAAGCGGCTTTCGCGAGCCTGGTCTTTGTCGTGCTTTTGTTCGCATGCGTGCTGGCGCACGAGTTCGGTCATATCTTCGCCGCGCGCGCGTTCGGCGTCGCCACCCCCGACGTGACCCTGCTGCCGATCGGCGGGGTCGCGCGGCTCGCGCGCATCCCCGAGGAGCCGCGCGAGGAGCTGCTCATTGCCATTGCCGGGCCGCTGGTGAACGTGGCTATTGCCTTCGCGCTCGTTGTTGTCGCCGGGGCACGGATCAACCCCGGCGACCTTGCCGTCATCGACCGCACCAACGTCTCGCTCGTCGATAAGCTCGCCGCGGTCAATCTCTTCCTCGCGCTGTTCAACCTGATCCCGGCCTTTCCGATGGATGGCGGACGCGTGCTGCGGGCGCTGCTGGCGACGCGCATGGACCACGTCCATGCGACCCAGATGGCGGCGACCATCGGCCAGGGCGTTGCCTTTGCGCTGGGCTTCATCGGGCTTCTCTACAACCCGATCCTGATCTTCATCGCGATCTTCGTCTACCTCGCCGCCGCTGCCGAGGCGCACATGGTCTCGATCCGCGAGATCTCCCGCGGCGTGCCGGTGAGCTCGGCCATGATGACCCAGTACGCAACGCTTGCTCCGGACGCGCGCATCGAGGAAGCGGTGCAGACGCTCCTGCACACCAACCAAAGCGAATTTCCGGTCGTGGACGGTGCCGGCAAGCTGCTGGGACTGCTCGGCCGCAGCGACCTCATCAGTGCCTTGAAGCAGGGTGGTCCCGATGCTCGCGTCGGCGATGCCATGAAAACAAGCGTTCCCACCGTGAGCCATCGACAGCGACTGGATGAGGCATTCCGCATTCTGCAGGAGAAGACGGCACCCGCGGTGGCCGTGGTCGATGCCGCCGGGCGCCTGGTCGGGCTCGTCACTTCCGAAACCATCGGCGAGATGCTGATGGTCTACGAGGCGCTGCCCAAAGGCGTGCGTTTGGGCCCATGGAGCAGACCACCGGGTTAGACGGCCTGCGTCACAACCAGCCCCTCACTGTCATTCCGGGGCGCAGGCAAGTCGGCCGTGGCCGATTTGCCTGCGAGCCCGGAATCCATAACCACAGGCGCCGGCGTGGGCCCGCAGCACGAGCACTTTCATCGCAACTGCGCGGCCTGTGGTTATGGACTCCGGGCTCCGCTCGCTATGCTCGCGGCCCCTGAATGACGGCGAAGAAGGAGGAGGGATGAGCCAGGAGCTGCTGTATCAAGTCGACGAGGCCATCGCGACCATCACGTTCAATCGTCCGGAGCGCATGAACGCGCTCACGCACGAGCTCGAAGTCGAGCTGCATCGCCGCTTTGACGAAGCCGATGCGGATCGCTCGGTGCGTGTCATCATCCTCACCGGCGCGGGGCGCGCGTTCTGTGCCGGCTACGATCAGGCGCAGACCGGAGGGTCCGGCACGCGGCATTCCGATCCGAAGGGAAAGTCCCATGCCGAGTTCGTCGAGTTCTGGCACCGCTTGGATGCAGGCCGGGTGGGATACTGGACCCACATGTGGGGATTGGGAAAGCCGATCATCGCCGCGGTAAACGGTTGGGCGATGGGCGGGGGCTTCTGGTATCAGCTCGCCGCCGACATCACCATCGCCTCGGATCAGGCCGTGTTTGCGCAGCCCGAAGTGCGGCACGTCTCCAATACGACATTTCTGTTCGCAGCGCTCTGCGGCTGGAAGGCCGCCAACCGCTGGGCGCTGACCGGGGATCACTTCGATGCGCAGGAGGCCTTGCGCATCGGCATGGTCAACGAGGTGGTGCCGCACGCGGAGCTGATGGAGCGGGCGCGCGCGCTTGCCAAACGCATCGCGCTCGTGCCGGAACCGTCGGTGCGTCTCAACAAGGCGATCAACATGGTCGGCATTCAGGCCGCCGGCGCCTATTCCGGACTGCTGCTCGAGGGGACGCTCGGCGCGCTGGCTCACTCCTCCCATAACGAGTCTCGCGAACGCCTGCTCGAGGCGCAGCGCAGCGGCGGCCTCAAGGCGTATCTCGACATGCGCGATGGGCCGTTTCAGCCCGAGCCGATGGGACCGCGCTCAGCCAAAGGGCGGCAGAAGAAGACGGAGCGCTGAGCGGCACTCGCCGGCGGGCGGGCGCCCGACTGGAAGGACAACTCTCGAGAGAGCGAATTGAGGCTCATTGTAAACAACAGGAAATTTACAGGGATTTTTCTCTCGTAAGTTGAACCAGCAAAATCACAGGATGCAGACGGGGGTTGCTTCCCCATAAAGCAAAAACCCCACAGGCCGGAACCCATGGGGCCCGCTGGGCGAAACCATGCGGGATTAATGCAACTTTAAATATAGCAGCGACGTTGAAAAATCAAGCGTAGCACCTGCCTCTGCGCACAAACCACAAAACCCGGCGCATCGTTACAAGATGGTTCAGCGCTCGGTTTCCCATGGTGGCCGACGTGCGGCGTGGTGAACGTAGAGAATCTCCACTGCGTCGTTCTCAATCCGGTAGAATATTTTGTACGGATAACGAACGAGGGGAACGACGCGAACACCCGGCCGCTCGGCGATTTCCGGGGCGCTTTCGGGCCAAAGCTGATCCGAGCTTCAACTGCCCGCATTCGCCTTTCAAAGGCAGAATACGCCGCCGGATAGTGGGAACCTATGTACTTCAAAATATCATCGAGATCCACGAGCGCCTGCTGCGTATATACGACCTTCTATACGGGCCGGTGCTTTGCGAAGACCGCCTTCACCTCCGCGTCGCTTGCAAATCGCCCTTCGCGCGCCGCCTTCAGACCTCGATCGATGCCTTGGAGCTCCTCAGCCGTGGCGGAATATACGCCACCACCCAATTCCGCATCGATTTGGAGCGCGATCTCAGCGAGCTCGCGTTGTGCCTCTTCTGGCCAAGTCGCCGCGCGCTGCAATACTTCTTCAAGGACTCTTGTTGTCATATGAACAATATACGATTCACGGGTCCGACGATCAAATCGTGCCCCCCAACGGGATGACGCATACGCATTCCGGCGTGACTGGTCTGTCCGAGGGGCAAGTTCGCCTCAATGCAAAGTCGAGACATCATCCGGCAGCGCCTCGCCCGTCGCCGCATCGCTGAGATGCGCTCGCGCGCCGCCGGCGCGCAGCAGCGCCTTGCGCGCCTCCCATTCCTCGCGCGCCTCGAGCTCGGTGAGAAAGCGCACCTCGCCGCCGGAGAGAATCGCAATGGGAATGCCGTCGCGGTAGAGGAGGCGGTTGCCGGTCAGAGCAGGAAGCCGCGGCCCCGGCGTGAGAATGCCGACGAGGTTGAGCGGATCCGCCCCGGAGATGGAAACGAGAGTGCCCGAGGCGGGCCGGCGGCGGATCTCGCGCAGCATGCCGATGGCGTCAGGCAGCGCATATTGCTCGCCGGAGAAGCCGGCGACAAAACGCCCGCCGCGGATCTCGCCGCGGTTTTCCAGGCGACGATAGACCCGCAGCAGGTCGCGCCAGGGCGGCAGCCAGTCCGCCTCGCGCTCCAGCAGCCGCCAGAACACGACGCCGTAGCGCTGCAGCAGCGTGCGCGCGACGTGCTCGACGGCGTCCGCATGCGCCTGCGGCGCGCCTTCCTCGGCGGCCGCACGGCGCGCGAGCGTCCAGCGGCCGGCGTCCTCCATGCCGAAGCTCGCGGTGCGACGCTTGCGATGAGCCGCGCCGAATGGCTTGCGCTCGGACGAGGGCACGAGCAGCGCTCGCAACCCGGCGAAGCTGTCGCAGCTCACCAGCCCCAAAGCGACGAGCTCGGCCAGCGCTTCCTCCACTTGCGTGCGCAGCTGTCCGGTGCCGTCGGCGACGTCATCGAAAAAGGACGCGCCCTGCTGGCGCAGCAGCTCGAGCACCTGCTGCGCGCGCACGCTCGGGGAAGCCTCCTCGGCCTTGCCCGAAAGGACGGTCCAGTGCCGGGCGTTGCGGCGAGCAAGAAGCGTAATCGGCGTGCTGCGCACCGGCGCCGGGCGCCCATTGCCGCCATTGGCCCGGGCAACGCGCGGCTTGAGCCGCGCCCAGACGATATGTCCGGCGCGGCAGCAATCGTCCAGCCAGACCGGCTCGTATCCGGCGAGACGGGCGGGAAGGATCTCGGTCTCCCAGGCACCCGCCGCCGCTTCAAAGCCTTCGAGCTGGGTGACGACCTTCTCGACCGCCTCCGGACCTTCCATGCGCGCTTCGGCGGCGAGCTTCTGCCATTCGAGCAGGAAGCGCACGAAATCGCGCCCGGCCACGGGCTCGATCTCGGCGCGCAGGCGCGTGAGGGTGTAATGATGGATGCGCGCGAGCAAGCGCCGCTCGCACCATTCGTCCTCCTCTACCCCTGCAGAGAAGCGTCCGCGCAATGCGAAGCCCTCGGCCTCAAGCGACCCGAGGGCGGAGGCGATCGCGCCAGGCGCCATGGCGAGCGCCTGACCGAGCACACGCGGCGTGAGCGGTCCTTGCCCTTCCAACCGGCCGCGCACGATCTCCAGGAGCGCAGCATCTTGCGTCCACTCCTGACTGGCCAGCGCCGCAGGGGGAACGACGGCAGGGTCGACCTTGGCCGACGGCCACAGCGCGCGAAACTGCGGCAGCCGCTCGGCCGCAATCCAGAACGACGCTGCGGGCGTGTCCAGGCGCGCGACGCGCAGTTGCTGCGCGAGCGCCGTGAGCCAATCGAGCCATGACGGGCGCGCCTGCGCCTCGGCGTCCGCCAGAAAGCCGAGCCACATCAGCGCGTCGTGCAACTCGTCGGCGTTGGTTGCATCGGGCCAGGCCTCCTCGCGCACGCGCGCAATAGCTTCGGCATCGAGCCGACCCAGCTCGGATGCGGCCTCCGGGGCGAGCCAGCGCCGGCCCATCACCGCCTGGGTTCGCCGCTCCTCGAGCGGGGCGTCGTCGAGATAGGCGTAGGGACGAGCGGAGAGAACTTCGAGCGCCAGCGGCGAAGGCTCGGTCAGATCGCGGCTCACAATGCGGATCTCGCCCGCCTCGATCCGTCGCAGGAGCCGCTCCAGGCCCTCGATGTCCATGGCATCGTTGAGGCAATCGGCGATGGTCTGGCGCACCAGCGGATGATCCGGGATCTCGCGTTCGCCGGTGAGATTCTCCGCACATGCGATCTGGTCGGGAAAGATGGCGCCCATCAGATCTTCGGCGCCCATGCGCGCGAGCTGCGGCGCGACCTTGCGCCCGCCGCGAAAGCGCGGCAGCGCCAGGGAGACCCCAAGCACCCAGCGCCAGCGGGTGATGAACATCGGCGCATCGAGCATCGCCTGGACCAGCAGGGGACGCACCGTCGCCGAATGCAGGTACCGCGCGACATCGGCGAGCTCAAAGCTGTGCGCGGTGGTGAGCGAAAGCACGATGTTGTCCTCGGTCGCCGCCGCCTGGAGCTCGAAATTGAACTTGCGGCAGAAGCGCTTGCGCAGCGCCAGCCCCCAGGCGCGATTGATCCGGCTGCCGTAGGGAGAATGGATCACGAGCTGCATGCCGCCGGCGGCATCGAAGAAGCGCTCGAGCACGATGGTGTCATGGGTGGGCAAGGTGCCGAGCGCGCCGTTGCCCGCGGCGAGATACTCCACCAGCTGCTGCGCTGCGGCCGCGCCGAGCCCGACCTCCTCGCTGAGCCAAGCGAGCGCACGCTCCATTCCCGTTAGGCGAGAGTCATCAGATATGGATCGGTCGCAGGGCGAATGCTCCATACCTCCCCCTGAAAGGGGGAGGTCGACAGCATTTGCCCCGGCCTTGCGCCGGGGCAAATGCTGTCGGGTGGGGGTCGGGCGCTCAGGAATCGCATTTGCTGATGATCGCGGCCGCGGGTTGACCCCCACCCGGCTCCCCCCGACCAAGTCGGGGGAGGCCGACCCCGGATCAAGTCCGGGGCAGGCTCTCCTCCTTTCAGGGGGAGGTAGCAACCGCGCGACGATCTCGCTGCGCAGGCGGGAGACCGACTGGGAGAGCTCGTCGCTGCGTCCCGGCGCCTCGCCCAGCCAGAACGGCATGGTCGGCGCCATTCCCTGCGCGTCCTCCACGCGAACCACGCCGCGCTCGACCCGCCGGATGCGGTAGCTCTTGTTGCCGAGCTGAAAGATGTCGCCGGCGAGGCTTTCGACAGCGAAGTCCTCGTTCAAGGTGCCGATGAGATGATTCTCAGGCTCGAGCAGAACCTGATAGTCGGCGTTGTCGGGAATGGTGCCGCCGGAGGTGAGCGCGGTCAGTCCCGCGCCGCGCCGGCCGCGCAGCACGCGATTGATCGCGTCGTGGTGGATGAGCGCGCCGCGCCGACCGCGCCGGGTGGTGAACCCTTCCGCCAGCGTGGATACGACCGCGTTGAAATCCTCGCGCGAGAGCGTGCGGTAAGGCCAAGCGCGGCGGACGAGATCATAGAGCGCGTCCTCTTTCCACTCGCGCGCAGCGACCTCGGCGACGATCTGCTGGGCAAGCACGTCGAGCGGAGCGGCCGGCATCACCACGCGATCGAGCTCGCCCCGGCGCGTGCTGTCGAGCAGTGCTGCGCATTCCACCAGCTCGTCGCGCGAGAGCGGGAACAATCGCCCCTTCGGCGTACCCGTTACGGCATGGCCGGAACGGCCGACCCGCTGCAGGAAAGTCGCGATCGAGCGGGGCGAGCCGATCTGGCAGACGAGATCCACGTCCCCGACATCGATGCCAAGCTCGAGCGAAGCAGTCGCCACCAGCGCCTTGAGCTCGCCACGCTTGAGCCGCTGCTCGGCGGCCAGCCGCTGCTCCTTGGCAAGACTGCCGTGGTGCGCCGTGACATGGGCTTCGCCCAAAATTTCCGAGAGGGCGCGCGCGGCGCGCTCGGCCATGCGGCGGGTGTTGACGAAGATGAGCGTGGTGCGGTGCGCCTCGATAAGCTGCACCAGCCGCTGGTAGACCTCCTTCCACACGTCGCCCGACATGACGGCTTCCAACGGCGAGTCGGGAACCTCGATCGCGAGGTCGCGGGCACGGCGGTGCCCGGCGTCGATGATGCGGCATTGCGCGGCCGAGCCGGCGCGGCGGCCGAGGAGAAAACAGGCGACCTCCTCGATCGGCTTCTGCGTGGCGGAGAGACCTACCCGCAGCACCCGCCTGCCGCAAAGCGCATCGAGACGCTCGAGGGAGAGCGCAAGATGCGCCCCGCGCTTGTTCGGGGCGAGCGCGTGAATCTCGTCGACGATGACGGTGCGCGTGGTCGCAAGCATCGCGCGCCCGGACTGCGAGCCGAGCAGGATGTAAAGAGACTCCGGCGTGGTGACGACGATGTGGGGCGGCCGCCGGCGCATGCGCTCGCGCTCGCCCGCGGGCGTGTCGCCGGTGCGCACCCAGGTGCGGATCTCGATCTCCGGTAAGCCCTGCTGCGCCAGCGCGGCGCGGATGCCGCAGAGCGGAGCTTCCAGGTTACGCTCGATGTCGTTCGACAGCGCCTTGAGCGGGGAGACGTAAACAATCCGGGTCTCGTCCGGCAGCTCGTCGGCCAGAGCCTGGCGCACAAGGCCGTCGATGGCAGCGAGGAACGCGGCAAGCGTCTTGCCCGAGCCGGTCGGGGCCGCGATCAGGACGTTATCCCCGGCCTTGATCGCGGGCCATGCCTGTGCCTGCGCCTCGGTCGGCGTACCGAAGGTCGCGTCGAACCAGGCGGCCACGGCCGGATGAAACAGGGAGGCTTTTTTCATTGCACAGGCTGCTCCCTCTCCCCGCGCTTGCGGGGTGAGGGTTGGGGTGAGGGGCAAACTTTAAACTCAGCGGCAGATTTGACGCCAGGGCGCCTCCGTCAAGTATCCATTTAATCGAGCTTAGCAAGCATAGTCCGCGTATGGATGCCCTTCACCCAACCCCCTGCCGGCTGCGCCACCCCGCGACGCAAGCGTCGCGGGACCCCGGCTGGCGGGAGGACGATTGGCCTGTGGGCGGCGAAGCCTTGCGCTCTGAAGAACCGAGATGGAGGCGTACCTATTTGCCGTCATTCCAGATGTCGGCCGCGAGCTTCCAGTCGCTTCCGACCTTCTCCCACACAACGACATACTTGCCGGTGACCTCCTGGGGAGCTGGTCCCTTGGTCTTCAAACTGAAAGTCCCGATTTCGCGCGCCGCCGACGGCCCAAGCGGCTTGACGTCGAGAGTGATGATTTTCGGATCGCTGACTTGCTCTGCCATGTTTTTCCACATTGCGCCGATCGCAGCTCTGCCCTTCACCATGCCGGACCCCGGCGGAAATGCTGTTGCGTCATCGGTGTAGAGTGACGCGACGCCGTCGAAATCACCCTTGTTGAAGAATTCCACCCATTTCGCATTTACCGCCTCAATCTCGGCCTTCTGAGCAAACGCCGGCATGATCACTCCGGCCAAGAAGGCAATCACCAGTGTAATCGTGGGCATGATCGACTCCGCTATGTGTCTTCAATTCCACAATGACCTTCTCACAACCTGCATCCGTGTCTCCTACCAATCAACGGGGGCTACGATATCATTGACGCGAACGGTTAAAGATGAGCTCGGCACAAACATTTATTGTCCGCAGCACCTTCGTAACCGGAATTGATCCCCGCTTCCGAACAGTTCCGGTTCGTGCCAGGAGGCGACATCGCGCCCAACTCAATTGCTGTTCGGCAGCACTGATTTTCGCCTCGTTCGATCAACTCGTCGGCGCGCGTATGGATTCGAAGTGAACGGGCTGCCGACTGCGGGCACAACGGTAGACCGAGGGCCGCCAAAAGGCTGCGCTGACACGCGAAAGCGAACCAGGGCCGTGTTCATTACTTAGCCAGCCGCCAAGCGAACAGCACCACAGCAGCGCCAGCCGCCGCGGCAATGACTGACGTCACCAGCCCGCCGCCGAGCGCAAGCAGCACAGCGACGTGATAGCCGACGAACGCGCCGGCGATACCCACTAGCGCACTCGTGATGATTCCGCGGGTCGATCCGGCGAACTGGCGGGCGAGCCAGGACGGACCAGCCAGCCGGTCGAAAAGAATGCCGGCGACGATGCCGATTACGAGAATCAGAACAAACGTCACGATCGGGTCAGTAGCGCTCATGGATTGGCCCTCCGTATGGCGCGAGCCGGCAGAGTAGTCGCCTAGCGTCCTTACGACAATCCGGTGGTGGCGCATCGCGTACGGCCACGCTCGCGCCTAAAGGAGCCCCCCGCAAGAGACAAAAAAATGACCCGACTTGGTCGGGTCAAGTTTCGGAGCTTACTTGCCTCGAAGCGTGTCCTTGAGACCGCCAATGGCATTCTGAACCTTGCCAGCGACCTTATCTGCCTTGCCTTCGGACTCCAGCTTTGCATCGCCAGTGACCTTGCCAGCTATTTCCTTCACGGTACCTTTCGCTTGCTGGGCCGAGCCCTTGATCCGATCCTTATCCATTTATGTATGCCTTTCGATGAGGGATGAGGGCTAACCCCCCGCGTGCTGCAAAGTTCCCCGCCCGCGGGAGACGAGCCGCATCATGCGGAGTGCGATAACGCCTTGCGCCTCGGCAGCGAAGAGGCTGGCGTTCGCCACTGGTCAAACATCGGCATGCGTAGTCTCACGTGCAAAATCACATTTCAATTCGTGCAAAAAAAACCCAGCGTGGAGGAAACGCTGGGTTCTTGGCTTGCGGCCGAGGGATAGCGCTCGAATCGCGCATTTAGCCTCGGTGAGACACTTAATTGACGCCGCGCTCGCGGCTCACGCGCATCGACTCGTCAGCGAAGTGCCGCTTCTGCTGAGCATCGAGGCTTGCATAGAGCGGTTGGGCGGCAGTCGTGAAAAGGATCAGAGCTTTTCTTATGGCGTTTTCCTTTCGAGGATGAAAATACTTTCACTCGATAGAGCTATGCATTCGGCCGCTAGACGCGACGAAAATTAATGATCATTATTATACGGACACCGCATCGCCCTGGCGGCTACGGTTGGCGATGATCGAGGCAATGGCGTCCGGCACACCTTTCCTTGCATTCCGCCAGGACTCGGCTTCGGAAATCATCGACCAGGGCGCCACGGGCGCAGTTTAAGGCTATGAACGATTTATCAAATTGGCCGCGTAATCGGCTTTTACTTGCCCTGCCATCCCACAATCTCAAACAACTCATGCCGGAGCTTGAGCAAATCCGCTGCCAACGCGGGCAGATCCTCATGGACGCTGATAGTTCGCTCGACCATGTCTTCTTCCCCGATAGCGGTGTCGTCTCGGTGGTCGCGGTTTATGCGGACGGCAGCGTCATTGAGATGGCAACGATCGGGAGGGAGGGTTGCACGGGTATGCAAGCCTTCTTCGGCGCAAAGACATCCTCTGTCAGGCTTTTGGTACAAATCCCGGGCAGCGCAGCCAAGATGTCGCGCGCGGCCTTCGCGCGGGCGATGGAGTCGATGCCGTCCTTCCAAAATCTCATGTCCGCTTACATTCACGCCTTCCTCGAGCAAGTCCTGGTGTCGGTGGCGTGCAACGGTGCGCACAGCCTCAAGCAGCGGCTGGCGCGCTGGCTGCTCATGATGCGTGACCGCAGTGACGGGGACGCACTGCCGATTAGCCAGAGCCTTCTCGCAGAAATGCTGGGTGTTCAGAGGCCGACCATCACGAATGCTGCCCGAGAGTTGGAACGCGCAGGCTTGATCGAGCGTGGCCTCCGGCAGGTCACGATCCTTGATCGGCAGCGTCTCATCGAAGAATCTTGTGAATGTTATCAGTTGGTTAGAACGCGGATCGCTTTTCGCCTTCCAAAAACATACACATAATAAGATAAGTACACCCCCCACCGAATTCGGTAATGTATATTACCGACGCCACATCCCAACTGGGGCACAATCGGCCGATCAGCAGGGCTGATGGCCCGGTCCACTGGTAAGATCGTATTCTTCTTATCGAGGACGACCCCGTCATCAGACGTGCGCAGGAGCCGTTGCCGTGCGTGAAGTTGACGCTTGGGACCTCGTGGAGACGGTTCGCGAAGGCCTGCTCGTGCTCGATTCCGATCTGACGATTCGCTTCGCGAACCGTTCCTTTTGTGACACATTCGCAGTCGCGCCAGAGGATGCGGTCGGGCGGAAGCTCTATGAGCTCGGCAACGGACAGTGGGACATTCCCGAACTGCGCATCGCGCTCGGGACTATCATTTCTGGCGGAAAATCCATCGAGGCCTTCGAAGTTGATCGGTTCTTCCCGTCAATCGGCCGGCGCGTAATGGCGCTCAACGCGCGCAAGGTTTATCGGACCGGCAACAAGATACAACAGATCCTCCTAGCGATCGAAGACGTCACGGAGCGCGTGAGGCTTGAGCGCGAGCACGCGATCGCTGGCGAGCGTATCGGCCTGCTGCTGCAAGAGCTGACCCACCGGGTCAAGAACAGCCTGCAGATTATCGCGGCGATGGTCAGCATTGAAGCGCGGGGCCACAAGAGCGGCGAGGGCAAAGCGGCGCTTGAAAGAGTCTCGCATCGCATCAGCGCACTCGGGCAGCTCTATTCCCAGCTAAGCAAAGCCAACACGGTTGAGGCGGTTGATGCGGCGACCTATCTGGACGAGTTATGCCGCGACCTAATCGCGTCAGTACATAAGGAAGCCGGCACGTCCATCGTGCTCAAGACCGACATCGAGAGCGAACTCCTGCCCACCGATCAGGCAATTACGATCGGGCTCATGGTGAACGAGCTCGTGACGAATGCCATCAAATACGGCTTTCCGGGCGATACAAAAGGCACGGTTCTGGTGACGCTCAAGCGGGCGCCCGGGGAGCTTCGCCTGACGATTGCGGACAACGGTCAAGGGATCGATCCTCGACGCGCCGATTCCGGGCTCGGCGGCCGGCTGGTGGAAGGCTTCGCCCGTCAGCTCGGCGGCCAACTCAAGCGGGAGAGCGGCAACAAGGGAACCATCGTCGATCTGACGTTGCCCTTGCGTGAGGCCTCGTACGATCGCGATTACAGTAAAAAGGGCCTGCCATGAAAGGGAAAGGAAAGCTCGTTCCTTGGTCAAATCATCTCGGCCACAAGGGGAGAGAGATTCGCACGTACCCATGCAAGAAGTGCAGGCCAACCAAATCGAAAATCGTTCCGTCCCCATGGAGGCCTGCGAGTGGCAGCATGACAGCCCTATAGAACGCTCGCACCGTCATATGTTCCCGAAAGGACAACATCATGTCGATCGGACTCATCCTTGTCATCATTCTGGTTATCTTCTTGCTCGGTGGGTTTAGCGGCCGCTTCGGCGGCTACGGCTATGGCTACGGGCACAGCGGCGTCGGTGTCATCGGCATCATCCTGATCGTCCTCGTCATTCTTCTTCTCATGGGTCGGATTTAGGCGACCGCCGCCCGGCACCTCGCGTCTGGCTTCCAGGGAAGCTGGAAAATCGTTGTTCACGCCAGTTCGGGAGTCGGGAGACTTTCGATTCACAAAGGGGAAAAACATGAGCAAGGCAATCTCACTTGCCCTTCTTGCCGTTGGTATTCTCCTCATAGTGTTCGGCGTCATTGCATCCGAATCACTAAGCTCTGACATTTCTCGTTTCTTCACCGGCTCACCTACCGACAAAGCAATATGGATGTTGATCGGCGGCGTGGTCGCATCCATCGTCGGAGTGGTGGGCTATTGCGAGGTTGACGGTTCTTGTGGTGGTGCACGTGAGTTGCCTGCGCTGTCGGTGACGACGTAGGCGATGGTGTTGGTTGCTGCGGCGGTGGTGTCGAGTTGGATGGCTTCCGCGCGGGCTCGTCACGCCGGGGGGACCGGTTTGGGTCATTTCCCGGCATTACCGCACTGCAAGAGCAACGACCGGTTCACCTCAATCAGCTGACATTACGTTGCGTGTCGTTTTTGCCGTGTCAGTCGCCCATTACATCAACTTTAGCGCTTTCAAGCTGGCATGTCCGTTCCTTGCCAAGATCAGATGGCCGTGCACGGCAATCCCGAGCGGATTAGCAAGCGCTCCGGTGGTTTGGGTCATCTGGATGTCGGCGGCAGAGGGCGTTGGGTCGTCTCCTGGATGATTTGTGCATCATGCACATCGAACCCATGCGAGGTCGGTATGTGTTCACACGACCCGTTCCTCGCCCTTGATCTGAGTGCGATGCATGACGCGCCGCGACTTGGGATCGAACGCGTCACGCCGGTGCAGGACGGCAAGGTTGTTCCACATCAGCACGTCGCCACTGCGCCATTCGTGGCACATGACAAAGCGCGGCTGCGTGGCATGCGCCCAGAGCGCATCGAGCAGCGCTTCGCTCTCGGCCACGTCCATGCCCAGCACATAGCTGTTCGGCCGTCGGCCGAGAAATAGCGCCTTGCGGCCAGTCTTTGGGTCGGTGCGCACGAGCGGGTGGCGCGCGCCGACGGTCTCGCGCACGTCGGTGACCTCCTTATATCCCTTGCGCAGCAGGCCGGCGCTGTTGCGGGATGCATCATGCACCGCGACCTTGCCCTCGGCGCGCTTTTTCAGATTGACGGGCATCGTCTCATAAGCCGCGAACATGTCGGCGAAATAGGTATTGCCGCCGCTGGGCGGCACTTCGAGGGAATAGAGCACCGCTGCCTTGGGCGGCACATCCACATAGGTCATGTCGGCATGCCAGACCGCTTCGCCGTCACCGAGATTGCCGATGGGCTTGCCGTTCGCGATGACATTGGAGATTACGTTGATCTCCGGATATTCCTTGTTGAACGGCTCGCCATAGGGATTGGGCCCGGGCGGATCGAGCTCGCCGAAATAGCGGCTGAATGCAAGGAGCTGCGGGTCCGAGAGCTCCTGGCCTCTCGCCACAACGACCAGCCGGCTACGCCAGGCGCCTTCGATCTGCGCCACCTCCGCCGCGGTCAGAGCTTGCGAAAGATCGATGCCGCGAACCTCCGCCCCCAATGGCGCGGCCAGAGCGTTGATGGACAGCGTCATGGGGGCTCGCTCGTTTGCGCGGCAGCGCCAGCGGCGGCATCCGCGAGCGCAAACGCAAGGACAATGATTTTGCCGATCGGCCTCAACGGACTGCGTCCACCTGCAAGAGCTCGTCGAGCTGCGCCTTCGTCAGCGGTGCGGCGATGTACTTGAATTTCACGGCATCGGCCATGACGCCCTCCAAGCCGGAGATACGCGTAGGCTCCATGTTGCGTCGGGTCATGAACTCCGGAGCCTGCCGGGCGATGGTTTCGGGGAGGCCGGACCAGGCAGCGTAAGCCTTGATGGCGGCCGGATCGGCGTAGAGCCAATCGAGGGTCTCGTGATAGCTCTGCATGAAGCGCTTGAGCGCGTCGCGGCGGCGCTCGAGGCCCGCAGCATTCACCACGATCAGCCGGCTGGTCATGTCGCGCAGCTCGGGCACTTCGCTGCCGCGCGCAATGATGCGAATCTTGCCATCGTCCACATAGTTGAGATTGAAGGGCGCGGCCGAGAAGCCGATGTCGACCTGCCGGGTCAGCGTCTGGGTCAGGGTTGCGGCATAGGCGCCGGCCGGCTGCGGCTTGAGCGTGATCCCGAACTGCTTGGCGAGCGCCAGGGCAAACATGTTGGACGCGGAGCCGTTGGTCGAGATGGCAATGGTCTTGCCGTCGGCCTCGCGCATGCTGCGGATGGGTGAGTCCGCCACCACATAATAAAACTGCTCGTCGGCGCTGGTGAAGGAGCCGCCAATGGCTCGGATCGGGGCACCCTTCACGAAGGCGCCGAGGACCGCATGCGTGCCGAGCCCAATGCCGATGTCGACGCTGTTGGAGATCACGGATTGCAGCGTCTCGGCGCTGCCTTGGGTATAGAGGACGTCAAGCACGAGCCCATGCTGCTTGAAGAAGCCTTTGTTCTGGCCGAGCTCGGATACGGATTGCTCCCACCCTCCGCGCTGCCCGATGGCGATCTTCAGCGCTTCCTCGGCGCGGGCCAGAGTGCAGGCAAACGTCGCGGCCAGCAGTCCCGCAAGCACGCGCCGGATCAGTGAGCAGGGCGTCGTGCGCTCGTTTTCTTCAATCCGGAATATGGGTGTAAGCTGATCAGGGTTGGTCCTTTCCGGGCGGATCGCACCCATGCCGTGATTTGCCAGGAGCTTGATTCCGAAACGCACTGAAGAAAGGTCACGCATGCCAAACCTCGATCTCGATGCCGCCAGGACCGCGGTGCTGTGCATGGACATTCAGCAAGGCACCGCGAGGCGAAGCACCATGTTCCGGGAGCGCAATGTGGCGCGGGCGATCAAATCGGTGCAGGAGGCCGCAAGGAAGGCCGGCGTTCTCGTCATCCATGTCGCTATCGACTATCAGCCCGCCTTCTTTTGCCCAAGGAATAAGTTCATCCAGAAGGTTCGAATCCCGGCGATGTCCGCCCCCGGCGTCGACGTTGCCGAGCTTCTGAAAATTGTCGAGGAGGTCAAGCCTGCCGGCGACGAGCCTGTCGTGCGCAAGCCGCGCATGAACCCTTTCTTCGGCACCCCGCTGGAAAGCATGCTGCACAGCCGCGACATCGACACGGTTGTTCTGACGGGGGTGGCGACCGAGTTCGTGGTGGAAGCGGCGGCAAGGCACGCCGCCGATGCTGATTTTCGCGTTATCGTGCTGGAGGATTGCTGCGCTTCCTTTTCCGACGAGGCGCACAAGGCTGCGCTGCAGGTGATGGACCACCTGGCCACCATCGCCAGCTCCGCAGATTTTGTGCAAAGCGTATAAAGCATGTCCAGCAAAAGTGGGAGCCGGTTTTGCGAAAGGGACATGCTCAAGCAAGAGCATAGAGCTGTATGGCGATTCGACGAAAAGTCATTCCGCTCCGAGAACGGGTTCAGAGCCGAAACCGCCGCCGGAGCGCGAACAGCGCGGCGAGACTGAGAAGCGCCGTGGCCATCATGTAGTAGCTGGGCGCCAGCTTGTTGCCGGTCAGCGAAATCAGCGATTGGGCAAAGAACGGCGCAAACCCGCCGAAGATCGGCACCGAGATGTTGTAGGCAAGCGACATGCCGGTAACCCGGGTGGTCACCGGGAAGATTTTCGCCATGAGCGACGGCAGCGCGCCGCTGAAGAATGATTTCAGCAGGCTGATCCAGCACACGGCGACGATCAGGACGCCCAGGGACGGAGTGGCAACAACGAGCGCGAAGACGGGATAGGCGGTCAGAAAGAACAGCGCCGATGCTGCAATCATGATCGGCACCTGGCCCACTTTGTCCACCCCCATGCCGACGAATGGCACGACGACACTCTGCAACGCTGCGGCAGCCACAGCTGCGGTGAAGCCGATGGACTGCGGCAGCCCCAGCTCGCGGATGGCGTATGTCGGGACATAGACCAGGAGATATTGCGAGCTGGTCGAGGCGGCGACCGCGCCGATGGTGAGGAGGAGGCGGTCCCATTGTCCGACGAAGAGCTCGCGCAACGGCGCCTGCACGGGCGTGGCGACGAGGAATTCCGGCGTCTCCTCCATGTGGCTGCGGATGTAATAGCCGACGGGCCCGATCAGCAGCCCGAAGGCAAACGGAATGCGCCAGCCCCAGGCCTGAAGATCGGAAGCCGACATGGTGGTGGTCAGAAGCACGCCAAAGCTGGTGGCAATGAGCGCGGCGAGGCCCTGGCTCGACCATTGCCAGCTCGCGAAAAATCCGGCGCGGTCCGGCCGATGCTCCACCAGGAAAGCGGTCGCGCTAGCGAACTCCCCTCCGACCGAGAAGCCCTGAAGAAGCCGGGCAGCAAGCACCAGGATGGGCGCAAGCAGGCCGAGCGATGCATAGCTCGGCATCACGGTCATCACGCCGGTGCCGATCGTCATCAGCAGGATCGAGAGCGTGAGAGCCTGCTTGCGCCCTTTGCGATCGCCGTAGGCGCCGAGAAAGATCGCGCCTACCGGCCGGGCAAGAAACGACACCCCGAAGCTGCCGAGGGTGACGAGAATGGAGACGGTCTCGTTGACAGCCGGAAAGAAGACTTTCGAGATTACGACGGCAAAATAGCCGTAGACCAGGATCTCGTAGAACTCGAGCGCATTACCGAGCGACGCGGCAAGGATGAGGCGCGTCGCCGCCCTGGCACCACGTGCGGCGCTGTCACCAGCGCCTAGCGAAGAAGTAGTGGCACTGATGCTCATGGTCGTGTCCGCGTCGGTGGAGGGTCAAACGACAATAGTGCCAAGTTCAGCCTTGGCTACTTGAGGAGGGGTGCCGCCTGCAAGGCGGCGGGCGTGCGCTGGAGCGTCGGCAGCAGCGTCTTGGGCCGCGTGGGTACTCACGTGTCGCGGCCGCACTCCTCGGAGCGATTTATCGCATCTGTGACTTTGTTTCCTATATTAGGACAACCGAAGCAATTTCGCCCGATTTTAGTTGTAATCGAGAATCCGCGGGCCTAAGCCCGGCGTTGGCGTGAGGAGTACCGCGTCCATGAGCAACCCGGAGAGAGTACCCATCGCAAAGCGGGTCCAATATGGCGCCCTGCCCTACCGCGTGAGGGGCCGCTCGCGCGCGGAGATCATGCTGGTCACGTCGCGGGAGACGCGCCGCTGGATCATCCCGAAGGGTTGGCCGAAGAAGGGCAAATCCGCCCGCCAATCGGCTGCGCGCGAGGCGTTCGAGGAAGCAGGCGTGATAGGCCGTGTGAGCCGGCGCTCGGTTGGCTCCTTCTCCTATGAGAAGCGGCTCAAGAACGGCGGGACGGTCGAATGCGAAGTGCGCGTCTTTCCCCTGCGCGTGAAGCGACAGAGCCGTGAATGGCCGGAAAAGCAGGAGCGGGAGGTCAAGTGGCTCTCTGCCGCGAAGGCCGCCAAGACGGTCGAGGAGCCGAACCTGAGCGAGCTGATCCGGGAGCTCGCGCGCAAGCACAACTGAGCTTGCGGTCGCCGCGCAGGACTGAGACCTCACAAGAAATGCGCCACAGGCCTGGGCTGGGGCTCGAGCGCGCTCGGGTTTTCGCCGTGTGCCAGGGCACCCAGCTCATGGTCATTCCGCATACAGGTCTGGTAAACGGACGGTGTCGTGAACCGAGCCGAAGGCAGATCATGTCTTATTTGAAGGTCCTGCTGGCCGGCCTGTGCATCGCGCTCCTGTCCCCCGACGGCGTGCGGAGTGCAGAGCCGGTGAAAATCCGTGTGTCCTGGATCGCGCCGATCACCAACTGGGCGCCGATGCTGCCGGAGAAAAAGGAGCTCGCGCGGCATCTCGGCCAATCCTACGTCTTGGAGCCGGTGCGCTTTGTGGGGACGCCGCAGATGATAACGGCGCTGGCGAACAACGAGCTGGAGATCGCGAATCTCGCATTTTCCACGCTTCCGATCGCGATCCAGAACGCCGGACTGAACGACCTGCGGGTCATTGCGGACGAGCTGCAGGACGGAGTGGAGGGCTATTACTCGCAAGAGTACATGGTTCTCGCGGATAGCCCCATCAAGCAAGTCGAGGATCTCAAGGGCAAGGTAGTGGCGACCGTAGCGGCCGGCTCTGCGGTGGACGTCGCTATTCGCACCATGCTGCGCCGGCATGGGCTCGAGGACAGACGCGACTATACGATGGTGGAAGCCCCGCTCCCGGCCATGCGGGCCATGCTTGCCGACAGGAAGGTGGATCTCATTCCTGTTGTGCTGCCATTCGCGGTCGATCCGGAACTGCGCCGCATTGCGCGTCCTTTGTTTTACAACCGCGACGTGGTGGGAGTGACGCAGCTGCTGATGTGGACTGCGCGGCGGTCGTTCATCGAGAAGAACCGCGCGGCCATGGTCGACTTCATGGAAGACACCCTGCACATCATCCGCTGGTATCTCGATCCGGCCAATCATGGGGAAGTGATGGCGATCGCAGGCCGGATGACCAAGCAGCCGCCGGATCGCTTCGACTGGGCGTTCACCAAACGAGACTACTACCACGACCCCAACATGCTGCCCAACCTGGAGGCGCTGCAGAAAAACGTTGGGATAATAAAGGATCTCGGCTTCGTAACCGTCGACGTGGACGTGAAAGAGCACTCCGACGTCAGTCTTGTGCAGGAAGCAGCCAAGCGACTGAGATGAGCGAGCGGCAGGTCCGGGCAGGTGGCGGCTGCCACCGATCTTAGAAGTGCGTTCCGGTGAAGTTGATGCACAAACATGACCGCAGACTCAGTCGAACTCCCTCTCCCCGCTTTACCGGAACGCGCGCTAACCGTACTGCATCACAAACTACTCTAGCCCG
>CAWJDY010000036.1:0-61346 GCA_963841705.1 uncultured Alphaproteobacteria bacterium
CTGACACCAAAACCCGCCGCAAGGCTTTCGACCTCATCAAGGAGGTCATGAGCGCGCGCGGGGAATTGTCGGCCGAGGACAACGAGCGGCTGCTGCGGCTCGCTCGGTTGTTCGAGCTCACCGAGGAATCGTCCGGGGCTCGAAGCCTCGCAGTCGTCCCAACCCAGGCAAAGGCATCATGACCGCACGCCACATCCGCGCCACGCTCCAACAACGAGGGTGATCATGCTGACGGATACCGAGATCGGTAATATCGCGGCGATCGGACCGGCGGCGCAGCCGCCGCACAGCAAATACGAGCGGTTGATCGCGCTCGCAAAGCAGGCGCCCGCGGCGACCGTCGTGGTGGCGCATCCCTGCGACGAGACCTCGTTGCGCGGTGCCGTCGAGGCGGCAGAAGCCGGCATCGTCGTTCCCATTCTTGTGGGACCGGCTGCGAAGATTTCCGCGGTGGCTCAGCGGCATGGTCTCGACATCAGTCGCTTCCAGGTGGTCGACGCCCCGCATAGCGATGCCGCCGCCGCCACGGCCGTGCAGCTGATCCGCGAGTCCAAGGGCGAGCTCCTGATGAAGGGGAGCCTGCACACCGACGAGCTCATGCGCGAGGTGACGTCCGGCCAGACTGGGCTGCGCACGGCGCGCCGGATAAGCCACGTCTTCATCATGGATGTGCCGACCCATCCGGAGACGCTGTTCATCACCGATGCCGCCATCAACATATTTCCCGATCTGGAAGTGAAGCGCGACATCGTGCAGAACGCGATTGATCTGTTCACCCAGGTCGGACTGGGCAATCCGCGCGTTGCGATCCTCTCGGCAGTCGAGACGGTGACTCCGAAAATTCCCTCGACCATCGACGCCGCCGCGCTCTGCAAGATGGCCGAACGCGGACAGATCACCGGCGGCGTGCTCGACGGTCCGCTCGCTTTTGACAACGCAATCGACCCGAAGGCGGCGGAGATCAAGGGCATCAAGTCCGCAGTTGCCGGCCGTGCTCAAATTCTGGTCGTGCCGGACCTGGAAGCGGGAAACATGTTGGCCAAGAACCTCACGTTCCTCGCCAAGGCGGATGCGGCCGGGATCGTCCTCGGAGCGCGGGTGCCGATCATTCTCACCTCGCGCGCGGATTCCGTGCGTGCACGCATGGCCTCCTGTGCGGTAGCCGTGTTGTATGCGCATGCGCGGCGCAGGGCCGCAGCAGTGCCGGCGGCTTGACGCTCCCGATGGGCACCGTCCTCGTCGTCAATGCCGGCTCTTCCAGCGTGAAATTTCAGGTCTTCACGCTCGATCGCAGCGGTGAGCTCGCTCGCAGGATCAAAGGGCAGATGGATGGTATCGGCACGCGGCCGCGGCTGCGAGCGAGCGGGGCGGATGCCAACAGCATGGTGGACCGCGAATACGATAAAGGTGCTGTTCCCAGCGTGCCGGTCGCGCTGCAAACGGCAGGCACGTGGCTGCGCGAGGAGCTGGACATCCGCCCCACCGCGGTCGGGCACCGCGTCGTGCATGGCGGTCCCGATTTTGACCGTCCGGTCGCCATCGACGCCGACGTGCTCGCGCGGCTCGAACGCTATGTCCCGCTGGCGCCGCTGCACCAGCCGCACAACCTTGCAGCGATCCGCTCCATTCTCGCCCATTCTCCCGATCTGCCCCAGGTTGCCTGCTTCGACACCGCCTTCCATCGTGGTCACACCGCGGTCGTCGATCACTTCGCCATCCCTGAGCGCTTCTATGCCGAAGGGGTGCGGCGCTATGGCTTTCATGGCCTGTCATACGAATACATTGCCGGCCGGCTGCCCGAGGTGGCAGCGGAGATCGCATCCGGCCGCGTGATCGTCGCGCACCTCGGCAGCGGCGCCTCCATGTGCGCGCTCGCGGGCGGGTGCAGCATCGAAAGCACAATGGGCTTTACCGCGATCGACGGATTGCCGATGGGCACCCGGCCGGGGCAGATCGATCCCGGCGTCGTGCTTTATCTGATTGATCAGAAGGCAATGAGCGCCGCGGAGGTGCAGGAGCTCTTCTATCACGAATGCGGATTGAAAGGCCTGTCCGGCATCAGCAACGACGTCCGCGAGCTTGAAGCAAGCAGCGATCCTGCGGCCGACTTTGCCCTGGATTATTTCTGCTACCGGGTTGGGCTTTACACCGGGATGCTGGCCTCAGCCCTGGGCGGCCTCGATGCTTTCGTGTTTACGGCCGGCATCGGCGAGAATTCGGCCAGCATTCGCTCGCGCATTGCCGCTCGACTTGGGTGGTTGGGCCTGGAGCTCAATTCGGCGGCGAATACAACAAACGCCATGCAGATATCCCGACGTGACAGCCGGGTTGCGGTTTATGTCATTCCGACCGACGAGGAATTGATGATCGCGCGCCACACGCTGGCGCTTCTCTCGTCTCAGAACACTCAGCGTCGCTACGCTTAGAGCATGTCCAGCATAAAGTGAAAACCGGTTTTGCCAAAAGGACATGCTCAAACAAGCATGTCCAGCAAAAGTGGGAACCGGTTTTGCGAAAAGGACATGCTCAAATAAGCATGTCCAGCAAAAGTGGGAACCGGTTTTGCGAAAAGGACATGCTCAAATAAGAGGCTTGCGCACAAGTTTGCAGTCCTGGTCTGCGCGGACCACGCAGCCAGCCGAAACTCACGCCCAGATCGCCATGGCCAGCCCGAACGCATCGCGTTCGGGCGGATCGGGAAAGGGCCGCGCCGCGCTGGCGTGAATGCGTCGTGCAATGGCGGCACAGGCAAGCGCATCCAGGAGATCGTCCGGCCCTGAGCCGCGGGGTGGCTCACTGTGCACCGCCGCTGCCGCAAGCCCTGCTGCGACGAGAAGGCGACGCCGCAGCGCAAGACCCGGCTCGTAGCAGCGGCTCTTCACCTTTTTCGGCTCTTCGAGCGCGCGTCCTCCATTGAGCCGCCAGAACGCAAGCTCGGGATGTACTTCGAACACGCGACCGGCCGCGGCCGGCGCGGCGCGCAGGCACGCATCCACCTCCCGGATCTTGGGCGCGATGTTGAAGAGCTGTTTCGAGATTTGTCGCGGCGGTTGCGAGGTCGCGAGCGCGGACGCGCACGCCTCGCGATAGTCGATGTGATCGAGCGCGGAGCGCGAAGGGACGGAGAAGACGGAGGACTGCCGCGCGCCCAGCAGCGGCCGCACGGTGTTCTCGGCCGCGCGGCCGCCGGGGCCTGCTTGCGCCGGCAAACCGATCGGGATGTCGACGGCGATCACCGCAGGCGCTTCGTGCGCAGAGAGGACGTCGGCAAACCGCGGCAGGATACGCAGGCGGACTTCGGCTCTGCCTTCCCCGTCGTTCGGTCGCGCAAAGGCCACCATCCAGCCGGCAGGACAGCCGTCCACGCCCGCGACCCAACAGTCCTCGGAAGCAGGATTCAACATGATCCCTTTCGGATTCGTCGGCCGCACCGCCGCGCCGCCATCCTTCGATGCTCGCCCGCCATGCTCGCTCGCGCCTCAGCATGGCTGCGCTCGTTGCCTTGACGCCAGACATTCAGATAATTGTTCAAACAATCGTTTGACATGGGAGCCAGGGATGGCGACGCGCCCTTCGAAGATCACGCGGACGAGGATAATCAAGGCGGCCGCCCGCATCTTTGCCGAGCACGGCTACGAGGGCGCCAGCATCCGCAATATCGTGGCCAAGGCGGACGTCAATCAAGCCGCCATCAATTACCACTTCGGCAGCAAGGAAGGGCTTTATCGTGCGGTCCTCGGCGACGCCTTGCAGGCGCTGCTTGAAGCCGACGAAGCGTCCCCCGCGCCCGAGGCGCTGCCGCGGGAAGCTGCCTTGCGCGCCTTCATTCGCCGGCAGTTGCGGCCAATGCTGGGGCGCGATGAGCGCAGCCAATATCTGCGCATCTTCAACTGGGAGACGGTGCGGCCCAGCCCTGCCTTTCGCAAATTCATGGCGGAAGAGGCGGCGCCTTATATTGGCGCGGCAGCGGCGCTGGTGCGCAGATTTCTGCCTCCGCAGGCAAACGAGAAGCGGGCGGTGCTTGGCGCGCTGTGGCTGTTCGGTCAATGCAGCATCTTCGTGCGCAACTGCGAGCAGCTCGCCCAACCGCCGCTTGCCTTCAAGCTGGATCAGGCTTTCGTGGACGCACTGGCGGAGACGATCGCGGCGTGGGCCGCCGGGGGGCTGCTGGCCGAAGCCGGATCGGGATACTCCTTGGCCGAGGAACATCGGTAATGCAGTAGGATAACCCAGGCCGGGCGGCACTTTCGGGGTCTTGCTGCGACCCGCACCTCGGCTCTGGACATAAGTTTTTTCTACCTTTGCAGGGTGCGCGGCTTCGCCTTGCCGCAGTCCTGCCTCAAACGCGTGTTTGAAAAACAACAGCTCGTTTTAATCGGAGGGGATGTTTAATGCTGGGACGATTTCCACACCTCTCGAAGCTCGCGATCAAGATCCTGGAGATCGGCGGCGCGGGATGCGCGAGCGCGGTTGCGGCTTCTCTGCTCAGTACGGCGCATGAGCCGGCGAACCCGCCCGCAGCGGTGCCGCCCGCAATCGTGCGCCTTGCGCCGACGGATGAGCAGATGATCCGGCACGTTCGCGAGGAAAATGCAGCCTTGGTCGAGAAATTACGCACTGCAACCGACGCGCACAGCATGGGCCCAGGGCCGGGACCAGGGTCGGCACCGGCCGCATCAGGCGCCGCGGCAGCGTCGGCGCCGACCGCCAGGCCGGTAAAGGCGGCGTCGAGCCCGCCACCACGGCGTGAGCAGAAGCCGGCTCGTGGCCAGACCGAAGCAAAATCCGAAGCAAAGCCCGAAGCCAAGCAGCGAGCGCCTGAGCCGCTCGCCGCGCAGGCGTCGAGTTCGCTGCCTTCCCAGCGGGTGATCAGCGCCGCAGGCAATGACGCGAGAGACGAGCGCGTGACCAGCGTGGCCGCTGCTCCGAACGAATGGCCGAATACCCCGACGCTAGTTCCCTCGCGTCTGTGGTCCGGGGCGTCCACTTCGCTGCGCGATGCCCCGCGCCCGCCGGTCGGGGTCGGCGAGTTCCTGTCGAGCTCGATGTAGCAATCTTGCGCACGCGCCTGGGCGTTACATCGGTGTTGGGGCGGGTGCCATTGGCTTCCCCTGCCTGTAAATCCCTGTAAAGGGGGGCGGGGCGACAGCCAAAACCTGCAAAAAAGTGAGTGCCATCAAGGACATCCGCCGAAATGGCAGGCTCCGGAACAGGGAAGAACAGGGAAATAACAGGGAAATGACAAGCGATTCACGACCGAACGTCGCGATCACCACTCCCAGCGAAAGATGATGTAGTCGTCGTTCTCATCGGCGCGTCCAGCTCTCGAATGGATGCCTTGTTTCGCGATCCTCGCGGTCGGCCCGCCGGGTTACCGCTTTGGCCTTTTTGGAGCTGCATGCACTGTCCTCCTTTTGCCAAGCGGACGACAGCAGACGGACGATTGGCCAAACAAAAATGGCCAAACAAAAAGCCCGGCGCGGGAGTCCGTGCCGGGCTTCTCTCACAGCTTTCGAAGATTAGCAACTCATAGCAGATTTTTGTTACAATGTCAAGATATCACGCAAAATTTTGTCGTAAGCTCATGAGTTGTTCGGGTTAGGTAGCACACGAGTTTGTCCGGTTTTTCCACTGCAATCGGTGCAAGAGCGACGCGGCGTCGGTCCATCCATTGGCGGGCGTCGAACTGCGAGCCTTGCGCCAGGTCAAACGGGAGGCGCCCGAATCGCCGTTCGTGTTCGTGTTCGAACGCGACGCGCCGTTCACGGTCAACGGGTTTCGGCGGATGGTCGGTCGGCTTGGCGCTAAGGCTGGCTTCACTTCCAGGTACATCCGCACATGCTGCGGCAGGCCTGCGGCTTCAAGTTGGCGAACGACGGCGTCTATACGTTCGAGATGGTAGCTTTTGTAGGTTGTGCGGACATGGACCGGCCCCCGGCCCCGATCGCGTCCGATGCTTATGACCCAAAGCGGATATCGCTGCATCGCAGCAGCCTAACTCTTCATTTCCAGTCTCCGTTCATTGATCGCGCCCGTCAGCACTGCGGCGAGATGAATGCGCTGATCTCCTCGGGGCGGGCGAAGATCACATCGGCCCGGTCACCCATCATTCCGGCCCCGACGATTGCTGGGGCGCCTGGCTGGGGTCCATCGTCACTTACTCAGTCTTGAACCGCAGACTTCGTTCCCAGAAAGCGTGCGTCTTCCCATCCGCTGTCGTCACCCGGTAGGTGTCTCGGCAATGCGTGATCTTTTGCACCCGTTGGTCGGGTCGAGCTTTTTGAGGTTTGGAACCGCGCCTCCGCCCATCATGCCCATCATCCCGCCGTCCCGTTGGGCAGTCGTCGAGGGAGCGTGACCGGGCTGGGTTACGTCCTTGAGAAAGGCGAGGAGATCGGCGCGCTGGCGCGCATCCTTGATGCCCGAAAATCTCATTGTATTGCCCGGGATGAAGTGTTGCGGGTCCTTGAGCCATTCATCGAGCGTATGGTCCTGCCAAATGATCCCGGATGACTTCAGCGCCGGCGAGTAGCGCTCGAAGCTCGCAAGCCCTCCGGCTTGGCGGTTCCACAGCTCCGCAAGGCTCGGCCCCGTCATGTTCCGATCCGGCTCCAGCGAATGACACGCCGCGCAGTTCCGAAAGAGCCGCTCGCCCCGCGCGACATTGCTCGGTTGTGCCGATACCGGCACTGACAACGCCGTCAAAGCGATGCCTGCGACCGCGAGATTGCAAATATGGTTCATGATTGGCCTCCTGATGTGCCTACCTGTCACCGTTGCCAATCGAGTCGCAACATCATCTGAAGAACAGATATTTCGCCAACGCTGCGATCCCGAGAATGAGCACAACAAGAACAAGCACTCCGATCAAACCCATTCCCCACCCCATTCCGCCCATCATGTTCATCATGTCGTTTGTCATGCGATGACCTCCCTCATTTCAGGTTTGCTGGAGGGATGGAGCCAAGCGCGGCGACTGGATCGCGGCGCTCTTGACCACGGCATAGATGGCGGGAATAACGATCAGCGTGAGCAGGGTCGACGACACCATGCCGCCAATCATCGGCACGGCGATGCGTTGCATAACTTCGGCGCCCGTGCCGTGACTCCACATGATCGGCAGGAGACCCGCCATGATGGCGAAGACCGTCATCATCTTCGGGCGCACCCGCTCGACTGCGCCTGAAATGATCGCGGCACGAAGGTCATCGCGCGTGAACGGCCGCCCTTCGGCGTTTCGCCGGGTCTGCGGCTCCGTGAGCGCACTATCGAGATAGATCAGCATCACGACGCCGGTTTCGGCGGCAACGCCTGCGAGCGCAATGAAGCCGACGGCGACGGCGACGGATAGATTGAAGCCGAGCCACCACATCAGCCAGAAGCCCCCGACCAGCGCGAAGGGCACGGAGAGCATGACAATGAGCGTCTCGGTCACGCGCCGGAAATTGAGATAAAGCAGCAGGAAGATGATGAGCACCGTGACCGGTACCACGACCTTCAGCCGAGCTTTGGCGCGCTCCAGATATTCGAATTGGCCGCTCCAGGTGACGTAATACCCAGGAGGAAACCTGACCTGCGCAACGACCGCCTTTTGTGCGTCCGCGACGTAGCCCCCGAGATCGCGGTCGCGCAGATCGACGAAGATATAGGCGGCGAGCTGCGAATTCTCGGTGCGGATGCTGGCGGGTCCCTGCGCCAGGCTCACCTTTGCGACTTGGCCGAGCGGTACGGTAGCCCCGTCTGCCATGGGGATCAGCACCTCGGTCGCAATCGCCTGCGGGTCGCTGCGGTAATCGCGCGGGTACCGAATGCTGACAGTGTAGCGTTCGCGCCCTTCGACCGTTGCCGTCACCGGCTCAGCGCCGAGCGCCATGGCGATCAAATTTTGCAGGTCGCCGACCATCAGCCCGTAGCGGGCGAGCTGTGCGCGGTCGGGATCGATGTTGAGATAGTAGCCGCCGATCACCCGTTCGGCGTAGGCGCTCGTCGTTCCCGGCACCGTCCGAATGACGGCCTCGATCTGACGCGCAAGCTTCTCCATCTCAGCGAGATCGGTGCCCAGCACCTTGACGCCGACCGGCGTGCGAATGCCGGTCGAGAGCATGTCGATACGCGCCTTGATCGGCATGGTCCAGGCGTTAGAGACGCCTGGGAATTGCAGCGCCTTGTCCAACTCGGCGATCAGCTTATCGACCGTCATGCCGGCCCGCCATTCGCTTTCAGGTTTTAGATTGATCACAGTCTCGAACATCTCGGTCGGAGCGGGATCGGTGGCGGTAGACGCGCGACCGGCCTTGCCCCAAACCGAGGCGACCTCGGGAAACGACTTGATGATCTTGTCCTGAGTCTGCACCAGCTCGGCCGCCTTCGTGACCGATAGGCCGGGCAATGTGGTCGGCATGTAGAACAGAGTGCCCTCGTTGAGGTTGGGCATGAACTCGGTTCCGAGCCGCGCGGCCGGCCAAAGACTGACCGCGAGCATTGCCAGGGCGGCCAGGATCGTGGCGGCCTTGAACCGAAGCGCCACATCGATCACCGGCCGATAGATAGAGATCAGGAACCGGTTCACCGGGTTCTTGTGCTCAGGCATGATCCGGCCACGCACGAATAGTATCATCAGTGCGGGAACGAGCGTGACGGACAACAGCGCCGCCGCTGCCATCGCGAATGTCTTCGTATAAGCGAGCGGCCTGAACAGACGGCCTTCCTGCGCTTCGAGCGCGAAGATCGGCAGGAATGACACGGTAATGATCAGAAGGCTGAAGAACAGCGCGGGTCCGACCTCGATCGCCGCCTCGATGAGTATCTCTGATCGCGGTTTCTCGGCAGCAGCGCGTTCCAGGTGTTTATGTGCATTCTCGATCATGACGATGGCAGCATCGACCATCGCGCCGATGGCAATGGCTATGCCGCCGAGGCTCATGATGTTGGAGCTCAGGCCCAGCAAGTGCATGCAGATGTAGGCGATTAGCACGCCGATAGGCAACGTGATAATCGCGACGAGCGCACTGCGGACATGGAGTAGGAACACGATACAGACAAGCGCGACGATAACGCTCTCCTCGATCAAGGTGCGCTTGAGGGTTTCGATCGCACGATAGATGAGGTCCGAACGGTCGTAGACCGCTTCGATGCTCACACCCTGAGGAAGGCTAGGCGCGATCTCGATGAGCCGATCCTTGACGTTCCGGATTACGGACAGCGCGTTCTCACCGAAGCGCTGAAGCGCAATACCGGAAACGACCTCGCCTTCCCCGTTCATCTCGGTGATGCCGCGGCGTTCGTCCGGAGTGAGCTCGATCCTCGCTACGTCCTTAAGCAGGACCGGTACCCCCCGGTCGCTCTTGACGACGATCTGCTCGAGGTCGGACAAGCTCTTGATATAGCCGCGCCCGCGCACGGCGAACTCCGTTTCCGCAAGCTCGACCGTCCTCCCGCCCACGTCCATGTTGCTGGTGCGCACCGCTTCGCGAATTCTCGCCAGCGGAATCCCGAGCGCCTGTAGTCGCCGCGGATCGATGACCACGCTGTACTGCTTGACGAAACCGCCGACGCTGGCGACCTCGGCAACGCCTTCCGCCTTGGCGATGCCGTAGCGGACGTACCAGTCTTGTATGGTGCGGAGCTCGGCGAGACTCTTCTGCGCGCCGCGCACGACGTATTGGTAGACCCAGCCAACGCCCGTCGCGTCCGGCCCGAGGCTCGGGGCAACTCCCGCCGGCAGCCGCCGGCTCGCGGAGCTAAGATATTCGAGCACACGCGAGCGCGCCCAGTAGAGGTCGGTGCCATCCTCGAAGATCACGTAGACGAAAGAGACCCCGAAGAACGAGAAGCCACGCACGACACGGGACTTGGGAACGCTCAACATCGCCGTAGTCAGCGGATAAGTGACCTGATCCTCGACCACCTGCGGCGCTTGGCCGGAATATTCCGTGTAGACGATGACCTGAACATCGGAGAGATCGGGAATGGCGTCGAGCGGCACGCGCGATACCGCGTAGACGCCGGCCAAGGTGACGAATATTGCCGCAAAGCCGACCAGAAAGACGTTGCGAGCGGACCAACGGATGAGTGCCGCAATCATTTCGACGCCTCCGGCTGCGAGAAAGCTTGCAGCGCCGCCTTGAGATTGCTCTCGGCGTCGATCAGGAAGGTTGCCGCCGTGACCACTTCTTCTCCCTTGTTGACCCCGTCGAGAACCTCGACATAGCCATCACCCCGGCGGCCGAGCTTGACCGCCCGCGGCTCGAACCGGCCTTCACCTTTGACGACGAGGATGACCTGGCGAGTCCCACTGTCGATGACAGCACTGGCCGGAACGGCGATCACCGGTTCTTCGTTTGCTCCCGCTTGGAACACGACGTCGGCGTACATATCGATTTTCAGTCGATCATCGGGGTTCGGCAACTCGATACGGACCCGCGCCGTTCTCGTCTCTGTCCGCAGCTCCGGGTAGATGAACGTGACTTCGCCGTCGACCGGCTGCGCCGCGTAAGCGCGCACCGTGACGGTGGCGTGGGTGCCGAGCTTGATTGAGGGCAGATCGCTCTCGGCCACGTCCGCAATGACCCAAAGGTGGGTGTGGTCGGCGATCCGATAGAGCTCGTCACCTGCTTTCACTCTTTGACCGTTGATCACCCTCTTTTCGATCACGTCTCCGGTTGCGGGCGAGGGCCAAACGAGTGACATCGGATTCTTGCCCGCGCGCACTTCGCGAATATGGCTTTCGGGCACCCCGAGATTACGCAGCCGCTGCTCAGCGCCGCCATTACGGAGGTCAATCTGCGCACCTACGATCTCCGGGCTGTACACTCTAAATAGTGGATCGCCGGCGTGAACATGTTGGCCGGTCTTGTTGACAAATAGTTCCTCGATGTACGCGTCCGATCGCATCGCGACGATCGTCAACCGGGATTCGTCGTGCATCACGGTGCCGATGGCGCGGACCGGACGCACAATGACGCGCGCTTCAACTGCCTGCGTTCGCACGCCACTGCGCTGCACCTTGTCGAGACTCACCTTGACGTTCTTGCCGTCATCCTGCTCCTCGCCCTCATAAACCGGGATGTAGTCCATCCCCATCCAGTCCTTCTTGGGGACTGGAGAGGTATCGGGCAGGCCCATCGGATTGCGGTAATAGATAATTCGCCTGCCTGGCGGCTGACCTGGCGTAGCCGACTTTGCGGGACTCGAATCGAAACTGATGTCTTCGCTGGCAAGAACTGCGCGATATGGCCGCCCGTCCGGCGTTTGTTTGGGTTCGAGGGAATAGAACGGCCTGCCGTCGGGATCGCGGTAATAAATGACAGGGCCGGACGGTGCTGGCCCTTTCGTTTGGGCAGCACCCGTGGTCGTCATAAGCTCGGACGTGCCAATTCCGTTATGACCGAGCCAATACCCTCCCATCCCCGCCGCCAGGATGGTGGCGAGGATTGGCAGCCATCGGGTGCTGCTCATGGCAGTGCCTTGAGAACCAGTTTGGTTTCGACCGTGCCTTCCTCTCCCTGAACCTTCGCGCCGAGAGAAAGCTGCCAGCGACCTTGCATCGTCAAGTCGGTCTTGAATCGATAGACGCCCGGTTCGGTCGAAGGCAGTTGTTCGAGCGGTGCCGTCATCTCCTGCATTGCGTCCGGAGCCATGTCGATCCGCTTGGCGAAGATCACCGCGTCAGGCACCAGCTTGCCGGACTTCTTGTTGACCAGACGCACGGCGACAATCGCGCCGTCGCCCTTTTTTATTTCACTTTGGACGAGTTGGAATTCGTAATCTTTCACCTCGGCCAGCGCTGCGGAGGCGAAAAAAGCCCACACTACGCCGCACACGAGCACGATCAGGGCGCCGTTCTTGTCCCACTTCATTGTCAGCTCTCCAGATTCGGATGTTCCTACTCGCGCTGAGCGGGCCGCGGTCGTGGCCGAGCCACGCACGCAAACCGACCCGCCGCGCACAAGCGGCAACTTCCGGCGCGCCTGGGCGCCGGCGCTCGAACCTAGATTTTGGGAGGTCTTAGAGGAGGATGCTGGCCCAGGCCGACAAGGGCCGCGTCATTACCGGGGGGAAGGACGTTCGCCAGCCCAAGCGGCTTAACGAGCCCCGCTCCTTGCACAGTATTGCAGAGGGGCTGCGTCGCGCAGTTTGCGAGACAATCTCTGCCACAGTCGGGCAGGGGCGCTTTCTTTGGGCAACAAGGCATGTCTTCCGGCATCGCCATCGCCGCCTCATCGACGGTCGCCTGATCGGAGGCAACAGCCGTGTCCATGGGGGCGGTCATGGCCATGGCTGGCCTTGCAATCGGGCCAACAACAAGCCCGACGATTGCCAGGGTGCCCAGCAGACTGCGAATGGCAGACAACAGCTTCATCTCTTGAGAATCATTCAATTTATGGGTCGTAAATGAAACATCAGCAAAAAATGCAAAATGCTGCAAAGGCCGTCGCACCCGTGAGGCCCAGAGCGCCGAATGCGATTAGGATAGTATTCATCGCCAAGCTCCTTCGTAGATGAGAGGCAGCATATACGCTTCGTCGGTAGGTTTCAAAGCCCACATTGCCGCCCACTCCTCCAACGGCCCCAGGAGGCTCGGGTGCCAGATTGGAAAGGCGGGAAACGATGAGCCGCCGCTCGCCGAGCGTCGCTCAGTTCTCGTACGTGATCGCGCCGGTGTGGCGGTCAACCTAGCGGAAGGTTCTACCCTCCCTTGATCCTGGCTGCCCGGATTACTTTGCCCCACTTCTCGGTTTCGTCGGCGATGAATTTTCCCAATTGACCAGGTCGCATTGGCATCGGCTCAACGACTAAGTCGGCGAGTCGCGCCTTCAGCTTGGGATCGGCGAGAGCGAGGTTGGTCGTTTCGTGGAGCTTGTTGGCCACCTCCGTGGGTGTGTTCCGGGGCCCGCAGAGCCCATACCAAGCGACCGCCTCGTATCCAGGCAAAAATTCTCCCAATGTGGGGACGTCCGGCAGCGCATCCGAGCGCATTGCGCTGGTCACTGCAAGCGCGCGCAATTTGCCGGCGCGGGTGTTGTCGATCACAATAGATATAGCGCTAAACGCGACCTGCACCTGTCCTGCGAGCAAGTCGGGCATCCAACTGCCGCGATAGGGGACATGAAGCATGTCAACGCCGGCCATCATCATGAACAGTTTGCCAGAGACATGGCTCAAGGTCCCGCTGCCGAACGAGGCCATGTTGATCTTGCCGGGATTGGCCTTGGCATAGGCGATAAACTCGGGAACCGTCTTGGCCGGGACTGATGGAGTGACCGCCATAACAAAGGCAGAGCGGGCAACGCCTGCGACAGGCACGATGTCGTCGATGAAATTGAAGTTGAGGTTGCCGTAGAGGCTTGCGTTGATGGCATTCGCCGGGACGGCCAAGAGAAGCGTATAACCGTCCGGTGCCGCACGCACGACTTGTTCGGTGCCAACATTGCCGGCGGCGCCCGGCCGGTTCTCGATGATGAATGGTTGGCCAAGCCGATCCGAGAGCGATTGACCCATCAGGCGCATTAGGATGTCTCCTGTAGTGCCCCCAGGAAACCCAACGATCAAACGCACCGGCCGCGACGGATAGACCTGCGCCATCGCGATCCGCGATACGGCCGGGAGCGCGGCGGCGCCGGCAATCAGATGCAGTAAAATTCGACGGGGAAGTTTCATCGTGGTCCCCTAGTATCGGCTTGCGACGCGCGAATTAAGGATGCGGCGCTCCCGATGGCATGAGCGCCGCCGTTGAAAAGAACAGGGTTTCGGCAGGTTCCGTTGGCAGCTTGCGAATAAATTACACTCGCTGCGGCGCATTAAAAAGTCGCGCGCAATGTCTCCTCCTGATACGAAGTGTCGGTGCCCCCTCATCTTGGTTACGGCTGCTTTTGGATGGAGGATTTCTTGCTCCATTCTATTCTGTCTTGCGGAATTGAAGGTGAGACCCATGGACATCAGATTGGCTTCCCCCACTTGAATTTAGGGCCATTTGGCTGAAGTGGCCGGCATCCAAGTGCGTTCACGCAGCCGCAGCTCTCCCGGTGCCGTACAGGCAATAAGATGAATGAGCATCCGCATCAACATGGGGGTCATGGGCAGAACGCTCATGCTGATATAAGTCATATCGTGCATAGCGACATGGGACATGACTACATGGGGCACGGCCACGCCGGACATGACCATGCGGCGATGGTTACAGATTTCCGTCGCCGATTCTGGGTTTCGATAATTCTTACAATGCCGGTACTCGCCTTGTCGCCATTGATCCGGGACTTGCTTGGCTTGAGCGCGACTCTCACTTTTCGCGGGGACTCGTACGTTCTCCTTGGATTTTCGGCGCTCATTTATTTCTATTGCGGCTGGCCATTTCTCAAAGGCATCTACGACGAAATCCTGGCACGTCGCCCGGGTATGATGACGCTCATTGCCGTCGCAATTTCCACCGCGTTTATCTATTCGAGTGCAGTGGTGTTCGGCCTTCCCGGCAAATTATTCTTCTGGGAGCTGGCGACGCTGATCGACGTCATGCTCCTTGGACACTGGCTGGAAATGAAATCCGTTATGGGAGCCTCTCGCGCCTTGGAGACGTTGGTTCAACTTCTCCCAGCGACCGCTCACCGGCTGAAAGCAGATAATGATGATGCTGAGGACGTACCCATTGCGGAATTGAGGCCGGGCGACCGCGTTCTGGTCAAGCCTGGAGAAAGAGTTCCGGTCGACGGAGCTATCACAAGAGGCCGGTCGAGCTTTAACGAGTCGATGCTGACAGGTGAGTCTCGGCCTGTCGAAAAAGTGGAGGGCCAGGAGGTTGTCGGCGGCGCGATCAACGGTGAAGGCGCCGTGACTTTTGTTGTACGAAAGACGGGAGATCAGACCTATCTCAGCCAGGTTATCGCGCTGGTCAAACAGGCACAGGAAACGCGGTCGCGGACTCAGGACTTGGCCAACCACGCCGCCTTATGGTTGACCTACATCGCTCTTTCCGTGGGCGGCGCTACTCTCGTCGCCTGGCTCGGGTTTGGATTCGGCTTCGACTATGCAATAGAGCGAATGGCCACGGTCATGGTCATCGCCTGTCCCCATGCGCTCGGTCTGGCGGTGCCTCTGGTCGTTGCGGTGAGCACGCGTCTTACGGCGCACAACGGTCTTCTGATCCGCGACCGCGCCGCTTTTGAGCGTGCGCACAGCTTGGGCGCCGCGCTGTTTGATAAGACCGGAACGCTGACGGAAGGCAGGTTCGGTATTTCCGGCGTGATCACATTGGCCGATTTGCCCGAGGGCGAGATCCTCGCTTGGGCAGCCGGACTGGAGAGCCAATCGGAGCATCCGATCGCCCAAGGCATATTGCGTGGCGCCAAGGAACGTGGTGTCCAGCCGAAGCTGGTCCAGGAATTCAAGAGCCTCGCGGGTCAAGGCGCCGAGGCCATCATCGAAGGGCATAGTGTTAGGGTCGTGAGCCCTAACTATGTCAGTAGCCGCGGACTCGCGCTGCGAAACGAAAGTATCCGGAAGCTAGGCGAGGAAGGCGATACTGTTGTCTACGTGCTGATCGATGACAAGTTAGTCGGCGCCATCGCCCTTGCCGACATTATTCGAAAGGAGTCCTTTGCGGCAGTGTCACGCCTCAAGGCAATGGGCATCCGCTGCATGATGATTACGGGCGACGCTGCGGCGGTTGCCGGATCGGTCGCCGCGAAGCTTGGACTCGACGACTATTTCGCCGAAGTCTTGCCACATCAGAAGCTGGAGAAGGTTCGTGAGCTGAAGGCGCGCGGCGTGACGGTGGCAATGATCGGCGACGGTGTTAATGATGCGCCGGCCTTGGTTGAATCCGATCTCGGCATCGCGATCGGCGCAGGAACTGAAGTCGCGGTTAAATCGGCGGATGTGGTGCTCGTTCGCAGTGATCCGCGCGATGTCTTCGCCATTGTAGCGCTTTCTCGCGCGACGTATAGGAAAATGGTTCAGAACTTGCTGTGGGCCACGGGCTACAACATTTTCGCGATCCCGCTCGCCGCCGGCGTGGCTTATCCATGGGGGATAGTCATCAGCCCTGCCATCGGCGCGGCCCTCATGTCGCTGAGCACGATTATCGTGGCAATCAATGCGCAGCTGCTCGCGAAAGCCGATAAACTGGTAGCGACTACGGGCGCGACCGTGAGCGCCTAATGTGTTCGACCGACCGCTGCCTATCGGGTGCTATCAAATCGCTCCTGCGCGCGAGTCATGCAAAGTCCGGAATCAGCCGCCCTAGCCATGTCGCCTATTCGCACTTCTCGGACCTCCTGGAGGGTCCGCTTTTCCGCCGCTTGCGGGAACCAAGCCGACATCAGCCAGCGGTTGCCGAATGGTCGCGAAATATGAGTACACGCCCTAGTTGCCGGCCGCAATCGCCTGTGCGCGGGCGATCACCTCGGGCGGAGATTGGTAGAGCCGCTCGACCATGGCCTGCACCTCGGCGCCGGACACAAATCCAAGCTCCAGGTCCATCTTGGCGGCTTCCGCCATAAGCTGCGGGTCGTGCATCGCCGCCGCGAACGCCTCGCGCAAGCGCTCGGCAACAGCCGGGTCAAGCCCGGGCGGTGCGATCAACGGGCGGCCCATGGACTGGCGCGAAAAGATCAGGTCCAGCACCTGCCGATCCTGCGGCGCACGCACGAAGTCGTAGAGCATGGGCACGTCGGGCAGCTCCTTGTGCTTGTCGAGGCCGAGCTGCATGACGATCTTGAGCCGCCCGGAGGCAAGATCGTCCTTGTTGCCGGCGCGCGCCACGCCCCAGGAATAACCGACGATACCGTCGAGCTCGCCCCGCTCGATCGCGAGCAGGATCTCCTGGGTTCCGGGATAGCCTGCGATCGGCTTGAGCCTGGTGCCAAGCAGCGAGTTGAGGGCGACGGTGAAGGCCTGCTGGTCGCCGGCAGCCCCGGTTGAGCCCATCTGCAACGGCGTGCCGGAGAGAATCTCGTCGAGGTTCGCAGCCGGCGCCCCCTGGCGAATGAAGAAGCCCGACACTTCGTTGTTCATGCTGCCGAGCCATACGAATTTGCGAGCGTCGAACTTGCCCTGGGATGCGCTGGCGCCGATCAGCGGCTCCATCGCTACCCCGCGCCCGACAATGGCGATCTCGGTGCCGTCGTTCGGCGCGGCGCTGTAGATGTAATTCGCCAGATTGAGCGAGCCGGCGCCGGGCCGGTTCTGCGGAACGATCGCCGGATTGCCGGGAAGATATTTCCCGAGGTGACGCGCGAGCAGCCGCCCGTAGGTATCATACCCGTAGCCGGTCGAGGAAAATCCGATCGAGAGCCTTATCTGCTTGCCGGCAAATGACACTTCGCCGGCTGGCGCGGGCGCGCCGGCAGCGATCAGGCCGAGCGCCATGACGCCGGCGACATACCTCGCAACTGCCGCAACGCGGCCAGGGAGCACACGAATCACTCCGCGGCGCGGTCCATGCGCATCGCGTCGAGATGCGCCACGACCTCCTCGACGTGCATGACATCGGCATATTTGTGATGCAGGTCGAACAGGTTGACCTTGTGCGTGAGCTCGGCGCGGTCGAACGTGCATTCTTCCACCAGCGAGACGTGGAAGCCGCTGGAATAGCCGTCGACCACGCTCGCCCGCACGCAACCCGACGTGCTCTCGCCGCAGACGATCAGGCTTTGCACGCCGAGCAGCGAGAGATGGGAGAAGAGCGGCGTCCCCTGGAAGATGCTGGCGCGCTGCTTGTGGATCACGACATCGGCCGGCTCGACCGTGAACTCGCGGTAGATGGCGTAGCCGTCAGGGGCAACCGGCTTCTGGCGGCGCGTGGAGGTCGCGCCGGGCGGCCGGTTGTTTGGACGCGTCTCCTGCGTACAGAAGAAGATTGGAATCCCGGAGCGCCGGGCGGCCGCAAGGAGCTGCTTGGTGGGCGCAATGGCGCGATGAGCAAAGATGCCGCAAGTGCTGGGATAGCGATCGTTGAGCTCATAGGGCGAATGCGGCCCGCCGCGATAGACGAGGTCATAGAGATCGATCGCCAGCAGCGCCGGCCGCGGCCCGACGAAGGTCTCCCGCCGCCAACCGGAATAGAGGGCGAGATCGGCTTGCGGTATGACATCCTTCCAGCAGTGATCGTTGAACTTCTCGATTCCAGCCATGCCCATCGCCTCGCGCGTGTCCGCGGAAATGATACTGCAAATTCGCGAGGCTCGGTGCAAGGCATCGGCGCCCTTCCCAGCTTATGCGCGCTTGACGGCTGCGGCACGCACGCGAGCGCGCCTGCCCGCCGCGCCTTCGAGCAGGCCGGCAATTCCGCGCGGCATGAAGATCACGAACAGAATAAGGAGAATGCCGTAGATCGTGTTGGCGGCTCCGGCGAAGGTTGCGCCGAACCACACGCGGAGGCCTTCGGTCAGCGCCAGCGTGAAGACCGAGCCCAATGTGGGGCCGAACATCGCGTACATGCCGCCGGCAATGGCCGCAAACACGATCTGCAGCGAAACCGCTATCCCTGAGACCGACTCCGGGTTGAGGTACATGAGGTATTGTCCGAGGATGCCGCCGCCCAACGCAGTGAGCGCAGCGCTGATGACGGTCACGCGCAGCTTCTCCCGCAGCACGTCGACGCCGAGCGAGGCGGCAGCCTCCTCGTCCTCCGAAATCGCCTCGAGCGCATCGCGACGCATCCCGCCAACGGTCCATTGCCAGACAACGAGCCCACCCACCCAGAGCACGAGCGCAATTGCGTAGAAATATCCCTTCTCTGGAAACTGCAGGGCATACCAGGAGTGGCCGACGGTCTTCTGCGTCATCCCGAGCGATCCGCCCGTGATCTCGCGCCCAGCCACGATGCACAGGAGCACCGCTTGTCCCAGCGCCAGCGTCACCAGCGCGAAATAGTGCCCGACCACCTTGAGCTTGAAGCACGGATAGCCAATGGCCACCGCCAGCAGGACCGCGAGGGCCACGCCGAGGGGGATGCCGATCCACGGCGTCAGCTCCTGATAGTTCCACAACAGCGCCGGGACATAGGCGCCGATTCCCATGAACGCGCCATGTCCGAGCGACACGAGTCCGAACCGCCCCATCAGGGCCCAAGCCGTATAGATGAAGCCCCAGAGCAGCGCCTGGATCAAAAGATGCAGAAAGTACCCCGGCGTGATGAAAGGCAGGAGCACGAGCAGTATCGCGAGCAGCGACAATCCGATCGGCGCAGCACGCAAGCTCATCGCGCCAGAATCCCCCGCGGGCAGATGAACATCAGCACGATGAACAATATGAATGCCAGCACGTATGCCCACTCGGTCGAGGCGTAATAGCCTCCGATGGAAATGATCTGACTCATGATGAACGACGCGAGAAAGCCGCCGATCATGTTGCCGAGCCCTCCGAGCACGCAGATCATGAAGATGAGCGGACCGAAGGTGTTGCCGATGAAGGGATGCACGTCATACTGCAGCGCCAGCAGGCAGGCACCCAGACCGGCGAGCGCGCCGCCGATTGCCGACGTGGCGATGTAGATGCGGCGTTGATCCACGCCCATGAGACCCATCACGTCACGATCCTGCGCGATCGCGCGGATCGCGGTCCCGAGATAGGTGCGCTTGAGAAACAGATAAAGCACGACCGCGCCAACGAGCGCGACGCCGAAGGCGATCAGGCGGGAAAAGCTGATGAACAGGTCGCCCAGCTCGATCACCGGTAACCGCACGCCGATGTTGCGGAACTCGGTGCCGAACAGCAGGGTTGCGAAGCTTTGCAGGAAATAGAGGAGCCCGCCGGTCGCCAGCAGCTGGTTGACCGGCGCCGAGCCGAGGATGGGGGCGATGATCAGGACGTGGACGAGGACGCCAAGGCCGGCAACCGTCACAACGGCCATGAGGAAAGCGAGCGGCAGCGGCCAGCCATAGGCGTGCAGCCAATAAACGGCGTACATGCCGCACATGACCAGGTCGGCATAGGCGATCCAGACCACATCGATCACTCCGAAGATCAGATTGAGGCCAAGCGCAAGCAGCGCCAGGACGCCGCCAAGCAGCAACCCGTTGATGATCGCCTCGAGCAGATAGATGTCCATCGGCGCTACAGTCCCATATAGGCCTTGCGGATGAGCTCGTGCTCCTTGAGGTCGGCGGCGCTCCCTGCCAAGCGGATGTTGCCGACTTCCAGCAGATAGGCGCGGTCGACGATGTCCAGGATCTGGCTGACGTTCTGCTCGACGATGAGCACCGTGAAGCCTTCGGCGCGAATGCGTCCGACCAGCTCGAAAACCTGCTGGACCAGGAGCGGCGCCAGTCCCGCCGAGGGCTCATCCATCAGCAGCAGCTGGGGACGCGACATCAGCGCGCGGCCAATCGCGCACATCTGCTGCTCGCCTCCGGAGAGCGTGCCGGCGATCTGATTGCGGCGTTCCTTCAGGCGCGGAAAGAAATCATAGACCCAGGACAAGCGCGCGGCGAACTCGCGGCGGGCATCCGGGATGAAAGCGCCCATGCGCAGATTGTCCTCGACCGTCAATCTTGGAAACAGGCGCCGGTTTTCCGGGATATGAGCAATGCCATGCTTGACGATGCGATGCGCGGAGAGCCCCGCAACCGAATGCCCCTGGAACGTCATCTCGCCCGCCCACAGCGGCACCAGCCCCGATATGGCCCGCAGCAATGTCGTCTTCCCGGCGCCGTTCGGACCGATGACGCCGACCGCCTCATGCGGCCTGACCTCGATCGAAACGTCGAAGAGTGCCCGGAACGACCCGTAACCGGCCGAGACTCCGGAAAGCGACAGCATCGGTCAGTGGTGCCGTTGTCCGAGATAAACTTCGGTGACGCGCGCATCGCCTGCCGCGTTGGCCGGCAGGCCCTCGAAGATCTTCTCGCCGTGGTCGAGCACGATCACCCGATCAACGACGCGCATGAGGACCCCCATGATGTGCTCGACCCAGATGATGCTGATACCCATGCGGCTGCGGACTGCCTGGAGCAGATCCGCGGCGCGCTCCATTTCCGTCGCATCAAGGCCGCCCAGGCTTTCGTCGGCCAGCAGCAGGGTTGGCCCGGTTGCGATCGCGCGAGCCAGCTCGAGCTTCTTGAGCGCGGCGGCGCCAAGCCCGTCCATGCCGTCCGCGGCAGGCAGGCCCACCATTGCGAGAACGTCTTTTGCGCGTTCGAGCAACTCGCCCCTGCCGATGGCTCCAGCCTTGCCGTGATAGGCCGCGAGCGCCACGTTATCCATGAGCGAAAGCTTCCGAAACGGCCGCGGGATCTGGAAGGTCCGTGCAATGCCGCGCCGGCAGATGGCGTGAGCGGACAGACCGCCGATCTCGGCGCCGGCGAAGCGTATGGAGCCTTCGCTCGGGCGCAGCGTGCCGGCGATCAGGTTGAACAGAGTGCTCTTGCCCGATCCATTGGGACCGATCAGACCTAATATCTCTCCCTGCCGGACCTCGAACGATACCCGATTGACCGCAAGGAAGCCGCCGAAGCGTTTGGACAGCGCCGCGACTTCCAGCATCGTTTAGCTCTCTCTACCGTCATGCCCGCGCTTGTCAGCCCCAGTCGGGTTTACCCGACTGGCGCCACTCAATGTGCAGAACTCGGGCAAGCCCGAGTTCTGGTGGCATCCACGTCTTGTGCGGCCTACCAAGGCGTGGATGGCCGGGACAAAGCCCGGCCATGACGCGTCAGCGCATGGCGTAGATCGACGATGATGGCAGCGGCAGCACCGGATCCTGGGTCTTGATGTTGGGCGGCCAGACCACGGTCGTGTGCGCGCCCGAATACTGCATCACGGCCGGGGTCGAACGCTCGTTTTGTCCCGCAAGCGGCGTTCCCGGGGGATAGAACTTGACGCCATAACCCTGAATCGTGCCGCCCGGCGGGATGTCCACATCGAGGGCTGCCTTGCGGATCGCCTCGGCAACGAAGCCGCCGTATTTTGCCTTTGCGACGGGCAGCACGTTGTTGAGCAACACCCAGGTCTGATTAAAACCCATCGACACATGCGGCGGGACGTCAGTGGCCTTGGTCTTTGCGATGTAACGCTCGACCATGGTCTTGACGAGATCGCCGAGACCGGGCGCGAGAGATTTGGGGTCCAGCAGCTGCGCCGCAACCGGATCGATGTTGCAGAAATTGTCGATGTCGTTGCCGAACGTCGCCCGCAACTTGTCGAGCTGGGAGTAGCCCGCGCCGTTGCCGATCAGCATCTTGAAGCGCAATCCGCTCTCGCGCGCCTGGCGCAGGAACAGCGTGATGTCGGGATTGTATCCGGTGTGGAGAATGACATCGGCCCGCGCGCGCTTGAGCTTGGTGACCAGCGAGGAGAGGTCGGGCGCGCTTGCGGAGTAGCCCTCGCGCATGAGCACTTGCAGCCCGCGCTGCTTGGAGAACTGCTCGCCGGCTTCGCCGACGCCGACGCCGTAAGGCCCGTCCTCATGGATGATGGCGACTTTGAGCGCACTGGGCTCGATGCCGAGCTTTGCCTTGGCATTGTCGGCGAGAAAGCCGGCCGCGGCCTCGCCGTACTGGTCGGAGTGGATCTGCCCCCGGAAAACGTGAGTCAGATGGCGATCCTTGACGACGGAAGTCGCGACCGCAGTCGTGATCCAAAGGATCTTCTTCTGCTCTTCCACCTTGGCGGCGAGCGGCACGGCATGGGCGCTCGAATAGACGCCGAGCACGACCTCCACCTTCTCCCGGTCGATCAGCCGTTCCACCTCGTTGATGGCGGCATCCGCCTTGCTCTGGGAGTCCGCGTTGATCGGCTCGACCTTGTACTTGCCGGCAACGCCACCGCGTTCGTTGACGAGGTCGATGGCGATCTGGGCTCCGATCGAGCACGCCACCGAGCCGGCCGGGGCAAACGGCCCGGAGAGGTCGTAGATCACTCCAATCCGGATCGGCTGCTCCTGGGCGTAGGCAATTCTCCCCCCGAGACTCAATGCGCCCAAGGTCACAACAGAGTTCTTCAGCAGCGATCTACGCGATGGTCTCATTGCATGCTCCCTCGTCTTCCTTGCTCTGCGGCAAGGCTTTCGCACGAGTATTCGACCACGCGGTCGGCAAGTCAACGTGACACGGTCCGTCATTCCGGGGCCGCGAGCACTCGGATCGGCGCTTTGCGCCGTCCGAGCACAGGCCGAGCGGAGCCCGGAATCCATAACCACAGGCCGTGCAGTTGCGCTGGAAAGTGGTTGCGCTCCGGTGGCCCACACAGCCCGCCTGGGAGTATGGATTCCGGTAGCGTCAGGAGAGCAGGAGAGGAGGACGATCGTGAAAACGAGCTGAAACCTTTCGTAGCGGTCCAGAGGGTTCGACTCCCTCCCGGCAAAGGCGCAGCCCGCCAGCCGGAAGCGAGCCTTGCACGTGTGCGGCAACGTCACGCGTGAAGCGTACGGTAGCAGGTGCTGAAGCTGCGGGTTAGCCCCGAAATCATTTTCGCTGAAGCCTTCGTAGTCCGGAATGCGGGGGCAGCATCGACGTGGCCGTCACTGGCGAGGGCACGTTGGTTCGACCGGGGTCCTGGAACGGAGCAGAGGCACGGGATGGATCGCCTGAAGACCTGAGAGATCCCATTCGCGTCCACGTGCGAGAACCGGAGCAGGGCAGCCGGCAACAAAAGCCCCGGCCTGGAGGAGACCTCCGCTCCTTCAGGAGCGCCACGGCGGGACACGAACCAGGAGGATCGCGTGGGCGGCGGGAGCGAACCAATAAGTGACCGTTGATACGCGGGTGGGAAGTCGTAGCGCCTTCATAGTACCGACGAGAGCGGGGAACTGGGCTCACTGGGACCCGATGGAGGAAAGGGAGGCGTCGTGAGAGAGAACCATTGCCGGGAAACACGGGAGGGGACATGAACCTCGCGAACCTGTACACGAAACGACAATGGATAGCCGAACTGGCGAGAGCGAAGCCGAAGAAGGTGCTGTTCTCGCTGCACCACGTTATCGATCTGGAATGGATGCTGAAAGCCTACCGGCTGACCCGCAAGGATGGAGCGACTGGCATCGACGGTGTTACCGCGAAGGAATATGAAGCGAAGCTGCAGGCCAATCTCTTGGACCTGCTCAATCGCATCAAGTCCGGAAGCTACAAAGCCCCGCCGGTGCGCAGAACCTACATCCCGAAGGCAGACGGCTCAAAGCGGCCGCTCGGCATTCCGACCTTTGAAGACAAGGTGGCGCAGCGGGCGATTGTCATGGTTCTGGCGACCATCTACGAGCAGGACTTCATGCCTTGCTCGTATGGCTTCCGACCGCGACGCTCAGCCCATGAGGCGCTGCGCAAACTGCATGGCGCCATCTCGTGGCATGGACAGCACTGGGTGCTGGATGTCGATATACGCAAGTACTTCGACTCGATTCCGCACGCGCAACTTCGGGCGTTCCTCGACCAGCGAGTAACGGATGGCGTGATCCGACGGATGATCGACAAGTGGCTGAAAGCAGGGGTCCTGGAAGATGGAACCCTGCGCCTTGCGACTGAAGGTACCCCGCAAGGCGGCGTCATCTCACCGATGCTCTCGAACATCTTCCTGCACCACGTGCTGGACGAATGGTTCGAGGCAGAGGTGCGACCCCGCATGCTGGGAGAGTGTACGTTGGTGCGCTTTGCCGATGACTTCGTGATGACGTTCAAGAACCACCGCGACGCCAAACGGGTTCTGGAAGTGCTGGGGAAACGGCTTGCACGGTATGGGCTCACGCTGCATCCCGACAAGACCCGGTTCGTCGACTTCCGCCCCGAGCGCAAAGGTGGCACGCATCCGGACTGCGCCGAACCGCCGTTCGACTTTCTGGGCTTCACCCACACCTGGGCGAAGTCACTCAAGGGGCAGAACGTGGTACGGCAACGGACGGCCAAGAGCCGGCTCGCTCGCGCGCTGCTCGCGGCGAAGGAGTGGTGTCGGTTCAACCGCCACCTGCCGATCCTCGATCAGCGCAAGCGGCTGTCTGAGAAGCTGGTAGGTCACTATGCCTACTACGGTATCACGGGGAACAGCCGGCAACTCGCCACCTACGCTCATCAGATCACAAGGACGTGGAGGAAGTGGCTGGAACGGCGGACGCGCTCGGAGCCTCTCTCATGGGAGCGGTTCTCTGCCTTCCTCGCCCGCCATCCCCTCCCGCGACCTCGCATCGTCCATCAGTACGCCACCGCTAGCCAGGCTCTCTCATGAAGAACCGGAAGCGGTAATCCTGCACGTCCGGGTCCGTGGGGGGTGAGGGTGGTAACATCCTCACCTACCCGGCGCTCGCCGACAAGTCGGCATGGCCGACTTGTCGGCGCCCCGGAATGACGCAGTAAAACTACCAGGTGCTACAACGCAATCCGGCGGCCCTCCTCGGCTGACCAGTAGGCTGCGTAGTTGAGCTTCGTCGTCTCGCAAGCGAGATCGAGACCGGCGCGGGGCTCCCGGCCGAGCGAGACACACTCCATGAAATCCTGGATCTCCTGCAAGTAGCCCCGCGTCCACTCCTCTTCCAGGCAGATGAACTGCCACCCGGTCTTACGGTCGACTTTCTCCGTGATGTAGACGTTCGCGAGCTTCTCCTCGTCGGTGAGATAGCTCAGCAAATGCGTGTTGGGGGTGATGTTCGCGAACAGCGATCCGCCGCCGGTATAGGTCTCGATCAGATTGCGCACACCGCCCATGATGATGTCACCGGAGAAGACGGTACTCTTGGTCCCGTCGGAGAATGTCAAGGTCAGCATCCCCCAATCTTCCACGTCGACCGGATTGGACTTGATGAAGGTATGCTCCTGCGGCGGCAGCAGAGCCGCCACATTGCCCACATCGGCAGTGACTGCGGTTACGCCGATTTTCTCGCCACGGGCCTGCGCCTCGGCTCGTTTCAGATAGAGCACCGCGGAAAGCGGATGACATCCCATGCGCACAAGCGAGCCGCCGCCCGTCATCGACCACTCGGCTGCGTGGGCTGCATGCGAGCCGCTGTGGCTCTCCTCGGCCTTCATGAACAGGATCTTGTCCTTGGTGGCGGTCAGGATCTCGACAATTTTCATCACCGCCGGCGCGTAGACCCAGTCTTCCGCGTACATGAAGAGCCGCCCGCTCGCTCGCACCGTCGCACAGGTCTTGTCCATTTCCGCCATCACGCGTTCGTACATGAGCGATTTCGCGACGTGTTTGCCGATCGGAACCTTGTCATCAGGACGGCCGAAATAGCCGGTGAACGGCTTTTCGCAGATGACGTGCTTTCCCGCTTGAACCGCCTCGACGATCATCATCGCGTGCACGGCGGGGGGCGTGCAGATGTCGACGACGTCGATGCTCTTGTCCGCAAGCACGGCGCGGAAATCTCGATAGGTTGTGGGGATCCGATGCTTCTTGGCGAACGCGAGCACGTGGTCGCCGCGCGCAACCACGGCTGCGACTTCCACATCGACGCCATATACCCGCTGGTAGGCGTACATGTGCAGTTCGGCGACGAAACCGCACCCGACGAGTCCTATTCTCACCTTGGCCATGCCCGCGCTCCTCCAACTCAGTGTGTCCCGGGCGCAGTGCAGCTGAGCAGCGCACGTCAGATCACGCTTCGGTCTGCCGCTCGGACTGCGCTGCTCATGATGCGCTGCAGACCCGGGACCGTACAAAGCTCCGGCGCCGTGTAGGGGCGGGTTTCAAACCCGCCCCTACATCAGAGGGTCAGAGCTTGTGGCGGTCCCGGATCAGCGGCGCACCACAGCGCAGACGAGTTTACGCAGTCTGCGCAAGCTCGACCGCGTTGCCTCCGCGACCTCAGATGATGACAGCGTTGGTGAATGCGCTCGCGCTGCGCCGCATCCGGGACACGCAGACCTGTGTATGTTAACATCTCGTACCCAATACGGTCTCAGGCGCTCCCGCGTGTCATCCTCCCCGACAATCCGTCTTGGCGTCGATATCGGCGGCACTTTCACCGATGTGGCGCTCGAGCTCGGCGACCGCCGTCTCACCGCCAAGACTCTGACCACAACTGCCGCGCCGGAGAAAGGCGTCTTGACCGTGCTCGGCTCGGTGACCGCCGAGGCGGGAATTGCACCCGATCAGGTCGGGTTGATCATTCACGGCACCACGCTTGCCACCAACGCGTTGATTGAGCGCAAGGGCGCGAAGACCGCGCTTCTCACCACGGAAGGCTTCCGCGACGTGGTGGAGATCCGGCATGAGAACCGCTTCGAGCAGTACGACGTCAACATCGATCTGCCGCCGCCGCTGGTACCGCGCCGGCTCCGCCTGCCCGTCCGCGAGCGCATCGATGCCCACGGCGAGGTGCTGACAGCTCTGGATGAGGCCACCGTGCACCGCGCGATCGATACCCTTGCGGTGCAGCAAGTGGAAGCGGTGGCGGTTGGCTTCCTGCACAGCTTTACCAATCCGGCGCACGAACGTGCGGTCGGAGATGCGCTCGCGCGAGCGCTGCCGCACCTCCCGGTTGCGCTGTCGTGCGAAGTTGCGCCGGAGATGCGTGAATACGAGCGCTTCTCCACCGCCTGCGCCAATGCCTACATCCAGCCGCTGATCGGACGTTACCTCGCGCAGTTGGAAAGAGAGCTGGCGCATGCCGGCTTCCGCTGTCCCCTGCTGCTGATGACCTCAGGCGGCGGCATCACCACGATCGAGACCGCCATCCGCTTTCCCGTGCGCCTGATCGAATCCGGTCCGGCCGCCGGTGCCATCTTTGCCGCCAGCATCGCCCGTCAGCACGGGCTCGACCAGGTTCTGTCCTTCGACATGGGCGGCACGACCGCCAAGATCTGTCTCATCGACAAGGCGCAGCCGCAGAGCTCCCGCGGGTTCGAGGTCGCGCGCATCTATCGCTTCCTCAAAGGCAGCGGGCTGCCGCTGCGCATTCCGGCAATCGAGATGGTGGAGATCGGCGCCGGCGGCGGCTCGATCGCCCGCGTCGATGCGCTCGGGCGGATCGCTGTCGGCCCCGACAGCGCCGGCTCAGAGCCGGGGCCAGCCTGCTACGGCCGTGGCGGCTCCGAGGCCACCGTGACCGATGCCGACCTTCTTCTCGGCCGCATCGATCCAGCAACCTTCTCCGGCGGCGCGATGACGCTTGATGTCGCCAAGGCCACGCGCGCCACCTCCGAGCGCATCGCCACGGCGCTGCAGCTTTCAACCGAGCATGCGGCGCTAGGCATCAGCGAGATGGTGGACGAGAACATGGCGAACGCGGCCCGCGTGCATGCCATCGAGAGCGGGAAGGACCTGCGCCCGCGCACGCTGATTGCATTCGGCGGCGCCGCGCCGCTGCATGCTGCGCGGGTGGCCGAGAAGCTCGGGATCGCCCGCGTGCTCATTCCCGCCGATGCGGGCGTGGGCTCCGCGGTCGGTCTGCTGCGCGCGCCTGTTGCGTACGAGATCGTGCGCGGCCGGATCATCCGCCTGGGCAGCTTCGATCCCGCAGCGGCGAATGGCCTGCTTGCGGAGATGCACGCCGAAGCGGAAGCGATTGTGCGACGCGCCGCGCCCGACGCTGAGCTCGCTGAGCAGCGCTCGGCGCTCATGCGCTACCGCGGTCAGGGCCATGAGATTGCGGTTGCCCTCCCCGCGCGCGATTTCACCGCCGCCGATCGCACCACTATTCGCGAGCTGTTCGAAGCGGCCTACCAGCGCCTCTACAGCCGCGCGATCCCGGGTGTCGAGATCGAGATCCTGAGCTGGGTGGTTGCGGTGAGCGCGCCGGCGGAGGGCCGCCTTGCGGCAGCGAGGGAGGAAAAGCCAATGGCAGCAAAGCCACGGTTGCGCCGCGCGCTTGTCGATCCGGACAGCGGAGAAGTGCAGGAGGTGCCGGTCTACTGGCGGGGCGATCTTGCGTCCGGAACCCTGATCCGAGGCCCGGCCGTGATCGGCGAGGACGAGACCTCCACCGTGATCGGAACCCGGTTCGATGCACGCATCGACCGCTTCGGCTACATTGAGCTCACTCGTCGCGAGGCTTGAAACCATGGTCGCACGCCCCAACGCTGCGCTTGCTGCGATCCACAGCCAGATCATGTGGAGCCGTCTGATTGCCGTCGTCGAGGAGCAGGCACAGACCATGATGCGCACCGCGTTCAGCACCTCGGTGCGCGAAGCGGGCGATCTTTCCGCCGGCGTCTTCGACCGCCACGGCCGCATGCTGGCGCAGGCCGTCACCGGCACCCCGGGACACGTGAACTCGATGGCCAACGCGGTGACGCACTTCCTTGACGTCTATTCGCTGGCCGGGATGAAGCCCGGCGACCACTACATCACCAACGATCCCTGGCTGACCTCGGGGCACCTCCACGACATCACCGTCGTCACGCCGAGCTTCTACCGCGGCGAGCCTGTCGGGCTCTTCGCCAACACGATTCACGTCGTGGACATCGGCGGCCTCGGAATGGGGCCGGATGGCCGGCAGGTGTTCGAGGAAGGCCTGTCCATTCCAATCATGCCGCTCGCCCGCGAAGGCCACATGAACGACGATCTCTTGCGCCTCGTGCGCGCCAACGTGCGCGAGCCGCTGCAGGTCGAGGGCGACATCTACGCCTGTGCGGCATGCAACGACGAGGGCAGCCGGCGGCTGATCGAGATGATGGACGAGTTCGAGATCGCGAATCTCGACCGGCTCGGAGAAATCATCCTCGAAGCATCGCGCGAGGCGACGCTCGCGCGCATCCGCGCCCTGCCGCGCGGCACATATACGAACAGCATGACCATGGACGGCTATGACAAGCCCCTCGTGCTCAACGCAGCCCTCGCCATCTCCGGGGAGGGCATCCATGTCGATTTCGCCGGCACCTCGCCCGCATCGTCCCACGGCATCAACGTCGTCTATAATTACTGCCTCGCCTACACCGCCTTCGGCGTGAAATGCCTGGTGGCGCCGGAAGTGCCCAACAACGCGGGCTCGCTTGCTCCGATCACGGTGAGCGCGCCGCAGGGCTGCGTGCTCAACGTGAAGCGGCCGTGGCCGGTCGCCGCGCGCCACACGGTGGGCCAGATGCTGCCTGACGTGGTGTTCGGCTGTCTGCATCAAGCCATGCGCGGCGGGGTGCCGGCGGAGGGCGCATCGTCGCTGTGGAATCCGCAGATCTTCGGCGGCGGCTCGCTGGTCGACGAGGTGGAAGAGGGCACCGACGCGAACGCGCTCCCCGAGTTCAGCACCGTGATCTTTCACTGCGGAGGCGCCGGCGCGCGGCCGGGGAAAGACGGGCTCAGCGCCACCTCGTTCCCCTCGGGCGTACGCACCATCCCGGTGGAAGCGACGGAGAGCGTGGCGCCTGTGGTGTTCTATCGGCGCGAGTTCCGCGAGGGCTCGGGCGGCGCCGGCCGGTTTCGCGGCGGCCTCGGTCAGGTGATCGAGCTCGGTGGCGCGGGCGCTTCCCCGCTCGCGCTCCTGTGCAATTTCGAGCGCGTGCGCAATCCCGCACGCGGGCGCAACGGCGGCGGCAAGGGTGCCGCTGGCGCGGTGAGCCTGCGCTCAGGCCGACCCATTCGCCCGAAAGGGCGGCAGACCGTTCCGCCCCGCGATGCCATTCGCCTGGAGCTGCCCGGTGGCGGCGGCTTCGGCGATCCTCGCACGCGCGATCCCGGCCGCGTGCTCGAGGACGTGCTCGACGGCATGATCACTGCCGAGGAAGCGCGCCGCGACTACGGCGTCGTGATCAATGCCCATGGGCAACTCGATGCGGCAGCGACGCTACGCCTTCGCTCTGGGTGAGGGGGTAGATTGGCCACCGAGCCGCGCTGGCCGGTTCGCTGGCGTAACCAGTGATCCTTGTCTCAGGCGTGTTTACCCTACGAGACCAAACCGCGCCGTCGCATGAAGCTTAACTCACAGGACCTGGAGAAGATCTCGCATCTCACGCTGGAGCACTACGACCGGCATGCGGAACAGTTCTGGCAAGGCACGCGCGACCACGACGTCAGCCAGAACATCGCGGCGCTGCTGCAACACATCGAGGGTGAGCCGCCCTTCACCATCCTGGACTTTGGCTGCGGGCCGGGGCGCGATCTGAAAGTGTTCTCCGATTTGGGCCACGTGGCGATAGGTCTGGAAGGTGCCCCGCAGTTCGCCGCCATGGCACGCGCCTACAGCAGCTGCGAGGTCTGGCTGCAGGACTTCCTCAAGCTCGATCTGCCCGCGAGCTATTTCGACGGGGTTTTCGCCAACGCCGCGTTGTTTCATGTGCCGCACCAGGAGCTGCCACGCGTGCTCATCGAGCTGCGTTCAGCCCTCAAACCGGGTGGAGTGCTGTTCTGCTCGAATCCGCGCGGTCAGAACGAGGAAGGATGGAGCGGCGGTCGTTACGGCACCTACCATGATCTCGAGACTTGGCGCCGCTACCTGTCGGCTGCCGGCTTTGTCGAGCTTGCTCACTATTACCGCCCCACCGGCCTGCCGCGGGAGCGCCAGCCCTGGCTCGCGACGGTCTGGCGGTAATACCCTCCGGGAAATAGTTTGGTTACCGAACCGGTAACGCCACCGGCTTCTCTGCGCCTCGTATCTGATATCGCAGTGCTGCCGCAATCCCGGTGTCTCATCTCATTTGCACCGTGTGTTGGAGTAGAGGGGCAACATGAAAAAGTTAATTGCTGCAGCGGTAGTGGCACTCGCACTGGTTCCAGCGCATGCGGTTGCGCAGGAGCGTGCCGGAGATGCGGCGCTCGGCGCAGTGTCGGGCGCGGTCGTGCTTGGACCTGTCGGGGCGGTCGCCGGCGCAGTGGTCGGCTACACCGCAGGGCCGTCGATTGCGAGCTCCTGGGGCCTTCGCCGCGGAAGACACCATCGCCGGCATTGGAGACGCTAGTCCCCGCTAATCCACCTTCACGCCGGCGCGCTTGATCACGTCGGCCCATTTCGAAATCTCCGCCGCCACGAACGGCTCGATATCCGCCAAGGGCATGGTGGCGGGCTCTCCTGCGGCTCCCCTGATCGAAGCTGTGACTGCCGGAGTGCTCAGCGCCTTCCCGATCTCGGCGTTGAGCTTCTCCACAATGGCGCGCGGCGTCTTCCTCGGTGCCCAAAGCCCGAACCAGGTGTGATACTCGAATCCCGGCACCGTTTCGGCAACCGTCGGCACGTCGGGGAGAACCTGCGACCTCGCTTTGGTTGTGACCGCGATCGCACGCACTTTGCCGCTCTGCACCAGTGCGAGCGCGCTCGAAATATTGTCGAAAAACACCGGTACGCGTCCTGAGATCACATCGCCATAGACCGCCTGCGCACTCCGATACGGCACGTGCGCCAGGTTGGTGCCGGTCATCAGCTTGAACAGCTCGGTAGAGAGGTGCTGGCCGGTTCCGTTGCCGGCCGAGCCGTAGTTGAGCTCGCCCGGTTTGGATCTCGCGAGCTCGATCAAGTCCGCAATCGATCTTACCCGCAACTCGTTGTTCAGGACGACCAGAAACGGATAATCCGCAAGCATCGCGACCGGCGTGAAGTCGCGGATGGGGTCGTACGGCAGCTTGAAGAACAGGCTTGGATTGACCGCCATGCTGCCGTTCAATCCGACGACGAGCGTATACCCGTCCGGCTCTGCCTTCGCCGCGGCAGCCGTGCCCACGAGCAGCCCGGCCCCAGGACGATTATCGATGACAAATGGCTGGTCCAGCTGTTGCGCAAGCTGTGCGCCGATAAGGCGCGCGATGATGTCCGTTCCACCACCCGGCCCCGTCGGCACGATGATGGTGACCGCGCGCGTCGGATAGTCCTGCGCGTGCACCACGGACGTAGTCAACAACGCGCAGACCGTGACGGCGGCGGCAACGCTGTGGAAAATCAGGGCCATTGCAGGTACTCCCTAGGTATTGCGACCGCAACCACGTCCGGGGCGGCCGTTCCGCGGGATTGGGCAATGTGCAATCCGGGCTCCGAATTGTAGTGTGAAGCTCGACGGGAATGAGAAGACCCTTGCATGTCGCGTTCGCCGCAAACAGTTGCTGACCACTACCGGGGCCGTGCTCTCGGCGACGTCATCCTGGCGGCGTTGCAAGCAGCAGGAAAAGACCTCGATCATTTGACCCCGGACGATCTTGCTCCGATCGACGAGTTCCACAATGGGCAGCGCAATGCAACGATGCGCCTTGCGCGGCTTGCGGCAGTCAGCGCCTCCGACAAAGTTCTCGACGTTGGCTGCGGCATCGGCGGACCGGCGCGCTACCTGGCGAGCGCAGTCGGCTGCGACGTCATCGGGCTTGATCTTACCCCCGAGTTCATCGAGCTCGCGCGCATGCTCACCGTGCGCACCGGGCTCACCCACAAGGTCAGCTATCGCCAGGGGGATGCGCTCGCGTTGCCGTTTGCTGATGCGAGCTTCGATCTTGTGTGGTCGCAAAATGCGGCCATGAACATTGCGGATCGCGCGCGGCTCTACGGCGAGATGCGCCGCGTGCTCAAGGCCGGCGGACGCGTTGCGATCCAGGATATCGGTGCCGGTCCAGGCGGCGAGCCGTTCTATCCGACGCCGTGGGCCAGCGACGAAAGCATGAGCTTTCTGTTCACGCCGCAGGAGACGCGTGCCACCATGGAGCGCATGGGGCTGCGCGTCGTCGCCTGGCATGAAGCAACGCAGGAGGCACTGGAGCAAGCGGTCAATCGCGCCCAGGCGCTCGAGATGGGATCGCTGCCGCCGCTCGGCCTGCATATCCTGATGGGCCCGGAGTTTCCGGTCATATCCAGGAACATGCTGCGGAACCTGCAGGAGCAGAGGCTCACGCTTCTCAACGCGATCCTCGCAGCAGATGCGTGACTCGCCAGTGGCTACGAGCAACTTATGCAACCGCGAAAGATCATCGTGATCGGCGCCGGCACCGTGGGCATTTGCACAGCGCTCTATCTGCAGCGCGACGGCCACGCCGTCACCTTGATAGATCGCAATGAGCCCGGCACGGGCTGCTCGTACGGGAATGCGGGTGTCGTGCAGGTGACGGCCTGCGTGCCGATCGCCACCCCCGGCGTGCTGCGCGCCGTGCCGCGCATGCTTGTCAGTCGCGATCAGCCCCTCATCATCCGGTGGCAATATCTCCCGCGGCTCGCGCCCTATCTCCTCCGCTTCATCAATGCGGCCCGGCCGAGCGAAGTTGAACGCATCTCCCAAGCTCTTGCGCGAATCCTCATGCTCGCGAAAGACGCCTATGCGCCGCTTATCGCCGCCGCAGGGGCGCATGACCTCATAAAGCCGACCGGCGAATTGCATGTGTATGAGACCGAGGCGGCCTATCGCGCGGCCCGGTTCGGCCATGATCTCCGGCGAGCACGCGGATTGCGGATCGAGGACCTCGATCCGAGGGAGATACGCCGTATCGAGCCTTCGCTCGCTACCATTTTCCGCCACGCCATCTACCTCCCCGATCCCGTGCAGACGGTGAGCCCCTATCTATTCACCCGCAAGCTGGCCGAAGAGTTCGTGCGCGCCGGCGGGCATTTCCTCCAGGAAAACGTGGAGGACATCCTATTTGGGCGCGACGGCCCCACGCATGTGGTGACCGGCCGAGCGCGGCATGCCGCGCCTGAGCTCGTGCTTGCGACCGGCGCGCATTCCAAAGGTTGGGCTGCAAAGCTCGGGAGCCATGTCCCGCTTGATACCGAGCGTGGATATCATCTGACGCTGCCAGATCCCGGCGTAGAGCTGCGGGTACCGGTGATTTCCGGCGATTATCGTTTCGGCCTTGCCTCCATGACGGAGGGCTTGCGCCTTGCCGGCACGGCCGAGCTTGCGCGTCTCGATGCCAAGCCAAACTACACCCGCGCCCAGCGTCTCGTTCGCCTGGCACGACGCATGCTGCCAAAGCTCAATCCGGAAGGTGCCAAGCCGTGGATGGGCCAGCGTCCTTCGACGCCCGACAGCATGCCGGTGATCGGGCGATCACCGCATCTCCCGCGGGTATATTTCGCATTCGGCCACGGCCATCTCGGTCTCACGCTCGCGGCGGCGACAGGCCGCATCATCACCGATCTGGTTGCCTCGAGGCCACCTCCCATCGACATCTCTGATTTCAGGATTTCGCGCTTTCGCAAGTTTGGCTTGCGCCAGCAGGATCGCGGTTTGGATCGTGACGGCAGTTCGATTTCGTAGGGGCGGGTTTGAAACCCGCCCCTTTATTCGGCGCGGTGCGCATGAAGGCATGCCTCCGCGCGACGTTCCGCATTTCCGATATTTCGGCGAAAGCGCGTTATGAGATAGGTTTACCTCAAATGACTGATGCTGGGGAAGAATTAATCGAATGAGTGACTGCACGAACTCAGCGCTTCGCAGCAAGGAGGTCGTTCATGCAAACCCAGCCCAAGTACTGGTTTCCCGCCAAGCGTTACGGTTGGGGGTGGGGCTTGCCCACGGCCTGGCAGGGCTGGCTGGTGCTCGCCGTTTTCCTTGTCCTCGTGCTCGCCGGCTCGCTCCTGTTTCCGCCCCGCGCGCAGCCCGGTTCCTATTATACCTATGTTGCCGTGCTCTGCGGCCTGCTGATCGGCGTGTGCTGGCTCAAGGGCGAGGCGCCGCGTTGGCGCTGGGGCAACGACGAACGCACTTGAACATCAGCGTCGGCACGACAAGGCCCATGACGCGTTCGAGCTGAGGGAGATGAAGTTTCCAATGCGCACGACTGCGGCGCTGCTTGTCGTGGTGTTCACCGGCGCATCACTTGCGCTTTCGATTTTTGCCGCACGCTCGCAATCGCCCCCCAATCCCGTGCCGGTCCCGACGGGTCCCACTGCCGCCGAGAAGCTCACGGACAAACTATACCCAAAATGGAAACTGGCGAACCTTCCCGACTTGAGCAAGCCGATATCCCTGAAAAAGGGATCGCGCGTATGCAGGGCGGACGTCTCCCTGATGGTCTCGGCCATCGTGGGCGGCGATCCGCACTTTCTGTTCCAAGACAAGGATTGCGAGGTCGTTGACGCGGAGATCAGAGTTCAGATCATCGATCGGTGTGCAGGAGAGCAGGCTCCCTGCAACGCGCTGTACCGGTTCCAGGAGAAGTTTTCGGTGGTTTTCATCACCTGGGACGGTGCACCAAAAACGATCACAATGGACCTTCTGCAGATGCGACCGCTGCTTGGGATCGGTGTGCCGATGCTGTGGGTAACGAAATCGAGCCTGCAAAACCAACGCTAGTTAGCTGGAATAAATGATGGCGGAGAGCTGATAATCGAAAGCGACCCATTCGGTACGATGTGACGGGTCTCGCGCCCCGCGCTTATGTGGCCGTGGGCTTCATCGCTGCCATCTGCGGAGGCGCGCATGGCAGATCGCAATGAAAAAATGAACAAGAAATATCAGGTCGTGATCGTGGGCGGCGGGCCGGTGGGAGCAGCTCTCGCGGTCGAGCTGGGACTGCGCGGAGTGAGCTGTGCGCTGATCGAGCGCAGTGCCGAGCTGCAGCGGATCCCGAAGGGGCAAAATCTCACCCAACGCACGCTCGAGCACTTCTATTTCTGGGGTATCGCCGACGAGCTGCGGGCCGCGCGGGTCATGCCGCCCGACTATCCCATCAGCGGGATTGTGGCCTACGAAAATCTGCTGAGCCCTTACTGGTACGCTCCCCCGCAGCGAGAGCTCGTCCGCCCCTATTATTTTCAAGCGAACGACAGGCTTCCCCAATATCGGATGGAAGCGGTGCTGCGGAAGAAACTGGCCGGTCTTCCCGGCGTAGACGGATATTTCGGATGGTCCGCGGAAACAATCGAGCAGGACGATTATGACGTACGGGTCACGGTTGCCGAGCATGGCGGGTCCGGGCGACACGTCCTGGAGTGCGCTTATGCAGTAGGTTGCGACGGCAGTCGCTCGACCGTTCGTGAGCAGGTCGGGATCGCCCGCGGCGGGTCGGATTTCGATCAGCTCATGGTCCTTTCTGTGTTCCGTTCCCGCGAGCTGCACCAGCGGCTCAAGCGCTTTCCACCGCGCTCCACCTACAATGCGCTGCATCCTGCTCTGAAAGGATACTGGCAGTTTTTCGGCCGTGTCGACGTAGGCGAGGGTTGGTTCTTCCACGCGCCCGTGCCCGCCGACACGAGGACGGACAATTTCGATTTCCAGGCCCTGATCCAGAAAGCCGCCGGGTTCTCGTTCGCCTGCGAGTTCGAGCATGTGGGGTTCTGGAACCTGCGGGTCGCGGTCGCCGAGACCTATCAGGTCGGGCGTGTGTTCATCGCCGGAGATGCTGCCCACAGCCATCCCCCCTATGGCGCCTTCGGCCTCAACAATGGGCTGGAAGACGTGACCAATCTGGGATGGAAACTGGCGGCGAAGTTGCAGGGGTGGGGAAGCAACGCACTGCTGCAATCCTACAGCGACGAGCGCCGGCCGATCTTTCGGGAGACGGGCGAGGACTTCATCGCCGGGCGAATCAGGTCGGACCGCGAGTTTCTGGAGCGCTACAGTCCCGATCGCGATAGGGATGCGTTCGAGCGCGCTTGGAAGGCGCGCGAGCTCGGCGCCGGCGAGCGCGTCCTCACCTACGAGCCGCACTATGAAGGCTCACCGGTAGTGCTCGGCCCACCGGGCGGCGTGTGCAGCGCCCACGGCACGCACATGTTCAAGGCAAGGGCCGGGCACCATCTCGCCCCTGCGGCGCTGTCCACCGGCCGGGATGTATTCGAGGAGCTCGGTAACGGCTTCACCCTGCTGGCCTTCGATGCCGATCCGCAGACCGTCCGGGCATTCGAGCAGGCGGCCGCCATCCTCGCGGTGCCGCTCAGGGTGATATGCGACAGCTACCGCGACGCCCGCCAAGCCTACGAATCACGGCTCATCCTGGTGCGGTCCGATCAATACGTCGCATGGGCTGGCGACGGCAATGCGGGCGATGCGAGGCGCCTCATGTCCAAGGTAACGGGACGACTGTAGTGCCTACGCACCCCCGCGTCGCACCTCATAAGACTCAGTTGGATGCTGTCGCCGTGAGTTGCTCGCCCGTACCCGACGCATGAGCTGCGACAGCTTTGCGCTTCGTTGTTTCCTCTTGGGCGGCAGTAGTTGCTTTGACGCCTGCGATCACGCGCTCGCGCGCCGCCACGAGGTCATCGCGCAGTTTGTTGTATTCCTCGTCGTTCAGCAGCTTCGCTCGGCGTACCTGCTTGACTTCGAACACGGGCGTGTAAGCGGGCGGCGTATTCGGATGCTTGGGGGCATTCGCCGGCTCGCCTCCCGCCCAGGTCGGCGCATTATCAGCCAACGCGTGGGCGCGCGGGGACTGGCCAGCATCACCTTGCGGGCTCGATGCGCAGCCAAGCAAAGCGAGCGCAGGCACGAACCACAGCAGCCTGGCAACAAGCACTCCAACCGACATGAACCGAGGAATTGTTGGATCCGGCTGGCATTCTCGTGAGCTTGTCATGTCCAAAAGGGGGCCGACGTTACCCACGACGAAACATGGATAATTTTTGCTTACGGCATGAAGCGAAAGCATGTGCAGACATGAACGGTGCAAAAAGTGACCAACGATCTGAATATCGACGTCACGCTGCAGCAGGTTAAGGCCGGCCCGAATTTCCGCTTCTGACGGAGCAGGAGAGAACGGCTCGGTCTGAGCGAAACCGCCGCTCGAATTGCGTATGGGCACGGGCCGCTCGGTCGGCGCGCGCGATCGCCCAGCAAGGCCCAACCCATCAGGCCGATCCCTGCGGAAGGTACCAGTCGGTAATCTGGCTTCCGTTCATGGACACATTGATCATCTGTGTCGCGCTGCGACGGCGCGGTAATGCCGGTGCAGGTGGCCCGAAAGCTCGGCAGCGCGATCGCGATCGGTCTCGACCTTGGGACGACGCGCGTTGCCAGCCGAGCGGACCGCCGCCTGCTCGACCTCCGCCAGATCGAGATGAGGAAACGTGCCGTGATCATAAAGAATGCGGCCATCGACCATTGTCAGCCGCACATCGCTGCCTTGGGCCCGTGCAAGCAACGCTTCCAGCAAAGGCATGTCCGCATCGAGCAGGGGATGGCGCGTGCGCGCGAGCGAAATAGCCACCAGGTCGGCGGCGTTTCCCGGTTCGAGCGTGCCCGTCTCCGCCGCAAACTGCGCGGCGACAGCACCGTTGACCGTCGCCATCGCCAGCAGCTGATCGACGCTCGGCGGCGGCGCGCCGTTCCAATCGGGCTCGCGCGCGAGGTTGGCGGCAAGGCGCAGCTCGCCCAGCAGGTCCTCGTCATCGGACAAAGAGACGTTGTCGCTGCCGATCGCCATGCGCACGCCATGAGCGAGATAGCGGGCAAGCGGCGCAATTCCGTTGCGCATGCGCAGATTGCAGCCGGCATTGCGCACCACGGTCACTCCGGCGCGCGCCATGATCGCCATGTCGGCATCGCTCACCCAGACGCCATGGGCGATCACGGTGCGCGGCGTCATGATGCCGAGGCGATCCAACCAGGCGAACACGCCCTCGCTAAACAGCTCAGCTGCTGCATCGCGTTGCGCCGGCAATTCCAGCGCGTGCAGATGAATCCCGAGCCCCTTCGCCGCAGCGTCGCGGGCGAGCGCCGAGCAGAGCTCTTCCGAGACCCACTGCGGGCCGGCCGGCCCATAGCAGAGTCGCGCCCGGGGATCATCGCGGAAATCCGCCAGCAGGCGACCCATGAGTGCAATTGTAGCGGCGGCATCGCCGGCATAGGCGGGGGCGCCCGGGCGCGAGAGCCAGGTTTTGAGATCATCGGGAAGGCCGGCGAGGAAACACGCTTCGTGCGGCGGATAGACTACCGTTCCTCGATCCATCGCGCCGACACACATGGCAACGCGCAGGCCGACTTCGTCGTACGCGCGCAACTGCGCGCGCAGCTCGCTTTCGTAGTCTCCGGTGCCGTAGCTGTAATTGGCATGGACTGCCGTAGTCACTCCGTTCGCCAGCATGCGAGCTGCTGCGAGCTTGGTAATCGCGTAAGGATCGAGCATCCCACGCCCGCGGCGATTGCTGATCCACGGCTCGAGAAAGTCGTCGTGATAGCCAAGCTGGATCTGACTTAAGCCGCGTCCATGCTGATGCGCGTTGACCAGCCCCGGCATGACCAGACAGCCGGGCAAATCCAACACGCTCCCCGCCGGCCAGCGCAGCCGAAGCTGCTCGGGCGTGTCGATTGCAGCGATTGTGGAATTCTCGACGGCAATTGCGACGCCGAGGCGCAGGGAAGCGTTCTCGGCACGCGGGAGTACCGCTTCCGGGACGAGAATGGTCGCGGGCATGAGCGGTAGCCGGGCTCAGTTCGGCTCAATGCCGGTCGCGCGAATGAGGTCACCATAGCGTTGATGCTCGCTGGCGATCAGCTCGCGAAAATCCCGCGCGGGGCGGTAATCGAGACTGAACCCCAACGGCGACATCCGTTGCTCCACTTCTGGCAGCTGCGCAACGGCGCGAATTGCTCCTTGGAGGCGCGTCACCGCTTCCGCCGGCGCGTTGGCGGGCGCCGCAACGCCGAGCCACGCCTCGATGTGAAATCCCGGCAGCGCATTCTCCGCAATGGTCGGCACGCGCGGCAGGACCGCCACGCGTTTTTCGGTCGAGACTCCCAGCGCCTTCACCTTGCCCTGCTCCACGAACGGCATCACGGCAATCGGCGTCGACCAGATCAGCGGAATTTGTCCCCCGAGCAGATCGCTCAAAGCCGGAGCACTGCCGCGATACGAGATTTGCGGGATGTCGATGCCTGCGGTCGCGTTCAGCAGCAAAACCGCCATGTGGTGGGGCGAGCCGATTCCAGGCGTGCCGACTGCGAGCTTGCCCGGATTGGCCTTGCTGTAGGCGATGAGCTGCTTGACATCATCGGCGGGAAGCGAAGGACGGGCAAACAGCACCAGGGAACTCGTCGCGACCAGTGCGATTGGCGCGAAGTCGCCGATCACGTCGAAAGGCACGTTCTTGTGCAGCCATTTCGCCAGGACCGCGGAGGGTTCCATCAGAAGCAGGGTGTAACCGTCGGCTGCTGCCTTCGCGACCGACGCCGTCCCGATCATGCCGCCCGCACCCGTTCGGTTCTCAACCACAACGGATTGTTGCAGGGGCTCCTGCAGTTTCTCGGCGAGAATGCGCGCCGCGGTATCGACGGCGCCTCCCGCAGCAATGGGAGCGACCAGCGTGATCGTGCGCGATGGATACGCCTGTGCCTGGGCGTCGCGCCGGGTTGCGATGCTGGAAACAGCGGTTGCCGCGCCGAGCAGCGCAAGGAGCTCACGTCGTCGCATTTTGACTTTCCTCAGGCTCAGGATCGGGCAAACCTATCTTTGCAGTGCGGCGCCCCGGAATGATGCCGAGGGACAACCTATGGCGCCCAGTACCATTAGCGAAGCGTAATCCGCCAGGCCACCGCATCATGCGATTCTGGAGATGCATGACGACGTGCTACGGTGGCGCATGCCCCGCATTTCTCGCCGCGACTTTCTCAACGGCATGGCTCTGACCATTGCGCCCGGATTGACACCGGCAGCGCAGCTCGCGGCCGAGCCCGAGCGTTACCCGCCGGCGCTCACCGGCTTGCGCGGCCAGCACCCCGGCTCGTTCGAAGTTGCGCACGAGCTCGCGCGCGGGCCGCGCTGGCGCATGGACGGCCTCGCGATCGAGGAAAGCTACGATCTCGTCGTGGTGGGCGGCGGGATCAGCGGGTTGGCCGCGGCCTGGTTCTATCGCCGCGCCGCAGGTCCTCACGCGCGCATTCTCGTCCTCGACAACCACGATGATTTCGGCGGCCATGGCAAGCGCAACGAGTTCACCCTCGATCGACGCCTGATTATTGGCTACGGCGGCAGTCAATCGATGCAATCGCCGAGAACACTGTACAGTGACGTCGCCCGCGGTCTCTTGCGCGAGCTTGGCGTCGATATCGACCGATTTGAGATCGCCTTTGACCGCAACTTTTATTCCTCGCTCGGACTGTCGCGCGGCGTGTTCTTTGACCGCGAGGCCTTCGGCAGAGATGAGTTGGTACCGAGCGATGTCATGAACCGCCCCGCGGACGATCCTGCGCGGCTGCACGGCGCAAAGCCGCGCGATGAAGTCGTTGCGGCCTTTCCGATCTCGCAGGCGAGCAAGGCGCAGCTGCTGGCGCTCTACGACAAGACGCGTGACCCGCTCGCCGGCAGGTCCATTACGGAAAAGCTCGGCATCCTGAAGACCACCAGCTATCGTGACTATCTCACCAGGATCTGCGGCTGCGGCGAGGAGGTCGCGAACTGCTTCCAGGGGCGCACCCTCGGCTTTTTTGCGCTGGGATGTGATGCAGTTCCCGCCGCCGAGCTCAGAGAGTTTGGCTATCCCGGCTTTGCCGGTCTTGGTCTGCCGGCGAGCGAGCATCCGGAGTGGCAAGAGCCCTACATCTATCACTTCCCGGACGGCAATGCTTCGCTTGCCCGGCTGTTGGTGCGGGCGTTGGTGCCGGGCGTCGCGGCGGGCGATACGATGGACGACGTTGTTCTCGCCCGGTTCGATTATGCCGCGCTTGATCGTGAGGATCGCAACAATCGCATTCGCCTGGATTCGACCTGCATCGATGTGCGCCATGCGGGTGAACGGGTCCTGGTCGGCTATGTTCGAGCGGGGACGGCGCATCGGATCGAGGCCAGGCATGTCGTGCTCGCCTGTTTCCACATGGTCATTCCGCACGTCGTTCCCGACCTGCCCGCAGCGCAGCGACACGCGTTGAGCCAGAATGTCAAAGCACCGCTCGTCTACACCAACGTTCTGGTCCGCGACTGGCGGCCATGGATCAGGCTCAAGGTGTTCGACATTTCCGCGCCCATGTCGTTCCATTCGCGCGTGGCGCTCGACTTTCCCGTCAGCCTGGGCGGCTACCGCCATCCGCGCGATCCAGGCGAGCCGATTCTGCTGCATCTCCAGCACGTGCCGGGGGCGCCCAATTCCGGGCTTGATGCGCGCGCGCAGTTTCGCATCGGTGCCGCGACGCTGCTCGCCATGACGTTCTCGGATTTCGAGCAGAAAATCCGGGATGAGCTCGACCGCATGCTTGGTCCGGGCGGATTCTCCAGCACGCGCGATATTGCGGCGATCACCGTCAACCGTTGGCCGCACGGCTATGGTTATGTCGCGAACTCGTTGTTCGACGCCGACGATTACGAGGACACTGCCGCGCTTGCACGCCGTCCTTTCGGGCGCATAGCGATCGCCAATTCCGATGCCGGCGGAGATGCCTATGCCCACATTGCCATCGACCAGGCTGCTCGCGCCGTGGGCGAGCTATTGCAGGGATGACGCGCCGGCGACATTATGGCTTAGCCGGGCAGGTAAGTGCCGGTCAGGAACAGGGGAGAAACGCGATGTCTGACATTGTCATTTTGCTCAGCCGAATACTGATGTCGTCGGTATTCATTGTCTATGGATGGATGAAATTCATGGACGTGTCAGCGATCTTGAACAACGCAGGCACGAAACGTTTCATGGATCTGGTTGCCTCGGGCGCTGCGGCGCCGACCTGGTTGGGCTATCTGATCGCAGCAATCGAGCTCTTCGGCGGTCTCGCGATCCTGGTCGGCGTGAAGACGCGTTGGATCGCTCCGTTGCTCGTGTTGTGGGTTATCATGGTCACCGCGTTCGGGCATCCCTTCTGGACCATGGAAGGGCAGGCGCGCGGCATCAACATGGTGAACTTCTACAAGAACCTCGCCATCATCGGCGGCTATCTCCTGCTCGCCGTCACGGGGGCAGGCCGGTACTCGTTCGATCATCGTAGCGTTGCGGTACCGTCCACACCCGCCGCCGCAACAGCCTAGTACATCGATTCCATGAAACCAATCGGATCGAGGTTAATCCCACAGACCTCAGCCTGAGGAGCTCGGCGCGCCCCGTCATCCTGAGGCGCTCGCGTGCTTGCACGCGAGCCTCGAAGGATGCGCGCCGTGCGTCTCGAAGGATGGACGCTGGCACGATCTTGCTTGTGGCCGTCCTTCGAGACGCGCGAACCGCAGTCAAGCTTGCGCAGACTGCGTAAACTTGTCTGCGCGTACGCGCTCCTCAGGACGAGGTTGAGTGATGCGGCAATATGATTAGAACCTCGACACTCAGTGCAGCTTCACCCGCGGGCCTGCCTGGCGCGAGAGCATGCGGGCGAGCAAGCGCAAGGCAGTGCGCGGGAGTCCGTAAAGCACGCGTTCGTGCATCGCTTCCAACGAGCGGTACATCCAGCGGGCGAACAGTCCCTCGATGAAGAAGCTGCGGCCAACCAGAAAACCCATGAGGTTTCCAACGGTGCTGTACTCGCCGAGTGAAACCAGCGAGCCGAAGTCCCGGTAGGTGTAGGGGAGCAACGGCTCGCCGCGCATCCGGCGCTTGATCTGGCGCACCATGTGCGTGGCCTGCTGATGCGCAGCCTGGGCCCGCGGCGGCACCGGAGTGGGCTCGCCCGGGCGCGGACAGGCAGCGCAGTCACCCATGGCAAAGACGTTGGGATCGCGCGTGGTCTGCAGCGTCTGATGCACCACCAGCTGATTGATCCGGTTTACCTCCAGCCCGTCGAGATGCGCCAGCACGTCCGGTGCCTTCACACCCGCCGCCCACACGACCAGCTCGGAGGGAATGAACAACCCGCCGGCAAGCCGCACGCCCTCGGCTGTAACCTCTGCCACCTTGGCGCCGACATGCACCTCGACTCCCATGTCATCAAGAAGGCCGCGCGTCGCCTTGGAGATGCGCTCCGGCAGGCCGGGCAGGATGCGCTCTGCGCCCTCGATCAGAAGAATGCGGATGTCACGTTCCGGGTTTATGCGATCGAGCCCATAGGCGACGACTTCGCGCGTGGTCCGATGCAGCTCGGCGGCAAGCTCGGTCCCGGTTGCGCCCGCACCGACGATGGCGACGTGAAGCTGGCCGGGTCGCACCGGCTCCTCCTGCGCCTGCGCGCGGATACAGGCATTCACCAGCCGGCGATTGAATCGCGCGGCCTGGGCCGGAGTCTCCAGCGGCACTGCGAATTGCTCCACCCCGGGAGCACCGAAATCATTGGTCACGCTGCCGATGGCAATGACGAGCGTGTCATAGCGCACGGCGCGCGGCGCGGTGATTTGCCGTCCTTCGTCATCGAACGTCGCGCCCAGCCGAACTTCTTTTGCCGCGCGATCGAGCCCGATCATTTCGCCGAAACGGTAGCGGAACCCGTGCCAGTGCGCTTGAGCGAGATAGTTCACCTCGTACTCGCCGGGATCCATGCTGCCGGCGGCGACCGCGTGCAGCAAAGGCTTCCATAGGTGCGTGCGCGCACATTCCACCAGGGTGATACGCGCTCGTGGCCGGCCGCGGTGTCGGTTTCCAAAGCGGTTGCCGAGCAGGGTCGCGAGCTCGATCCCCGCGGCACCGCCGCCGACAATTACAACGTGATGCAGGGTCGCGTCCTCCGCCAGCATGCTGGGTCGCATGGTGCTCCTGCTCTCTGCCGTCACCGCTCATGATAGCGTTGTTACAGCGATTGCACGAGCGATCAGAGCGTCTTACAGCTGCCTGCCTTCGGCATCGAAGAAGGGATACGGTCCCGGGAAATGCCCGATCGGCACGAGATGAGTCACCACCTGGCCAAAGCCGTCGCCGGCAAACCAGGCATGGAGATGGAACGCCGGCGGCTCGACCAGGAGAGAAGGCGGAAGCCGCGCCACGAGATCGAGCGCGACCGCATAGTTGGGCGCCGGACAGATCGTCGCCGCCATCCCTGCAAGCATTGCCATCGTGGCCCGGTGCACGTGACCGGCCGCAATCAGCCGCGCGCGCGGGTGGCGTTGCACGAGCGCTGAGAGCTCGCCTGCATTACGCAGGTTCTGCCGATCCATGTGCTCGATGCCGGTCACGAACGGCGGATGATGCAAAAACAGCAATGCCGGCCGGGAGGTGTTGTTGGCGAGCGTCGCATCGAGCCAGCGCAGGGTATCCGCATCAAGCAGGCCGTGAGGCGCCGCGGGCACGCTGGAATCAATGAGGACGAGGTCGAGAGGGCCGACCGCGAGCGAAAGATTGAGCGCGCCCTTCGGCTGCGCGTAAGGCTGAGAAGGGAAGGCGGCGCGGAAAAGCGAGCGCTCATCGTGGTTGCCGGGCACGGCCGCGAGCGGAATCTCGAGCGGCGCCAGCAGCCGCTGCAAATGCGCGTATTCCTGCTCCGTCGGCGTATCGACGAGATCGCCGGATATCACCACCAGCTCCGGTCGCGGCATGAAGCGGTTGAGCTCGGCGATGCATCGCGCCAGCGCCGCTGCGGTGTCCGCCTGGCCATAGGCGAGCGCGCCGGGCTGTTTGATGTGCAGATCTGAAATCTGCGCGATCAAGATTGGCGCCGGCATCACTGACGATCTTCCGGCAGCAGCCGAACGGCGGACGATTCTATGCTGAGGCCTACGCGCTGGCCGACCTCAACTCGCAGCGAGTTCGGCGCGTCGACCACGATTGGTCGGTCAGCCGCGCCGGTTACGATGAGACGCTGCCGGCCACCAGTGAAACTCACGCTCTCGACACTGCCGCAGAGATCGGTGCCCTCGGCCTGGATGATTGCGATCGCTTCCGGGCGCAGCATCGCGGTCACCGGACCCGCGAAAGTGCCGTTCGGCATGCGCATTCGACCGCCGGGAAGCACAGCGTATCCGTCTTTCACCGTCGCCTGGAGAATGTTGGCGGCACCGATGAACTCGGCGACAAATCGGCTGTTCGGTTCGAAATAGACGCTGCGGGGCGATCCGATCTGCGCAATCGCACCGTTGCGCATGACCACGATGCGGTCGCCGAGCGCCATTGCTTCGGCCTGGTCGTGGGTGACGTAGATCGTGGTGATGCCCAGCGTGCGCAGCAGGCGATCGAGCTCGCCGCGCAGCCGCTCGCGCAGCGCTGCATCGAGCGCGGTGAGCGGCTCGTCGAGCAGAAGCACGCTCGGGTGTATCGCGACCGCCCGCGCCAGCGCCACGCGTTGCCGCTGTCCGCCGGAGAGCTGGTCGATCCGCCGCTGCTCCAGTCCCCCGATGCCTGTGAGCTCCATGAGCTCGGCGATGCGTGCCCCGCGCTCTTTCCCGGAGATCCCGCGGATCTTCAGCCCGTAGCCGATATTCTCCGCAACGCTCATGTTGGGGAAGAGCGCATAGGACTGGAAAACCATTCCGACATTGCGCTTCTCGATCGGAACGTCCGTGACGTCGGCATCGTTGAACAAGACGCGTCCGCCGGCATCCGGCGTCTCCAGTCCCGCGATGATGCGCAGCAGCGTGGTTTTCCCGCAGCCCGAGGGGCCGAGGAGCACGACGGTCTCGCCGCGGTCCACATCCAGTGTCACCGCTTCGAGCGCGCGGGCCCCGTTGGGGAAAGTCTTGGCGCAGGCCTCAACACGCAGGGCGACGCCGCGGCCTTCGCTCATGCCCGCGATCTCGACCCGCTACTGATATCGGCGAAAAGCTGCATGGCGACGAGCAGCGGGATGATCATCACAAAAAACACGAGCGTGTAGGCGGATGCGACTTCGAGGCGCATCGAGGCATAGCTATCGGCCAGACCGACCGGCAGCGTCTTGGTCAGCGGCGTGTGCAGCATCCAGGTGAGATTGAACTCGCCGAGGGAAAGCGTGACTACGCTCAGCGCTCCGGCGAGAATGCCCGGGCGAGCATTCGGCATGATCACGTCGCGAAACCGGCGCCACGGTCCGGCTCCGAGCGAAGCGGCACCTTCATCGAGGGTTTTCACATCAATGGTCGCCAGCACCGCCATCACTGCGCGCACCATGAACGGCAACGTGAAGATCACATGCCCGGCGAGAATGAAAAGCCAGGAGCGGCGGAAATCGCTGAACCCGCCGTAGACGAGGAGGAGCGCAAGCGCGATGGCAAGCCCGGGAATCGCGAGCGGTAGCGTGATGATCTCCTCGACCGCGCGGGAAAGCCGACCTCCCCGCACGATAAGCGCGTAGGCTGCTGGCACGCCGATAACGAGCGTCACGAGCAGCGCCGCGCCTGCCACCAGAAACGAGCGGGCGATCGTTTCGGAATAGAGATCCCAGACCTGGATCACCCATTGCAGAGTGAAGCCCGAGGCGATGCCGCGGAAGTAATTTACGGTAATGCCGGCAAGCATCGAGAGGATCGCCGGGACGATAAGAAACGCGGCCACCAATGCCGTAAACAGAAACTGGCCGGCAACGATCAGGCGATCGCGCATTCGCGTCAGCCTGCCGCCGCGACAGTGCCGCCGGAAAGCGAGCGCGCGAACGCAAGGCTCGCCCATGCCACCAGGCCCAGTCCGACCGACAGCGCGGCCGCCATCGTAATGTTCGCGGACAGCGTGAACTCGGTATAGATCACCATGGGGAGCACATCGATGTTGGTGGCGAGCGTGAATGCGGTGCCGAACGCTCCCATGGCAGTCGCAAATGCGATGGCACCGCTGGCCACGAATGCCGGCCCGAGCGCGGGAAATATCACGTCGCGGTGCACCGCCCAGGGACCGGCGCCCAGCGTGCGGGCGGCCTCTTCCAACGCCGGGTCGAGCTTCTCCACCGCCGCCATGATGGTCAGGATCACGCGCGGAATGGAGAAGTAGAGATAGCCGAGGAACAGGCCCTGGATCGAATAGGCGAAAACGATCTTCTCGCCCGTCAGACGACTGGCGATGTCGCCGATCAGACCCTGGCGACCTGCCAGCAATATGATCATGAAGCCAACCACCACGCCTGGAAACGCGAGCGGGAACGTCAGCATTGCGATCAATACAGCCCGGCCTGGAAATCGGTGTCGCTGCAGGAAGAGGCCGGCGATGGTCGCAATGGCAAGCGCAGCGATCGTCGTCGCTGTCGCCAGCCCCACGGTGGAGATCAGGCTGGCGCGATACCGCGGCTCGAACAGGATAGCCGCGTAAGCGGCGAGCCCCAGGTCGCCGGTCGCGCCGACGAGTACCAGCTTGGCCATGGGCAACAGGAACAAAGCCGTGACGACCAGGGCAAGCGGCAGCAGCGCGATACGCGCAAAGCCGGCGCGCGACAAATGCAGCCGAGCCGAATTCGAGACGAAAGCCGGCATCGGGGGCGCGCTCCGAACCCGGAACTGGATTGGTTCAGCGCACCTCCGCGAGATAGCGGTCGGTAAATGTCTTTTGCGCCAGTTCCATCTCCGCCCAATCCACGCTCCTGGCGCGCGCATAATCGCTGTCGGGCAGGAACCTGGCTTTTACCTCAGCAGGCAACGGGATCGAACGGGCGGGACGCAGATAGGCATTGGTCCAGATGGCTTGACCCTTATCCGACAGCAGGTAGTCGAAGACCTTTTCGGCCTTGGCTTTATCCGGGGCGCCCTTCACCAGGCTGACCACGTAGGGAAAGACGACCGAGCCCTCGCACGGAATTACGAAATCGAACTTGCCGTTCTCTTTATATTTCGCCCGGTAAGCGTTGAAGTCGTAGTCGAAGAGGATGGGAATCTCGCCGGAAACAACTCGGGCATACGATGTCTGCTTCGGCACGATCGGTTGATTCTTCTGCAGGTTCTTGAAAAACGTGACGGCGGGCGTCGGGTCCTTGGCCGAGCCGCCGAGAGCGAGGTTGACAGCGACCGCACCGACATAACCCACTGCCGCGGATGAGGGATCGAGATAGCCGACCATCCCCCGATAGTCCGGCTTGAGCAGATCGTTCCAGCAGGCGGGGATCGGCTTGCCCCCCAAGGCTTCGCTGTTCACAAACAATCCCAGGGTTCCGGAGTGGATCGTGGTCCAGTACCCATCCGGATCTTTCAGGCCGGCGGACACAGCGTCCCAGCCCTTCGGCCGATAGGGCTCCACCACGCCAGCCGTCTTGGCCTTCATCCCGAAGTTCACGCCGTAATACGCGATGTCGGCAACCGGGTTGGCTTTCTCGGCAATCAGCTGCGAGAGGGTCTGACCTGAATTCTTGTTGTCGAACGGAATGTCGTAGCCGAGATCGGCTTTGATCGCCTTGAGCATTGATGCCCAGTCCGCCCATTCCGGCGGACAATTGTAGCAGATCACGTCGGCCGCCTGCGCCGGCTCGCGCGCTGCGACCGCCGCAATTGCGATTGCCAGCACAAACGCGGTCTTCCTCATGACGTCCTCTCCCGGCTTTGGTGGGCGGGTTTGAAACCCGCCCCTGCCTCGGGGCAAGATTTCGTCATGTATCTAAGATGAATGTCTGTATTACGACAAGCACTGTTGGCCGACGGGCAATGTGAGCCCCGCTTCGGCGGGGCTGATTCTTCGGGATCATCGTGGTGGCGACGCATCTGGCGGCCGGACGGCCACAGCCGGCGGATGGTTGCAATCGGCTCGCCGCTCCTTACCTTGCATCCCGCGCGGCATCGCAAGCACACGCCGATCCAGGTGCCTCAGCGATTTCAGACAAGGGATACAATACATGACTGGAAAACCCATGCTTCGTTGCTTCCCCATTTGTACGCTGGCGGCTGCCGTTCTTTTGGCGGCACCCATCTCGATCACCGGCGCAGCGGCGCAAAACAGCCCACCTGATTACGCCGCGCTCGTTGCCTCGCCCGACCGCACCCCTGCGGACCGCCAGACCGACCAGCGCCGCGACCCGCTGAAGCTCCTTGTCCTCGCGGCTCCGATCCCGGGGATGAAGGTGCTGGATATGGGCGCGGGCGGCGGCTACAGCACGGAGCTCATGGCGCGGGCGGTTGCCCCGACAGGCGTGGTGTACGGGCAGAACCCTGCCGATCTCGGCGAGCGGGCAAAGGCCAGGTTTGAAGCGCGCCTGAAGACACCGGCAGGCGGGAACATCGTGAGCCTGGCGCGCCCGTTCGACGATCCGGTACCGCCAGAGCTGCGCGACCTCGACCTGATCACGTTTCTCTTTTTCTATCACGACACCACCTACATGCCGGTCGATCGGGCCGCGATGAACGCCAAGCTCTACGCTGCGCTCAAGCCGGGCGGCGCGCTCGTCATCGCAGACCACTCCGCAAGATCCGGCGATGGCACCTCGGTCGGTAAGACGCTGCATCGCATCGAGGAGCAGGCTCTGCGGCGCGAGGTCGAGAACGCGGGCTTCAAGCTCGTGGCCCAAGGGGATTTCTGGCGGCATCCCGAGGACACACGCGACTTCTCGATTCAGCCTCCGCCAAACAAGCCGGTGGATGAGTTCGTCCTCAAATTCCAGAAGTAGAGCTATAACGCAGCTACCACCGCGTGGGACAGATAGAGGCAGAGGCTGCCGCCCAGAAGTGCAAGCAGCGCGGCCAAAGCGATATCCAGGCGGGTCCCCGTCCCTGGATGCATTCCCTCGCTGTCGATGCGTCGCGCAGTGACGAAAAGCCGGGCAGCCGCGATAATGACCATGACCGTGCCGAGAATGATGAACGCCAGCCCGGCGGCGTTGGCAAATTGCTGGCCGGCGGGGGAGATGCTGCGACCGGCCAATGCGGGCACAATTCCCAGCAAGAACAGATCGAAGCGCTCGATCAGAAATCCAAACGCCATCACCGCGATCGCGGTGCGCACCCAGGCGAGAAAGGTGCGCTCGTTGGCGGCGTGATCGCTGAAATTCCTGATCATGACTGCCTCCCTCACTTTCCCGAGAGCGCGGACCCGCGGTAGCTCTCGCCTCCGTCATTCCGGGGCCGCGGGCATTCGAAGCTCGCTCATACCTGCGCGCCCCGGAGGGACACCTGAGCCTTTGTGACGCAGCGGCGGTACAACATCATCGGCAAACGCCAGAAGAGTTGATATACTGAACCCCGTCCAGGACTTGCAGGAAGATCATTGCAGTGAACAGCTCGCATGCAGAAGGGCCAATGGATGCCCAGGTCGTCTCCCTTCGCGATACCCCGCCGGTGAAACGCCGGCGGGGTATCTGGTGGCGCTTTGTGGAGCGGCACCTCCCCATGGTCGTCACCTATCTGATGGTGGGGACGCTGGTGGGCGTCATTCTCGCTCCCTTCTGCGTGGTGACTGTTCCCAGCGGCTATGTCGGGGTGCTGTGGAAACGGTTCGGCGGAGGAACCGTGCTCAATCCGAATCTGCTGAAAAACGAAGGGATGCGCATCACTTTGCCGTGGAACCAAGTGTTTTTGTATGATCTGAGATTGCAATCAGCGACACAGACTTATAATGCAATTTCTAGAGACGGGATCAGCCTGACTGCATCTATCAATATTCGCTTTCGGCTCAAGCGCAACTCTGTTCCTCAACTGCACCAATCTATTGGTCCGAATTACGTCAACTCGTTAATAGCTCCTGAAATAGGCAATCGGACGCGGGAAGTCATGGCGGGGTATACTGCCGAGGAAATTTATTCGACGAAACGCGCAGAGATTCAAGACAAAATCCGCGAGCGTGCAGAGGCGATGCTCGGTGAGAAAATGGTGGTGGGCGGGGAGAGCCAGGAGGAAGAAGCAAACGCTCCTTATAAAGTCCCGCTCTATGCCATGCTCAATCTCATCGACACTCTAATTTTGGGCATTGAATTGCCGACCGCAGTTGTTAGCGCGATTAATCGCAAGATTGAGCAGTATTATATTTCGGAAGAATACAAGTTCCGCGTCGCCCGCGAGATCAGGGAGTCCGAGCGCAAGAAGATCGAAGCGGAAGGGATCGCCGAGTTCCAGCGCATCGTCAGCCAGGGCATTTCCGACTCGTATCTGCGCTGGCGCGGAATCGAGGCAACCCTGCAGCTCGCCCAGTCCAATAATTCCAAGATCGTGATCATCGGCGCCGGACAAAACGGCATGCCGATCATCCTGGGGAACGATACAGCAGCGTTGCCGCAGCCCCCGTCCGCGGCCGCAGACGCAGGCGCTGCGCCCAAGGAGAGAGCGACGGCGGCCACCCCAACCACTCCATCGGAGCAGCTTCCGGCCAACACGTTGCCGCAGCCGTCCGAAAAGACGCCAGCTGCGCCCGCCCAGCCTGCGCAGGCTGAGCCAATGTACTCCCCGGTCAGCTGGTCCGACATCAAGGCACTGGTTGCCCGCCTCGCGGCTGCACTGCACTCCTCGTCGACGGAGGGAACGTCCGAGAAGACCCCGCCGGCGCAGGCGAAAGCGGCCGAGGCCCCGGCCCAGGCCGGGCCCGCCAGCCCGCAGCCGCCGTTCCCGCCGGAAACCGCAGCACCTTATCCCCCACCCCCAAGCCGCACCATGGACTACGGCATCCCGGTGCCGAACGCGAGCCCGCCGCCGCCCTGGCCCGCACCCCCGCCACCTCCGGACGGCCGCCCACGGTTCTGAAGATCGGCGTAAAATTCGAGCTCGGTACGGAGGAAGGAACCGAGCGCGCTCCGCTCCCTGTCAGCTGCCGTGCTCGTCGTGGATGTCGGGGAAGAACAGATCCTTCCAGCTCGCGGGCTTGGCCTTGATGCTTCCGGTCCGCGCCAGGAAATCCGCAATGCGGTCGGTGTGCTCCGGCGCGAGCGTGAAGCGCAGGTTTTGCTTATCGGCGAGAGCCGCGCTGATCAGGTCGGGCCCGGCTTTCGTCTTCTCGGATTTCAGATAGATCGCGGCCGCCTGTTTCGGATCGTTGGCGATGAGCGCCATGGCATCTCTGATCGCGCCGACGACCGCCGCGAATAGCTTCGGGTTCTCGCGCTGGAACCTGACCGTGGTCCAGGTGGTCAGCGCCGTCGCCGGGCTGCCGAACAGCTCGTTTGAGGACCAGATCCTGCGAATGCCGGGTTTGTCGGTCATCTGCTGGATGAACGGCGGCGAGAAGAGATAGCCGTTCACGGTGGTGCCGCCGGAGAGGAGCGAGATCGCGCCGTCGGGCTGCGACAGCGAGACGGTGAGGTCGTCGAGAGCGGTATGCTTCCCGGGCCCGAACAGCCGCTCGGCTTCCATTTGCAGATAGATCGCCGGCACCGAGACCTTCACCGACGGAACGCCGATCTTGTCCCGCTCGCGATTGAGGTCTTTCACCGACGTGAGCTGCGCGTCGGTGCTGAACAGATCGTACGGCACCGAGGAGAGCGCGGTCACCCCGAGCAGCCGCGAGTCGCCGGCGTTGCGCGTCTTGTCCCATGATACCATCATGGCGGTGTAGCCGCCGCTGCCGAGCTCGAAATTGCCGCTCAGGAGACCGTCATTGATCTGCGGTCCGCCCGCCACGTGCACGATCTCGACAGGCACCGGGGCGAGGCCCTGCTCGCGCATGCGCTGCTCGAACAGATGATTCTCCTCGGCGACGTAGAGCGGCAGGTAGCCGAGCCCGAACTGAACCCCGACGCGCAGCTGCTTCGCGCTCTCGCTCGCGCACGGCGAGGAAGCAAGGATGATCGTGGTCAAGGCAAGCGCAGCAAACCACGGCGCCGTCCCGCTCGATAGATTTTGCTGCCGCATCGTGCTTTTCCACTACAGGTTTGCGATCGGGCATCCTTGCCCGATGCGCCCAGCGCGCGCAACCGGCTCCGGAGTTGTAGCGGGGGCTATCGCATTTGCCTCCGAGAACTGTCTGCCACGCCATACTGGAACGCCCGTGCCCGTCGTTCCGGCCGAGCGAGGCCGGGCTTCGCCCGGCAAGCGAGAGCCGGAATCCAGTAACCAAAGCAGTTTGGGCATTCACGCCGGCCATGGATTACTGGGTCCCGCCCCCGCGTACGCGGGGGACGAAGCCGGGCTCGCTTGGCCGGGACGGCAGCCCATATGCGATAGCCCTGGGAGTTGTAGATGGGCAAAATCGCCTGCAGCGTGGTCGGAACCCCTACGGGTCGGCGCCTTGACCGCCGTGGGGAGTCTCAGCAAGATCGAAATCGTGTTGCGCCGCCTCGGGCTCGCTCGCCTACAAGCCGTCTTTAGGTACAATCCGAGGTGACACAATCCGACAAGAGGATCGCGATGACCACCTGTTCTTCCCGTGCTGCTCTGCCCATGCCCACGCGGATGCGTATGCTGCAAATGGCCGTCTGCGCTGCTGCGGGCATCCTTCTCGCTGCCGATCAGCACGCCTTGGCGCAGAGCGAGCCCAATCCGCTGATGCAAGGCCGCGGCGGCGATCTCGTTTTCCCAACCTCCTGCGGGGGCGCGGTGCAGCCGCAATTCGACGCCGCGCTCGCGGCGCTGCATTCCTTCTGGTACAAGCAGGCGCGAGAGGAATTCACGACAATCACGCAGAGCGATCCCGATTGCGCAATGGCGCACTGGGGCGTCGCCATGAGCGTGTGGAACCAGATCTGGGCGCCGCCGCAGCCCGCCAGTCTGAAGATCGGCCAGGAGGAGATCGCGAAGGCGCGGGCCGCTGCCACCAAGTCTCCCCGCGAAAGCGATTACATCGAAGCGCTCGCGGCCTTCTATACCGACACCGACAAGCTCGATCACCGTTCGCGCGCGCTGGCCTATTCCAGGAAAATGGAAGCCCTCGCGCAGAACCATCCCGACGACCGCGAAGCCAAGATCTTCTATGCGCTTTCGCTGCTTGCCTCTGCTGATCCGCTCGACAAGACCTACAAGAACCAGCTTGCGGCCGGCGCTATCCTTGAAAAGCTGTTTGCCGAGATCCCAACCCATCCCGGGGTCGCGCACTACATCATTCACGCCTACGACTATCCGGATCTCGCCCCGCGTGCCCTCGCCGCGGCGCTGAAATATCAGGTCTGCGTGACCGTGGTGCCGCATGCGGTGCATATGCCGTCGCATACCTACGTGCTGCTCGGAAAATGGAAGGAGACGATCGAATCCAATGTTGCGGGCGAGCAGGCGGAGAAGGTGCGCGGCATACCCGAGGACCGCATCCATGACCTCGACTATCTGGTGCTCGCCTATCTGCAACTGGCGCAGGATGCGAAGGCCAAGCAAGCGGTCGATCTCGCCCGCGAGATCGAGGACGACATGGTCGCGCGCAAGCATGATTCCGGTCTGCGCAGCCGCCACTACAATCTGGCTGCGCTGGAAGCGCGCTGGGCGCTGGAGCGCCATGACTGGGCAGCGGCTGCGGCGCTGCCGCTGCGACCCAACCGCTATGCCTATGCGGAAGCCATTCCGCACTTCGCTCGCGCCGTCGGGCTCGCGCGGGGCGGGCATCCCGATGCGGCACAGGGCGAGATTGATCGGCTCGATGCGCTGATCAAGGCGCTCACCGACGCGAAGCTCCCGTATTGGGCGGGACAAGTCGAGATCGAGCGCAAGATTGCCGCGGCATGGACCGCGCACGCGCTCGGCCATGAGGACGACGCGCTGGCGCTGATGCGGGCGGCGAGCAAGCAGGAGGACGGGCTCGCTGCCCCCGACACCCTCAATCCGGGGCCGATCGGCATGAGCGCGGACGAGGGGCTCGGCATGCTTCTCCTCGAGCTCAAGCGCCCGTCCGAGGCGTTCAAGGCGTTCGATGCATCGCTGCGCATCGCCAAGAACCGGCTGCAAAGCTATGCCGGAGCGGCGAGCGCCGCGGCGGCTGCAAACGATGCGGAGAATGCTCGCAAGTACTACGCGAAGGTGGTCGAGCTCGCGGGTGCGGGCGATGGCGCACGCCCCGAGATCGTGGAAGCCAAGGCCTACCTCGCCCGCGCGCAGTGATCGGAGCATCAGCGGTTTCGCATCTGCCGCTTCGCGGCATCCGTGCATCCGGCTCGGTGCCGAGGTGGAGGCTCGATACCTCCCCCTGCAAGGGGGAGGTCGAGAGCATTTGCTTCGCTTGCGAAGCAAATGCTCTCGGGTGGGGGTTGGGCTTCGACGCGCGCGTTCAGCACGTGTCCCCATGCCGAGTGGACCCCCACCCGGCTCCCCCCGATCAAGTCGGGGGCGACCTCCGCCTTTTCAGGGGGAGGTATTACGGAGCTTGCTGCGCCGCTGAGCTCAAATGCGACAGCCCTGCCCGAAGGCGGAGTGAGTGATGCGCACGCGCGTTCGCTGCGGCTGGCTGGTCGGCCACGCCAACGGGCATCACACGCTCTGGCGCGATGCCGAGCTGGTGTTTCAGGACAACACCATCCTCTTCGTCGGCGAGCGGTTCGCGGGCGAGGTCGACCGCGACATTGACGCGCGCGACAAGCTGGTCGCGCCGGGCTTCATCGATACCCACGTCCATTCCGGTCATCGCGCGTCGCACCGCCTGATCAGCGACATCGGGCGGGGCGATTATTTCGGCCAGCCGTTTCTGGAGATCAGCGTGCCCCGCGCCGGCGCGCGCGTTGGCGGCGATCCGCGCTATGCGCGGCCCGACGACAAGGCCGCGGCGGAGGATGTCGCCTTCAATGCGCGCTTCACCGTCGCCGAGCTCCTGCGCAACGGGATCACGAGCTTCGTCGAGTTCGGCAGCCAGCTGCGGGTGCAGCAGGCGCTGCTTGAGGAGGTCGGCACGCTAGGCATCCGCGCCTATCTCGGACCCGGCTTCGACAGCGGCCGCTGGGTCGGCGGCGAAGGCGGCAAGCTCGTGCGCGTCCTGGACGAAGCCGCGGGGGAGCGCGAATTCGCCGTCGCCTTGGAGTTCATCAAAAGCCATCAGGGCGCCCACGGCGATCGCGTGCGCGGCATCCTGGTGCCGCGCGAGGTCGAGACCTGCACGGTGGCGCTGATGCGGGCGGCGGCGGCGGCCGCGCGGGAACGCGACCTGCCGGTCGCCATCCATGCCGCCTACAACATCCACGAACTGTTCGACATCATCCGCGAGCACCAGATGACGTCGATCGAGTTGTTGCAGCATGTCGGGCTGATGTCGGAGACGCTCAACATCGGCCACGGCAATCTCACCGCCGACAATGTGCTCGCGAGCTATTCCGGCGGGCGTGATCTCGAGATCATGGGCAGCCACCGCTGCTCGATCTCCCATTGTCCCGTGAACATCGCGCGGCGCGCGCGCTTCCTCGACAGCTGGCAGTCCTATCGCAAGGCCGGCGTCAACATCGCGCTCGGTACCGACACCTATCCGCGCGACATGATCCTGCAGATGCGCAACGCGTCGTATTTCGGCAAGGTCGCGAGCCGCAATCTGAAAGCCGCGACCGCCGCGGAAGTGTTCGAGGCCGCGACCGTAGGGGGCGCGCGCTCGCTCGGGCGCGACGACATCGGGCGGCTCGCGCCCGGCGCCAAGGCGGACATCATCGTCATTGCGCTCGACGGCCGCGGCACCTTGCGTTTCGGCCCGGTGCGCGACCCGATCAAGAGCCTCATCGATTGCGGCATCGGCGACGACGTGGAGACCGTGATCGTCGACGGGAACGTGTGCATGGAGCAGGGGTGCATTCCGGGCATCGACCTTGCCGAGCTGCGCGCCCGCGCGCAGGCGGCGGGTGAGCGTGTGTGGAGCGGCTGGGCAAGCTGGGACCCGCTCGGGCGCAGCGCCGACGAGATGAGCCCGTTCTCATTCCCGCGGATGAATTAGAGGCCTTGCGCCCGACCCCATGTGCAGCCGCTCCCAGCTCCATTATCATCCCCGGCATGGACCGGCGGACCCTGACTGAATATCTGGCACAGGCCGAGCGGCACGTGGCCGAGGGCGAGCACCAGATTGCCTGCCAGCTGGAGATCATTGATGAGCTCGAGCGCTCCGGCCAGGATACGCGCGCGGCACGCGATCAGCTGGCGCATCTCGAAGAAATGCAGAGGTTACATCTGGCAGACCGCGATCGGCTTCGCGCCGAGCTGCAAAAATATCCTCCTTATCGCCCTAAGCGCGGCAAAGGATAGGAGGGTCGCGCGAGCCCGTCGTCCCTGGGCTCGGCCAAAACGGAAACGGCGGCGGGCTCATTTCAGCAAATCGATCCCCTACGTGTCGCCGCTATTGCTCATCTGTTCATCTTCAAACATTGTTTTTACAAGCTTTTCCTGATTGGCTTCATTTGCGCAATTGGCTTCGTTTGCGCAAAATCGCGAAAATGGTTGCCCTCTGCGCGCATCACCCATCAGCGGCAGACCGGGGACCACGAGCTCTCTACCCGGACTGCCCCTGATCGGGTTCGTTTGGCCAAAGACTCAGGCGAGGCTGCTGTTGCGCTCCTCGAACCCGGGCTGATCAAATCGAAACCAGCCTCTGATCCGGTCAGCATCGAGCACAACTATCAGCTGAGCGAAATTACCCTCATTGTAAACAACAGGAAAATTTACAATGATTTTTCATCCGCAGGTTGAGTGCCCAAATATGCGGCTGCGCGAGCAGCGTTCACCCGGCTGCCAACTATCATCTGCCGAAAGCGTCATTACGGCTGCTGGCCGTCGCACCTCCCTCTGCGCAAACAGCACCAAGCCCGGCGCGGGAACCCGGCCGGGCTTGAACACACTCCTGAAGGATGCCTCTTTTTATACACGAGTCCCGTTACACACGTACAGAAGCCGCAAGTTGCAAAAGTCGCGAGTTGCAGAAATGGCGAGTTACGAAGGCGCACGTGGCAGCTAAATCAACTGCGCGCAAAGTAACGTCCAGCTTCGCGAAGAGCGGCCCGAGGTCGCGGGAGAAATCCGCTGCGATCAGGCGACCATCGGTTCCGTTTGCTCAAAGATCCGAAGTCCTGCCAATTGACGGTGACCGAAACATCGTGCGGAGTATTCCCGAGCCTGGATTCGAGCGCATCCGGTACAATCACCTTGAGGCGCTCCAATAAGGAATCGCGGGATGATGCCTCGGTTGTGATCCTGCCCGCGGCACGCCTCGCAACCCATACGTCGCCATCGATTGTAATGGAACACGTTGAACGATAGATGCACGTGCCCGGTCACTTGATCGCGTTGCTCCCCACAGTAGAGCTACCGCTCAGGTGATTGGTAGCGGGGCATAGCGCCGTGGGTCATCGCGCCATTCAGGTTGTAGGCGCGTCGCGACTTACCGTTCGGTAAGTTTTTAGCCTCCGTCGAACCATTTAGGCGTATTCTTACCGATCGGGAAGAAACCCCTTGCCACGACGCTTCCGAGAGGGGTATTCTTCCCGATCGGTAAGAACAAGTGCCCCTGCATGACGGAAAGCTGGCCAGCAAGGACCGCAAACGATTTCGGCAAAGCCATCCGAAAGGCGCGAATCCGAGAGCGCCTCACTCAGCGTCAACTCGCGCTATCAGTGGGTACCGGAGAGCGGTTCGTCGTCGATCTCGAAAAAGGGAAGGAGACGGCACGGCTTGGAAAGGCGCTCCAGGTGGCGACAGCCCTCGGCATAAAGATCACCATGACTTATGAGAGCTGACGTGCTGCCCGTTTACTTCGAAGATCGCCTCGTAGGGCACATCGAGCACGACGGTGTCGGCATTTCACTTACCTACGCTCCAGAGTGGTTGACGGCATCGGATGTGTTTCCAATCTCGCTTACGATGCCGCCTCGTGCTGAGCCCTATCCATCTGAGGTAGCTACGCCATGGTTCGCCAACTTACTGCCTGAGGACCGATTGCTGGAGCAAGTTGGGCGATTGCTTGGTCGCAGCCCAGCAGACGTATACGGATTGCTTGAGGAGATCGGACGCGATACCGCTGGCGCGTTCTCAATCGGCGGTGCGGAATCGGTTGAACATGCCGATTATCGAGAATTGAATGAAATTCAATTGGCAGAGATCATTCAACGATTACCGGAGCGGCCCCTTCTCGCTGGCGAGCAAGACGTTACGATGTCGCTCGCTGGGGCTCAAACCAAATTGCCGGTGGGCGTCTTCGACAATAAGATCGCCTTGCCGTTACATGGCGCCGCCTCAACACACATTCTAAAGCCGGAGAGCGAACGTCTATACGCTTCGGTGGAAAACGAGCTGCTATGTATGCGTCTAGCGGCGACAATAGGAATAAGCGTAGCCCCAACAAGGATGGGGATCGCAAACGGAAGGCGTTATTTGCTGGTAGAGCGCTATGACCGTCACATCCTTCAACCTAGAAAGGTGAGGAGAGGTCACCAGGAAGACTTCTGCCAGGCACTCGGGTTCTATCCGACGCAGAAGTACGAAACGCGCCGTGGTCCAGGATTGGCAAGCCTTTTTAAGGTCATTGATCAACACGTTCGGCGTAGTGCTCGCGATAGATTAGCTCTGCTTGACCTAATCATCTATGGCTGCTGTATCGGCGATACTGATCGGCATGCAAAAAATTATTCGCTTCTTTTGACTGACGGCGGACCGAAACTGTCACCCGGATATGATTTCGTCAGCGCCCTCCAATACGATGGAATAACCCGCAATATCGCGATGAAGATTGCGGATAAAAATCGCGCTGAGTATCTGGAGCGCCGACACTGGGAGCGCTTCGCGCAAACCGTAAGGCTTTCACCAGCAGCCACCGTCTCTCGCGTCAAGGAAGTGGCAACTGCGGTTACTGATCAAGTAGACCCGGTATCGGATGAATTAGCACGGGAATTTCCTGCAAGCTCCAAAGCCTTCAAACAATTTTCCAAGGGAATTCGCGAGCGTGCAGCCACCGTAGGGGCGAACAGCGGACGCGGCCCGTCAGCAGCGGACACAGAGCGGGGTCGAGCGCAGCGCCGTGGCTGATGAAGATGGCCGGTACCCAGCCAGCGCGAGGAGCTGACGGCTGATGGCAAAGTTCACGCGTAAAACCTAACCGAAATTCTCCCATAAGTGTTTGATTTAACTGGTAGCGGGGG
>CAWJDY010000037.1:0-104840 GCA_963841705.1 uncultured Alphaproteobacteria bacterium
AGACGACCAATTCCATGAAACGGGCAGCCATGGAACCGGAGACTCGTTCGTGGATTCCTCGTTATGTGTTTGATCGAACGAGGAATGGCATCATGGCAAGATGGCGGCAGGCGATCGAGTTGGCGATGACCGAGGATGAGATTGGAAAGTTGACAACCATTGCGCGCTCGCGAAGCGAGGCGGCGCGCCGGGTAAAGCGGGCGCAAATACTGCTTGGTTATCGTGATAATCCCTCATTCTTTGGGGTGGGACAAAGACTTGGCGTTCATCATCAGACGGTCCAACGCTGCGTCGAGCGGGCGGTAGCCTATGGCCCGCTGGCAGCGCTCGACGACCGGCCCCGACCGGGCAAGGAGCCGACGATTACGCCGGAGGCCAAGGCCTGGTTGGTGTCTCTGGCGTGTGAGAAGGCAAAGGAGCACGGCTATCCGCACGAGTTGTGGACGACGCGGCTGCTGGCACGCCATGCACGCGAGAATGCATCCGCCGCAGGTCACGAATGTCTCGCCCACCTGGTCCAGGGCACAGTGTGCAAGATTCTCGGCCATGAGGAAGTCAAGCCGCATAAGGTGCGGTACTATCTGGAACGTCGCGACGCCGAATTCGAGCAGAAGATGGCGGAGGTTCTGTGCGTTTATCGCGAGGTCCAGGTCCTGAAAAAGGCCGCCAAATCTAAGAAGTCGTGCAAGCCGGTGGCGATCGTCTCCTATGACGAAAAACCGGGTATCCAGGCCATCGCAAACACGGCGCCAGATTTGCCGCCCGCGCCCGGCATTCACCCGACCTTCGCGCGTGATCATGAGTATAAGCGCCACGGCACGCTCAGCCTCTTGGCCGGGATTGATCTGCTCACCGGTAAGGTCCATGCCCTCGTCAGGGACCGCCATCGCAGCCGAGAGTTCATCGAGTTCCTCAAGCTTCTTGATGGCGACTATCCGTCCAGCACCGCGATCAAGCTGATCCTCGACAATCATTCCGCGCACATCTCCAAAGAGACGAAAGCTTGGCTCGCTACTCGCCCGACCGGCCGCTTCGAGTTTACCTTCACGCCCAAGCATGGCTCCTGGCTCAACCTCATCGAGGGCTTCTTCTCCAAGTTTGCCCGCTCGGTCCTGCGCCACATAAGGGTAGCTTCGAAACAAGAGCTCCAGGAGCGCATCATGGCTGGTGTCGAGGATGTCAATCGCTACCCCGTCATCCACACATGGTCCTACAAGCTCGCTGAGGCGGCCTAATATGATTCGAACCAAGGAAACGCTGACCTAGTGGCTGCGTCAGAGCAGCATCTGGGAGATCAAACTAGCGCACGCGCCCACATAGAACGCATGCTTGCGAATTTCTCTGCGCCTGAGCACCGATCTCATTCCTACGCCGTTCGGTTCATATTCGATCAACATGCGTTGCCCCGTTTGATCCTTGCGCGGACTCTTTGGCTACAGGGATTTCCCAATCAGGCAATGCGCACCGCCGAAGACGCTGTTCAGGATGCTTTAGAAGCCAATCACGCGATCTCGACATACAACGTTTTGGCCCACGCGGCCTGCCCGATTGCCCTGTGGATGGGCGACTTCGCACTAGCGGACCGTCACGTGAAAATTCTGCTCGACCATGTGACAAGACATCCGCTGCCGCTCTGGCGTGAGTTCGCCCGTATGTTTGAGGCACTGCTTGCGGTTAGTCGCGGTGACGTTGTTAGTGGCTTGCGTCGGTTGCGCGCCGGTTTTGACGAATTGGGCGAGTCGCTGCCGGCTTTCGACCACCTTAAGTTCCAGAGCGACATTGCAGAAACCTTGGGCCGCGCTGGCCAAATTGCCGATGGATTGACCGTGGCCGAGCAGGCCATCGAGCGATGCGAGCAGACCAACGAACGCTGGCTGTTCGCTGAACTGCTTCGCCTCAAAGGTGAGCTGATGTTGCGTAAAGAGTCCGCCGCAGCGAAGGCCGAAGATAGCTTCCGGGAAGCGCTCGATTGGGCGCGCCGGCAGGGCGCCCTCTCATGGGAGCTGCGAGCCGCGACGAGCCTCGCCCGCATGCTGCGCGATCAGCGCCGTTGCGCTGAAGCGATTGCCGTCATCAACCCAGTTTACAGCCGCTTCACAGAGGGGTTCGGCACGACCGATCTTGCTAGCGCGAAAGCTCTGATTGATGATCTGCATCGAGTTTCTCGCGACGAAACGAGCGACCGGCCTCGGTGAGGCGCACATCCCGCCGCATCATCTAAAAAAACAACACCTTACACGATCTCATTCCTATGCCTGTTGTAACCCGTGCACGTCGCTTGCTGCACCGCAGGAGTCCGTTTCTGGCACGAAGCCGCGGTGTGCCGCGGTGCAACAAGTGGTCGGGTATTGGAAATGCTGCGGACCCTCGGGGCCCATTGGCCGGACCGCCGCCCTTGACCCACGCCGGATAAAGTCTCCGCAGGCTGTAAGTTCTCAGGCAGCCGGTTTTAATGTAGGCTGGGACCTGTTTTCGGCGTGTAATTCGTCTCTTGCGAGTCATCGGCTGGTAATCCGTCGGAGAACACCATGGGCAAGCTCAGACATATCGCCATTCAGGTTCCCGATCTCGAAAAGGCCGCGGCCTTCTACGAAGGCGTCTTCGGTCTCAAACGCCTAAAAAAGGTGGACGCGCCCATCGGAAATGCCATCTCGCTCTCAGACGGTGTGATGAACCTCACGCTGCTGCATTTCCCCGAGGGAACCATGGGCGGCAAGGGTGGCCCGGACTGGGCGGGGTTGCATCACTTCGGATTCGTGGTCGAAAACGAGACCGTAACCGAGCAGGCAATCAGCCGCCCTCCGAACTGTTCCTGCACGCAAAATCATCCTTCACCGACGAGGAATGGAGAGGTTTCAAGAGCGGTGCGTCGCCGGAGACCAACATCGTTGGTGTGCAGATTGCGGACGCACGGGACAACATGAAACTGTTCCGGCCGCGCAACTATCCGATCCTGCGCGGCTCGGCATTGCTGCTCAACGATGATCAATCCTTTCTCTGGACGGCGGGCTATGTGCCGCGGCTCGACACCTATCTCGGGCCGGACATCGCAGCCTGTCCTTGGCGGACTTCATCACCAATATTGCAGAATTTAGGTTTTCGTACACACAGTGACTTCTTGCAAAATCGGTCAGCGCGCCAGAGTTCTTGCCAAATAGAAAAGGCTAAATGGGGCAAACGTGTTTTTTGCACGGTTCGAAACAATTCGATATGCCGGTATCGGCGGAGCAGCGGCAATTTCCATCTCAGGATCCTGCGGGGAGCGGAATCCTTTGGCCCTGCCGGTGGCCGTGTCTCCGAAAGCACGGTAACGATTGGGCTCGAAATACACAAAAAACTTCGCCTGGCTCGGCGTCCACCACCTCGCCAGCTTGGCCTGGAATTTGTTGAGACGGATGCATCCCAGGCTAACCGGAGCCCCAAACGTACCGCCGGAGTCGAGACCACCGGCAATCTCATGGATGCCGTTCCCAGACAAACCCGAATAGCCAGCCACGGGCACGAAATGCATGAAGTTCGGCATCTCGATCGGACGGCCCCCGTTGGCGAAGGGAACGATCCGAGCGTATCCGCCGCCCATTCGCATGTCGCGACGGGCGTCGGCGGGACTGTATCTGCGATCCGAACTCCAGTTCCGCGAGTTAATAACGTTGATCGGCGCATAATAGCGGTAAAGCGGTGGCGGTGCGTTGCGTAACGAGGAGGTCACGAAACGGTAGACGAGTTTCGGCTGCCCATCGACAACTTCGCAGAAGCTCAGTGTCTGTCCCACGCAGTATCCATGGACGACGGAAGGCTTGACCACGGGATCAGTCTTGTAGCGTTGGACCTGTTGGAGATAATTCTGCAGATCCTCAAGCTCCAGCGCGAGGCCCGCAGAGTCGCTCGGCCCTTCTTCTGATGCGACGAGCGCTTCGACGCTTTCCTTCGCCAAAGAGGCAACATCAGTCTTGCGCGCCGCCGCAATCGCCCGTAGCCGTGGGAACTCGCTCAGTTCGCCCACCGACGTGAAGTATTCCTGCACTCCGCGGCAGTTGCCGTTTTCATCCGTCGAATTCAGATCGGCGACGATGTACCGCTGACGCAGATTCTCTGCGAGCTTGGCGTTCTCGTTGAGCAGAGCGGAAAGCGCGAACGATTTCCCGGTTTTCGGATCCTTCAGCGCTTCAAATGGAATCCGACAACTCGCGTTCATATCCGGATCTTTTCCTGCCGCAAAGGTCGCCGTGCTCTCTGCGCTAACGGGAGACGTGACAATAACGAGCGCTATGGTCCAAAAAAACAATGAAGCGCGCATACTCCCCCCAAGCACGCACTCGCTCATCACCAAAGCTTGTCAGGTACGGCGTCGCGAGCGTTAAGCCCACTGTGCCGAAGCAGCTTTGGAACGCGGCTGTTAAAGTCCGCCAGCGACCATTTGCATTAGCCAACAGTTCCAGCGCAATCAATCCGACGGGGCGCGGGCGTGCACGGAAGCCTGTGGAGAACACTGTCCTCCTGTCGGATCTCGTTCAGACGTTGCGTGTTTGTCACACCGGGCGCGGGTTAAGCCCTCATGGAACCGAACGGAAGATGTCGATGTCAAAGTCTGCCAAGAGCCATCATCCCAATCAGCGCGCGCTGAGGCGAACGGCCAACCTCGATGCCGTGGCCGCTGCGATCGCGCGGGCGGATGTCGGGGCATTGTGCGTCGGCGATGGGCCGACGCTCATGTCCGGCCGCGCCGAGATCACGGCGATGGTGGCGCGGCTGCGATTGCCGGCCATGTAGGGATTCCCCGAGTTTGCGGACGCAGGCCGCCTGATGTCCTATGGATACGGTCTTCCTGATGCGTATCGGCAATCGGCCAGGCTCGTAGTCAGGATTCTCGACCGTCCGGGCGATCTGCCGTTCGAGCGGCCGGCCCGCTAGGAGTTCATCGTCAATCTCAAGGCAGCCAAGGCGATCGGGCTCACGCTCTCGGATTCGTTCGTGCTGCTCGCCGACGAGGTGATCGAGTAAGCTTGCTTAGTTTGCTGCACCCGCCCAGGTCTGGAATTGGCACTTGGCGTCTTTCACTGCGGTACACAAAATTTCGACGCGATTGGAGGTACTGCGGACATAGACTGGCCCCCGGCCCCGATCGCCTCCGAGGCCTTATCACCCATCTCGGAAGTGCGCGGCTTAGGATTGCTGCTGCGCAAAATAACTCTTGAACTCCATTTCGCTGGCCGAAAATTCGTGTTGTAATCCCGCATAGCAAGTCAGCACAGTCCGTAGCCTTGGGGAGGCAAATGCGACGACGCGACTTCATTAAAGGAATTGCTGGATCGGCGACTGCTTGGCCGCTTATGGCGCGCGCGCAATCAGTTCCTCCGATGATTGGCTATCTGGCGCAATATAAGCCAGAGCAAATCGCTGGGCCGCTCGTCGCTGCCTTGCACAACGGCCTCGGCGAAGCCGGCCTCGGCGAAGGCAAGGACTACACGAGCGAATTCCGCTCGGCAGGCGGTGACGCCAATCTCCTGCCCGGACTGGCGGCTGAACTGGTGCAGCACAGGGTGGCGGTCATCATGGTCGACACGCTGGCGGCCGTGCGCGCAGCCACGGCGGTGACGACGACGGTCCCAATCGTCTTTGCCATGGGCGCCGATCCGGTGAAAGCCGGACTTGTCGAGAGCCTTAATCGTCCCGGCGGCAACGTCACCGGCATCAGCACGATGAACCTCGACATCGGGTCGAAATGGGTCGGACTGATGCACGAATTGCTGCCGGCAGCCAAGCGTATCGCCATTCTCGTCAACATCGAGAATGCGGACGCTGCGCGGTTGGTTATCACGGGCACGCAAGAAGGGGCGTTCTCGATGGGGCTGCAAACAGAAATCGTATTCGCCAGCAAAGAGGGCGAGATCGAGCCCGCTTTCGCCGGTCTTGGCGCCCGGACGCAAGCGCTCATCGTTCAACCGGACCCGATGTTCCAGAATATCAAGGAAGTGGCGGCGCTCGCGGTTCGCGAGAAACTGCCTGCGCTCGCTGCGGCCCAGGAATTTGCGAAAGTCGGCGGGCTGATGACCTACGGTTCGAGCTTCGTGGAGGCGCATCGTCTCGCGGGCGCTTACGTCGGCCGCATTCTCAAAGGCGAGAAGCCCGGCGATCTGCCTGTGCAACGGGCCACCAAGTTCGACTTCATCATCAACCTGAAAACCGCCAAAGCGATCGGCCTCGACATCCCACCAATGCTGCTCGCGCGCGCCGACGAGGTGATCGAATGAGGCGCCGTGGGTTCATTGCCCTACTTGGCGGTGCGGCTGTGCCGTGGCCGCTTGCGGCGCACGCGCAGCAGTCGACGATGCCCGTGATCGGGTTGCTCGGTAGCGCGACCGCCAGTGATTGGACGCCGTACGTAAATGCTTTCCACCAAGGCCTGCGTGACGCCGGCTATGTGGAGGGTAGCAACGTGGCAATCGAAGCCCGTTGGGCCAACGGCCAATACGAGCGACTGCCGGCGATGGCGGCTGAACTCATCCAGCGGAAGGTGACTGTGATTGCTGCCTTCTCCACGCCTGCGGCACGTGCGGCAAAGGTGGCGACGACAACGATCCCTATTGTCTTCACAACGAACCGCGATCCAGTGCAGATCGGTCTCGTCGCCAGCCTAAGCCGCCCGGGTGGCAATATGACCGGCTCGACCAACTTGGGCGTAGAGATCGAGCCCAAGCTCGTGGAACTAATGCACGACGCGGTCCCGAGTGCCAAGATCATCGCTGTGCTCGTCAACCCGACCAATTTCAATACCGAAACCATTTCGAGAAGTCTGCAACCAGCCGCCCGCACGTTCGGACTGCAACTTCATGTCTTGAATGCCAGCGGCGAAAGCGATTTCGATACGGTCTTTGCGACGTTGCGCCAACTGAGGGCAGACGGGCTGATAATCGTCGACGATGCATTCTTCAATGCTCATAGCAGAGAGCTTGCTGTTCTGACGATCCGCCACGCTATACCTGCGATTTTCCAGAATCGTGAATTTACAGTTGCTGGCGGCCTAATGAGCTACACAGGCAGCGTTCCCGACTCCTACCGTCAGGCTGGCGTCTACACCGGACGGATTCTCAAGGGCGAAAAGCCCGCTGATTTGCCGGTCGTGCAGGGAACGAGATTTGAACTCGTGATCAACCTCAAGACCGCCAAGGTGCTGGGCCTCAACGTGCCCATCGGCCTATTGAACGCTGCCGACGAGGTGATCGAATAGCCTGTAAATTGCTGCACCGCCGTTCGTCCGCTTATGGCACTTGGCGTCTTTCACTGCGGTGCACAAAATTTCGACGCGAATTGGAGGCACTTTGGACATAGACTGGCCCCCGGCCCCAATCGCCCCCGATGCTTATGACCCATCTTAGACATCGGCCGTGAAGATTTGCTGTGATGCACAAGCAACGCTGCCCTGCCTGCAAATCCCTGTAAAGGGGGGCGGGGCAACATCCAAAACCTGCAAAAAAGCGAGTACCAGCAAGGACATAAGCCGAAATGGGAGGATCAGGAACAGGGAAAAACAGGAAATAACAGGGAAATAACAGGGAAATGACCAGTGGGGTGCACCTGCGATTCATGACGCAACATCGCGATCACCACTCCCAGCGAAAGATAAAGATGATGTAGTCGTCGTTCTCATCGGCGCGTCCCAGCTCGGCCATCCGGCGAAATCCCGCACGTCCTCGAGAGTTTCGCCTGCGTCCCGCCACAGGTAATGGGTGTGCGTTTCATTGCGCCGTTCTTCCTGCGCTCTCAAGCGCTTACGCCAGGCTGGCTCCATCGGTTCAGCCTTTGCGCTCACTGTCGATGGAGCCCGCATCACTGTTGATGGGCGCGCCGTTTCTCACCTCTCCCATCCGCTTGAGGTCGGTGCGTTCCAGCAAAGCGAGCCGGTCCTCGAACTCATTCGCCTCAAGGGCTTTGACGTAAAGCGACATCACCTTGGTGAGCTTGGCAGCCTCGTCCGCCGTGACGTCGCCGGCGAGCGCAGCGGATGCGATGCCGGCGATGGCAGCGACGGCGTCGGCGGCCTTTGCAAGCGGCGGCATCTCGCAAAACAGGGGCTCGTTCCTGTGCGTGGGCAGGAGTGGCTCCAGGCACAGCCGAAGGGCCGCGATGTTGCCGGCCATGGCCATCCCGACGGCCTTGTTGAAGAGTGCCTCCGCGCTTTGCTCGAGCATTTCCTGCAGTCGAATGGATGCCTGGTTTCGCGATCCTCCCGGTCGGCCCGCCGGGTTGCCGCTTTGGCCTTTTTGGAACTGCATGCATTGTCCTCCTTTTGCGAAGCGGGCGACAGCAGACGGACGATTGGCCAAACAAAAAGCCCGGCGCGGGAGTCCGGGCCGGGCTTCTCTCACATCTTCCTGAGATTAGCAACTCATAGCAGATCTTTGTTACAATGTCAAGATATCAAGCAAAATATCAAGCAAAATATCAAGCAAAATTTTATCGAGCAAAATCTGTGCCGGAAGCACACGAGTTGCTGGACCGACGGCCACAATGTGCGGATCGATTATCGCTTTGCCGCAGCCAATCCCGAAAACTATCCCAAATATGCAGCGGAACTGGTCGCGCTGGCGCCAGACGTCATTCTGGCCCCTGGTGGTTCTCTGGCGCCAATGCTCCAGGCGACCCGCACGGTGGCCGGCGGAAGCCGACATTAGGCCGCTGGTCGGCAATCTGCCGGCATGCTTCTGGCGTCAAGAGTTGCTCGATCACCGCCTGCTGAGCTCTGCTGCAAGCGTCTCACAGTCATACCGGGAGACGCGAGTTTCTGCAGTGCCGGGCGTGGAGGCCTACGGACTGCGGTGGAACTGGTGTTCATGCCAGCGCCTCCTTCGCAAGGAGCGCGCGCTTGCGCTCAACACCCCAGCGGTAGCCTGAGAGCGTGCCATTGCTTCTGACGACCCGGTGGCACGGGATAGCCAAGGCGACCGCGTTGGCAGCGCAGGCATTTGCAACGGCCCGAACAGCGCCGGGTTCGCCGATACGGTTGGCGAGCGCCCCGTAGGTCACGATGGACCCGGCTGGAATCCTGAGCAACTCGTCCCAGACGCGCTGTTGGAACGGCGTTCCGCGAATGTCGAGCGGCAGGTTGAGGCCTTCCGACGGCGCCTCAATGAAGTGCAGGATTTTGTGGAGATCGTTGCTCAGCTTCCGATCCTTCCTGACCAGCTGGCTGTCAGTAAACCGCGTTACAAGATCGCTCTCCAGCTCTGCTGCTTCGGACCCGATGAGGATTGCGCAAACACCGTTTGCGCTGCGTGCAACCAATACGGCACCGAGGGCGCTTTCTCCGATCGAGAACGCAATCTCCTCCGCAGCTGCGCTTTGCTTGATTTTTGGCGGGACCTCAACTGGTGAGAACGCGTCCATGTTGATGAGGTTCATGTTCGTGACTCCTTTATTCATCATGAGATGATGATGTACCTGTTACACGCACGTGGCTCACTTCGATCCTTGCTTTCAAATTCAAATGTTGCAGGAAACCTAATGAGCCGACTTGGGGGGTGCGCTCCGTTTGCGCAATCCGACAAACAACGAACCAGCCGCAGAAAAAAGCGAAGGCCCGCACGAGATTTCGCGCGGGCCTCTTTCGAGAGAAAAATGGCGTACGCAACTACCCCGCCTTGCACGCAACTATGGCTTCCGGTCGCGTGCGGTTTGCAAGGGAAGGTGGCGCAAAGATCGCGAGATAAGCGACGCTCCCCGCGAGTCGATCAAAGCTGATCTCGCGATACCCGACGGCTGCAAGCTCACAGCGCAGCAGACTTGGCGGCGTACCATGATTTGCGGTCGGCGCGAAGGCGTCGACAATGCCGACGCGCGCATTCGACTTGAGCGCAGGAACGAGATTGTAGAGCAGTGCGTAAGGCTGTGCGATCTCATGATACATGTGCACCAGAATCGCAACGTCAGCCGAACCAACCGGCAATCTCGGGTCGTGCGGTCCACCAAGCATTATCGCAACATTCTGCAATCCGAGATCGCGCACCCGGTTGCGCAAGCTCCGCAAATATTCGGGCACGACGTCTTCTGCCAGGATGCGGCCGTTGGATCCCACAATTGGCGACAAACGTACAACGTAATAACCGCTGCCCGCGCCGACGTCGGCGATTGTCATCCCGAATTTTATACCGAGCAGCCGCACGAGCTGGCCCGGTTCGTCAGCGTTGTCGCGCTCCTTTTCGTCGTGCCAGATCGGACTGACGATGTCCGCAACCGGGCGATCGGGTTTCGGAAAGGCGACCGCCGGCACGCCCGATTGCGCCATGAAGTCCTGCGCAGCGGCTGATATCGTGAACGCTGTTGCAAAGACGACCGTAATTGTCACTCGCATTTTTACGACCTGAACTCGGGTGTTCAAGCTATGGTCATCGAAGCCCTAAATTTGAAGTACAACAAACGCATCGTTCGAACTAGCGGGGAGAAGCGATCAGCCACTTATTCGCTCTCCTGATGGCCCTGCACGAGTCCGAGGTGGCACATGGCAGCACAGAGCATGTGCGGAGGTTTGTCCGCAGCTGGTGGAAGCAGACGAATAAGCCTGATCGTGATGCGGCTTTTCGTCGTTCTGATAGTTGTTGGCACCACGAAAGAGCAACCGCCACCAAGGGTCAGTCGAATCGAAGCCGGTGGCGACCATGATTGCACCATAAGAGAAACAGGCGATTGCGACCTGCGCGCTCGCGCCGTGCCCGCCTTGCATGCGGAACGTCGATTCGAGCGTTCATCACTCCGGCGGCGTGCCATTTGCCGAGAGTGCTTCCTCGGCGAGGTAGAGCGAGCCCGTAATCACAGGTCGTCACCCACGTGTAATGCACGGCGCCCGTGCCGGCGCAGGTCTCGGTCTCGCTGGAGGTCGGAGTGTGAAGGTTCTGCGCCTGCACGTCTAGACTGATCTCCGATACTCAGGACGCCATTTGACGCCAGCGGACGGAGTTGAGGAACTCGGAACACTTCGCAGGCCGCAACCAACCCGATCAGCCACAGGAGGCTCAGAACGCCGAGGCGCCCGACGACCGCCAACGTGAAGGCGCCGGCACCGCCCAAGAACGGTGTGGCCGCGAAAAGGACGAGTTCGTAAGCGGCATAAGCGCCGATGAAGGCGAAGCCCAAAGCAGCGGGGCTGCCGGTTCGCCGCAACGAGCGCAGCACCAACATCGAAGCCATAGTTGCAACCAGAGCAGCCGCTCCGATCGCAAAGCCCCACAGAATCGTATTTGTGTCGATGGGATAGCGAAGGAAACCAAAGCCGATCGCCTGATTGACGAGCCAGGCGGCGGTCACCACAAGAAGCGCTGGCCGCAACGGCAGCATCGCTGCAGCGACCACGGCGAAGGCCGCGAACGGCGTCGCGCAAGCAAAAGCGAAGCTCGCCAGGGCGCAAGCAGCCGTCAGCAAAGCAAAACAGAACAGCGGCACGTAGCGAGGCTCAACCGGAGCGAGCCGCACGGACACGGCGGTCGGATGGGGTAAGATGTCGAGAGCCATGAGCGATCTCCTTTCGTGGGGTTTCTAGCACACTATCCAAGGCCGAGAGCGATGACGACAAGGCGGTCAGTGGTGCGCCTCTGTTGCATCTTCAGCCTCGCCCGGGTCGAAACGGTCATGGGCCGAAAGCCAAGCGGCAAGCGCCACTGATGACTGGTCCGACGCCTGCAACTGCCGTAGCGCCACACGCACCGTGGCGCGGGCGAACCTATCGCCAGCCACCGATATAACAGAAGGTTCGTGGCCCGCCATGACGGACTGGGTAACGCGCCTCTTGAGCTCGACGAGTTGCGGCTCGCCGTAGTCAGCCAGCAAAATTTGAAATGCGGCGTGGCGCTCACGCTGAAACGGCCGCGGACGACCGAGCTTGTCCCGAACCGGATGCGGCGGGTAGAAATGGACGCAAGGAATCCACCCTGCGGGTAATGGCTCGGTGACCGCGTGGGTCCGGCCGTGCGCCAGTAGCTTGGGAAGGACATGCGTGTGTGGCCCGCTCGGGCTCTTGCCATCCGGCGTCGGGATTGGCTGGAAAACCTCGATGCGGCCGAGACGGCTTGCAAAGATACGGTGTGGATTCGACGACAGGATCACACTCATCGCCCCGTTGCCTGCAGCGAACAGGGATTTTCCGGCGCAACTCCGCAGCGCGGCGACGACCGCCGGGTCGCCGCTACGAACGCAGGCATCGATCTGCAATACTCCGAGGCCGAGATCGAAGAGAACCGCATCACGGTCCGCGGCGCGCAATGCGTCGCGATCTGGTCCTACTTCAGTGAGCGCCGTGCGCCGGCTCATGGCGCAGGCCTGTTCGGACAGGCACAGCGCGACGCGATGACTCCAGCTCTCGCTGGTGAGAGACTCGGACGCAATCGGGCGAAGTTCGGGACAGCTTTTGATTTGTAGCCCGCCGCGCACGGTCACCACCGAAATCATGTCATCGGCACGATGGAAGGTTGCCGCCTCGTCTGCATCGCGCATGAACTCGGCAATGACGCCAAACGCCCCAAGGCTCCAAGCGGTCTCGACATCGGCCAAATGGTCGGCGAGAAAATTCAGGAGATCCGGCTTTCTGCTCACGTCCCGCCTCCCGTGCGACGGCGACCTCACCGGGTTTCACCGTTACGCCGCCAAAGATACCAAAACCCCGGACGGTCGAAGCCGGTTTAGCTCTCCGATCCCGTTGTTCTTCCTCGCTTCGCGCAGAAGTTCCGCTATTGTTCGCAGGCCAGACGGGCAGGGGTCCAATGCTGGGCGGGGTCGCGGTTGGCATTCTTGCGTGGACACCCGCATCCCTATGTCGCTCCGCCGTAGGCGTGACGTTCATCGACGATAGGATGCAAGCATGCGCCAGTTTCCACCGTCTCGCATCGTATGCCTGACTGAAGAGACGATCGAGACGCTGTACCTCCTCGACGAACAGCACCGCATCGTCGGCGTCTCCGGTTATGCGGTCCGTCCACCTCAGGTACGGCGCGAGAAACCACGTGTCTCGGCCTTCACTTCGGCAGACATCCCGAAGATCCTCGCGCTCCAGCCAGACCTCGTTCTTACCTTTTCCGACCTCCAGGCGTCGATCGCTGCCGATCTCATCCGCGTCGGCATCGCTGTACATGCCTTCAATCACCGGGATATCGCCGGCATTATGGCTATGATCCGCACGCTAGGCGCCCTCGTCGGCGCGACAGAGAAGGCGCATGCGCTCGCGCAGCGCTATGAGCGCCGTCTTACCGATGTCGCCGCGAGAGTGCCGAACCATGCGCGGCCAAGGGTCTATTTCGAGGAATGGGACGGTCCGCTGATCAGCGGCATCGGCTGGGTGTCCGAGCTAATCGAGGTCGCGGGCGGCAAGGACGTGTTTCCGGATTTGGCGGTGCAGAAATCAGCGAAGGATCGTATCGTCTCGTCCGAAGCAGTCATCGCAGCCGCACCTGATGTCATTTTGGCCTCGTGGTGCGGCAAGAAGGTTGTGCCGGAGAAAATTCGGCAACGACCTGGTTGGAGCAAAATCCCGGCGGTGCGGACTAACCGCATCATCGAGATCAAGTCTCCTCTGATCCTACAGCCAGGGCCCGCGGCGCTGACAGACGGGCTCGATGCGATTCTCTTGGCGCTCGGCCATGGACGCTAGCGCGATGCGGCTCGCGCGGATAATCGCTGATTGACCCCGTGGGCAAAGCTGCGCTCGGTCAGTGCTCCGAACAGAAGGCCGATTGTCGTCCACAACACCGCCTGAATGCCAAGTGACGCAACACGGAAGCGCCACAGAACTTCGGCTGAGAATTGTTCCGGCACTTCATTCATCTCGGGCAGCGCGTATTGGACGATCGCGATGACCACCACGAATGCTGCTCCCGCAATGAGCGTCGCGTTCCACGTGCCGTAGCGCGCCGAGAGGAGGCGCGCGAGCACCGCTGCGAGAACAAGTGCAGCCACCGAAATCAACAGCATCACAAAGAATAGCTCCGTTCGAAGCCCGATCGTCTCAGGCTTTCCGACAGAAGGCGGATTTGCCGGATATTTGAGGTCGGGGACGAGCACGATCGCGACGAAACCAGCCAGCGCGAGGAGTGCGGCAGTGGCGCGAGGCCCAAGGCGGCCCACGCGACCATAGACAAAGGCGAAGACGAGCGAAAAAAGGCCACCGACTGCCGCGCTATAGACGATCACGCCCATGAACAGACCAACCCCGGCCTGTGTCTCGCGACCGACGAGTTCCGGCTCCGACAACTCGCCGTGGTCGTGGCTCATTCGTGCTTCGAAGGCAATCGCACGCTCGAGCTGCGGCTCACCAAAAATCCTGGCGAAGCCGAATGCAAGCAGACCAGCGACAACGCCCACCAGCATTCCCCGGAGGAGCAGGTTTCCGACCATGTTTGTGCTTCCTCAGTGGCACGGGAAGCCCAGGAGGTGACGACCGTCATGTAGGAATTCATGGACATACATGCCGGAGACGAGCGACGTCGCCCCCTCCTCGACACCGACAAAATAAATGACCAGCAACAAGAGAAGTCCAGCGAAAATAGCCCATGGCAAAAGCTCTCCGACCGGAATGGGCATGAGGCCGGCGTCGGGGGCAATGCCGATGTCGGACATGTCGATGTCTCCTGGGATAGCGCGTCCCGTTGATCGGGCAGTGAGATACGGGGAGGGTCTGACTTTCGGCGGTTTCAAGCGCGAGCCGATCACAGTGGCGCGACCGTGCCGGATTTGCACCGGCTTCCGAACCCGTAACACCTAGACCGCGAGATTAACGGTGTAGTGGAACCCCTGTCAACGAAAACGCCCTGCGCCTTTGTCATATTCGTTGAGCGTTTGCAGCTTGCAGAAGGTGCGTGGGCAGGGGAAAATTAAGGCCCATAGGGATGTCCAAACGTCTCACATTGATCTGCCATGGTGCGACCGCCGCAACGAGAACGGCTGCCTTTCCTCAAGATAAATCACTCGAAGACCGAGCGCTGTCGAGAGCAACGGCGTTAGGTCAGGTGCTACGTCGCGCTGATCGAGCCTGGACTAGTCCAGCCCTGCGGGCACGGCAGACGGCGGCAGCGCTTGCGCTCGACGCGGCTGTAAATCGTTCTCTGCGAGACTGCGACTATGGGCGCTGGGCTGGACGCAAGTTCACTGATGTTCAGAATGAAGAGCCGGCTAGCGTCGCAGCTTGGCTCACCGATGTTGAAGCAGCCCCTCATGGTGGTGAGTCGCTCTCCGATCTACTCCGGCGCGTCTCGGCGTGGATGGATGAGTGCATCCGAGAAGAGGGCCATACGATCGCGGTGACACATGCGGCAGTGATTCGTCCGGCGATTCTCCATGTCCTCGACGCGCCAGCCCAATCTTTTTGGCGGATCGATATCGAGCCTCTTAGCGTGAGTAGGCTGCGTGGCGATGGGCTGAGATGGACGTTGCTGGCGAGTGACAAAGCTAGGAAAAGTCCCTCGTGCCAACCTGAATGAAGGTCGGGTATGGCCGATGGCTGAGGATTTTAGTCCCCATCGAAATGTCACACATTACAATGAAATAAAGTTCCCGGCGTTGACAAAAAGTGCGGGACAGTTTGCAATGATCAAGTTCAGGTGCGCCGGTTGCTTGACCGGCCGAAGGGAATGCGGTGCGGTTTACCGTGCTCTGACGGTGAACCAAATCCGGAGCTGCGCCCGCAACTGTAGGCGGTGATTCCTTCTCCACGATGCCACTGGGCCTAACAAAAAGGCCTGGGAAGGCGGAGAAGGGGCATGACCCGCGAGCCAGGAGACCTGCCTGAACGAAGTCATCCTTCCGGCGTGCGGTGCGCGCGCACGGGGCGGTCTTCCGCAGTGGTGACAGGAGAACTGTCTCCGGGTCGGAAGGGCCGCCATGGCTACGCGTTTGAAATCCACGAACCTGCAAACGTTGCTCAAGGGCGAGTCTGCAAACGTTCCCCGAAGGATCGTGCGTGTCTACACAATTCTCGTCGCTGCAGTGGCCGTCACATCCACGGTGACCGGCGGTGCCATGGCCGCAGACGATAGGATGCCCGTTAAAGGGCGAGGCGCCTCTGTTCCATTCTACGGTTGGAGTGGCCCCTACATCGGCATCAATGCCGGCTACGGCTTCGGTAAATCGCAGACCGACGCGTTCTTCAGCGATGCCGGCATGGGAACCCCGCTGTTTGCCGCCCGCGCCTCGTCAAAGCTTGACGGGGCGATCATCGGCGCCCAGGCCGGCTACAACTGGCAATCGGGCATTTGGCTCATTGAACTCGAAACAGACATTGCCGCCACCACCCAGCGCGCGACCACGGCCTTTTTCTGTCCCGGCACAAGCTGCAACCCCACGCTTGCCGGCTTCGATGCCACGGTAGGCACCTGGCACTACCAGAAATTGGACTGGTTCTCGACGCTGCGCGGACGCTTGGGCGTGACCGTGACGCCGAATGCCCTGCTCTATGCAACCGGAGGCGCAGCCGTTGCCGGGATTTCGCATGTCGGCACGATCTTCGGATCGAGCCTCGCCCCGCTCCTTGATGCCAACGGCAACCCCGTCCTCGATGCCAATGGCAATCCGGTCAATACGACCACTCCGGCATACGCGGGGTTCCTCACGCACACGACGAAGACGGGCTGGGCCGTCGGCGCCGGTCTTGAAGCGCGCCTGATTGGGAATTGGACGGGGAAGATCGAATACCTCCACCTGGATTTTGGGCGAGACTCGATCGATGTCACAAACCCCTTGAACCAAACACCGCTTGCGGTCGGCCTCAATTCCCGCATCACGGACGACATCGTGAGGGTCGGCCTCAACTACAAGCTTGTGTCCAATGGAGTCGCGGCGCCCGTCTATATGACCCCGGCTCGAAGCTACAAGACGCCAGCCGACACGGTATGGAAGTGGACTGGCCTCTATATCGGAATCAATGCCGGTTACGGCGTCGGCAAGTCGCAGACCGATGCCCTCTTCAGCGACGCTGTCATGGGCACCCCCCTCCTCGCGACCAGTTCCTCATCCCGGCTCGATGGCCTCCTCGTTGGTACGCAGGCGGGCTACAATTGGCAGGCGGGCGGCTGGCTCTTTGGTGTTGAAGCGGACATTCAAGCCACGAACCAGCAGTCGGGGCCGACCTATGTGTGCCCAGGCGCGATCTGCAACGCCGCCATCACCGATGTGGACACGCCGGTAACAGTCGCACACGATTACAAACTGGATTGGTTCGCAACCGTGCGCGGACGGCTGGGCGCGGTCGTCACACCGTATACGGTGGTCTATGCAACTGGCGGCGTAGCATTTGCCGGAATTTGGAACGTTGGAACTATTGTCAATTCGACCGCCATGGTCGCACCTCTCTTTGATATCGACGAGAGGACCAAGGCGGGCTGGACGGCCGGTGCAGGCATTGAATCGCATCTGGGGGGTAACTGGACAGGCAAGATCGAATACGTGCACATGGACTTCGGCAACGCTTCAACTGCCACCGCCGACCCGCTGAATGCGACGCCGCTCCTGCTCGCGCTCAATACCCGCATCACTGATGACATCCTGCGGCTTGGCCTCAACTACAGGATCGATCCGAGCGCGGCGTCCGGCGACAAGGAAGAAGCTGCCTCCGGCAAATCGCGGAAGGCAAAGACGCCGGCCGAGACAGTATGGACCTGGACCGGCCTCTATTTCGGCGGCCACGTCGGCTACAGCCGGGGCTGGGTGAGCAACACCCTGTTTGACGCTAACCCGGCGATCAACCCCACGACATCGGCCCCGACATTCGGGAGCATGTACGGCGGTTTCCAGGCAGGGTACAATTACCTATTGCCCTCCCGGCTCATGGTCGGTGCTGAAGCGGACATCTCGTTCCCCGAGTTTTTCGAGAGTGGATTGGCCGCGGGACTGGGGACGGCAGAAGGCACGGCCGTCACCGACCAGATCGATTACGTCGCTACGCTGCGCGGGCGGTTGGGCTATGCGTCCGGTCATTGGCTGATCTACGCAACCGGCGGATTCGCCTGGTCGCAGGCGCGCCTGGGTGAAACTCCCGGCCTTCTCGCCGACGAGGACAGGGTTCTGCGCACGCACACCGGATGGGCGGCCGGCATGGGCGCCGAAGTGGCCATCGCCGCGGATTGGACCGCAAAGCTGGAATACCTCTACTACCATTTCGGAGACGTTGCCGGCGCGTTTCCGTCCGGCGCGAGCTACCAATCATCATTCGACCTCCAGACGGTGCGGCTAGGGCTCAACCGCCAGTTCGACTGGGGGAATCCTGGCTCGGTCGGAAGCTGGACCAGCGATCCGCAGCTGCTCGCCTCGGGCAACTGGAATGTCCACGGGCAGCTCACCTTCATCGGGCAGGGCTATGGGCAGTTCCATTCGCCCTACTTCGGCGACAACAGCCTTTTTGGCGGCAGCCAATACAAGAATACGACGAGCGCTACCGCCTTCATCGGCATGCGGCCATGGGCCGGTACCGAAATCTACGTCGATCCCGAGTGGATGCAGGGCAACGGTCTCAGCGATACATTCGGACTGGGCGGCTTCCCCAATGGCGAAGCACAAAAGTCGGGCTTCCCGATGCCGCGCATGAACATAGGGCGCGTCTTTGTGCGCCAGACCTTCGGGCTCGGCGGCGAGCAGGAGACGATGGAGGACGGTCAGAACCAGCTCGCCGGCAAGCAGGACATCTCGCGCATCACCGTTACAGCCGGCAAGTTCCAGGTGACCGACCTGTTCGACAACAACGCCTATTCCCACGACCCGCGCACGAGCTTCCTCAACTGGAATTTGCAATGCTGCGGCGCCTACGATTGGGATATGGACAAGGTCGGCTACACATGGGGGGCTGCGGTCGACTTCAATCAAAAATACTGGGCATTTCGTGTCGGCTATTTCCTGCTTCCCGTGCTCTCCAACGAGAACCGGTTTGATACCCAAATTACCAAACACGGCGAGTACATCGACGAGCTGGAATTACGTTATTCGCTGTTCTCTCGGCCCGGTAAGCTGCGCCTGATGGCATGGGCGAACATTGGCAACGCGGGCAGCTATTCGGAAGCACTCGCGGAGCCCCCTGACACTCCCAACTACCCCGATATCACACTCACCCGGAATACACGAACCAACTACGGCTTCGTGGTCAATGTCGAGCAGGCGCTCACGGATCAGCTCGGCCTGTTCTCGCGCACGAGCTGGAACGCAGGGAAGACCGAGATCCTCGGCTGGACCGATGTCAATGAAAGCTTCTCGCTGGGCGCTGTGCTCAAAGGCAAGGGCTGGGGACGCCCGGACGACAAGATCGGCGTGGCCGGCGTGATCAACGGGCTTTCGCCTGAGGCCCGCGCCTATTTCGCCGCCGGCGGGCTTGGCATATTGATCGGCGACGGCCAGCTCAACTACCGGCCGGAGAAGATACTGGAGGCCTACTATGCCTGCAGCCTCAACAAATGGTCGGTGCTGACTTTTGACTATCAGTTCATCGCGGACCCGGCCTACAATGCCGACCGCGGACCGGTGTCGTTTTACGCCCTGCGATTCCATGCGGAGTTTTGATCAACTCAGGATAAGAGAAACAGGCGGTTGCAACCTGCGCGGTCGCGCCCTGCCCGCCTTGCATGCGCAACGTCGAGTCGAGCGTTCATCACTCCGGCGGCGTGCCATTTGCCGAGAGTGCTTCCCCGGCGAGGTAGAGCGAGCCCGTAATCAGAATTCGAGGGGCTGGACTGACATCGAAGGTGCGGGTCGCCATCAGGGCCGAGGGGAGGTCGCCGCTCGCCTGCGCAGGAATTCCCAGCGAGCGTGCCGCGTCGGCGATCGCATCGGCCGGCAAGCTCCTCTCCTGATCCCGGATCGGCACGGCGACAACATGCCGGGCGAGCCCGGCAAAGGCCTTCAGGAAACCCAGGCAGTCCTTGGTCGCCAACATGCCCACGACAAGAATGAGCGGACGTGAGACGCGTTCCTCCAAGTCGGCGAGCGCATTGGCGATCGCATGGGCGCCATGGGGGTTGTGGCCGCCGTCAAGCCAAAGCTCGCCCCCGGTCGGGACGAGGGCAGCGAGCTTGCCTTGCGAGAGGAGTTGCATGCGCGCCGGCCAGTCGGCCTTCATGACCCCGGTCTCGAAAGCCGGAGCGGGAAGATCAATGCCGCGGATCGCGCGCAGCGCTGCAATCGCCACCCCGGCATTCTCGAACTGGTGACGGCCGAAAAGCCTTGGGGCAGGAAGATCGAGCAGCCCGGCCTCGTCCTGATACACCAGGCGCCCGCGCTCTTCGGTGGCGATCCAGTCCTCCCCCGCAATTCTCACGGGCACCTTGAGGCGCGCAGCCGCGCGTTCGATCGCGGCGAGCGCATCACGGGGTTGGGCTGCAATGATCGCGGGGACGCCGTTCTTGAGGATGCCGGCCTTCTCCGTGGCGATCTTGCCCAGGCTGTCGCCGAGATACTCGGCGTGATCGAGCGAGACCGGAGTGATCACAGTCGCGAGCGGGCGCTCCACGACGTTGGTTGCATCCAGCCGGCCGCCCAAGCCGACTTCCAGGAGCAGCACATCGGCCGGGTTGCGGGCGAACAGGAGGAGGGCCGCAGCGGTCGTGATCTCGAAGACAGTGATCGGCGCGTCGGCATTGGCACGTTCACACTGGGCCAGAGCTTCGGCGAGCGCATGGTCCGACACCAGGGTGCCCGGGCCCGGGCCGGCCAACCGGAACCGCTCGTTGAAACGCACGAGATGCGGAGATGTGTAGGCATGTACGCGCCGACCCGCTGCCTCCAGAATGGCGCGCATGAAAGCGATGGTGGACCCTTTCCCGTTCGTGCCGGCAATGTGGATGACCGGCGGCAAGGAGCGTTCGGGATGATCGAGCGCCGCGAGAATGCGCCACATGCGGTCGAGGCAAAGGTCGATCCGCTTGGGATGGAGCGCGGTAAGTCTTGCGACAACGTGGTCGATAGAGGTCATTAAGTCGTTGTGTGGCCCGAGACCGGCTCGGCCCCAGCAAACGCGCAGCAGAGCGGAATGTATAGGGGGCGAGGAGGATTTGAGCTGTAGACTACGCCTCGCCAGGCGCCGGAGCGGGCGGATTATCCGCCGGCGGGCGTGGACGCGCCTTGGTCAGCAGCCGGCAGAGATTGGCTATCGTTCCCCGCAGCTGGTGGCGCTGCACGACCATGTCCACCATCCCGTGCTCTCTCAGATATTCGGCACGCTGAAAGCCGTCCGGCAGTTTCTCGCGAATAGTCTGCTCGATGACCCGCGGGCCGGCAAAACCGATGAGCGCACCAGGTTCCGCGATGTGCACATCCCCCAGCATGGCATAGGAAGCGGTCACGCCGCCGGTGGTCGGGTTGGTGAGAACGACAATGTAGGGCTTCCCCGCCTCGCGCATCATCTGGACCGCGACCGTGGTACGCGGAAGCTGCATCAGGGATAGAATGCCCTCCTGCATGCGCGCGCCGCCCGAGGCTGCGAACATGACGAACGGCGTGCCCTTGTCGACCGCAGTCTCCAGGCCCTTGATCACGGCTTCACCCGCCGCCATGCCAAGCGACCCGCCCATGAAATCGAAGTCCTGCACCCCGATCACTACCGGCAGACCCTCGAGCTTGCCGAACCCGAGCTTGATCGCATCGTTGGTGCCGGTCTTGCTGCGTGCATCCTTGAGGCGATCCGTGTAGCGGCGCTCATCCCGAAATCGCAGCGGATCGACCGGGACATCGGGGACCGCGACGTCGAACCAGGTCTGATTGTCGAACATCGATTTCAGACGCGCCGGCGCGCTCATTCGCATGTGATAGTTCGATCCGGGAATGACGAACTGGTTCGCCTCCACGTCCTTGTAGAACACGAGTTGCCCCGTCTCCGGACACTTGATCCAGAGATGCTCGGGGGTGTCGCGCCGGACGAAGTAGTTCCAAATCTTCGGGCGGACGACGTTGGATATCCAGTTCATGCAGCCTTCATGTATAACCGGGCACAGCCTGCGTCCATCTCCCGCGTCCCACGCCCTGCTGCCGGCTCAGGAGAGATCGCCCGCGACCCGCTCTCCCGCCGGCGCCGCGCGCACGCCGCGCGCAAGCTGCGCGACGAGACCGGTCACCGCCCGCACGGTACTCTGCGTCGCCTTGCCGCCCGCATCGAGGCTGTCCTTGACCGCCGAGACCAGCGCCGATCCCACCACCACGCCGTCAGCACCGCGAGCAATGGCGGCTGCCTGATCCGCGGTGCGCACCCCGAACCCGACCGCAACCGGTAGCCGGCAATGGCGCTTGATGCGGGCGACCGCTTCGGCCGTCCTCGCTGCGTCGGGCGCGGCCGTGCCGGTAATGCCGGTGATCGAGACGTAGTAGACGAACCCCGACGTATTCGCGAGGACGGCGGGCAGACGGCGCTCATCCGTCGTCGGGGTAGCAAGGCGAACAAAGTTGAGTCCCGCCTGCAACGCGGGCAGACACAGTTCCTCATCCTCCTCCGGCGGCAAATCGACGACGATCAGACCATCCACGCCTGCATCTTTTGCATCCCGCAGAAACGGGCCTACGCCGTAGGCGTAGATCGGATTGTAGTAGCCCATGAGGACAATGGGCACGTCGTCGGCGGAGCGGCGAAATGCCCGCACCATGTCGAGCGTCTTGTGCAAGGTCTGGCCGCACTTGAGGGCGCGCTGAGAGGAGAGCTGGATTGCGGGCCCGTCCGCCATCGGATCGGAAAACGGCATCCCGAGCTCGATCACGTCCGCGCCCGCCGCCGGCAGCGCCTGCAGAATGGCAAGCGAGGTCTCCGGGTCGGGATCGCCTGCGGTAATGAAGGTGACCAGCGCCGCCCGACCTTCCGCTTTGAGCGCAGCAAATTTCCGGTCGATCCGCGTGATGGTCATGTCTTGCTATGGGGCAGCCGGTCGCGCCGGCGGGCGCGCATCGCCGCCATACGGACATTCATCGTGCCAAGCATGAATATGAGGACCGAGCCGATGAATTGTACCCACTCCTTTTTTTCCGGGGCGGGCCCGGATTCGAGCAGCCTGACCTTCAGGAAATAGAGAATGTAGGCAGCCGAGACGACGATCAGAACCCATCCGACGAGCTTCTGCCTGCTCATCAAACAGCCTCGATCCCCTGTCAGTGGACCTGATCGCCGCGGCGTCGCTTGACATACTCGGCCACGCTGGCGAGGTCCTTGTCGCCGCGCCCGGACAAATTGAGCACCATCAAATGCTCCCGCGGCTTGCGTGGAGCGAGATCCATGACGCGAGCGAGCGCATGCGCCGGCTCGAGCGCCGGAATGATCCCTTCCAGGCGCGAGCAGAGCTCGAACGCCGCCACTGCCTCATCATCGGTCGCCGAGAGATATTGCACCCGTTTTACGTCATTGAGCCAGGCGTGCTCGGGGCCGATACCGGGATAGTCGAGACCGGCCGAGATCGAGTGCGCCTCCTTGATCTGACCGTCGTCGTCCATCAGCAGATAGGTGCGATTTCCATGCAGCACGCCCGGACGACCGCCGGCAATCGAAGCGGCATGCTGCCCGCTGCCGAGGCCATGGCCCGCCGCTTCCACCCCATAGATCTCGACCTCAAGGTCGTCGAGGAAGGGATAGAACAGCCCCATCGCGTTCGAGCCGCCGCCGATGCACGCGATCAGAGAATTGGGGAGGCGGCCTTCGACCTCCATCATCTGCTCGCGCGTCTCGTTTCCGATGATGCACTGGAAGTCGCGCACCATCATCGGGTAGGGGTGCGGGCCCGCGACCGTTCCGATGCAATAGAACGTGTCGGCGACGTTGGTCACCCAATCCCGCAACGCTTCGTTCATCGCGTCCTTGAGCGTCTGCGATCCCGAGGTGACCGGCCGCACCTCGGCCCCCAACGCCTGCATTCGCTGCACGTTCGGCTTCTGCCGCTCGACGTCCACCACGCCCATATAGACGATGCACTGGAGAGCGAATTTCGCGCAGAGCGTCGCGGTGGCGACGCCGTGCATGCCCGCGCCGGTTTCCGCGATGACCCGCCGCTTGCCCATGCGCTGCGCCAGCAGGATTTGTCCGAGGACGTTGTTCACCTTGTGGGCGCCGGTGTGATTGAGATCTTCGCGCTTGAAGTAGATCTTCGCGCCGCCGAGATGCGCGGTCAGGCGCTCGGCGAAATAGAGCGGCGATGGCCGGCCGATGTAGTGCTTGAGGTGCCGATCGATCTCAATCTGAAAGGCAGGATCCTTCTTCGCTTGCGCATAGGCACGCTCGAGCTCCAGAATGAGCGGCATCAGGGTCTCAGCGACAAACCGGCCGCCATAGAGGCCGAAATGACCGCGCTCGTCGGGGCCGGTGCGGAACGAATTGCGCTGCTGGATGGTCATCAGTTGCTCGCCGCGATCTGCTTCTCGGTCGCACGCCTCGCCGCGGCCACGAAGGCGCGGATCCGGTCGGGATCCTTCTCGCCGGGAGCGCGCTCGATCCCGGATGACACATCGACCCCCGGCGCTCGGGTGACACGCAGGGCTTCTGCCACGTTCTCCGCGTCAAGCCCGCCAGAGAGCATGAAGGGTGCCGCCGTTTCAACATTGCGCAGCAAGTGCCAGTCGAAGCTGCGGCCGAGGCCGCCGGGGCGCGAGGCGTCGCGTGGGGCGCGGGCGTCGAATATCAGTCGATCCGCCCGATGCTCGTAGGCGCCGATCGCTGACAGATCGGCCTTTTCCGCAATCGGCAGCGCCTTCATGACCGGCAGTCCAAACCGGTGCCGCACCGCGCTCACACGCTCCGGGCTCTCGCGACCGTGCAGCTGCAGCAGGTCGGGCGCGAGGCTGTCGATGATCTGCGTGAGCAGCGCGTCGGTGGCATCGACCGAAAGGGCCACCTTGAGCGCTCGCCCGCGCACGCGCTCACGTAAGACGCGGGCGGTGGCGAATCCGATGTTGCGGGGAGACGGCGGAAAGAACACGAATCCGATCATGTCGGCGCCGCACTCGAGCGCCGCGTCCACCGCTTCCGCCGAGTTCAAACCGCAAATCTTGACGATCAGAGCCATCAATCCAGTGATTAGCCCGCTGGGGCCGCGGGCGGGTGAATGGTCAGTCGCGGGTGGTAGCCGGACTGTGAAACCGGATTACCCAGCTGGCGCGGCTCTCCCAGCTGTTGCTTCACCCGGTCGAGCTCGGCAGCAAGCCCGCGGGCTTGCGCTTGCGCCAGCCTTGCAGCGCGTCGCCATTTAGCCTGTCTGATCCAGGCGGCCGCGCCGCCAAGCACAACCCCGGCGATCGCCACTCCCAGCAGCAATGCAAACAAGGGTACTGCAACCGCCAAGGCAGGATGCGCCTGGTCGAAGGGATCAAGCGTCACGATGACGCTATGCCGGTTCGCCACGGCAAAAGCGACGAACAGGATCGCGAGCGGTACGAGGATCAATCCCGTGACGAGCTTGCGCAACATGTCCGTTCGTTCCGTAATGTATCAGTTGCGGGACAGCTGTCCGCGCAGTCCCGGGGCGGGTGGCGTTCACGCGGTTGAATGATGATTCAAGGGCGCGGCGCCTCAGTTACTGTGCCATTGCCGCTTCAGCCGCGACAGGACGGTTGAGCCGCTCACGCATCTCCTTTCCGGTCTTGAAGAACGGCACCGACTTCTTTTCGACGGAAACATGCGCACCGGTGCGCGGATTGCGTCCGGTACGCGCCGGCCGGTTCTTGACCGAGAAGGCCCCGAAACCACGCAGCTCGACCCGATCGCCCCGCGCCATGGCGGCAGTGATCTCATCAAGGATGGCATTGATGATGTGCTCGACGTCGCGCTGATAGAGGTGCGGGTTCTGCAAGGAGATACGCTGAACGAGCTCGGATTTGATCATCGACGATGCCGATCTGGTGGGGCGGAGAAATCCAGGTTCAGTATTCGGGCCCAAGCCTCATTCGCATGGTGCCATTCCCACCCATGGGGGCGGAGGGTTCGTTTACGCGCGTCTAGTTCCCGAGCGGAGGCTGCCAAAGCGCCAATAGACCGTCAAGGTTGAGTCGGTCTACCGCCTGCACGCTGCCCCAGCTCTGAATGCGCTGCGCGAACGCGTTCAGGCCCACGGCTTCGAGAGCTGAGATTGCCATGGTGTGCAGGAAAGGCAGATCGCTCAGCCGGCCGTGCAAGCGATAGTCACTAACCGGCGTTTTCGGATCGATGTTTTTCGCTTTCGCCAGCCAGGCAAGCGCGTTCCGTTCGTCCCCGAGCTCGTCGATCAGCTTGAGCGGGACGCCCTGACGGCCGGTGAAAACCCGCCCATCCGCGACGCGCTCCAGATCTGCAGCGTCGAGATGGCGCCGCGCTTGCACCAGGCCGCGGAACCAGGCGTAGGAATCGGAGACAATGGATTCAATCGCCGCTCGCGCTTCCGGGGAGGTTGGCTCGAACCCGTTGGGCGCTGCTTTGAGCGGGCTTGATTTAATTTCCTCGACCTTGATGCCGAGGGTTTTGAGAAGATCTTGGACATTGGGGTACTGGAACAGCACCCCAATCGAGCCGATCAGGGATGTTTCCTGCGCAACGATATAGTCGCTGGCGATGGCCGTGATGTAGCCGCCGGACGCGGCCAGCCCGTCCACGACGACGACAACCGGCTTGTGCTCTCTGAGCCGCATCAACGAATCGTACAGCTGCTCGGAGCCTGAGGTGGTGCCCCCGGGACTGTTGATGTGCACGATCACGGCCGGAGCGCGCGACTTCTCCAGTCGTTCCAACGCCTCAACTCGATCCTGGTCGGTTCGGATCAGGCCGGTGATGGCGACACGGGCGATCGAGCCGCCCGGCCGGCCTGTGAGCATGGAGGTTCCGGGAAGCCGCAGGGCAATACCCAGAGCGATCACTGCGCCGATGGCGAGCACGACCGCAAGCGCGCGCCAGAAAGTCAGCTTGCGCCGCATGCGGCGGCGATCGACGATCACGTCAGCATCGAGCGACATGCTTGATCTCCAAACCTATTCCTTGTTCTCCAGGTTCTCCAGCGGCTCGTCAGGCTTCTCCAGCGGCTTGTCAGATGGCTTTTCTGTGGCACGCTTGAGCGCCGTTCCAAGGATGTCGCCGAGAGTGGCGCCGGAATCAGAGGAGCCATACTGGGCGATCGCCTCCTTCTCCTCTGCCACCTCGAGCGCCTTGATCGATACCTGCACCTTGCGCGTGCGGCGGTCGAACTGGATGATCCGCGCGTCGACCTTTTGCCCGACCGCGAAGCGCTCCGGCCTCTGCTCGCCGCGATCACGCGCCAGCTCCGCACGTTTGATGAACGTGGTGAGATCGGTACCGACGATCTTCACCTCGAGCCCGCCTTCCTTGACCTCCGTCACCTCGCAGGTCACAACCGAGCCCTTCTTGACATCGCCGGCCGCCTCCATCGGGTCGCCTTCGAGCTGCTTGATGCCAAGCGAGATCCGCTCTTTCTCGACATCGACATCCAGCACCTTGGCATTGACCTTGTCGCCTTTCTTGTACTCGTCGATCACTTGCTCGCCGGGTCGCTTCCAGTCGAGATCGGAGAGGTGCACCATGCCGTCGATATCCCCCTCGAGCCCCAGGAACAGACCGAATTCCGTCTTGTTCTTGACCTCACCCTCGACGATCGAGCCGGGAGGATGTTTCTCCACGAAACCCTCCCAGGGGTTGCGCATGGTCTGCTTGAGCCCAAGCGAGATGCGGCGCTTCACCGGATCGACCTCGAGCACCTGCACTTCCACCTCTTGCGAGGTCGACACGATCTTTCCGGGATGCACGTTCTTCTTGGTCCATGACATCTCGGAGACGTGGATAAGGCCCTCGATGCCGGGCTCGAGCTCGACGAACGCGCCGTAATCCGTGATGTTGGTGACCCGTCCCGTGAAGCGGGCGCCGACGGGATACTTCGCTTCGATTCCCTGCCAGGGATCATCCTGCAGCTGTTTCATGCCGAGCGAGATCCGGTGGGTGTCGTGGTTGATCTTGACGATCTTCACCCGCACCTGCTGTCCGATGTTGAGCACTTCGCTCGGATGATTGACGCGCCGCCAGGCGATATCGGTCACATGCAACAGCCCATCGATGCCGCCGAGATCCACGAAAGCCCCGTAGTCCGTGATGTTCTTGACGACCCCGTCGATGACCTGACCCTCCTCGAGATTCTGCACGAGCTCCTGGCGCTGCTCGGCGCGGGTCTCTTCCAGCACGGTGCGTCGAGAGACCACGATGTTTCCGCGGCGGCGATCCATCTTGAGGATCTGGAACGGCTGCGGCTGGTTCATCAGCGGGGAGACGTCGCGAATAGGTCGAATATCGACTTGACTTCGCGGCAGGAAGGCCACGGCGCCATCGAGATCGACGGTAAAGCCCCCTTTGACTTGATTGAAGATGACGCCTTGCACCTTTTCATTGCTATTGAAGGCCTTCTCCAGCTTGCCCCAGCTTTCCTCGCGCCGCGCCTTGTCGCGCGAGAGCACGGCCTCGCCGAGCGCATTCTCCACCCGCTCGAGATAAACCTCGACGGTGTCGCCGATCTTGATGTCAGGCTGGCGCCCCGGTCCGGCAAATTCGCGCAGCGCCACACGCCCCTCGGTTTTGGCCCCGACATCGATGACCGCTACGTCCTTTTCGATGCCCACTACCGTTCCTTTCACGACAGTCCCTTCCTGCGGACTGCCATCGCTGAAGGACTCGTCCAGCATTTTGGCGAAATCTTCGCGCGAGGGAGCAGCGGTGCTTACGGCAGCGGGAATGTGAGGGGTGGCCATGAATACTCCTGAGGTGAACGGCGATTGTGATTATCGGCTGGCACTTTCTATCGGCAGCTTTCTCCGGATCTGCCGCCCGCCTTCACTTGCGAGAACGCCATTGACGTTCCGCTTGCGAGCGGCCCGGCCTTTCGACCCAGCGATCGATGCTTGAACATCCGGCGCGCCGTGCAACGAAGCGGGCGGAGCAGGCTCTTCCTCCACAACGGAAACGCGGTCAGCCGCGTTTCCGGCCTGCGCGGACGGCTTCGACGATATCGACGGCGGCCCGGAATGCCGCGTCTATATCCAAATGCGTCGTGTCGAGCAAGTATGCATCGGGAGCGGCCTTCAGCGGAGCCGCCGCGCGACTGCCGTCGCGCGCATCACGACGGCGGATGTCCGTGAGGACCTCGGCTACGTCAATGCCTTGACCTTCGCCCTCGAGCTCGGCTGCGCGGCGGCTGGCGCGCACCTCGGGGCTGGCGGTCACGAAGATCTTCACCTCGGCATCAGGGAACACGACCGTGCCTATGTCACGGCCATCAAGCACAGCACCGGGCGGTTTGCGTCCGAATTCGCGCTGGAATGCCAGCAGGGCCGCGCGTACCCGCGGGATGGCGGAGACGATCGAGGCGGCCTCGCCGATCGCATGCCGCTTGAGCTCGGCGGGGTCAAACGTCGTCGGATCGAGCGCGGCTGCCGCGCCGACCGCCTGCTCAACGTCATCGAGCCGATGCCCTCGATCAAGCAGCGTCTTCGCGAGCGCACGGTAAATGAGCCCGGTGTCCAGGTGGTGCAGGGCGTAGTGCGCCGCGAGGCGCTTGCCCAATGTTCCCTTGCCGGAGGCCGCCGGCCCGTCGATGGCGATGATCATTGGCGTGGAATGACAGCAGCACTGACTTGTTGGCATAATAAGCCTCATGTCATCGTTGCCGTCCATGACCAAGGAGATGACATGAGACCTGCATCGATTGCCGTCGTGCTTGCCGCTGTGGTCGGGCTCGGGACGGCCGGTCATGCCGACCCGTTCCCCTCCCATCCGGTGACGGTGATCGTGCCATTCCCGGCCGGAGGGCCGACCGATACCCTGGCCCGGATTCTCTCCGACCGCATGCGTGTCGTACTCGGGCAGCCCATCGTGATCGAGAACGTCAGCGGTGCCGGCGCGAGCATCGGGGTTGCGCGGGCTGCACAAGCTGCCCCCGACGGTTACACCCTGAGCATCGGGAACTGGACGAGCCACGTCGGCCGGTGCCATGTATCCGGCCGCGCATGATGCCGTCTTGGAGATGCGCCCGATAGGGCTGATCAGCGCGACACCGATGATGCTGGTCGGCAAGACCGACCTTCCCGCGAAAAACGCAAAGGAGCTGATCGACTGGCTCAGGGCCAATCCCGGCAAGGCATCCGCGGCGACCGTCGGTGCCGGAAGCGCGGCGCACGTGTGCCTGCTCTACCTCCAGCAGAAGACGGCAACGAGCTTTCAGCTGGTTCCCTACCGCGGCGGCGCACCGGTCATGCAGGACCTGGTCTCGGGGCAGATCGACATGTTCTGCGCTGAGGCCTCGCAAACTCTTTCTTTCTTGCGCGCCGGTAAGATGAAAGCCTTCGCGGTCATGTCCAAATCGCGCTGGCCGGCCGCACCGGACGTCCCCACCTTCGATGAGATGGGAATGTCGGGCATGTACATTTCCTTCTGGAACGGCCTATGGGCTGCCAAAGGCAGCCCGGACGGAGCGATTGCAAAGCTCAACGCCGCGCTCGTCGACACGTTGGCGGATGCGACCGTGCGGCAGCGGCTGACCGAGCTCGGTCACGTGATTGCGCCGCGCGAGGAGCAGACGCCCGAGGCGCTCGCTGCGTTTCACAAAGCCGAGATGGAGAAATGGTGGCCTATCATCCAGGGGGCAAATATCAAGCTGGAGTGATGTTGGCAGAGCACATGCCAAAACATCACTGCCGCGCATCTCCCGACGCGCGGCAGTGACTTCCCCCGACCGGCCCGCCCGAAACCCGCTAGCTTGTCAATTCGGTCGCTGCCTTGCCGCCATGATCGCGCCCAGCGTGGGTGTCGCCCATAACAGGCACGCGATGCCCAACCCGACCGCGAATGCCGGGTTCTCGCCGTCGGTGCTGGAGGCGGACACCCCGGCGCGGGCCATCCCAATTGAGACGGCGGTCGCGGCAACAGCCGTGGACAGCGCGAGTGCCGCAGTGATGATCAATTCGAGGAACGCGACAGACCTGGGTCTGGCGGCGCAGCCGTGCCGGCCCTCTTGTTCGGTCTCGGCGACCGGGGTCGATGTCCTGGACATATCAGCTCCGCGAATCAGTCCCCAATCTCGCATCGAGATTCGCGGGCGATGCCGGCACCTATTCGACCGGAGTTAGGCAAAGGCTTTGATGAAGAAGGGCGTTTTCATGTTTTGAGTTAATGAAGGGTTAACGCCGGAGCATTTTGTCGACGTTCGCTGCTTTCATGTCACACTTGGATCGGACGCGACGCTGTCTGACTTTTAGCATCACGCGCTCTGACTGACCTTGCGCAGAGGTGCGGAGCTTTCCGGCCGCCAATCCATGGAAACATGATCCGGCTGGGCCTCGACGCGGGCGAGCCACGCGCGAATCGCGGGGAAGGGGCCGAGGTCAAAGTCGCACTTGTGCGCCAAATGAGTATAGGCATAGAGCGCGAGATCGGCGACAGTGTAGCGTTTTGCTGCGAAGTAGCGGTGATGCTTCAGGTGCTTTTCCATCACGCCGAGCGCCCGGTTACCCTCTTCCATCCAGTCTTCAAGCGCGTGCTGCTGCAGGTCGCGCCCGCCCTTGACCAGGGTAAGCCAGAAATAGGCCGAGCCGATATTGGGCTCGATGCTGTGCTGCTCGAAGAACATCCATTGCAGCGCCTCGGCACGATCAATTCGGTGCTCCGGCCGCAATGGTGTTCTGCTGGCAAGGTGCCAGAGGATCGCGTTGGATTCCGCGAGATACCGACCAGGCGCTGCTTCCAGCAGCGGCACCTGACCGTTCGGGTTCCTGGCGAGAAATTCCGGGGTGCGGCTCTCGCCTTTCAGGATGTCGACCTCGACCAGCCGGTAAGGGATGCGCAGCTGCGCAAGCGCTAGCCGCACCTTGTAGCTGTTGCCGGAGCGCTGCATCGAATAGAGGGTATACATCCGTTTGCCTTCATCGCGGCGGACACGCTCGATTCCCGTGCCTCGCTTCCCTAGGGCATTACGGCGGCAATGTCATGACATCGGCGCACGAATGTACGCTGCAGTGCAATCAGATTTTTGCGATGCACTAATGCGCCGAATGATCTTCGGCGTCTAAGCCACTGCGCTTGCTCGCTGAGGCCCGAATCACTCGGCTGCTACGCGACGGGCGCGGGCATAGGCGAGGAGGGCATCATCATCGACCGGCACAATCGGCGCAAAGTCACGATGCGCGATCCATTCCGGCCGCGTGAACTTGGTGATGTGGTTGGATACCGCGCACAGCGTGAGATAGACGATCTTGCGCGGGTATGGCGTGATGTTGGGGGGCGAGGCATGCACAAGATTGCCGTGAAACATCAATACCGAGCCGGGCTTCCCGGTAGGAGCCACGATACCGATGCCGCCGGGCGGAGCGGCGTCGCTGCAAAGCCGAGTGACCGTTTGCGCATCCAGCGTCCACAGCGGATATGAGGTCGTGCTGGTGTCGTGGCCGGCGGCAAGGGTGCCGTATTTGTGGCTCCTTGGAATCAGCATCAGCGGCCCGTTGATCGGGAGGACCTCGTCGAGAAATATCGAGATGTTCATGGCACGCGGCTGCGGCATGCCATCATCCCGCGCCCAGGTGCCGTAATCCTGATGCCATTGCCACACATCGCCTTCGAACGCCGCCTTGGCGTTGATCTTGAACTGGTGGACGTAAACGCCTTCCCCAAACAGCTGCTGCAACGGATCGACGAGGCGCCGGTCATGGGCCATCAGCCGAAACGCTTCGTTATAAGTGTGGGCGGCAAAGGCCGTACGCGGGGCTCCTGTCTTCTCGCGCCAGACTTCCTGGCGATGGCTGTGCAAAATCTCCTCCGCTTCGCCACGCAGCAACTCCATCTCTTCCGGCGAGAAACAGCTCGGAAAAAAGATAAAGCCTTGCTCGTCGAACAGTCGGATTTGGTCGGACGAAAGCCGCATGGCACCCTCTCGCGAACAATGCCTCGCACCCGCCTTCATCCTAGCGCTGTGTCAGAGGCGGGTCGAGGCGTTTAGTAGCCGGGACGGGGGGTGAGGTACGCTGATCTTTGCACGCTGGGACTTGCCGCGGACGGGGACGCCTACTACGAAGCAGCGACTTCTGGGCAAGCGGAGATCGTCATGACGCTGCTGGCGCAATCGCTGAGCCGCATCAAACCCTCGGCTACGATAGCCGTGACCGACAAGGCGCGTGCGCTGAAAGCCGCCGGCCGGGACGTCATTGGGCTCGGGGCGGGAGAACCTGACTTCGACACTCCCGAAAACGTCAAGCGCGCCGCGATCAAGGCCATCGAGGGCGGCAAGGCGGCCAAGTACACCGCAGTCGACGGGATTCCCGAGCTCAAGGCGACCATCGCGCGGAAGTTCAAGCGCGAGAACGGCCTGGATTACAAGCCGAGCCAGATCATCGTCGGGACCGGAGGCAAACAGGTCCTCTACAATGCATTCGTCGCAACGCTTGATCCCGGCGACGAAGTGATCATACCGGCGCCGTATTGGGTGAGTTATCCCGACATGGTCATGCTGGCCGGGGGCGAGCCGGTCGGTGTCCCTACAACACTCGAATCGGGCTTCAAGATGAAGCCGGAAGCGCTCGAGCGCGCCATTACCAGCAAAACCAAATGGGTGCTGCTCAACTCCCCTTCAAACCCTACCGGGGCCGCCTATACCCGCGCGGAACTCAAGCAACTGACTGACGTGCTCGTTCGCCACCCGGATATTCTGGTGATGACGGACGACATGTATGAGCATCTGGTCTACGACCATTTCGAGTTCACCACCCCGGCACAGATCGAGCCCAGGCTGTACGATCGCACTCTCACCGTGAACGGAGTATCGAAAACCTATTGCATGACGGGATGGCGCATCGGCTATGCCGGCGGGCCCGAGCCGCTCATCAAGGCCATGGCCATGATTCAATCGCAGTCGACGTCGAATCCGACCGCGGTCTCGCAATGGGCCGCGGTGGAAGCGCTGGACGGCCCGCAGGACTTCATTGCCGAGCACAATCGCATCTTCAAGGAGCGGCGCGACCTCTGCGTCTCCATGCTCAACCAGTCGCGCGGCATTCATTGCCCCAAGCCCGAAGGCGCGTTCTATGTCTATCCCTCCTGCGCCGATACCATGGGGAGAGTAGCGCCGAGCGGAAGGAAGCTCGCGACCGACGAAGATTTCGTCACCGAGCTTCTGGAAGCGGAAGGGGTGGCGGTGGTGCAGGGTACTCCGTTCGGCTTTGGCCCCGCGTTTCGCATCTCCTACGCCACCAAGACCGAAGATGTGGAGGAAGCCTGCCGGCGCATCCAGCGGTTTTGCGGGAATTTGAAATAAAGGGACGGGGGGCGGCGCGCCTCTTGCAAAGCCCCCCTCGGTCCTGAAACGATGGGCTGAACGGCCCCGCAGAGGCCGCACCTCGGTGTTTGGGAGGCGATATGGCACAGAACGGCACTAGAGCTACGGGTCCACGGTGCATTGCGCTGGTGGGCCCGTTTCAGAGCGGCAAGACGACCTTGCTGGAAGCTATCCTTGCCCGCACCGGTACCATCCAGCGGCAGGGAACGGTGGAGGCCGGAAATACCGTAGGCGACGCCAGCAAGGAAGCGCGCTACCACAAGATGAGCGTAGAGATTTCCGTCGCCACGACGCAGTTCATGGGCGACGGCTACACCTTCATAGATTGCCCGGGCTCCATCGAATTCGTGCACGAGATGCGCGCGGCCCTGCCTGCCGTCGATGCGGCGGTGGTGGTCTGCGAGCTCGACGAAAAGAAAGTTCCGCAACTGCATCTCATTCTGCGTGAGCTGGAAGATCAGAAGATCCCCCAATTCCTTTTCCTCAACAAGATCGACAAGGCCGACGCGACCATTCACGACGTGTTGACGATCTTGCAGCCGGCATCCCGCGGCAAGCTGCTGTTGCGGCAGATCCCATCCTTCTCGGGCGACCTGATCAGCGGGTTCGTCGATCTCGCGCTCGAGCGCGCCTTCGTCTATCGCGAGCATGCCGCATCGGAATTGGTTCCGCTTGAAGGGGATGCCCTCGATCGCGAAAAGACCGCGCGCTTTTCCATGCTGGAGACGCTGGCTGACCATGACGATCAGCTCATGGAGCAGCTGCTGGACGACATCCAGCCCCCGCAGGACAAGGTCTTTGACGATCTCTCCAGGGAATTGCGCGAGGGGTTGGTGTGCCCCGTGCTGCTCGGCGCAGCGAGCCGCACCAATGGCGTGCTGCGCCTGATGAAAGCGCTCCGCCACGAATCGCCGGCTGTCGCGGACACCGCAAAGCGCCTGCGCCTGAAAGCCGGCAACGAGGCGATCGCCTACGTAATGAAGACGCTGCACACCGCCCATGGCGGCAAGATGTCGGTTGCACGCATCTTCAGCGGCCAGGTCAACGACGGCACGATCTTTACGACACCCGAACGTGAGGCGGGTCGAGTGGCCGGCGTGTCCAAGCTCATGGGCCAGAACACTGAAAAGCGCGGGGCCGCGCAAGCCGGCGAAACGGTCGCTCTGGGCAAGCTCGATCATGCCACTACGGGAGATACGCTCACCGCCGGGAAGCAGGCCCATCCCGCATTGGCGAGCGTGAAGCCCTATCCGCCGGTACTCGCTATCGCTGTCGCCGCCAAGGAGCGAAAGGACGACGTCAAGCTTGGCCAAGCATTGACCAAGCTCCTTGAAGAAGACCCTTCGATCACCGTCGTGCACAACGCGGAGGCCCACGAGGTCGTGCTGTGGGGGCAAGGCGAGATGCAGCTGCGGGTCGCCACCGAGCGCCTGTCCGACCGGTTTGGGGTTCCCACCCTCTCGCACAAGCCGACGGTGGGCTATCGGGAGACCATCAAGAAGCCCATTGTGCAACGCGGGCGGCACAAGAAGCAGTCAGGCGGTCACGGCCAGTATGGCGACGTCGTGCTGGAGATCAAGCCGCTGCCGCGCGGTTCCGGTTTCAGCTTTACCGAGGAGATCAAAGGCGGGGTGGTGCCGCGCAACTACATCCCCTCGGTCGAGCAAGGCGTGATCGACGCGCTCAAGCATGGGCCGCTGGGTTTTCCCGTGGTCGATATAGCGGCCAAGCTGATCGACGGCTCCTACCATACCGTCAATTCCTCAGACATGGCTTTCCAGCTTGCCGGACGGCTGGCCATCCACGACGGGCTGCCCCAGTGCCAGCCCGTTTTGCTCGAACCGATCTACGAGGTGGAGATTGTCTGCCCCTCGGAGGCAACCGCGAAGATGAACGCGCTGATGTCCGGCCGCCGCGGTCAGATCCTCGGTTTCGACACGCGGGAGGGATGGGAAGGCTGGGACGTCGTACGGGTGCAAATGCCGGAAACCGAGATCGGCGACCTGATCGTGGAAGTACGCTCGGCGACCGCTGGGGTAGGCAGCTTCACTTTCAAGTTCGACCACATGGCGGAGCTCATCGGCCGAACGGCCGATCAGATCGTCGCCGCCCGCAAGTCAGCCGCGGCATAAGGCGCCTACAACGCACGAGAGCCACAAGCTCCAAGGGATCGGCTGCGACATCGGGCAGGGTTATCTGTTCGGCAAGCCGATGCCCAAGGCGCAGCTGATCGGCATCATACGGCGGCTGCTGATGGGACATTCGGTACGGCGGGCCGCGGGACGGCGCTGATCGCCGACACCGCTTGGTGCGCGACCCCGCCGCGAAATCACCGCGCATCACGTGAAACTACCGCAGCTGTGACTTGCCTCTCATCCTGCCCCGATCTAAGCCACGCGGGGCGCCAGCTGTTCGGAGGTTCATCCCATGTACGTGGTCCGCCGCCGCAAATGGGACATACCTGAACGGCTCGCCACTCCCGAGCACCTGTTCTTCGATCGCCGTGCCCTGCTGGCCGCGATGGGCGCAACGGGGCTCTCGCTTTTGCCCGGATCAGCCCTGGCGCAGCGCGTCAGTGATCTGCCCGACCCCACCAACGATCTCTATCCCGCCAAGCGCAACGAAAAGTTCACGCTGGATCGGCCGATCACCGAGGAAAAAATCAACACCAGCTACAACAATTTCTACGAATTTGGCTCAAGCAAGAACGTCGCCAAGGCGGCACAGGCGCTGAAGTTGCGCCCGTGGACCGTCAAGATCGACGGCATGGTGGAGAAACCCCAGGAGATCGGCATCGACGATCTCGTCCGCAGAATGCCGCTCGAGGAACGCCTCTACAGGCACCGCTGCGTGGAAGCCTGGTCGATGGCCATTCCGTGGAGCGGCTTTCCCATGGCCAAGCTTCTGGAGCTGGCTCAGCCCCTCGCGTCGGCCAAATACGTGCGGATGGAAACGTTTCTCAATTCTTCGCTCGCACCGGGGCAGCGGCAGAGCTGGTATCCGTGGCCTTATGTCGAGGGTCTTACCATTGCCGAGGCGGCAAATGAGCTCGCCTTCCTGGTTACTGGTGCCTACGGCAAACCAGTCGCGAAAGTGCAGGGCGCCCCGTTGCGCCTGGCGGTGCCGTGGAAGTACGGCTTCAAGTCGATCAAGTCGATCGTGCGGTTCAACTTCACCGACCAGCGGCCAAAGAGCTACTGGGAAGCGCTGCAGTCCTCCGAATATGGGTTTTGGGCGAACGTCAATCCACAGGTGCCCCATCCCCGCTGGAGCCAGGCCACAGAGGAGCTCATTGGCCTCAACGAACGCCGGCCCACACTGCTGTTCAATGGTTACGCAGAGTATGTGGCAGACCTCTACAAAGGTCTGGAGAAGGAACGGCTCTGGGCATAAGCGCAGGTAAAGGCAGGCTGCTCAGCGGTATTTGAGCGTTCCAGATCCCGGCACATGGCTCAGCTCTTGCGGCTGGGGGCGAGCACGAGCGGATTGATCCAGTAACAGGTGCCTTTCTGGATGTGGACGGTCGGGCCCCACTCGATCTCATCCGCTACGTCAGGCAGCTCGAAACCGAGCTTCACGTTGTCAACTTCGGTTTGGCTCGTATTGAGCGCGGCAACTCCGACAGCCGGCTTCCACTTGTAGAGCGTGTCGGTAGACGTATCGGATATCACGAATGTAACCGGCTTCTGATAAATCCCCAGAGCATGGTTCCGCAGCCCGACCAGAGCATCCCCGGAGCTCAACAGCTTGCCCGACCGGCCAATGTCGCTGATCGGCTGTGGCGACCAGCCCGGCAGAGACGTACCGGTGGGAGCGAGGGGCACGATCAAGAAGTGGAACTTGTCGAGCTTCTCCTTGGCTTCTGCGTCGCATTCGGCCATCGCCTGAATGAGCCAGCCGTAATTGTCGGCCTTCTCCTCATTGGGAGTAGCTGATCCAGGTTCTCCCGGCCGTTCCGAGACACCCTGCGGAGGCCGCAGGTGGGGTGCGATCTGAACCGCAATGAGAACCGCTGCGCAGACCAGGAGCAGCCCCGTGAGCCCCGCGGCGATGGTGACGGGATTAGGCTGGTTCGATGCTCCGCACTGGGGACATGAGCCGGCGAAATAAGACACGGGGGCCCTGCAGCTCCGGCATTGTGCGCGCGGGAATGGGACCATCACCGAATTTACTCCAGCGCATAGCAGCGGATTTACCGATCCGCGGAGATGCGCGAGCGCCGGCTAAGCGCTGTCGCCAGCCTCTGCCTCGGCGAGTTGCCTGCGCCAGTCCTTGCGCTGGCGCTGAACCGACAAGACTGCGAGCGCCAGCATGGCGGTTGCAGCCGCAAGCAAGGCAAGCGCGATCGGGCGTTGGAAAAAGATCGTCCAGTTGCCGTTCGACATGATAAGCGATTGGCGCAAGCTCATTTCGAGTATCGGCGAGATCACCAGGCCCAGCACCAACGGTGCTGGATCGAGCCCGAATTTGCGCAACCCGTAACCGGGAAAGGAGAGCGTGCCCAGCGGAAGATCGCCGCTCAAGGCGAGTATGAGGAACCCAAACGCGACGAAGAGGCCGCCGACGACGTGATCGGTACGGAGCATCAGAGGCTCTGCATCCTCTCTCGGGTCGTTTCGGCGGGCTCCCTTGCGCCCGCCTCGCGTCGGCCTGATGACGTTTTACGGCAGTGGTTACGGCAATCACGTTGCGCTGTCGAGAATGGCCACTGCGCGGGTCCAGCCGGCTGAACCGCGGCGCACCTTGACCGGGAAGCAGCTTACCACGAACCCCTTAGCGGGAAGGCTCTCCAGGTTGTGCAGCTTCTCAATGTGACAATACCCAATCTCGCGTCCCGCCTTGTGCCCTTCCCAGATCAGGCTCGCGTCATGGGTCGCGAGATACTTCTCTCTGGTATGGATGAAAGGAGCATCCCAGCTCCAGCCGTCGGTTCCGGTGATGCGCACGCCACGCTCGAGCAGATAAAGCGTTGCCTCCCGGCCCATACCGCACCCCTTCGCGACGTAGTCGGGCCGACCGTAGGCAATCCCCGCGCTCGTATTCACCAGCACGATCTCGAGCGGCGCGAGCTTGTGTCCGATACGATCGAGCTCAGCTTCCACGTCGCGATCCGTGGCCACGTAGCCATCGGCGAAATGGCGAAAGTCGAGCTTGATGCCGGGCTGCAAGCACCATTCGAGCGGGACTTCGTCGATGGCGATCGCGCGCTGGCCGTGGTCCATGGTGGACGCGAAATGCCAGGGAGCATCGAGATGCGTGGTACTGTGCGTGGAAAGCCTGATCCATTCGATTGCCCAGCCTTCGCCATCGGGCAGGTCCTGCTCGCGCAGCCCTGGAAAGAACTTGACGATATCCTGCGCAGTCTGTCGGTGATCGAAGTATTCGATGTTGGGGCCGTATCCCGGCGGATCGGCGACCACTTCGTTCTCCAGGGGAACCGAAAGATCGATGATCCGTCTCGCCATTGCACCAGCTCCATTAGCCGTGGCTCATACTGCAGTGCGTTGCTACGACAGGTCAAAGTAACTGTGCGCCCGGAGACCGTAAGGGAGGACAGCGATGCCCGCTTATTGGGTTGCGCGATCGAAGATCAACGATCCCGTCGAGTACAAGAAATACACTGACTTGGTTCCTGAGATCATCACCAAATACGGCGGCAAGGTATTGGCGCGCGGCGGGCGCTATCAGGTGATGGAGGGGCCGGACAAGTTTCACCGCTTCGTCGTGATCGAGTTTCCGACATTCGAGCAGGGAGTGGCATGTTTCACCTCTCCGGAATACAACCGGGCTGCGGCCTTCCGCCGCGCCGGAGCTGGCGAGGTCGAGACCATCATGGTCGAGAGCGGCGATGCGACGCGGTGATACGCTGCGCTTCCCCTGGCCGGCACATGTCGTCTGCCGATAAGATATCACGGCGAACAAGGTTGCAATGGGAGGAACAAGGATGCGTTGTGCTGCGAACTACCCGGCATCGGCAGGTATGAGGCTTGTTGCGGCTTGCACGCCTGCTTTGGTGCTGCTGGCCGGCATTCTGCTCGCCGCCCCGGCCTCGGCACAGTCCCGCGAGCCGATCAAGATCGGCTACAGCATGGCGCTGACCGGAGGCCTCGCGCCGAACGGAAAATCGGCGCTGCTCGCGCAGAAGACCTGGGAGGAGGAAGTCAACGCAAAGGGCGGCCTGCTCGGCCGTCCGGTGAAGCTCGTCTATTACGATGACAAGAGCTCGCCTGCGGAGGTGCCGGCGATCTACACCAAGCTTCTGGATGTCGACAAGGTCGACCTCATCATCGGCGCATATGCCACGGCGCAGCTCGCGCCTGCGATGCCGATCGTGATCCAGAGGAAGAAGACATTCATCGGACTGCTTGGCCTCGCGGTGAATTCCGAATTCGATTATCCCAACTATTTCGCCATGATACCGTCTGGTCCCGATGCGAAGCCCGCCTTCACCAAAGGATTTTTCGATGTCGCCATGGCGCAGGCCCCAAAGCCGCAAAGCGTCGCGATCGTCGCCGCGGATCAGGAGTTCTCGCGCAATGCCGCCGATGGCGCGCGCGAGAATGCGAAAAAAGCAGGCCTGAAGATCGTTTACGACAAGACCTATCCGCCCTCAACGGCGGACTATGCCCCGATCGTGCGGGCGGTACAGGCCAGCAATCCCGATCTCGTGGTCATCTGCTCCTATCCGCCCGATTCCGTAGGGATGGTGCGCGCCGTCAATGAAATCGGTTTCAAGCCGAAGATGATCGGCGGCGGAATGGTGGGTCTCCAGGCAACCGTGATCAAGACCCAGCTGGGATCCCTGCTCAACGGGTTCGTCAATTATGACTTCTGGCTGCCGGTGCCGAAGATGAACTTCCCCGGGGTGTCGGATCTCATCAAGCGCTATCAGGCCCGGGCCGGGGGCGAAGGCGTGGATCCCCTCGGCTATTACATGGCGCCGTGGGGCTATGCGCAACTCCAGGTGCTGCAGCAGGCGGTTGAAGGAACGAGGAGCATGGACGATGCAAAGCTCGGTGATTACATTCGCGCCCATACCTTCAAGACGGTCGTAGGCGACGTGAAATTCGGCCCCAAAGGCGAGTGGGCGCAGTCGCGGGTGCTGCAAGTGCAATACCAGAACGTCAAGGGCAATGATGTCGGGCAGTTCAAGGACGCTTCGACTCAGGTCGTGATCTCGCCGGCGGAATACGAGTCGGGAAAAGTCATCTATCCCTACGAAAAGGCCAAGTAGCGGCCAAGCCGACTACAGCGAACTCCGCTCGAATTGAACCAATCCTCTCCGCGCATGCGCGGGCTTGCCCTGGGCTTGACCCGCGCGTCCCATCTTTTTACGAAAATGATGGATTGCAGCAATTATAAGAAGCCTCAAGTCGGGTAAACCCGACTTGAGCTGTCAAGCCCGGCAACGACAGGCTCCTATGTTACCGGTTTTCGGCGCTCACAGTCCGAGATAGAACTTGCGGATCAGATCATTGTTGTTGAGCTCGGCGGACGACCGGCCTTCGAACGCAATTTGCCCGTGCACGATCACGTAGCCGCGATCCGCAATGCGCAGCGCCTGAGGAAAATTCTGCTCTGCCATGAGCACGGTGAGCTTGTAGGTGTCCTTGAGCTCCTTGATCTTGTCGATGGTGCGGCTCACCAGGACAGGGGCAAGTCCGACCGAGGGCTCATCGATCAGGATGATGCGCGGGGCAAGCATCAGCGCGCGCGCAAGCGCCAGCATTTGTTGCTCGCCGCCGCTCATTGAGCCCGCGAGTTGCCGCCGCCGTTCGGCGAGGCGCGGGAAACATTCAAAGCAGAAATCCAGATTTGTTCTCAATGACTCGCGCGCCTTGCGCCGAAATGCGCCAAGCAGCAGGTTCTCCTCGACCGTGAGGCGTGGAAACAGCCGGCGCCCTTCGGGAACGAGCGCGATGCCGAGATCTACGATCTGCTCGGTGGTGCGGCCGACAAGATCGTGCTGCTCGCCGTCGATCTCGGCAGTGATGCGGCCGGCGCGCGGCGGCACGATGCCCATGACGCATTTCATCAAGGTGCTTTTGCCGTTGCCATTGGTGCCGAGCAGCACCACGGTCTCGCCGGCGCCGACGCGCAGCGAGACATCCTCCAGGACGCGCACGGCCCCATAGGCGGCATCGACGTTTGCGATGACAAGGCTACTGGCCAATGTACGCCCTCTCCACCTCTGCGTCGCAAATGACGTCTGCAGGCGGCCCATCCGCGATCTTCCTGCCGGAGACCAGGACCACCAGCCGCTGCGAGAATCGCATTACCGCGCGCATGATGTGCTCGATCAGAATGATAGTGATCCCTCGCTCGTTGAGCCGGATCAGCAACGCGACAATGTCGTCCACTTCCGATTGCGACAGTCCGGCCATGGCTTCGTCGGCAATCAGAAGCTTCGGCTCCGCCGCCATGGCGCGCGCCAGCTCGAGCTTGCGCATCTCGACCTGGGTAAGATCGCGCGGCGAAGTGGCGGCCTTGTCGAACAGGCCGACCAGCCGCAGCAACTCGGCGCAACGTTCGTCGATCTCGTCGGGCCTGAGCGAGTGGGCGCGCCGTGTATTGACCGTGTAGAGCATGGGGACGCGCAAATTATCGGCAACCGTGAGCGTCAAGAACGGCCGCGGGAGCTGAAAGCTGCGGGCCATCCCGCGGTGCGTGCGCTCGTGCGTGAGCAGCCCGTCCACGGTTTGGCCGTCGAAGCGCACTGTTCCGGTCTCATTCGTCAGCGTGCCGCAGATGCAATTGACCAGGGTGGACTTGCCCGACCCGTTCGGGCCGATCAGCCCTACACGCTCACCCTCGGTGACCGTCAAATCAATGCCGTCCAGGGCGACAAAGCCGCCGAAGCGCTTGCTCAACCCTGCGACTTCAAGCAACGGCATTACTTGTCTCTCGCACGCAGCCGGTCCTGCACCAGCCCCACAATGCCGTTGGGCGCGATGATCACGAACCCGACGAGCAGCAGCCCAACGATGAGGAGATTGACCGCAGAGGAAATCGTGACAGTTGCAATCTGCTGCAGCGAGCCGAGCAGGATCGCCCCGATGAGCGGCCCCACCCAGCTCGTGGTCCCGCCGATCATCGGCATGGCAATGGAATTCACCGCGTATTCAAGCCCGAAGGCGGAGGACGGCTGGAGGTAACCGATGTAATAGGGAAAGGGCGCCCCGGCCATTCCCATCAATGCGCCTGACACCGTTGTTGCGATGAGCTTGAGGCGCAGCGTCGGGACGCCGCAAGCCTCCGCGGCGAGCTCGTCGTCGCGAATGGCAGCGAAGCCATATCCGAGCTGGGAGCGCTCGATGCCGCGCGCGCAGACGAGCCCAAGAACCACCAGCGCCAGCATCAACAGGAACAAGTACTGGATATAGGGGCCGGTGAGCACGTTCTCGCTCGGCCGGATTATGTAGGCCCCACGCGAGCCGCCTACATAATCCCAATTGACGACGAAGGTCTGCAGCACAACGGCGAGCGCAAGCGTCGCAATGGCAAAGAACGCCCCGCGCAGACGCAGCGTGAGATAGCCCATGCCGAACCCGACCAATCCGGAAACAATAGCGCCGATGACGATCAGAACCGGGATCGGCAAGGGAAAGAGCTTGTGGAAAAAGACCGTCGCGTATGCACCCATCGCGAAGAAGGCCGCAGATCCGAAATTCACGTACCCGGTGTAGCCGCCGAGAATGTTCCACGCCGTGGCCAGCACGACGTATTGCAGCACCGTATAGCCGGCAAAGAACACGTAATCGTTGCCGATCGCGCGGGCACCGAAGAAGACCACCACGGCGCACGCGATCACGATCAGCACGAAGAGATGCTGACTCAGCGGATTGCGGCCCGTCCGAGGCTCTCGATTTGTTTCTTGGCGCAGACGTGGACTGGAGCGGATGAGCACGGTGGGGGAGCCTATCGCCCGAGCAGGCCTGACGGCCGGAACGCAAGGGTGAGGAGAAGAACCCCGAATGCGACCGCAGGCGCCCAGGAAGGCCCGTAGAAAGTCGAGGTGAAGCTCTCAATGACACCCAGCAGCATGGCTGCGATCACCGTTCCCGGCAGGCTGCCAAGCCCACCCAGCACGCAGATGGCGAAAACGCGTCCGATATATTCACGTCCGACAGACGGCTCCACCGGCTGGATAATGATCAGAAGCGCGCCCGCCACGGCCGTGGTCGCAATCGAGATGCCGAACGCTATCCGCTTGATGCGCGTGGGCGAGGCGGCCATCAGCCGCAGCGCCAGTTGGTCCTGCGCCACCGCGGTGATGGCGCGTCCGATGAAGGTCCGCGACAGAAAGAGCTGCAGGATGCCGAACATGGCCAGCGCCGTGAGGCAGGGTACAAGCATGCGCAGCGGGAAGTCCATCACTCCGAAGTGCCAGCTTGGTCCGATATACGAAGCCTCGACATAGCGATAATCAACGCCGAACACGAGGATGAGCAGGACCTCGGTGACAAACAAAAGCCCGAAGAAAAACGAGAGACCGCGCAGCGATTCCTGTCCGTACCGCTCGAACGCCTGATAATAGATTTGATACACGCCAGCTCCGAGCAGATAGAATGCCGGAAGCATGACGATGCTGATTATGATGGGGTCGATGCCGAAACTGCTATTGAGGATATAGGCGATGTAGGAGCCGAGAATGATGAATGCGGGGTGCGCAATGTTCACGATATCGAGGATGCCGAAGGAGATCGACACCCCGATTGTCACCGCCGCGTAGAAACCGCCGAGCAGAATCCCGGCGATCACCGCATTGACCAGCAGATCGAAGCTGAGATCCACCTGCTCTCCCCGCAGCCTCGTCTCCGCATCCGCCGCGGCCGAAGCCTTAATTCTTAGGAAGGCAGTGTGCAGGAAGGGCAGGCACTTGGCTAGAGCAGTTTTGGCGCGGATGGACTGTCCACGCCGTAATGCCAGCGCTTCGCACGCTTTTCGGGAGTAATCTCTGCTACGGCGAAACTCCCAACCCTGTCATTCCGGGCCGCGAGCATCCGCGAGCGCACCGCCGGGTGCGGCCGATTTGCCGGCGTCCGGGAATGACACGCTGGTTGTTGCGGGGGAGCGTGGCTAGGCGGCTGCCCGTGCTCGGATTTGGCTTGGCAGCGGCAGCGGCTTGTTCGCGCTCTGCAGGAACTCGATGGTCATGAACACCATCTCCTTGTCCCCCAGGTTTTCAAGATCGTGCACCTTGAATTCACCGGGCCCATAGGTCTCATGTCGCGTCTCGCCGGGCGCATAGGTATATTCAACAGTTGTGCCGTCATGTACGTGCTGGCGTCCGCGACCGCCGCTCACGGAGGTCCAGAAATAATCGAGCACGTGGCGATGAAAGCCTATGCGCTCGCCGGGCTGCAACCGGATCGTCCAGACGCGAACCCGGTCGCTCTCCGAGACAAGCTCGCTGCCCACGCATGGATTGGGGTTCTTCTTCTCGCGCTCGAACTCGGCCGCGATCTCGGGCGGCCACGCCGATTTATCAGAATTAAGAGGCTGCTTCTCCAACATCGTCAGGGCCATGGCTTCCTCCTGGTCTGGTCAGATATATAGCAGCTTTTGTTGCTGCGGAAATGGCAGAGCTATTGCGAAAAGCGCACAGCCGACGAGCGGTGGTCGCGGGCGGCTCCATGAGCGGCCTGCTCGCTGGCTTGCTGCTGCGCCGTGCAGCTTGGGACGTCGAGATCTACGAGCGCGTTGAAGGCGAGCTTGCCGGCCGCGGCGCGGGGATAGTCGCGCAGCCCGACCTGATCGAGACCTTGGCCCGGATCGGGATCGACACGAGGGATCTTGGGGTTCAGATCACGACTCGAAAGATCCTCGATGGCTCGGGGCGCGTCATCGGCGAGTCCACGTGTCCGCAGGTGCTCACGGCGTGGGAGCGGGTATACCGGGCCCTGCGGGATGCATTTCCCGCCGAGCACTATCATCGCGGCTGGGCAGTGCTGAGGTTCGAACAGACAAAGCATGTGGTCATTGCCGACCTGGGCGAGCACGGAGCGATCGAATGCGATCTCCTGGTCGGAGCCGATGGCCTGCGATCCACCGTCCGCCAGCAGTGCCTCCCCGATCTGGCACCGCTCTATGTGGGCTACGTTGCTTGGCGTGCGCTCATTCGCGAGGCGTCATTTCCGCCCGCGATTCACCGCGAGCTGTTCGATTACATGACCTTCTATCTGCCGCCCGGCGAGCAATTCCTGGGCTACCCGGTTGCCGGTCCCGGGAATGATCTCCGTCCCGGGCACCGGCGCTACAACGTCGTCTGGTACCGTCCGGCGGACGAAACCAGCGAATTGCACCGCCTGCTCACGGATGAGACCGGCACCACACATCCGGTATCGATCCCCCCGCCGCTCATCCGGCGCGACGCAATCAACGCCATGCGGGCCGCTGCCGAGCGATTGCTGCCGCCGCAATTTCGCGACGTGGTGCGCATGATTGCAGAGCCCATCCTGCAGCCGATCTACGATCTGGCGAGCCCCCGCATGTCCTTTGGACGAGTCGCGATCATTGGCGACGCAGCATTCGTTGCGCGCCCGCATGTCGCCGCCGGCGTCGCGAAAGCCGCGGACGATGCCGCCTGCCTGGTCGCCGCGCTGGAGGCGGAGAATGTCGAAACGGCGTTGCAGATTTTCGAAGCGCAACGCTTGCCGGTCGGACATCAGATCATCGAGCGAGCAAGGCACCTCGGCGCATATCTGCAGGCCACGCAGAGCGCACAGGACCGGGCGCGCTCGGAACGCCATGGGATCCCCCAAGCCGTCTTGGCCGAGACCGCCGTGCTCGATTTCCTACGCGCTTAGGCAGCGTGCATCAGTAGGGTAACGCTGCATGTCGAAGCCCGTAACGGCGGGTTACGCCAGCGAGCCGGTTAGATCCGGCTCGCTGGCTAGCCCTACTACTAATACGCCCTTCAGCGGCGCCGCCGCTTCACGTGCGCCATCTTCTCCAGCACCGCGCAAACCGCAGCGGTATCGTCCTCGGCATGACCGGTTTTCATCGCCCTGTTGTAGATCGGCACCGTCGCATCGAATAAAGGCGTGGGACAGCCGAGCTGCCGCGCAAACTGGCCGATCACGCTCATGTCCTTCTGCCAGACCGATATCTTCATGGTGGGCTCGTCGTAACGATCGCGCACCATCATAGGCGCACGCAGCTCGAACACTCGCGAGTTCCCGGCACCTGCGGTCACCATGTCCAGCACGGTTCGTGGATCCAGCCCTGCCTTGAGCCCCATCACCATCGCTTCGGCGCTCGCAACGTTGTTGATCGCAACCAGGAGGTTGGCGATGTATTTCATGCGGCTGCCATTGCCGAACGCACCGAGATCGTGCGCGGTCCGCGAGAATGCCGCAAACAGCGGGCGCAGCTTGCGAATGGATTTGCGGTCTCCGCTCGCATAGATGGCGAGGTCTTTCGTTTTCGCCTGCGACCCCGTGCCGCTCACCGGACAGTCCAGCATGAGATGCCCGGCTTTGCTCAGCGCACGCTCGGCCCTTTGCTTGTCGGCAATGGTGAAGGTGCTCGCCTCCACCAGAACTCGCGGGGATAGGCGCGCATCGATTACGGCTTGTACGGTGACATCGAGAGCCGCGGGCGTGGGCAGGCTGGTGATGATGGTCGGCGCTTTGCGCGCGAGCGTCTTGGCGTCCGGGGCGATCTCGACGCCGGCTCGGCGCGTGGCGCGGCAACGGGCCGGATTGATGTCAAAGCCAATCACGCGCCATCCGGCCTTCGCGAGGTTCTGCGCAAACGCGCCGCCCATGATTCCGAGACCGACTACCCCGACCACTCGCGCCATCCGCTAATCTCCCGGCCCATTGCTATGATGGGGGCACGCTATACAGCCGCGGCGGGGGCATTCAATCCCCTCTGACAATCAGCAGCGCGCAACCGCTTCACTGCCGCGGCTTAATCTTCTATCGTCCACACCCTTTGCAGCCGGAGAGAGCTGAATGCGGATCGGAGTGGCCGGACTGGGAAAAATGGGCTCGGCGATCGCGCAGCGGCTCATGGAGGTGGGGCACGATCTGACCGTGTGGAATCGAAGCCCGGACAAGGTGCGGCCGGTTGCGAATGCAGGCGCCGCCGTTGCAGGGAGCCCCGCCGAGGTCGCGCGCAATGCAGAGACCGTCATCACAATTCTCACCGATGCGGCGGCAATCGACGCAGTCTATGGCGGTCCTGCCGGACTGCTCGCAGCAGACGTGAGCGGCAAGCTATTCATCGAGATGAGCACCGTGGCGCCTGCGACCGAAACGGCGCTGGCGGAAAAGGTGCGCGCGAAAGGTGCTGCATTGGTGGAATGTCCGGTCGGGGGCACGACCGGGCCCGCCCGGCAAGGCAAGCTGATCGGCCTCATGGGCGGTGAGCCAGCCGAGGTCGAGCGTGCACGCCCCATTCTTGAGCAGCTCTGCCGCAGGCTCGAGCACTGCGGTCCGGTCGGGGCGGGCGCGGTGATGAAGCTCACCATCAACATGCCGCTCATGATCTATTGGCAGGCACTCGGGGAGGCACTTGCGTTATGCCGGCCGCTTGCGCTTGATCCGGCGCGTCTGATGGAGCTGTTAGCGGATACATCGGGAGGACCAAACGTGCTGAAAGTTCGAGGGCCCGCGGTCGCCACTATGCTCAAGGGCAGCGATGGCGGACCTGTCACCTTCGATATCGACAGCGCGGTCAAGGACCTTCGGACAATGCTGGCGGAGGGCAAGCGGCGCGGGCTCGAGCTGCCGCTCGTCGAGCGAACGCTCTCCTGCTATGAGGAGGCAAAAGGAAAAGTCTCGGGCGCGGCGGAGGTCTCCGCAGTATCGGTGTATTGGGCAAACCGCGTTGGCAAGTAATCTCACCTCATCTCCGGTCCACAAATCACAGGAACAGCCATGTCCGTCGTCACGCTTGCGCAGGCTTCAACCATCGTCGATGCTGCGCTGAAAAAAGGGCGAGAAACGAATTGTGCCCCGCTCACGGTCGCGGTCCTCGACGCTGGCGGGCATCTTGTTGCCTTCAAACGCGAGGACCGCTCAGGTCTGCTGCGGTTCGACATCGCCTTCGGCAAGGCATGGGGAGCGCTCGGCATGGGCTTCGGCTCGCGCACCTTGGCGGCGCGCGCTGCCAAGACGCCCATGTTCTTCACTGCGCTCGCGGCCGCGAGCGAGGGGCGCATCGTGACCAATCCCGGCGGGGTGCTCATCCGGGACGCGGCCGACGAAATCCTCGGCGCCGTCGGGATCTCCGGTGACACTTCGGACCGCGACGAGGCCTGCGCGATCGCCGGTATCGAAGCTGCGAAACTCAAGGCCGATCCTGGCCAGGACGCGACCTGAGCTTCGCGCCGCTGCGCAAGCGGCACCAACGCCGCGCGCCTTACCTCGGGAGGAACCATGGGCACAGCGAATTTCGGCATCGTCGGCCTCGATTGGCAGCAGCGAGTCAATTGGGACCGGCTGAAGAGCTACCGCACCGAGCGTGCGCGCGAGCACATGAAAAAGCACGGGCTCGGGGCGATGCTGTGCATGTACGACGAGAACGTTCGTTACCTCACCGGCACGCTCACCCCCGGTTGGAACCGGCTCAAGCCGGGGCTGCGCTATGCGCTTCTGTGCGGCGATGGGCAGCCGGTGCTGTTCGAGCAGGGCGACCTCGGCTTCCAAATCGAGCGCCATTCGCCGTGGATCCCCAAGGAGAACGTTCGTTACTCCTATGCCTGGATCAAGGGCGCCGCAGGACCTGCCTCGCAGCAGCAGGTGAAGAAATTCACCGCCGCGATCCTTTACGAGATGAAGCGCCACGGCGTCGCCGGCCAGAAGCTAGGCGTCGATTTCATCGACATCAATATGATCGGCATCTTCAAGGAAAAGAAAATCAACTGGGTCGACGGCATGACGCCAATGATGGAGGCTCGCGCCGTCAAGAATGTCGACGAGCAGGAGTGCATGCGCATCGTCGGTGCCATCGGGGACGCCACGCACTGGGAATGCATGAAATTCCTGCGGCCCGGGATTACCGAGAACCAGGTGACCGCGCACCTGATGAAATATCTCTACAGCATTCCCGGGATGGAGGATGTCGAGGACGTCATCGTATCCTCAGGCCCCAATACCTGGCCGAACTGGCGCAACTTCTCCGATCGCATCATCCAGCCCGGCGACATCGTGTTCATGGATTTGGCCGCGCTCACCTGGAACGGCTACAAATCCTGCTATTACCGCACCTACTGCGTCGGAAAGGAGCCGACCAGGGAACAGAAGGACACCTACGCCACCGCGCTCGAATGGTTGTACGACTCGATCGACGCCGTGAAAGCGGGGACCACCACGCGCGAGATCGCGAAGAAATGGCCGTCGGCCAAGGAAGCCTGGGGCTACAAGGAGGAGGACCAAGCGGCGGCCAATCTCTGGGGCCACGGACTTGGTCTCGCACAATACGATCCTCCGGTGATCTCGCGCATCTGGTCGCTCGACCATCCCGTCGAGATCAAATCTGGAATGACCTTTGCGCTCGAGACGCAGCACGGCAAGCGCTTCCGTTACGGCGTGCGCATCGAGGAGATGCTGATCGTGCATGACAAGAGTGTCGAGATCATTTCCAATTTCCCGGTCAAGCAGATTACCGCAGTCGACCCCATTCCCGGCTACGGCGACCATGTGAAATGATTTGTTAGCCAGATCGACAAAGGATCGCAAGTGAGAGCCTTTTGCTCGCATTCTCAATAGGATGTGGTCGAGACGTTTCCCCGGCTCCGGGACGGGGAAACTATTGGGAAACATTCGGCGGCGAGCCCCCCACGCGCGCGCGAGGGCATCCCCTTTGGGGGGGTCCACCAGGGCCACCAGGGGGTGGGGTGCAAGGTAATTGGGTGGGGCAGGGGGCCAAAGGACATGTGCAGCTAACTTTTGCAGGGGGAAAGCTTTGGGGAATCAGGGCTGCTTTTTTCCTGCAATAATGCTGATTTTTGCAGACAAACCGTCGCCCCTATGTCCGACATAGGCCCCCTGCTCTGGAGCGCGCCAGCGGCTTCCTAAAGTCTCGCCTTTCCAAGCCCCCTGGGCAGGAAGCGGTGCGTTGAGGCTGCAAGCGCACATGCGCTTCATGGCGACGCGCGGTGAAGCTCAACGGAGAATGGACATGGACACCAACTCGAAATCGAAGGATTGCCCGGAGTGTTATGGCCAAGGGTTCGCCCCTTGGATGCGGCCGATACGGCCCGGCGCGAAGCGCTACCCGGTCCCATGTGAAACGTGTGGCGGGACCGGACAACTCCCGCCTTACTCGCCCACAATGAGCGGCCCAATCATGTTCCAAACCAACTGCAAACCCGCAGCAGCCATAAAGAAATAGCCTAGCCCTAGAAACGGCCAGACGAACATCACTCGGCCTGTCCGTGTTTTGACGCGCCTCCCAATTCGCTCCGCAAGCCAGAGTGCGCCAGCGCCCGGAAGGGCTAAGATCATGACGCGAATGCCTGCCGCGTAGTTGTAGTAGTCGAACATCGTCCGCCCTTTATCCCGTCGAGCGCAGCCAGCGCCACCACGACATGCGCTAGCGCCGCCGGTTTTTCCCTTCTTGCTCTCAGCCACTCTGATATGTCGCGCTCAAATGTGCTTGAATCCAAAAAATTGGTGATTCGCCGCCATGCACGGCAAAGGAAAACCCGCCCCTTCCACAAGGGCGGGCTGTTCCAGGCTATCGGCCTCCTTCCATAAGAGGCCATCTCCATGCCGGTCCTCCCCTCCATCAGGAGGGCCGGTCGGCCCACTCCATCCGGGCCGCTCTGCGAAGGCTCGCCGTTCCAGCGGCGGGCCTTCGTAATTAGGCAATGGGCTAACAGTAGGTTTGATTCGTGACAACAGGAGAGTTGACAGTGTTCACCCCGTCGAGCGCAGCCAGCGCCACCACGACACGGGCTCGGGCTCGGGCTCGGGCTCGGGCTCGGGCTTGGGCAGGGCAAGCCGCTGCGCCCGTTCAACTGGTGCGCGTGCCGCGCTTTTTGGTGGTGCCGAGGTTTCAAACGGCCGCTCACCCCGTCGGGGCGGGCTAGCGCCGCTCGACGTTCAAAACCGCGAAGCGGGCTTTCAGCCGTCATTCCCGATTTTTCAGTTTTTCGATTTCGGCCCATATGCGATTGATGGCTTCATCTTGTCTTTGCCGCAGCTCTCGCTCGACATTTTTTACAAGCCACAATGTCGCCGCCACACTGGCAACGAGAACGGCTAGAGCTTGCTCGCCGTGCCAGAATAGGTAAGCGGCGAATGCCACCGAGAGTATTGCCGAGACGTTCCCCACCATTCGTGGCTTCGCTCCCTTACCCGGTGCTGCGCAGACGCCCGCCCTTCACTGCAAAGCGACGTACAGAACGAACAGACAGATGAGGCTCACAATCGATAGAAAGAAACCGTCAATGTAGAGTTTGACGCGCGTTCGTTCGAACGTCTCGGCGTCCTCCTGCGCTGACCTCCATCGAGTTTGAGCGTGTTCATCATGGAGTAGTCCTCTTATTCGGATGCCGCCGCGCTCGGCAGCGGTCAGCCTTGGCAATACCCAACGCCAGATGTTGAAATAACCGGGGATTTCCTGCCCGCTGGTATCACGCACCGCTAACTGCGGAATCTTCACCAAGCCGGATTCAATCGCGTCCGTCAGTCCGAAGTCACTCACTACCCACGGAAACACTGTGTTTGTCGCATTGCCGACACGGCCGATGTAATACGGAGTCGCGGAAAGATCGATGCAAAGATTGATGCCGCGATGTTTGTGGATTTTGTCAAGGCCATCCACCCATACAGTGGCTTCTCGGATGAAGTAATCATCCACGTCGCCATTCGTCTCTTCGTCTTCGTCTCCCGCTCCGTCCTCTTGGCGCACATTGCGGATTCGGTAAGCGTGATGTGCTTCATCATTGAACACCAAAAGGTTGCCTTTCGAACCCGCATCGCGCCCAAGCACACGATTGAGAAGTGCGGTGTCACTTTCCACATAGCGAACGGCTTCGACCTTTACCTCCCTCAGCGAGCCGTCCTTATCCCGAATCTCTTCAAGAACGGTAATGATCCCGGCTGCGGTTTGCTTTTCCAAATCTTGCAAGGTGATGTATCGCGAGCCGCGCATGGTCGTCGTCTTAGCGGCAATCTTGATCGTTTCGCGTGTGCGGACTTCCACGCCCGCGCGTGCGACCTTCGCGGATGTACCACCGACATTAACCGCCTGTGGCTCGAAGACATGCCAGTTGACGATGATGACCCGGCCCTGCGCAAGGTCTGCCATCAATCGTTCTGGCACAAGGTCTCGCGTCCGGTAGATGCTCGCCGCACCGCGCAATGGGTCAAGTTCGCCAAGCCGGTTTCTGATCGTCACGTTGGGACAGACCGCCACCACCGTATCGGAAAAGCGCGCATCGGCTCGGTGCGCCACCTTGTTCAAGATCGACCAAGCAGCAAGCATGCCCATGATGGAATAATGCGCTCCTGAATCAATGCGCTGATGCACTCGGGATTGCTCATTTCGACAACGACCACCGAGAGCATCTGTGCAGGGCCACTGTTGCAGGACTGATTGGTATCAATCCGCGAGACGAGCTTGAGGGGATGATTGCAGCTCAACTCCTCGCAGGCCATAACGCGACAATGGAGTGCTACCGGCGGGCGATGCTGCCTAATCAGACCTTTGAAGGCAGGCGCGAGAACCTCACCCAGGCGAACAAGCTCTCACGGACATTTGCCATGCTGCTCGACGCCCTGAATCGGCATCGCGGCAAGGGGCAGCAGAAAGTCACAGTGGAGCACGTCCACGTCCACTCCGGCGGTCAGGCCATCGTCGGTGCGGTCCATCAGGAGGGAGGGACATGCGAAAAAACGGAGGAACAACCCCCTGCAAAGCAAATTGGGCATGCAACTCAGCAGGCGGTGTGGAGCTCGGACAAGGAGCGGGACCCCGGTGCCGATCGCCAGCGATGACGAATGGCCGCTGCCGACTGCACGGCGGACTTTCGCCGGGCGCGCCGAAGGGTAACAAGAATGCCTTCAAGCATGGCCGCTACTCCGCCGATGCAATTGCGAGCCAGCGCGAGATCGCGGCGCTCGTGCGGGCCATGAATGCCTCGCCAGGTCCTCGGGGGATTAAAACTTTGGACGATTGGGGAGACCGGTTGGCTGCGATTGCATTGAATTGAATCAAAAATCATGGCGGCAGCGCTTTCTTCTGAAGCGGGTCGGGTCATCGGTTAGCCACTCGCACTCGCCACCTTACCGATGGAAGACAGTCGAGCGTTCGGCTTTCTTCGCCGCTTTGTTCGAACTCTCCCTCCGGCCATTCAGAAACCCGGTCAATCCTTCCGACACTCGACGGGGGGCCCCAGTGGACGTATTCAAGTCGGCGCTTGACCGTGAAAGCTGAGACTGACGCTCGTTGTCCCATTATTGCGGGAATTTCGCCGGGGCACGGGATGCAACCACCCGGCGTCGCCCAGCATGCAGTCCTGATCGTTGGTTATGACGATAACGGTGGCACCGCCATTTTAAATGATCCCTGCCCGTATCAGTCAGCCGGGATGACAGCGCCGTATTTGCAGATCGGAGGCACTCAGCTTCAGTTTGGACAATACGCCTTGGGCATACGTGGCAATGACTGGACCAATAACTGGCGGAATGCTATCTTCGGACTCGGACAGTAGACTCTGCGCGCCCAACACGGCCACCCCCGCAACTGAGCCTGGAGCTGAGCTGCACGCTGAGCGCATGCTAAGATCCGTTCCTGCAGCCCCTTCACGATCCTGTCCGACAACGCAGCGGCTGAATCCGGCGGGAGCAGCAGTGCATGAGTTGCCTCGTTGAGATGCAAGCAGATTATTAGAAACCGCCATATCCGGAGGCGCCAGTGTCTCGGAATATAGTTTTGTTGTCCGATGGAACCGGCAACAGCGCTGGCAAACTGTTCAAGACCAACGTCTGGCGCGCATATCAAGCCCTTGACCTGTCAGGTGCCGACCAGCTTGCCCACTATGATGATGGCGTAGGAACGTCGTCATTCAAGCCGCTTGCGATCATTGGCGGCGCGTTCGGCTGGGGATTGAAACGCAATCTCATCGATCTCTATACGTTCCTCTGCCGCAACTATCGTGAGGGTGACCAAATCTACGGCTTCGGTTTTAGTCGTGGTGCATTTACGATTCGCGTCTTGATCAAGTTTATCCTCGCGCACGGTTTGGTCGAAAACTATCTGTCTGACGATGACCTGCGGCGCAAAGCCGTACGGCTCTATCGAGAGTTCCGAAAGAGCCAGAAGACTCAATTTCGGCTTGAAGCGATTGCACGCGTCATTCGCGATCTGGGCATCGTCTTACTGGATCGACTCTATCGCCCCTATGAAGGGAGAAAAATTGCTACACGGTCGGTTGAAAAAATCCGATTTCTCGGATTATGGGACACTGTTGATGCCTATGGTCTGCCGATCGAGGAGCTGAAGCGTGGCATTGATCGATATCTCTGGCCTCTCGGTCTGGACGATCCGGTGCTTGACGAACGGATCGACAAGGCATGCCACGCACTTTCAATTGATGATCAACGAACGACCTTCCATCCATTGCTGTGGGACGAATCAGAGACGGATGGATTCAACGAGAGCAATACAACCGACAACGAAGTGCTCACTCAAGTTTGGTTCGCAGGTGCACACTCTAATGTCGGGGGCGGTTATCCCGATGACGGGTTATCATTCGTGCCCCTGAACTGGATGATTGCCGAGGCGCGTAAGAAGGAGCTGGTATTTAACACGCTTACGCTCGACGAATATCAAGGTTCCACGGCGCCTTACGGCCGGATCTACAACTCACGGTCGGCATTTGGTGCGTACTACCGATACGATCCGAGGTTTCTTAATCCACCAAGAGATCGGCAGGGCTCCGTCATCCCTACCCTCAAGATCCATGAAACTGTAGTTTGGCGTATCGCCGCTGGCACTGATGGCTACGCTCCCTTCAACCTACCAAGCGACTTTAAAGTGGTGAGCGGAGGCTTTCTCCCTCCGAGCCCGGATTTGGTGGAGACGGGCTGCGGAGGTTCAGCGCCGAGGAATATTCATTCTTTCGAGAGCTATATCAGCACTGTACGCCCAAACGCCATCGGTGGAGGGTTGGGCTCTGCCAGAAGGGATGTCCGAAATGAAGCAGTTGATCTGAGTATTTTAGCTCAACCTGACAAATATGCCCTTGAGTTGATATGGGATACAGTATGGTAGCGCAAGCTAATCTATTTCTTTTCGGTAGCAGCGTCGCTGTACATGGCGAGCTTTCCGTGGACTAGGGGTCCAGATTTCTCTGGGGAGGAGAGTGGTGTTGCGGATCTCGTTCGGGTGCCGATAATTTTGATGGTGGAGACCCTCGCCGGCTTTGTTCCCGGACTGGCCAAGCCGTGGCTCGATGCATTCAGGACCTATCCACTGTCCGTGTCGTGGTGGTTAGTGATTATTATTGTTTTATTTTGGTGGGGACGCGTCCTTGACCGCCGCATTCACGATCGAGCACAAGCCGAGTGGGACAGCAGGTGGCGTGAACGCCGCTTAAGGTGGCTCCGCGCTAGCATTAAAGCTAGAATTGCTTGGGTTGCTGTTGCTATCGCTCTCTTAGCGATACCGACCAGTCTTTCGCTTAAGCACGCGGTCGGGCCATCGGATTGGGAGCACAGATTGGACCTGATCGTGGCCCACCCGCCTTGCAGGGTTGAGCCGTGCGAGCCCCCTAGTAAGTCAGAGAAGAGTGGAAAGATGTTGCGATCAACTGGGCCGAGGGGGAAAAGGGGGCCGCGGCTAGCCTTACGGCCATTGGTGTTCTAATCATACTTACATTTGCCGTTTATTTGTTTCGGTTGTGGCGTTTATGGCAACGCGCGCGACACCGGCAACGGGAATTGCCCGGGATCGCTCTGCGTATGGCGAATAAGCTAAGAACATCATGGCCAATAACGACGATTTGGAACGGTGTCACCGGAAAAGCAGTTCCAGCAATATTCGCGTTCTTTGTTGTTGTATGTTTGTGTTCGGCGTTGAACAAACTATCCTTTGCCTTTGTAGAGGCGAGCGGATCAATTTGTCCGACCATTACTCCCCTCAAGAGCGTCCCGGAAGATGGCACCGAGATGCCATTTTTGACAAAGGACGGATGTAACGGCTCACGGTTGTTGCTTAAGGCAGGGAATAGATATCGCATCGTATTTCCCGACTTTAAAGACTGGGGCGACGGGACGACTGATTTTGCAGTGTTACGTTTCCGGCCACCAATTCTCTATTATGCCAAGTTGCCGCTGAGGCGCGTGCTGACTGAAGGATGGTTCGTGCCCGCAATCAGAGTTGGCGCGACGGGAAATCCTGAATATCTTCACGATGGTAACATCATCACCATAGAGCCCAAGGGCGATGGAGAATTGTTTGCGTACGTTAACGATGCTGTTGTCGGGCTGCCATGGATCTGGAATTGGTTCTATGAAGACAACCGCGGCCGATCAAGCCTTGGCATAAGCGTCGTGCCTCAAAGGGCTGTTGTGGTTAGGGTGTTGAGCCTAGAGGCATTGTCAACCATCATTAACGAGATTGGGTCTCAGTTCGAGCTCGCAACGAAAAATAGGCTTGTCACGCAGTTCGATACACCTCAGGGAATCAAACAAAGAATAGAGTTGGGAAAGTCGTTTGATATTGTCATCACGACCGACAATGACGTCGATGAGCTTATCACTAGTGGCAGGGTCGATGAATACGGATCGTCAGTCGTCGCTCACTCCGACATGGTGGTTACGGTGCGCACCGGCATGCAAAAGCCAGACATCAGCACTATCGAGGCTTTTAAACACGTGCTCCAGAACGCAAAATCAGTTGCCTACTCTAAAGAGAATTGTATCGCTTCGGAACTTAAGGAGATGTTCGATCAGCTCGGGATCGGCGAAGAGATGAAATCCAAGACCATTGTGCGTGATGATGGTATACAAGTCGCATCGGCGGTTGCGGATGGAAGCGCTGAACTCGGGCTGGCCACAGCCCACGATGTCGCGGTTGTACGTGGCGCGGAGGTTGCCGGGGCATTCCCGCCAGAGCTGCAAATGTCCGATGTGTTCACGGCGGGGATTGTGGCTGCTGCAGCAGAACCGGACGCTGCCAAGGCTCTGATGACGTTTCTGGAGACGCCGGCGGTCGCGCAGCTTCTCAAAGCCCGACATCTGAACCCCGGCGCGCAATGACCCGATCCCCGCGGAGGTAGAGTGCAAGGATCTGATTCGGGTTTATATCACGCAACTGCAATTCTCGTCGCAGTCGCTACGACTGTTTAGGTTCTTCTTGGCAATCGCCCAAGCGGGCGGCAGAAGGCGCGGCGCTTAATCTTCCTGGTGCGCACGGTCGAGACCCCGGGGGAGGGGACCGAGCAAAATCGGAGGTTCAACCCCAGGCAAAGCAAAAAATTGCCCATGCACCTCAGCCCCCGATGCGGAGCGCAGACGCGCGGAGGAACAACATGCAAGTCACCGGCAATGTTAAACGGCCGCTGCCGGATGCATGGCGGGCGATCACCAGGGGCTCCGAAAGGTAACCAGAACGCATTGAAGCACGGATATTATTCCGCACGGTCGATTACAGAGCGGCGCGAGCTGTCTGCGCTCCTTCGGACCATGAAGGTGCGCGCGAAGGAAGTTTCCAGTTAAAGGGAAAAAGCCTTTCAGTAGGTTAGCTACAAAACCCGCACTTTGCGCATCCAGCCAGCGCTACAGTATCCGACGAGTGAGCAGTGTAATGGCCATCTTCATTAGCTACAGCCGAGCGGACGCCGCGTTTGTCGATCAACTCGCACACAAGCTTGTAATGCGAAGGCATCATATTTGGATGGACCGATGGGAAATGAGCGTCGGTGATTCGCTGATTACTAAAATTTAGGGAGCACTCACTGAGTCCGACGCAATTCTGATTGTCCTTTCGAAAAATTCCGTCGCATCGGAATGGTGCAAAAAGGAGCTAAATTCCGGATTAATACGCGAGCTAGAGGAAAAACGGGTTCTCGTTCTACCTTGCGTTATTGACGATTGTGAAATCCCCCTGTTTTTGAAGGAAAAGATGTATGCAGATTTTAGAAAGGACCCGGACGAAGCATTAAAGCAGGTGGATGACGCCTTGCTTAGAATTACGAACCTTCAGCAAGGACGATTAGAGAGTCCAGGCTTCCACACGGACTGGAGCTATGATTGGGGCAGGGGGCGAAGTAGCGGCTTATGGCATTTTGAATGGACTTTTGTGGATCATGCCCCCGCCATTGAGTACTGCATTCTCACGGAATGCAAGTTAGCATGTAACGAAATAGCGTCAGAGATATTTCAGAAATTAGATGAAGATGCGCGACAAGATTACATCCGTAGAGCGTTTTCGACTTTGATTGCTAAGACAAGCAAGAGCCGACTTAAAATTCGTATAGCGGACGCTTTTCGGCAAATTGGCCTGCTTGAAGAAATAAAAGGTGTAGGTGGCGAAGCCTGGCTGGCTGAGATATCTAGCCGGCGGATAGGGATCGACAATGGAAAGGATACTTTGGTCCATGTAGATCAGATTTTAGAGCGCGCCCTAGCGCATATGACCGCAAAGGCAACGGGACGGCCGTCGCGCGCCTAAAATTTATCGCACCTGGTGTCGCGGCGTTTTGCTTGAAGCGCCAGCTAAGCGGCCCGGCTCAAAATTCAGCTAAGCCGGCGAATGGGCCACAAAGCCCCGGAAACGTTGGCAAGAACGGCGGTGCAAATCGCCGGTTGATATTTTCCGGCCAACGTTTCATTTTCCACAGTGCCGACATGGTTCTGCCGCCAGCGGCGTGACGCCCGGCGACGTGGGGAAATTTTTCCAACAATTCCCCCAAACAATTCGGAGTCGCGTCATGCACGAACGGCGCACCACTTTGTTTCCGATTGCGTTGAGTCCGGCGAAGCTCGCCGAATGCCTTGGCATTCGTGCGGAAGACTGCTGCGCCAGCGTCCGCCTTTAGCCGTGACGCAGTTGGGCGGTTGGGCGGGGTCGAAGGGTCGAAGCGGAACTATGTCCCGATGTTCTCATCTGGGGGCGCCGGTTTGCCACTCTCCACGTTCTTACCAAATGCGACCAACTTCTCTAGAAGCTTCTGGTCCGGACGTGGACGACCAGACGCGAGAAAATTGAACACGACAAGAAATAAGACAGCGTTGTCCAGCTTATTACAGTGGGTTACCAGCTCTCCAGTCTGCGCCTTGATCTTCTGGTGTAGCTCCTTGCGCTGTGACCTAAAGACGTGTTTCTCGATGGTGATCTTCCGCTTTTTTTCGGCTTCCGAGGCGTCGATCGTAATCTTATACACTGCGTGAACGATATCGTTTCGAACCGTCGCGAGGCGACTGAGCTGGTCCAGAAATGGAAGAAGGTGATCGCGCGGCTCACCTTCCCCTAGGCTGTGCTGAGCGAGGGCTTTAATCACCTCGTATCGGGTACTGAAGGCGTTCAGTGCATAGTAGATGACGCCTGCGGGCTGCGGCTCGCATCCAGCGAGATAAGACAGCAACCAAATCAGTCGGTCATCCAGCGATGCCCACTTCGTAACGACTTCGCCAATCAGTCGAAGAATTACGTTATATTCCTCCATCACACGAGCAAATTCTGGATCATCTTCGGTTTCGTCACCGTTTGCCATTTAGAAGCTCCTACCCCAGAAACTTATCAGGCGCTAATTCGTTAACCCTCTCGCGCGGATCCGGAATGCCTTCATGCGGTTTGTCCGCTTTCTCGCTTTTGTCGTGATCGCGGCCGGGCAAGCGGGCTGTGTAGGCGTTCCTTTCCCCGGGCTTGCTACGGTCACAGCAGCCCCGCCGCCTCCTCCTCCCGCCGACCTCGACAGCATTCTCTACGCTCGCCCCGCCGCTGTTCTCGCGCCCGAGCCCGCAGCGCTTCCCGTTCCCGCGGGGGGATACCGTCCCGGTGAGCGAGCGCTGGTTTTGATTTTGCTCGCGTCTATTTCTTCATGTGCTTCCTGAGGAAGTCCATGGAGCGTTGCCAAGCGAGCTTGGCGCTGGCTTCATGATAGCTGCCGCGCTCGTCGCAGTGGAAGCCGTGCTGCGCTTCCGGGTAGACGTAGATTTCGCTGTCCCCGCTCCGCTTCTTCTTGACGATCTCGACATCGCTCATGGGGATGGAGGCATCCTTCTCGCCGAAATGCATCAGCGTCGGGACTTTCGGCTTCTCGTCGGCATTCTTTGCGATCTGCCCGCCGTAATAGCACACGGCCGCTGAAAGACCGTTGAGCCTGCACGCCGCCAGGAACGCGACGGTACCGCCCATGCAAAAGCCCATGATCGCAACCGGCCCGGTGGGCTTGAGCTCGTCGATTGCAGCCTGCACGTCGCGCAGCATCGCGCCCCAATCGGGATTGGCGACGAATTTGCGTGCTTCCGCAATCTCGTCCGGCGAGTAGCCGCTCTCGAAATCCTTCACCTGGCGATCGAACAGGGCCGGCGCAACGGCAGCATAGCCGTCCCCCGCCAAGCGATCGCAAACCGCGCGGATATGATGATTGACCCCGAAGATTTCCTGAATGACGCCGATACCGCCCTTTGCGGGGCCGGACGGGTCGGCACGATACGCACCTAATTGAAACTTGTCGGCTGACGTGAGCGTGAACTGCTTACCCAAGAGAACCTCCTGAACGTGAAGCCCGGCCAATTCGTGCCGGGGACACCCGATATTTCTCGCGTTCGCGCCCACAAAGCAACAGGGCCGGTGCTGCTCGTTAGATCTACTGCGAGCCGAGTCCGAAGGCCTCCGCCAGGAGCTCATAGGACCGCCGCCGTGCGTTGTGGTCGTAGATCATGGTAGTAACCATGACCTCATCGGCCTTGGTTTCGGCGATCATGGGTTCGAGCCGCGCCAGCACGGCCTCCTTCGTGCCGACGAACAGACGGGCACGCTGCCGGGCGATGAGGGCGCGCTCCGCCGCGGAATAGGGGAATGCCTCCGCCTCCTCCGGACTTGCAAGCGGAACATACTCGCCGCGCTGCCTGCGCACGAAGTTGAGATCGATGGTGGATGCAAGCCGCTGCGCCTGCGCATCCGTATCGGCACAGACTAGCGCGCATGCGAGAATGGCGTAGGGGTTCGGCCGCATGGCCGAAGGTTTGAAGGCCTGGCGATAGCTCAGCATTGCCGAGACTGGGTCGTACTCGGCGAAGTGATGCGCGAACGAGAATCCCGCCCCCACGATTCCCGCCAACTGCGCGCTGTAGCCGCTCGACCCGAGCAGCCAGATTGGCGGGAGCTTCACATCCTGGGGCATGGCGCGCACCGCGCGAAACGGATGGCCTTCGGGGAAGGCGCTGTTTTCGAACAGCAGCAGCTCCTGAAAGCGCTGCAGGAAATCGTCCTCTCCCGCGGCGTCCTGCCGTCGCCGCAGGGCATAGGAGGTGACCGGGTCCGTCCCTGGGGCGCGCCCCAGCCCGAGATCTATCCGCCCCGGGAAGAGTGCTTCGAGCACCTTGAATTGTTCGGCGACCATGAGGGGGGCATGGTTCGGCAGCATGACGCCGCCGGAGCCCACGCGCATGCGTTGGGTCACCGCCGCAATTTGCCCGATCATGATGTCGGGGGCAGAGCTTGCGATCGAAGCAAGATTATGGTGCTCGGCTACCCAATAACGGACATAGCCGAGGCGATCAGCGAGACGCGCAAGGTCGAGCGAGTTCCGCAGGGCTGCGGCACCGGATGAGCCAGCTGCCACAGGCGAGAGATCAAGGACGGAGAGCGGTATCACGCGCCGATGCGCCCCTTCAGCCTGTACACCAGAACCGGGAACCCGCCCTCCGAAAAGACCCCGCTCAAACAAACAGATGGATGCGACTTAAACCAGCCGTCGGGCTTTAGTTTTGGCGCACCTGCCAATCTTTCTTCCAGCCGGTCAAGCGACCGTTGCGAAATTGCAGTGCCAGTGCGGAAGCAACGGGATACCCTCCGAGCACCCCGGCCTGCCCATAGGCGAGATAGATCTCCGAACCGTTGTCTCCGGAATAATACACCAGCGGTGCCCCAATCGCGACGGCAGCCTCTTCGATGGTCATCCCGAACGCCAAGGGCGGTGTGTTGGAAGGAACCCCGCAATAGGCGCCCCAGCACAGGCAAAGCGACGCAACAAAGCGTTTCATGCACGATTCCCGCCGACAAGGGGCCACGCCGGGTAGCCGCAGCCCACTCCCCTTCGCCCGCTGCCCCAGCGCCCCCTGCTTTGGGTCAGAACACGCGCGGGCGGCACGCGAACATGAAGACACCACTGTGTTGCAGATAAGGCGGCAAACCTACTCGGCGGCGAGCAACTGCTCGGGCGCGGCCTGCTCCATCTGCTCCTGCGCGGGCTTTACGCCCCAGCAGACATACCAGGAACCGAACACAAACTCTTGCATTGCGAAGCTCTCGACCACGGGGGCAAGATGCTCCCAAGGCCTGATGAAGGGGTTGCCGAGCATGGTTCGCTTCATCAGCCAGAGCGCAAAGGGCAGAGCCAGCTGGCCGATGATGCCGGGGGGAACCTTGCCGTCCAATATCACGATGCGCCCACCCGGACACAGCAACTTCCAGGCGTGACCGAGCACGCCGAGATGGTGCGGCATGGTGTTGTAGGAAAGGCCGAAGAGAATGCCGTCGAGAGGCTCCGGCGGGATGTACTCGATCGCATCGCACTGGGTGACCTCGACGTTGCTCCACTGCTTGCGCCGGCATAGCGCACGCGCTTTCGCCAGCATGCCTGAGGAGAGGTCTACCCCGTAGATCTTGCCGCTCGCCCCGACGGCTGCCTGCAGCGCGGGAAAATTGCGGCCGGTGCCGCATCCGATCTCGAGCACGCGAGCACCGGGGCAAACCGCAAGCCGTTCGGCGGCGAGATCGCGCAGGTGCGGGGGAAACCAGAACAACCAGTCGAACAATGCCATGAAACCGGCAAGGCGATCATAGCGCCGCGCAATAAAGGCGCGTTCACAATCTACCCACTGATACTGCACTGGTGGTGTCGCCCCCGGAACCAGCGTAGACCATTCCCGTATCTGAGATTGGGCCCCGCCGTCTTGAGTTATCCACGTCGTCGCTCGTGGAATTTAACTTCTACAGCAGAGCCAAGGTTCGTGCCTGAGCGCACGCAAGCACAGGTGGCAAATAGTCGCATTCGCCAACGTTCATCCCTGTTTGCGCTTGTCGTGAGCACGACGACCGCTGCTCTCGTGCCAGAACAGGAAGAGCCCGGAAGCCACTACGATTGCGGATCCGACGATCAGGGAGAGAGTCGGAACGTCGCCCCATATGGCGAAACCCAGAACGCTCGCCCAGATGAGCGAGGTATAGTAGAACGGCGATACCGCCGATGCCGGCGCGAGATGCAGGGCGCGCGTCCACCAGAATTGTCCAATCGCATTGGATGTCCCGTTGAACACGATCCAGGCGCCGGCGAGCGGGTCGGGCGAGACCCATCCAAGCGGCAACAGCAGCGCAAACAAGCCAGTCAGCAGGGTGAGCTGATAGAGCGTGAGCGTCTCGGTCAACTCGGTCGCTGTCATGCTGCGCACACCCACCGTAACCGAGCCATAGAGCACGGCATTTCCCAGCGCGAACAGGGCCCCCATCTGGAAAGCGCCGGCTCCGGGATGCGTCACCACAAGCACCCCGAAAAAGCCGACGAGCAGCGCGGCCCATCGCGCGAACCCTACTCTTTCCTTGAGTATGATCGCGGACGCCAGTGTCGCAAACAGAGGCGCTGAGAAGTTGATGGCAATGGCGCCGGCGAGCGGCATCATGCTGAACGCGATCAACAGGAAAGTCTGAGAGACCGCTTGGGAAAGGCTGCGCAGGCCATGATGGTGCAAACGTCCAGTGCGAAACGCGACCCATCCCGTGCGCGGCAATATGAAGGCGGCGCAAACGATGAGGGATACCGCGCTGCGGGTGAACAGGACCTCTCCTACGGGGTAGCGGTCGACCAACCATTTTGAGACCGCACTCGATCCGGCAAACATCATGGTCGCGCCGACCATGTACAAAATGGCAAGCGGAACGTGCTCCCGACGCTGCGTGACAAGGGCCGCCGCCAAGCGGGTGCTGCTCGCTTTGCTCACGCCGATCTTCTCGCGACGACCACGCAAGTGGACCACCCTTATTGCACGAGCCGCGGCTGGGCGGCATGTCGCCTCCACATGACCGGCCAGCGATTTTGCGCATATTTGTTGCGGGTCATTGCGGGGCTCCACGCTCGACGACATCGGGCGGGATCGCTATTTTCCGACCGCAACGACATTGGAGAGCGCTGTGTGACGCCTTACCGGGTGATTGTCGAGTGGGGCGAGGACGTGCCCGATCTTGCAACCGGCGCGGATACGTTCGAGGACTTAATTGAAAAGCTGAAGATCGTAATTCCCGAGCTGCTGGTGGAGAACGGTCAATTGCCCGCGGGAACGGATAGCGTGCCGTTTGCGATCCAGGCCGAGCCCATGGAACTCGCGCCCGTCGCTTGATGGCTGACACCTTTACGCCCCGCGTGAAGGCGGTTCTATCTAGCTTAGATTAGCCAGCTAAAGGCCGTGCGCAGGTTCCTGCTGCGCGCGACGCGGCGCTATGCCCCCCTCGACGCGCTTCTCCTGCTCAGTGCATGAGCTCGGTCACCTTTCCGTTCCTCGAGCGGCCCTGAGCGTAGTACTGGCCGATATTCCTCATCAGAGCAGCGTCGGAGACCGCGTAGATGATCGCATCGTTCTTGCCGATATTGATGTGGCGCCGCCACACGAAATTCGGCACCACGAAGATATCGTTCTGCGTCCAATCGAAGCGCTTGCCGCCGACCTCGGTCGCCCCGCTGCCCTCGATCACGACGTAAAATGTGCCGGCTGTCTCGCGTTTGAGCTCGGTCTCCTCGCCCGGACGCAGCAGCTGGGCGGAATAGTTGAGCGTCTTGAACACCGGCTCGCCCGTTACCGGGTTGACGAAGTCGACCTTGATGCCCTCGTGCGGATCGCCTTTTTCCTTGCGCAAACCGTGCAGGGTCTCGTGCACGTCAGCGCCGCGATAGTGGATGAGCGGTGCCGGGCTGCGGCCGACCCCAAGCTGGTGGCTGACGAAAGTCGGAAGCATCCCGCCGCGCCCATAGAGCCGGCGTGAGTATCCGTCGCTATGCGTCGTGGGCTGCACCGGCGTATTGCCTTGTGCGCCGGGCATGTTGTGGTCGACCCACGCCGCGTCGAGAAACTCCATCAGCGGCCAGTCCAGCACGTCGATCCAGATCGCCGGTTCGCTCGAATCGTTGCCGTGGTCGTGCCACGTCCCATTGGGAGTGAGGATGAGGTCGCCGCGCGCCGCATCGCAGCGCTCACCCTCGACGACCGTATAGCCGCCTTTCTCCGACAGGATAGTCCGGCTTGCATTGGGAGAATGGAGATGGACCGGAGCGATGTCCCCCGGATTGTAGATCGAAATCGCGCACCGGATCGTATTGGTCACCTGCAGCCTGCCGTTCAGTCCGGGGTTGAGCAGCAGAATGCTTTGCCGATCGGCAAACTCGATTGGGGAGACCTCCGCCTTGCGCGCGATCTCCGAGATTCGGTGCAGATAGGGACTGAAATCCTTCCATTGCCACATATGCGGAAGTGTCTTCATCTGGCCTGCGGCGACGCGGCCTGAGGCCAGCTGTCCGCTGCCTTCGCCGGTCTCGCTGAACCAGGCACGCTGCGCGGGCGCGTTGGCCTGGGTGCGGACCCAGACGTTGTGCTTGGCGGCCTCAGCGTTGATGGCTTCCATCATCTCACGGGCTTTGTTGGAAAGCCCGGCGGGGGCTTTCGTCTGCGTCGCTGCAGCGGTCATGGCGTCTTCTCCTGTGGGACGGGCTCGTTCGCTCATTACCTATGTACGATATTATGCCGCAAAGGCGAGGCTCTCAGTCACACCAGAAGGTCACACCAGAAGGCCTTGCGAGGTATGACAGCGCCGCCTACCCAGCCGGCTCGCAGATCGCGGCCGCGGCTCCCGCTTTTTGCTACCCTTGCAGGAACTCGCGAACCGCACGGTTGAACCCCTCCGGCTGGTCGAGATTGGAGATGTGCCCGGCGCCTGCGAGCTCCACGTAACGCGAGCCTTGCAGGGCTTGATTGAGCTTGCGCATCGCCGCTGGTGTCGCGCCATCCTTTTCCCCGACCAGAAAGAGAACCGGCCGCCTCACTGTTGCGACCGCGTCGGCATAATTGTGGTCGGCAAGCGCGGCGGCGCACCCAACAAACCCATTCACGGGCGTGCTGCGGATCATGTTTCGCACCTGGTCAAGATAGGGTGGATTGGCCTTGATCACATCCGTGGGAAACCAGCGCGTGATCGTCGGTTCGACCAGAGCCTCCATGCCCTGCGTTTGCGCAATCACAATGCGCTCTTCCCACTGCTGCGCGCTGGCCGGAGTCGATTGGCAGCCAGAGTCGCACACGATCACCCGGTCGAGCCGCTCGGGATGTTTCTCCGCCAACCCGAGGGCAGTCGCTCCCCCCATCGACAGGCCGGCGAAATGCGCCTTCGATATCGCCAACGCATCCATCAATCCAAGCGCATCGGCGATCAAGGTTTCGAAGCTATAGCGCCCAGCGGGCGCCTCGGTCGCGCCGTGGCCCCGCTGATCATAGCGCAGCACGCGGAACTCGGATTTGAATTCCTGGACTTGCCGCTCCCAGGCATCCAGATCGGTCGCGAGCGAATTGCTCCAAATGAGCCACGGTGCACCTTCGGAGCCGTCGATGCGGCAATTGATGGCGATGCCGTTGGACTTGACCTGCATTGCACCTCCTTCAATCACCACTCTGGCCGCTTGCAGCAGCGCCGTGACCGCTCCGGTGAGCGCTTGTTTGCTCCTCGAGGAAATCTTGGATGACCGCGAGCAGCGCGCCCGGTGCCTGCGCCGGCATCATGTGCACGGCGTCGATCAACTCGAAGCGCGCGCCGGGGATGCTTTGCGCAAGCTGCTCGCTCGCCGCCGGCGGACGTACCTGATCGAAGCGGCCGGCGACCACCATGGCCGGGCAACGCACATCCTTGCCGAGATGCGTCACATTCGGCCGCGCGATCGCACGGTTCATGGCCGCGAAGCACACGGGATCATGCGCGAGGTACCGCGCGCGATAAGCCGTGTAGGAGACGTGGTCTCCGACGTGCGGCGGCCATGACTTGTCGAGCGTGACGGGAATTGCCGCGCGCATGCCCTGGCGCTCGGCCAGCGCGGCGCGCTCCTCGAGCGCCGCCACCCGGCTCGGATCGGCGCCGGTGAACGGATTGCAGAACACGAAGCTTGCAATGTGGTCGGGACGACGCGTCATGTAGAGCAACGCCTGCATGGTGGCGGCGGCAACGGTGACGAAGTGATAAGGCGGGGCAAGCGCGACCCGGTCCAGTACAGCTGCAAGATCCGCGACCAAAAGCTCGGTCGTGATCGGCTGGCGCACCTTCTCGGACAGCCCCGAGCCGCGCTGATCGTAGCGCACGACCCGAAAGTTTTGCCTCAGGGCGGAAAACAGACCGTCCCAGCTGTCAAGCGTCCCACCCATCTCATGCAACAGCACCAGCGAGGGGCCCTGACCGGCAATCTGGTAATGAATGCTGACGCCGTTGGCCTCCAACCAGGGCACGGTCGTAACTCCTTGCACGCGGGATCGGGCCGTCATAGAGGCATGGCCGGCAGCAAAATTCAACACGCTCACGCCGACGGCAGATAATGACCGCTGCACCGCGTCGTATCGACGTTCATTTTCATCTGATCCCGCCGTTCTATCGCGATGCCGTCTACGCGGCAGGCCGTGGTCCGGCCATCGGCAAGTATCCGGACTGGACGCCGCAGATCGCGCTGGAGGTCATGGATGCGCATGGGATCGAATTGGCGCTGACCTCTCTGGCGCAGCCGGGCGTCGGCTTCGGGGCGCCCGAAGCGATGCAGGCGCTTGCCCGCCGCTGCAACGAATACGCAGCCGAGCTCATTGCGCGCTGGCCCGCCCGGTTCGGCGCTTTCGCCACGGTACCCATGGGCGAGATCGATCGCGCGCTGACCGAGATTGCCCATGCGCTGGACACGCTGCGCTTCGACGGAGTGTCGCTGTTTGCAAGTTACGGCGAGAGGTTTCTGGGGGACCGCGCGCTCGATCCGGTCCTGGAGATGCTCGATGCGCGAGGGGCGGTTGCGTTCGTCCATCCCGGACTGCACCCGTCGAGCAAGGGCCTCGCGCTACCCTGGCCTGCCTTCATGATGGAATATCTGTTCGACACCACGCGTGCGGTGGTAAATCTCGTCTTCTCCGGGGCGATCGAACGTTTTCCGCGCGTGCGCTTCATTCTGCCGCATGCGGGCGGAGTGGTGCCCTATTTCGCTTGGCGCTTGGCGATGTCGCCCATGATCGATCAGCGGCTGCCGCAGCTGTCGCGGGATCAGGTCTACGCGGCGTTGCAGCACTTCTGGTACGACAATGCACTTTCGCCCGGGGAACAAACTTTCGGTGCGCTCGATCACGTCGCGCGTCCCGAGCGGATCGTGTTCGGAACGGATTTCCCGTTCGCCAACCCGCGTGTGATTGCGCAGGCGCTGAACACCTACGAGTTCGGATTCCTGTCCGAAGAGAGACGCTTCGCCATCGACGGCGCCAATGCGCTTGCGCTGTTCCCGAAATACGCCGCTTCGGTCTAAGGGCCGGGTGGGATCTGGATGAGGTCGTTCAGCTGGTCCTGCGAGAGGGGGGCAGCGAGAAACTTGAACTGAACCGCATCCTGCACGCTTTCCTCGATCCCGGCGATGGTTGCGGTCTGCAGGCTCCCCTTGGGTATGAAATCGGCGAGCATGTGCCGCACTGATGACTCCGAGAGACCGGCAAACGCGATATAGCGCTGTACCGCTTCCGGGCTCGAATACATCCAATCGACGGTCTCGTTATACGCCTTGAGATAGCGTCTCACCGCCTCTTTCTTTGCTGCCAGGTTTTGCGCATTGATGATCTGCACGCGAACGGTTTGCCGGCGCGCCGCTTCGAGATCGCTCGCGCGCGCGATCATGCGGACTTCGCCTTTTGCCAGCGCATCGAGCATGAATGGCGCCACCGACCAGCCAACATCCACCTGACCCGACATGGTCTGGGTGATGGTTGCGGCGACGTCCCCGGTAGCGACCGGCCGGGCACTAAGCCCGTACTGCTTAATGAAGCGGAGCACGTTCACGTGCGAGGATGCGCCGGTCGTGGAGTAGGCGATGCTCTGGCCGTTGATGTCGTGCATGCTTTTGAGCGGCGAGCTTGCAGGTACGAACCAGAACACTTCGCGCGAGCCGGTCGAGCTCGCCGCGATGATGCGCACGGGTGCACCCTTGGCGTAGGCGCCGAGCGTTCCAAGCGTCCCGGCACTCAAGCCGATATCGACCGCGCCCGAGACCACGATCTGCAGGGTCTCGCCGCCGCCCTGGGTGTACAGAATGTCAAGATCAAGGCCTTGCTTCTGAAATATCCCCGCTTCCTTGCCGAGCTCGGGAATCGCTCCCTCCCAGCTGCCGCGCTGCGGAGATGCGATCCTGAGCGTTTCGGCGGCAAGAGCCTGCGGGCCTGCGGCTGCGAGAATCAACGCAACAATAAAGCTCAGCCGGAAGCTCATGATGCCATCCTCACCCGATCACACAGGCCGATTGCGCGCAACCTGCTATTTACCCATGAGGTTCGCCGGCACGATGCGCGGCCGAAATGCAAACACGTTGGGATCATTCACATCAACTTTAGCCTCTACCCAATGGTGAAATGGCGAACCGAACGTCTCGAGCCGCGTGAAATTTTCAACGACGGGATCTCCGCCACCCGCTTGCCGGCGCATGAATGGCTTGTCCATGCGAAAATAATGGCTGTCGCCATGCACCAGGACGACGGGCTTGCCGAAAGCCATGACCTCTTTGGCCAATGCCGCTCGCAGCTCCGCAAATCCGTCGGGCTCCTGTTTGGGATTGCCGGGAAACGGAGAGAAACGCGGAAAGATGTTCGCCTGCTGGATGATCATAGCCGCCCGGCTGTTATCGGCCTGCGCATGCGCCAGGCCTTCATGCAGCCAAGCCAGGTCGGCGCTGTTGCGCTCGGCGAATTCGACGTCACCCGCGCTGGTGCGGCCGCGCCCGTTATTGCTTCCCACGACGTGCAAGGTCAGGAAGGTGACGCCGCCGAGATCCCAGCGGGCATTCTCGCGATACTTGGCGTATTGCGGGCTGTCGCTCTCCCGAGCAAGCGCGATGCTGCGACGGCCGAAGCTGCGCTCCGATGTGAAGAAGAGGCTCCGTAGCTTCGCGAGGCGCTCCAGCGGCTCCGCACCGGCGACACCCTGCTCGTCATGGCAGTCGGTCCATTCATTGTCGCCCGGCGTGTATACCAGCGGGTTGGCGGAAGCTTGAAATTGCGCAAGCCGACGCGCCCATAGCTCATCGGTGCAGGAACCTGCACGCGGCGAGCCGAGATCACCCACATGCGCCACGAATGCCAAAGGCGCACGATCGAGATCGGCAAGGACGTTTGCCATGAGCGGCTCTTCCGCGGCGGAGTAGGCAAGATCACCAAACAGCCCGAAGGTGAATGCCGCCCCCGAGACATCCTGTGCGCCAGCGGGGGCAACCAGCCCCAGTGACGCTGTGCACAGGCTGGCGACAAAGGCGAGGCGCCAGCGTCGTGAGACCATTTCATCTCTCCGCCTTGTGGAGCGGCTGGCATCGCCAATGCCCTGCCGCTCGCATGCTGTGCATCGCGAGACGAGAAATCTGGATAGGCTCCACGATGCATGCGCTCCCTAGCTTCAGGTACTTGGAATAACAATAGCGAACATGATTAACCGGACCATCGCAAAGCTTCTCGACCATCTCCCGCAGTATTGGTAGAAACGGCGGTTTGGGAATGCGGCGCGAATGCTGGGCAGTGGAGGCCTGCGGAAGTTGGAAATGCAGGGCGAACAGGGATTGCCGCGCAGAGATCCCTTCAGACTTGAATATTTGTTCATCCAGGTCTCTGCCGCTGTCGCAGGTCTTATTGGCAGTGCGGTCATGTCTTCGTCGCGATCCCGGCGCTTATGGTGCTCTCAATGCGTCGCAATTGGCCCCTGATGCTTCGATCCGCCCGGTGGGCATCGGTTCTCCTGATGCTCGGCGCGCTGTTGCTCCCGTTGGGCGCCGCAGCGCAGATCACGGCCGAGGAGCCTCTGGCCGAGCCGGTTCGGCGCGAGATTCTCGCTGTCTATGACAGTCGGGAGGAGCCTCGTCCCGACCAGACCCGGATTCATCGCTTTGCGGAAATGCCGCTTAATTACCTCGGCTTTGTGCTCAGCTATTGGGACGTCAATGCGGGACTACCAACCGCCGAGCGCACCGCCAGAGCTCGCGGGGTCATCACCTGGTTTCGACGAGCGCCCCCGAGCGCGTTCTATTTGTGGGGGATTGACCTCCTGCAAAGGGGCGTGCGCATGGTCGTGCTGGGCGACAGCGGACTACCCGCCGGCAACACCTCATTGGCAGATGCCAACCGCATGTTCCAGGAGATCGGGTTCGGGCTCAGCGGCGCCGTGGTTGACATCACCTATGCGACCAAGGTGCTGCATCGTGACTCGCTCATCGGGTTCGAGCGCGACCTCGATCCGGTCCTGCCGACCTTTCCAATCGTCGGCACTCTCGGCCAGGACGTCTCCTCGCATCTCGTGCTGGAGCACCGGGAGGGCGATCTGGTACTCGCTTCAAGCGTCGTGCTCACGAGCAACCGCGGCGGTTACGTCGCGAATGGATATTTCATCTATGAGGAACCGGCGACCGGGCGCACCAAGTGGATCGTTGATCCTTTCGCGTTCTTTCAGAAGGCGTTCGGCGCAAAACGCATGCCGATCCCCAATTCAACTACCCTTTCCGGCCGACGTATTTGGTTCAGCCATATCGATGGCGACGGCTGGAACAACATCAGTTACATCGAAGAGTATCGGGACAAACCGACGGTCTCCGCAGGCGTGGTGCTGCGGGAGCTTATTGCCCCCTATCCCGATCTGCCCGTCGCCGTCGGCGTGATCGGCGCCGATATCGATGAACGCTACGGCACGCCCGAGGCCGGCCGGCAGGCCGGGCGCGAGCTCTTTGCCCTGCCGCAGGTCGAGATTGCATCCCACACCTATTCGCACCCTTATCAGTGGAGCTTCTTCGAGAGCTACGACCGCAAGCTCGAGGAACGTCTCATCGGCCCGGACGAAACCGAGTGGAAGGCCGTGCTCGGCGAGCGCTTGCGCCGGGTCGCGCAGAGGATCTTTCCCGGTCTGGTGCACAAGGGGAGCGAAAGCGATGTCAAGGTGGCCGGGGATGATCCACCGCGCGCCTACAGCGATTTTCCGTTCGATCTCGACCAGGAAATCCGTGGATCCGTTATGGCGGCGGAGGAGCTCGCGCCGGAGGGAAAGCACGCGACGCTTTATCTCTGGAGCGGAGGCGCCGAGCCGTTTCAGGCGGCGATTGCCGCGACGCGCCGACTGGGCGTGCGCAATCTCAACGGCGGCGATTCCCGCTTCGATCCTGACTTTCCATCCATCAGCTACCTGTCGCCCCTATCGCGGATCGCCGGATCGGAGCGGCAGATCTACGCCGGAGACGCCAACGACTACATCTACATCACCGATGGAGGCGGTCGCGAGCACGGCTTTCTGAATCTGGACGCCACGATCAAGCAGACCGAAAATCCGCGCCGTCTCAAGCCTATCGACGTCTACTATCACATGTATGCCGGAGAACGTCCTGGCCAGCTGGCCGCCGTCCGGCATCATCTCGACGCGGCGCGGCAGGCCGAGATCACGCCTATCTTCGCCTCCCACTATGCCGCGATCGCTGACGGCTTTTTCTCGACCGAGATCACCTCCATTGGCGACGAAAGCTGGCTCATTGCCCATCGCGGTGCGTTGCAGACCGTGCGCTTCGACGATGCAAAAGAACTGGCGGTCGACTTTGGCCGTAGTGTCGGGGTTATCGGTCAGCGTCGGATCGGCAGTACTCTTTATGTGGCGTTGGATGAGGCCATCGATCAGATTATTGTTGCGCTAGCGCCCGAGCCAAGCAGTGCACGGGTTTCCGGCTCCTTGCCACGGCAGAGCGGCATGTCGGCGCTCTCTCCGCCCTTGCAGGAAAGGGTCGATGAGGCGCAGGAGCATGCTGCGGCAGATGTCATCCCCTATCTGATCGAGGGGCGCTGGACCTTTCGCGACATGCGCCGGCGCGATTGCGGCTTCACCGTCATGGCGAAAGGCTTCGGCATCGGGCAGATGACCTGGGGCGGGCTCCGGCCCGGCCTCTATCACGTGTATGCGCGCGATACCAAGCAGACGGTGTGGGAGGACCAGCTGGAAGTGGGCGATGACGGCCGGCTTGGCCTCACCCCGGATGCGGATGCCAGTTCTCCGCTCGAAATCGAGCTGGCGTGCGTGGGCGAGGAACCCTGATGTTCCGGCACATCCTGCTCATGGTCTGTCTTGCCGCGGCCGCGCTCGTCGCGGGAGTGGCAATGGTGCCGGGAGAGCGCGAGCAATGGACCATGCTGGCGCGCGATGGACATAACGAGGCAGCACTCAAGATCTTACGAGCGCACTACCAGTCGGGTGGACGTGACGTCGATGCGGTCATGCACCTCTACACGCTTTACATGGCCTTTGCCGAGATCGAGCCGGCGACGCGCGTCCTTGAGCGTTTCGTCGCCGATCATCCGACCGATGCGGGAGCGCTCGCCATGCTCGCGAAGCATTATGGAGACATTCAGGACACGGGTGACGAGACTGCGGCCTTGGAACGGCTGTTCGAGCTCTCTTCCAACCCGCAAACCGCGCGCGACCTTCTGGCGCACTACCGGCTGGCCGGCGAGTTCGGCCGAGAAGAAAAGCTGCTGCGCACGCTCCTCACAAAGGAAATGATCACCGCCAACGATGCCGAACGCCTCGGGCTTATGCTCGCCGCGCGTGGAGATCTCTACGGTGCACGCGAGGCGCTGATGCGCTTCGACGAGATTGCCAATCCGGAACGCAGCCTTGGACGCTTTGTCCTGTTCGACGTGATGGTGGCGACCGGGGACAAATCCGCCGCACTGGAGAAGGCGGCGGCGTGGATCGGGTACTTTCGCAAGGCGAGCATTCACCATGCGCCGGAGGGCGACACCGCCGCCGCGCGCCTTGTGCGAATGATGATGGCCGTCGACGAAGCTGAAACCCGCACGCTGATTTGCGAAGCCCAGCGCGACGAGACGCCGGAAGGCGGCGGTCCGCCGAGGGAGCTCATGGGCTGCGACCCCGGCCGCGCCAGCGTCCAGAACGAGCTGGACGCACTCAACGCGACTGGGAACATCGAGCCTCGCGAGCAGGCCGCTCGAAGGAGGCGTCGGTGAACGAGAGCCCTGTGGCAGGCCTGCCCACCGCGCTACCCCCTCAGCGCTGGCAGATGTTTGCGACCTTACGGCTCGTGCTCGAGTTCGCTCTTTTGTTCACTGGCACCGTGGTGGCCAAGGAGGTTCTGGCGAGCACGGTTACCGTCTCGTATCCGAATCTGCTCTGGCTGCCAGTCGCGGTACTTACGTTGCAGAACGGGCTCGCCTCCGCTCTCGCAGCCGCGATCATTGCTACGACATTGCAATATGCCTCTGGGCTCCCCCCGCAGCTGCTGGGTGAGGACATCTACAGCTATATCGGCAGGATTGCCGCCGAACCCATTGCTTGGACCTGCTTTGCGCTCATCTTCGGACATATTCGCAGCCGGCAGATCGCGCACGCGGCCGGGCTCGAAACGCAACTCGCCGAACGTAACGAGCAGTGTGCAGCAGTCGCGGAGCTGTGCGACGATTTGCGGCGGCGCATTGAGGTGCTCGAGCGCCAAATTGCCGCCGCGGGTCAGTTATCCAACGCCGACATGGCGCAAGCGATAATCGAGCTCCATCATGCCCGCTGGGATGACTTTACGGACCGCTTACGGCGTTTCGTCGTGCTTATGACAGGTTGCCCGGAGTTCGCCGTCCATCTGCTTCGCGCCGACGCGCTCGCGCTCGCGTTGCAGCCTGCGGATGATCAACGCCCAAGAATGGCTGGTCCGATTTCGCGGGGGGATCCGCTGTTTGAGGTCATCGTGAAGGACCGACGCATTCTTTCGGCGCGGCGTCCCGCAGACAGCACGATCCTGGCAGGCCGGGCAGTCATGGCCGGGCCGATCTCGCCCGACATGAGCCCGGAGGACGTCATTGGAATGTTTTCAATAGGAGGCGGATCGCCGGAGGACTGCTCCGATGACCTCGAGCGCAGGTTTTCGCTCGCGCTGGCGGAGGTATCGCGGCTGGCGCCCCACGTGATGCTCATTGAGCGCTGGCAGGCAGCCGCCGCAGGCATCTCGAACGGGCACGGCGGTGCGGGGCAAGCACAGATCTCGCTCCCGGACGCCGGCGGAGATGAACCGCGCAAGAACCCACCCGTCGAACTTGCGCGCCAGGTGGCCCTGCAATGACCGGAGCTGCTTCCCCCGAACTCTCCCCGCCAATCTCTGGCTCCGCAGGAGCCACGCCTGGAAACGATCCATGGGAGACCGCGATAACGATCACCTCCGCCGATATCATCTTCTCGCTCTGTACATTTATCGCGAGCCTGGGGGGGTTGCTGTTCGCAACCATCAGTCGGTTCACGAGCTCCACCGTTCTCGTCCTGGCCTTGGCGACGCTCATCGTGCCGATTGTCTTCTTGATCGCCCGACTAAGTCGGGGCCGCGAGCTCACAATACCCGTGCTCCTCGCCGCCACCAGCCTTGCCTGCGGCCCCATTGGCGCGCTGGGCTGCGCCTATCTGGCGAGCCAGTTGCGACGACGGCGCCCAACACCGAGCCGCTTGCGCTCCTGGTACGAGTATATCGCCGGCATTGTTGCGCGAGACCGCATCGCGCACCTCTATGACGATCTGAGCTCCGGCCGCTTGCTGCACGACCCCACTGCCGAAGTTCCCCGCTTCCGACCCATATTACACGAAGCTTCAACCGATGAGCAGCAGCGTGTGCTGGGAGTGTTGGGGCGGCGCTACCACGCCGAGTTTCGCCCAGCGCTGCGCGATGCGCTGCGGAACAAGAACAGCTTCATCCGGGCGCAAGCCGCAGCCGTCGCGAGCCGGCTGGACGTGGAGGAAAAGAACAAGCTGTGGTCGAGCGGGGCTCCCGCGGATGCTCCCGACGCGAATCAATAGACTAAGTCGATCAACTCTGCATGCTGGTTCGGCAGGAAGCTCGAAAAACCCAATCGCCGTTCTCGCGGCTCATGCTTAAACGCGGGGCGCGGATTCCAGACGTCTGCCTGATCGTGGAAGGAGCCTATCCCTACGTTTCCGGTGGAGTGTCGGCGTGGGTTCACGGCCTCATGCGGCGCCAGCCCGATCTGAAGTTTTGCGCCGTAGCCATTCTGCCCGAGCCACCGCCGCCTGCGCGCAAATATGGCCCGTTGCCGAACCTGCAGGCATTACATCATCTCTATCTCAGCGAAACATCTCGCCGACGCGGCTGGCGGCGACCGCGCTCGTTCGATCAGGTCGCGTTCGATCAGGCCGTGAATGCCTTCCTGAGCGCGGGCGGGGGTCTAGCCGAGCTAGCCCAAGTCGAGAAACTCATCACGCCTCTGGTCAAGGCGCGGCGATTAGCGGACCTCCTGGATTCCACGCTGGCCTGGAATCTGGTGTGCGACCTCTACGCCCGCGAGATGCCGCACGAGTCGTTCCTGCATTTCTTCTGGGCCTGGCGCGCATTGTTCGGCGGTCTGGTAGCGACCATGTCGCTCCCGCTGCCACCTGCGCGGGTCTACCACACGGTCTCGACCGGCTATGCCGGCTTGCTGGCGGCGCGTGCCAGCGTCGAGACCGGCCGGCCGGCGATCATTACCGAGCACGGGGTCTACACCAACGAGCGGCGTATCGAGATCCTGCAGGCGGAATGGATCGTCGACACTCTCGACAAGGGCTTTGCCATCCACGATCCGCGACGTGACCTGCGCGACTTCTGGACCACGGCGTTCGAGAGCTATGCCCGGGCGTGCTACGAGGCCTGTGCGGACGTGATCACGCTGCACGGGGGAAACCAGTCCGCGCAGATCATGCAGGGCGCTTCTCCCGCGCGCATGAAGATCATTCCAAACGGAGTCGACTACGACGCGCTCAGCCGACTGCCACGAGCCCGGCCGGACGATCCGCCGACGATCGCGCTCGTTGGCCGCGTGGTCCCGATCAAGGACATCAAAACCTATGTGCAGGCTGTACAGCTGTTGCGACCACGGTTTCCGGAACTTATTGCCCTGGTGATGGGACCTACCGACGAGCAGCCGGACTATTACGAGAAATGCAGGTCGATGGTTGTGCAGCTCGGGCTTTCCGACACGTTGCGCTTCACCGGGGAAGTGGATGTGACTCAACATTTCCCGCGCATTCACGTCAATGTGCTCACCAGCGTGAGCGAGTCGCAGCCGCTCAGCGTGTTGGAAGCCGGGGCCGCAGGTATTCCGACCGTCGCAACCAATGTCGGCGCGTGCCGGGAGATTCTGTTCGGGCGGCGGGACGAGCACCCCGCCCTGGGGCCGGGCGGCATCGTCACCGATGTTGCCTCTCCCGAGCAGACCGCCGCCGCGATCGCTGAATTGCTGAGGCATCGAGACCGTCGAGAGCACCTCGGCCTGATCATGCAGCAGCGGATCAGGCGGTATTACGACCTTCCCGTTGTCGATGAGGCCTATGCCAGCATCTACCAGCGCCATATGCAAGCTGCCTCGCAGCAGGTGGCGTGAATGGCGGGAATCGGATTTGCGCTGGAGCGGCTCTACAGGAGCAACTCGTTCAGCGATCGGATCGCATCGTTTGCGCATGCTTCGATGGTCGCGGCAGGTCCGTGCCTGCTTGCCGTGCTCGGGATATGGCTGATCAGCGCCACAATCAGCGAGCTTGAAGGCAGGACCACGATCGCCGCCTTCCGGGCGCTGATCATCTACAGCTTTGCCCTGTCGTTCGTAGCGACTGCTCCGATTGCCCTGGTGAGCGCGCGCTTGATTTCCGATGAGCTGCACGATTTCCGTATCGGCAATATCCCGGGAATAATGCTGGCGGCGCTTGTCCTTTCCGCCGCCGCTATCCTGGCTGCTGCTGCAGCGCTGTTCGGACTGCCGCTCGAGCTTAAGCCCGCGACGGTCATCGCAGCAGTGGTAAATTGCGCCATGATCGGGCTGATATGGGTGTCCTGCCTGTTCGCGAGCGTCACCCGCGACTACACCTCCATAACCGTCTTCTTTGCGCTCGGCATGATCATCGCTGTCATCGCCGTTGCCGCAGGGTACAACCTGCGGCCGGAGCTCGCGATCATGCTGTGGGGATTCAACATTGGCCTAGGGATGACGTTGTTCGGCCTGCTCGGGCGCGTGATCGCGACGTTTCCGTTCCCGGTAACCAGGATCGCTTTTCCGTTGCGCGCGCTCGCGCGCGCTCTTTTGCACTACTGGCCGATTGCATTGGGCGGGTTGTTCGGAGCCGTTGGTGCCTGGGTAGACAAGTGGGTGGTCTGGTTCTCGCCTTATGGCGTCCAGATTCAGTACGGCCTGCTCCATGCTCCCCTCTACGACAGCGCCATGTTTCTGTCGTATCTGGTCGTCGTCCCCGCTTATGCCGCCTTCATCATTCATCTTGAAGTGAAGTTCTTTCGCAATTACCGCCTGTTCTATTCCAGCATCCTCGAGCATGCCACGTTGGCGCAGATCACGCGGCACAGCAAGCGGCTGCGCGAGGAGACGATCGAGGCGCTGAGCGCCATCACCGTGCCGCAGCTGGTGGTGTGCGCGCTCGTGGCACTGTCGGCACCGGCGCTCATCGATGTCCTCGACATGCAGTTCCGTCAGGTTGGAACATTGCGCATGGGTGTCATCGGAGCAGCTTTCCAGTTTCTTTTCATTACCTGCTCATCCCTCACGCTCTATTTCGATCGCCGTGCAGTGTTCCTCCTGCTGCAACTTCTCTTTCTCGTCCTCAACGGAGGCTTGACTTTCGCGTTGCTCAGATTTGGACAAAGCTATCTCGGTCTCGGCTTCCTCTCCGCCTCGGTGATTTCCGCGCTCGTGGCGTATCTCACGCTGGCACGAACGCTCTGGCGCCTTGAATACCTGACTTTCATCGCGAACAATCCGGCTGTCCGCATCCGAAGGCGGGCGGCGAAAGCGTTCTGAGATCTCGGCGCGCAACATAGCCGATCAAGCCAAGCTCCTTGAGCTCGCGTAGCGCCGATGCGGCAAGCTGCGGGTTGCTCGTGTACTCAATCACCAGAATGGGCTTTGTCGCAGCAACTAGCGGCCGCATGCGCCGCAATGACTCCAGAATGCTCTCCGGCGGATTGCGGACTTGGTCCTGTGTTTCGTTATAGAGCAGGTCCTCGCGCGCGAAGCCATCGATCATCTCCACAAAACGCGGGTTCTCGAGCAGACGGTCCCCGTTCTGGGGAATGACCAGAAAGTCGGTTCGGTGTGCGCGTCCGTAGGAGGCAATGGCTCCGACAAGATCGACCATGTCGCTCGCCGCGGAAGGACGCGCAGCGATCCATTGCTCAAATCTGTCGGCGCCATCGAGGTAAACGCCGTCGAAACCGGCGGCCAGAATGCGATCGAGGTAGGCGTTCGGGCTGCCGAAGAGGATCGCCTGCCACCCGGGGTCCCAATACTGGACGAGATAGTTCCCCGGCCAATCCGGGTTCTCCGGCCGCAACCACTCCGGCGGGAATGCGAGCCAATTGTCTTGCCAGTAATAGCGATAATTTTCCGCTTCTCCGATGCTGAGATAAGCGAGGATGAGACGCTTGCCTCCGTCCGGCCTGCGACGCATCAGATCCACCACCTCGCGCGGGAAGGCGGTCGCATTGCGGCGATCAAATCCGTAGTCGATCACGACGAGATCATACCGGCTGAGCTTGATTTCGACCGGATCGACGTTTTGCAGCTGAAAAGCCCAGCTGCGCACCTCGCTCAACGGCGTCGCAAGCCGCGCTCCCGCACACAACAACAGCGATGCGAACATGCCGGCAAGCAGGCTGCACGCGGCCCGCGCGAGGGAAGGGGACATGCACCCATGGTACACCGGCTTCTGCCAGGTTTGAGAATCGGCGGATGAGGGGTTCACGACTCAACCATGGTCCTGTGATGCCTTCCGGCAACAGCGCCCGCAATTCTCGGCCTTGACCAGGAGTTTTATTCTCCTTGCCCCAGCCATCCATTAGATTCCGGCGGTTTGGGGCGGGGGCAAGGTACCGTGTTGCGTCATCTGCTCATTGGCGCCATCGCGACAGCGATGGTGAGCGGCGGGAGTGCCTTTGCCGCAGACAAGCGCGTCACCGCTCCGAGGACGGCCGCCGCGGTACTTTCCCTCTACGATTGGACCGGCTTCTACTTGGGCGCAAACATCGGTTACGGCTTCGGTCGGTCGCGAACCGATGCCCTGTTCGATGACGCGGGCACCGGAAGCCCCCTGTTTGCGACCGGTGCGTCGTCCCGCTTCAACGGTGTGCTTGGCGGCGCCCAGGCCGGCTACAACTGGCAGGCGGGCCATCGGGTGCTGAGTTTGGAAATCGACATCCAGCATACCAACCAGCGCGCGACCAACACTTATCTCTGCCCCGGCGCAGTCTGTAACGCCGGCATCACCGCCTTCGACGCCCCGGTGAGCGTCACACACACGCACGAGCTCGACTGGTTCGGAACGCTGCGGGCACGCCTCGGCGTGACTGCCACTCCCGATGCGCTCCTCTACGTGACCAGCGGGCTTGCGGTGGCTGGCATCTCGCATGTCGGAACGATCCCGGGGGCAAGCGTCACTCCTGTTCTTGATGAGAACGGCGCGCCGGTGCTCGATGCCAACGGCAACCCAATCACAGTCGGGGGCAGCAACAGCGCAGGCCTGTTCCAGCAAACAACCAAACTGGGCTGGGCCGCGGGAGGTGGTATCGAAACACACCTGATCGGAAATTTAAGCGGCAAGATCGAATACTTGCACATGGATTTCGACGCCGATTCCGTCAACGCCGGCAATCCGAACAATGCGACACCGCTGGCCATAGGCCTGCATTCCCGCATTACCGACGACATCCTGCGCCTCGGCCTTAACTACAGGCTGGGTGCGAATGGAGAAAAAGAGTCTGGCGGCGAGCTCAAGACGTCGGGCAAATCGCCACGGGCAGGGAAGGCGCCGATTGCGCCGGCATGGAGTTGGGCCGGCTTCTATGTTGGCGGTCACGTCGGTTACAGTCGTGGCAAGGCTGACGTCCTCATAACCGACCCGACGTCCGTTCCGATGTCGGACAGCTTCCGCAGCCCCTTCGGCAGCCTCATTGGAGGTCTGCAGGCCGGATACAATTACGTCTTGCCGTCGGGTTTTATCCTCGGCGTTGAGGCCGATGCATCCTTCCCCAACTATCTCGCGGCGGACGATGTCGCGTGGTCTCGTACGACGGTCGTCGTGGACCGCGCGCAAAAAATCGATTACGCGGCCACTCTCCGCGCGCGCCTCGGCTATGCCTTCCCTTCCTGGATGATCTACGCGACCGGCGGGTTTGCGTGGTCGCTCGGGCGTTTCCTCGAATTGCCCGGCGCGACCGACGACGTGGACAAGGTCATTCACCTTTACAAGGGATGGGCCGCCGGCGTCGGTGCGGAAGTGCCAGTTGAGGGCGGCTGGACCGCCAAGCTGGAATATCTCTACGCGGCATTTGGACACCAGGACATCATGTTCCAGTCCGGCGTTGCCGCCGGATCCTCCTTCGACGTTCACACCGTCCGCGCCGGGCTCAACTACAATTTTGCCGCGGCGGCAGCGGGCGATGCCGGTTCAACAACCTTCGGCTCATCTTCACCCCCGACCGAATTTCAGAATTGGGCAATCCACGCCCAGACCACCTACATCCAGCAGGGTTATCCGCCGTTCCATTCACCGTATCTCGGCCCGAACAGCTTCACCCCCTGGGCGCAGACCCGCAGCACCTGGACGACCAGCGTGTTCCTCGGCCTGAAGCTCTGGGATGGCGGTGAACTCTATTACAATCCCGAGCTGTTGCAGGGCTTCGGCTTGCATGACACCACAGGTGCTGCGGGTTTCCCCAACGGAGAAGCGCAGAAGTCGAATTTTCCATATCCTCACTACAGCACGTCGCGCCTTTTTCTGCGCCAGACGATCGGGCTTGGGGGTGAGCAGGAGAAGGCCGAGAGCGGCTATGGCCAACTGGAGGGTAACAGAGACGTATCACGGCTGACGTTCTGGGTCGGACAATTCTCCGTTCATGACCTTTTCGACACCAATTCGTACGCTGTCGATCCGCGCGTCGATTTCATGAACTGGTCGATCTGGGCGGCGGGCGCTTTCGATTACCCCGCCGACAAGATCGGGCTCACCTATGGGGCGGTGGCAGAGCTCAACCAGAAATATTGGGCCCTGCGGACGGGCTATTTCCTCACCGGGAACCAGCCCAACTCGAGTGAATTCGACATGACCTTGTTCAGACGTGGAGCTTATGTCGGAGAGCTCGAAGGCCACTACGCCGTGCTCTCGCTCCCGGGGAAGATCAGGCTCGGGGTCTGGGCGGACACTTACCTGTCTGGGAGCTACAGCGAGGCGGTCGATTTGAGCCTCGCTATCCCCAATCTTGATCCGACCGACGCCATCATTGCGACCCGCACCGGGCGGACCAAGTACGGCTATTATGTCAATTTCGAGCAGTCGCTCACGGAGCAGATCGCGATCTTTGGACGCTGGAGCTGGAACGACGGCAGGAACGAGATTTCAGCATTCACCGATATCGACCGCAGCCTGATGCTTGGTAGCTCGATTACGGGCAAGGCATGGGGACGCCCCGACGACAGGATCGGAATTGCCGGTGTCGACAACGCTCTGTCCCATGATCACCGCGACTATATCGCAGCGGGAGGCCTGGGGATCCTGATCGGGGATGGACGGCTCAACTATCATCACGAGCGGATACTCGAGACGTACTATGCCATGCGCGTGCTCAAAGGCCTCACCCTGACCTTCGATTATCAGTACATGGTCAATCCGGCGTACAACGCCGATCGCGGGCCCATTTCATTCTTCTCGGGCCGGCTGCACGGCGAATTTTAGGACCTCGTCGCGGCACCCGCGATTTGATCGGGATCAAGGCGGACGTCTGCGCTCCGCCCCAGCATTCTCGGAAGCCGGCTCGCAGAGCTTGCAATCGCGCTGCATGGCTTCAAAATGATGGGCCAAAGGAGCACTTGCCATGGATGCCCGCACAAGCCGCTATCCCGAGATCTACGCGCACTGGCAACGTGACCCCCAGGCTTTCTGGGCCGAAGCCGCACAGGCCATTGACTGGATCGAGACACCCCAACGCGTTTTCGACCCCGATGCCGGGGTGTACGGCCGCTGGTTTGTCGATGGCGTCTGCAACACCTGCTGGAACGCGGTGGACCGCCATGTGCTGAGCGGCCGCGGCGAGCAGGTCGCGCTCATCTACGATTCCCCGCTCGCCGGGCAGAAGCGCACCCTCACCTATCACCGCCTGCAGGTAGAAACCCAGGTGCTCGCCGCTATCATGCGCAACTTCGGGGTGGAGAAGGGCGACCGCGTCGTCCTCTACATGCCAATGGTGCCCGAAGCCGTCACTGCGATGCTCGCGTGTGCCCGCATCGGAGCGGTACACTCCGTGGTGTTCGGCGGCTTTGCCGCAAATGAATTGGCCACCCGCATCGATGATGCCAAGCCGAAGCTCGTTCTATCAGCGAGCTGCGGTCTCGAGCCGGGCCGGATCGTCGCGTACAAGCCGCTGCTCGACGAGGCGATCAGGCTCGCAACCCACCAGCCGGAGGCCTGCCTCATTTTGCAGCGCCCGCAGCAGGAAGCCGCGCTGCTGGCGGGACGCGATCACGATTGGGCGAAGCTGCGCGACGAGGCCATTGTGTTTGCGCGCTCGGTCTATGACTGCACGCCGCTTGCGGCGACCGATCCGCTCTACATTCTCTACACGTCCGGTACCACCGGCCGGCCGAAAGGCGTGGTACGCGACAATGGCGGCCACATGGTCGCGCTCGAATGGTCGATGCAGAATCTCTATGGCGTCAATCCCGGCGAGGTGTACTGGGCGGCATCCGATGTCGGCTGGGTGGTGGGCCATTCTTACATCGTTTACGCGCCACTCCTGCACGGCTGTACCTCGATCCTCTACGAGGGCAAGCCGGTGGGCACACCCGATGCCGGCGCGTTCTGGCGCGTGATCGCCGAACATGGCTGCGTCGCGATGTTCACGGCCCCGACCGCCTTCCGCGCCATCAAGAAGGAAGACCCACAAGGCAAGCTGTTTGGGCGCTATGATTTATCCAAGTTCCGCACGCTGTTCCTCGCCGGCGAGAGAGCTGATCCGGATACGCTGATCTGGGCAGAAAACCTGCTCAACAAGCCGGTGATCGACCACTGGTGGCAGACCGAGACTGGTTGGGCGATTGCCGGCAATCCGGTGGGTCTCGGTCAGCTTCCTGTGAAGCCCGGCTCGGCGACCGTGGCGATGCCCGGATACGACCTGCGCATCGTCGATGAGGCAAGTCGCGAATTGCCTGCCGATAAAATGGGCTCGATCGTGGTCAAGCTCCCGTTACCTCCGGGCTGCTTGCCGACACTGTGGCACCAGGACGATTGGTTCAAACAGAGCTATCTCGCCGAGTTCCCCGGCTACTACAAAACCGCCGATGCCGGCTTCAAGGACGCTGACGGCTACATTTACATCATGAGCCGCACGGACGACATCATCAATGTGGCGGGGCACCGCCTCTCGACCGGCGGAATGGAAGAGGTGCTCAGTTCCCACAAGGACGTTGCGGAATGCGCGGTGATCGGCATTTCCGACCCGCTCAAAGGCGAGATCCCCTGTGGGTTTGTGGTGCTCAAAGCGGGGGTGACCCGTCCGATTGCCGAAATCGAGCAGGAGTGCGTAGCCCTGGTGCGTGAGAGGATCGGCCCCGTAGCCGCTTTCAAGCTCGCCATCACCGTGGCCCGGCTACCGAAGACGCGATCGGGAAAGATACTGCGTGGCACCATGAAGAAGATCGCCGACGGCGAACCCTGGACCATGCCGGCGACCATTGATGACCCCGCCATCCTGGACGAGATCGGAGGCGCGCTGCGGGGTAAAGGGATCGGCGTCTAAGCTCAGGCGAGTACAGGTAAGGCTGCCGCTCGAAACCCAACCATGGCCGCGGTCAGGTCCTGCTGACTGATCCGCCCTGCCGCGCTTGCCTACTCGCCCTTCCCGCCGATCTGCTTGAGCTTGGCAAATACCGCGTCCACGTTGAGCTCCTCGGGGGCTTTTTTCTCCTCCGGCTCCGGCTCGCGTGCAACGGTGGTCTCGGAGGCGGGCAAAAGCGTGGCACCCGGGGCAGCAGTGACAACCGGCTTTTCCTTTGCGGCGCGCTGCACTTCCATATCGAGATCAAGCTGCGAGCACAGCCCGAGCGTTACCGGATCCATCGGTTGGAGATTAGAGGCGTTCCAGTGAGTGCGTTCGCGAATGGCCTGGATCGTGGACTTCGTCGTTCCCACCAGCCGCATGATCTGGCTGTCCTTGAGCTCGGGATGGTTGCGTACAAGCCAAAGGATTGCGTTCGGACGATCCTGGCGGCGGGACACCGGAGTGTAGCGCGGACCTTTCTTCTTCTTCGCCTCCGGCAGGCGGACCTTGGGCGCCGAAAGCTTCAGTCGATAATTAGGATCGGCAACGCCCTTTTCGATCTCGTCCCGACTCAATTGCCCGGTCAGGATCGGGTCCAGCCCCTTGATGCCCTGGGCTGCGTCCCCGTCCGCGATGGCCTTCACTTCGAGCGGGTGAAGCTTGCAGAACTCTGCAACCTGATCAAATGAGAGGGCAGTATTCTCCACCAACCACACGGCCGTTGCTTTCGGCATCAGGGGTGCTGCTACCATCGTCAAATCTCCTCTGGGCTTCGTCCACGCCGGCAGGCGAAGCTTGGTGTCATCGATGATGACGGAATTTGACCTACAATATAGGCGTCCGCGCCGGCTTCGCGCAATGGGCCGGCGCGTGCGGTCGGGGTTAGGCCAGAGTCGGGTCGAGGACGACCTTACCCCGCTCCTCCCCCGACTCCATCATGCGATGAGCGTCTGCCGCCCGTGCCAACGGCAGAACGCGAGCAATTTGTGGCTTGATCTTGCCTTCGACTGCGGCGGCGAAGCACTTTGCCACGTCCGGCGGGCGATAGCCGGGTCGTCCCTTGATCGTGATCCGGTTGTGATAAAGGTGTGCGAAATCGATGGAGACGTCAGGCCCTGCATGCGCGCCGGCGGTCACAAGCCGCCCATCCAATCCGAGAGTGCGAAAGGCAGCGGGCAGCACCTTGGGATTGGCGACGTTGTCGTAGACCACGTCGACACCCTTGCCTCCTGTGAGCTTCTTCACCTCCGCGGCAAGATCACAGGAATTGTAGTTGACCCCGTGATCGGCGCCGAGCGCAAGGCCCATGGGCAGTCGACACCGGGAATAAGCGGCAAGACGGCGCCGCGCGCTGTCTCCTTGCCGGCACGCAGACTGACGTCGAGCACGCGATTGACCGTCGCAGCATGAACGCGGATTCGGATCTCGCCCGGACGCGGCTGCGGATCCGGCACCTCCTGGTAGCTCAACGCATCCGGCGGACCGTATCGATGAATGACAATCGCTCGCATCGGTTGTTCCTTGCTCGCAGCCTACCCGTAATACTAATTGCGTCCGGCATGGATCGGCTTCAATCTGCGCGTGACGCCGTCGGCGCCCGCATTTAAATGTCGCATGCACGATGTTGCATTTTCGTCGCGGAGAACGCCGTGGCTGAGCTCGCCGACAAATACGCCTGCGCCGAGCTCATTCAGGCCTGGGGCCTGTATCGCGACCAGGGCAAATGGTCGGAACTGTTGGAAACATTTACCCCCGACGGCCAGATCTCGGTCTCGTGGTTCAGCGGCGCCTTTTCCGATTTCGTGACGCAATGCCGGCAGGCCTTCCAGGCAGGACAGCGCTCGAAGCACCACATCTTTCCGTCCGTGGTGCGCATCGCCGGCGAGCGTGCGCTCGCGGAGACGAACATCGTTATTCTTGTGCGCCAGAAGATCGACGGCGCGCTCACCGATATGAGCTCGTACGCGCGATTTTTCGATCGTCTGGAGCAAAGAGGCAGCGCTTGGCGTATCGTGGAACGCACCGCCATATACGAGCGTGACCGTCTCGACCCCGTCGAGCCGTCGGAGAGTTTCGAGCGCTTGTTCAAGAGCACGGATCTCTCGATCTATCCAGAAGCGTATCGCTATATGGCAGCGCGGCTTGCTGCCGCCGGCCGCGCCCTGGGGCCCGTGGTGTATCGCGACGGGTCGCCGCACACGATGCAATTGTACCGGCGCTATCAGGGCTGGCTTGATGGGACGTAGCGGCTCGCTTGACAGGGGCGGGGCGCAAGCCCCATCTCGCTTTATGCTTGTGCTCTGAGGTTTGCATGACAGTCTCTGACGCCAATGCCGCCAACGCTCGCCCGCCCCTGAAGGTGCTTCTTTGCTCGCCCCGCGGCTTCTGCGCCGGCGTGGTGCGCGCCATCGACACGGTCGAGCAGGCGCTCGCCCGCTACGGCGCGCCGGTCTATGTGCGGCACGAGATCGTGCATAACCGATATGTGGTGGACAATCTCAAGCGCAAAGGGGCCGTATTTGTCGAGGAGCTGGACGAGATTCCTGACACCGAGGCCCCCGTTATCTTTTCCGCGCACGGGGTGCCGAAATCGATCCCGGCCGAGGCGCAGAGGCGCCGTTTCTTTGCGCTCGACGCCACTTGCCCCCTGGTCACCAAGGTCCACCGCGAAGCTGAGATCCACCGCAAACGCGGCCGCGAGGTTGTCCTGATCGGACATGCCGGCCATCCCGAGGTCGTCGGCACCATCGGCCAGCTGCCGGAAGGCGCAATCACGCTGGTGCAGTCGGTGGATGATGCCATGGCCTTTGTGCCGCGCGATGCGCGCAATCTCGCTTTTCTGACGCAAACGACACTTTCAGTGGACGATACGGCGGAGATCGTCGCGGCGCTCAAGGGGCGCTTTCCCGATATTCATGGGCCGCACAAAGAGGACATCTGCTATGCCACCACCAACCGGCAGGAGGTGGTCAAAAAAGTCGCGCCAATGGTGGAGGCCATGGTCGTGGTCGGCTCGCCGAATTCCTCCAATACGCAGCGCTTGAAGGAAGTAGCCGAACGCGCCGGCTGCGCGCGCGCGGCGCTGGTGCAAAGGGCAGACGACATCGATTGGGCGCTGTTCGAAGGACTGCAAAGCCTCGGCGTGACCGCCGGCGCCTCTGCTCCGGAGGTTCTGGTTGAGGAAGTGATCGGTGCATTCGACCAGCGCTATGCCGTCACCGTCGAGACCGTTACCACTGCCGACGAAGACATGTTCTTCCCGTTGCCGCGAGTGCTGCGGGGAAACGAGGCCGCCGAATGAGCACGCCCCCTCGACTCGGGGAGTGACGTGGCCGTCTATACCGATGTCACGGCGGAGGATCTTGCCGCTTTTCTCGCCAACTATGAGCTCGGAGAATTGCTGGCCTACAAAGGCATCGCCGAAGGCGTCGAGAACTCGAACTTCCTGGTGCACACCAGCCGCGACTATTTCATCCTGACCCTTTACGAGAAACGGGTCGCCGCAAAAGACCTGCCGTTCTTTCTCGGGCTGATGGAGCATCTGCATGCTCGCGGGATCAACTGCCCGCAGCCGGTCAAAAACAGGACAGGCGAGGTACTCGGCGTGGTAGCCGGGCGGCCCGCCGCAATGATCACCTTTCTTGACGGAATGTGGATCCGCAGGCCGTCGCCGCGCCACTGCGCTGCTCTCGGCGAAGCGCTGGCCCAGCTGCATCTCGCTGGGCTCGATTTTCAAATGAGGCGTCCGAATGCGCTCTCGGTGTCGGGGTGGCGTCTGCTTTACGAGAGCTGCTGCGAGCGCGCCAACGAGCTCAAACCCGATTTAAGGCAAGTCCTCGCCGCCGAGCTTTCCAATGTCGAACGGGCCTGGCCGCGGGCTCTGCCCGAGGGAGTGATTCATGCCGACCTGTTCCCGGACAACGTTTTCTTCCTCGGCAACAATCTGTCGGGTCTCATCGACTTCTATTTCGCCTGCACCGACGCGCTCGCCTACGACCTTGCCATCTGCCTCAACGCCTGGTGCTTCGAGAGCGACCACTCCTACAATGTCACCAAGGGACGATCCCTGTTGCAAGCCTATGCGCAGGTGCGCCGTCTCGCGCCCAGCGAATGCGATGCCTTGCCGTTGCTGGCCCGTGGTGCGGCGCTCCGCTTCCTGTTGACCAGGCTGGTTGATTGGTTCGACGTGCCCGCGGGCGCGCTGGTGCGCCCGAAGGACCCGCTGGAATATTACCGCAAGCTGCGCTTTCACCAGGCGGTCAAAAGCATCGCCGATTATGGCATTGGAGGTAGCGAGCTGTGAGCGAGCCGCACGTCGTCATTCATACCGATGGCGCCTGCTCGGGCAATCCAGGCCCCGGCGGATGGGGCGCCATTCTCGAATTCGGCGCGCGCACGAAGGAGCTGAAAGGCGGCGAGCCCCACACAACAAACAATCGCATGGAGCTGACGGCGGCCATTGCGGCGCTCGAAGCGCTCAAGCGGCCCTGCCTGGTCGACCTGCATACCGACAGCGAATACCTCCGCAATGGGGTAATGGGCTGGATCCACCGATGGAAGCGCAATGGCTGGCGCACCGCTGACAGGAAACCGGTGAAAAATGCGGATCTCTGGCAGCGCCTGGATGCGGTCTCGGCAAGGCACCAGGTCCGCTGGCATTGGTTGCGGGGACACGCGGGCCACAGGCTCAACGAGCGCGCCGATCAATTGGCGCGCGAAGCCATCGGCGCAGTACGAGCTGGTGCCATCGCTGCTCTTGCCCGGGGGTCCGTGCGAGCGGAACGGAGCACTGCGACCAAGAGCACGCCGGATCGGGGTTAGCTCATCTCCCGATTACGCCGACCGCTAACGACGGTTCACAACTGCTTGAGCAGCGCATCTCCTCCGGATACCTCGACCTTTCCAGGCGCTTCCTCGATGTTGAGCTTCTTCACCACGCCATCGTCCACCAGCATGGCGTAGCGTTTCGAGCGCAAGCCGAGGCCGTTGCCTGAGGCATCCAACGTGAGATCGATTGCTTTTGCGAACTCTCCGTTGCCGTCAGCGAGAAATTCGATGTTGTCAGCACCGGTAGCCTTTTGCCAGGCATCCATCACGAACACGTCGTTCACCGAAGTCACGGCGACGGTGTTGACGCCCTTGGCCTTGAGCGCATCTGCATTCTGCACGACAGAAGGAACATGCATCTTGTGACACGTGCTGGTGAAAGCGCCGGGCACCGCGAACAGCGCCACTTTCTTCCCCTTGAAGATGTCATCTGTGCTCTTCCAGGCCGGCCCCTCCGCCGTCATCACGCGAAATTTCGCCTGTGGCAAATGCTCGCCGACCTTAATCGACATGGTTGTGATCCTCTCTTCGCTATTGAACCTTCTGCGCCGCTCGGATGACAACGCTCCCGGCAGCGCAAGCGCAAATTAGCGTAGCGAGCAGGCCTTGTCAGTGGCCTACTCCAAGGGAGCCGTGACTTCGATCGCCTCGCTGCCTGTCACTGCGGTCAAGGTGATTGGGGTGCCAGCATAGCTCGCTCCCCGCGGCGCGCCGTCGAGATCAAAGACGAAGCGCTGCAGTCCGGCCGCTGGCGACCCGCTGCGGACGGGAACCGGCAGCGCCCATTCAGCGGTTGGTCCCTCCGCAAACAGGTCGACATTGATCTCGAGCGGCGCAGCTACGTCGACAATCGCCCTTGCACGTGACGGATCGCGCCGAAGCGCGCGAATGGCAAAGGCGCCGCCCTGATCAATGGCGCGTTTCTTCGGCACGCGGGATTGCCCCTCGACAAGCGCCGCGTCGTAGGGCGAGGGCGCGCCCACGAGTACCAGCTCTGCCCTCGCCTCGGCCGGCACGCAGAGCTTCTCGCAAACCGCATATTCGAGCTTCAGCCGCAGGGTAACAGGCACAGCGCGACTCTGCGGCACGACGACCAGCGGAAGAATAAAATCGCTCGTGTACCCGATCACGGTCAAACCTTGTTCCTGTATCCGCCGCGGCGCAGGCCACAGCACAGTTGCGGATTCGAGGTTGCGTGAGTCGGCGAAATCGAACCGTGGCGGGACGCCGGCATCACCGGGATAGCGCCAGTAGGTGTGCCATCCAAGCTTGAGTTGAATCTCGATCCCCGCCCCGATCGGTACGGCCGATGAGCCGGCGATCAGGCGCATCGCACTGCGCGCATCGCCGTCCCAGCGCGAAGCGGGCTCGCCGGCCTGCGCTTCGCCTGCTTGGACGAAGAGGGCGAGCGCGCCTGCCGCGGCGCTCCGTCGCAGTCGCTCGAATCTGGTGAACACGATACCTCCGGTTAGTACGAATGTCGGACGAAACTTTTCGTGCGCAACTGAATTCATCGTGAATACATGGCCGGGGAGTTGTGCCGAGCGCTGAAAAAGTGAGTACAAAGCCAGATATGCGGTGCGGGAAACATCGCCGTCAAAGTGGCACGGAATGTGCTTATGCGTCGGTCAAGAACGAGGATCGTCAGATTTGCAATCGGTGTACAATGGAGTAGCATTTCCATATGAAGCTCGGCCGTAAAACAGGAATGGGCGAGGGGGCGGCGCCTGGCGAAGGCGACCCTCAACAACCGGGAACCGAGGCCCGTCAGGTGTCAGCGAAAGCGAAGCCGCAGCCGCGCAAGAGTCCAAAACGCGGTTATCTCGACGGGCAGATGCTCATCGCAATGCCGTCGATGGGCGATGAACGGTTTGCTCGCAGCGTCATCTATGTTTGCGCTCACTCCACTGAGGGCGCGATGGGAATTGTCGTCAACCAACCGGCGGCCAACGTCAGCTTTCCGGATCTGCTGGTTCAGCTGGAGGTGATCCCGACCTCCGAGCTCATCCAGCTTCGCTCCCGTGCCGGCGGGGTGCAGGTGCTCAAGGGCGGTCCGGTAGATACCCAGCGCGGCTTCGTGCTGCATTCCAGCGACTTCTTCATCGAGAATTCAACGCTGCCGATCGACGAAGGCATCTGCCTCACGGCGACGCTCGATATTCTCAAGGCGATCGCGCGCGGCTCGGGCCCGCGCAGCGCCATACTTGCCCTCGGCTATGCGGGTTGGGCGCCCGGACAACTCGAGAACGAGATCCAGCATAACGGATGGCTGCACTGCGCAGCGGATCCGGAACTCATATTCGGTTCCGATACCAGCAGCAAATATGGCAATGCCCTCAAGAAGATCGGAATTGATCTCGGCATGCTCTCGAGCGAAGCCGGTCACGCCTGAATAACCGTCTTCAGGGCGCAAGGCTGCGTCCGGGTGTCCGAACTCACATAACCGATCAGTGAACGCTGTGCTTGCGAGACGCGGCTTGCTCGCCCGCTTCCCGCGTCGCTTCCGCTACCAGCAGCGCGCGCGCTTCATCGGCGCTCATCGGCTCCCCGAAATAGTAACCTTGCGCATATTCACAGCCGAGTTGATAGAGCTCCACCGCGTCTGAATCTGTTTCCGCCCCTTCGGCAACGACTTCCATGCCGAGATCATGCGCCAGGGCAATGATCGAGCGCAGGATCACGGGACGGCTGCCCTTCCCGTTGGCACGCACGAATGATTGATCGATCTTGATCGTATCGAACGGGAAGCGCTGCAAGTAGGCCAACGAGGAGTGGCCGGTGCCGAAGTCGTCAAGGGCGAGGCCGGCTCCGAGATCGCGGATTCGCTGCAGTATCTGCGCGGCATGCTCCGGGTTCTCCATCACCAGCGATTCGGTCAGCTCCAGCTTGAGCGTGCCGCGGGCAAGCGATGCGCGGGCAATGACCGTGCGCAGGTCGTGAATGAGATCCTGGCGCAGCAGCTGACGCGACGAGACATTGACGCTGGCGAAGATGGGCTGCCGCCGCCGCAGCGTGCGTTGCCAGGTGCTGAGCTGACGCGCCGTGCGTTCCAGCACAAACATGCCGAGGTCAACGATCAGTCCGATCTCCTCGGCTACCGCGATGAACTCTCCGGGAGAGGTGCGGCCCATTTTGGGATGATCCCAGCGCGCAAGCGCCTCGAATCCGGCAACCGACCTGTCCTCCAGCCGTATGATCGGCTGATAGACGATGGTGATCTCGTCGCGTTCGAGCGCCCGCCGCAGGTCCGATTCCAAGGTCAGGCGATCGGTCTTGCGCGCCCGCATCGACGGCTTGAACAGCTCGATGCGATCGCCGCCGATCCGCTTGGCATGATACATCGCAAGCTCGGCATCCTTGAGCACCTCCTCGGTGCGGTGCGCTTGCCCATCCGCGAGCGCAACCCCGATCGAAGCGGTGAGAAAGATCTCGCGATCGTTGAAGGTGATGGGTGCGCGCAGTGACTTGCGCAGCGCTTCGGCGAATGCGATCACGCGTTCCGATTCGCGCTCGGAGAGCAGAATGAGCCCGAACTGGTCGCCGGAGAGGCGGGCGAGCGTATCTTGCGGCTTGAGCAGGCGCCCGAGCCGCCGCGCCAGGGTGAGCAGGATCGAATCGCCGACCGCAATGCCGACGGAATCATTGACCTGCTTGAAGCGATCGAAATCGACCACAATCACGGTCGCGCGCAGGGCTGCATCGGCCTTGGACAGAGCCAGTACCGCTTCGAGTCGGTCCAGGAACAATTCGCGGTTAGGCAGTCCGGTCAGGTTGTCGTGCACGGCGTCGTGGAGGAGCCGCTCTTCCGCATTCTTGAACTCGGTGACATCGGTGAGCGTCCCCACGAGCCGCACCACCTCTCCGTCCGAACCGACCACAGGCCGGGCCTTGATGGCGAACCAGAGGTAATGGCCATCGGGCGTGCGCAAGCGAAAATCCTGGGTCAGGCGTCCGCGCCGTTGCTCCAGCACGCTGTCGAGAACAGCGCGGAAGCGGTCGCGGTCCAAGGGGTGCAGCACCTCCAGCCAGCCCGCGGCAGGACCTTGCAGCGTACCGCGCTTTAGTCCCAGCAGAGCCTCGGTTTCCGGGCTGGTGAAGACCTTGTCGGCGGAAACATCCCAGTCCCAGATCATGTCGCCGGCGCCGGTCAGCGCGAGCGCGCGCCGCTCGACGTCGGAGACGATGCCGCTCGTGATGCCCCCAGCAAAAGCATGCTGCATCACGGTGAACCCGATCAGCATCACGATCAGCACCAAGCCCCCGAGCAGGGCAGGCGCGACGATGTCGTTGGTGATAGATCCCGCAACGGCGAGCGCTGCGGCAATGACCCACACGACCAGAAGAAACCAGGTGGGAATCAACAGAACCGCGCGATCGAACCCGGAATAAGAGAGGTACACAACCAGCGCGAAGCCCAGAATGGCAATCGCAAACAGCGACACGCGGGCAATGCCCGAGGCGGTGGGCGGCTCGAACAGTGCGAGCGCCACCAACGCCGCTAGAAAGGCAAGCCACGCAATCGTGATATGGGCGTAGCGCACGTGCCAGCGGTGAAGATTGAGATAGGCGAACAGGAAGACGACAAGCGTGGCCGCAAGGATCGCCTCGCCCGAGGCACGCCAGATCTGCTCGGAGTCGGGCGAGAGCGCGAATACCTTGCCCCAGAACCCGAAATCCACTCCGATATAGACCAGCACCGCCCAGCTCAGCGCCGCCGCGGCGGGGAACATGATGCTGCCCTTCACCACGAACAGAATCGTCAGAAACAGCGCCAGCAGCCCGGCGATGCCGATGACTATGCCGTAGTACAAGGTGATGCTGTTGATCTTGTCCTTGTAGGCTTCAGGCTCCCACAAGTAGAGCTGATTGAGCTTGTCCGTGCGCAGCTCGAGCACATAGGTCATGACGCTGCCCGGATCGAGCGTGACGCGAAATATATCGGCTGTCGCGCTATCCTGGCGCTCGGGCCGCTCGCCGCTTGACGCGATGCTCGCAACACGCGAACGGCCGAGGTCAGGCCAGAAAACGCCTGAGCCGACCATGCGATAATGCGGGATGACGATGAGGCGCTCGATCTGCTCGTCGCCGGAATTGGCCAACGCAAATACCGCCCAATTGCTGTTGCCCTCGCGCGCACGCACGTCCATGCGGCGGATGATGCCGTCCGCTCCGGGCGCGGCCGATACCAGCAGGCGATCGCTCTCGGTGCGGTGGCGTTCCACAGCATCGGTGAGATCGATCGCCGATGCGTCAGTACGCACGCTGATGGCTTCGACCGCGCGCGCCGGCAACAGGCCGAGAACGAGAGTAGCCAGCAACGCCGCTGCCCACGCGCCGATCCCACGCAATCGCCGTCCTCCGAGCTCCACCCCCGCAATCTCCACCGAGCTTCGCCGGAGCGCAAACGCGAGCAGGGCCCGACAGTTAGTTAACTTTACGTCTATTTCGCGGCTCGCAGGAGGAAGCAGCGCCCTGCTCGACTGGATCGTCGTCCGAATGAGCGCAGCCGTATCCCCCAGCTCCGTTCATTGACGGGGCAGCATGACCGCCGTGGTCGAACGGAAAAGTAGTAATCGCGTCAGGCGCTTATACCACGCGAGCGCGCCTGCTGCCGTGCACGCTCGTGGTTACGCCGGATGTGCAATCGAATCCGCCCAACTTTCTCTGTCGCTGACGGCCCTCGCGCTCCAACACCCAAAGTGGGCATGCGCGCGTGACAGGCGGTACTGCCCACAAAATCCGCTTGTGGTTAATGGGTTTCGATGCCTCCCGGGATGACGAATGCGCATCATTCGTCTCCCGGCATAAAGCTCGGCATCAGATCCGGTCGAAAAGCTGTTTGCAGGTCGGGCTGAGCTGCGACTTCTTCGACTTCAGGCAGGCTATCACCGCGGTCTGATTGGGGATGGCGGAAAAGCACATCCTGAATGCATCCGAGGTGCAAGCCGAGCGTTCGGCCGCCGTGGGCACGGGCTCGGCAAATACTGCGGTGGGGATCATGCCGAGGAGGGAGCTGATGATGGCAACTCCAACCAGGCCGCTGCAAATCTTAGTCATGATGGTCTCCTGCGTTTGGTTCCGTTTCGGTGGCGCAACGCCCCCCGGTGGGTCACGTTGACGGCTGCACTATGCGCACGCGCAGTGAGAAAAGCTGTGACTGCCATCACGTTCTTGGCGATTCCAGATGGGCAAACTCTATGCGGCCTCACGCGGGGGAGAGGGCTGCCGCGGGCTGGGCGTGGTGGGCAGGGGCGTCCGGCTTTTTCAGACGTAGAGTTATGCAAAAGACGCTACCGACGGCGCCTACGGAGAGGCCGTCGCTTGCGCCTCGAGCGCATCGTCGGGAAGCCGATTCCAGATCTGGCTTCGGCCTAACAGCGAAATTCCGAGATAGCCTCGAACTTCCAGCTTGCTGCCGTCTGAGCTGAGCCGCATCAGTGCGCGGTAGCGTGAACCGTCCCGCGGATCCATGATGGTGCCGTCATCGTAAAAATATCCCGTGCGTCGCATTCCGGTGATGAGCGTTAGGCCCAAAAAGCGCACGCCAGTCCCGTCCATTCCCTCGCGCGTGTGGCTGCTGCTTATGCTGCCCGGCGCCGAAAAGACCTTGACGATGGTGCCCTCATAGACCCCGTCGCGTTCCGTGATCTCGAACCAGCATTGGGTCGTGTCGGTCCTGTCGTCGACCTGCTCCCACAGACCCACCGCGGTAATCTCGGCGGTACGGCCAGGCACACCAGCGGGGGATTCCGCAGCATCCCATACCGGGCGGCCCGAGGACTCCCAAATGGCGCGTCCCGCAGCATCCCAGGTGATGAATTCTAGTTTGGGCATGCAACACCCCACGTGGGGTCTGAGCTCCGACTCCGCCGAATGATGGAGGAGAGGGGCCAAGGCTCTAAAACGGAATCAAATATATCGACCGGTTCACGACGCTCAAGGATCACAGAAAGGAAATGGGCTTGGCCTGTTCAACGCGATGTTCGCGCAGTTGGGGCTGACGAAGGCGGATTTGGAGGATTGAGAATGGCGTTCGGCAATCGCAGAATTGCCCATCGATCTGCCGAGGGCGCGTGTTCGCAAGAAGGCCCGGGCTGGACAATCGCACATTTGGAGCGGGCGAAGGGATTCGAACCCTCGACCCCAACCTTGGCAAGGTTGCGGTCGATTGTTCCTCGACTTTCCTCAGGTGTCCGGGACGTTGATTTGCTTCAAGAATTTGACTTCCATTGAGGTACGTGCTGTCATCGAAAGTCCCTGAGTTTGCTTCCCCGTGCTTCCCCCATGCTTCCCCGGAAACTTCCTGCGGGCCCGGGGAAGCAGATAGGAAGGACCCATGCCGAAGATCACCAAGAGGGTTGTCGACGCTCTTCGCCCAGACCTCGCGGGCAAGGATGTCTTCCGCTGGGACGCGGGCGACGGGGCGTTAAAGGGCTTCGGCATTCGTGTGAAGCGGAGCGGGGCCGCATCCTATTTTGTTCAGTACCGCAACAAGGAGGGGCGGACCCGGCGTCTCGTAATTGGCAGGGTTGGCACTCTGACACCCGATGAGGCCCGAATCCTCGCCAGTGACGCTCTAAACGCCGCCACGAAGGGTCGTGACCCTTCTGCCGAGCGCCACGCGGTGCGGGCCGCCATCACCGTTTCGGAGCTCTGCGATTTGTACCTTGCCGACGCCAAGTCCCGCATCAAGGCGTCTACCTGGGCAATGGACAAGAGCCGCATTGAAACCCACGTCAAGCCGCTAATCGGGCGATTGACCATGCGCAGCCTGACAACCGCCGATATAGAACGAATGAAAGCCGACATCATCGCTGGCAAAACGGCGAAGGCGCGCAAAGAGACAGGGCGCGGGGGAGTAGCCACTGGCGGCCTCGGGGTCGCGGCCCGGACGCTAGGAATGACGGGGACGATCCTTGAGTACGCTAGGCAAACACTCAAATTGATCAAAGACAATCCTGCCCGCGGCGTGAAGAAACCGCCAGACCGCAAGCAAAGGCGATTTCTGTCGCTAGAAGAATTGGTCAAACTAGGGCATGCGATCCGCGAAGCCGACGCAGCCGGCGAGAACGATACTGCGCTGGCAGCCATCCGGCTGTTGCTGTTGACGGGACTGCGCCGGATGGAGGCACTTGCACTTCACCGGACGTGGGTCGACGGCCGGACACGATGCATCCGCTTCCCAGACACTAAGAGCGGCCCGCAAATTCGGCCGCTCGGTGCTGACGCAGTGAAACTCATTGAGGGGCAGCCAACTCGCAATGATTGTCCGTGGGTTTTCCCCGCGGCGCACGGTAAGGGCCACCTTGTTGGCCTGCCGAAAGTACTGGAACGCATGTGCACAAAGGCGGGATTGCACGGGGTGACGATACATGTGCTCCGTCACACGTTTGCTTCGACAGCCGCCGAAATGGGATTTTCAGAACTGACCATTGCGGGCCTGCTTGGGCATTCAGTTCCGGGTGTGACAGGGCGGTACGCTCATATTGCAGATCCAGCGCTGGTGGCAGCCGCTGACCGCGTGTCAGCCAAGATACGTGCGGCTCTCAACGCAGTCGCGTCGAGTCGGGTGATTTCTTTAAGAACCTCAAAGCAACCGCCTGATGCGGACCCTCCTGCGATCAAAGCGACGTGCAACCGCAGACACCGTCTCGCGACTCCCATAACTCGTAAGCATTTTCATGTTTTCGATGACTGGCTTATGAGCGGGCACCCTGGGTCGGTATGGCACACCGATGGTGGGTCTTAGCCCGACTTTTGTGGGTCTCTGCTGAGACTTCGAGCGCTGCGCTGACGCAGTGGTAGAGCACCCCCTTCGTAATGCGTAGGTCGAAGTCACACAGGCCGTGGTTACAGGGTGGTTACAAACCCGGGCTCGCCAGAAGATGCAAAAAGGGCTAGGGTCCGCAACGCATCGATGCAGACTGCCACCATCGATCCTCGTGGTGCCGGAGCCGAGAGCAGCGCCACCGACCGCCACGTCGATGTGGGCATCGGCTAGGTCTGCGGCGCATCGATGTCGGCGTGAATAACCGATCAAGCAAAAAAGTTAGTTTGAAGGAAATTCGTTTCCAGCCTGGACTTCAGCAGAAGGGAGCAAATTCGCAAGAAGCCAATCAATCCTTTCCTCGCCGGTGGCATATTTGATCGTCGTGACCTTCAGTAATCGGGTCACATAACCCCGATGACGCTGATATTGCGCTGTTTGTGACGCGTGCGACCGCGCGACATCGGCGTTCGTATTGACTATGTTCTTGGGGCCATCCTTGACGACCAGCGGAGGGGAACGATGAGCCGGTTCTTCCACGACATCCAGGGATACTTTGATACTTTGAAAAAGCGAACGTATTCAGGCAGGTATCTCGCCATCATCCTTGCCGAGCTTTTTCGCCGCGACCCCGGCGCGTTTACCAGAGTCTTGAACGAAGCTGGCATCAACTACACTCGTAACGACTTTGAGAAATTGACAACTAGTTCACTGTTGCTGTTGCAGCGATGGCTGCATTGGCATTGGCATCATTGGCATTCCAGGAAAGCGGTGATCACACTCAGCAGATATTTCGCAGATTCGATAGTGGCGCCACTCTCGATCGTGGCATTGACGAGATAGTTCCACGCGAACGGCACTACTGCACCGATGGCCAAAAACAGGCCGATAGAAACCGGTCGAGGAAAGGCCATTGTAATTCGAATTATGGATCGTATCCAACGCCACTGCAGAACGTCCCTAGTTCCCCCTAAAATTGAAACAAAAATATAGATGGGAAGCAGAAGCCAAATCACAGCAAATAGATTAGTTCTACCCACCTTGACGTAACATGCCATGCGTGCATTTTCGATAGCTTCATGACCTCCAAACTCATAGAGTAGGGTCATCACTGCGATAAGGACACCAAGCCAACCGATCTTCCTGTGCCAAAGCGCCTGGCGGCGCTCGTATTTAGCCCGATCCTGGTTTTCTAATTGTCTAATGGCCGCATTGATAAATTCAGTAAGCGGTTCATCCAAAAACGTGGGGAAGTTAGCTTCATTCGCGGCCCAGAGATTTCTCGCGACCAATCGGTTGCGGGACGACTGATAGAAGGCGCGAGCGTAAGCTAAGATGCCAAGCGCATCCACGCACTCCGATAGGCTAGCAGTTCGCTTTCGGGCAATGATGTGGTTGTACAAGGAGAAAAGCACATTCTTTCGCCAATTTATATCATTGGTGCTCTTATATGCTGACAAGATAGTGTCTGTATTTCGATGGTGATGTTGATGAGTATGGGAAATGTCCCGAAGAAAATAATAGAACTGTGCTGCTATTATGTCTGAAATGTCGACGTTCGCGTAAACTCTGAGGTCTTCTTGCATTTCGAGAAATTCGGATCGTTTCGGCGTTAGGTGAGACAAAATAAGCTCACCAGGCCTTCTAAGAACTATGCGGCAGCTAACATCAGCGTGATTTTGTAATCGTGCTGATGTTAGTTTGATAGCCTCAATGACTTGCTTTTCTAATGCGGATTGCGCAGTAAGATTCTGCTGATAGTGAGATATAAAGTCTTGACAGGTTTTTACGCCGGGCTCGACGTTCTGTCGCCAATACCTTAGGTTCCTAAATAAATGAAGGTGCCCGTATAAAGGCAAATCGATTGCGTTTATGTCCTGCTTTACGCGTCCAATAAATACAAACCTGAAATTCCCGTTTAGTGATCGAAAACCAAACTCTCGACTTGGCACCAAATCCGAAAGATCCCGCGCTTGGTATGCTAATATATCCCGATTCCATCAGTAAGCGAAAAACAGCTTGTCGGGGCCGGAGGAAGCGATTCTTGTTGCGGACATGATTCGCGGCGGCTTTCTTGATCCAAGCATCCGGGAGGAGCTCATCGCACTGGTGCGGAATGGGAAGGCTGAGACGCGCCTGACGCGACGCGCCAATGCGTTGCTGCTGCTCGACGATGGCATGAGCTGCGAGGCGATTGCGAAGGTTCTCTACCTGGACGACGACACGATCCGCTATTGGTACAAATTATATGGCGAGAAAGGGCTGAATTGGCTGGCCGATTTCGGCTACAAAGGCCGCGCCTGCGAACTGACGGCGACGCAGCAGGGCGCGTTGAAAACCTGGGTGTCGCAAACGCTGCCGCGGACGACCGCCACGGTAGGGGAGTGGATCGAGAAGTCCTATGGCGTCAGCTACACCCGTTCAGCGCTGGTCAAGCTCCTGGCGCGGCTAGAGATGGAATATCGCAAGCCCGCGGTGCTGCCGCGCAAACTTGATCCCGCGAAGCAACAGGCCTTTATCGAGGCCTATGACAATCTGCTCAACACTCTCGGCGATGATGAAGCCGTACTGTTTGCCGATGCTGCGCATCCGACGCACGAGGTGCGGCCGGCGGGCTGTTGGGCGCCGAAGGACGCCAAAGTCGCGCTGGAACAGACCAGCGGGCGGCAACGGCTGAACATTCACGGTGCCATCGATCTGGAAACGGGCACAACCCGGATGATCGAAGCGACGACGATTGATGCCTTGAGCACGATCGCGCTGTTGATGGCGATTACGTTGATGTATCCCACGAAGAGGCTGATTCACGTCTTTCTCGACAATGCCAGGTACCATCATGCTGTGCTCGTTCAGGCATGGCTGGCGAGACCTGTGTGCCGGATCAAGGTGCATTACATTCCGAGCTACTGCCCGCACCTTGATCCGATCGAGCGCTTGTGGGGATTGATGCATCGACACGTCACCCACAACCGCGGTTACGCGACCTACAATGACTTCTGCCAATCCGTTCTGCATTTTCTGCGCGAGGAGGTGCCGAAAAACTGGGCCGTCTTCTGCAATTCGGTCACCGACAACTTCCGCGTGATCAACCCTGCCGATTTTCGGGTTCTCAAGGCATAGGGGTATATATATCTGTGGACGCCGACTAGGCTGTTGGCAAAAATGCACTGGGTGGGGTGCTTAGTGTCACCAATAACACGAAATGACAGCTTCCCGGCTACCGTGGGTATCCACCCGCGGTATTCGCTCATCTCCCATACATGAAACGATCTAGTGCTTCCTCGGAAATTCTGCCGTTCGGCTCAAAGCGTTTCTTTTCATCATTAAAGACAAGTCCCGCCTGCACTACTCCATCCGGAATTCTATCATGCTCAATCCGGGCGCGACCCAAAAACGGATCGTACCAGTGAGCATATCTGGAATTTAGGCGCCGATATTCACTTTTTCGTACCTTGATCAGTAAAAATCCAATTCTGAGGAACACCGCACTTAGAAATGCAGCGATGCAAGCGCTCAGAATATACAAGCCGTACATTTTCTTATTTTGCGTCCCGAATCAGAAGCGCTGAGTAAGTTATCACGCAGAAGTCAAGGGGTTATACAATATTCTGTGGAAAAGTGGCAAATAGCGACCGTCCCTCCCTATCAAGGGAGGCGGAGAGGTTGGAGGCCATTTTCGGATTATCGTGGTCCGTCTTACCGGGGGGTCGAGGACAACAACGGATAAAACACGAATGATTTCAATCACCTTAGGAGGAGGCTTCATCCGCCACGGAGACCTCTCGCGGCCCGATGCGGAATCCCGTTACCTCTACTACAATTGCCGTCTGACCGCAGCGTTGGCGAAAATTATCTGGGGTGAGGCAAACCATGAGGCTTGAGGAAATCACCTCCGGGAAAAATCTCTCCGGGGTGGAGCCCGCTCAAATCGTGACTGCGGTTGCGACCGTCCCTCACGGCGACGATGCGCTACAGCTCATCTACCGTATGCCCGATGGGGTAATCAAAGAGCGGTTGCTTGGTCGCGCCGATGAGAATCAATCAGCGTGGCAACGACCGAGCGGCCGTTCTCCTTCGATGGCGATGGGGCGGCGTTTCAACTCACCTGCGAAGCCAACGGATCGATCTTGCCTTTTTGTTCGACCCGATGATGGCGGTGCATACGTCGAACGTCGACGCACTGCCGCACCAAATCATTGCGGTGTAGGGTCGATGTATGCCGCGCCAGCCGCTCGGTTTGTCCTTTCCGACGATCCGGCGCGGAGCAAACAATTTCGCGGGGCTCCACATCAGCGAACTGATCATGCGGGCGGATGCGCGCCGCATCCTGGTCATCGCGCCCGGCAGCTTGGTCGAGCAGTGGCGTGACGAACTTTTCGAAAAATTCGGCCTTGAGTTTCCCGTCTACTCCCCGCTGCTGGAGCAGGCGTCTCCAAGCGGCAATCCGTTCGAGAACCACCAGCAACTCATTGTCCGCCTCGACCAGCTTTCCCGCGCAAACTGAAGAGCTACAGGAGAAGCTCTGTGCGGCGGGGTGGGATTTGGCCGTGTTCGATGAAGCGCACAAGCTCGCGGCACACTATTTCGGCACGAAACTCGACAAGACAGGCCGTTTCCGCTTTGCCGAAAAGCTCGGCGCGCATGTTCGGCATCTGCTCCTGATGACCGCCACGCCGCACAACGGCAAGGATGAAGATTTTCAACTCTTCCTGTCGTTGCTCGACTCGGA
>CAWJDY010000038.1:0-43490 GCA_963841705.1 uncultured Alphaproteobacteria bacterium
GTGGCCGCGAGTGGCTTGATCCCCAACGACGTAGCCTAACATCGTTTCATTCGCTGCGGGTCGGCAATGCCGGTGGTCGACTTGTACGGAACGTGAGAACCTGGCCGGCGATGCCAAGGGAAAAGATGCTATGGGGCGGCGGCGAGAATGATCCCATTCATCGGCGCTGATTTGAACCGATGGAGCACCCCATGCAGAAATTGAACGATCTAAGCCGATCCCTTGCCCCTCTTGAGCCGGACGGCACGCTGATCGCCGTCATCGAGATGAGTAGTCGAGTTCAATGGAAGGCGGCAGCCTCCGCGCGGTGGCACGAGCCGTATGATGCCAGAGTATCAATCCGGTTCTGTGAGAGGCTCGGGGGTGAAATTCCCCGGGCCTACTCGGCAAAACCCAAAGTTACCGCGCTGCAACACACTTGCGAACTTATGCACGCAACAAAATACATCTCTGTTCGATAACCTCGTCGGCGCGAGGGCGAGCAACGCAGCGGGGCCGTGAGGCCGGCGCTTTGGCAGTCTTGAGATGACGATCTTCGAACTTTGGTGGGGGCCTGGACCGTCAAGATCGCTGGGCCTTTCGCCCCTGACCATTATTGGCTGGTCTGATGTTTTATCTGGACGCTGCCGCTGTTGCGGTGGGAGGGTCTAGCAAAGTCTCCAAACATCGGTTTAGGGTCTCGTTGGCCTCGCCGGTTTTGCGCAATAGGTAATCGCTGGCATCGACCTTCTCGTTGGAGCTGCAAAATCGACCTCTGTGATGCTCGCAACTGTCCACAGACATTATGGCCAGCTTCATCCGATCGATGGCTTCGTCGGCCTCCGCGAGGCACTTACTCTCGATTGCATCCACTGGAGAGTCTGGCACGTTCTTGGGCGCCAAAAGGTAGTAGCCCGAGGCAACCCGAAACCTTCTGGCAATCTCCTTCAAGTTACCGAACGCGTCTGTTCTGTTGAGCACCTCCGACATGTCAGCTTTCACCTCGATGAGAGTGCGGATGAAATAATCCCTGCTGACATTGGCCCTTGCCACCCAGACTCGTGAAACTGGTTTGGCTGATTTTCCTGCGTAGTACCCGCCGGTGGCAGCGGCGGTGCAGAGCAACAGGCCGCCCACGATCCCGACGACGATGATTTTCATGCAGATCCCCCAGCCTGCGGGACGTTACCCTGGGAATTTGGCAAAAGTGTAACTACCCGCCTACAGCGCCTTCCAGACCCCCCGATGGGAAGCTGTACGGCGTCTCGCTAGGGGCTTTGGCTGGGGGCGGTCTTGGCCGCGCAGCAATGGTCTGGCCGTTCGCTGCGCGCGCTCAGCAGGCGGCGGTGGTGCGACGAGTTGGCATGCTGTCGAGCTTGGCAGAGAGCGATGCAGAAGCACAGGCGCTGGTGGCGCCTCTCCACCTAGCTTCCCTGTCGGTCAGCGGCGGGATCGGCAGCTCCTCGAAAGGCGACCTCCGGGTCCCCAGATCCAATCCCTTCCCGCCGAACGGACGCAGGGGCTGCGCGTGGTGACGTTGGGCTGTCCGATCGGCGAAAATGTCGCGGGCGTGGACTATCACCAATATCTGGGCCTGTTCGATGCGCTCGGCCAGCTCAATGCCTGGGGTCATTGGCCCGAATATTGGCCGCCGACCTGGCACAGCACCAACGCCCGAACTGGTGCACTCAGGGCCAAATCCGGTCCGGCGGGTTGTCGGGGCGGTCGCGAATATCGCACCAGCGCGCATCTGGGGGGCGAGCCCAACTCGCGTAACATATGAAAACGATGGAACTTATGCGGTCTTCGAGGGGGGGCGTGGGGGGGGGTGTCAGTTTTTGGGCCCACCAATGAGGGGGGGGTGGCATAGGACTCATAGGGCTGATGGGGGGGGTCGAGGGGGAGCCACCAATGAGGTGCCGTCCCTGGATGCTCAAGCGGTCCGCGCCTCCGGTAGGTTGATGGTGCTTGGCCTCACCATGCCGCCGACGCTCGTTGCCGTCGCCGGCGAGGTGATCGAATAAGTGCGCCAGGCAAAGCTGGTGCGATCCTGCCGGTGAAAGTCCGGCCCAAGTAAGGAGTAGCGTCCGCTTGGTAGCGAGTGTTGCGTGGCCGCTGGCAACAGTGGTTGCGAAGCGTACACAGCGATTGCACGAAGACCGGCGGCCTGTGCTGCAACGAAGCCGACGGGACCTACGCGGAAGAAGATATTCGAAACGGCGTCTACTGCACCCGCTTTGAGTTCACCAAGGGCGAATGGATTCCCGTCCCCGCTGACGTGGTCATCAAAGACCCTAACCGCAATCACGCTCCCGTTGTGTGGTGGTATTTCCAAGACGGCAAGGTGCAGATCCGCTGTTACGCGCCTGGTGGAGGTGTCTGAGAGACCACGCGTGCTCCCGCCCGTGTCAAGCGGAGCGAACGTATCGGGCAAGCTCAGGCGAGACAGCTTTTCATCTGAGAGGCTCGTTGATGCCGTCGCGTTGCCGACATGCGCACAGAATTGGCCGCCCTACATTACGTCCTTTCATCCTCAGGAAACAGTTTCTTGATCACCTTTAGATCCTGTTCGGTTCCGCATTGTGAGAATATGAAACTGACAGGCGTACCGAACGCTTGAAAGCTCCTCTCAATACTTTTCTCTTGATCTTGCGCAAACGCCAAGCATGTTTCTTCGTTCTCGAATTTCAGCGGTGATTCGACCGAAAAATATCCGCCGTCGCTCCAGATCAGTACGAGGAAAAGTATTATTTCTTTCATTAGGTGGTGCCTGTTTCAATTAAAACCCACCGGTGACACGCTCTGTTGCGTGCTTGTTAGAGCGGCCATTCAAGAGCCCCTGAGCGCATGGCAGAATATCCAATTGCCAGCGAACAGTTCAGGGGGATTGCGGGCATACGAGGGTTTTTGCAACCGAACAGCCCGCTGGCTGCTGCGCATGCATGGCGAATGTAACGTGATGAACTCCCGCCGTTTCAATTGATCGAATTGCATCGGATCACCACTAACCGGGAGCTTGGAATGTCGCTCCAGGAACCGCCCCGGAGGATACCGCGACTGCATTCTCCGTTGGTCCACGCCGAACCGTCGGCCGGTGCCCCATTGTACAACGGGCGAGGTCTGCCGGACCCATTGACTGCCGCAACCGTCGCAGTTGGCGTTGTTTTTGCCGATCTCCTCACCCCAAAAATACGCGGTCGTCATGGTGGCGCGCGCCGCATATTCCCATTCCTCCTCGGAGAGCAGCCGGTATTCCTTCCCGGTCATCTTCGAAAGCCAGGGGCTACATAAGCCTGAGCGTCATCCCGGTTCACATATATGACCGGTCGCGTTCCGCGTCCCCAGCCCACATCATTGGCGCGGCCCTCCTGCGTGCAGCCACCGCCCGAAACGCATGCGTCCCAATCGGCGAAGGTGACGTCGAACTTGGACATGGCAAATGGGCTGGCGATCACAACCCAAAACCAAGGAGGCAGTAGAAGAACCGCGCTTTAGTTCATATCTATCGCCTTGAGAGGCAAGGGTATGCCTACTGCGATTATATTGGTTTTAGTCGCGCTCGGCTCAGTATTGTTTCACCTTCTGAGCCCGTGGTGGTGGACGCCGATTGCCTCAAACTGGGGTTACATCGACAACACGATCATCATCACATTCTGGATAACCGGGGTCGTTTTCACCGCCATCATCTTGTTCATGGCCTATTGCGTATTCCGCTTCCGTCACCAGCCGGGAAGACGGGCGGTGTACGATCCGGAGAATAAAAAGCTTGAGTGGGGGCTCAGCATAGTGACCGCGGTGGGCGTCGGGGCCATGTTGGCTCCCGGTTTGTTTGTATGGAGCCAATTTGTCACGGTCCCGAAAGGGGCGTCCGAGGTCGAGGTTATCGGCCGGCAGTGGCAGTGGAAATTCCGCCTTCCGGGGGAGGACGGCCGGCTCGGCACGTCCGATACCCGGTACGTCAGTGATGACAACCCTTTGGGCTTGAATCCAGACGATCGCAATGCGCACGACGATGTCGTGATCGTAGCCGACGACTTGCACCTGCCGCTCGGTAAGCCGGTCAAGTTATTGCTGCGCTCGATCGATGTCGTGCACAGCTTCTATGTACCGGAATTCCGAACCAAGATGGATCTGGTGCCAGGCATGGTTAGCTACGTCTGGTTCACTCCCACCAAGACCGGAACCTTCGAGCTGCTCTGCGCTGAGCTATGCGGTGCTGCGCACTACGCCATGCGTGCCAAGGTCGTCGTTGACCAGGAGAGCGAATATCAGGCGTGGCTACGAAAACAGAAGACGTTCGCACAATTGTCGGTTCGCACCAGACAAGCGAAGGAACCGCAGTAGACCTGGCTCCACATCCTTTGGATGAGAGCTGTGTCTTGTGCGGGACAGCAAATTTGGCCGCTAATGTCCGAATTGGGTCGTGTGTCACGAGGATCGCCGGTCCAAACGGCGATACGTAACTGTACGAGAGATGAAGGTAGGTCCTTCGAGGCCGGCAGTCAGGTTCCGGCCTCAAACCGCTGCAAGCTGCTGTCGTCAAAAGCGATGGTGGTGAGCGTTGCAGTTAACGTCGGGAGGATATCCCGACGGGTGAGGTTGAGAGAGGCGAGCGCAAGCGAACCGCCGATGAACTGTCGAAAGCGGATTAGACGATGTCAAAACCGGGGGGTGACCCTTCCTCCGGGATCAGCTCGGGGGAACCCTGAAGACTGCCCGAGCGGCATCCGGCATGTAGGCGAATTTGTCCAGATTCCGCGGGACCTTTCATAGTTTCGATCCTGTTGGCTTTGCTATTTTCGCTATTCAGCGCGTTTCGTCATATTTGACGCGGGAAGGCCAGATTGCAATGGATGGCAGACCTCGTGTGTGCCATCCTGGATGCGGAAAGCATCAAAAAGTCATCGCCAATGATGAAGAGACCGCCGGGCACCTGACCGGCAATTGTAGATGTGGCGAGGCCGCCGCGGTTGGGCGGCCTCTTTTTTTGTGTACCGAGTATTGGATGTAACCTGCCGCCGGCGGTCTCGGCATTGCACCCATAACGCGGGTTCGGACTTAAGCCGTCCTGGTCAGCGCGTGCGTCGTGTCGGGGTTCGATTCAGATTCTATTAACCATGGGTAGCTAACGTTCCAAGCCGAAGTTGCGACGAACCGGGATTGGCATGCGCATTTTGCTGATTGAGGACGACCGGACTATCGCTCAATCCATCGAGCTGATGCTGAAGTCCGAAAGCTTCAACGTCTATACCACCGATCTCGGCGAAGAAGGCGTCGACCTCGGCAAGCTCTACGACTACGACATCATCCTGCTCGACCTGAACCTCCCCGACATGTCCGGCTACGAGGTTCTGCGCTCGTTGCGGGTATCGAAGGTGAAGACCCCGATATTAATCCTCACCGGCCTTGGCGGCATCGAGGATAAGGTGCGCGGGCTCGGCTTCGGCGCCGACGACTACATGACGAAGCCGTTTCACAAGGATGAGTTGGTGGCGCGCATCCACGCCATCGTGCGTCGCTCCAAAGGGCACGCGGAGTCGATCGTCATCACCGGCGATCTCTGTGTCAATCTCGACACCAAAACCGTCAAAGTCGGCAGCTCCCACGTGCACCTTACCGGTAAGGAGTACCAGATGCTGGAGCTCTTGAGCCTGCGCAAAGGCACGACGCTTACCAAGGAGATGTTTCCAGTGAAACAATGAGCGCTTCCTGTCGATCGCGTGGCACGATATGGCAGACAATGCCGCCCTCATCACCAGCATAGGACACGTCAGAGACCATGTGACGAATATCATGTAGCGTGGCGATATTTTCTGCTTGGAGGTGTTTGATTAAGGCCGGCATTAATTCGACCTCGAATGGAACATTTTCCTTAAGCGCGGCCAGCAAGGGTTCGGTCTTTTTCGGATTGTCGAGCATTTTGCAACCTTTTGGACTAAGTGATTCGCTGTCTAATCATAGCGAATATGGCTCCATCCGCCTCCTCAGAACGCGTCGTGTGCGCGTGCAAACGTGTTCCTGCTGGATGAAGGCGCCCCGGCGGTCCTCCTGCTGAGGGCCCTGGGCCACCTATCAGGACTCTTCATCGCCGGTCAGCACAACGAAGCCCAGCGCAGTCCGGTTCCCCGGCAACCGGATACTGGATTCAAGCGCGCTCACTCCGGCGTGAGCAAGCAGCAGGGCTCCGGGTCATCGACAACCGCGATCGACACCGTCCAGTTATTCCGGCTTACGAGCTGCCACGTGTGCGGCTGGAAGTACGCAAGGCGACGCTCGCCCTGGAACGGCCAAGCGCATCAGATCACCACGTTACCGCTGTGCGGGAAGTGTGGGTTGCGATGCCCAGGAATGACTCAGGCGAGTCCACTGGCGCGATTTGGCCTCTCCGGGCTATCCCACCAACCGTCGCGACGCAAACAACTCCTAGGGCCATTTCCGAGTCACTGAAGGGCATCTCCGGGACAACGCGAGGGCACTGCGGCTCGAAGGGACCGGGTCAGCAGCAAAGCCAACAGGAAACGGTCCGTGAAGGCCTGGCCGGCGAAGCAATCGAGGCCGAGCGCATCATACTTGCGAAAGTAGCGAGCTTCGACCCCCACGAAGATGCCAGTTCGGACCTGCGTCGTGACCGATGCCAAAACCCCGAGTGTTGCCTCTCGTTGCCACAGACCGGTCTCTCGCGAGCGCGTCACCTCCGGGTCATAGACGAGGTTGAAGGCGCCAAATACGCGCTCTTTGATGAGCTCCCTGTCCACGGCGATCAAAAGCTCGCCGCCATAATTGTTGACCGGCTCGCCGCTCGTCTCGTCCACGCGGCTCCAGTGCGGCTCGGCGCCAATGGTCAGCCCGAACGGGGCGTGCTCACGGTCGAGCAACCGATACCTGAATTCCGTTACCAGCCCGTCGGACCGCCCGTGCCGCCGATCGTCAAGGTCGGTCACGCCGGAGATGTCATGAAAGGCAACGGGGACGCCGATCTCGAAACGAAAGTTTCGAGTGGGAGTGAATTCCGCCCTGAGCTGGTCGGAAAATGCGGCATAGGAACCTTCACCCTTACCGGACCGAGCGATGGTTTGGTGCTCGAGTTCCTTCTCGCCGAGTTCGCCCACGTCGGCACCCGCGGTGAACCCGAAGATGAACTGGGTATCGACCTCTTTTTCGCCCTCCTTGGCATGCGCCATGATCACAGGCGGCGCGAGCAGAGCCAGGAGGATGGCAAGCCATTTTCTTGCGTTCATGGGTCCTTTCATACATCCTCTAGCGACTAGAGGATCAAGCCATGATCTTGCAGGACGTGCCGATCGGGGTGGCTTCCACCCGAAGCGGGGTGAGAGTGCCAACGATCCGCTATTATGAGCAGATAGGCCTCCTCCCAAAGCCGCCGCGCGCGAAGAACAACCGGCGGCTGTACGGCCTCCCCGACCTGCGCCGGCTTGTGTTCATCCGTCGCGCCCGGGAGCTCGGGTTCGACATCGAGGCCATCCGAGCCTTGCTCGCCCTTCACGACAATCCAAATCAATCATGCAAGGCGGCGGATGCGATTGCTCGCGCCAGGCTCGACGAGGTTCAACGGCGAATCGGCAGCCTCACCGCGTTGAAAGCCGAACTGGAGCGGATGATCGCTGAGTGCTCCCTTGGGCGGGCGGCCGAATGCCGCGTGATTGGGACGCTGGCCGGTGATAGCGATGGTCACGGCTAGCCCAGCAACCGCCAGTGCAAAATCACCGTCGGACCACGTGATTTATTGCAGCGCTGCTCAGAATTGAGTTAGTCGGAATCGGAACTTCCGTTCGAAGTCATCACGTCGGACGTGTCGGTTCGCGAGGTTCGTGACCTCTCATTTTCAGATAGGACGCCCCCGTGCGCTACCGTCTTTAGCTCCGCCACCTGCCCCGGCGACCTGCGGCGCGGGTGGTTTCGTCCTAACAATCATCGACGCCCCCTTGCGTCTGATTGCACCTGAGTCATCAACCCAAGGCGCGCGCATGATTGAGGCGCGGGTCGCAAGAACACCACGCGAGCCCGCCGGGACCCGCACCGACTCCAGAGAATTGTGGAAAGAGGCTCAGTACGGTCCAGCGTCCGCGCGGCCGCCTCCATCTCGCACGCATCACCTCATTATCAGTCATCGGAAAAAGACGTTTAGCTTGCGGAGACACAAATGCGTGGCTGGGCTGAGCGTCTCGCGTGTCGCGATCTCAGCCCATGGGGCATGTATCTCGACGCGGATCCGGTGGTGAAAGGAGTATTGATCGCGTGGCAGGGCCGCGGTGCCGACGATGGCATCCTGCGCGTGCGCCATGTCGGGCAGGGCGCCGCAGCTCATCGCAATCGCCGCCAGCAGCGCGGCGGTCACAGCACAATCACGCCTTGGCCGGTCGCGCCCGGCTTCAACCGATCGCTTCTCAGCTTCGCGCCATTTCACCTCGACAGAAATCATTTCCCCATGTCATGCATGCGCGGGGCTGGGTTGGCCCGCCTCGGCGGCTCCCTGGGGATCACCTTCCCTGCCCAGGAACATCATCCGGAGGGGCGGCACCACCACGAGCAGCATGATCGGGCCAACCAGCATGCCGCCGACCACAACCGTGGCAAGCGGTCGCTGGACCTGGCTGCCGATGCCGCTCGAAACTGCGGCAGGCAACAGGCCTATGCAGGCCGACAGGGCCGTCATCAGCATCGGCCGCATCCGCTGCGTCGCGGCATGGAACATCGATTCAGTGGCGTCCGTGCCGGTTATCCTGACCTGATTGTAATAGGTGATCATCAGAATGCCGTCCATGACCGAGACCCCGAACAGCGACACGAAGCCGATGGCCGATGAGATGCTGAAATCCAGTCCAGTGAAATACAATGCCAACACGCCGCCACTGACGGCAAATGGTATGCCCGCGAGGGCCAAAAAGCAGTCGCGCAGCGAATTGAACAGCCCGTAGAGCAGCACCATGATGAGAGCCAAGCTGATCGGAATGATCACCTCGAGACGCTCTTTGGCGAGCTGCAGCTCTTCGAACTCGCCGGACCAGATGATGCGATAACCTAGCGGCAGCTTCACGTTTTTAGCGATCCGCTGCTGCGCTTCGGCAACCGCCCCGCCGAGATCGCGATCACGCACGCTGAACTTCACCGGGATATAACGCTGAGTAGCTTCACGGTAGATGTAGGAGGCGCCCGTATCGAGAGTAATGTTGGCGAGCTCGGTCAACGGAATATAGGCGTTAGTGCCGGCTGGCGTGGTGAAGCCCACCTTAATGTTGCGCACCGATTCCAGGCTGTCACGGTATTCCGGAGGAAGACGAACGGCGACGCTGAACTGGCGATCTGCCTCCAAAAGGGTAGTAGCTACCGTACCGCCCATGGCCGCCTGTACAACCGTGTTGACGTCGCCGCTATTGAGGCCATAGCGAGCTGCCTTTTCGCGATCTACCTTGATGTTGAGGTTGGGCTGACCAAGGACCCAAAATACACCGAGGTCCTTCATGCCCTTCACCTGCTCGAGTTCGTGCAGGACTTGCGTTGCGAGCTGCTCGAGGATCACCTGGTTGCGACCAATGATCTTGACTGAATTCGCGCCTTTGACGCCGGAGAGCGCCTCTTCGATATTGTCCTGGATATATTGCGAAAAGTTGAAGGTCACGCCCGGCAGCTCATCGGTGAGCTCCTGCTCCAATTGTTTGGTCAGCTGATCCTTCGTCAAACCCGCTGGCCACTCGTCATATGGCTTGAGCGGGGCAAACAGCTCGACGTTCGAGAAAGGCGAAGCATCGCTGCCATTGTCCGGCCGGCCGTGCTGGGAGACAACAGTGACGATCTCTCGGTGTCGCAGCAGAATCTCACGCATCTTGCGTGCCGCAGGTTCACCGGCCATCAATCCGATCGTCGACGGCATCTGGGCACGGATCCAGTAATTGCCTTCCTCGAGATGGGGCAGGAACTCGCTACCGAGCCGCATGCTGACCAGGGCAATCACGGCCAGGAAGGCGACGCCGACCGCGAGCATGGTTTTGCGGTGGCCAAGCGACCAGTGCAGAACCGGCTCGTAGATCTTGCGCAGCATGCGCACCACGATGGTCTCGGCTTCTCTGACCTGCTCCGGCAGCAACAGCGACGCAAGCACGGGCGTGATCGTGAACGTCGACAGCAACGCCCCGGCGAGGGCGAATCCGTAGGTCCTCGCCATTGGGTTGAAGATCTGGCCCTCTACCCCCTGCATGGTGAACAACGGAACGAACGCAGCGACGGTTACCGCCGCAGAGAACAATATGGCCTTATCGACTTGCAATGCGCTCACCAGGATCAACCGCAGTCGATCGGTCCATATCCCGCTGGTCCCCAAATCCACCGACCTGGTCGGATCGGTCCCGTATCGACCCTCGGCAAGCTGTTCGATGGCCCGCTGTTGTTCCTCCGGTCTGTCCTGGAAATTGCGGAATATATTTTCGACCAGGATCACTGCTGAATCTACGATTATGCCGAAGTCCACCGCACCGACGGAGAGCAGGTTTGCATCCTGTCCGAGCAGTACCAGAATGACGACGCTGAAAAACAGCGCGAACGGAATATTCGCGCCGACAATGATGGCGCTGCGCAAGTCGCCCAGGAAGACCCACTGGACAAGGAAAACCAGGAGACACCCAAAGACAAGGTTGTGCAGGACGGTATGGGTGGTAACCGCCACCAGCGAGGCGCGATCGTAGTAGGGAACAAGCTTGACCCCCGGCGGAAGGGTACCATCGCTGTTGATCTTGTCGACCTCGGCCTGGATGCGGGGCACCACATCATTGGTGTGAAAAGTGCGGCCCATGACTACAATGGATAGGGCAACGTCGTCCTCGCGGTCACGACCGGCAATGCCGAGTCTCGGTACAAAGCCAACCGAAACCTTGGCGACATGCTTGACCTGCACCGGCACTCCATTGACCTGCGTAAGGACAACGTTCTCGATGTCGTTGACCTTCCAGCCCTCGGCCAAATTCGTATCGCCGCCGTCGTCGAAAAGCCCGATACCTCGGATGTTCACGGACTGCTGGCCGACCGTGATCTCTCGTCCGCCGACGTTGATGTTGGAGTTGCCCAGGGCGCTGATGACCTGCGGCAGCGTGACATTGTACGCATCGAGCTTGTGCAGATCGACATCGACATTGAACTGCTTGGTCGTGCCGCCCCAGGAGTTCACCTGGACGACGCCGGGAACGGTGAACAAGCGCCGGATGGCGATCCAGTCTTGCACGGTGCGCAGATTGGTCAGCCCGAAGTTCGTGGGACCGACCACTTGGTAGCGATAGACCTCGCCGACCAGGCTTGATTGCTGGATCTGCGGAATCTGCCCGCCGGGAAGCGAGACATTCTGCTGCAGGCTCAGGTTCGCCTGCGTATAGGCAAAGAAATAATCTATGCCATACTTGAACGTGACGCGAACGAAAGACAGGCCGTAGAACGAGGTCGAACGAATATTATAGACCCCTGGTGTGGGGTAGAGGCCGATTTCCATCGGAATGGTGTAATACCGCTCCATCTCCTCGGCCGAGAGGCCGGGGGCCTGCGCGGTGATTTCCAGGATTACGGGTGCCGGGTTGGGATAGGCCTCGATGTTCAGCTTCGCAAACGCAATAAATCCGCCGCCAATGAAAACGAGCAGGCCCAACAGGATGATCGCGCGCCGGGTCAGTCCAAATGCAAGAATGGTCTTGAGCACCGCTCCTACCCTCGTTTTGTTTCTTCAGTCGGGCATAGACTGATCGGCTCATTGAGAGCGTGCGATCGTCAGCATATTGCTCAAGAAGATCGCCCCTTCGGTGGCGACAAGCTCTCCGGGTTGCAAGCCCTCGAGGATCTGGCGGTAACCCTCGTGTTGCAGGCCGATCTTGACTGTGCGCTTGATGAAACGGCGGCGATCTGCGGTCACCCATACCGTCATGGTGCCATCGCCTTCCCGCACGACCCCGTCGAGCGGAACCGCAGGGGAGCGCACCGGATCGCCAGTGCGGATGACGAAGGTCGCGAACATCCCCGACAGCAATTCGTGCTGCGGATCGTTGACCTCGGAGCGGACCAGGACGCGACGGGTGTTCGGGTCGACCATCGATACGATAGTGACGATCTTGCCGTCGTATACGCGATCCGGATGCGCGGTGACCTTGACCTTTACCGGCTGCCCAAGCCGTAAAGCGGGACTGTCCGTCTCCGGCACGTTCGCCAGCATCCACATGGTATCGATGTCGGCCACCGAATAGGGCGCGGGCGCGCTGCCCGGCTGCACGAACAGCCCAGGTGCCGCATTGCGCGCCGTGATTCGCCCGGTGATCGGGCTCGGAATGACCAGGGTCGGGTCTGCCAGGCGCTTGGCGACGATGGCATCGATCTCGGCGTCGGTCTTGCCGAAAATGCGTACCGCATCGCGCCCAGCCCGCAGGTTGCCTTCGGCGGTCTGCTGGTCGGAGACCGCCTGCTCCAAATCTTTCTGCGACACTGCCCGCGTCGTATAGAGTTGCTTGAGGCGCGCCAGGTTGCGGGTGGTCAGCTCCAACACGCCCGCCGCTGCGATTAAGTTCAACTCGGCCGCCAGCAGATCGGGGCTGTCGATGGTGTACAGGGTCTGGCCCTTTTTCACGTCATCGCCGACCTTGGCCAACAAGCTGATGATCCTGCCCTGATAGGGCGTGAACACCTGCAGCGTCATGTCCTCATTGAAGTCGATGCTGCCGACGGACTCCTTCTCGATCGGGAACTCGTGCTCTCCGACCGGCTCGACCTTTACCGATGCCAGCTGCAAATCCGAGAGATTCAGAGTGGCTGCATCGCCGGAGCCGGTGGTAGCTCGTCTATCCGAAGCCGCTTGTGCATTAGCATTGGTCGCCGAGCCAAGCTCCGATTTCGGACCGTTACCCGACTTTGCAAAAAAATAGGTACCGACCGCGATTGCCAGTGTCGCAGCGGCAATGGTCGCCCGCGCGGTAATCGCTCCTCTGTTGATGGCCATCGATAGACCTGCACATGTGCTGGGCCTCGACCAACCCGAGTAATGATGGCCGATGTTGCGGTGCCAATCTACTGTGAGAAAATTCGAGTTCCTACTGTCAAAGATCACAGCAAGGTTTCAGGAATAATTACCAGTGTGGCCGGGCTACCACATTCAAGACCCCGGTTCGTAACTATGATCGGGATGCTCCCATGTAGCCGGACGTTTCGGGAGAGGGTGCCGCAGTTCGAGTGTCGAGGCGTCGCGGTATGCGTCGAAGTATGCGTCCAAGTGTAGGGCATTGTTTCCGCGCCGCCGCTTCGGTGGCAGTCTCGGCAATTGTGTCGAGCTGCATAGCGGTGGGCCCCGATTTCCTTAGTCCCGCTCCCCCGAATAATGCCGCCTACACGCGAGAGCCCCTCGCGGGGACGCGCACAATTCCGGGTGCCACCGGGGAGGCGCAGCATTTCGCCTATGGCGGCGATCTGCCACAGCAGTGGTGGAGAGTGTTCAGATCGCCTGCCCTCAACAAGCTCGTCGAAGAAGCGCTGCGGAACAATCAGAATTTACAGGCCACCATGTCGACACTGCGCGCCGCAAAGGAGCTCGTCTACGCGCAGCAGACCAAGTATTTCCCAACCGCGGGGGCCAATTTCAATCCTACGCGCCAGCAGATTTCGGGAGCGACCCCTGGATTTGCGCCCATACCCGTACCCGCCAATGGCCCATTCCAGTTCGATCTCTACACTTCGCAGGTCCTCGTCTCCTATTCAATGGATGTCTGGGGCCTCAATCGACGCACGGTGGAGTTGCAGCAGGCGCTGGCCGATGAGCAGCGCTTCACGGTCGAGGCTGCCTATTTGGCGCTCACGGCCAACGTCGTGGTCGCCGCCATCCAGGAGGCGTCCCTGCGGGGCCAGATCGACGCAACCAGGCAGATCATCGCGCTGAACAGAAAGGCGCTCGATATCCTGCGCCAGCAGTTCAATGCAGGCTACGCCAGCCGTATTGACCTCGCCGCACAGGAGGCCACCCTGGCGCAGGAGGAAGCAACGCTGCCTCCGTTGCTCAAGCAACTGGCGTTCACCCGCGACCTGCTGACCGCACTGCTCGGCCGTTACCCGAACGAGCAGCCCTACGAGACATTCACCCTCGCTTCCCTGCAATTGCCACAGGACGTACCGGTGAGCCTGCCGTCGCAGCTCATCATGCAGCGCCCGGATGTGCGGCTGGCCGAAGAGCAGATGCACTCGGCCAGCGCCCTGGTCGGGGTCGCCACCGCCAACATGCTTCCGAATTTCACCATCGATGCCAATGGCGGCTACACCGCCTTGACGCTCGCCGGTCTCCTGCACCCCTTCAACGCGTTTTGGCTCCTGGGCGGCAATGCGGCACAGACGATCTTCGACGCCGGCAACCTGCTGCACCTGCGCCGCGAAGCAGAAGCCAACTATGATCAAACCGGGTGGACCTATCGCTCGGTGCTCGTCGGCGCCTTGCAGAACGTTGCCGACACCTTGCATGCGCTGCAATACGATGCGGACGCCCTGAAAGCGGCGCGGGACTTCGAGCGCGCCGCCAAGATCAGCCTGGACCTGTCACGCCAGCAGCTGGAAACGGGCCAAGCCAATGTCCTGTTCCTGCTCCTCGCGCAACAAACCTATCTGACAGCCGTGATCGGGGTCGTGCAGGCGAGATCCGCCCGCCTGTCCGATACGGCAGCACTGTTCCAGGCGGTCGGCGGCGGCTGGTGGAATCGGGTCACGCCGCCGACCGAGAAAATCCTGGAAGTTGGCTCGAACACGGCGTTCACGCTGATCGACCCACATGGCTTGTACTGAGGGTGCTATGGGCGGGATGAGCTTATGCAGCCGCTTGTATAGGGGGCGTACCATGAGGAGTGTTGTGCTTGCAGCCGCGCTGCTTGCGAGTCTCTCGGCAATTCCAGCCTGCGGCTCTGAGATCTACGGGGGGGTGATCCCGCCCGATGTTTTCACTGCGCCACCCGCATTTGCTCCGCCCCGCCCGTACAATTGGACCGGCTTTTATATCGGTCTCAATGGCGGCGGCGCCTGGGCTCGTCCCCACTGGGTATCCACGCCCGATGGCTTGGCGGACGGCAGCTACACGCTGTCCGGCGGCTTTTTCGGCGGCACCATCGGGTACAATCTGCAGGCCGACAATAGCTCCTTCGTGGTGGGTGCCGAAGCCGATCTGGCCTGGTCCAGGATCAAGGGAACGATCCCTCCTGATATAGCCCTCCAACCCGGCAATGATCCTAATACGGGCGCTGTCATTTTTACCCCGACCCCGATTGCCTGCTTCCCAAACTGCGAGGTCGACAACCCATGGCAGGCGACCGCCCGTCTGCGGTTCGGCTATTCGTTCGACTGGATTCTGCCCTATGTGACTGCGGGCTTCGGCATCGGCCGGTTCGAGGCAAACATTTCCGGCATGCCCATGGGTCGCCAGAGCTCCAACAAGCTCGGCTGGACCGTGGGAGGAGGTGTCGAGATGGTGATCTCGGGGCCGTGGACTGCGAAACTGGAGTTTCTGCACTCCGACTTCAACGGCTTCAACTGCGACGTGGCGTGCCCCATCATGAGCAGCGGGCCGTTCGTAAGCAGTGGCGTCTCCGTCAATGCAAGCGAGAATATCATTCGCGCTGGGCTCAATTACAGGATCCGGAATAATTAGTCGCGGGTCGGGGGGGTAGGATGAAGAAACTCAGTCTCGGGACTGTCGTGTTCGTGGCCGTCATGGCCGCGCCCGCGATGGCTGCAGACTTGCCGGCCGAGGCACCCGTCTACGTGGAGCGGCCGCCTGCGATTGGCCTGTGGAATTGGACCGGCTTCTACTTCGGCGTCAATCTCGGGTATGGGCGAAGCCCGGACAACCCAGACATCACAACGTGTGTGGTTCCGGTCCCCGCCTGCATAGTCGCTGGAACCCCCATAAACCCCTCGCTGCCCCTGTTTACGCTATCGGGAACCCTGAGCGGCGTAATCGGCGGCGTGCAGGCCGGCGCCAACTGGCAGACCGGCAATGCCGTTTTTGGCATCGAGGGCGATTTTCAAGGAGCCAACCAATCGGCTTCCAGCTCGACGAGCGTCATCGACGTCAATGGCGTCATTGACCCCAATATGGGCATCGTCACAGCAGCTACTAGCGACAAGATCAAAGCGTTCGGGACCCTGCGCGGCCGTCTCGGCATCGCGTCAGGTCGCTGGTTGTACTACCTGACCGGCGGTGGGGCATTCTGGTCCTGGTCATCCACCATGACGGTGACCAACCTGGGCCCCGCGAGCTTCTCGAATTTTCAGACTGGCACCACGCTTGGCGGGGGTGTCGAGTTCGCGCTTGCCGATGCCTGGACGGTCAAAGCCGAATACCTGTACCTGCAATCCACTGGGATTTCCAAGGCGCCGTTCCCCGCGCGCTTCGACGTGCTCTTCAATACACGCATCCGAGAAAATCTCTTTCGCGTTGGCGTGAACTACGCGTTCTTCACGGGGTCAGTGGGCTGCAGACCGCATGATTGTTAGTTCGACAATGAGGCTCGCATCTGCTCCGGGACGCGGTGGCCCTGTCCGGACGATGCCGCGCGCACGCTTGTTTTGTTACGGTTATTTCTGGAAGAAAGCCGCAGCGGCTTTTTTGCTTGCGGCGGTCGCACTCGGAGCTGGGATTTCCTCCGCATCTGCCGGCGGCGAGCCAATATACTCGCCAATTCCCCGAATATTGGATTTCGGGCACGAGCCGAATGACCTGCCCCCGAGGTTTCGCACCAACTGCAGCATACGGAATGGCCGTTTCTACTGCGCTTACCGCTGCGGCTTCGACTATGAGTTTTTCTATTGCTCGGCGGCTTCGTTCGGCTGCTGTCATGTTGCCGAGGGATACTGCGACTACCACGGCTTCTTGCGCTGCCGTCCTTAGCAGGACGTTCCGGCCTCATAGGGCGGGGCTGAACCTCGACTGGCGCCTCACGCTCGCTGCATTCGCCGTCGGGCGGGATTTGTACACCGTCTTGAGAAGGCAATTAAGCGCGGCCTAAACTCCTCCGCGTACCGTAAGCTTCCGAGCCCAGGAGAGCGAACCATGCTCGCATCGAGATTGGTGCTTTTCGTTGCGCTGATCATTGGCGTCGGCACTGATAATGTCGCAAAGGCACAGTCATCAAAATTCAGATGTCAACGTATCGACGCCATAGATGACAATCCAAAGAGCAAGCACAAATGGCAGCACTTTAGCGATGACACGACTCTGCAAAAACGGGTATTCTACATTGATGCTCCATGCAGCGACGTGGGTCCTGCTTATTATGCAACAGGCGGGGGTTTCGAATTCAACAAGCCCTACGTGGCGATAAACGAATACGGGCGTTGGACAGTGATCGGAAGCATTCCAGTTGATCAAACACCTGGAGAGCCAGCCAAAGCCTGGCGGTGCATAGCTGCGTGGACTGGGTCACCCCCTGGCTCTGGTGATCTCGAGCGTCCGGTCCGATTGTGGTGTCATGCTATGTGTTGCCGGTGGACTGGCAATGATCGATAGGTCAGTCGCCGCGGTAGTGCTGTAGCGCGTTGGCAAGTCTACCTTATTCCCGCCCTACACAACAAACCCTGAGGTGCGCTCTTAGCTGGACTTGCGCATTCGGATCTCGATGCGCCGCCTTTCGCGAACATCGCCCTTTTCGTCCCAGCGAGTGAGCTTGCCGTCGGTGCCGATGAGCTGAGCAGCGGAAAGCGGCAGGATGCGAAAACTCCTCAGGCGCGGGTCGAAGGAAAGCACTTTCACCACCGCCAAGGCGCGAGCGAGCCCTAGCCCGGCATTGTCGGCCCATTGCAACACCCCGCTACTGCTGCCGCCCAAAGTCACCGAAGGCAGGCTCCGATCGAGGTTCGAAACGCGATTGCTCACGGGCTGCTCATCAGTATGTCCGATGACCTCGATGACATCGACATCGAATGATTCAGCGATCTCAAGCAGGCGTGTCACTACCACCGTATTCAACGCCATCTCGAAGTCGGGCGTCAGATCGGCGCTGCCGGTTGCGAAATAGTACCCGTCCGCCTCGCTGAGGTTGATGATCGGTGGCCAAGTATGGCCGATGCCACGGGCAGTGTCGCTCTCCGGCTTGGATGCAGAGAGCCCTTTCTGAATGAGCGCAACAACCTCTTGCGGCGTCAGCGTCGCTGTCTTGCCAAATGCGGCGTCGCCGATTGCGCGTGAGAGCGCGATGCCTCTCGTGATCTGATCTGGTCCAATCCCTTCACCGCGCAGCCGCTGCAGCTTGGCCACAAGATCGCCCTCCTCCTTGAGGGCGGCAAGCGAAACGCCCCGGCGCTGCATGCTCGCTACGATGTCGTTGCTCTCCACCAGTTTCCGCCAGAACTCGTCGATCTCGCGTTGTGACGCCGCACCGGTGGCGCCGTCCAGAAGCTCCGTCAGCCGTGCATTCCGCTTGATGGTTTCAACCAGCGCTCTGTCGGCAGCTGCGGCAGCCTCAATTCTCTTGAGGCGCGCAGCGGCCTCGTCCAATTCGAGGCGTTGGCTGGCGAGCGAGACGCCGACAGCGATCAGCATGCAGAAAACGAGGAGCAGCATGATCTCGGCCATGGTCAGGCCGAGCACAAGGCCTTGGCGATAGGATGCGGTCTGCCTGCCGATAGTCTCAGACATCAATCGATGGTCTCCCGTTTGCGGCTGGGAATGGCGGCGCGCAGGCCATCCACCGCGCTCGACATCCTGTCGGCCGCCGTCACCAGCGTCCGTGCATTGGTCTCGATCGCCGGCAGCGCCTCGCGCAGCCAGTCGGTTTGCGCCGCTGTATCGATGCCGGATTTGACCAGAACATCCGTGAACGTCCGCATCGTGCCGTCGGTCCGCTCCAGGAGCGCGCGCAGAACCTCGACGCAATCGCGCGCGCTCGCCTTGAGCTCATCGAGCATCTGCGCCACTCCTGCGATCGCCTCGCTCGCTCCTTCCAGCGCGACGCGATTGTCGCGTGTTGTTGTTCCGAGCTCCTCACGCGCCTTGGCGATCACTGCGAGGGACTCGCGGGTGGCGGCGGTCGCCTCCTGAAGAGCATCCTTGATATTGGCTGCCTGCGCGTCGGATTGGCCGGCAAACCGCTCGACGGACTGGGTGAGCGCACTGGTCACCGGCTCGAGCCGGACTTCAATGACCCGGTCCGGCGTCTGCATGGAATGCAACTTGCTGACGACGGCCTCCAGCGCAGTGGCAATGGCGCCCACTTGCGTGGAGAGCTTCTCGGTTTCGCCTTCGAGGCGTTGCGTGCTCGCGGCAAGGCTCGCGCCGATGTTCGTGCCCGCCTCTGCAATGACCACCTCCGAGCGGCGCGATGCGGCCTCGATCGGCTCCGTCAGCTTCGCTGTAATTTCCTTCAAGCTGTCGAGAAATTTGCCGACCACCTCGTCGAACTTTTCCGTCACGTGCCGGAAGGAATCCGCAGCCGCCTGTTGGGCGGAGCGCCGGTGATATCCGAACTCGACGACGGTGGTGTCGAGCTCACGCCTCACCCGCCGCGCCGCTTCGGCCAATTCCAGCCGCATGATCCGCTCTACTTCCACCGGATCGCGGCGCATCTGGTTGAAGATCACGCGCAGACCAATGCCGGTGATGGTCGAGCCGATGGCGATGCCGAAATTCTGTACGATCTCCTCGGCAGCGCGGCTCGCAGTGAACTGATAGAGCGAGACTCCGAGGCTCGTGAGCGTGTAAAGAAAGCCCATGTAATATAAGTTGTCGCCGGACTGATCGTCGCGCAGCCGCAGCGCTCGCGCCGAGTAGATCAGCAGTGCATAGCCCAGCATGATACCGACGGGGACGAAGGTGACATAGAAGGGGTCGATGTCGGCGAGCTTGGCCATGACAATGTACGCGCACCCGACGACTACAAAAAACAAAAACACCAGAGCGCTTGCGCCGGTGGAAAAAGCGGAGGCCGCGGGCTGCGCGGTGCGGAGGTATGAGCGGCGCTCTGCCACCTAGCCGACTCCCTGCAGCTTGGCGGCCTGCTTCAGCCGGCCATTGTTGTCGCGAATCCACTCCGCCCAGAACCGGATATGGTCCACCGTGCTTATCGGCTTGGCCGACGCCCGTTGGATGTAATAGATGGTGACCTCGGCGCCATAAAGGTTGGTCCGGAACTTCCGGTAGGCTCGCGAGGCCTTGTAGCGAGCGTACGACAGATCTCCCGCGTACTGGGAATAGTCGGCTTCATGCTCCAGCATGTCGGAGATGAGGACGAGCGACTTTGGAATCTCCTCGCTGGCGCGGCCGGTGAAACGTTCGACGGCAATCCGCTGAACCGTTTCCATGATCGGCGATGTCTTGCCGGGGAGCGGATGCAGCCCGGTTTGCAAAGCCTCATCGAGCGGCTCGCGGAAGCCATCCAGCCACCGCTTCTTGGCCATGACCGGGTTGGCCGTATACTCGCTCAGGCCGGACCCGTCGCCCGGGTTGCATTTGGCAAAAATGGATCGGCCTCCTGCGAGGCTCGGATCGAGCACTCGGATCTCGATCAGGCCGTAGGTCGGCAGCGTTTCCGCCATGTCCACCAGTATCGTCCTGACTTCGCGCTTGGCGATGTCGGGCAGGTCGTCGGTCGAGTCGAGCAGCACGACCGTCGCGGAACGGGGGCCGTCCACCGGACACAAAGTGGCACGATCGAGCAGCGGCGGCCGCGCCGTGGTTGTGTACACGTAGGCGCCGGCCGAGAGCACGCCGAGCGCGAGCACCGCGAGCGCGCCTCCGAGCACATGCTTGCGCAGCTCTCCCGGCTTTCCCCTACGCTGCCTTGGCGTCCGTCCTGGCAACGGGTTTCTCCTCCACGAGCTCGTCGATCTCGCGATAGCTAGCAAACGCCTTCTCGAATTCCGCGTGGATAGCCTGCACTTGCCCTACGAGCATCGCCTGCGATTCGGCTATCGAACGTCGCAGATCGTCGCGCGCCGAGGTTTCCAGCAAGCTCTGCTCGACCGGAAACTTGTCGAGCGAGAAGGCGGTCGAGAACCTCGGAGGTGCCGGCGTCTTCCTCCGCCGCTTGTTCGCTTCGCGATATACCGAAAACAGCGCGTTTGCCGCCCGATCGAGACTGGACTGGTGCGCCGCAAACAACCGGACCAGTCGCGCCCGGCCCTCCAGAATGGAATCATGCTCGCCGCGCCGGATCGACAGATCCCGGTTGGCTTCCTCCAACGCTTCTATCGCATCGTCCCGAATTTCGAGAAGCTGCGCAATCAGGTCGTTCTTGCGTCGGATATAGGCGTCATGCGCCTCTGCGCGCCGCTTTTCCAAAGGAGCAAATCCCGGATAAGGATCGAAAACGAGAAAGGCATCGGCAAACGCGATCAGCGAGCACAACAGTCCCAATGCGAAGAACAGCCAGGATTTCAAGTCCGCGATACCGAGCGGGTTCGCCTGCAGCCGCGCCAGCACCTCGCGCCCGGCATCCGCGACCAGCGCTCCCGACGCCTCACGATAGTGGGCAAGGGCAAGGTTAAGCCCGATCGCGAGCGCCACATAGCAGAGAAACGAGATGAAGCCGAACAACTTGCGGAAGTAATTACGGTGATTGAGCTGGCGCACCCCCGCGGCGGCAATCAGAAAGCTGACCCCGACATTGAGGAGCGCAAATGTGAAAGCTTCGACTGCGCCGCCTAAATATCCGAGCTCGCTCCCCTTGGATAGAAAGAACCCGTTAAGAAAAACTTCGAAAACAAACAACGCGAGAAGAATCCCGATCTTGACGGTCAAGTTCCCTCCCGATGCCCAGTGCGCGGTTCGCTTGAGCCTGTTGCGCCGCCGGAACTCATCGTGCTCCATCTCCAGGTCGCGGAGATGACGCCGCAGGCTGTGCAACTCGTCGCGGCCCTGGGCCGCTTCCGCGCGGAACTCGGTTACAGCGGCCGGGGCAGCTTGCCGGATCGTGCCAAAACGCCCTTCGAAGTCGAGGCCTGAGAGGCGCTCCTGGTACGTGCGCAACTGGTCGAGAAGCAACCCGTGGGCCGCGTTCTTTTCGGCCTCGACGCGCTCGACGATGCGGTTTTCGACCTCGTCGAAGACGACGCTGTCGGACGCCGGTTCCTCGCGTGCCCCGCGGTCGGCTCCAAGCGTCGCCAGCCCCAGGTCATCGGCAAGCTTGTCGATGTTCAGCGCCGGGAATAGCTCCAGCGAAGCCTGGTAGTCGTGCTGCTCGCGCCTCAGCCCCTGGAGCAGCCGCCCGAGGGCTGACCGTTGCGTCGATGGCATGCTCACGGCTTTCCGGTCAGGTCCTCTTCCGCCCCACCCCGATCATCCCGGCCGCCATAATTCTAACGACGCCCATGTCCGGATTGAATAGGGCAGCAATATGGGCAGCACCAGGGGACAGTGCCGTCCGGCTAGGTGCGGCGGCACCCAGCATGTCGGCGGCCTCGGTGTGGCGGTGGAGTGGTGATCGCGCTCAATTAATCCCTAAAGTAGCAAAGTCTGCTCACGGACGTCGTTCATTTGGTGTCGGGGTTCGGCAGAAATTGCATCCAATGATCGCTCACTGGGTGCCCGTGCTCCTCAGAACAAGTATCGAGTCTCGGCCCACTGCTCGCCATGAATATGCGGTGAAGGCCTTGATCATTCGAGACTGCTGCAAGCATAGTTTGGCCCCGGTTCCAGTGAATAATTCCCCCCTCTGAAACTTCAGCTTTTCCGTATCGACGGGTGGCCTCTTCAAGGATGGACCCAAGCTGGGCTTGCTCCTCAGAATTGGAGAGAAATTTGCTGATCCAGATGATCTGCTGGAGGCCCTCCTTTTTGCAGACCTGAAGGACGATCTCCTCGGTGCCAGGGAGCTCGGTGGAAGGGAGTCGGTCACGCCGGTATATAAGGAGCGTGATATTGGCGTGCCTGGTAGCGAGGGAAGGGGTCGGAATCTTGTCAGCCGGGCCCCAAGAAAACCCAAAGGGAGCAGATTGGTCGAATGCAGCGGCGGAAAAATTCAGCAGGCTAGCAAGAATGATTGGTAACAGCACTTGCCTGCGCACGCACTGGCCATATCGATCGTTGCGAGAATGTCTGCCCATCGTCACAGATACTTCGCGATCAGCTTGAATTCCCGAAGTGCCGCGCGCCCTCTTGCCCCAGGCACCTTCAAAGAGCGGTCAAGGCAATGACCGATATGATCGTGAATCAAGGCTTTTTTGGCATTCTCAATCGCGCTTTCGACCGCTTGGAGTTGCTGCGCAAGCTGATGACAGGGCCGGCGCTTTTCGATCATTTCGATGATCATCCGCAGATGCCCATCGGCGCGTTTGAGGCGCTTGATAATCGCAGGATGACGGTGATGTGACATGCTTCTCTCATCCGGCTTGAGGGGGTCGCCCTACATCCCCTCAGGGGGATAGCCTGGCGGCGACGTGACTTTCATGCAACTGCGAGGCAGATAGCCAATATCCTCCAGGGAGGATAGAGAAAGGTGCTTGACTTATTGCAATATCGGACGTTAGTGACCAAATGTCGTTCGGTCCAGGAATTGGGCTTCAGGCGACGAAGTTCTCGACCTCTTATGTAGAGCGCACATGGGCAGTACCAGCTTGGATGACGCGGATCGAGCGGCTCGGGCCGGGCTCGCGTCATCCCGACACATCGAGATCGTTCGCGGCAACCACGGCCGCGTGAGGGTTCACGGTCCCACCTAAGCGGACCGTCTGACGCTCACCGACCCGCCGCGACCAGCGGAAGTGGAGGTGAGCGATGACCACCAAAGTCGCAAAACTTTTGCAGCTTCAGGTATTGGCTCGCATGGCCGCAGCGCCGCGGCCAAGGACCATTCGTTCCCGGGGCTGGCAACCTAGCACTCGTGCCGCCCCGCCGGTCCGGCGGAAATCGTGTCCGGTCCTTGTATGCCACTGGCACTCGGCCTCGGGCGATGGCCGGTTGGAGTGCCGTTGGCAAATTGAGCCCCGTGAGGCGAATTCGGACGAAACCGGTGGGGAAGGCCCCAGGTTGAGCGAAACGCGTCCGCGGCGGCAGATCAAGCCGCCGCGTTACGTTCGACCTGTGGCTATTGGACAACAGACGATACCAATGCGTTTCGTCGGCGCAAAATTTCATTCTTGCGGGGAAACCATTCCGTAGAATTCAACGCGTCCGAGTTCGGGGAAACACGTGCCGGTGCTGAAAGCGTTCTTCTTCAGCAGCGTGATTATGCTGATAGCGAGCGGCCGAGCGATTGGCGCTGACAGCCTCGTCGTTATGCCGGTCCAAGCCGTTCCCTACTGGCTCCCCTACAACTGGGCTGGTTTCTATTTCGGCGGTAACGTCGGTTACGGCTTCGGCAAGTCTCAAACCGATGCCTGGTTCAGCGACGCGGGGATGGGCACCCCGCTATTTGCGACCAGTTCCTCGACGCATTTCAACGGCGCGCTCGGCGGCGGCCAGACTGGATATAACTGGCAAGCGGGCCCTTGGATCGCCGGGCTCGAAGCGGACATCCAGAGCACGCGCCAGCGCGCGACGAAGACCTATGTCTGCCCCGGCGCCAACTGCAATTCCACCACCACTGGCCTGGACGTTCCGGTCTCGCACAGCCATGAACTCGACTGGTTCGGGACAGTGCGTGGCCGCCTCGGTGCAACGATCGTGCCGGACGTACTGCTCTATGCGACCGGCGGATATGCGATTGCCGGAATCTCGCACGTCGGTACCATCTCAGGGTCGAATCTCACCCCACTGCTTGACGCAAACGCCAATCCGGTCCTCGACGCCAACGGCAATCCAATCAGCACGATTGGCACCAACTCGACCAGCTTTGTCACTCATATGACGAGGTCGGGCTGGGCGGTCGGCGGCGGCGTGGAAGCCCGTCTGACGGGGAATTTGACCGGGAAGATCGAGTATCTCCACATGGATTTCGGCAGCGATTCCTTCAATGCCAGCAACCCCTTGAATGGAACGCCGGTCGCGCTCGTTCTCAATTCCCGCATTGCCGATGACATCGTGCGGGTTGGCCTCAACTACAAACCTGATGCCAATGGATTGGGAGGCGGCCACAAGCTTGGGCCGGCGTACAAATCGCGGAGCATCTTAAAGACGCCGGCCGAGGCGATATGGACCTGGGCCGGTTTCTACCTTGGATTCAATGTCGGCTACGGCAGCGGCAGGTCCGATGCCCAGACGTTGTTCAGCGATGCGACGCTTGGCGCGCCGCTCGCTTCGACGAACAGTCCCTTCCCCAAGCTCAATGGGGTGATGTTTGGCGCACAGGCCGGTCACAATTGGGTCGCGGGGCATTGGCTCGCCGGCGTCGAGCTTGATGTTGAGAGCACGAACCAGCGGTCAACCCTGAAGGCGGTTTGCCCAGGCGTGATCTGCAACCCCGCGATCACTGATTTTGATGCGCCGGTCACCGCCGGCATGGAACAAAGGCTGGAGTGGTTTAGCACCCTGCGCGGCCGGCTCGGCGCCATCTTCAACCCTGATACTATGGCCTATGTCACTGGCGGCCTCGCCGTCGGCAGGATCAGCACCGTCGGCACCCTGGCTGGATCGAGTCTCACTCTGACGCCAGCCGTCGATAATGCCGGTAATCCCATCCTGGACGCGAATGGTAATCCGATCGTCGCGAGCACCGTCAGCCCGGTGACTAATGCCATCGTCGAGTCCACGACGAAAGCAGGCTGGAGCGTGGGAGGCGGGGTAGAACAGCATCTCGGCGCCAATCTGACGGGAAGGGTCGAATACCTGCACCTGGACTTCGGCAATGTCTCCGGGACGGCCACCATTCTGCCGATGAACTCGACGCCGCTGACGTTCTCATACAATCACCGCGCGACCGATGACATTTTGCGGGTCGGTGTCAACTACAAACTCGATCCTGACATTGGGCCTCGACTTCTTGACAGATCGCGAATGACGCTTCCGGATCCTCAATTCTACAATTGGACCGGGTTTTATTTCGGCAGCCATTTCGGTTACACCGCCGGCTATTCCCTCTGGTCTGCGCCGGAGCCGGCGATGGCAGTTCCGGCGCTGGCAGGCTCGCTTGATTTTTTCAGAGCATTCGACGGCTTCAAAGACACTGGAAGCTACTATCTCGGTTTCCAAGGCGGCTACAGCTACATGTTCCCATCGCGCCTGCTGATCGGCGTTGAGGCGGACGCATCATTCCCAAGCAATGTTCATGGTATCCAGGCAATCGCCTCGCCGCTCACGGGCGTGGCGACCTACGAGGAAATGGTGCAATGGTCCAGCACGGTACGCGGCCGCATCGGCTACGCACCCGGCCACTGGCTCATCTATGCGACCGGCGGATGGGCCTGGACCGCGGACCAGTTCACCCGCACGCAGATCGGCGCTGCGACCGATCCTTCGAGCAGCGCTCCAGCTCCAGGCAGCGTCGAGCCCAAGTTCATCGTGGGGCGCCGGGGGTGGGCGGCCGGCGGAGGAATCGAGCTTGCCTTGACGCCAAGCTGGACCGCGCGGCTCGAATATCTCTACACGCAATTTGGAACGCGCGATGTGTATTTTCCCGCCGCCACGCAAGCATTCGATTCCAACCTCGTCCTGCAAAGCATCCGTTTTGGTTTCAACTACCGACTCGGCGAAAATGCCATCAATCCGGAGGTTTTCACCAAAGGCTTTTCCGCGCTGGACCTTGGCGACTTCGCGCTGCACGGACAGACCACTTTCGTAAGCCAGTATGCGCCGCCGTTTCACGCGCCCTACCATGGCCCCAACAGCCTCGATTCCAACCACGGACGGGAGACCTGGGATACGACTTTCTATGCCGGCCTTCGCCTGTGGCAGGATGCCGAGCTCTGGATCAACCCGGAGATCGACCAGGGATTCGGGCTCACCGGCACGCTCGGGATCGCGGGCTTCACCAGCGGTGAAGCTTATAAAGTCGGCTTCTCAGTCCCTTATGCGCGCATCCCGCGGATGTTCGTGCGCCAGACCATCGACCTTGGCGGGGAAACGGAAAAGGTTCCAGCCGGTATTTTCCAGTTTGCGGGATCGCAGACTTCTAATCGGCTGGTGATTACCTTCGGCAAGTTCAGCGTCTCCGACGTCTTCGATACCCTCATCTATGCCCATGACCCACGCAACGATTTCCTCAACTGGGCGCTGGTCGATGCCGCGACCTTCGATTATGCCGCCGACGCGTGGGGCTATACCTATGGCACCGCCGTCGAATGGTATCAGGGCAACTGGACCGTGCGCGGCGGCCTGTTCGATCTCTCGGTCGTGCCGAACAGCACCGACCTCGATCCGCATTTTGCGCAAGTCCAGTGGGTCGGCGAGATCGAGCGCCGCTATTCGCTCTGGGGGCAGCCCGGCAGGATCCTGGTCAATGGATACCTCACCCGCGGCCGCATGGGGCGCTTTCAGGATGCCATCGACCTTGCGCAAGTCACCGGAACTCCGGCCGACATTACCCAGGTGCGTCGCTACACCAGCCGAACCGGAATGAATGTCGGCTGGGAGCAGCAGCTCATCCCCAACGTGGGCGTCTTCGCCCGCGCGGGCGTAGCCAACGGGCAGATCGAGCCGTACGAGTTCACCGACGTAGATCAGACTGTGGCGGCAGGGCTCTCGCTCAAGGGCAAGCTCTGGGGACGCGCGGAGGACACCTTCGGGATGGCCGGTATCATCAACGCGATATCAGGGGTGCATCAGGCATTTCTCAATGACGGCGGCTTGGGCATCCTGGTCGGAGACGGCCAGCTGCCCAATCCGGGCCGGGAGAAGATTCTGGAAACCTATTACAGCCTGGCCCTTTTCTCCTGGCGGGTGACCTTTGATTATCAATACATTGCTAATCCGGCATACAATCGCGACCGCGGACCAGTTTCGGTGATTGGAACGCGCCTGCACACCCAGTTTTGACTTAAGTCTGTCCAGCGGGCTGCTCCAGCGGTAGGGGGCTGCGTTCAATGTCCCACCGGTAGCAATGAGCAATCCTTCCGTGTCATGCGACCGCACGCCGACGATTTCAATCAACGGATGGGGACCGAGGTGATCCCGCTCGATTGGAAACCGATCTCCATCGTGAATGGCAAGACGAGGAGATGGCGAGCATCCGCGAGTGCGCAGGCCACGTGATACTCAAGGTCGGCACTCAAACAAACCAACCCTTCGCAACTCCAATGAGGAGGAAAGCGCCGAGCGCACCACGGTAGATTACGAACGGCCAAGCCGAAAGGCGCTCCAATACCCGCATCAGCGTCCAGATCGCAACAAAAGCCGAGACCGAGGCGACCAGCAATCCAACAAAGAGGATCGACCAAGCGTGAACGTCGAGGTGGACCTTGTGAAGTTCCCACAATTCCTTGAAACCAGCGAGCGCGATAGCCGGCAAACCGAGAAGGAATGAGAAGCGAGCCGCTTCGTCCCGCTTGAAGCCAAGGCCAAGGGCCGCCGTCAACGTGGAGCCCGAACGCGACACCCCGGGGATCAAGGCGCCGAGCTGTGCAATACCGACTATCATCGCGTCCAAAAGCGATGCGTCGTAGAGCGTGCGCAAGTGACTGGCCAGCAGCTCCGCGATAGCGAGCAAGATTGCCATCACAATACAGGCCCAACCGATCACGTTGAGACTGCGTAGCGGGGAGTTGCAGGCATTCAACGAGCCGGCCAACGTCAAGCCACCGATCACGATCGGAACGGTTGCAAGCACGATCCAGACGGCGAGGCGAAAAGATCGGTCCTTGAAGTCCCGACGCGCGGCAGCGCCTAGCGAGCTGAAGACGAGCAGCTGGACGTCGCTCCAGAAAAAGCAAACAATGGCTGCCAGCGCGGCAAGCTGCATCGCGGCCGAAAATGCAGAGCCGGGGTCTTGCCAACCGAGCAGCGCTGGTAGAACCCGCATATGCGCGGTCGAGGATATCGGCAGAAGTTCGGTGATCCCCTGCACCACTCCCAGCACAGCGACCTTGGCATAGCCCAGCGCAATGAATCCAGTGTCGAGCCCCTCGGTGCAAGCATCGGTCATATCTATGTTGTCCTCCGATTGCAGCAATTACCTGCGAGCCGAGTGTGCTTTCAAGTCCTTTGCATCGAGCGAAGACGAGGAGCTGATGCCGCCGTACCAGGATTTCGGTTTCCAGCTGCTGTCGCGACTTGAAGCAGTGCGAACGAACAGCAGGCCAATTGCAATCGTTCGGCGATCATGTTCTGATTCGCTGCTGACCGCGAGTCAAAAGGACTGAGTTTTCGGGAGCGACACGTGGCGAGTCGCATTACTCCCGAGTTCTACCAGCCGACACCGGGGCAAGGAGAGGAAGTGACGGGAGATGTCACGTAGCTATTCGATGCTGGTGTGGCTTTGGAGCCGGCTCGAGGGCGTGCACCGCATGCGGTGCGTCAGTATGGTCCCTCGCCGCGCGCCGGCGCATGCAAGTTGCAAATTTATAGCGATCGAGAGGTAGAGCACTGTGATCGAGTTGCCACTTTCGATTGTCGTAGTGTTGCACTGATACTTCGTCTTGGGAGCTGCAGATGGACATGCTTCATGCCGCCGGCAGTGCCCTGCTTATCATTCTTGACCCCATACGCATGGGCTATCTGTTCGGCGGCGTGTGCATGGGGCTGGCTTTGGGCATTCTGCCGGGCATCGGCGGGGTGGCCGGCTTGGCGCTGCTGCTTCCCTTCACTTACAACATAGACGCTCCCGCTGCCTTCGCGCTGCTGTTGGGCATGGGCTCGACCACGACCACCGCCGACCCGATTTCTGCGATCCTGTTCGGGGCGCCCGGACACGCCGCGTCGGCAGCAACCACGCTCGACGGATACCCGATGACGCGGCGGGGAGAGGCCGGTCGGGCACTCGGCGCGTCCTATATGGCGGCGCTGATCGGCGGGCTGTTCGGGGCGGCACTGATGGGCATTTCATTGCCGTTACTGCGCCCAGTCATTCTGTTCATGGGCTCGCCCGAGCTGTTGGCGATCGCGGTGTTCGGCATCTCGATGGTGTCCTCACTGTCGGGCAACACGCCACTTCGTGGTCTCGCCGCCGCCTGCTTCGGCATGATGTTGGCTATGATCGGCACCGATCCGCAGACGGGAACGCTGCGGTGGACGATGGACACTCTTTATTTATGGGAAGGTCTGCCGATAGTGCCGCTAACGCTCGGCATTTTCGCGCTGCCCGAGCTCTGCGACCTTGCGATCGGACGAAAGGCTGTGGTGCAAGAGGGCACGACGATCGACACCAAGACCGGCATGCTGCTCGGGATCAAGGACTGCCTGACTCACTGGTTTCTGATCCTGCGCTGCTCGTGGATCGGAGCCGCTATGGGGGCGATCCCGGGGATTGGCGTAGCGGTCATCGATTGGATCGCTTATGGCCACGCCCTCCGGACCGAGAAGGGTGCAGCTCAGACCTTCGGCCGCGGCGACGTGCGCGGGGTTATTGCGGCTGAGAGTTCGACCAATGCTCGAGAGGGCGGCCATCTGGTCCCAACCGTCGCCTTCGGCGTGCCGAGCAGTGCCAGTATGGCCATCCTACTCGGGGCGTTCCTCATTCATGGCTTGGTCCCCGGACCCGACATGCTCACCAAACATCTCGATACCACCTATTCGATGGTGTGGAGCATCGCGCTGGCAAATGTACTGGGTTCCGGCGTTTGTTTTGCGTTCAGCGGGCAGCTCGCGAAGCTCGCGACGCTGCGTTACACGCTGATCATGCCGTGCGTGCTGAGCCTCATTTATATCGGCGCGTTTGAGCATTCACGGAACTGGGGGGATCTGTATTCTCTGCTGTTCTTCGGCCTGCTCGGATGGGCGATGAAGCACTTCAGGTGGCCACGTCCACCGCTGATCCTGGGATTTGTCCTTGGCAGCATTCTTGAGCGTTACATGTTTATTTCGATTCAACGCTACGGAATTGCCTGGATGGTGCGTCCGGTCGTCCTGGTCATGTTCGTGATGTCGGCACTCAGTCTGTTGCGTCCCATGCTTCAGGATATCCGCGAACATCATGGCATCAAAGCCATGCTGTCGAATTTCGGTCAGCCCCACCTCTCGACCGACAACCTGTTCCCGGCGACTTTATTGTGTCTATTCTTGTTGATGTTGTGGATGTCGATCGATTGGTCCTTTGAAGCCAAAATCGTGCCGACGATCGTCGGCCTTGGCGCGATCATCTCCTGCAGCTTAAGCCTCGCCAACGACATTTTCAGCCTGCGGCATGGCGAGAGCGAGATGGGCCTAGCCGAAAAAGCGAAAGCGGTAGTGACGCAGAAGATCCATATGGATATTGAATCGAAGACCGCCCATTTGCCGGGAAGCATCATTTTGGTCCGCGGCTTCCTGTTCTTCGGCTGGATGGTTGCCTTCCTGTGCTCCATGGCCGTGATCGGGCTGATCCCAACAGTGCCGATCTTTGTCATCGCCTACATGCGGCTCGAAGGACCGGAGAAATGGCGTCACGCTGTCGTAATGGCCACGGTCATGACCACCCTGATTTATGTCGTGTTCGATCAACTGCTCAGCATTCCTTGGCCGCCCACCCTGCTCGGTACATCGTTCCCAGGGCTGAAATTCATCCCAAGCGTTTAGCTCTCCTGCGAGGAACCGAGCGCCTCGGCGTTCGCTGCTCGCGCGGTCGAATAGTTCAATCGCGTGAACCTGCATTGTTCTTATCCCCGAGACTCGTCTATTTATGTAGCTGGAACACAGCTCGGCAAAGCGCTCTGATCGTAGCTCGCGGGCGACGGCATCAGGCGCAGTGATGGCAGCATTCCTCCCCTGCCCAGGCCTCTCGGCCTTCGCGGACGAGGACCCAGACGATGCCGACTGAAGCAACCGCGTCCACCCACCATGCCCCGACGAGGAGTTGCGCCACCAATGCAGCTACTACGACGAGCGAGAGCCAACCGCATGTGATACTCTCGACGGCGTCGGCGCGCAGCGCACGGCTCCCGAGTGCCTCCGCCAGATGAAGCTTGCGCCGGGACAGGAAATACATGATGGGCATCGCAAGGACGGTCACAATAAGGCCGGGCAAAGAGAACTCCGCTCCCTGCTGCATCCACAATTTCCAGCCGGCACCGACGACGACATAGGCGGCAAGTGCGAACAGCAAGGCTCCGCCGATACGAGCTGCTTTTCGTTCCGCGCGCTCGGCGAACGTTTGTCCTTGCCGAAGCTCAACCGTGAGGCGCCAAACCAGTACGCCCGCCGAAGCCAGCTCAATCAAGCTGTCAATGCCGAATGCAAGAAGAGCAAGGCTATTCGCTGCGACCGCCGAACCGATCGCGACCGCAGCTTCAATCACCATCCAAGCAATTGTGACGTACTCAATCCTAAACGCTTCCCCAACCAGGATGGTTCGGTCGCCGGTCAACGTTTGGTTTTGACTAAAGATGCTCATGATCAATCACTTGGGTGTTCTATCCTTCCTCACGTGATTGCAAGAACCGAGCGAATGCCTTTAACGTCGTCTCCGAGACGTGATGCTCAATTCCTTCGGCATCGGCTTCTGCGGCTTCAGCAGGAACGCCCAATGCTCGCAACACGTCCACGACGAGCCTGTGTCGGGCCCGCACTTTTCTTGCCAGTGCCTCACCCTCTTCGGTCAGGAAGACCCCGCGATAGGGACGAGCTGTTGCCAGTGCTTTCCGCTTCAACCGGCTAATGGTGTTTATTGCAGTAGGATGTGAAACACCCAGCCGGCGAGCAATGTCGGTGGGGCGGGCCTCGCCGGTCTTGGCCAGCAGATCCGCGATAAGCTCGACATAGTCTTCGAGCAAAGCGGTCGATTGGGCCGTCCGGGTCTTACCGAAGCGGCGCGCCTGAGTTCCCTCCGCGGGAAGCTCCGGCAGAAGCCCGGCTCAATTCGGCAGCGACCTGCGAGGCATTGCACCTCCCTGGAGTCCGATCCCGGCACAACGCCGAATTCAACCGTCTCACGTGTGTACGCAATGACGGTAGTGCTTTTAGTCGCTCGCTTGCAATTACCTTTGCGAGTCTCCTTGGCGGCATGCCATGCCTCTGTCGCTACTTTGCAACATTTGCCAGCGCAACTGCGACGCCAGCGTAGCCTCTATTGACAATTCGCAACGGGCGTCTAACCTGTAGTATAAGCTACACCTTATGGCTCGATCGACGAGAAGAACGCACGGGATGACTGATTCAATCAACAAGAGTGCGCCAATCGCTCATTCAGTCATCCGACGAGCGTCACTCTCCGAACGGACGGTCGCGGTTGCGAGCGAAGTGCTGGCCGGCGAGCGCGGAGGGCTGCGCGCGTACATGGCCTTCGTCGGACCCGCCGTGGTCGCCTCGATCGCCTACATGGATCCCGGCAATTTCGCGACCAATATCCAGGCAGGTGCAAAGTACGGCTACGGTCTGCTCTGGGTCGTGTTGCTCGCCAACCTGATTGCGATGTTGTTCCAGGCGCTGTCCGCGAAGCTCGGCATCGTGACCGGCTGCAATCTGGCGGAGATGTGCCGCGATCAGTTTCCCAAGCCCGTGGTTTACGCCATGTGGGTCGTCAGCGAGATCGCCGCGATGGCAACCGACCTCGCCGAGTTTCTCGGCGGCGCTATCGGTCTCTCGTTGTTGTTCAGCATCCCGCTTCTCTATGGGATGGTTGTGACGGGCGTCATTGTGTACGGCATCCTGATGTTCGAAAGGTTTGGATTCCGGCCGGTCGAGCTGATCATCGGCAATTTGGTGGCGATTATCGCGCTTTGCTACCTCATCGAGATGTTCATTGCTCCGGTGGATTGGAGCTCGGCAGCCTTGCATACGGTGCTGCCGCAACTAGCCGACGGAGGAGCGCTGCTGCTTGCCGTCGGCATCATCGGCGCGACCGTGATGCCGCACGCGGTTTATCTGCATTCCGGTCTGACGCAAGCGCGGATACCGACCCGTGATGACAGCGAGAAGCGCCTGGTGGTGCGCATCTCAAATACCGAGGTCATGATCGCCCTCGTGATCGCCGGCATGGTCAACATGACGATGGTGATGATGGCGTCGAGCGCCTTCCATGCCGGTCACAGTGATGTTGCTGAAATCGAAACCGCCTATCACACCCTGACCCCGCTGCTCGGCATCGCGGCAGCGGGCGTATTCTTGCTGTCCCTGCTGGCATCGGGCGTGTCGAGCTCGACGGTAGGAACGATGGCCGGGCAAATGATCATGCAAGGCTTCGTCGGCTTCCATATTCCCATCGAGGTTCGCCGGCTCGTGACGATGCTTCCGGCCTTTGTGGTGGTCAGTCTCGGCGCTAATGCCACGAATGCACTGGTCATCAGCCAGGTGGTGCTCAGCATTGCGCTGCCGCTTCCCATGATCGCGCTCGTCATGTTCACGCGACGCCGCGACATCATGGGCCAGTTCGTCAATGGCAGGCTCACCAATTTCGTGGCGATCGCCGGCACGGTCGTGGTCCTCTCTCTCAACGTCCTCCTGATCGCGCAGACGTTTGGCGTGACCATCCCCGGTCTGCCTGGCTCGAGTTAGCTAACTTGCGTAATGGGAGGCGTCGATGTTGCAATCACACACAACCGAGACTGCGGTCCCGGGTTCCGTCATCGCCACGTGATGGCAACCGGTTGTTCAGGTTCCGGTCAGCTTCATTAAGCCCATATGAACCTGATCCTCAGGCCAGGTTAAGCGTTAGCCTATTAGAGTTGAGCTCTGGGAAAACGACCAGGACACCAACCCCACGTCCTGAATACCGAGGAGGTAATCCCATGTTGCGCATGACCTTGATCGCTCTCGCCGCCGTGTCCGCGCTCGGACTGTCGGCGGCATCAGCTGCTCCGCTCAACGGCTCCGTCATCGCGGCCGCTGCCGTCGAGAACGGGGCGGTCCAGCAGGTTTGGTATCGGCATTACCATCACAGGTGGTGGTACCGGCATCACTATCGCCGCTGGTGGTGGTAACGCGGCCACGGCGTCCATGAGGTCGTGTGACCTCATGGATCCGGCGCAAGCGCAACCTGGCCGGCAATCGCTGGCCAGGTTGTGGCGTGGGGAAAGCTGATTTTAGCGCTTGATCCAAAGGGGCCTCGCACGCCTGCCTTTCGTTTCATCCGCTGCTGCATTTTTGTGCGACCGGCTTTAGAGCGCACATCGAATCCTTCGTCGTGAATTCTCCAAAGCGGTGACTCCGCCAATGTCCTCAGGCAGTTGGACCCCGACTGCCCGCACGGGAATGATTGGCATCTTGCTTGCTCAAGCTGGTCGAAAATCGGGCAGGCAAGAGAGGTTCAGCCATGTGGGTCGGCATCCGTTCGGATTTTAGGGCCATCACGACCGCGATCGGGGTGGGGGCTCTCATGATCTCGCCTGCTTCCGCGGCCGACAAGGTCACGTTTCTCACCAGCTGGTTTGCGCAAGCCGAGCACGGCGGCTTCTATCAAGCCAAAGCGACCGGACTCTATGAGCGGGCCGGGCTCGATGCGACCATCAAGATGGGCGGGCCGCAGGTCAATGGGATGCAGCTCCTGCTCGCCGGCGAAACCGATGTCATGATGGGTTACGACCTCGCGGTGCTCAAGGCGATCGAGCAGGGGCTGCCGGTGACGACGGTCGGGACATCGTTCCAGTTCGACCTGCAGGGGATGATGACCCATGATGATGTCGCCAGTCTCGCCGATCTCAAGGACAGGACAATCCTGGTGGCAACCCCCGGAAGATCGAGCTGGTGGCCGTGGCTCAAGGCAAAATACAAATATACCGATGAGCAGACGCGGCCCTACACGTTCAATCTACAGCCGTTCTTTGCCGACAAGAACACGGTCCAGCAGGCGTATCCGTCCTCCGAGCCGTTTCAGGCCAAGCAGCAGGGCGTGCCGATCAAGTTCTTCCTGTTCGCGCACGATGGCTATCCACCCTACGGCACCACCATGGTGGCGACCCGGGCTTTCGTCGACAAGAATCCCGACGTGATCGCGCGGTTCGTCAAGGCCTCGCTCGAGGGATGGAGGAGCTATCTGGCCGATCCAGCGCCGGCCAATGCGCTGATCAAAGAGGCCAATCCCAAAATGACGGATGCACAGATTGCCTTTGGCGTCGAGCAGCTCAAGCTTCTGAAAGTGCTCGATGGCGGGGATGCCGCAACGATGGGAATCGGCATCATCACCGAGCCGCGTTGGAAGGCGACCTACGAGTACATGGTCTCAGCCGGGCTGCTCAAGCCGGAGGTAGACTGGAGAGCGGGGTTCACCGACCGGTTCGTCAAAGGCCTCAAGCTCTTCATGTGAGCGGGCGCGGGTCGCAAGGTGTTGGCGCGCCCCGAAGCTCAAGGAGCGAGGCCCATCTCGCCCTCCGAATCAGGCACCCCATGCACCGTCGCTGCTCCCCGCTTGCTTGATCACGGAGCCGCTGGGGCCGAAGCGCCTGTGGTCGAGGTGCTGTCGGCGGAGAAATCCTTTCCCGACGGCACTCGCGCGCTGGCGCCCATCAACCTCACGCTTTCCACCGGCGAGTTTGTTACGTTGATCGGTCCTTCCGGCTGCGGCAAGAGCACGCTTCTCAAGCTCATCGCCAATCTGCTGGAGCCCTCCGACGGCCGGATCCTGTGGTGGCGGGGATACAGCGACAAGCTCGGCTCGCAGGGCCGGCGCATCGCTTTCGTTTTCCAGGACCCGACATTGATGCCGTGGGCGCGGGTCGAAGCGAACGTCCGGCTGCCGCTCGATCTCGCCGGGGTGCCGCGGCAAGAGAGCCGCGCGCGGGTAGCGGCTGCGCTCTCGCGCGTCGGTCTGCAAGGCTTCGAAAGGCATCACCCCCGCCAATTGTCCGGTGGGATGCGCATGCGGGTATCGATTGCGCGCAGCCTCGTTACTGAGCCCAATCTGCTTTTGATGGATGAGCCGTTCGGCGCCCTGGACGAGATCACCCGCAACCGGCTGGATGCCGACCTTCTCAATTTGTGGTGGGAGCGCAAGCTGACGGCGCTGTTCGTCACCCATTCCATCTACGAGGCAGTGTTCCTGTCGACCCGCGTGGTCGTCATATCGGCCCGGCCCGGCCGCATCTTCAAGACCGTCACGATAAACGAGCCTCAGCCGCGCGACGAGGGTTTCCGGAATTCGCCCGGCTTTGCGGCCTACTGTCGGCAGATCTCGGCATGGCTGGCGGAAGCCTCGGTTCCGCAACAGGACACGCATCCCTGATGCGCCCGCTCGCTCAATCGGAAGCCGCTATGGCGATCGCCGCTCCCCTCCTGGTCGGCGTAGCAATGATCGGCCTGTGGGAGGTCGTCTGCCGCGAGCTTGAGATCCCCGTATTCCTGTTTCCCAAGCCGAGCGACATCGGGCGCACGCTTGCCAGCGAGTGGCCGAGCCTGCTGCGGGCGCTCGGAATGACCTTGCGCATTGCGTTTCAGGCATTCGCAACCGCTGTGATCGTCGGCACTCTGATCGCATTCGTGTTCGTGCAAAGTCGCATGATCGAGCGCAGCTTCTTTCCCTACGCGATATTGCTGCAAGTCACTCCCATCGTCGCCATCGCGCCGCTGATCATCATTCTGGTGAAGAACACGCAGGTCGCGCTCACGCTCTGCGCGACGGTGGTGGCGCTGTTCCCGATCATCTCCAACACGACGCTTGGGTTGCGCAGCGTCGATCCAGGTCTCGTAAGCCTTTTTCGCATGAATCGCGCAGGGCGTCTGCAGACGCTGTGGCGGCTGCGAATTCCGAGCGCCTTGCCCTATTTCTTCGGAGGGCTGCGCATCTCCAGCGGGCTTGCGCTGATCGGGGCCGTGGTTGCCGAGTTCGTCGCCGGCACCGGCGGCCGCAGCTCGGGGCTCGCCTATGAGATCCTGCAGGCGGGCTTTGCGCTCGACATCCCGCGCATGTTCGCAGCCATGCTGCTCATCACGGTTGCCGGCATCGCTTTGTTCACCTTGATGGTCGCGCTTTCCAAGCTTGCGCTCGGAGCGTGGCATGAAAGCGAAGTGGGAGCGGAAGCATGAGCTCCACGCTGATCAAGGGTGCCGCGGGCATCTTCACCGGTCTTCCCGGCGATGCGATGCGCGCGCGCGGAGCGATCCGGATCACCGACGGACGCATCGCGGAGATCGGCGAGCTTGATCCTCTCCCCGGCGAGGCACTCATCGATGCGGCGGATTGCGTAATTTATCCTGGGTTGATCTCGACCCATCACCATTTGTTCCAGAGCGTCCTCAAAGGCGTGCGCGCCGGCATCGATTCCCCATTGCTCAGCTGGCTCCGCATCGTCCCCTATTCATACTGGCATAAGATCGACGAGGAGGCGCTGCGGGTTGCAGCGCGCATCGGCCTTGTCGAGCTCTTGCTCTCGGGCACCACTACCGCCGCCGACCACCATTACCTGTTCGCGCAGGACTATGCGTTCGATCCTGCGCACGTGATTTTCGAGGTAGCGCAGGAGCTCGGCATTCGGCTCGTATTCTGTCGCGGCGGCGCCACGAGGTTCCGCGGATTCGACACGCCCGATGTCATCGCAATGCCGACAGAGCCGCTCGACTGCATGATCCGCGCGGTGGAGGACTGCGCCCGCGAGTATCACGATCCTTCCCGCGACAGCACGCGACGCGTGGCGTTCGCCGTGACGACTCCACCCTGGGCGGTGGCTCCTGAGGAACTCGAGGTCATTGCGGCAAGCGCGCGCGCGATGGGATTGCGGATCCACAGCCATCTTTCCGAGACGCGCGACTATGTCGATTATTGCCTGGCAACGTTCGGCAAACGGCCGGTGCCGTGGATGGCCGATCACGATTGGCTCGGTCCCGACGTGTGGTTTGCCCATCTCGTTCACGTCGACGATGAAGAGATTGAGCTGCTGGTCGAGACAGGAACCGGCATGGCGCATTGCCCGCAGTCGAACTGCCGGCTTGGATCCGGAATTGCGCCGGTGGAGAGGATCGCCGCGCTGGGCGGCGCTGTGTCGCTTGCAGTCGACGGCGCTGCATCGAATGAATCCGCCGACATGATCAGCGAGATGAACAGCGCGTGGCACACGCACCGCGCGACAAAAGGAGCGGCGGCGACCAGCGTCGAGGACGTCGTGCGCTGGGCGAGCGCCGGCGGTGCGCGCGTGCTCGGGTTCGAGGATGCGGGCGTGCTCGCCCCGGGGAAGCTCGCCGATATCGCGATCTTCGAGCTTTGCCATCCCCGGTATTTTGGACTGCACGATCCGCTGCTCGGCCCGGTTGCGGCGGCCGGTGCGGTGCATCTGCGCCATCTGTTGGTCGGCGGCCGCAAAGTGGTGGATGACGGAAGCATTCCCGGGCTCGATCTGGCGCAGCTTCGCCACGACGCCGCGCACATCGTGCAAAGGCTCGCGGGCGGCAATTGAAATCGTCGAGACGGAGGTGCCATGCTGGTCACGAAACAGAAAGTGCTGCGCCGGTTCTGGTATGCCACTTGGCCGCTCGACAAGCTCAGGGACGGCCCGAAGCCGTTCACGCTCCTGGGCGAGAAGCTCGTGCTGTTTCTGGACGAGGAAGGTTCACCCGCGGCGCTCCAGGACCGCTGCTGTCACCGCACAGCGCGGCTGTCCAAAGGCTGGAGCAGAGACGGGCATATCGTGTGCGGCTATCACGGCTGGGAATACGACCGCACCGGCAAGCTGGTGAACGTGCCGCAGTTCCCGTTCGAGCAACCCATCCCCGACGCCAAGGCCAAGGCGTTCCATTGTGCGGCCAAATACGGATACGCCTGGGTAGCCCTGGACGAACCGTTGCTGCCGATTCCGGATTTGCCGCAGGACAGGGATCCTTCGTACCGCCGCATTCACCAATTCGATGACCGTTGGAATACTGCCGCGCTTCGAATGATGGAAAACTCGTTCGACAACGCGCATTTTTCCTTTGTGCACAAATCCACCTTCGGCCAGCAGGAGCAGCCGAAGCCGGAGAAATACGAGCTGGTCGAGACGGACTACGGGTTTGAAGCTGAGACAATTGTCCCGATCAAAAACCCACCCGTGGCTCATCGAGTCACGGGAACGTCCGATCCGATCACGACGCGGCACATGCGCAATGCCTGGTTCATGCCGTTCTGCCGAACCTTGGACATCGAGTATCCATCGGGGTTGCGCCACATCATTTTCAATTCGGCGACTCCCATCGATGATGGCTCGATCCAGCTCGTGCAGATCCTGTTTCGCAACGATCGGGAAGAGGATTGCTCTGCCCAGGAGCTGATCGACTGGGACGCCGCCATCATTGCCGAGGATCGGGAAATATTGGAATCGACCGACCCGGACGCCATCATCGACATGGATCGCAGGATCGAGATGCACATGCCTTCGGATCGCCCGGGCATGCTGATGCGCAAACGCCTGCTCGCGCTGCTCAAAGCGCATGGGGAGATCGAGATCGCGCGCGCCAACTGAAGTTCAATTGCTCTGCGAGGACACGCGAGCTGAACGGGGCCCTGCGACTTACCCGGAAGCTCGCGTTTGTGCCGGAGTCTCGGGCGCGACCGTCCGCTCTTGAGCAGATGCGGTTCGCGCAGCCGACCTCATCCGCAGAAATTTCTCGAACTCACTCCCGGATATAGGCGCCGCATAGAGGAAACCCTGTGCCTCCTCGCAACTCTCATGCCGCAGGAATGCCGCCTGGGCTTCGGTTTCAACGCCCTCGGCAACCACGATGAGCCCGAGGTTATGAGCCATCGCAATAACCGAGCGGACAATCGCAGCATCCTGGGGGTTGTCGGTGATTTTTCGGACGAAGCTGCGGTCAATCTTGATTCGCGACAGAGGCAGGCGGGTCAAGTAGCTCAGTGAAGCATAGCCGGTGCCGAAATCGTCAAACGCCAATTTCACCCCTTCCTCGTGCACCTTGTGCAGCAGCTCCGTTACATTTCTCTGATCGAGGGCGACGTTCTCGGTAATTTCAAGCTCCAGGAGCTCGGCAGGCAATCCGGTTGCACGCAAGGCATTCCGGATGTCTCGCAAGAGTCCGTCCTCATGCAATTGTGCCGGGAACAGATTTACGGCGACGCGACCAAGTAATTGCGACGCGATCGGAGGTACGCGGACATAGACTGGCCCCCCGACCTCGATCGCCTCCGAGGCTTATGACCCATCTGAGACCTCGGCCGTGAAAATTTGCTGTGATGCACAAACAACGCTGTCCAGCCTGCAAATCCCTGTAAAGGGGGCGGGGCGACATCCAAAACCTGCAAAAAAGTGAGTACCAGCAATGACATAAGCCGAAATTGCAGGATCCGGAACAGGCAAGAACAGGAAATAACAGGGAAAATAACAGGGAAATGACCAGCGATTCATGACCAACCTCGCGATCACCACTCCCAGCGAAAGATGATGTAGTCGTCGTTCTCATCGGCGCGTCCCAGCTCGACCATCCGGCGAAAACGCTCCCGCACGTCCTCGAGACTTTCGCCTGCGTCCCTCCACAGGTAATGGGTGTGCGTTTCATTGCGCCGTTCTTGCTGCGCTCTCGAGCGCTTACGCCAGGCCGGCAGGCCGGCTCCATGGGTTCAGCCTTTGCGCTCACTGTCGCTGGAGCCCGCATTGCTGGCGATGGGCGCGCCGTTTCTCACCTCTCCCATCCGCTTGAGGTCGGTGCGTTCCAGCAAAGCGAGCCGGTCCTCAAACTCATTCGCCTCAAGGGCTTGGACGTAAACGGACATCACCTTGGTGAGCTTGGCAGCCTCGTCCGCCGTGACGTCGCCGGTGAGCGCAGCGGATGCAATGCCGGCGATGGCAGCGACGGCGTCGGCGGCCTTTGCAAGCGGCGGCATCTCGCAAAACAAGGGCTCGTTCTTATGCGTGGGCAGGAGCGGTTCCAGGCACAGCCGAAGGGCCGCGATATTGCCGGCCGTGGCCATCTCGACGGCCTTGTTGAAGAGCGTCTCCGCGCTTTGCTCGAGCATCTCGTGGAGTCGCATGGATGCCTTGTTTCGCGATCCTCGCGGTCGGCCCGCCGGGTTACCGCTTTGGCCTTTTTGGAACTGCATGCATTGTCCTCCTTTTGCCAAGCGGCCGACCGCAGACGGACGATTGGCCAAACAAAAAGCCCGGCGCGGGAGTCCGGGCCGGGCTTCTCTCACAGCTTTCGAAGATTAGCAACTCATAGCAGAAGTTTGTTACAATGTCAAGATATCAAGCAAAATTTATCAAGCAAAATTTTATCAAGCAAAATTTGTGTCGGGAGCACACGAGTTGCTGGACCGACGGCCACAATGTGCGGATCGATTATCGCTTTGCCGCAGCCAATCCCGAAACCTATCCCAAATATGCGGCGGAACTGGGCGCGCCGGCGCCAGACGTCATTCTGGCCCCTGGTGGTTCTCTGGCGGCAATGCTCCAGGCGACCCGCACGGTGCCGATCGTGTTCGCGTTCTCTGTCGATCCGGTCGGCTCAGGCTTGGTCGAACATCTGTCGCGGCCGGGCGGTAACGGCACTGTTTTTTGCTGTTCGAATACGATCTGAGCGCAAAATGGCTGGAGCTGCTCAAAGAGATCGTGCCGGGCGTGACGCGAGCGGCAGTCCTTCGGGATCCCACCGCAATCACCGGGAACGGCCAGTTCGCCGTCATCCAGTCCGTGGCGCGGTCGGTCGGCGTGGAGGTGAGCCCGATCAACCCTGCACGATGCTGGCGAGACCGAGCGCGCCGTCACGGCATTCGCGCGTTCGAGTAATGGCGGTCTGATCGTGGCGGCGCGCGTGTTGGCGAACGTTCAGCGCAGTTTGATCGTCGAGCTTGCGGCCCGACAAAGACTGCCCGCGGTTTCGGGCGAAGCGGCGGCTTGGCGCCGATCAGCTTGCCCTTATTCCAAGCCAGGCGTCGGAGCGGGGTTGCCGAAAGGTCCTCGCGGTGTGCTGCATGGTCATTTCTCCTCGGTTGCTGAGGACGACCATGGTGGCCCAGCGGCCGGATCGCATTGAAGTTGCGTCAGCTTTCGGGGCAATCCGGCGATAAAACCCTGCCAATAAGAGGGCGCGATGCGAACTATTGACCCATTTCGGACTCTGGCCGCTTTACCTGCACGGAGGGAACGTGAGCACTGAGGGTGTTGCGGCGGGGACACAGATTCGTTCGGCTCCCCATGTTAGCTTCCGTTCAGTGGAGGGCGATTATGAAGAAGCTGAAAGCAGCGTGCTTGAGTGCTTGTGCGCTGTTCGCGGCAAGCGCCGCGTTGGGGGCGGATCTGAAGCCCGTGCACCATAAGCGCGTGGTGGCGGTGCCGGTCGCAGACTGGACCGGGCTTTATGTTGGTGCGAACGCGGGTGGCAGCATCGGGGTGGATTCGACCACCGATACGGGCGTGCTTACAAGTCCGTTCCCCAGTCCGTTCGGCGTGGGCCCGGTCGGCACCAACGTCATGTTCAACGAATCTTTCCGGCATTCGCCGGCGGGAGCAATCCTGGGGGGTCAGCTTGGCTACAACTGGCAGATCGGCACCGTCTTCCTGCTCGGCCTCGAGGCCGACTGGCAGGGAGCCTGGCAGCGAGACACGGCGACCGTTGGAGGCTGCGGATCGCCGCCGAATACTGGGGCTGCCGGCGTCGTGCCGCTCTCCGCTAACTGTCTGACCGATGAGCACAAGCTCACCAATTTCGGCACGGCTCG
>CAWJDY010000039.1:0-92046 GCA_963841705.1 uncultured Alphaproteobacteria bacterium
CCACAGGCCGTGGGGTGATGAAAGTGGTTACGCTGCGGTGGCATACATTACTGCTTGGGGTTATGGATTCCGGGCTCCGCTCGCTTACGCTCGCGGCCCCGGAATGACAAAGGAGAGAGGGGGCGGCACGGCCGATTTTCCTGCGCCCCGGAATGACGTCGAGGGGCAACTCGTGACGCAGTAGCGCTACCGCGCCGCAAGGTCGCGCACGAGGTCAAGGGCCAATTCTCGGTCTTCGCGGCCGCCGGACACCTCGATAACAGCTTCGTCAAGTCCGACCGCGAGATACTCTTCCAGCCGAGCGCGGCATTCTGTCGGGGTGCCTGCGACCGCAAACGCATTTGCGGCCTCGGCCGGCAACAGCCGCACCGCCGCATCGAAATCGTGTCGGGCATGAGCGGCGATGATGGCCTGGTGATCGATCGCAAGGTTGGACGATCTGATATTGTCGGCGTGACCTCGGCTGCGGAACAGGAATGCGAGCTTGCGCAGCATGGCCCGCTTTGCCGCAGCGCCGTCGCGCGAGACGAGGCAGTTGATGAACGAGCACCTGCGCAAATTGGCTGGATCGCGCGCCGGCATTTTCGGGCCGATTTGCACTTGTTCGAGGCATTGCCGGATCGAAGCGATGGTGAGCCCTGCGGACAGCAACACCCCATCGGCAATTTCGCCCGCGAGCTTGAGCATCTGAGGGCCGGTGGAGGCGATATAGACTGGAAATTGCCGCCCCTGATCGAACGTCATCTTCGCGCCGCGCAGCTTGTGCAGCTCGCCCTCCAAGCTGACAGGTCCGCCGCGCCACAGCGCGCGCAATGTCTCCACGTATTCGCGCATGATCCGGATGGGCCTTTTGGGATCGATCCCGGATTCCCCGAGATTGAGAATATTGCCCACCGATACCGAGAGGATCACCCGTTCCGGCGCGAGCTCGCCCAGGGTGGAGATCGCCATGGCCACCGGGAGCGGCGGCCATAAATAGGGACTGATTGCCGTCGGCACGAGCGTTGCGCGGCTGGTGACGCCCGCAGCTGCCGTCGCCCAGACCATGGCCTCGCGGTAGCCCATGTGCTGGGCAAACCAGAAACTCGAAGCACCAGCCAATTCCGCTTCCCGACATACTTCCAGCATCTCGGCCGTGGACGAGAAGCCATCGAAAAACACGCCTATGGTCATCGAAGCTTATCCCGCGAAGTCCCGCATGACCTCGAGCGCAAGGGTGCAATTCTCAGCGCTGCCCAACAGCAGGAGGACCGGCTCATCCAGGCCGGCATCGATGAAGTCGCGCAATCGGGCGCTGCAATGCTGCGGCGTTCCGGCGATGCCGAACGCCTCGACTGCTTCATCGGAAACGAGCGCGGCCGCTCCCGCGATGTCGCGCCGGGCAATCGCGGCAATCACCGCTTCCTGGTCCACCGGAATTCCCGATGCCTTGATGTGGGCCCCGAGGAATTTGTTGCGCATGACGAAGGCAAGCTTCTCCCGCATGGCGTCGCGCGCCTCCTTCGCGTCGTGAGACGCTCCAAAGAATACGTATCCCGCGCGGCGCAGTGCGGCAGAGTTGCGTTCCTCTTTGCGCGCCCCTTCTGCACAGGTCGCGATGGACCGACGCACCGCGTCCGTCGACAACCCCGCCGAGAGGACCACCCCGTCGCCGATTCGGCCGGCGAGACGCAACATGTCCGGCCCGATCGCGGCAATGTAGATCGGGATCGGAGCGCTCGGCGCAAAGGCAAGGCGCGCACCGGCAAGGCGCACGAATTCGCCCTCGACGTGCGCTGCTTCTGTGCTCCACAGCTTGCGCAGCGCCTGCGTAAATTCGCGCACGGCCCGCACGGGCTTTTCCACGGAACGTCCGGACTCGGCGAGAAACAGAGGATTGCCGGTGCCGACCGCAATGGCCGCGCACCCCGGCGCTGCTTCATCGAGCGTCGCCATGGCCATGGCGGTCGGCATGGGATGCCAGAGATACGGGCTCACCGCGGTGGGCACGAGCATGGGACCCGGCGTCCTGAGCGCAAATGCCATGCAGGTCGCAATCGCCTCCCGATAGCCGAGATGCTCCGCCACCCACAGGCTTTTTGCTCCCGCCGCGACCGCGCGCTCGGCGAGCGCAATTGCGTCGCGCGTTGGAACGAAGCCGTCGAAGCTCACCCCGATGCGTACCGACATCTTGGCTTTACGCGCCCTCTTCCAAGAGAAATCGTAGCCCGGATGAGCAAAGCGATATCCGGGCTCGGCCTGCGGTATGACCCCGCATGTCGCTGCGCTCATGCGGGCTACAAGATGCGCGCAAAGTCACGCGCCCTCTTCCACCAGGCGCAGCAGCTCGGACGGCGACTTGCCGGCAAGTCCGAGCTTCTCCAGCGTGAGGCCTTCGCGCGCATAGTCGATGCCGAGGGCGAGAGCCGCGAGCTGGACGAGCGCAGCAATCGTCGGAGTGGCAACGCCGGCAAGCGCACCAAGCGCGGCGATGGGAACGAGGCCATAGCCCACGTCTTCATGCACGTAGCGGTGATCGAGAGAGGAAGGAGACTTGATGGTCTTGTTCGGCTCGCTTTCGCGGCAGGCGCGTGCAATATCGCCGCTGTCTCTTGCGGCCTTGGTCGTCAGTCCGGCCTGATAGAAAACATCCAGGAACGGGATCGCGGGAATGGCCAAAGCCTTGGCCACCGCCATGCGCTCCGCATCCACCGCCGCGGTTACGCGCGCGACAGCGTCCGTGAAGCCCTCGCGGTAGAACAGGAAATCGCCCCCGGTATGCTGGATCCATCCCGCATTCATGATCATGCCCGGAGGATGGAATATGGCATTGATGTTCGAGAGCCCCGTCTCCAGCACGCTGCTCGCCGGCTCGATCTCCGGGTAAAGCGGCTTGAGCAATGCAAACAGGTGAGCCGCCTCTTTGCCGGGAAGCGTCGCGAAACGCAATCGCCTGGTATAGCTATAGACGTTGACGAGCCCCGCGCCCTCCATGCGCGTGATGTAGGTCAACGTGACTGTCTCGCAGGTGCGCACTGCACCGCGATATCCCGCATTGCGCAGCTCATGCACGAAGTGAAGCCCGCCGCCGGTATGCCCGGGATTGATGAGGATGGGCTGGCTCCCATCGAGAAGGGGGGCCAGCGCCCGGGCGTAGTATGCATGCGCCACGCCCGGGACCACCAGCATGATCAGATCGGCACCGCGGACGGCTTGCGGCACGTCAGTCGTCATGAGCTCGATGGGAACAAGGCCCTGGACAATGCCCCGCGCCTCTATGCCGCCTTGGGCGCGCAGCGGCGCGAGGCGCTCGGGATTGCGGGCATGCAGACGCACTGAATAGCCGCGGCGGCCGAGATCCGCAGCGGCCGCGCAACCGCCGTGTCCCGCCCCCAGAACCGCAACCGAACGCACCGTCATTGTTTGGACCTCGCTGGTTGTGCCGCAGTAGAGTTAACCGCGATAGCGATTTTGCCCACCCTTCGAGTTTGTAGTAGCGAAAACACAGCGCAGGGAGGAGCAACGTGGCGCAGGTTCGCCTCAACGACGTTACCAAGGCATGGGGCGGCGAACCGGCGGTCGATCACGTGAGCTTCGCGGCCGAGACCGGCAGTCTGGTGGTATTGCTGGGGCCCTCGGGCTGCGGCAAATCAACCACGCTGCGCCTGATTGCCGGGCTCGAAGTCCCGGATTCCGGAACGATCGAGATCGCCGGCCGCGAGGTGACGCGCGAGCCTCCCTCGCGCCGCAGCGTCGCCATGGTGTTCCAGTCCTATGCGCTGTTTCCGCACCTCTCCGTCGCTGAAAACATCGTGTTCGGTCTCAAGGTGCGGCGCGTGTCTCGCGCGCTGCGCGAAACACGGCTCAAGCGCGCAGTGCAACTGCTCGGGCTCGAGCGCCTGCTCGACCGCAAGCCATCGCAGCTCTCCGGCGGCCAGCAGCAACGCGTGGCGCTCGGCCGCGCCATCGTCGCCGAGACGCCCGTCTGCCTGATGGACGAGCCGCTTTCCAACCTCGACGCTCAGTTGCGCGGCGACATGCGGCGCGAGATCCGGGCACTGCAGCGCCGGCTCGGCATGACCATGCTTTACGTCACGCACGACCAGGTGGAAGCAATGACCATGGCCGATCAGGTCATTCTCATGCGCGCGGGTCGCATCGAGCAGAGCGGCTCGCCGGCGGAGCTTTATCAGAGGCCCGCAACCATATTCGTCGCGCGCTTCCTCGGCGCGCCCGCCATGAACGTATTGCCGGGCGCGTTGATAGCAGGACAGCTCGACCTGACCGCCGGCCTTCCCGCCGCATACGAGCCGGCAAACCTCGCGCTTGGCGTGCGCCCGGAATCCATGCGGCTGGCAGACAAAGGCTTGCCAGCGCGTATCGTTGCGGCCGAATATCTCGGCGCGGATACCCAGCTGGAGACGCGCACAGGTGATGAGACCGTGATGGTGCGCATTCCCGGCAGGCTTTCCGCGGCCGCCGGCGAGACGGTGTTCCTGCAATGGGAGCCGGGCGATACGCACTGGTTCGACGCGTCATCACAACGTCGTATCGCGTAGAGATGATAGTAAAAATCAGAGGGAGACCGAGGATGGATCGACGGCGATTTCTGATCGGCTCGACGGCTGCTGCCGCCGGCACGATCGCAGCACCCGCGCTGGTGCGGGCCGCAACCGAGATCACCTTCTATTACCCCGTGGCCGTCGGCGGTCCTATTACCAAAATCATCGACGGCTACGCGGCGGATTTCCAGAAGGAGAACCCAGGCATCAGCGTGAAGCCGATCTATGCCGGCACCTATCAGGAGACGGTCGTCAAGGCGCTGACCGCGCACAAGTCCGGCAACCCGCCTACCACCTGCGTCCTCCTGTCGACCGACATGTTCTCCTTGATCGACGAGGAGGCGATCGCCCCCTTCGACGAATTCGCCAAATCGGATGCAGAGAAAACCTGGATCAAGAGCTTCTTTCCTGCCTTCATGGAAAACAGCCAGACCGGCGGAAAGACCTGGGGCATTCCGTTCCAGCGCTCCACCATCGTGCTGTACTGGAACAAGGAGGCGTTCAAGGACGCGGGCCTCGATCCGGAAAAGGCGCCGGCGACATGGGCCGAGGAACTTGCCTTTGCCGAGAAGCTCACCCGGCGCGATGCATCGGGAAACACGAGCCAATGGGGAATGCAGATCCCCTCTTCCGGTTTTCCCTACTGGTTGTTCCAGGCGCTCACGACCCAGAACGACGTGATTCTGATGAATGCGGACGGCGACCGCACCTTCTTCGACAAGCCGGCAGTGGTGGAAGCGCTGCAGCGCTGGGTCGATCTCGGCCGCAAGTACAAGGTGATGGCGCCCGGCGTGATCGAATGGGGCACGACACCGAAGGACTTCTTCGAACGCAAGACCGCGATGATGTGGACGACCACCGGCAATCTGACCAATGTGCGCAGCAACGCCAAGTTTCCGTTCGGGGTGGCCATGCTGCCCGCGGGCAAACGTCGCGGCACACCGACCGGCGGCGGCAATTTCTACATTTTCAAGAAGACGAGCCGCGCGCAGCAGGCGGCGGCGGCGAAATTCGCGCAATGGATGACCTCGCCCGAGCGCGCGGCTCAGTGGGGCATCGACACCGGTTACGTCGCGGTACGCCCGGATGCCTGGGACACGCCGGCCATGAAGAGCTACGTCGCGGGCTTCCCCGCTGCGGCGGTTGCCCGCGACCAGCTGCAATACGCCGTCGCCGAGCTTTCGACCCATGACAACCAGCGCGTCACCAAGGCGCTCAATGACGGACTGCAGGCAGCGCTCACCGGCTCGAAGAGCCCCGAGCAGGCGATGAAGGACTCGCAGGCCGAGGCCGAGCGGCTGCTCAAGCCGTACCGGTGAGGCGCCGCAGGCTCCTATACCTCCCCCACGTGGCAGGGCTGTCGGATATGGGCTGTCGGATATGGGCTGTCGTCCCGGCCAAGCGAGCCCGGCTTAAACCGGGCTCGCGCGAGCCGGGACCCAGTAATCCACGGCCGGCGTGAATGAACGAGCTGCTGTGATTACTGGATTCCGGCTCTCTCTCGCCGGGCGAAGCCCGGCTCGGTCGGCCGGAATGACAGGCATGGATGTTTGCCGTGGGGCGCGACGCACGGTCCTTAGAGTCAAATGCGACAGCTTTGCCCTTTCAGGGGGAGGTATTACGGAGCTTGCTGCACGGCTGAGTGGGAGGTGACATGCGGCGGGGCGCGTATAACTTTTACGGCTGGCTGCTGCTCCTCCCAGCCATGGCGCTCCTGGCAGTGTTCACCCACTGGCCGGCGCTCGCGACCTTCGTCGACAGCTTCTGGTCCACTCCCAAGCTGCGCCGCGCCAGCACGTTCGTCGGGCTCGACAACTATCGCTCCATGCTCAGCGACTCCGTGTTCTGGCAGGCGCTCCTCAACAATCTCCTGTTTGCGCTCGGCACCATTCCGATCTCGATTGCGCTCGCTCTCATCATGGCGATCTGGGTCAACGACCGTATCGTCGGACGTGCGGCGGTGCGCATGGCGTATTTCACGCCCACCGTGCTGCCGATGATCGCGGTCGCCAATATCTGGCTCTTCTTCTACACCCCGCAATACGGGCTTCTCGAGCAGGTGCTGTCGCTCTTCGGCGCGCGGGCGCACAACTGGCTGGGCAGCCCCGAAACCGCGCTCGCCTGCGTCATCGTGGTGGCGATCTGGAAGGAAGCGGGGTTCTTCATGATCTTCTACCTCGCCGCGCTCCAGCAGATCTCGCCCACGCTCGCCGAGGCGGCGGCGCTGGAGGGCGCATCGCGGTTCACCTTCTTTCGCCGGGTGCAGTTCCCGCTGTTGATGCCGACGACGCTGTTTGTCCTGGTCAATGCCGTGATCAACGCGTTCCGCACCATCGACCACATCATCGTGATGACCCGCGGCGGCCCCGACAACGCAACGACGCTGCTCCTGTATTACGTCTACGAGGTCGGGTTCAAATACTGGGACAGCACCTACGCCGCGGCACTGACGGTGATCCTGCTTTCGTTGCTCGCTGCCGTCGCCTTGAGCCAGTACGTGCTGCTCGACCGGCGGATCCACTACCGATGACCGCGCGTGCGCAGCCCATCCCCTATGCGCTGCATGGTGCCGGCGGTGCGCTCGAATCAGCCGCGGCCTGGCTGCTCGCGGTGCTGTGGCTGCTCCCGCTTCTCTACGCGGTATGGACGGCGTTTCATCCTGCCGAGTTCTCGGCGCGATTCGTTCCATCGGCTCCACTGACGCTGGAGAATTTTGTGCAGGCGTGGCACGCGGCACCGTTCGCGCGCTATTTCCTCAACACCTTCGTGCTGGTGACGCTCATTCTCGCCTGCCAGCTGGTGCTGTGCACGCTTGCGGCCTACGCCTTTGCCCGGTTCGCGTTTGTCGGGCGCGAGCTTGCCTTTGCGCTGGTGCTCCTCCAGCTGATGATCATGCCCGACGTGCTCATCGTCGAGAACTATCGCACCATGTCCTGGCTCGGCCTTGTCGATACCATTCCGGGGATCGCGTTGCCGTACGTCGCCTCCGCCTTCGGCATCTTTCTGCTGCGGCAGACCTTCAAGAGCGTGCCGCGGGAGCTCGATGACGCGGCGCGCGTCGAGGGCGCCGGCCCCTTGCAGGTGCTCTGGCGGGTGTACGTGCCACTCGCAAAGCCGGTCTACCTCGCCTATGCGCTCGTTTCGGTGAGTTACCATTGGAATAATTTCCTGTGGCCGCTGATCGTGACCAACTCGGTCGAGGCACGCCCGCTCACGGTCGGCTTGCAGGTATTCGCCTCGACCGATCAGGGCATCGACTGGTCGGTGATCTGCGCGGCGACGTTGATGACCTCCGCCCCGCTGCTCGTCGGCTTCCTTCTGTTTCAGCGGCAGTTCGTGCAGAGCTTCATGCGCGCCGGTATCCGATAACGCATCCACAGGCGACCTTGGACGCCCATTCAGATTGGCGAAAAATCGAAATTCCCTTACAGCTATCGAGCGCTACTGCTCGTCCACCCGCAAATGGGTGCGAGCCCCGGAAGGGCTGTGACCGGGGCTCGCCGTGCCGAGCGGAGCTGGAGAGATGGAACGTGAGGGGCGGCCCACCCGGCCTTGGAAGCAACTGTAACAGAGGCGGTGAATAGATCGGTGGTTACCGGCAACTGCCGGGAAAATAATTTTCGCGCACATCCGGGTACCAGGCGCGGCTTCGCAGGGCGACGCCGTTGGGCGGATGGCGCGAACGCCAATTGCGGCGCTGCGCGACACCAAGGGAGATCAACATGGACATCGAAGGAAAGGTCGTCATCGTTACCGGGGCAGCGCGCGGGATCGGGCAGGAATATGCACGATATCTGGGTAGCCGCGGCGCCCGCATCGTGATTGCCGACATCAACGACTGCTCGAATACGCTCGCCCTGGTCAAGGGCGAAGCGGGTACAGCGGTTGCGACGAAGCTCGATGTCGCAAGCGCCGCGTCAGCGATGGAGATGGCGCGCACAGCGCTCGACGCCTTCGGCCGCATCGACGCCCTTATCAATAATGCAGCGTTGTTTGGCGGTCTGCGAGGTGGCCGTTTCGATGCGATCAGCGAAAGCGACTGGGATGCGGCAATGGCGGTGAACGTCAAGGGAATCTGGAACTGTTGCAAAGCTGTTGTGCCTGCGCTGCGCCGGAGCGGCGGCGGCAGCATCGTCAATATCGCTTCGCTCGCGGCCACCTACGGCATGCCGTATGGCTTGCACTATACGACCTCCAAGGCTGCCGTGATCGGACTGACCCGCGGTCTTGCCCGGGAGCTAGGACGCGACAACATCCGGGTGAACGCCGTCGCACCGAGCATAGTGTTGACCGAGGCAACGCGGGAATTCTTCGCAGAGAAGACCGACAAGGCGCTTGAGACCATCAAAATGGGTCAGGCGATCGCACGCAATCTCGTGCCCTCGGATCTCTCAGGAACCATTCACTGGCTGGTCTCTGACGCAAGTCAATTGGTCACGGGGCAAACCATCGCCGTCGATGGCGGCACAGTAATGCACTGAGAGCTCCGCTTACCCAAAGGGTGACAGCCCCGCCCGGGCGCCGCCATGCTTCGAGGCTCGCTCGCTAAATGCTGGCTCGCGCCTCAGATGACGGCCGCGGGAAGCCCCCATGGCCCGACTTCCGTTCATGGCCTAAACATTGCTTGGTGCCCCAGCGGCCACTTTGCAAGGAGGCATGCATGCTACTGTCGGCGCTCATGCGCACTGCGGCCGCCGGCGCAGTCGCAGCTGTTGTGCTCGCGGGATGGACTGCCGGAATTGGCTTGCCGGGGGTGGAGCTGCGCTCGGCGCAAAACAATTCCGCTGCGCCCGTGGTCGACGCCGAGCTGGTGCTCGCGGTGGACGTCTCCTATTCGATGGATCACGACGAGCAGGTGCTTCAGCGCGAAGGCTACATGCGCGGGATCACCTCGCGCGAGTTCCTGCAGGCCTTGCATAGCGGCATGACCGGCAAGGTGGCGGTGACCTATTTCGAATGGGCGGGCCCCGACGACCAGAAGGTCATCGTTCCGTGGCGGCTGATTGACGGCCCGGAGGCCGCCGACGCGTTTGCCGACGAGATCGGGCGCGCGCCTTACCGGCGCGCCTCGCGCACCTCGATCTCGGGTGCGCTCGGTTTTGCCAAGCCGTTGTTCGCGGACAGCGGCTTTCACGGTCTGCGCCGCGTGATCGATGTCTCCGGGGACGGCGCCAACAATGCGGGCCAGCTCGTCACCATCGCGCGCGACGACGTGCTGGCCGCAGGAATCATCATCAATGGGCTGCCGATCATGTTGAAGCGGCCGAGCTTGTTCACGATGGATATCGAAAATCTCGATATCTACTACGAGGATTGCGTGATTGGCGGACCCGGCTCGTTCGTCGTTCCCATTCACGAGCGCGAGCAATTCAAGGAGGCGACCCGCACCAAGCTTGTGCAGGAGGTCGCGTCTGGCTCGCCTCGTCTCGCAGTCGTGCCGGTGCAGCTGCGCAAGCCGCGCATCTCCTGCACCATTGGTGAGCAGATGTGGCGCGACCGCTGGGGGAATTAGTGGTACTGCGTCACAAGTTGCCCCTCGACGTCATTCCGGGGAATGACGGGCTAGAGTAGTTTGTGATGCAGTACGGTTGGAGCTGATGACGATCCGCGTCGCCGCCATAGAAGTCAGCCACTGGCATGCGCTTAATGACGCTGCCTATCTGCGCCACCTCATCGTCATGCCGGATGTGGAGCTTGTCGCCATCCAGGATTCCGACCCCGCTATCGTTGCAAGACGCGCGGCCGAGGTGGGGAGCCCAAAGACCTTCACCGACTACCGGGAGATGCTCGCGGCCAGGCGCCCCGACTTTGTCCTGGCGCTCGGGCGCCACCGCCAGATGGCTGCGATCGCCCACGATCTGCTCGATCGGGGCTTTCCGTTCCTGATGGAGAAGCCGATGGGGATCAACGCCTCCGAGGTGGAGGCAGTGGCTGCCAAGGCGAGGAGCCCCAATGCGTTCGTCGCCGTCCCGTTGGCCCAGCGCTACGCGCCCTTCGCGGCGCGCGCCCGAGAGCTACTCGCCGCAGGACGCTTCGGCCCGCTGTCGCACATGTACGTTCGCATCAACCGGCCGGGGCCGGCGCGGTACCCAGCCTGGGATTGCGCCTGGATGCTGGATCCCGCCGAGGCCGGCGGCGGCTCCCTGCGCAACTTGGGACCGCACGGGTTGGACATGTTCCTCCATCTCACCGGCGAGGATGCGCAGGTGACTGGCGCGCAACTGAGCCGGCGCGCCCATGAATGCGCGGTCGAGGACTACGCTTCGGTCATGCTTGCCTCCACCAGCGGCGTTCTCGGCACCGTCGAGGTCGGCAACGGTTTCCCCCGCGACGGCACGGATGGCGAGTGGAAGCTCGCCGGCCGCGATGCCATTCTCACGATGAAGGATGGGGTCATGAAGCTCGCTACCGCAAAGGGCGACGAGATTCTCCCGGGCACCGACGTGACCGCGCCCTATTTCACGGCGGTGCGCGATGCGCTCGACCACTGGCAACGGGGTGCGGCGCCCCCAATCAGCGTGCACGACTGCCTGCGCGCCGTGCGGCTGATCGACCAGGCCTACGAGCTCTCGATGTCACGCCCCGCGGGACGATGACGACCGAAGGACGATGTCAGCTGATATTCGCGTCATTGCCGATGAGGTGCTCGCAGCTATCGGAACTTGCCGCCAGATATTGCCGTTCACTTCGCGCCCAGCAGGCCTCACCCTGGACGAGGCCTACCGCGTCACTGCCCTGCTCGATCAGAAGCGGGAAGCGCGCGGCGAGAAGCGGCTTGGGCGCAAAATCGGCTTCACCAACCGCACGATCTGGGAGCAATACAAGGTCTACGCGCCGATCTGGGGATACATCTACAATTCCACCGTGCATGAGCTCAGCAACACCGCAGCTTTGCCGCTCTCCGGCTTTGCCGAGCCGCGCATCGAGCCTGAGATCGTCTTCGGGCTTGCGCGCGAGCCGGCCGCGGACATGGACGAGACCGCGCTCTTATCCTGCGTGGACTGGGTCGCGCATGGATTCGAGATTGTCCAATCGATTTTTCCGCGATGGCAATTCTCCGCCGCCGATACAATCGCCGCAAATGGCTTGCACGGTGCGCTGCTCATTGGGCCGCGGCATGCGATCTCGCACGCTGCGCAATGGCAGAACGCGCTCCCCAGCTTTGCGATCGATCTTCTTTGCGACGGCCGTGTAATAGACCGCGGTCACGCCGAGAACGTCCTCGGCGGACCTGTTTCGGCGCTACGCCACCTCGTCGGCTTGCTGGCGGGCGATGCGATCAATCCGCCGCTCGCGGCAGGCGAGATCGTGACCACGGGAACGCTCACGCGCGCCATGCCGGTGAAGTCGGGTGAGACCTGGAGCACCGCGCTTCACGGTATCGCGCTCCCTGGCATAGAGGTGCGATTTGCGACGTAGTGGTTGCGCCGGCTTCACTCGCTCGCGAGGATGACGTTCTTCACCAGCTGTATCGACCGATGAGGTTTTCGCCGTGTTGACACAGACGTCCTTACGCGATCTCCCAAAAGCGGAGATTCATGTGCACCTGGAAGGCTGTTTCGAGCCGGAAGCGATCGAGCAACTGGCCAGAGAGGCGGGCGAGCAGTTGCCGCGACCGCGCGACAAGCTGCTGCAGTTTGCCGATCTCTCCGATTTCCTGAGGTTCCTCGACTGGTCCTGCGGCTTGGTGCGCACTGCGGATCAACTGACCGAGGCCGCCTATGCCTTCAGCCGGCGCATGGCGGCGAGCGGCACCGGCTATGCCGACGTCATCGTCAATCCCACCCACTGGACACACTGGGATCGGCGCGTCGGCGAGATGATCGATGCCCTCGATTGCGGCTTTGCGGCAGCCGAGGAGGATGGCCTGCCCGGTGTCGGCCTGTGCGTGAGCCTGTTGCGCACGCAGACGGCCGACGCGGCAGCTGAGCTGGTCGACCTGTTGATCGCCAGGCGACATCCCCGCGTGGTCGCGTTGTCGATCGACGGCAACGAAGCGACGGCCGGCCGCACCGGGCCGCGCTTTGCCGAGGCTTTTCGCCGGGCTGGCGCAGCAGGCCTCAAGCGTACCGTTCATGCCGGAGAGTCCAGTGGCCCCGAGGGCGTGCGCGACGCCATCGACTTGCTCGGGGCCGATCGCATCGATCATGGCGTGCGCGCAGTCGAGGACGCCGATCTGGTCGCGCTGCTCGCGGAGCGGCGCATTGCATTGGGGGTTTGTCCGACATCGAATACGGCGCTCGGCCTCTACGCCTCAATGGCGGAGCATCCGCTCGACCGGCTGCGCCGCGCCGGTGTCGCGGTCTCGGTGAACACCGATGATCCCAGCCTGCTCGGCGTCACCCTGCCGGGCGAATATGCGCGCTGCGTCGAGGCGTATGGCTGGAGCAAGGATGATCTGCGTGCGCTGGCGCGAACCTCGATCGAGGCGAGCTTCGCTGATGCCGAGACGAAAGCGCGGCTGCTGAAGCAGTTGCAGGCGTGGTGATTACTTCATGGCGTCATAGACCGCATGAGTCCAAGCCCCGGTCGGCTTCTTGGTGATCACCGGATCGGAGCCGCCGCTCATCAGCGTCGCTACCGTGCGCTCATAATCCTTCGGATCGAGCTTGCCATTGCCGGGGTCGAGCAGCTTGGCAATCTCGCCCATCATTCGCTTCTGGTCTTTCTCGGTCTTCGCCCCGGTCGTATCGGTGGCGAGGATGATCTTCACTGCCTCGTCAGGATTCTTCTTCGCGTAATCCCAGCCCTGCATTGAAGCTTTGACGAATTTCGCCATCGTAGCCACAAAGGCCGGGTCCTTGAGCTTCGGCTCCATGACCCAAAGGCCATCCTCGAGCGTCGCCACGCCCTCGTCCTCGTACTTGAACACGACGAGCTGGCTGGGCTTGAAACCGCCGTCGATGACTTGCCAGTATTCATTGTAGGTCATGGTGGAAACGCAGTCGGCTTGCTTCTGCAGCAGCGGATCGACATTGAAGCCCTGCTTGATGACCTTCACGCCATTCGGTGAACCGTCGATCTTGAAGCCGAGCTTCGACATCCAGGACAGGAAGGGGTACTCATTGCCGCTGAACCACACGCCGATGGTCTTGCCCTTGAGGTCGGTCGGTTTCTTGATCCCGGTCTCGGCGCGGCAGGTGAGCTCCAGGCCCGAGCGTTTGAAGGTCTGCGAGATATTGACGAGCGCTACGCCCTTCTCGCGCGAGGCAAGCGCCGAAGGCATCCAATCGACAACCACGTCGGCGCCGCCGCCGGCTATCACCTGCGGCGGTGCGACATCCGGACCGCCGGGATTGATGGTCACCTCGAGCCCGGCCTGCTTGTAGAAGCCTTTCTCCTTGGCGACGAAGTAACCGGCGAACTGCGCCTGCGCGACCCACTTGAGCTGGATCGTGACCTTGTCGGCGGCGTGTGCGCTGGCGAGCGAAAGGCCGAAGGCAAAGCCCGCCGCCGCAATCATCATTGTTTGCTTCATGTCCTCATGCTCCAAATCGCCGAGTCAGATCCGATAGGATGGATGCCAGAAGGTCGTCGCACGCTCGGCGAGCGCGACAATTCCGTAGAAGGCCATTCCGACGAGAGCGGCCAGCGCGATCTCGGCCCAGACCATGTCGAGCGCCATACGGCCGGCCTCGATCGAGATGCGAAAGCCAATTCCGACCGTGGGCGTGCCGAAGAATTCCGCGACGATCGCGCCGATGAATGCGAGCGTCGAATTGATCTTCAGCGCGTTGAAGATGAACGGCATGGCAGCCGGCAAGTAGAGCTTGACCAGCGTCTTCAGATAGCGAGCGCCGTAGGAGCGCATCAGGTCGCGCTCGATATGACCCGCGGCGCCGAGGCCTGCGAGCGTGTTCACGAGCATCGGGAAAAAGGTGATGACAGCAACGACGGCCGCCTTGGACGGCCAGTCGAAGCCGAACCACATCACCATGATCGGCGCGATGCCGACGATCGGCAGCGCGGAGACGAAATTGCCGATCGGGAGTAGCCCTCGGCCAAGGAACGTGAAGCGGCTGGCGACGATCGCGACCAGGAACCCGGCACCGCAGCCGATGACGTACCCTGACAGCACCCCGAGAACGAAGGTCTGGAAGAAGTCCTGCCAGAGCGTCCAGAGCGAGCCGAGGGACCGCGCAGCGATCATACCCGGGGCGGGAAGCAGCACCGATGGCACGCCGAAGCCGCGCACCGCGACTTCCCACAGATAGAGCACGAAGGCGCCGAACAGCACAGGAATCACAATGTCGAGCGCGCGCTCTGCCGCCTTGCTGACGGACCTGATGGCAGCGAGCATGGACACGCAGACCGCGGCCGCAAGCCAGATGGCCAAGACCGGCAGCCAGAATCCCCATGCGGCGTTGCCCTCCACGGCTGCATCACGCAGCAGGGCCAGCGTCACGCAGCAGCCAAGCACCACCCCCGCAAGCCCGGTTGCGAGCGACAAGCCGCGCGCCAACCATCCGGCACCGGCAAACAGGATGGCGACCGCGACATTTGCCGCGAGCGGCGCCGGATGCGCGGAGAGACTGCTAGCCGTCTCGTTCGACAGCGGCAATGCGCAAGCGGCGAGCATGCCGAGCACAGCGACGGTAAAGCCGGTCCGCTGCGCGATCGCCGTCACGGACGTGCCCCCATGCGCCGTCCTACCCAGCGCTCGGTTAAGCCCACTAGACCGACAAGACAGGCGGCCAGCAACGAAGCGGCCAGCAATGCCGCCCATATCTGGATCGTCTGTCCGTAATACGACCCCGCCAGCAGCCGCGCGCCGATGCCTGCTTGTGCGCCGGTCGGCAATTCGCCGACGATGGCGCCGATGAGCGAGATAGTGATCGCGACCTTAAGACCCGCAAAGAGAAAGGGGACCGCTGCCGGCCAGCGCAGCTTCCAGAAAACCTGCGCCGAGGTCGCCGACCAGGTCCGCATGAGATCGCGTTGGATCGGGTCGGGAGAGCTCAAGCCTTTCACCATGCCGATCGCGACCGGAAAGAAGCACAAATAGGCGGAAATGACCGATTTCGGCAGCAGTCCGCGAATACCGATAGCGCCCAGCACGACAATGACAATGGGTGCGACCGCAAGGATCGGCACCATCTGCGAGCAGATAATCCAGGGCAAGAGGCTTTTCTGCAGCGTGCGCAGGTGCACAATGAGCGTCGCAAGAATGACGCCGGCCACCGCGCCAAGAAGAAAACCGATAACGGTAGCCGAAAGCGTGACCCAGCTGTGATAGACGAGGCTGCGCGCCGATGTTGCCGGGTAACCGAATACGTCGTCGGTGAAAGTCGCCAGGATCTGGTGCGGCGCCGGCAGCCGCGGCCGTTCCAACTGCAGACTTGCTGCAATCAAATCGCCGGCGGTATAGCGGGTTTCTTCGCGCTCGAACGCGTCTCGTGCCAAGCCGGCGTTCATAAGGACAGCCGCCACGTACCAGGTAGCGATCAGCACGAGCACGGTCACGATAACCGGGATCTGCCGCGCGATGGCGGAATGCCGCCTCGGCGCGCTCGAGTTGGGCAAATAGAGCGCGCTACTCGTCATACGAATGTCCGGAGCGAAGGCCCATGCGCACCCGCTGGGCAATTTTGACGAATTCCGGGGTCTCGCGAATTTCCAGCGTACGCTCACGCGGAAAATCGCAGTCGATGACGTCGATGATGCGGCCTGGCCGCGGCGACATCACCACAATCCTGGTCGAGAGGAATACTGCTTCCGGAATCGAATGGGTGACGAAGATCACCGTCTTTCCGGTCTTATCCCACAGCCGCAGCAATTGCTCGTTGAGGTGGTCGCGGACGATCTCATCGAGCGCGCCAAACGGCTCGTCCATCAGCAGCAGTGCTGGATCGAACGACAGCGCCCGCGCGATCGAGGCGCGCTGCTGCATGCCGCCCGAAAGCTGCCACGGGAACTTGCGCTCAAACCCGGAGAGGTTGACCAGGGCCAGATAATGCTTCGCTCGCGCCCGTCGCTCCGAAGCGGAAAAGCCCATGACCTCGAGCGGCAACATTACGTTCTTCTCGATTGTCCGCCATGGGTATAGCGCTGGCGCCTGGAAAATGTAGCCATACGCCCGCCGCAGCCGCGCCTCCCCCGCGCTGACACCGTTGACCAGAAGCATGCCGAGCGTCGGCTGCTCGAGATCCGCGATCAGGCGCAGCAGCGTGGTCTTCCCGCAGCCGGAGGGCCCGATGAAGGACACGAATTCGCCCTCGGCGATTTGCAAATTTACGCGCGCGAGCGCCTCGACCTTGCCATCCGCGGTCTCGAAGGTGAGCGAAACATCGCGTACATCGACCGCCGGCGGGCGCGCGGCGGCGGACATCTTGCTCTCGGCTACAACGCTTGCCGGCTTGTGCATCGGCTTGACGACATGGAAAAGCTCTCCGGAGCGTGCTGACGCGCGAGCGCCGCCTTCATCCGGATGCATCAATAGTGGCATGCGTGCAGCCATTGCGGAATATTCGCCCCAGCCGGCAAGGATGGCGCGCTGATTTTTTGTTCAAGCGGCGGGAAAAATAGGCATGAGCAGCCCAGCCCTGTTGAATGCCGCCATTCAGCCCGGTGCTAGCTTAGGAGATCCCTGTTGAACCCGACTGCAATCACGCACGGACCGCGACTTTAGCTGGCAACATTTTGCGATGCCGCGCAGCGGCCGCGCCGCGCGTACCCGGAGTTGAAGCATGGCAACGCGCTATTTTGGTGAGCCGATCACACGCAATGAGGATGGCCGGCTGCTCACCGGGCAGGCGCTGTTCGTGGATGATGTCGAGCTACCGGGTTTGCTCCACGCCGCATTCCTGCGCAGCACCATTGCTCACGCGCGCATAGTCCGTATCGACGTAACCCGCGCCCTCCGCCGTGCGGGTGTCGTGGCGGTCTACACCGCCAAGGATTTGGGCGACTACTGGCAACCGGGACCGTTGCTGGTCCCGCCGCCGCCGATCGCCGGCATCACCTTCAACCAGCGCACGCAGGTGCCGCTGGCGAAGGACAAGGTCCGTCACGTCGGCGAGCCGATCGCGGTCGTGATCGCCCAGAGCCGCTACATTGCTGAAGACGCCCTCACCGATATCGTGGTCGATTTCGAGCCGTTGCCGGCCGTGGTCGATCTCGAGAGGGCGCTCGCCGTCGGAGCCTCCCTCGTTCATGAGGACTTAGGCTCCAATGTCGCCGCGCAGGTCCGGCAGGCGAAAGGTAACTATGCCGGCGCAGCCGCCGCCGCCGATTGCGTCATCCGAAGCCGCTTGCGCTACGATCACGGCATCTCCTCACCGATCGAAACGCGAGGCGTCGTCGCGCAGTGGGACTCCCGCGCCCATCAGCTTACCGTCTGGGATACCACGCAGGCGCCGGTGTTCATCCGCAACGGGCTTGCCGGCATGCTGGGGTTAAGCGAGCGGCAGGTTCGCGTCATTGCGCCGTTCGTGGGCGGCGGCTTTGGCCCGAAGATCATGATGTTCTACCCCGAGGAAGTCCTGCTGCCGTGGGCGGCGATAGGCCTGCGCCGGCCGGTCAAGTGGATCGAGGACCGGCGGGAGCATTTCTTCGCCACCACCCACGAACGCGGACAAATTCACGACGCCGAGATGGCGCTCACCCGCGATGGCGGGATCCTCGGTGTCAAGGACGTGTTTCTGCATGACACCGGCGCTTACGATCCCTACGGCCTGACGGTACCGATCAACAGCCAATGCACCCTGCTCGGGCCATATGTGGTGCCGAGCTACGACAGCACCTTCACCGCCGTGTTCACCAATCTGCCGATCGTCACGCCCTATCGTGGCGCCGGCCGCCAGCACGGCGTATTCGTCATGGAGCGGTTGCTCGATTTTGCCGCGCGCGAGTTGGGAATCGACCGCGTCGAAATCCGGCGCCGCAACTTCATACCGCCGGATGCGTTCCCATACGACAACGAGATCATCTATCAGGACTTCGCGCCGCTCGAATATGACAGCGGCAATTACCAGGCGGCGCTGGATAAAGCGCTGGCCGCAATCGACTACACAGGTTTCATCCGCGATGAGCAACCGCGGCTGCGCGCCCAGGGGCGCTGCCTCGGCGTGGCGGTAGCCTGCTATGTCGAGGGGACCGGCATCGGTCCGTATGAGGGCGCGAAGGTGCAGGTGCAGGCAAATGGGAAGGTGAGCGTTGCGACCGGCATCGGCACGCAGGGCCAAGGCCATTTCACCAGCTTTGCTCAGATCGCCGCAGATCAGGTCGGTGTCGATGTCCGCAACGTCGATGTGGTGACCGGCGACACGGACCAGTTCTATTGGGGCGCCGGTACCTTCGCGAGCCGCGGCGCCGTGGTCGCCGGCAATGCCGTGAACGAGGCGGCCAAGGTGGTACGCCGGAAAATCCTCCGGGTCGCCGCCGAGCATTTCGAATGCGCCGAGGATGATCTCCAGATCGAGAACGGCGAGGTCTCGATCGTCGGCGTGCCCGGAAAATCAGTCGCCCTCGGCGAGCTTGCCATGCGCGCCAATCCGATGCGCGGTGCGGTCCAGCCGGGAACCGAGCCGGGTCTCGAATCCACGCAATATTTCGGACCGCCGCGAGGCGCGACCGCGAACGGTGTGCATGCGATCGTGGTGGAGGTCGATCCTGAGACGCTGATGCTGCAAATTCTCAGATATATCGTGGTGCACGACTGTGGGACTGTCATTAATCCGCTGATACTCGCCGGGCAGATTCACGGCGGGGTGGCGCAGGGAATCGGCAATGCGTTCTACGAGCAGCTTGTGTTCAATGATGAAGGGCAGCTCCTCAATGCGTCCCTCGCGGATTATCTCCTGCCGACGGCACTGGACGTCCCGCGCATGGAGCTCGCTCACACAACCACCGCTTCACCGCTGAACCCGCTGGGCATCAAGGGCGCGGGCGAAGCGGGCGCCATTCCGGTCGGGCCCCTGTTTGCGCAAGCAATCGAGGATGCGCTCGATCTTCCCGCCCGGGATGTGAAGCTGTGCGAGATTCCGCTCAGTCCGAGCCGGCTGTGGAAGCTGATCGAGGACAGCAAGTCCTAGGCCGCTGTTGCGCCCACTTGCGAATATCAGCAGTTCACCCCCTTCCATTGCCCGCTTTCGATGATCCAGTCCGATAGCGAAGGCGAGTCCTTGGTGCTGGAAGCGACAAATGACACCAGGCACGTCTCCTGCCCCGGCGGAACGGTGACGGCCATACCCGTGCCAGGAGCCGGCAGGGGCCGTTCGGGCCTTTCCGTCGCGATCTCCCACTGGAAGTCCCGCTTGCTCGATCCCACGTCGACGACATTGGTCGGTGGCCCGCGATCGACCGCCACATCGGCTACCGACCTTCCGATGTAAGCGTTGACCGAGCGCGTCATCCTGCTTTCCTGTTCTTTGTGGTGCTCAATAGCCTCCTTAACAGCACAGGCGGTCAGAAACACACAGATGGTCAATTGGAGAATCAAACGGATTGGTTTACGCATGCTACGCTCCGGAAATTCGGCCTGATTGGTATTACGCGTGCAAGTGTACATCGAGCCTGCAGGTCCCGGATCTTCGCGGCTGGGGCAGTGACTCGTGTCCCGCGCGCGTGCGCGAGATGCGTCACTGCTCCGAACGGCAGCGATCGTGGCTAATGCCGTTCACTTGCCTGGGATCTTGTCATCGATGCCTTTGACGTAAAAGTTCATGCCGAGAATCTGTCCATCATCGAGGTGCGTTCCCCCTTTGCATTCCACAGGCTTGCCTTCCTGATCGACCACCGGACACTTGAACGGGTGCAGGCTGCCGCCGCTGATCGCCGCCTCCGTGTCCATCGCGATCTTCTTCACGTCGTCGGGCATGTTGGTGTACGGGGCCATGAGCAGCATTTTGGACTTGAGACCGCCCCAGACGTCGCCCGAGGTCCACTTGTTATCGAGCACCGCCTGAATGCGCTCGACGTAATAGGGGCCCCAGTTGTTGACGATGGCGGTGAGCTGGGCATTGGGCCCGAACTTGATCATGTCGGAATCCTGTCCGAAAGCGTGCGCGTGTCGCGCTTCCGCGACCTGCATCGCCGCCGGGCTGTCGGTGTGCTGCATGAGCACGTCGGCGCCCTGGTCGAGCAAGGCCTTGCCGGCATCGGCTTCCTTGCCCGGATCGAACCACGAGTTGACCCAGATGATCTTGACCTTGATGTCGGGATTGACGGATTGGGCGCCGAGGATGGTGGAATTCATGCCCGAGATCACTTCCGGGATCGGGAAGGAGCCGATGTAGCCGAGCACCCCCGACTTCGTCGTCTTGGCGGCGATGCGGCCCTGGATATAGCGGCCTTCGTAGAAGCGGGCGGAATAGGTCGCCACATTCTTCTCGCGCTTGTACCCCGTGTTGTGCTCGAAGAAGACGTTCGGATATTTCTTTGCCACCTTGATCGTCGGGTCCATGTACCCGAACGACGTGGTGAAGATCAGCTTGTGGCCGGAGCGGACCAGTTGCTCGATCGCGCGCTCCAAGTCGGGGCCCTCATTGACGTTCTCAAGGTACGTAGTCTCGACCTTGGAGCCGAGCTCCTTCATGACGAGTTGTCGACCGACCTCGTGCTGGTAGGTCCAGCCGAAATCGCCGACCGGCCCGAGATAAACGAATCCGACCTTGAGCTTGCCCTGGGCGGATGCGTTGGGAACGTTTGCCGCGGTCGCAAGCGTCAGTGCCGCGGCCGCAATGAAAATGTTTCGCATGTCCATCTCCACGCTCTTTGACGGGAGGCTCGATGATCGCGGCGGCGCACGGCCCGTCCACGCGCGCTCCGGGGTCCTTCAGCGGTCGGGCACGAAGACCAGACCGAGCGATGCGGGCGCGGCGGATCTGGCAGCGCCGCGCGCAGCCGAGATCACGACCAGCACCACGATGGTGGCGAGATACGGCAAGGACGACATCAGCTGGGAGGGGATGCCGAAACCGGCTCCTTGTGCATGCAGCTGCAGAATGGTCACTGCACCAAACAGATAAGCGCCCGCCACCAGCCGTCCTGGCAGCCACGAGGCGAAGACGACGAGCGCGAGCGCGATCCAGCCGCGGCCGGCGGTCATCCCGGGAATGAAGAATGGCGTGTAGGCGAGGGGGAGATAGGCGCCGCCGAGACCTGCGCATGCTCCGCCGAACAGCACGGCGAGCGTGCGGATGGTCAGCACGGGATAGCCAAGCGCATGGGCGGATGCGTGGTTGTCGCCGACGGCCCGCAGCACGAGCCCCCAGCGCGTGCGGTAGATAAACCGCCAGATCCCCGCCGTAAGCGCGAGCGACAAGTAGACGAAGGCATCCTGTCCAAACAGGATGCGGCCAAGGAAGGGAAGGGAAGTCAGCAACGGGAGCTGAAGCTGCGGCGCCGGCACGATCTTTTCACCGACAAAGCCCGCCCCGATAAGCCCGGAGAGGCCGATCCCGAAAATCGTCAGCGCCAGACCGGTCGCCACCTGGTTGACCGCCAGGCCCAGGGTGAGCATCGCAAAGACCGCGGACAGCGCCATGCCTGCCATTATTCCGCAGAGCGCGCCGACTAGGGTGGAACCGGCTATGTAGGCGCCGGCGAATCCACAGGCGGCGCCCATGATCATCATCCCTTCCACGCCGAGATTGAGCACGCCCGCTCGCTCGGCCACGAGCTCGCCCGCCGCCGCCAGCAGCAGTGGCGTCGAGGCCGCCAGCACGGCAACAATGATGGCTTCAGCCAGTCCCATAAGCGGCCCTGCGGTGAATCCGCACCAGACGAATCCGGTAGAGGACGAGCGAATCGCACGCGAGCACAAAGAACAGCAGGATGCCCTGGAAGACCTTGGTCAGGTCGAGCGGAATCCGCATGGAGATCTGGGCCTGCTCCCCGCCGATGAATGTGAGCGCCAGGAACAACCCTGCAAGCAGTATGCCGATCGGATGCAGGCGTCCCAGGAATGCGACGATGATCGCCGTGAAGCCGTAGCCCGGCGAAATATTAGGTCGCAGATTTCCGACCGGGCCGGCCACCTCGATGATGCCGGCCAGGCCCGCGAGTGCGCCCGAGATGAGGAACGTCAGGACCACGAGCCGGTCGGCATTGAATCCGGCAAACCGCGCGGCCCGTGGGGCGGAACCGACGACCTTGATTTCAAACCCCTTGATGGAGCGCCCGAGCAGGAGCATGGCGGCGGCCACAACGGCGATAGCGATGAGCGCGCCGGCATGGAGCCGGCTGCCCTCGATCAGAACCGGCACTGTCGCCACCGGGTCGAAATCCGGTGTGGTCGGGAAATTGTAGCCTTTCGGATCGCGCCAGGGGCCGCGAACCAGATAGTCGAGAAAGAGATCGGCGACGTAGACCAGCATCAGGCTGGTGAGAATTTCGCTGGCGCCGAACTTCACCTTGCAGACCGCAGGGATGAGGGCATAGAGCGCACCGCCCAGCGCGCCAAGCACGAGCATCGCCGGCAGCACCCACTGGCCGGCATCGGTGCCATTGGTCCTGACCGCGAGCCAACTCCCCGCAACCGCGCCGATCAGGAATTGCCCCTCGGCGCCGATGTTCCAGACATTGGCGAGATAGCAAAGCGACAGGCCGATCGCGATCATCACCAAAGGCGTGGCCTTCACTGCGATCTCCTGCAGCGAATAGGCATCGGTGAGCGGATCGATGAAATAGACCCACAGGGCGGCAAACGGATTCTTGCCGATGAGCAGGAACAGCACCGTCATTGTGACCAACGTCAATCCGATCGCGATCAGCGGAGAGGCGATCGCGATCAGGGCCGACCGCTCGGCGCGCCGCTCAAGCGCCAGCCACATGGCGCGCCTCCGGCTCGGTTGCGGAGCTGCCGCCCATCAACAAGCCGAGCTTCTCGCGGCTCGCCTCCGCCGTGGTCAGCGGCGCCGACAGCCGGCCATGGAACATCACCGCGATGCGGTCGGCGATCTCCGCCAGCTCATCAAGGTCCTGGCTGATGACCAGCACGGCCGTGCCGCGCGCGGCGAGATCAATCAACGCCTGGCGGATGGTGGCTGCAGCTCCCGCGTCGACGCCCCAGGTCGGCTGGCTTGCCACCAGCACGCCGGGCTCGCGCAGGATTTCGCGGCCAACGATGAATTTCTGCAGGTTGCCGCCGGAGAGACTCGCGGCCTCAGGGTCTCGTTTGGCCTTGCGCACGTCGAAAGTCGTCGTGGTGCGGTCGACCACGGCGAGCGTGGCGCCCCTGTCGATAAAGCCGCGCTTGACCATTCCGCTCGCGGCATGGCCCGTCAGCAGAGCATTGTCCGAAAGCTTCATCCGCGGCGCCGTGCCATGGCCCAGGCGTTCCTCCGGGACGAAAGCTGCGCCGCGCTTGCGTCGCTCGGTGACCGAGAGGTGGCCAGCGGGTCGCCCGTCGATCACCACGGCACTCGCACTTGGCGCCAGCCGTTCGCCCGATAGCGCGGCGAACAGCTCGTCCTGACCGTTGCCGGCGACACCGGCTATTCCGAGAATTTCGCCGCCTTTGACCTCGACGCAGACATCGTCCAGCCGCACGCCGTGTGGATCGTCCGCCGCGAGCGTGAGCCCCGCAACGATCAGCCGCGGTGCCGAAAGCGCGCGGTCAGATCCCGCCTTCACTTCGCCGATCTCGCCGCCCACCATCATACGGGCAAGCGAAGCCGCGGTCTCCCGTCGCGGATTGCAGGTCGCGACCTTCCTGCCTCCGCGCAGGATCGTTGCCTGGTCGCAGAGACGCTTTACCTCTTCGAGCTTGTGGCTGATGTAAAGAATCGCGCGGCCCTCGCTCTTGAGCCTCTCCAGCACGACAAAAAGCTGATTGGCCTCCGGCGGCGTAAGCACGGCGGTGGGCTCGTCCAGAATGAGGAGCCTGGGATTCTGCATGAGCGCGCGGACGATCTCCACCCGCTGGCGCTCGCCGACCGAAAGCCGCCAGATTTCGCGCTTGGGATCAAGCAGCAGCCCATAGAGCTGCGACACCGCAACAAGCCGCGCCGTGATGGCCGCGAAGGATTCTGTCGGCGCGAGCCCCAGCGCGACGTTCTCGGCGACGGTGAGATTTTCAAACAGGGAGAAGTGCTGAAAAACCATGCCGATCCCGAGCGTGCGAGCATCCGCCGGGCCGGCGAGATCGAGCTTGCGGCCCATCCAGCGCAGCTCGCCCTCGCTCGGCTGCATCAGGCCATAAACGATTTTCACGAAGGTAGACTTGCCGGCGCCGTTCTCGCCCAGCAAGGCATGGATTTCCTCAGGGTAGAGATCGAGATCGATCGCGTCATTCGCGCGAAAGCTACCGAACAGCTTGGTGATGCCGATCGCGCGCAGCAACGGCTCACGAACGGGCACGTCGATGGAGGGCGACGGATCAAGCATGAGTTGCTTCATGTTCCAACAAAAATGCGAGCCACAGAAGCGCGGAAAAGAGGCAGGCGCTGCACAATGGCAGAGCACTCCAGAGTACTCCCATGTCCAATGGCGTCACCTTTTTGCAACGAATCAATTCCGTGTAAACAAGGCCATTGTCACTTCATCGCAACAACCCGCGGAATTCAAACCACCGCAGTGCACGTGGCGTCAAAATAGTCATGCTCGGTTTCACCTCGGCGATCGGTCTCCCGCAGCATCGAATCCACGATAGGGCAGGCGCGGCGTTCGCCGTGGAAATCATTAAATTCGTTGAACAAGTCGATTGCCGCGATCGGCAGCTCCGGCGGCCGGCGATTGGCAAAACAGATCGCTGGCGACAATTCCCAAGGAACGATCTGATGAAAGCAGCGGCGAGGCCCTGCATAATAATTGCCCTTTACCGCCCCCGGTCCCTGTGTAGGTTTTGTGACCGAGGTTGTGATCTCAACGCAGGGGGTTCTGATGAGAGTCAAATTTGGTGCAATTGCGCTTGGCGCTGCGATCGCCGCGGCCGGCGCATCCCATGCAATGGCCGCGGGCTCGTGGTTCACGGTCAACGACAATTCGGTGAGCTACGCCTATGCGTTCGCCGCCACCGACCCGTATGAAACCGATCATACGCGGAAGGGCATCATCAGCTTCACCCACTTCGATGCCTGGGCCTACGGCACGAACTTGTTCAACATCGACCTCCTGAAGTCGAATAGCAATGATCCCTCCAATCCCTGCGGGCTTCCCGGTTTCCCGGCCACTGGCTGCGAAGGCACGACCGAGATCTACGGGTTTTTCCGCAGCACATTGGGCTGGAAGGAGCTTTTTGGTCTTCGCTTCGGCAGCTTTCTGACCAACATCTCCTTCAAAGTTGGCGGCGATGCCAACAGCGTCAACAACTCCAACTCGGCGGCAAAAAAAGACGTGGTCGGCGGATTGCAGTTCAACTTCGCACTTCCGTACGGGGCGACCTTCGCTGTATCGCCGCTCTACTACTCCGAGAAAAACCACGGCAGCTTTATCACCTCCGACACCAGCAAGGTGGATTATTTCAGCACGTACCGGGTGGAAGCCAGCTTGAACGTGCCGCTTGGGCCAAAGGGCACCCCGCTGTCCTTTAGCAGTCTTTTCGCGGTGCAGGGGCCCAAGGGGCAATGCCCAGCGGGTGAGTGCGCCGTGAATGCCGTTTCGACCAAGGCCGAGACGTTTACGCAGCAAAGGATCAACCTGGATATTGGACAGTGGAGGTATAACAAGCCGGGCGTGGTCTCGGTGTGGGTTGCCTACGTGTACTGGCACAACAAGTTCGGGATCGACCATAACCTCGACCCGACCGGCGGCTCGATCGAGAGCACCGCGCTCGTCGGCAGTACCGTCGCCTTCTGAAACTTCGCCATGTCGCCGCACGCACGCCTGGCGTGAGCGCTGGAGGAAATGGCCTGCCGATGGATCCTTCGATCGGCAGGCCGTCTGCTTTTGGGTTTTCAACGTTATCGCGCGCTTTTGGCAGCGGTCGATAATTGGGCAGCCCGCCTAATTCCCCGGCGCACATGTCTGATCTCCACCGCAGCGTTGAGCGCGTCAAGAGAATTACGCTGTTGCACCAAGCGGGTTCCGCGCGACCCAGCCCACGCTCCCATGAGCCGATTTGGCACGGCGCTTGCGTCGCCTGACCCCGCAGCGCGATCCATCGGCTGCGATGTGACGGGCTGCTGCGGCAGCTTCGGTTTCTGATGTGCCTGAGGTCGAAACCGGATGTTCGTTGCGGGATCCCTCATGAAGCTTCACGACCCCTGGGGTGTCGCTTTCCGTTTTGGCGCAAGCCGGACGAGCCATTCAAGATGGAACCCGGTCATTGACAGGAGCGTGCGATGACAACGTCCGCGACCAGAAGTCCAACTTTGTGGACGCCAGGCGACTGGAACGCCTTCTTCGGTTTCGGCACCAACATCCTGGTCAACATGCTGGTGCTGACCGGGCTCCTTCGCTTCGTGCTCAAGATGCCGGATACGCTTGTCTTCGGCCGCATCCTGCCTGCGCTTGGCCTGATGATGTGCCTCTCGACCCTGTACTACGCGTGGCTCGCCTACCGGCTCGCCGCGAGGACCGGCCGCGACGATGTCTGCGCTCTGCCGTCGGGCGTGAGCGTTCCGCACATGTTCATCGTCACGTTCGTGATCATGCTGCCGATCATGCTCAAGACCAACGACCCGATCAAGGGCTGGGAAGCGGGCCTCGTCTGGGTGTTCTTCCAGAGCTTCATTCTGATGATCGGCGGCTTCATCGCGCCGATTGTGCGGCGGATCACGCCACGGGCTGCGCTCCTCGGCACGCTCGCCGGCGTATCCATCACCTTCATCGCTATGCGGCCGGCGCTCGAGATGTACATGACCCCCATCATCGGGCTCACATGTTTCGCCGTCATCATGGTGAGCTGGTTCGGCGGCTTCAAATATCCGAGGGGCATTCCGGCCGGACTCGTCGCCATTGCCGTCGGCATGCTCATCGCCTGGGGCTCCAACCTGTTCGGCCTCGGCTATGGCGGACTGAGCCTCGAGAAATTACACGGCGCATTTTCCAATTTCGGCTTCTCGGTGCCGATCCCCGCCCTCGACCACGTGTTCTCCGGCTTCGAGTTTCTCGGCATCATTCTCGTGACCGCGATCCCATTCGGCATCTACGACCTGGTCGAGGCCATGGACAACGTCGAGAGCGCGGAAGCGGCGGGGGATGCTTATCCGACCACCCGTGTGCTCACCGCTGACGGCGTCGTGAGCTTGATCGGCTGCCTGATGGGTAATCCGTTCATCAACGCCGTCTATATCGGCCATCCCGGCTGGAAGGCGATGGGGGGCCGCATCGGCTACTCGGCCGCGACCGGGATCATGGTGATCGCGCTGTCGTGGTTCGGCATCATCTCGGTGCTGCTCGCGCTCGTACCGGTGGTCGCGATCTCGCCGATCCTGCTCTACATCGGCATGCTGATCGGCGCGCAGGCATTCCAGACCACGCCCGCGAAGCATGCACCCGCGATCGTGCTGGCGCTCACCCCGCATCTCGCCGCGTGGTGCAAGACGCTGATGGACGGAGCGCTTGGCGCTGCCGGGACGAGCGCAGCGGCCATCGGCATGGATAAGCTCGGGCAGGTGGGCGTGCTCTACCACGGCCTCGAAGTGCTGGGTGGCGGTTCCATCCTCACCGGGCTCGTGCTGGGTGCGGTCGGCGTCTTCGTCATCGAGAAGAAGTTCGCGGAGGCTTCGGCCTTCGCACTGGCCGGTGCCTTGCTCACATTCTTCGGCTTCATGCACGGGGAGTCGGTGGGATTGGCGGTGACGCCGACTGTGGCTATCGCCTATACCATTGTTGCCGTATTTCTGTTCGGCCTTAGCCGCGCCCCCGCGGCCTTGTCGGCATCACTGCCCTTGGACGAAAAAGCGATCGCGGCAACACCGGCCGAGTGAGGTTGGCAGCCTCCCTCCGACTTTGCGTGCGGTCCCCGGAGTTCCGACCGGGCAGCGCGTCCGCTTGCCCGAAGCTTTACGTTACGACGGGGATCCTATCGACCCGCGGCGAACTTAAAAAGGGAAGGCCCCGGAGGAGGTTGATGCTCCGAGGCCTAGCGAACCTCGTCTCTCCCCGGGGGGTTCGACACGAGGTCGCCGGTCAAAAACCGAGGCAACTATTGCGCCAATCATTTTATTCTTCGAACCTTGGGTACCGCCGGAGCGTGCCTTAATCCTCTGCGATCGACATTTGATTGGCCAAGCGATCGTCTTGGCGCGTAAACGAATTGCGTAAAGATTATGCAACTCGATACTGAATGCAATTTTGCACACGGATCTTGCTTTCGCACCGCGATGACGGGCAGCAGCGCGATCTTGGATTTTAAATTTGGAACTGAACCGAAACGCCGCCTAGCAGCTTGACCTACCCTGCAGCTGGCGGGCTGCCGCGCTGTGCCTGCGAATGAGAGCATCGGTATCAAGGCGGCCGATCCGGCCGTCCTCTACCACCCACTCTCCGCCGATCATGACTCGATCTGCCTTGTGAGCGCCGCACAGTACAAGAGCGGCCAGCGGGTCGCCGGCACCGGAGAAGCGAAGCTCGTCCAACTTGAAGAGCGCGAGGTCGGCAAGCTTGCCGGCTCGAATTTCGCCAAGCTCCGGACGGCCGATGCAGGCTGCCGAACCTTTCGTCGCCCAGCGCAATGCATCGCGATGACTGACCGCCGCGACGCCATAACGGCTGCGCTGAATCAGGAAGGCGGCGCGCACTTCCTGGATCAGGTTGGAACCGTCGTTCGACGCGGACCCGTCGACGCCGATACCGACGCGGACCCCGGCGCGCTCCAGATCGCAGACCGGGCAGCAGCCTGACGCAAGCACCTGATTGCTGCAGGGGCAATGACTGATCGTCGTTCCCGCTCGCGCCAGACGCACCATCTCGTCGGTGTTGAAGTGAATTCCGTGCGCGAGCCACGTCCGCTCGCCGAGCCAGCCGCAATCGTCGAGGTAGTCAAGCGGCCGGCGGCCGTACATCTCGCGGCAATAACGGTTCTCATCCTCGGTTTCGGCGAGGTGAGTATGCAACCGTACTTCTTTCCGCGCAGCGAGCTCCGCGGTCGATCGCATCAGCGAAGTTGTGACGGAAAACGGCGAGCAAGGAGCAAGGGCGATCTGTATCATCGCATGCTCGCCGCGCTGGTGATAGCGGTCGATCAGCCGGTTGCTGTCTGCCAGAATCGCATCCTCATCCTGGACCACGCCGTCGGGCGGAAGCCCGCCATCGCGCTGCGACAGGTTCATGGAGCCGCGCGTCAGCACGACTCGGATACCGAGCGCCTTCGCCGCCGCGATCTCGATGTCGATCGCCTCCGCCAATCCTTGCGGAAACAGGTAATGGTGGTCGGTGCTGGTGGTGCAGCCGGAAAGAAGAAGCTCGGACATCGCCACGGTCGCTGCAAGATCCAGCGCTTCCGGGGTCAGCCCCGCCCAGATCGGATAGAGCGCCTGCAGCCAGGGAAACAGCTCGCGGTCCAAGGCCGCCGGAGCGGCGCGCGTAAGCGTCTGGAAGAAATGATGGTGGGTATTGATCAGGCCCGGCAGCACCACATGCGCGCTTGCGTCGAAGGTAGCGATGTCCGGGGTGACCGGTGTGCGTCCGGCAGGCACAAGCTCCACAATGCGGCCTTCGCATACCACCACGCCGCGTTCGGCCGCATCGGCAAGAATGCTCAGGGGATCCTTGATCCAGAGTGCTCGCTTCGTGCTCAATGGCGGTCCTTCTGTCGGTCGGAGCTGCGCCCTCAGACTGCTTTGGTCGCCGGCCGCTGCAAAGCCGCGACAGAGGGCTGGCCCGCCTATTTTTTCACCAATCTACCTTCGCGGCGGAGGCCTATTCCTTGGGCAGGAGTGGCACGGAGCTTGCGAGCCTCGGCAATGGCCGGTGGACATGCAGCGTGCGCTGCAGCCCTAGAAGCCTTCAGCAAGAATGAAATAGGACAGGAGCGAGCTATGCCAAATCAGATTTCTCGCCGCCAGGTGTTGCAAGGAACCGCAGCCGTCGCCGGCGTGCTGCCGGTTCGGGCGGCGCTCGCCGCCGATACCGTCGTCGGCTTCATCTATGTCGGATCGCGTGACGACTACGGTTACAACCAGGCTCATGCCGCCGGTGCTGCTGCCCTCAAGAAAGTGGCGGGCATCAAGGTGGTCGAGGAAGAGAAGGTGCCCGAGACCGACGCGGTCGAGAAAACCATGGAGTCGATGATCAATCTCGACGGCGCCACGCTCCTGTTTCCAACCTCCTTTGGCTACTTCAACCCGCATGTCCTCAAGATGGCCAACAAATATCCGAAGGTTCGTTTCGAGCACGCGGGCGGCTTATGGACCGAGAAGGACCCAAAGAACGTAGGCAGCTATTTCGGCTACATCGACGAGGCGCAGCACGTCGCCGGCATCGTAGCCGGCGCCACGACCAAGACCGGCAAGCTCGGCTTTGTCGCGGCGAAACCGATCCCGCAGCTTCTGCGCAACGTCAATGCCTTCATGCTTGGAGCGAAACTCGCCAATCCGAACGCAACCCTGCAGGTGATATTCACCGGCGACTGGTCGATGCCGGTGAAGGAGGCGGAAGCGACCAATAGCCTGATCGATGCGGGCGTCGACGTCGTTACGTGCCACGTCGACGGGCCGAAGACCGTGATGGAGAACGCCGCCCGCCGCGGCGCCATGATCTCAAGCTACCACGTCAACGCCGCGGCGCTTGCGCCGCAAGCTCATCTCACCGGTGCAGAGTGGAACTGGGAGGTGCTTTACCCGCGTTTCGCGCGGATGTTCACCAGCGGCGAGAGTATCCCGAACTTCTATCGTGGCGGCTTGAAAGAAGGTTTGGTGAAGGTCGCTCCCTATGGTCCGAAGGTTTCGGAAGCCGCCCGCAAACAAGCCGACGATGTCAAGGCCAAGCTCACCGCTGGCGATTACGTCATTTATAAAGGTCCGCTCAAGGACAATAAAGGCAATGTCGTGATTGCGGCCGGCGTCAATCGCGGTCAGACCGATCCTGAGCTCGAGAAGATGAACTACCTTGTTGAGGGAGTCATCGGAGCGACTTCGTGAAGGCCGACATTCGGCCGGTGACGCGAGACAAGTTCGGATGGCTGCAAGCGGGAAGGAGCGACCGGCTAGGGGGTGCGGCCCAATACGTTGTAATTCCCGCGCTCGCGCTCGCGGCATCCCTGGCGGCGTTCGGGATTTTCGTCGCCCTGTCCGGCAAGAACCCGGCTGACCTCTATTTCTACATGTACCAGGGGGCCTTCGGCACCTGGTTCTCGTGGCGGAACACGTTGAGCCGCGCGGCGCCGGTCATTCTCACGGCTCTCTGTACAGCGCTGCCGGCACAGCTTGGTCTTGTCATCATCGGCGGGGAGGGAGCGCTGCTGATCGGGGCGCTTGCCGCCACGTCGGCGGCGCTCGTGCTGCCGGACGCGCCGCCGATCGCGGTGCAGCTGGCGATGGCAATCGCCGGCATGACCGCGGGCGGCGCCTGGATTGCGTTGTCCGGGGCATTGCAGCACTACCGCGGCGTCAACGAGACCATCTCCAGCCTGCTGCTCGTCTATATCGCGCTCGCTATTCTCAACCATCTGGTCGAGGGGCCGATGCGTGATCCCGCGAGCCTCAACAAACCGTCGACGCACGAGATCGGTGACGCCAACATGATCGGGACCATCCCCGGCCTTGATGTGCACTGGGGCCTGGTATTCGGCATCGTTGCGGCGGTGCTTGCATATATTCTGATTTTCCACACCGTATTCGGTTTCGCTGCACGCATCGCCGGCGGCAATGTGCGCGCGGCGAAGGTCGTGGGTCTCGGCGTTGGCCGGCTCATTCTGATTGCCTGCTTCCTGGCGGGAGCCGCGGCAGGGCTCGCCGGCATGGTCGAGGTTGCGGCGGTGCAGGGCCGCGCCAATGCAAATCTCGCCTCCGGCTACGGCTTCACCGGCATCCTCGTGGCGTTTCTTGCCCGGCATAATCCGATTGCGATCATCCCGGTGGCGATCCTGCTGGGCGGGATCAACGCCGGCGGCGGCTTGCTGCAGCGCCGGCTCGGCCTGCCCGATGCCTCGGTCTTGGTGCTGCAAGGCATGATCTTCCTCTCGGTGCTGGCGAGCGAGACGCTTTACGGACGCCTTGGTATTTTCCAGAAGGGATCCTGACGATGACGGATGTGGGCTGGTGGGTGGTGCCGGTCGCCGTTGTCGGCGGTGCGCTGCGCGTAAGCACGCCGTTTCTGTTCGTAAGTCTTGGTGAATGCATCACCGAGCGCTCGGGCCGCATCAACCTGGGGCTTGAGGGCATCCTCGTGATGGGTGCGATGTGCGCCTACGGCACCTCATATCTGACCGGCTCGGCCTGGCTCGGCGTGCTCACGGCGGGCGCCGCCGGCGCACTGCTCGGAATTGTGCACGCGACGATCTGCGGACTGCCGCGCGTCAACGACATCGCGGTGGGCATCGCGCTGATGTTGTTCGGCACCGGCCTGTCCTTCTATCTCGGAAAGCCGCTCATTGAGCCGACGGCGCCGATCCTTCCGGCGATCGACTTCGGCTGGTGGAGCGCCGTGCCGCAGGTGCGCGCCGCGTTGCAGATCAACGCTCTCTTTCTCATCGGCGTCGTGCTCGCGCCCCTGCTGGTTTGGGCCTTGAACACAACCCGTTGGGGACTGATCCTGCGCACCGCGGGCGAGAGCACTGACGCCGCGCGCGCCATGGGTTACTCGGTCAATGCCATCCGGATGCGCGCGACCATGTTGGGCGGGTTCCTCGGCGGCATCGGCGGCTCGTTCCTTTCGCTCTATTATCCGGGAAGCTGGAACGAGGGACTCTCGAGCGGGCAAGGCATAACAGCGGTTGCGCTCGTCATCTTCGCGCGCTGGAATCCGATGCTGTGCTTTTGGGCGTCGCTGTTGTTCGGGGGCGCGGCCGCGCTTGGGCCTGCGCTTCAGTCGGTCGGCTTGAGCCAGGGTTACTATCTGTTCAACGCCGCGCCCTACATCCTCACTCTTCTCATCATGATCATCACCTGTTCGCCGAAGCGCACGCTCATTGGCGCGCCGGCGGAGCTGAGCATCACCAAATAGATCGAGGGCGTTCCTGATGGCCGAGCGCTACGTAAAATCCGATCCCTATCCGTGGCCGTATAACGGCGACCTGCGGCCGCAGAATACCGCGCTCATCGTCATCGACATGCAGACCGACTTCTGCGGGGTTGGCGGTTATGTCGACAAGATGGGCTATGATCTCTCGCTTACGCGAGCGCCGATCGAGCCGATCAAGCGCGTGCTCAAGGCGACGCGAGAGAAAGGCTTCCACGTCTTCCACACCCGCGAGGGCCATCGTCCCGATCTCTCCGACCTGCCGGCGAACAAGCGCTGGCGCTCGCGTCGGATCGGCGCCGGCATCGGCGATCCCGGGCCGTGCGGCCTCATCCTGGTGCGCGGCGAGCCGGGCTGGGACATCATCCCCGACCTCGCTCCGGAAAAAGACGAGCCGATCATCGACAAGCCTGGCAAGGGCTCGTTCTGCGCCACCGATCTGGAATTGATGCTGCGGCTGCGCGGAATCAACAATGTGGTCCTCACCGGCATCACCACCGATGTCTGCGTGCACACCACGATGCGCGAGGCGAATGATCGCGGTTTCGAGTGCCTGCTGCTGGAGGATTGCTGCGGGGCGACGGACAAGGGCAATCACGAGCATGCGGTCAAGATGATCAAGATGCAGGGCGGCGTCTTCGGTGCAGTCGCGGGTTCGACCGCCTTTATCGAGTCGATTGCATGACGGATTTCGCCACCGAGATCACCAGTCGGCCGCCACCTGCTCCACCGGAGCACGCGCTGGGTCTCGAGGTGCTGTCGATGACCAAGCGCTTCGGCGCCTTTACCGCGCTCGATCAGGTGTCGCTGAAAGTGCCCGCCGGCAGCTTCCACGCGCTGCTCGGCGAGAACGGTGCCGGCAAGTCGACGCTGGTCAAATGCATCATGGGATATTACCGGCCCGACGCGGGCGAGCTCGTCGTCGGCGACCGGCAGCAAGTGATCGAAAATCCGCACGCCGCGCACGCCATTGGGCTGGGCATGGTCTACCAGCATTTCACCTCGGTGCTGGCCATGACGGTGACCGAGAACTTCGTTCTGGCGCGCACCAACCTGCCTGCCGTCATCGATTGGAGGAAGGAGAAGGCGCAAATCGCAGCGTTTCTCGACCGCATGCCGTTCCGCCTGCCGCTCGACGCCAAGGTGTCGGCGATCTCGGCCGGCGAGCGGCAGAAATGCGAGATCCTCAAGCAGCTCTATCTCAAGCGCCGCTTTCTCATCCTCGACGAGCCGACCTCGGTGCTCACGCCCAGCGAGGCGGATGAGGTCCTCGGCATGCTTCGCCAGATGGTGGCGCGCAACGAGCTCACCGTGTTGATGATCACGCACAAGTTCCGCGAGGTCATTGCCTTTGCGGACCAAGTCACGATCCTGCGCCGCGGCAGAGTCGCGGGCGCAGGGCGCGTCGGCGCGCTCACGCCCGACGCCATGGCGGGGATGATGATCGGAGCGCAGGAGCTGACCAAGGCGCCTGCCCGCAGCGGAAAATTCGGCGCGGCGCGGCTTGAGATCAAGCATCTCGGTGCGCTCGACGACGCCGGTCAGCCGGCTCTGCACGAGGTCTCGCTCGCCATCAGAGCAGGCGAGATCGTCGGCATTGCGGGTGTATCCGGTAATGGTCAGCGCCAGCTGGTGGAGGTTCTCGCCGGGCAGCGCGAGGCACGCGGTGGCGAAATCCTCATCGCGGGGGCCTCCTACCATGCGACGCGCGCGGAGATGCGCCGGCACAAGCTCTCATGTTTGCCGGAAGAGCCCCTGCGCAATGCCTGTGTCGCACGCATGAGCGTTGCCGAGAATCTGGCGTTCCGTGATTTCGACCGGCAGCCTTTTGCAGCCGGCAACTGGTGGCTCAAGCGCAGAGAATTTCGCGCAGCCGCTCAGCGCAAGATCGCGGAGTACCAGATCAAGACCCGCTCGGCTGATTCACCGGTCGCCAATCTCTCCGGCGGCAACGTGCAGCGGACCGTGCTGGCACGCGAGCTCGGCGGCGCAGTCGATGTCATGATTGCCGCCAATCCCTGCTTTGGCCTCGATTTCGCGGCGGTTGCCCAGATACACGCCGAGATCGTGGCGGTGCGCAATCATGGCGCCGCCGTGCTGCTCGTGAGCGAAGACCTGGACGAGCTGCTGGAGCTCGCCGACCGTATCGTCGTGATCTTCAACGGCCGCTTCGTGTACGAGGCGCGCACGAGCGAGGTCGATCTGCTCGAGGTCGGCCGCCGGATGGCCGGGCAATAGTCGCGCTTTGAATTCAGGCCGGCGCAATCACGCCTGCGATAGTGCTGCAATCACCGGCGCAGATGCAGAAACCGAGCCGAAGATGCCGCCCTGGGCCTTGATCATTCTAAGACCCACATCGTGAAACTCCGGGAAATAGGACGCGCAGCAATCGGAGAGAACGATGCAGCGAAAGCCGCGGTCATTGGCCTCGCGTACCGTGGTGTTTACGCAGACTTCCGTTGTCACGCCGCAAACGAGCAGCGTTTCGATGCGGCGGTTCTTGAGCATCAACTCGAGATCGGTCTGATAGAACGCGCCCTTGCCGGGCTTGTCGATCACCGGCTCGCCTGCCTGAGGATAGAGCTCGGGAATGATGTCGTGCCCGGGCTCGCCGCGCACGAGAATACGGCCCATCGGACCTGCGGCACCGATGCGCAGGGCAGGATCGCCGCGCTCCACCTTTACCGGTGGAGCGTCGCTGAGGTCGGGCCGATGGCCCTCGCGCGTGTGAATAACGAGCAGGCCCGCCTTGCGCGCAGCTGCAAGCACCTCCCGGCACGGCCCCACTGCCGCATTCAGGCGCGATACATCATTGCCCAGCGCTGCGCCGAACCCCCCAGGCAGCAGAAAATCCCGCTGCATGTCGATGATCACCAGCGCCGCCCGCTCGATATTCACGGCGAGCGGCTCCGGCTCTGCCGCTATCGTCCTTAATGCCACGGCCATATCCCGCTGCTGCAACTGCGTTGCCGATCTCGTTTTGCAAATCGGGATTTGCAAGATCGGGGCCAATCGCGGGCCACCCAGGCAAGCTCAGGTCGTCGGTGTAGCACCCCTGAAACCAGTCGCAGGTCCTCCCTGCGCCGGACCGGTTGGCCGATCCCCGTGCCGTCGGATTTGCCGGCCATACCGAGCGCCGGTCCCGAATAGCTTTGCGGCGTCGACGAATTGCACCGGCTCGGGCTCTGCTGCCCATCAGAACCTCGTCGAGGCCAGTCTGCCCGTTCTGGCGAAATGGACCGCAGATTTCAATGCCGGCAATACGGAGGAAGTCTGCAACCCAGCCGCCTCCAGAAACGCCCTACTAACCAGGCGGAGCTCATTGCCGAGCGCGGCGCTTGGAATGGGGACGCTCGTTTTGGTTGGATCGCTGCTGATGACGAGCGCTCCATTGCCGCTGATCGTGATCGTGTCGGCGATGTAGCTCGTGAATTCCAGCCAGCTGCCTTGGGGCGTTGTCGGCTCTCCCAGGTGGCGCATTGGTTTATGGCGAGCTTTCATTCAAAGTAGTCTGCCCAGCCTACAAGCACCCGCCGGGTCGATTCCGACGCGGCCACACGGCTGACCACGACGACATTCGAAATTCTGCGAAACGACCCCAAGGTTGGACGCGCTGAGGCGCTGCGTCGCGCATGCTCGCGTACATGAACGACAATAGCGACCCACTCAACGCCTATCCCGCGCTGTGGGCACCAATCATCGTCGTGGGAGAAGGCGGCAAGCCGTAGAGCAGCAACAGATACGCTGCAACCCCGTGCCGATCATCCGCGACTAGGACGACGAGGAAGCAGAAGGCAGCAAGGACGCCGTATTTTCGGCTGGCGACGCACCGGACGGTCATCCAGACCGATCGCCGGTGGTGGGACTATAAGCATCAGGTTCTTGCGACCCGGTACATGCCGCCCTGGCGAACCAGTCCTGCCGCGTGTGCACCCTTCTTGTTCTGACAGTGCGGGTCAGCCTTCCTCAGAACGAGAGCATTTGGTCCGTCTACGACACGCTTGGCGATCTAGTCAGGGTGGCTCTAGGATTCATCGTCTGCGTTTGGATCCTATTCCACCTCTTCATGTTATTTTCCGAATCCAGCTGCTAACATCGCGCCCTCCCAAGGATGCCAAAGGTTACAGGACCTGGATATATCTCGGGGTCGTGCTTGTGCCGCTGGCTTTGGCGTGCGTCATCGCCGCCTGGTGATGTGCCCGACTTATGGCTCGATCAGGCCCGTCTCTTGCGGTTTAACGCCTCTCGCTGCATCTCGCTCATGGGTCATGCAAGGACTCAAGAGCATTGCCCAGGGTAAGTCCGCTTCACCTCAATGAACAGATATCCGCCGCGATGACTCGTGGGGGTCTCGTCAGTACCGCAAGCCGACATTGCACGTAACTCGATGAACGCGTCGGCGCGGACGATCAAGAACATCGCGGTTTGTCCCTATGTATCCTCTCGCGCGAGGAACCGAGATTAAGGAAGGTCGCCATCTCGTTCTCTGGGCTAAGAGCCGCGCTTACCGCCCGGCTCATCTACCCATGCATCCTTACGCTCCCACTGATGCAGCCTAAAGCAAGCAGGGCAGCGCAACGACATTGTAAAATCGGAGAGAGACTCGAACTTGATTGCTTCCGTCGTCAGTCCCGTCCGAACGGGCGTTCCACGAAACGGGCAACGAATCATGATATCTGGCACTAATGGCCCCGGTTAGCTACGCACGCGTGTCCGGCCCGGCAGTTTCCTTCATACATTTTTAGGCCGAACAAATTCCAGGGCGGTTAGGGCCGATGAAACCTTGGGGGCTCGATACCAAGCGCCCGCAATTTTGCAAACCGGTCAAGAAGAGGATGATGAAGTTCCTGCACGTCGATGCCCAATTTGTCCTCAAGCCATTCCGCATCTGCTGCGGCCCAGTGGAGTCCCGATCAGCATCCGGGATGGGTTCTATGCTGTGATCGTCTGCCCTCAGCTCATAGCGAATTTCGCAGCAGCGGCGTTCCATGACCCAAGCTTTTCCAGCGCCGCCTTCGCATATTTCCCGACCGGAACCGCCCGCATATCGCCGGTTGCGATGCGGCCATCGCCTGCGAGCTGGGCTAGATTGAAATCCGGTTCGATCGTGACATTGCTGAGCTTGGAATCCTTCGGCGCTATCAAAACAAGCCGGTTACCCAATAGGTTGATACGAGTGTCGTCCTTAATGACCTTCTTCTGTGAACCGTAGTCCATCCAATCGAGGTCGGCGGAGGCGAAAACATCAGCCGGCGCACCCTGCTTGATCTGTTTCATCAATGCCGAGCTTGCGACATAGCTCGCAGCCACCTTGATGCCGGTGCTCCTGGTGAATGTCGCATTGATGTCATCGAGCGCATTTTTCATCGATGCGGCAGCGAAAACTATGATGCTCCTGTCCTGCGCGGATGCGGGCGGCATGCTGAGGGTTGCAAACAGCGCGGCAACGATCGCGATAAAGGGAATAATTAGGTCCATATGGCGCTCCGTAAATGGTCATTGGGCGCGGATGGTCGCGCACAGAAGCGAGTGAGAGTTTTGTGAGAGCGACCGAGCCGGAAGCGCCGTTCCGGAGGGACAAGGCGCGCTTACGGCGCGTCAAGGGTCATTTGGTACACTAGCTTGTATGGACCAACGAGGCAATCCCGGCAGCCCAGCTATCACTTCAAGCATGTGAGCCGGTGCCTGCTTTTGTCTTGATAGCGGAAGAGATAGTTCCTCTATTCGGCCGGTTGCGGGAGTGCGCCGTGGCGGATGAGACTCCAGATTCGATTTGGCGTCGCCGGCATGTCGATGTGGCTGACGCCATATTGCGAGAGCGCATCCACCACCGCGTTGGTAACCGCCGCAGGTGAGCCGATTGTTCCGACCTCGCCGCATCCCTTTACGCCCATCGGCGTGTGCGCGCTCGGTGTGCTGTGCGTTGACACAGTCATTCTCGGCAAATCGTCAGCCCTCGGCATGCAATAATCCATGAGCGAGCCCGACAAGAGCTGGCCGGATGCCGAATCGTAGACGCAGTTCTCGCACAACGCCTGGCCTATTCCTTGAGCGATTCCGCCGTGCAGTTGGCCCTCGACGATCATGGGATTGATGACAGTGCCAATATCATCGACAGCCGTGTAGTTGACGAGCTTCACGATGCAGGTATCGGGGTCGATTTCCAATTCGGCTATGTGTGCGCCGCCCGGAAAGCTGAAGTTGACCGGATCGTAATAGGCCTGTTCCTCTAGACCTGGCTCGAGCGTATCAAGCGGATAGTCGTGCGGCACGTAGGCAGCGAGCGCGATGTCCGCGAGCGTTTTTCTGCGATCGGTGCCGATCACCGAGAACATCCCGCGCTCGAATGCGATGTCCTGCTCGCTTGCCTCCAGCAGATGGGCGGCGATCTTCTTGCCCTTTGCAATGACTTTATCCGAGGCCTTCGCCAGCGCCGGCCCGCCGACGACGAGTGAGCGCGAGCCATAGGTGCCCATGCCGAATTGCACCTTGTCGGTATCCCCGAACACGATGTCGATGTTTTCGAACGGCACGCCAAGCTTTTCGCCGACGATCTGGGCGAAGGTCGTCTCGTGACCCTGGCCGTGATTATGCGTTCCGATCAGCACGGTGACCTGGCCGGTCGGGTGGACGCGAACGGTCGCGCTTTCGTAGAGCCCGCCGCGCGCCCCGAGTTGCCCGGCAATGCGGGAGGGAGCAAGCCCACAAGCTTCCACATAGGTGCTAATGCCGATGCCACGCAGCTTGCCCTGCCGCGCGGATTGCTCCTTTCGCGCGACGAAGCCTGCCCAGTCCGCGACCTTCATGGCCTTTGCGAGGCATCCTTTCGGATCACCGCTGTCGTACCGCATCATCACAGGCGTCTGGTACGGATAAGCTTCCTTCGGAATCATGTTGCGGCAGCGAATCTCGAGACGGTCGATGCGCATCTGCGTCGCCGCAATATCGACCAGCCGCTCGAGCACGAAAGTGGCCTCCGGCCGTCCAGCACCGCGATAAGCGTCGACCGGCACCGTATTGGTGAAAACCACCTTGACCTCGCAGTGGATAGCAGGCGTGGTGTAGACGCCGGCAAGCAGAGGACCGTAAAGATTGGTCGGGATGTTCGGCCCGAACGTCGAGATGTAGCCGCCGAGATTGGCGATGGTCTTGACCCTCAGTCCGAGGAACTTACCCCCGGCATCGAGCGCGAGCTCGGCCTCGGTGACGTGATCGCGGCCATGGGCGTCCGAGACGAATCCTTCGCTGCGCTCGCACACCCATCTGACCGGCCGTCCGACCTTGCGGCAAGCCCAGGTCACCACGGCCTCCTCGGCGTAGTGGAACTGCTTCACGCCGAATCCGCCGCCGACATCGGGTGCGACGACCCGCAGTCTTTGCTGCGGGATATTGAGCACGAAGAGACCCATGAGCAGCCGCACTACGTGCGGAAACTGGCTCGTCGACCACAGCGTGTAGTGGCCGGTTTCGGGATGGAATTCCGCGATCGCCGCGCGCGGCTCCATCGGGTTGCCGACAAGGCGGTTGTTCACGAGATTGATACGGGCGATATGGGCGGCCTTGTTGAAGGCGGCCTCGGTGGCGGCCTTGTCGCCGAGGTCCCAATCGCAGCACAGATTGCTGGGCACATCGTCGTACACGAGCGCGGCGTCCGGCTTGAGCGCATCCGCCAGGCCGACGACGGCAGGTAGCACGTCGTAATCCACCACCATCGCGTCGGCCGCGTTGCGTGCCTGTCCCAGGTTTTCGGCGACCACGAAGCCGACGGCATCCCCAACGTAGCGCACCTTGTCCTGCGCCAAGGCCGGATGCGGCGGCTCCTTCATCGGCTGCCCGTCCTTGCCCTTGATGCCCCAGCCGCAGGGCAGTCCGTTGACCCCGTCAACCTTGAGATCGGCGCCGGTGAATACGGAGAGGACTCCGGGCATGGCGAGGGCGGCGCCCGGATCGATAGAGTTGATCCTCGCATGCGCGTGCGGTGAGCGCACGAAAACGCCGAAGACCATCCCGGGCCGCTCAATATCAGCGACGTAATTGCCGCGCCCGGTCAGGAAGCGGAGATCCTCCTTGCGGCGCGGGGCAGCGCCAATTCCGATCACTTCGGACATGGCTCATCTCCAGACGGCGCAGCGCGCGCGGCCGCAGTGCCGGCATGCATGGAAACCACGATGATCGACAAACTCCCCGCCATCAATTTCGTCAAGGATTACCTTGACGACGTAAGCCTGGTCCTCGATGGCCTGAAGCACCAGCAGCGGCTAGGTGATTGTTTCATGCACGCAGTCGCGATGCACATGTTCATGGCCTAACTGCGCCAATATTTGTGCAGCGAAAGCCGCTTATTTGTGCGTTGATCCCATTGTCTTTTCTCATGCCTGGCGCAGCATGAATACCGGCATGAAGGCCCGATGAATGGCTGACGCCGCGCCCATGCGCCGCTTAGACATCGAAGTTTAGTCCCCTCGAAAGCGCAGGCGGCATTACGGCCAGCGTTGGCGTATTCGCAACAGTGAAGCAGGAGTGGCGGTGAAGCCTCGGCTCCAATGCTTTAGAGGAGACTCCAATGTCCGTGCTTGCCAGCGACACGCGAATTGTCAAAGGCGCTTGTCCACAGGACTGCCCCGATACATGCGCGTTCCTCTACCACGTCGTGAACGGGAGGCTTGTTGATGTGACCGGCGACCCTGACCACCCGATGACGCGTGGCGGGTTATGCGTGAAACTCAACGACTATGCGGATCACCACTACAACCCCGATCGTCTCCTTTATCCCATGAAGCGCGTCGGGGCGAAGGGAAGCGGCAGGTTTGAGCGAATTTCATGGGAGCAGGCGCTCGCCGAGATCAAGACCCGTTGGAGCGATATCATCGCGACATACGGTTCGCAGGCGATCATGCCGCACGCCTATCTTGGCCACCAAGGCACATTGAACGGGCTTACCTGCGGGGACGCCTTCTTCAACCGGCTGGGATCGACCGTCGCCGAGAAGACCTATTGCAAGTCCGGCTCCTCCACGGCCTGGGTCATGACGGTCGGGCCGACCGGCGGCCTGGATATCGAGAGCATGGCCTACGCCAAGTACATCATCGTGTGGGGCATGAACATGATCAGCACCAACCTGCATGGTTGGCCCTTCATACTCGAGGCCCAGAAGAAGGGTGCGAAGGTCGTAGTCATCGATCCCGTGCGCACGCGCACCGCCAAGCAGGCGGATTGGCACATCGCAATCAAGCCCGGGACTGACGGGGCGCTTGCGCTCGGGATGATGAACGTCATCATCGCCGAGGACCTGATCGATCACGACTATGTCGAGAAATACACGCTCGGCTTCGAGGAACTCAAAGCCCGCACAATGTCCTACCCGCCTGAGAGGGTGGCCGAGATCACCGGCGTATCGGCAAACGATATCCGGACTCTGGCCCGCGAGTACGCCACCACCCACCCCTCGGCGATCCGCCAGGGTGTTGCGCTCGAGCGCAGCCGCGGCGGTGGCCAAGCAATCCGCGCCATTACCTGCCTGCCGGCGCTGGTGGGCGCCTGGCGGCATGTCGGCGGCGGTACGATGGAAATGCCGATCTGGGATTTCCCGATGAACTTCGACAAGATCTGCAGGCCAGACTGGATCAAGCCGGGCACGCGGGTCGTCAACGAGCTCGACCTCGGCGCCGCGCTCACCGGTGAGCTGAAGCTCGACCCGCCGATCAAGTCGCTTTTCGTCTACAACTCCAATCCGGTCTCGCAGGCGCCTGCCCAGAACAAGATCGTGGACGGCCTCAAGCGCGAGGATTTGTTTACCGTGGTGAGCGAGCTGTTCATCACCGATACGGCCCGCTACGCCGACATCCTGCTGCCGGCGACCATGCAGGCCGAGCAGTATGACCTCATGGTCACCTGGGGGCACCTCTACATGATGCTCAACATGCCGGCGATTGCGGCACCAGGCGAGTGCGTGCCCAATGTGGAGATGTTTCGGCGACTGGCCAGGACATTCGCTTTCGATGACACCTATTGGAGCATGTCCGACGATGAGCTGCTGACGCAGTTCTATGATTGGAACGCGCCCGCGCTGCAAGGGATCACCCTGGAGAAGCTCAAGGAGAAGGGCTGGATGCGGCTCAACGTCGGTGCGCCTGACAAGCGGGCGCCGCACGCCGAGGGGAAATTCAAGACGCCGTCGGGGAAGTGCGAGTTCAAGGCGAGCGCGGCCGACAACGGAAACTTTGTCGTGCCGGTCTGGCGCTCCATGTACGCGGGCATGCAGCCGGGCGATCCGGTTGATCCGGTGCCAGACTATATCCCTCCCTACGAATCGCCGGACTCGAACCCGGTGCTTGCCGGCCGTTATCCGTTGAGCATGGTATCGCCGAAGCCGCATGCCTTCCTGAACACGCAGTACGGCAACGAGCCGACCAAACGGCAGCGCCAGGGCGAGCAATCACTGCTGATCCATCCGGCCGATGCGGCGGCGCGGCAGATCGAAACCGGCAGCTACGTTCGGGTGTTCAACGACCGCGGTTCGTTCGAGGCGCGCGCCGAGATGAGCGAGGACGTCATGCCCGGTCTGGTCATGGCCAATGTGGGGTACTGGCCGAGCCTCAATCGCAGCGGAACGTCGGTGAATGTGACCAGCGCCGACAAGCATTGCGAGCTCGGGCAGGCCGGTACGTATAACGACAACCTAGTTGAGGTCGCGCGCGTCGCGTGAAAGTTCCAGCGAGCGCGACCGCTGCCTGTTCGCATATAGCCGGATGCGCTGTTCAACTTCCGAAATCATCAAGAAAGGCAACCACTTTGAGGAGTTACCACCATGTGCGCTGGGGACGATCACGATTGCCCACAATTTGAGCTTCATCGACAGAAGCTGCTCGATGACCTCGATTGCGAGCGGCGCAGCTTCCTCAAGGGCGCGTTCGCAGCGAGCGGCGGTGCGGCTGCGGCATGGGCCGCGAGCGGCACGCTGGTCTCACCGGCGTCGGCGCAACCACGTCCGGGCCAGCCGACCTACCATTACTTGCCGGCGAACGCCGACACCGTACATTGGGGCTATTTCAGCAAGCTCTTGAAGCCTCAGCTTGAAGTGGATTCGGGCGATTACGTCACCATCGAGGCCCTGACGCACCACGCCAATGACGACGCCGAGCGCATGATCAAGGGCGATCCGGGCGCCGAGAGCGTGTTCCTGTGGACCAAGGACAAGAAAAACGTCAATCGCCGCGGCGCGGGGCCGATCGACGGCAAGCTGCTCGGGCGCGGCGCGGGCGAGGGCTTTGGCGTGCACATCTGCACCGGTCCGGTCTATATCCGCGGCGCCGAGCCTGGCGACATCCTCGAAGTCCGCATCATGGATGTGAAGCCACGGCCCTCGGCCAATCCAGCTTATGCCGGCAAGTCGTTCGGCAGCAACGCGGCGGCGTGGTGGGGCTTCCAGTACAAGGACCTCATCACCGACCCGAAACCGCGCGAGGTTTGCACGATTTACGAAATCGATGCCAGCGGGCAGCGCAACTGGGCGCAGGCGGTCTACAACTTCCGCTGGACGCCGCAGACAGATCCGTACGGGGTCGTCCACAAGATCATCGACTATCCGGGCGTGCATGTCGACCATTCGACCGTCGAGGAGAACCACAACGTCCTGAAGAACGTGCGCATCCCGATCCGGCCGCATTTCGGCGTGATGGGCTTGGCACCGAAAGAAGCGGACATCGTCGACTCGATTCCGCCGAGCTATTTCGGCGGCAACATGGACAATTGGCGCGTCGGCAAGGGTGCGACCATGTATTACCCGATCGCGGTGCCGGGCGGCTTGTTCTCGGTCGGCGATTCGCATGCCGCACAGGGCGATTCCGAATTGTGCGGCACCGCTATCGAAATGTCGCTGACCGGAACCTTCCAGCTCATCCTGCACAAGCAGAATACGCTGACGGGTTCGCTTGCCGGGCTGAACTACCCCCTGCTCGAAACCCAGGACGAATGGGTCCTGCACGGCTTCAGCTTCGCCAATTATCTTGAGGAACTCGGCCCGACGGCGCAGCAGGATATCTACAAAAAATCCTCGATCGATCTCGCCCTCAAGGATGCATTCCGCAAGATGCGCAGCTTCCTGATGACCACCAGGGGACTGAGCGAGGACGAGGCGATCTCGCTCATCTCCGTCGGGGTCGACTTCGGCGTCACCCAGGTGGTCGACGGCAACTGGGGCATCCACGCCATCATCAAGAAGAACCTGTTTGCCGGGGCAGCGACGGCGTGAAGCCTTAGATCCCACCCCCCGCAAATCCCACCCGCATTGGGAGGGCAGTGGCTCGCTCCGCGCTCGTGCTCAAGAATCCGAGTGCGGCTAGGCTGTGGCCGGTGTACGACCGATCCTCCCGACCCCTTTCATCGCCAAGCCACAGCGTGGACAGTTTTCTCAGCAAGATCGCGATGTGGTGCGTCCTGCGGCGGCACTCACATCAATTCACGCGCGAAGGATGCCCGCTCGACGGCGTGCGGCGGCAGCACCAGCCGCTCAAGGAGGCCGATCAGCCCAAAGAGAACCACGCCCAAAACCGTGAGCGCCACGATGCCGGCGAACAGCAGCGCCGTATCCATGTTGCCGTTGGCGATAAGCAGGAGATAGCCAAGCCCGCCCTCGCCGCCGACGAACTCACCGACGACGGCGCCAACGACGGCCAACGTGATGGAGATTTTCAATCCAGCGAAGATCGAGGGCAGCGCGTTCGGTAATTGAATCTTGAAGAAAGTGGCAACGGGTCCGAGGCCCATCGACTGCGCGAGATAGACCTTCTCTCGCTCCAGCCCGGCAAGTCCCATTACGGTGTTGATGACCACGGGAAAAAACGCGATGAGGAACGCGATCAGCACTTTCGGAACAAGACCGAAACCAAACCAGACGAGGAACAGCGGCGCGACCGCGACTTTCGGCACGGCCTGCGAGGAAATCAGCAGCGGATAGACAACGCGCTCAAAAGGCCTCCACAGGTAAATGGCGAGCGCCAGCGGTACGCCGACGGCGACGCTGAGCGCGAAGCCGAGAAGGATTTCCACCGTCGTGCCCAGACTTTGCTTGATCAGCACGGCGGCGTTCACGTGCATCGCCTGAGCGATCGCGCTGGGCGCCGGCAACAGATAGGGCGGAAACGAGAACAAAAGTGCGGCCATCTGCCAAACGGCGATCAGCACCACCATCATTCCGATCGGATAGATAAGCGCCCCTATCCGGTCGCGGCGGGCGCGCTCGCGCCGGCGTTGCTGGGTGGCTGCCCCAACCTGTTCGATGGTTGCGTTGTGCACCCCCGCGAACGCGGGCGGATTCGCTGCGTGCGTCATTGTCGTGCTCCTCGTCTGTGCCGGCTCAGTGCTCCCGCAGCACGCCGCGCGCCAAAAATAGCTCCAGAATCTGCCGGCTGTAATCGGCGAATTCCGGCGTCTCGCGCATCGCCAGGGTACGCGGCCGCGGCAGCTTGATGTCGATGATGCGGTCGATGCAACCGGGCCGCGGCGTCATGACGACGACGCGGTCGGACAGAAACACGGCTTCGGCGATGCTGTGGGTGATGAACAGCACCGTCATCCGGCGTTCGCTCACCAGCGCCTGGAGATCGAGAACTAGTTGGTCGCGAGTCAGTGCGTCGAGCGCGCCGAACGGCTCGTCCATTAGTAGGTGATCGGGATTGTGAATGAGCGCGCGGCAGATCGAGACGCGCTGCCGCATGCCGCCCGACAGTTCGTGCGGAAACTTTAGCTCGAAGCCGCCGAGCCCAACCGTCGCCAGGAGCTTTCGCGCGCGCGCGTCCGACTGTTTGCGATCGAGCTTGTGGGCTTCTGCTTGCAGCATGACGTTGCCGAGCGCGGTGCGCCAGTCGAGCAGCACCGGATTCTGAAACACAATGCCGATGTCGGTGCGCGGCCGATCGACGAAGCGGCTGCCGGCCCGCACGCTGCCACTCGATGGCGCGAGCAGGCCGGCGGCGATCATCAACAGCGTGCTCTTGCCGCAGCCGCTCGGGCCGACGTGGGACAAAAATTCGCCGCGGCGCTGTGTGAGCGAAATATCGTTTAGCGCGCGCACCTCACCGTCGCGCGTCGCGTAAACCTTGGACAGATGCTCGAAGCGCAGATACGCCTGATCGACGTCGGTGATTTTGTTCACGTTCTAGCCGCCGGTCAAGCCTCCTGCGGCGGCACGTACTCGGCGCCGGTCGGCACGAATTCGTTGGTGTAGAGTTGGCTGGTCTCAAGCGGAGTGGTCACGCCGCCATACTCCCTGAGCACTTGGATGGTTGAGGCCCAATCTGCATCGGAACCCCAGCCCAGGGGCTTGCCCTTGGTGTTGGGGGTCACCCAGAGCTTCCACGAAATTTCGAGCTCACGCTTCGTGATCACCGGATCGACGGTTTCCTGGTACGTCTTTACGGCGGCCACCGCTTCTTCCGGATGCTGTCGTCCATAGAGGAAGCCCTTGATGGTCGCTGGAACGAACGCGCGAACGAAGTCGGGATCGCTCTTGAGCAGGTCCTCATGGACGATGATGCCGTTGCTGACCACGGTGACGCCGTAATCCGCAAACCAGAAGATGCGCACCTCCTTCTTGCCGCGGATTTCGAGAGTCGGCACATAGCTCGACACGTAACCTCCGATGGCATCGACTTTACCGGTAATCAGTGCCGGCCCGATACCGGCCGGATCGATGTTGACGATCTGGACTTTCGTTGCGTCGATACCGGCGCCCTTGGCGAAGGCGGGCCATTGCTGGAATACTGCGCTGCCCGCGCTTATCGCGATGGTTTTGCCGGCGAGATCCTTCGGCGTCTTAATTGCGGAATCGGCGAACAACATGATGGCGCACGGGTTACGCCGGAAAATGCTGCCAACGGTCTTGATGCCCATGGCCTTGGAGACACTATTGCCGACGACAAAGCCGTCGGCGAACCCGATCTGGCTCACCTTGCTGGCGATCAACTGGGCGGTGCTGCCCGAGCCCTTCCCAGCGGTGATAGCAGCATCGAGCCCGGCCTCGCGATAAAAGCCCTTCTCCTGCGCCAGCAGGAAGCCCGCGTTGGGGCCTTGATAAAGCCAATCAAGCGTCAACGACCTTTGCTTGAGCGGACCCGCGGCACCAGCCCGGAAGGGCGCAAGCGGCAACGCGAGCGCGCCCGCTGCCAATGCGGATTTTTTGAGAAAGCGTCGGCGGGACATCGGCACGCGCCGAAAAGCATGAGGGCTCATGACTTTACCTCCAATGATTGTCAGTTCCGGAAAAGCGACAGCATGTCGCCAGAGCTGTTATGCTGCGTCATGTTTCGGCTCCTACAAAGCAAGGCGTGTGCCAAGTAGTGCGGCAAGGTACGGTGGGGTAGAGGTCATCTATGTCCGTAGGTCCAGCATAGGGGAGCGCTGCACGGGCGCTTACACAGGTTCTTTTTGAGCCGGCAAACCCCCGGCCCACAGGGGTGGGTCATCTATGGGAGGGGGTGGTCTTAACAAAGGGGGGTGGGGTGCCCACCAACAGAGGCCAAACGGAGGGGGGGTCCCTTGAGGCAAGCTAGGGGAGGGGGAGGCCCCGAGAGAGGGGGGACCCCATGTTGCGCCCCATCATCAACTTGCTTTCGATTAGTGGGAAAGACCAGTAGAGCGGACGCGCGGGGCTCACTACTGAGGAGTTTTGATTTTGTTCGCTCCCTGAAACAACCGCTTGGCTGCACCTACTCCGAGCACAATGCATATGATCTGCATCAAGCTGTTTCTCCGCGAGCACGTCACCCGCAGAAGGATACGACCATTGTTATTGAGCGAAGAACTCGCCAATTCTTCGTCCGCGGCAGCACAATAACCGGAATTGATATCCTCGCTAAAGTCTGAGCCTCATAAATTCTCGGCGCCAGCAAGCAGCATCGCCTGCATATCGAAGCCGAGCGCTTTGGCACCTAGCCGAAGATCTTCACGCCTATTCAATGGCCGGCGCCGCCTTTTGCAGATCCACGGCAATCATTGCTGGGGTCGCCTCGATGCTGGCGCGGCAACGGCAATTGCTGCCTTAAGAAGTTCAGAGACGACTGCGTGGCTGGGCAAAGTCTATAAACTGATCGGACACTCCTTCCAGACTAAGACAGCTTCCGCCTCGGCTGATCCGGAACTGCAACTCAACACGCCACAGATGTCCGTCCCGCGCCGCACATTGAGCCATGGATCTGTTCGTGGTCCCGAGCGTCAGCTTCAACCTGCTCTACGTTCTCGTCATTGTCCGGCTGGCCCGGCGAGAGCTTGTCTGGATCGACGTGACCGCGCACGCGACAGCGGAAGCCGACTTGAGGCAGAGAACGCCGCGCTCCGGCACCAGCTGGCCGTGCTCTCTCAACTGGAATGCGCAGAAAAGAAGCGTGGCGCCCGATCTGCCGGCTGGCCGAGATCGTAGGTACACGTTTGACACTGATGTGGCCATGCCCTCCGCGCCCCAATCAATGGCCATTGCTTGCCTTGAGCGAGGCCTCCTTCGTGACTGGAGTCGCGCCCGGCGGTGGATGGTAGCCTTACCGCGATGTAGGCTGACACGCCGCGACTGCACCTATTCGCCCGCTCTGTGTCGAGACCGCCGTCGCATCCGTAGCATCGCGTGACCGTGACCATCCTTCTGCTGCGAGAATCATACGATGAAAGTCACACTCGATCTCACCAAGCTGTTGGAAGAAGGCAAGATCAGCCAGGCGGAGTTCGACAAATTCAGCGGGTTGTCGGCGCAAGGCATTGGTCTCCTTGCCTTTAACATCCTGGTGGGCTTCGGCGTCTTGGCGGTCAGCGCGGGCGTGGTCGCGCTGGTGCCGACGCCGCTGACTGCCGCGGTCGTGGGCGCCATGGTCTTCGCATTTGGGCTCGTCCTCGTGCTCATGCGCGCCGAAGAATGGAAATTGCTCGGTCAGATCTGCGTGGTCGTTGGCGCGCTGATTTTCGGCGGTGGCATCATCGCGCTCGACGAGGGCTCGCTGCGCGCGTTGGCTTTGGTCACGGCAGTATTCGTGGCCGCATCGATTGCCGCCCGCAGCGGGTTATTGATGGTTGCCGCCGTCCTCGCACTCGCGAGCTGTATAGGGGCGAGCACCAGCTACTGGCATGCGAGCTACGAGCTGGTGATCACCGAGCCGACGCTCACCATCGTGCTGTTCAGCCTGCTTGCGCTTGGCACCTATTATCTGTCGAAACGACTCAAATCCGATCATGAGCACCTCGCACTGATGGCGGCACGCACGTCGGTGTTCATGGTCAATTTCGGCTTTTGGGTCGGCTCGCTGTGGGGCGATCGACTGATCCTGATCCGGTCGCTTTGGGATGTCTCTGCGCACTCCAGCGCCGACCTCGCTCACGTCTTGATACCGGCCTCGTTATTCGCGGTGGGATGGGCCCTGGCGTTGCTCTTCACCGGCATGTGGGCAGTGCGAGCGAACCGGCGATGGGCCGTCAATGTCGTTGCTGTGTTTGCTGCCATCGATTTCTATACGCAATGGTTCGACCGGCTCGGCCCGACGCCGATCTCGTTCCTTCTCGGCGGGTTGTTGATGCTTGCCTTCGCGATCGGCCTCTGGGCATTCAACAGGCGCTCACAAAAGCTCACGACATAGAGTTGGGCTTGGGATTCGAGCTCGCCGTCGTGGCCCAGGAGTCCCCGCGGGGCGCCTTCGTAGGTCCTGCGCTCCTGGCAGTAGATTGCATCGAGCAGTAGCTTTTTCGGTGGTACTTCGACTGTCGCCTGCCGCACAGCACCAAGACCGAGCAAGAAGCCAATCGGGTACATTCGAACTGGCGGAAGGCACGGTGTCGCCGAGCGGCCAGAATGCTTGCGGCCCGCACCGGCCCGATCCCGTCAACCTCGCGCAGCCGGTCCGGTGTTGCCTCGATGACGTCGAACACCTTCTCGCCAAAGGCGCGCACGAGCTTCTTGGCATAGACCGGCCCCACACCCCGGATCATGCCGGATGAGAGGTACTTCTCGATGCCGTCGGCCGAAGTCGGAGGCGATGTGCCCTTGCCGGGCTTGTCGATCACCGGCTCGCCTGCCTGAGGATAAAGCTCGGGAATGATGTCGTGCCCGGGCTCGCCGCGCACGAGAATACGGCCCATCGGACCTGCGGCACCGATGCGCAGGGCAGGATCGCCGCGCTCCACCTTTACCGGTGGAGCGTCGCTGAGGTCGGGCCGGTGGCCCTCGCGCGTGTGAATAACGAGCAGGCCCGCCTTGCGCGCAGCTGCAAGCACCTCCCGGCACGGCCCCACTGCCGCATTCAGGCGCGATACATCATTGCCCAGCGCCGCGCCGAACCCCCCAGGCAGCAGAAAATCCCGCTGCATGTCGATGATCACTAGCGCCGCCCGCTCGATATTCACGGCGAGCGGCTCCGGCTCTGCCGCTATCGTCCTTAATGCCACGGTCGTATCCCGCTGCTGCAACTGGGTTGCCGATCTCGTTTTGCAAATCGGGATTTGCAAGATCGGGCCAATCGCGTCGTTGCGCCGGCTTCACTCGCTCGCGAGGATGACGTTCTTCACCAGCGGATAGATCTGGTTTGCCCAACGATTGCCGCTGAAGACCCCGTAGTGTCCTACCCCGGCCTGCATGTGATGTCGCTTGAGGTATGGGCGCAGCCCCGAGCACAATTGGTGCGCCGCGGCGGTCTGCCCTACGGCGCAGATGTCGTCGCGCTCGCCTTCGACTGTCAGCAGCATAGTGCGCTTGATGGCGCGGGGCTCGACCTGCTCTCCGCGCCACGTGAGCTGGCCGGTGGCCAATGCGTGCTCCTGAAAGATGCGCTGCACGGTCTCGAGATAGAACTCCGCGGTCAAGTCGAGCACCGCGAAATATTCGTCGTAGAATGCTTTCGTTGCCTGCGCCTTCTCGTGCTCGCCTCTCGCCAGCAGATCATAAAGCTCCCGATGCGCTTTCAAGTGGCGCTCGATGTTCATGCTCATGAAAGCGGCAAGCTGCACGAAGCCTGGATAGACGCGGCGGAATGCACCGGGATACCTCGCCGGCACGGTGGCAATCAGATTGCGTTCGAACCAGGCGATCGGCTTGGAATTGGCGAGCTCGTTGACCTTCGTCGGATTGACGCGGGTGTCGATCGGGCCCGCCATCAGGATCATGCTGCGGGGTTGGGCGACATTGCCGGCCTGGACCATCAGGGCAACCGCGGCAAGCACTTGAACGCAGGGCTGGCACACCGCGAGCACGTGGGCGCCCGGCCCGATCGCTTCCAGGAACCGGATCACGTGCTCGATGTATTCGTCGAGGCCGAAACGGCCGTGCATCAGCGCGACGTCACGTACGTTGTGCCAGTCGGTGATGTAGACGTCATGCTCGGGCAGCATCGTGGCCACGGTGCCGCGCAGGAGAGTGGAGAAGTGCCCGGAAAGCGGCGCAACCAAAAGGACCCGCGGCTGAGCCGTGTCCATGTCCTTGGCGAAGCGCAGCAGCGTTGCAAAGGGCGTGGCAAGCACCGCGCGTTCGCGCACCGCCACCTCGCGCGTGCCGATCGTGATCTGGTCGATACCGAAAGCTGGGCGGTCATGGGTGAGGCCCGCTCGAGCAATAAGCTCGTACGCAGCGGTGAGATTGCGCATGACGAGATTATCGGCAACGCCCGCGGGCTGCCCGCCGATCGCCTGGAGGGCTGTGCCCGCCCAGGCGCGAACCGGAGTCATGACATCGGAATGGGCTTGATAGGCGTGATAGAGCATTGCCCCCCTCGCTGCAGGCCACAAACGGCCCAGCCTTTCCCGGCAGCCTAAAAAGGCTAGTGCATTTTTTGTTGCAGTGCGAGATAATTCTCTAGCAGGCGGCCGCCGTTACGGGACCGGAGATAGACTGCATGGCCACGCTCACCATCGCCAGCAAGAACTATGGTTCCTGGTCGTTGCGCGGTTGGTTGCTTTGCAAAATGGCCGGGCTCGAATTCGAGGAGGAGCAGGCAAAGAGCGACGACCCTTCGACCCGGGCTGAGCTCCTTCTGTTGTCGCCCTCGTTCCTGGTGCCCTGCCTCACCCACGATGGCGTCAAGGTCTGGGACACGCTCGCCATCGCCGAGTATCTCAACGAGTGGAACCCGGATGCCAAGCTGCTGCCGGGTGAGCGCGCCGCGCGCGCCAGCTGTCGCGCCGTTTCCGGCGAGATGCATTCCGGCTTCAGCAACATGCGCTCAGCCCTGCCGATGAATCTCAAAGCGCACTATCCCGGCTTCAAGGTATGGGCAGGCGCGCAAGCCGATATCGATCGCGTTCTGACAATCTGGCGCGAATGCTTGGCGGCCCCAACGGGTCCATATCTGTTCGGGGCGCAGCCCTGCATCGCCGACGCCATGTACGCGCCGGTGGTGACGCGCTTCCTCACCTATGATGTGAAGCTCGACAGCCGGGCCAAGGCCTACTGCGAAGCAATCATGGCGATGCCCTACATGAAAGAGTGGGTTGCGGCTGCCAAGGCGGAGCCCGATGAGCTGGAGGAGCTCGACGTTGAGTTCTAATCAGCGTCGTTTTTGCCATAGAGCAAGCCATTAGCGGTACTGCGTCACAAACTACGCTGTCATTCCGGGGCGTCAGCAAGTCGGTTTCACCGACTTGCGTCGCTCCTGGCGCCGCGTGTCGAACGAGGGCGAGGCAATGCCTCGCCCCTACGGACATCAAGAGCGCTTGTAGGGGCGGGTTTCAAACCAATCGGCAGTGTGCCGACCCCCATCGCGCCGGCCGAGTTTGAGAAGCTTATCGTCGAGGAAACGGAGAAATGGGGAAAGGTGATCCGCGCAGCCAACATCAAGCTGCAGTAAACATGTCGCGTAGCGACATGCGGGGCGCATCCCGGATATCGCGGCGCCGCATCGTAGCTTGCGAGCGGCACGACAAGGCGGGGCCGCCGCTCATCCGGGCTACTGGCGCAGCAAGGCCTGAGCGTCTTCCCATATCCGCCGGACGATCTCCCCGGCTGGCTCCGCTCTGGCCAGGCCCGCCGATTGACCAGCCCAAGCCTGAATTCGCTCGATGTCATTCGCCTTCGCGGCGGCGTCGCGCATGACCTGAGTGAGGCCGCGTTGCACCGGATAAGGAGCAGGTGGCGGAGCGCCTGGAGCCGCCGCCGCCCGCACATAACCGGTCGCGAGACTGCGGCCCGGTCGTCCCGAGAACGCTCGCGTCACCATCGTGTCTTCGGGAGCAGCTCGTGCGAGCGCGTCCGCCCAGGCTGGGGCTATCTTCGCTTCCGGGCTGCGCAGCAGTGCGGTGCCGATCTGCGCCGCAGAAGCGCCCAGAACAAGCGCGGCAGCAACCCCGCGCCCGTCTGCAATTCCTCCGGTTGCGACAACCGGAACCTGCACTGCATCGACAATGGCCGGCAACAGGCTGAACAGGCCGACCATTCTGGCTTCGGCGGTTGTCGCGTCGAAGGCGCCACGATGTCCGCCGGCCTCCACGCCTTGAGCAACGATCGCATCGGCACCCGCAGCTTCGGCCGCCTTTGCTTCAGCAACGCTCGTCACGTTCGCGAGCCACTTGATACCCCGGCTTTTCATTCGCGCTACGAAGGCTTCGGGGTAGAGTCCCATGATGGACGATATGATCGGCGGACCCGCCTCCAGCATTGCTTCGCATTGCTCTTCGAAATTGGGTGGCCTGGCGTCACCGGCTTCCCTCGCGACCTCTGATCCCCAATTGCCGAGAAAACGCCGCATCGCATCTTCGGCCGCAACATCCCGCTTGGGAGGTGGATCGGGAATCCACAGGTTCAGCTGAAAGCCGCCGTTGCTGCCTGCACGCACGTCCGCTGCCCAGTTTCTGATCGCCGGCGGCTGCATGAGGAGTGCGCCACAGCCCCCCAAGCCGCCGGCATTCGCAACTGCAACCGCCAGCGAAGCCGGACAGGCGCCGGCCATCGGCGCCATCAAGATCGGCACGCGCAGATTGAATGTATCGCAAAATGCGCTGGCGCGGGCGAGGGCTGGATGCTGCGACATTGCTGAGCCAACTTGCGCCATGATCGTCATGCCGGCCGCAGGCGCGACATGCCCCCAAAGGGAACAATCTTGTTATCCGCGTCATGCCCGATATCGGCGCGTCCCAGCCATGCAATCCCTGACCTCCGGCACCAGTAGCGGGCGATCTCTTCCTCGTTCATTCCGAAATCCGGCTCGTTCGGGGTGATGCCGCTGCAGCGGCCAAGCATGACCCCCGACACGCGCCTGATCTCGGCATTGCTGGTGATGTGAAATAGCGACCTGTCGATCCGGTACATCGCCTCCCCCACCTCTTCCAACATGAGCACATGCCCCTCGAGGTCAGGTTGGAGCTGGGTGCCCAATATCTGGCTGAGAACCGTCATGTTGAACGCGGCTGTCTTGTTCGCGCTTCTGACCGTGGGCTCCAACGCCGCCGGCTCCCGATCGACGATCCAGGCGAGCGCTCGCTCGACTGCCGCATCTCCCGCGTCTCGGAGGATGTCCTGCGCCACGGGACCGTGCGCCACGGCCGCAAACCCGGCGCGATACAAGGCAGCCAGCAATACACCGGCATCGCTGTAGCCCAGGTAGGTCTTGCGTCTGGACGGCTCCGTCAAGGCGCACATGATCGCTTGCGCCACCCGGCAGGAACCGTAACCGCCGCGCGCGAACCACACTGCGTCGTAGCTCTCGTCATTGGCGATATCGATAAACGCCCGCGCGCGGGTCTCGTCATCCCCGGCGAAATGCCCGTGCGAAGCGAAGCACTGGGGGTGGAAGACGATCTCGGGCGTCCTCTCCCGGTAGAGCGATCTGGCCAATGCCGGCACTCTCTCGGCAACCTCCGCAGACATGCGAGAAGCCGGTGCGACTACGCCGATCCTGCAGCTTCCATTGCTCATCCAAGCGTCCGGCCTGCATTGCACCCCATAGGCAAGCCTTTTAGATTTCGCCGATGTCCCAGCTTGGAGATTACTTTTTTTGCGGGATCGGCGGTAGTGGCATGACCCCGCTCGCTCTGATCATCCAAGCCAGGGGCGGACGGGTCGAGGGCTCCGACCGCGCGCTTGATCAGGGACGCAATGCGGAAAGATTTGATTTTCTGCGGGCACGCGGCGTGCGGCTGCATCCGCAGGATGGCAGCGGCATTACCCGGGCGGGTCAGATCCTGGTCACGTCTGCTGCTGTCGAGGAGACGGTCCCGGACGTGCAGGCTGCGCGGCGGATCGGTGCCACAGTCATCACCCGCGCCAGGCTGCTCGCGGAGCTCTTCAACTCTGCCCGCTTGCCGGTTGGTGTTGCCGGCACCAGCGGCAAGTCCACCACGGTCGGCATGCTCGGTTGGATTCTGCACCGCGCCGGCAAGAGCCCGACGATCATGAACGGCGCGGACATGAAAAACTTCATTGCTGCGGGCTCGCCTTTTGCCAGCGCCAGGATCGGCGAGGGCGAGGTTTTCCTCAGTGAAGTGGACGAGAGCGACGGCTCGATTGCGTTGTTCGAGCCCCGCGTCGCCGTTGTGAACAACGTCTCCTTGGACCATAAATCGCTGGACGAGCTGCGCACCCTTTTCCGCGATTTCGTCTCCGGCGCGGACACCGTGGTGCTCAATCTCGATAATGCAGAAACCGCGGCGCTGCTGGCGGGTTTGAAGCCGGGGCGAGCGGCGACCTACAGTCTGGGGGCTGCGACGGCTGACCTCGTCGCGTCCTCGCCGGTTCGGTCGCTCGATGGAATCGCGTTTCAGGTGAAGGCGCGCCATACCGCTGCGACCGTCGAGTTGGCGCTGCAAGTTCCCGGGCTGCATAATGTCGCCAACGCGCTCGCCGCGCTGTCTGCGGCGAAGGCCTGCGGCGTGACACTTGCGGCGGCCGCGGCGCATCTCGGCGAGTTTAGCGGCATCCGCCGGCGACTGGAGATCGTAGGCGCCGCAAATGAGATCACCGTGGTCGATGACTTTGCGCACAACCCCGACAAGATATCCGCCACCCTCGAAACCTTGCACGCGTTTCCCGGCCGCCTGCTGCTGATGTTTCAGCCCCACGGCTACGGCCCGATTCGCTTGCTGCGGGACGCGCTGGTGGAGTGCTTTGCAACAGGGTTGCATGATGAGGACGTTCTGGTCATACCCGAGCCGGTCTATTTCGGCGGCACGGTCGTGGACCGCAGCGTCGGCAGCGAGGATATTGCTCGCGAGATTCAGCGGCGCGGTCGAAAGGCCTTTGCTGTTGCCGACCGCGCCGCCTGTGGCGATCTGTTAGTAAGGCTGGCGCGACGTGGTGATCGCATCGTGGTGATGGGCGCGCGCGACAATTCACTTTCGCAGTTCGCGCGTGAGCTCCTTTTGCGGATTGCAGCGACAAAAGACGGTGCGACCTCCGCAGCGCTGCGATCAAATTGAGCGAACGGCACTCGCAGCAGCCGGCCGCCGCGTTCGTTTGCAATTACAACTGATGGGAGAGCGAAATCGATGCTCCCTGTAAACAACTACAGATACTGCGAAATAGGTCACAGACCCCCTGACCACGCACATCATTTTCGGTAGAATTACACGTCTTATACCGGTTCCATATCAGATTGACTTTGCAATGTAAGGGAAGGATGTGATGGATTTGACGATTTTTGGGTTGCGTTCGATGTAGAGGACGGCCTGCTGGAGCTTCGCGCGCACTGCGTTCATGGACTTGAGGGCGAAGTTCTTGAAGATTTTCTCGCGGATTTCGTCCCACAGGTTCTCCTTCGGGTTCAACTCCGGCGAATAGGGCGGCAGGAACAGAAGCGAGATATTATCGGGAATCGCGAGAATGCCGCACTGATGGTTGGGGGCGCCGTCGAGAACCAACAGAATGTGCTGGGTGCGGAATTTCTTGGACAGAACGTCGAGGTAGATCTGAAAGCACCCGGTGTCCGAGGCCGGCATGATCAGATAGACACATCTTCCATCCTTGGGGCAGACCGCGCCATATAGGTAGATGTATTCGCGAATGAGTTGCGCGGCGACCTCGGGTCTGATGCCGGTCGGCGCCCAGCATGGCCGCGGGCGGTTCATGCGCCCAAAACGGGCTTCATCTGCGAACATCACGCGCAAACGACGGCCGCGCTTGGCCGCCACCCGTCTGGCTTTCCTCACAGCATCAGAAAAGCCGTTTTTTTAAAAGCGTTCTGCGCCGCGAGGTTGCGCTTGGGATGGAACGGGCGTGGCATCAGTTTGCGCCAGCCGTGCCGGACCAAAAGATTATAGACTGTGCTGTTGCTGGTTTCGTGGCCAATGGTCTTTTCATACGCCGCCTTGATGTCGTGGATGTTCAGCAGCTCCCCCGCTCCGGCCGCCTTGGCAAAGCGCGCCAGCAAGGCCTTCTCCTCCGCCAAGGTCATATTCTGGCGTTTGCGGCCGCCACTCGGCTTGGATTTGAGCGCTGCAAGCCCACCCCCGTCGTAGGCCATATGGGCACGGTTTACCGTGCTCAGCGACACGCCCATCGCCGCGGCAATGGAGGGCTGTGTCATTCCGCCTTCACGCAGCAGCACCATCTGAATGCGCTGACGCCGTGCCGGGTCGCCTTTCCAGTACAGCGCCGTCTTCAACCGTCGAACCTGGCTCTTGGTGCATTTGACCATCTGCTCGCTCCGAATCAGATGGCCCTAGCGAATCACACCTCACGGCCAAGCAGAATCCCCCCTCGGTCCACGACCAAAACCCGCGAAATCTTCGATTCAATCAGCTATGGAAGCGGTATTAGGTAGGCCCCGCCGACTGCTTCAGGTTCACGTGTGCGGCCACTGCAGGTTGAAGCAGTTGTGCTGTGCATGAAGCGGTTGCGCTATGTCAAACGGGTTGCCGGCCCTGCCACAGGTCGCGAGCAACAGTGGCAAGGTGGAGCTAGAGCGGGCCACAGGCTCGAAGGACTCGCCTTGGTCATGAAAAAATCGGTGCCCGCCCCAGACACGCAGGAGCTTGTCCTCGCGAACCTATCGCCCAGCCCCGCGCAAAGGCGGCTCGCGCTTGGCGTCGTGCTTGTGCTGCTCGTCTGCTTTGTCAGCGCAGCAGGCCCGCTCTCGACTAGATGGCTAGGTCGGGTCGACGCTTTCATGCCCGCCTACGCTACTGCTATTTTTGTCAATGACTCGATCACCGCGTCCTTGCTGTTCGCGCAGTTTTCCGTCCTGCGTTCACGCGCGATCCTCGTCTTGGCGAGCGGCTATCTCTGGACCGGGCTCATCGCAATCCCTTGGCTACTCACATTTCCGGGCGTGTTTCCGCAGGCAGGTCCTTTGGGCGCCGACCTTCAGAGTACGGCTAACCTCTATGTTTTCTGGCACGCCGGCTTCGCTCTGTTCGTGATCACCTACGTCTTGCTCAAGGATTTGGATGATCCCACCAAGGAGCTTTCGAAAACCGGGATTCGTGCGGCAATCTTTGCGAGCGTCGGATCAGTTGTCGCCCTCGTCTGCGGCGCTACCGTTCTGGTCACAGCCGGCCATGCGTTCATGCCCCACCTCATGCTCGATACAGTCCGGATTTCCAATCTCTGGTTCTATGTGATCGGACCGACGGCGGCATTGATCATTGTTGCGCTTATTTTGCTGTGGCTGCGTCAGCGCTCGGTGCTCGACCTGTGGCTGATGGTGGTCTTGTGCTCATATGCCATAGAGATTGCCCTCATCTCTTTTCCTGTCCCGACTCGCTTCAGCGTGGGCTGGTATGCAGGACAACTCTATGGACTGTTTGCCGGCACCCTGGTGTTGCTCATGCTAGTGCACGAAACGACGATGCTGTACGGGCGGCTGCTCCGCGCGGTTCTCGCTCAACGCCGCGAACGCGAGGCGCGGCTGATGACCGGCGATGCAGTTTCGGCTTCGATTGCCCACGAGATCAAACAGCCATTGTCAGCGATGATAATGCACGCCAACGCTGCCCTGCGATATCTGGACCGTGCGGTCCCAGACCTGAGTGAGACCAAGGCTGCATTAGAGAGCATCGCGACCGCCGGTCATCGGGCGGGTGCGATAATCGATAATATTCGGGCGCTCTTCAAAAAAGATGCCCGCAAATGGACTCCGGTCGATGTGAACGAGCTTATCCAGCAAAGTCTGGCACTTTTGCGCAGCGATCTGCAGACTAATTGGGTAACTGTTGAAGTCGACTGCAACGAGCGGTTGCCACGGATAAACGGCGACCAGGTTCAGCTGCAGCAGCTGCTGGTGAATTTGCTCACGAACGCAATCGATGCAATGGCCCCTGAGGACGGGGAGCGGGTGCTTCGGGTAACGTCCGGAGGCCACGACGAGGGAGCCGTTACCGTAGCTGTGGAAGACACCGGAAAGGGCATCGAGCCGAGCGCCATCGATCGGATATTCGATCCAGGGTTTACGACGAAAACGCAGGGCATGGGGATGGGTCTGTCGATCTGTCGTTCGATCGTCGAGACACACGGCGGCCAAATCTCGGCGAGGGCGAACGTGCCGCGCGGCTCCATATTTCAATTCACCCTGCCTGGCCGCCGGGAGACGCCATCGTGATTGGGCCGCAAGATTACGAGAAATTTCCAAATCAGCATCGAGGTCCGGTTTGGGTCATTCGCGTTGAAGGCAACCGAGGCCGTCCGTCTATGCACTTCCGCTGCTCTCCCAAAAGCTGACGTAAATTCGACGCCTTGGCCTCCGACGCTTTGTCCACGAGCGGACTCATGCAGCGCAGCAAACGGCTTCTTATTCGATCACCTCTCGGCGCGGCCAAGCACGCGTGAGCGGGAAAGTGAGGCCAAGCCGCCTTCGCGGTCTTGAGATTGATGACCAGCTCAATTTTCGTAACCTGCTGCACCGGCAAGTCGGCAGGTTTTTCACCCTTGAGAATGCGGCCGGTTTAGATGCCGGCTTGCCGCCAAGCATCCCGAATGTTCGTTCCATAACTCATAAGACCGCCGACCGTCGTGAAAAAGTGGCGAGATTCTCGCGGTTCGTTTCGAGCGATGTGAGGTAAAGAAACCCGACCAGCGGCATCGCCGCGTGCTGCGCGCGCGCTGCCAGCGGCCACGCCGCCGCCGCACCGCTAAACAGCAATATGAACTCGCGCCGCCGCAAGGTCGCAGCAAATGGTGTAGCGCCGACACGCAGCAGCCCCTGTTATCTCTTTGGACACCATGGCTTGTCCTGCCAGCAGAGGTTTGCTATCGGACAAACTACTCGGCCCGTGTAACCGCAAATGCACAGCGCCTCGGCGATTCTTTAGGCGGGTGTGCAACACCTATGCACAATCATAGCGCGCGATGCATGCATCGCCTCGAAGTACGATCCTTAAACTGCTGACAACGTGAATTGAAAAATAGCACCCCGGGGCTTGTTGGCGGTCGCCCACAATCGCCCCTGATGAGCTTCAATGATTGAACGACAGATCGATAATCCCAGCCCCAAACCTCCCGGTTTGGTCGTGTAGAAGGCCTCGAACAGTCGCTCGAGGCTCTCGGGAGCCAACCCCGGACCCGAGTCCTGTACCGTGACGAGGACGCGGTCCGTCTCGGTTTTTGCGGTGCTGATCAGCACTTCTCGCAGTCCTTCGCGCATGCCGCTCATCGCCTCGACGGCGTTCATGACCAAATTAAGAACCACTTGCTGGAGTTGGACACGATCTCCCTTAATAGCCGGAAGGCTCTCCACGAGCCGCGTCTGCACCGAAACGCCGTTGTTCGCCGTTTCTCCGTGAGCTAACGATATGACTTCTAGGATTGTTTCGTTGATATCCAAACTATCCTTCCGTGAAGCCGCTTTCTTGACTAGTGCACGGATCCCGTCAATCACATTACCGGCTCGAACGCCGCTCTCCACGATGCGGCCGAGTGCCTGCCGGACTTCGTCCAGATTTGGTGGTTGAGCCCGGAGCCAGGACAAAGCGGCATTAGCGTAGGCGATTGCCGCTCCGATCGGCTGGTTGATCTCGTGCGCAATCGAGGCCGACAGCTGCCCCATCGTGGCAACGCGATTCGCATGCGCCAACTCCATTTGCGCCTCGCGGTATTGCCGCTCGCTCTTCCGAGCTGCCTCTTCCGCTCTCTTGCGATCAGTCAAGTCAACCACGAAGCCTACACCCTCATCCTCCCGTTCCTCGAAGAGCGCGCCACCGACCAGCACCGGTACGCGGCTGCCACTTTTATGTAAATATTCTTTCTCATACGGGTGAGCGGTTCCGGTCGCCTCCAGCTCTGCCACACGTTGCCCGTCGGCATCGCGCCATTCGGCAGGCGTCAATTCCCTCCAGTTCAGGCGAGCAGAGACGAGATCGTGGCGCTCGTATCCCACGATGCGAAGGAAGGTATCGTTGGCATCGATGATTCGGCCGTCTTTACCCCAGATGAAGATCCCTATGATATTGGAGTCAACTAAACGCCGGATCTTGGATTCCAACCCCACGGCCAGTTCACGCAGCGCTGTTTCTGCTCTTTCGCGCGCGGCGATTTCCAATTTGAGGTTCTCAATGGACTCCACGGCTTGATACGCCGCTGACGCGAAACGACTCAAGCTCTCGAGTAGCCTTAGGTCCTCGGCGTCGAATTTGCGATCGTTATTGTGGGCGATTGCCCAAATGGTACCGACCGATTTACCGTTTACGTAAAAAGGAACAAGCAGCCCCTCGTCCGCAAGCGGCATCGCCATGTTCAAATATGGATATCGACGTTCCCAATGAGTGAATAACATCGGAATATTGCGGTCGAGCACATCGCCACAGGGGCCGAAATCGCGCGGGGTGCCGCCGCCGATGTGTGGTCGCCACGCGCCGGCAATAGCTGCCCAGTAGAACCTCTTTTCGTCTTTGGTCAGCAGACTTAGGCCGGCTGAATCGGCATGTAATATCTCAAGGACCTTGTTAACCAATGTTTGGAGAATGGTCTGCGGGGAGTTGGCTAGCGCGCTAACCAGTGCCACGAGTGCGGAGTTCTCCTTGTCGTGATCAGGTGGACGCCATGGGCGATTAAGCAACTCTTCCGTACAGAGGATTGACTCCAAGGGAACCGGGCCATCCGGAAATGAAGCCTCGAGAGTCAATTTGGCAGAAACGGACACGGCTCAACTCCATGCAGAAGATTTACGCCGAACCCAGAGCTTGATATTGGCGCGTGGATGAGCCACGCTCGCGCAGGCGCTGCTCATCCACATCTACCATGATATTTGGCACGGAAGAAAGGTCCCCGGGGGATCAATTGCGGGGGCAGCTTTAGGTTCCAGCGGAGAGAGTGCTGCGCCGCAAGGATGGGGCGCCAAAGGGCTGCAACGAGCCCAGATCCTGTCCTCGTAGAGGGCTTGCAACAGCCGTTCGGAATGATGGGGCTCCATCAGCACCAACTTTCCGGGCTTTGAAATACTTCGGACGTGCCCGATTTCATTGCCCTCCAGGAGAAGCCTCCATGTTTGCTCGGATGATGATGAGCCACCCCCCCGGCGGCACGCACGGAAGCATGTGCGACAACGCCCAAAGTATGAAACCAACCGGACTGGATTTGGCGATCGGAAGCGGCCACGCCGCTGCAGCGCACCTCGATCGATTTGTTTCCATTTCATGGCGTTGCTTCTAGTGCTTCTGAACGTTCCCGCTCGCCGCTACCAATCCATGTCCGAAGGTGATTTCGGTCAATTCGTCAGATTGATGCTACGCTAAGCCAGTCAGCGTCCCGGCAGCTGGGAACATCAAGCAGATAAGAAATTATGTAGAACCTCCGCGGTCTCCATGGGGTTTTCCTCAGGAAAAAAGTGACCTCCCTGCATGGCCTGCCCCTGCACATTGTCGGCCCACTTCCGCCAGATTCCCAATGCGCCACCATCCTGTTCGTAGAAGGTATCCAGCGGTCCGCCGGAAGCCCACAGATGCAGCATCGGGCAGGTGATACGCCGCGATTCTTTCTGATCCGTCTTGTCGTGCTCGATATCCAGCGTCGCCGCCGCGCGGTACTCCTCACAGATCGCATGCACCCGAGCCGGATCGCGATACGTCTCCAAGTACTCCGCTTTCACTTCTGGGCCGAAGGTGCCTTGGCCAAACGGGTTGACGTATACCGCGTCAGGCGCAGCCAAGAGGTATTTTTCCGGAAGCGGTGCTTTCTGCGAGAGAAGGCTCCATGGCCAGAAAGTCATGGCGAATTTCGCATCGGCGTGGCCCCATGCCTCAGAGATCGGTATGACATCAAACACGGCGAGACGTTGCACCTTCTCCGGATGATCGAGCGCAAGGCGGTAGGAAACGCGACCCCCACGGTCGTGCCCGACCAAATCGAATTTGGCGAATCCGAGTTTGTCCATCACGGCGACAAGTTCGTTCGCCATGGCGCGCTTTGTATAAGGGTAATGATCTTCCGTAGAAGCGGGCACACCGCTGCGGCCATAGCCGCGAAGGTCGACACAAATCACCGTGTGGTTGCTGGCGAGACGTGGCGCCATATCACGCCACATCAGGCTGGTTCGCGGAAACCCATGAACCATGAGCAGCGGTGATCCGTTGCCGTAGCGCCTGATGAAAATTGTGTTGTCATCGGTCCTGATCTCCGCCGTCTCAAAATGACCGGAAGCGGCCGAGGTGGCCTTATCAAGCAGTTGAGCGGTAGCGCGGTGCGATAGAAGCGACGACGATAGGGCAGCGACCGAAGCTCCAGTCATTGCCTGGATGAACGTGCGACGTTCGATGTTTGTCTTGTCTGCCATCTGCGATCTCCTTCAAGGCTTGGGTTGATGATGTATCGTCGCTGCAGGATAGTCCCGACCCGGCGCGTCGTTGCTTCGCACCTATAAAATGGGGCGTGATAGCGATTTTATTACCCGCGTCAGACGGAATACTGTGTCAACGAATATAAAAAATAGCGCCATAGGCGAGCATGCGCTGCGCGAGGACTTTTGTAACTCTCCGATAAGCTGCGAGGGAGCGCCTCCTGGTTAGACGATCGCATCCACCAGATCCTTCATCATCGGAACGATAATGTCAGGTTGATGCGGCGTCTCGCCGACGGCTGCCGCCGATCGAAAAAATTGTTTGCGCGTCTAAACGAAGCGATCGCGGTGCTATGTATGCCGAGGCACATAAGTGCCTAGAAGGTTGATTGTTTGATTTGGCGAAGACTCCATCAACGAATGCACGCTTAAACGTCACCTGTCTTGACCACATCTAGTCGATGCAGATGACCGGAACGGCATGCGGCCCTCCGGGACTGTTAACTGGAATTGTAGTGACTAGGAGAAATTCGATGGCAACCATTGCGTGGATCGGCCTTGGCCTGATGGGCCGTCCGATGTCCAATCACATGCGCGGCGCTGGCTACACGGTCCGCGGCTTCGATATCGACGAAGAGGCGCGCCGACAAGCCGGCGCCCTCGGAATCACGATCTCGGATTCCATCGCCGAAGCTTGCGCTGGCGCCGACGCCGTCTTCACGATGCTGCCCGCGGGCCCCGACGTCAAACAGGTCCTGACGGCAAAGGACGGCGTGTTCGCCAACGTCCGCAAGGACGCCGTTGTGGTGGACTGTTCCACGATCGGCGTCGCCTACGCTCGTGAACTCCATGATGCGGCCGATAGAGCGGGCGTGGCCTTTATGGAGGCGCCCGTGTCTGGCGGCACCGAGGGGGCCAGAGATGGCACCCTGACCTTCATGATCGGCGGCGACAAACGAAACGCGGCGCGGGTCAAAAAACTGCTCGAGCCGATGGGCGACTATATCACCTATGTCGGCGGGTCCGGGGCCGGCCAGGCGGCCAAGATCGTGAATAATTTGATTATGGGCGTCTGCGTGACGGTTAACTGCGAGGCGACCGACCTCGCGCAGCGACTTGGATTGGACCTGAAGGCGCTCTTTGAGATCGTTAAGCGCTCGTCCGGAGACAATTGGTCGTTCCGCCTGTGGAACCCGGGCGTTGGCGTCGTCCCGGATTCGCCCGCGTCGCGCGGATACAAGGCCGGCTTCAAGACCTGGCTGCTCGCCAAAGACCTGAATCTTGCCCTGGAAGCGGGGCACGGCTCGGGTGCCCAACTCGCCACTGTTGAAGCGGCGCACACCCTCTTGGCCGCTTATGCCAAGGCGGGCGGAGCCGACCTCGATTGTAGCTCGCTGATACTCGCATTAGCGAAACAGCGGCCCGCGGTCGCAGCTGAGTGATTTCCGACAATCCATGGAGCAGCGTCGACGTAGCCGCTGACGCTGCTCCATGTACGCCGCACAACATGCTTTCGTCGCTTGAGACCTTCAGCCAGGCCCGGCGTCGACCGCGACAACGATTATCAGGAGAACCCTATGCCGCTACTTCGTTTTGACCTGATCGAGGGACGAGACGCGAAATCGATCGCCCAGTTGTTGGACGCCGCGCACGATGCCGTGGTGAAGGCGCTGGGAGTCCCTGTGCGCGACCGCTACCAGATCGTCCATCAACATCCCGCGCACGAACTGATTGTCCAAGATACTGGCCTTGGGATTGAAAGAAGCAAGAACATCGTGCTGATAACTATAACGAGCGTCGGCAGAAGCGACGCGCTAAAGACGGCCCTCTACAAAGCACTGAGCGAAGAACTCGAACGTCAGTGCGGGATCGGTCCTAACGACCTGATCGTCTCTCTCGTGTCGAATACAAAATCCGACTGGAGCCTCGGCTTCGGCGAAGCCCAGTACCTTGACGGAAAACTGTAAGCGAGAGCGGCGGCCTGCCTATCGCAAGACGCCGGAGTCCGCAGCGGCCTGGCCGCCGTGAACCTGGTGTCCACTATTTGAAGGAGTGAGAGCGATGACGTCAGTTGTCCGAATTGCCCAGACGGGCGGCCCGGAAGTCATGAAAATCGAGACCATCAACGAACAAGATCCGGGCCCGGGCGAGGTCTGGCTGGAACAGGACGCCATTGGTGTCAATTTTTTAGATGTCACCCAGCGCAACGGCAAGGTTCCGCTTCGGCTCCCTTCTGGGCTCGGGCTGGAGGGAGCGGGTCGCGTGGTCGCTATCGGCCCTGACGTCGACAACGTACGTATCGGGGATCGCGTCGCCTACGCTACCGGCCCAATTGGCTCCTACGCGAATGGCCGTCTGTACCCCGCCGCGAGGCTCGTACAAATACCTGAGCGTCTAACGGCCGCCGCCGCGGCTGCCGTGCTGTTCAAAGGCATTACGGCCCAGTACCTGATCAAGACGACTTACAAAGTGCAACCCGGCACGGTGATGGTGCTTTACGGAGCGGCCGGGGCCGTCGGACAGATCATGACGCCATGGGCCAAATACCTTGGCGCGTTTGTGATCGGTATCGTGTCCAAGGAGGCGAGCATCAAGACGGCTAGGGCGTCCGGTTGCGATGCCGTGCTTGTCTGGGGCGCCATGGACCTCCCGGCTGAGATCGCGAAGATCACCGACGGCAAGAAAGCCGACGTCGTCTATGATCCGATCGGCCGCGCAACCTTCGAGTCATCTCTCGACAGCATCCGGCCACGCGGCCTGCTCGTATCGTTCGGCGCCTCGTCAGGCGCTCCGCCCGCAGTTAGTGTCGAAACTCTCAATGCCAAGGGATCTCTGTTCTTGACCCGGCCATCAATCGCCGCTCACACCGCAGACACCGGTGAATATCGATGGCGCGTGAATGATGTCCTTGCCGCTGTATCGGACGGCATTGTCAAGCCTTCCGTCTGGAAGAGTTACGCGCTGGCCGACGTTTCAAAAGCTCATGCCGATCTTGAGGGAGGCAAATCGTCAGGCGCGATTGTGCTGACGCCGTGACGTCGAACGCGCGACCTGCCTATTACTCACGAGCGGTTGGCGGTCCCAACGGGCAGTTACGTCTAAACAGGAGAATTGAAGTGTCTTATCGAACGATCAATCCGTTCACCGAAGAACTGGTGAAGACATTCCCCGAGCATAGCGATGCGGAGATGCAGGCGATCCTGACCCAGGCCGACGACACCTTCCGCAAACACTGGAGCCAGCGGTTGCCAAGAAAACCCGGTCCACTCGGCCAGGTTTGTTTTATCGTCTCATCACGCTGCGACGCCGCCCTATTACGTCACCGGACACTTGACCCCCGCCGGCTCTTTGTCTTGCTTCCTCATGCCATTTGAGCGCATGACTTCGATCAGCGCCCGCAGCGCCGCCGGATTCTGCCGCCGGCTTGGATAAAACAAGGACAGGCCGCTCACCGTCGGCGAATAGTCCCCCAGCAAACGAACAAGGCGGCCGTCCGCGATCATGGGCGCCACATATTGCTCCTCGCAGTAGGTCACGCCGAGGCCTTCGAGCGCGGCGTTTACCAAAAAGTCGGTTTCGTTGACGATGACCGACCCCTGCGCTTCGAATTCTCTGGTTTTGCCGTCAACGACATAGCGCCACGACGGAATTTCGCCGTCCGATCGTCTTAAGCGCATGCAATTGTGGTTCTGCAGATCAGACAGCGCTTGCGGCCGGCCATGCCGCGCGATATAGGCGGGCGAGGCGACGGTGACAAAGCGCAAATCGGGGGTGACACGCACTGCGATCATGTCGCGCGCAAGCTGATCGCCCCGATAAATGCCGGCATCGAAGTGGCCGGCCACAAGATCTATGAGCCCTGTATCGACGACCACTTCGATGCTGATCTCGGGATATTGGGCCAAGAATTTTGCAAACATGGGCACGAGCATGAATTTCGCCGCCTTCGGCGTCGTGACAAGGCGAAGATGACCGGCTGGTTTGTCGCGAAAGGCATTGACCGATTCGACCGCGTCATTGAAGCCATCGAGCAAGGGACGCAACAGCGCCAGCATGTGCCGCCCAGCCTCGGTCAAGGCGACGCGGCGCGTGGTGCGGTTCAAAAGCCGAACGCCCAGATGCTCCTCTAGTCTCCGCACGGCCTGGCTCAGGTAAGCTAGCGACATGCCGAGGCGCTTAGCCGCCTTGGTAAAATTCATCTCTTCAGCGACCGCGACGAACGCGCTAAGCTCAGCAAATTGCGTTACGCGCATGACCCGCCTCCAAGCGACATCCGGAGCGCGGGGTTGTCTGCATGCGCGACGGCAGCCAGGCACAGATTGGCGATTTCGCGGGCGATCTCGTCGGCGCGGACCTTCGCTCCCCGGGTGTCCGGTGCCAGGGACCCAATGAGACCTTCCATGAACGCTCCGACGACGCATGCGCTGGCGATATCGACGTCCTGATTGCGAAATTCGCCAGCAGCGATGCCCTCCCGGATGATCCCTGCAAAAACCTGCGCGATAGCGCGCCTGTAGTTAAGGCGCGTGCTCTCGACCTCGGGATCAATCGGCTCGAAGATGAGACCGTAGGCGAGACGCCGCCCGCGCATCGCGCGTGCCGCGAAGGTCTTAACCGCGTCACGGATCTTCTGCGTCGGTGATCCTTCCGCAGCCGCAATGCCGGACAAGACATCCACCTCGCGCTGCGAAACAACGCTGACGATGGCCGCGCAAAGTTCTGCACGCGATGCGTAGTAGCGGTAGATGGTCCCGACAGCGATGTCTGCCGCTGCTGCGACCGCATTCATCTGCAGCGCGCCAAAGCCGCCGTCCATCACGACCGACCGCGCTGCGCGAAGGATCTGCGACGTCTTATTGAGCGCTCGTTGTTCCCTGGTGATCATTTACGGTCTCCTCTATCGGCTCGAAATGAACATGAATTCATATTCATTAGTTCCTAAATCGCCAAAGGCGAGGACGCCGTTATCACGGCCGGCAGCGTGAACTGAAAGGTTGCACCCCGTTCGGGGTTGCCGTTAGCCCAGAGGCGGCCGCCATGCAACTCAATAATCCGGCGACTGATAGACAGTCCCATGCCGGTTCCATGCGGTTTAGTGGTGAAGAACGCCTCGAAAATGCGATCTGGTTCCTCTCCAGGAAGCCCAGTCCCCGAGTCATTCACCGAAATTAGCAATTGACCATTTTCCGATCGCTTTGACGTGACCCTCAGTTCACCGCCCCCCTTCATTGCCTCGATGCCATTGAGCATAAGGTTCATCAACACCTGCTGCAGTTGCACGCGATCCCCTGCGGTTCCTGGGAGCGCCGCGTCGAGATCGGTGCGGATTGAAATAGACCGACCGTCCGACTCATCGTGCATCAGAACAACCATCTCTCGAATGAGCTCATTTAGGTCGATCGGCTCCCGCTGGGCGCTCTGTCGCCGGAATAGCGAGCGATTTCGGTCGATGATTTTGCCGGCGCGGCTTAGCGCGTTAGCCATTGCCGATGCGGCCTGGCGAGCCTCTTCGATTTCGGGTGGCTCGCGCTGGAGCCATCGCGCGCAGGCCTCGGCATAGATGAGCGCTGTTCCGATCGGCTGGTTAATCTCGTGACCTAGTGATGCAGCGAGCTCTCCCATCATGCTCACGCGGTTCATGCGCGCGAGATCTGCCTCCAGCTGACGCAATCGCTCGCGCTCTTGTTCGGCGCGCTTGCGATCTTCAATATCCGTCAAGGTACCGTACCATTTCAGAATCTTGCCCTGCGCATCACGCAGTGGCGCAGCTCGAACTAAAAACAAACGGTATTCGCCCTTGGCACTACGATGGCGTGCCTCGCTCTCGAACGGCTCGCCGCTGGCCACCGACTTGCGCCACTCAGCCACGTGTTCTTCAACGTCGTCTGGATGAATCGCAGATTGCCAACCCAATCCCGAAGTCTCGTCTACCGACAGTCCTGAATATTCCATCCAACGCCGATTTACCCAAACGCCGCTTCCGTCCGGCCAGGTCGTAAACGCTATGGCCGGTATCGCCTCGATCAGGTCGCGCAGCTCTTTTTCACTCCGGTGGACTGACTCCTCGGCCCGCTTGCGCTCGGTGACGTCGTAATTGGTCTCAAGGATCGCAACCGGCTTACCCTTGTCATCGCGCTGCCATGACCACCGGCTCGCCACGACCACCTGAGTTCCGTCTTTCGTCGTACTCACAAGCTCGCCTTGCCAGTGCCCATCTTTCAATTCAAACGGGACTGGGAATGCTGTCTTCAGCAACGCCGCGCTGTCTGGCGTAAAGGCTCTTTTGCGCATTTGTGACTCCTGGTTGATAGTTTGGTTTTCCCCGGCGGCGATTACCTCTTGCACCATCGTTCCCGAAGGTCTGACGGTCAGACCGGCCGCGCCAAATACGGTAAGACGTTGAGGCGCTTTTCCTCATTGGGCCGGAGGAATTGCTGTACCATTTCGCCAACCTCGATTACGAAGTCCTTGTTTTCTCGCGCACGAATGTCGCGAAAGCTCGCCCGTCAAACCACCCCCCCAAACGGGGGGGTCGCGTCCGCGGTCACTGCGGCGCGGGCGACGATGTCGCGAAGATCCCCACCGGTCGCGAGCGTGCCGATGATTCCGGCGTGCTGACCGCCTAGGCGCAATTCAACGAAGCGCTGCGCGACAGGGCCCGGACTGTGCTTGAGCATCTCGCTCACCTGCAAGGCAAGCGCCATGTGAGTCACGACGGCGCGCGCGTTACCTTCCTCAACGGCTCGCGCGCCGAGGTCGTCGCCCAAGCTGGAAAGGAACTTGGCGTGCGCGGCGTTCGCCGTTCCCTGCCGGGAGACCTCGTCCATGAACACTTCGCGCGAGCCTTTTTCGCGGCTCAGTACCCGCAGCACGTCCATGCACATCATGTTGGTGGTGCCCTCCCAGATCGAATTGAGGGGCAACTCGCGGTATAGCCGCGCGATCGGGTTCTCCATCATGAAGCCGTTTCCGCCGTGCACCTGCAACGCTTCGTACACGAAATAGGTCGCGCGCTGGCAATTCCAGTATTTGACGATCGGCGTCGCCACGCGCGCGAACAGGCGTTCGCGCTCGTTCAACTCCATGCTGTCGGTGGCTTGCGCGACCCTCAGCGCAGACAGCATCGCCGCTTCGCTTTCCAGCGCCAGATCGGCCAGCACGTTCGTCTGCATTGGAAGATCGGCCATCCGGCGCCCGAAGCCGCCACGCGTCGATGCGTGGCCGATTGCCAGTGTAAGCGCCTGACGCATCAGCCCCGCCGAGCCGACCGCGAAGTCCAGACGCGTGAGATGCGCATGCGACAGGATTTCCCGGATGCCGCGTCCTTCCTCGCCGACCAGCATCGCCCACGTCCTGTTGAACTCCACCTCGCTCGACGCGTTGGAACGGTTTCCGCATTTGTCCTTCAGGCGCTGCACCAAGACGCGGTTGGGGCTGCAGTCCGGCAGGAAGCGCGGAACGAACAGGCAGCTAACGCCGGATTTCGTCTGGGCCAGCGTGTAGAAGCCGTCGGAGGTGGGCACAGAGAAGAACCACTTGTGGCCGGTTACGCAGTAAATCTGCGCGCCGTTTTCTCTGCCGACGAACATGGCGGTCGTCTGCGTCTGGCGCAGGTCGGAGCCGCCTTGCTTCTCGGTCATGGCGTAGCCGATCACGGCCCCGCTTTTCTGTGTCAGCGGCAATCGGCGCGGGTCGTACTCTGCCGACAAAGTCTTTTCCCGCCACAGCGCGAACTGCGGACGGCCGGCGAATCCGGCACACGCCGCGTACGCCATCCCGGTCGGACAGCCGGTGCCATTTTCGACCTGATTCCACAGATAGCTCAGCACCGCCCGGGCGAAGTGGCCGGAAGACTCGCGCGTGGTCCAGGCGAGACCATGAACACCGTGGCGGAAGGCCAGGGCCATGAGCTGATGCCAAGCCGGATGAAACTCGACCCAGTCGAGACGATTGCCGAAGCGATCATGCGAGCGAAGCTGCGGATTGTGTTCGTTCGCCAGCCTTGCGAGATCCTGGACCTGCTCGTCGCCGGCAAGCGCGCCAAGGCTGGTCGCGTTCGGGATGAGCCACGGAGCGTGCACCGCCACAAGCTCCTGAAGCGCAACATCGCCGGTGAATGCGTTGTGCCCCAGGCACAGAGCGGCCTGGTTGAGCACCTCGTGAGTTTCGACGCGGTCAGTCGAAGGAATTTGAAGCGCCAGCGAGGTGCTTTCAAGATGCATGTTCATGACGGCTTCCGGGTTACCTTGACACTGGTCAACTTGGTTTCCTTCGCGCGGACCATGCGGACGCAAACCGTCGCCACCTGCTCCGCCAGCGTTTCGATCTCCGGCATCGGGTGGGTGACCGCGCGCGCGAGCGGCCGGATCAGCGGCTCCATCATCGCTCCGATGACGCAGGTGGAAAGCACGTCGGCCGGCATGTCGACGAACTCGCCGCGGCCAATGCCCTCGGCGATCAGGCGCGCGAACTGCCCGGCGAGCGCGTCACGGTACCTGAGCCTGGCCTCGTCGACCTCGGGCTCGCAGGGCTCGGCGATCAATGCATAGGCCAAACGTGGCGCGCGCGCCGCGCGCCTCACGAACGTCGCGACGGCGTCACGCAATCTCGAAGTGGCATCGCCATCGGTATCGACGATGTCGGTAACAATCTGCGCCTCGCGTTCCGAGACCTGCGAAAGCACCTGCACGCACAGGTCAACCTTGGAGTCGAAATAGCGGTAGATCGACCCCGTCGCCAAGGCGGAGCGACTGGCGATCACGGATATCTGCGCTGCAGCCCATCCGCCCTCCGCGATGAGATCTCGGGTGACCTGAAGAACGCGCTTGTGCGTGTCCTCGATCAGCTGCCTGCGTATTTGAGCTATCGCTATCATGAATCGTCCCTCATGAACCATGAATTACCATTCCCCTCCGCCACTGTCAACCCCCAGGCTCAGGCGTCCCTTCGCACAACGGAGCTAAGCAGCGTGCCCGAAGATCGCTTTTGCGATATTGCCGCCTTCGATTGCGTCTTGCGCAGATTTGCAAGTCGGCCTGGGCTGCTGAATTAAGGCAGGCTCACGACGGCGTCCATTGCCGGGGCACTTCACACTCTTGCTCGAAGATAGCGCACGGAAGGTCTTCCCGATCGTCACTCGACCCCGCAGTGAAGGAGCGACCACTACGAGATGAATCTCGGGAAGAGCCGGATGCGGGAAAGCCGTACCTCCGGGCCAAGGCTATCGAGGAGATCGCGGCAAACCCGAAGCCTCATTTTGGCGCGTATTGCATCTCGCCGTTGCCGAAAGACCAGTCTTCCCTGGCGTCGTCGACGAGATTGATCCAGACGTCTTCTTTTCGTACGCCGGTCCGCTCGTGAATCTCATCGGCTATCCGCTTATAAAACTTCTTTTTGACTTCGGTAGATCGACCGGCGACCCAGGTGATCTGGATCAAGATCAAATCGCTGGTGTAAGTCAGTCCTAAATATCCCTCCTTCGGATAGATAATCTCGTCGGCGGCATGACGTGTGACGATTTGAAACTTGTCGTGCAACGGCACATTCGCGAGCTCGACCATCGCGCTATAGATGGCTTCACTCACAACCTTGATGCGCTCTGGCGGAGCGTCCTTACTCACGTCAATCCTGGCCAAGGGCATAACAGCCTCCATCAATTTAGATGCGTGCCATACGATATCGGGCGTTAGAGCCGTTTGAGCGGTTGCACCGGAACTGAAAGCTGATGCAGCAGCGAGGGTTGTACCGGCATGAAGGACATTTCGGCACCAAACGCGCCTTTATTCTCCCTCATTGACGCAAGTCATGACGTTCTCCCGCGTCGATTGATCATGACCGCTTCCCCGCATTCCACTTTCGTAGCCAGACCCTATTTTGCTGGCTCCTCCTTGAGCCTGTTGCCGCCCTTTGCAAAGGGAATGACCCAGAGTGGCGTCGCTACATCTGCGGAACTGAGGAGCGTTGTATAGGGCTGGTTATTGGAGATATCCTGATTGATGCCCCGGAGCGCGTCCTTGGCTGAATCCGGAAGGACGACCATGATCATCGGGCCGATATAGAACCATTCTTTGACCTGGCTGGGGTCTTTTGCCGGCGTTGCGCCCTGTCCCTGCCTCGCCTCGCCCATCAGCATATAGGACAGTCCAACGCGATCGATGTCCGGCTTCTTCCCGGCCAGAGTCGCCATGAACCACTTCATCATGGTCTCATCCACGCACATCGGGTCGTGTTGAGGCCTTCCGGGAACATCGGGCAGGCATGTCCAACCATTGGTGCCCTGGCGAAGCACCCTGCCACGAGACATTTCATCGTTCGGATTCGCGGGCCAATCAATCACGGTTGCGTGCTCTGTGATGCTGGCGGGGCCCGCGCTCAGCGCGTTCGCAATTTTCCATTCGTCAGAGTGCGCTAACGTGGTGAATGTCCCGGGAGGCAACGGAGCCGTCGCCGAAGAAAGGTCTTCTGCCCAGGCTATCGAGGAGATCGCAGCGAACCCAATCGCGGCATAAAGGGCACTCTTGACCATGAGAACCTCCTTCTTCGATTGCGTTTATCGCGGGCCACAGCAACTCACGCCAGCAGCAATCATGGTATCAAAGGTAATCAAGCTCACGCGCGGCTGCCCCACATCGGTTGATGCGATTTTATCAGTTTTGCGGTAAGCTGAGAGAACCTGATCGACATCTGAATGGAATTCCATCGCTTACAAATCGTACGCTCTTCAATCGGATTGCACAGGACAACAGTCGTTATGGCCGATTTCTCACGCAAAATAATCCGGGGTACCGTCGAGTTTTCTCCAGCCGAAATCATCAGACACAACTAGATGTAATATGATCAACGACGTTGGCCTTCGTCCGATCATATTCTCCGTCAACTGCTGGCTCGCGACAATTCTCGCGCTATTCATCGCGTTCAGCCTGGACCTGAAGAGTCCGGCATGGGCGATGACGACGGTCTATCTGACCAGCCAGCCGCTTTCCGGCGTGATGCGCGCCAAGGCCGTCTATCGCGCCATCGGCACGTGCATCGGCGGCGCCGCCATGGTCGCCATCGTTCCCAATCTGGTCAATGCGCCCGAGCTGACGACGCTCGCGATCATCCTTTGGGTGGCGCTCTGCGTATTCGTTTCGTTGCTGGATCGCACGCCGCGATCCTACATGTTCGTGCTGGCAGGTTATACCGCGGCGTTGACTGGCTTTCCGAGCGTGCTCGCTCCGGGCACGGTCTTCGACACCGCTGTATCGCGCGTCGAAGAGATCACGATCGGTGTGCTCTGCGCCGCCGTCGTTCACAGTCTCATATTTCCGAAAAGCGCGCTCTCGGCATTCGAACAAAAGTTGCGCAGCGCCATCGCCGATGCACGCCTTTGGATTGCCGAGGGCTTGACCAAGGCGCCGACGCCGCAACTCGAGATGGAGCGGCGCCGAATCGCTGTCGATATTACCGAGCTCTATACGCTCGGGACGGGCTTGCGTTTCGACACGTCGCCGCGCCGTCCGGTCATGGGCTCGATCCGTGCCTTCGACCGCAAGATGGTGGCGCTGTTGCCCCTCATCGGCGTGATCGAAGATAGACTCACCGTGCTGCGCGGGATCGGGCCGCTCGATGCCAAACTGTCGCGCTTGCTCACCGACGTTTACGACTGGCTGCAGTTGGAACTGCCCGGAGATGGCCGACGCGCCGCGGAGCTGCGGGCCGCCTGTGCCGCCGCGGTGCCGTCCGTCGGACCGCAATCGCGCTGGGCCGATCTCGTCACCGTCAACATCACAGTGCGGCTGGATGAGCTGATCCAGTCCTGGCAGGCTTGCCTCGATTTTGCCGCCTATCTTGCCAAGCCCGCGCAGGCGCCGAGCGCGGAGATTCGCGCTGCTGCCGCGCAGATCGGCCCGAAGGCGATGCACACGGACCCCGGCATCGCGCTGTTGTCGGCGCTCGCGGCCGCCGTAGCGATGGGCATCTGCGCATTCTTTTGGATCGCTAACGGCATGGCCGGAAGGCGCCAGCGCCATCGCCTTTGCCGCCGTGGCCTCCACGCTGTTCGCGTCGCTCGATGATCCGACGCCGACAATCCGCACTATCGTTACGCTCCTGGCTTTGTGTATTCCGGTTGTGATCGTCTATCAGTTCTTCGTCTTGCCGGCGATCGACGGATTCGTTCTGTTATGTGCGGTGCTGGGATTCGTGCTGATCCCGGCCGGCATCATGATGGCGATCCCAGCTTATGCCCCGGTCGGCCTGGCCCTCGCCTTGGGCTTCACCGTCGAAATCAGCCTGCAGACGACCTACACCGCGGATTTTGCGGCCATCCTCAATTCCAACAGCGCCTTTGTTCTCGGCGGCGTTGCGGCGCTCGTCGTGACGCGACTGATGCGTGTCATCGGCACGCAGGCCAGCGCGCGCCGCATTATCCGGGCAACGTATCGCGATCTCGCCGATCTTGCCGAAGGCGCCCCCGTGACGCGCGGCCAATGGGCGAGCCGCATGCTCGATCGCGTTGCGCTGTTGCTGTATCGGCGGCCACGCTTCGAGCCGCGCCCGCAACACGAGTTTGCCGACGCGCTCGAGGACCTGCGGCTCGGTGCCAACGTCATCCAGACGCGATCTGTCGCCCCGGAAATGTCAGCTCGAGCCCAAGAAACGCTCGCGGCGATGTTCGCCGGCCTTGCGGCGCATTTCCGCGCTTTGGCGCGCGGTCGTGTGGCGCCACTCGGCGACGATTTGCTACAAAAGATCGACCTCGCGATCGGCGAAGTGGCGGCCTGCGGCGCGAGCACGAGTGCTTGTGTCGCCGCGGTTGTCGGGCTGCGGCGGACGCTCTACCCTGATGCGCCATGTTATCGGCCGATGCAGATCCCGGCTGCCGCACTATCCGCGCCGAACCAGGCTGCAAGCATTACGGGATTGGAGGACGCGCCGTGATTGGTGAATTCGACATTTACGGCGTGTACTTCCCGATTTTTGTGATTTCGGCCGCAATCGCCTTTCTGCTTCAGCTTTTGCTGAAGCGGGTGCTGGATGCTTCCGGCCTCTATCGGTTCGTGTGGCATCGTGCGCTGTTCGACCTTGCGATTTATGTCATTTTGCTCGGCGTTGTGACGGCGGCGATGAGCATTGTGACGTTCGTATGAGGCCGCCGACCGTGAATTCCGGGGTAGTGCACCGATGAAGATGCTTTTCGCCTCTGCCGGCCGAATGTTGGTCACGCTGCTCGTGGTGCTGGCAGCGATTGTGGTCGGCTGGCAGCTCTGGAGCTATTACATGCTTGCACCATGGACGCGTGACGGTCGCGTGCGCGCCGACGTCGTGACCGTGGCCGCTGACGTATCAGGACTCGTTAGTGACGTGTTTGTTCATGACAACGAGAAGGTGAGGAAGGGCCAGCTGCTCTTTCGCATCGATCAACGGCGCTTTCAATATGCGCTCGATCAGGCCAAGGCCGAGGTCGCGAGCCGTCTGGCGACGCTGGATCAAGACAACCGCGATCTGGCGCGCAGCAAGAGCCTGACCAGTCTTGCCGTCACTGCGCAGCAGGTCGAGCGGAATCAGCAGGCGGTCGACGTTGCGCAGGCGCAGCTCGATGAGGCGAACGCGGCGCTCGAAGTTGCGCAACTCAATCTCGAACGTTCGACGGTATTGGCGCCCGTCAACGGCATTGTCACGAATTTCGGTCTGTTGCCGGGTCGCTACGTCAATGCCGGCGCGAGTGTTTTTGCGCTGATCGATTCCGACACGTATCGCGTCGAGGGCTATTTCGAGGAGACCAAGCTGCGTCGCATCCATATCGGCGAGGACGCGAGCGTCAAGCTGATCGGCGATGCTCGCGTGCTGTCCGGTCACGTCGAGAGTATTGCATCCGGAATCGAGGACCAGAACCGGAGCACGAGCACCGATCTGTTGGCCTTGGTCAATCCGACGTTCAGCTGGGTTCGCTTGGCGCAGCGCATTCCGGTTCGCATCAAACTCGACGACCCGCCCGCCGACCTTGCTCTCGTCTCCGGCCGAACGGCCACGGTCTCTATCGGCAAGATCAGTTGGTGGCAGAAAGCTAACTTGGATCGGTAATATAACTCAATCAATGCTGACCTTGATTAAAGGTTGAGGATTGTTTGGTTATTGGGTCGGCTCCAGGTGACCACCCACGATGAGCGCGCCCCAGGCAATCAGAGCAAGACCAAGAGGCCGGCCGAGCTTCCTGCCCCACGCCGCATTCTTCTCGATCCCCATTACTCCACCAAGCACAAGCATCCAGCCAACATTACCGCTGCCGACGACGAACATCAGCAGCATGATCGCCCAGCAGCAGCCGACGCAGAACACACCGTGATGCGTGCCGAGCAGGAACGCATCGCGTCGCGGTGTGATGCCATGCCAGTGCTGCATAATAAAACTCAGCGGCGTGCGGCACTTGTCCAAGCAGTGATATTTCAGCCGGCTGAACTGAAACAGTCCGGCAATCACCAGCACGACCGCGCCCAGCACCCAGGCGTTTATCGTCAACCAATCCGATCGCTGCACCATCGCGTGCAGCGCCGCATCAAACAGATGCGCCGCCACGCCGAAGCCCAGCCACACGAGCAGATAGCCCAGGATCAGAAGCGCGATCAGCTCGACGCGATCGCCGTGCGTGGCGGCAAGGCGATCGAACCGTTGCAACAGTGGCAAGGTAGTCGTCAGCATCATCGCTGCCAACATCAGCAGCCAGCCCCCGGCATAAAGCAACCCCGGTAACAGCATGTCGCCGCCCGGTAAAACGCCGCAGATGGCGGCAGCGAAGCCGAGCTCGGTCCAGCGGCCATGGTCAAGGTAACGGCCGTAAGGGCTCTGCTCCCACAGAAGCAGCGCGATCCAGGCGGTGCCGATCAGGCTACCCATGATCGGCACGAACCAGTTCTGCGTGCGCAGAACCCGCATGTCGGACGGCGACGCTAGGCGTCGAACACGAACGTACTCTGCAACGCGTTGTGCCCGGTCATGTCCAGGTCGTGGCCGAGTTTCGCGTGCTTCGAGCGATAGCGCGTCGCCTTGCCCACGAACACGGGGGCGCCGGGCACGGTGGAAAAGATCGTATTGCTCAGCACTGTGGTCGAGCCATCCGGGCCTTTGTATGGTTCCAGCTCGGCATAGCTGACCGTTCCGGGCAGCGCGCTGCCCCGCCGGCTGCATGGCTGAGGTGGGGCTTTATGGCACAGGCAGATGGCTCGGCCTATGGGGTACGCCCGTCTATCTGATCAACTCCTTCATGCACTCCACGCTCGATCATGCCGGCTTCAGGGCCGGCGGTGTCGGACGCGCGGGCGCATCGCGCCGAATAGCCGACGTGCCCTCGGCACGTCACCAGCCCCTCGCACGGTGAGGGATGTCGAATTCGCGGCCCTTGAACATGTGAGACCAGTAGAGCCAGGGAAGCAGCTTCGTCTTCAGGAGCCACATGCTGCGGCGGGGTACGCGCGGGTCGAGCGGGAAGCTCGGCGTCACCTTGCCGCCATAGGCGAACTCGGCGAGCACGATTTTGCCATAGGCAACGGTGAGCGGGCAGGACCCGTAGCCGTCATAGGCTTTCGGCAGCGGCTCGCCTTTCATTGCGGCGAGCAGATTGGCGACCACGATAGGCGCCTGTTTGCGCACGGCCGCTGCAGTCTTGGCGTTGGTCGTGGAAGCCGCATCTCCGAGGGCGAAGACATTCGGATAGCGAACATGACGCAGGTTGGCAGGATCGACCTCGATCCAGCCGGCGGCGTTCGCAAGCGGACTTGCGCGAATGACATCTAGGCCGGTCTGCGGCGGCACGACATGGATCAAGTCGAAGTGCTTCTCGACTTCGGAGATCTTACCGTCCGCGTCGGTCACGGAAAACAGCGCGGTCTTCGCCGCTCCGTCGATCGCCTTGAGATTGTGCTTGTAGGCGACCTTGATGCCGTAGCCGTCGACCGCCTTCTGCAACGACGGAACGAAGAACGGCACGCCAAACAGGGCGTCGGCCGCCAGGTTGAATTCGAGCGAGGCGGATGAAAGCTTGCGATTGCGCCGCAGGTGGTCGGCCATGAGATACATGATTTTCTGCGGTGCGCCGGCGCATTTGATCGGCATGGTCGGTTGGGTGAACAGAGCGGTCCCGCCACGAAAGCTCTTGATCAGCTGCCAAGTGTACTCCGCGGTGTCGGGCCGATAATTGCTGCATACGCCATTGCGTCCCAACGTATCCGTCAGCCCCTCGATGGCGTCCCAATTGATCTTGAGGCCGGGGCAGGCGACGAGGAAGTCGTAGCGAACCTGCCTGCCATCCGAGAGCCGGACGACTTTCTCTTCCGGAAGAAATCTTGCCGCCGCGGCTGTGATCCACGTCACGCCTTTAGGGATCAGCTTTTCCTCGCGCCGTTCGGTCTGCTGGCGGCGGAAGACACCGGCGCCGACCAGCGTCCAGCCCGGCTGGTACCCGTGGAGCTCCGACGGCTCGACGATAGCGATGTCAAGGCTCGGGTTATGGCGCTTCAGCTGCGCCGCGACTGTGATGCCCGAGGCGCCGCCCCCGATGATCAACACGGCGTGTTTCATCTGTGCGGAACCTGCCGCGCCTCTTTGCACAAGCTCCATTTTCTAGTTGCGGCTTGTCACTTGCAATATTTCATATCTCGATTTATCTAATTATGTAACCTTTGATCTACGTCAAGGAGTCCCGATGAAACCTATTGCAGTCACCGAGAAGCTCGCGGTCGCGCCGCAGCCGATGCTTTCGGATTTTCAAGAGCTTAGACGGCTTGGCTTCACGACCGTCGTCAACAACCGCCCGGACGGTGAAGACCCGAGCCAGCTCGGCTCGGTGGCCGAAGAGGAGGCCGCCCGCGCAGCTGGGCTCGCCTACGTCCATATCCCGGTGACGAGCACGGGCATGAGCGAGGACGACGCTCGGCTTCTCAAGGCGACGATCGAACAGGCGCCTGGGCCCGTCGTCGCGCACTGCAGGAGCGGCGCGCGCTCCTTTTACCTTTGGGTTCTCTCAGGTGCTCTTGATTCACATACCGATGCGGAGCTGCTTGCCAAGGCGGCGGAGCTCGGCATCGACACCAACGCGGTCCGGACATGGCTAGCAGCACATCGCAACGGCTCTGGAGGAGATCACAAATGACCGAGCCCGTACTTGAACGACCGACGCCGGCCGTCGTGACCCGCCCGCTCCTGATCGGCAGCCCCGCGCCGCGCTTCTCGACCCGCACCACCATGGGCGAGCGATCGCTGGACGATTATCGCGGCCGCTGGCTGGTGTTCTTCTCGCACCCGGCGGATTTCACGCCGGTCTGCACCAGCGAGTTCGTCGCCTTCTCGAAAGCCCACGACCGCTTCCAAGCGCTGGGCTGTGATCTGCTGGCGCTCTCCGTCGATAGTCTGTTCTCCCATATCGCCTGGGTGCGGTCGATCCGCGAACGCTTCGGCGTGACGGTGCCGTTCCCGATCACAGAAGATCCGTCCATGGCGATCGCCGCCGCTTACGGCATGATTCATCCGGACGCGGCCGACAGTTCGACCGTAAGGGCGACCTTCGTGATCGACCCCGACGGCCTGATCCGCGCGATGGTCTGGTACCCGATGTCGACCGGCCGCTCCGTCGAGGAGATCCTCCGTCTCGTCGAGGCGCTGCAGACCTCGGACAGGGAGGCGGTTTCCACCCCCGAGGGCTGGCGTCATGGCGATCCGGTAATCGAGCCGCCCCCGCTCACGCTTCAAGCGGCCGGCGAGCAGGAACCCATACCTGACACGGGCGACTGGTACTTCCGCTTGAGAAAGCTGTGAGGCCCGCCATGAACCAGCTCATAATCACAAAGCCTCGCGTCAGAGGCTTCTTCGACCCGCGCACCTGGAGCATCCAGTACGTCGTCAGCGATCCAACGACCAAGACCTGCGCCATCATCGACCCCGTGCTCGACTTCGACGAGAAGTCGGGGGCGACCGGGACAGTTAACGCCGATGCGATCCTTGACTATGTCGCGGAAAAAGGCCTGACCGTCGAATGGATCCTCGACACTCATCCGCATGCCGACCATTTCTCGGCTGCACACTATCTCCAGGAGAAGACGGGCGCTCCGACCGCGATCGGCGAGCATGTCGTCGATGTGCAGCGCCTCTGGAAAGATATCTATAACTGGCCGGAGCTGGCTGCGGACGGCTCTCAGTGGAACCGTCTTTTCGCACATGGCGATCGCTTCAAGATCGGCTCGCTCCATGCGCATGTGCTGTTCTCGCCCGGACATACGCTCGCCTCGATCACCTACGTCATTGGCGATGCTGCATTCGTACATGACACGCTGTTCATGCCGGACAGCGGCACGGCGCGCGCCGATTTCCCCGGCGGCAGTGCCAAGACACTGTGGGGATCGATTCGCAACATCCTCGCTCTTCCCGACGAGACAAGGGTCTTCACCGGCCACGACTATCAGCCGGGCGGCCGCGAGCCGCTCTGGGAAAGCACTGTGGGCGATCAGAGACGCCTGAATCTGCATCTGGTGGGCAAGAGCGAGGCGGACTTTGTCGCCCTGCGTGAGGCACTCGACCGCACGCTCCCGATGCCGAAGCTGATCCTGCATGCGCTGCAGGTGAATGTGCGTGGTGGTCGCCTTCCCGAGCCCGAGGGCAATAGGCGTCGCTATCTCAAATTTCCGCTCGACGCGCTTGCGGGCGCAGCCTGGGAGTGATCATGCGCAAAGTACAGAAGACCGACTCGAAGGTCACACGCGGGAAGGCGGAAGCCGCGACGAATTTCATGAAGAGCCTCGCCAATCCGAACCGGCTGATGATCGCCTGCGCGCTCCTCGAAGGCGAGCGGTCGGTGGGCGATCTCGAAACCAGTCTCGGCCTTCGCCAGCCGAGCCTGTCACAACAACTCGCCGAACTGCGCGAGAACGGTATCGTCGAGGCGCGTCGGGAGGCCAAGCAGGTCTTCTATCGAATTGCAGATGCCCGCGCGGTCGCCCTGCTCGCGACGCTGCATCAGATTTTCTGTGGGGAGACACCGCACCTCGGGTCCGCCGCCCCGGCGCTGCCAGCGGCGGCGCCTCGCAGGAGCTTCACGGACGCCGCCATGTTCGCCCGTGTCGAGCCGGTCGGCAGAGTGGCATAGCGGAAAGTGGATGCTGGTCACCATGCTCGTCGGGATGATCGCTCACGATCGCCTCATTCCGGGCTCATCCCCACCGAGCCCATGAAAGGATCGCGACCATGATCGCGATGATCAGCGCCGCGCTGGCTTCTGGAGCGCTTGTCGGGTTTTCGCTCGGACTGGTCGGAGGCGGCGGCTCCATCCTCGCAACCCCGCTTTTGCTCTACGTCGTGGGCGTGGCTCAGCCCCATATCGCGATCGGTACCGGCGCGCTTGCGGTTTCGGTGAATGCTTTCGCCAATATCACCGGCCATGCCCGCGCCGGAAACGTCCGCTGGCGATGTGCCGTCATCTTTGCGGTCGTAGGCACGCTCGGCGCCCTCGCGGGATCGAGCCTCGGCAAGCTCGTCGACGGCAATCGGCTCCTGTTTCTGTTCGGGCTCGTCATGGTCGCCGTTGGTGCCATGATGCTGCGGCCGCGCCGTGAAAATGCGGCGGCCGAGCGGAAGGCCAATCTCGCAACCTGCCTGCTAACAGCGGCTGTCGCGTTCCTGGCCGGCATGGCGTCGGGATTCTTCGGCATCGGCGGCGGATTCCTGATCGTGCCGAGCCTGATGCTGGCTACCCGCATGCCGATGATCAAGGAAGTGGGCTCCTCGCTGCTGGCAGTGGGCAGCTCGGGCTCGCCACGGCGATCAACTACTCGCTGTCCGGTCTGGTCGATTGGCGGATCGCCGGCGAGTTCATCGCCGGCGGCATCCTGGCGGGCTCGTCGGCATGATGCTGGCCAATCGACTGTCGCACGGCAAAGACACGCTGAAGCGCATCTTCGCGGTCTTGATCTTCGTCGTGGCTGCCTACGTCCTCTATCACAGCGGACAAACGATGATGAGCTAGGGAGGATAAGAAGAGGAATGAGAGGAAATCATTCGCCGTGCTTCTGGCGGCAACCGCGATAGCACTCACCGCCGGCGAGGCACACGGTGCCGGCGGCGATGATATCGACGGGAGCGGGCACGGCCCAACAGCCTTCTCCTCCTGTCATGGGAAGAAAGGCACGGGCAGCTCTCAGGCGGGCTACTTGAACCGCTTTCGGGTCATGACGATCATTGCCAAGATTGAAAACCCGCCTGGCGAAAGAATCGAACACCTATTAGTCGGCGACGAGCCTGTCGATCCCGCCCACACTTTTTTGCAGTTTCCAATCATTGCGTAGTCTTCGAGGCGCAGTGCCATTCTAGGTCCAACCTTCAGTTACAGGTGTTGACCGCAGTGCGCGCAGCCGCGTTGTGCCGCGGGTCCCTCGTGCCACGCAAGCGTCGGATGAAACGCCCAACATCGCGCAGTGCTCAGGGTTCGACCGCCAACAGTAGCTTGCGGAGCAGGCCGGCTAGGCGCTGCATCTCTGCCGTGGAGAGCGCCCTGGAGAAAAGCGCCTCGCCCGACGCCTGCACGGCGGCCACGGCCCGCTCCGCAAGCGCCCGGCCCGCGGGCGTTAGCCGCACGCGGCGGCTTCGCCGATCCTCATCGTCAGCGACGCGGCTGATAAGGCCGCGGCTCTCGAGGCCGTGAAGGACCTTGGTGAGTCCGCCGGAGGAGATCAGAACGGCGCTATAGAGCTCGGTCGGAGACAGCTCCTGCGGGGGCGGCGCGCGGCGCAATGCCGCGAGCACGTCGATATCGGTCAAGCTCAGTCCGTGCCGGGACGTCTGTCTCCGCGCATTCGCGCGGGCGAGGTCGTTCAAGCGATAAATTCTTAAAATAACTTCGACGGTCGGCGTAACCGTCTTCGGCCAGGTCTTCTTCATCCGCGTCAGCAATTCGTCCGCCGTATGACGCATCCTCAAGCTCTCCGCGTCTCTCAGTTGCGACTAAGGTCACATAATAGTGATCCAAAAGTCTCTTGCAAGGAAGATATCTACTCATATACCACACGCTAGAAATCTTTCTAGAAAGAAATAATGCTCACCGTTGGAGGTGCTGAGCCGGAGCAGAAACTAATGCGTTTCGCGTTCCCGGTCGCATCCCCCCACCCCTCGGACCGGGTTCGCCAGCGGCCGGCCTCGTCTCCTGGGGCCGGCCGCCCCCGGTCGCATACCGACATTCGGAGCGGAGCCAACTCCAGGAGTACCCACCTGCGAGACTCATCCGGACGCTGTGCAAGGTGTCCCCATTGCTGATCGGTCTCGCGGTCAGAGCGGCATTTGCCATGTCGTCGAAGGGAACCTGAATCATGGCGTCGAAGAGAAACAATCGAGATACCGGCGGGCAACTGGTTCTGAAGGTCCCGCAGGCGCGCTCCAATCCGACCTCGGCTCGTGGAGCGCACTCCGAGGAAGAGGTCCGCAGTCCGCTCGCAAAAGATGCTGGCGAGGCAAGAGGCCCGGCGCCGCAGGATCGTCGGCCCGACGGCGCAGATTCGCCGGCAGGATGGCGCGTGCTGAAAAATCAATCAGGCTACTCATCGTTCCTGGCTCGCCGTCGGCGGCCGGAAGGAGAGACCCACTGCGATGGCTTCATCGTGCAGATCCAGCGAGGACCAGTATGACCCAATCAAAGGAAGTTGACGTCGCCATCATTGGGGCGGGGCCAGTCGGAATGACGCTGGCGTGCGAGGCTATTCGTCATGGACTCTCGGTCCGTATCGTCGACAAAGCACCATCGACCAAAGATTACGGCCGGGCACCCGTGTTTTGGCCCCGTTCACAAGATGCCCTTGATTTGATGGGCCTGCATCACTTGTGGAATGGCAGGACCACCCCGCTGCGGCGTATTCATGTAAACACCTATGGCGTGCCTGCGGGTACGATCGAAGCTGATTTGGGTGACAGTGCTCATCCGACGCCAATGATGGTTGGTCAGGACGTTACCGAGAAAATTCTTGACAAATACCTCCGTAGAATCGGCGCGCCGGTCGAGCGTTCTGTCGAAGCAACTCGGACAGAACTGTTAGACTCCAGCGCACGTATCACTCTGAAGCTGGCTTCGGGTGGCGAGGAGAGTTTCGAAGCCGCATGGATCGTCGGTTGCGATGGGAGCAAAAGTGGTGTGCGCGATGACATCGGCATCGGGTGGGAAGGCCATCAATTGAAGGGGCTGAAGGTCTCGGTCGCTGATATTCAAGCCAAGTGGCCTTTATCTCAGGAAGAGGGCGTCGGGTACGTAGCGCTAACGGATAAGGGATACACGATCGCCGTGCCGCTACCAGGCATGCAGCGTATCCTCGTTGCGGTCCCCGATGATACCCCCGAGGGACAAGAGCCCAAGGTGACTCTTGAGGAATTGGCCGCGCAGGCTTCCGAGACGATCGGCGGGCCGGTTGAGCTTTTCGACCCAGCCTGGATTACCGTCGTTCGGTTCGGCAACCACTTGGCACCGACATTTCGCAAAGGCCGCGCTTTTCTCGCAGGAGACGCCGCGCATTCAATTGCGCCACTGTCCGGCCAAGGCATGAATACTGGCGTGCAGGATTCGTTCGATCTCGCGTGGAAGCTTGCTTACGTCCACAAGGGATGGGCGCCCGACAGCCTGCTTGACAGCTATAGCGTGGAGCGACGGCCGGTGGCCCAAAAGCTGACCAACTCCACGGATCAATTCTTCGATATGCTACTCGATCCATCTACGAGCCAGAAAGTCTTATTTCGGGTCGCCGTTCCCACCGCACTCAAATTCCATAAAGTACGCGAGACGGCGGCGGAGTTCTTTACCGAAGTCGGAGTCTCTTATTCCGACAGCCCTCTCAACGACGACCAACATCGGCGTGAACCGAGGCCGGGCGAGTACATTCGGGACGGTGGATTAGTTCGCTGGCCCAATCTTGAACCAATGCGTTTGTACGACGCGCTGCGTGGCCTGCATTGGACCGTTCTCGCCTTTTCTGGCGCTGACTCTTCGGCAGAATCTCTTAGCAACACTCATCAGTGGCTTTCCGCGCTAATTGGGCGCCGCGGAAGTGACAGGCTGCGAGCACTATTTGTCGTGGGAAAACCGACTGCGCCAGATCTACCGTCCGAAAGCCGCGGAGTAACGATCACGATCGACGCGTGGCGAGTTGTTCACGACAAGTACGACGCCTTTGGCGGCGCCCTATTGCTGGTTCGGCCTGACGGCTACATCACGCTTCATCGCGGTGTCTCCGATCGCGACCGTGCTGCCCTTGAAACCCTACTCGGCCAGATGCTCCGGCAAGCGTCATAAACGCGGTCTGATACGCCAGCGCTCCGGGCTGGCCTCTTTCAAATCGAGCCCTGTCGTTCCCGGGCCGAACTCGAAGGCGCTGATGCGGGACGCCGGATCCGTCAAACGGCATCAGCACGCCAATTCGCCGCACTCGATCAGCCCACTGTGCACGCGCTGCCAACGGCCTCGCGCCCACCACACCGAGGAGCGGCAAGGCCAAACGTGGAGCAATAAACCCCCTGCGATGGTCTCCTGAGTAGCCTCGGGGAGGGTGGAGATTTTCGCAATTGCCTCCTGTAGGTTGGTCATTGTGCCATTATAGCATAGGCTTGATGGCTGCGTAGCAAGGCGGAGGATAATCAGCCGAGTTATGTCCGCTGTTCCCCGATCGGTACCAAATCTTCCGGATCACGCCACACGGCCGGTTAGTGCCAAGAGCAGTCTTGGGACGATTGGGCTGCGCCCCGGATTGCTAAAACTGGGCGCGAAAGCGTCCCGCAAACGCATGCACCGGACCGCGGTCGGTGTTGTAGGCAGGGTTAGTGATGTACTGGTAGTCGAAGGTGATGCGCCTGGCTGATGAAAGTGCGTGGTTGTAATAAGCCTCGAGAATCTTCTCGGACCCAGGATTAGGCAGCTGTCCGTCGCCGATGAGGATGCCCAAGCCTCCAGCGTCTAAAAACGCCTGGTGGACGCCTGAAATGCCGTTGACCACACCAGCGATCCCGATCGTATCATCCGGGCGGCCCCAGTTCTTGCCATTCAGCGAGATCCCTCCCGAAACGGTCCGATCGATGTCGGTAAAGTCCCGCGGCTCGACATTGGGGTCAGCCCAACCGGCGCGGACAAACACGCCGACCGTTGGCGAGACTTGTTGTTCCAGGTTGATACTGACGCCGGGGCAACTCGTATAGTTCCTGACAGCCGTAATGTCGGCGGGCTGACCGGTTATTTGAGCAAGCGCGATGGCGTCCTGGTATCTTCCCGCCCGCCCGCGGCTGAGGAAGCCGGTGATCTTGAACTTACCCGGCTGGCCCCACAATTCGTGGCGTTCCTCGATTTCCCCGACCAACTGAAATTGCTGAAAGGTCGGGTCGAGGCCGAACGCGTCGGGGCTGACGCCGCCTTCGGGAGATGCCGAGAGGTCGAAAACGCCGCCGCGAAGGGTCCATGCGCCAGAGTACCATTCGACGGCCGCACCGTATGTGTATTCCCAGGCATCGCCGGCAAAATCGAATGTGCCGGCATTGATCAGCGACCAGTTGAGAAAGTCGGTTCTGGGACTGTTGGCATATTTGTTGGTATCGAAGATGTCGGGGACTTCGAACCTTCCTACTGTAAGCACGACGCGGTTTGCCGTTTGCCAGTTGGCGAATTGGCCGATACCGGCGTCGACCTTCTCGCTTTCGCCGCTGAGATTGATCGTCTGGCGGATGAACGCGCGCTGCAGTCGCGTATAAGGATAAGATGAGCCAAGCTTGAAGGCCTCGCCGCTGGGAAATCCGGCAACCCCATGCGAGTCGGCCAAACCGAAACCCTGATTGATCTCCTCGCTGAGCCAGAGCTCGGCACCTTGCCACAACCGTATGCCGGCATAGAGCGTCAGGTCGACGGTTTCGCGGCCCTGACCGCTGCCGGGCAAGCTGTTGGTGCCCCCGTAGGGCGATCGCATTGCCGGGTAGCCTTGCCAGACGAACGTAGTTTGACCGTGAAAATTCACGACGTCGGGCGCCGGCGCGGACAGGGTGGGCGCGAAGGGGTTTCCGATCGTCGGGCCGCCACCGAAGCGATAGTTCAGTCCTGCGCGCAGCTGCTGCTGGGAAAAATCGGACGTGAACTGCTCCCCCGCGTTCGGGAACATCACTGTGCTGTCACCGTATCTCGTGACCAGGTACTCGACGCTCGCCGTCCAGTTTGGCGCAACCGCAAACTCGATGCCGACTCCTGCCGCCCAGCCCAATCGCCACAGGAAAGGGGAATCCGTCGTGCCGCTGGCCAGTTGCGTCAGCGTCAGCTGGTTGTAGGTCCAGGCGAAGCCGCCCGTCGCATAAACGAGCCAGCTGCCAGGAGCGTAACCAATGCGACCGCGCAAGGTGCCGGAATCCAGCACGGTCTCGCTGTAGGTCTCCAGGCCGTTCATCGGCGAGAGCAAGATCGAGGTGCCGCCGATGGAGATTCCGTCAAGATTTGGCCAGCTCGGGAAGGAGGCATCAGCCTGAATGCCGATCACGAAGCGGTTCGCCAGCATATAGTCATAGCCGAGTTGCACCCCACCGAAGAAGCTGCCCACGTCTTTGAACGCATTGAATGACTGAAACAGGTCGAGCGAGCTGGAGAGATTGGGTGGGCCGCTCCAATTCGAATTGCCCCAGGCATAGCCAAGATGAAAGCCAGCATAGAAGCCGGTCCAATCGTAGGGTTGGATCACGGGGGCTTGCCACGGCACCTTCACCGGCATCGGCCCTTCTGCCGCCATTGCAGGAGCTGCGACCAGAGCGGCCGCAAGCCATCCGATGCGGCCCATTCGCTCGATCTTGATTCGGGTCAACATTGAAATACTTACCCCAGCCCGCGGCAAAATCTTTACGTAGGCGCAGGACAACATTCAATTTGAGATCGACAAATCTGATACTTATTCCTGCCGCCGAGGTAATCTCGCCTCAAATTGGACTAATTGTAATCTGTGGGCAATTTCGCTTGCCAGTTTTAGACTTGAGTTCCAGCCGCTTATGCGGTGTGGTCGACGAAGAGGCGCGCGGAACGCGCGGACGGTGTTGCGCATGTCGCTTTGCTCATCCGCGTTACGGCCTCATCGGGGACATAGGCCTGCGCGGAGTGCTCGGCGGTTTGAGCCGAAGGCGTCCCAAATCCGACCTTCGGTGACTCCTGGATCGTCCGCCTTCGCGGGCGATGACGACCGACGGGCTGATGAATTCCTTAAGTTAGCGCACATGGGGTCAAGTCGGCTTCGGTCCAAACAAATTTTGCTGTACAATGAATCGGGACTCATGTACAAAAGGACATCCTTCAAAAGTGCGTTCAAAGCCCGGCGCGGGCTGCTGCGCCGGGCTTTGTTCTTCGCGCGGTGAGATGAGGTGATTGTTATGGCGGCAATCCTCCGTGAGGCCACTGTCGGGCAGATGCAAGCCACGTGCTTGCGCCTCAGTGATTGACCAGTTCAACTTATCGGAGAAAAATCATTGTAGATTCATTGTTGTTTACAATGGCGCCTCGCTTCCCTCGCCCATCAGTTGTACCGAAGAGCGTACAGTCACACGCGGTGTACACGCTGACCACTCGAGGCAACGCGTCGCATGAGCGCCAATGACAGCTTCCATATCGCCGTGCTCGCCGGCGACGGCATTGGCCCTGAGGTCATGGCGCCGGCGGTGCAAATCCTGCAAGCCGCCGCAGCATTGCATCCCGACCTGCGGCTGCGCTTGCGCGAGGCGCCGGCGGGGGCCGGGCACTATCGTGATACCGGCGTCTCGCTTCCGGATACGACGGTCAAGCTGTGCGAGCAGGCCGACGCCATCCTGCTCGGTGCGTGCGGGCTGCCCCACATCCGCTATCCCGA
>CAWJDY010000040.1:0-80166 GCA_963841705.1 uncultured Alphaproteobacteria bacterium
TGCGCACGTCTGTTCCTGAACGATGCAGACTACAGCGCGTTCCAATGAAGTTGACGCACAAGGGCGCCATAGACCCGCTCGGACTCCCTCTCCCCGGCCGTAGCATCAGCGTGGCGCAAGCGAAGCGACGTGCACGGATGCCATGGCTCTGACGAGCACCAAGCGCGCGCCCTTCCGCTACCGCCGAGCTAGCAGAGCATCCCGGAGCTTCATCAGCCGGGACAGTTCCTGCTCCTGCGCGGCGATCCGGTCTGCAGTTCTGTCTTCATCTTCCGCACCGGAATACGCCGCGGCCTGCTCAATCAATTCATTGATATTCTGCCGTACCGCGGCAATGCGCTCCTCAAGCTCAGTGAGCGTCAGGTCCGTCATCGTCTCTCTCGTGTTGAAACACTCAAACAGGATAAGTCCTCAGCCGGTCGTCCGCAATTCCGCTTCAGTTCGAGGGGATATCGCGACAAAATCAATGACACGGAGATGCCAATGCCGGCATACAAGGAGTATTGGATCGCTGTCGTCGAGTCAGCACCGCTGCGGTGGTTTGCGACGATTTAGCGCGCGGACGGAAGAAAGATGAAGTAGCTTGCGACGGGCAAGACCGTCACCATATGGGAATGCCCGCAAGCTGCCGATTCCGCCGAGGCCGCGATAGAGGCAGCCAAGGCTGTGATCGACGGCGCCGGGCTTGATCTCGCGAGCGACGATGCTTGAACGCGCCGGCGTTCACTCGCAAACAAAAGGCAAGGACATGAATCACCATCATCGCGTCACCTTGCACGCCCTGTTCGCCCACCCGATCAGCGCGAATATCGATTTCAAGAAGGTCATGCATCTGCTGAAGGATGTCGGGGCGGAAGTGGAGAATAGGCCAAAGAATCGCGTGGCGGTGAAGCTCCAGGGGCAGGTCGCCGTGTTCACGCACGCGCATCACGATCTGTCCAAGGACGAGGTCGTCCAGGTGCGCAAGTTTCTCGAAAGCTGCGGCATCACGCCGGCCAAGTTCCCGCTTTCAAAGGATTGAAATCTTAGTGCATGTCCCGGAAAAAGTGAGAACCGGTTTTACGTAAGGACATGCGCAACTCAACGAATCTACAGCGCATCCCGATTCGATCCAATCGGGATGTCGAAATCGACCTTGAAGCCGACCAATGAAGATAGCGCGTCGATGTGGAAGAAACGCACGGCATCGGCGAGCGCATTCTCGATGAGCTGGCCTTCGACATAGCCTATCCTGCAATCACGGAAGGGATGGCGGTATCCCGCCCCTAAGCGCGGCGGGCTTCCGCCTGCCGCCGTCGCGGTTGGCGCGCGCCTTTGCCCACCCTACAATCCATCGCCACGATGTGTCATTATAACAGCCCAGCGTGGGAGGTGCGAATGCACAAGATCGCAATACCGCAGGCTGCCATCGACCGCGTCCTCAAGCGGCGCGATTCCCTGCACGTGTTCAACGCGCTCGATCCGGCACGGACGGCTCATATCGTCGTGGACCTGCAGAACGGGTTCATGGCGCTGGGCCAGATCGCCGAGATTCCCATGGCGCGGGAGATCGTGCCCAACGTCAACCGGATCAGCGCGGCGCTGCGCGCAGCAGGCGGGCTCGTCGTCTACATCCAGAATACGATCGACGCTGCGGCCAAGGAAGCGTGGTCGAACTGGTTCACCTTCATGTCCGGGGAGCGCCGGCAGGCGAGCATGGATGCAGCCTTTGCCGAGGGCAGCTACGGCCATTCGCTCTGGCCGGAGCTCGATGTGCTGCTCAGCGATCTGAAAGTGAAGAAGAACCGCTTCGGCGCTTTCGTGCCGGGCTCGTCCCAACTGCACTCCGTCCTCCAGGAGCGCGGCATCGATACGGTCATCATCACCGGCACGGCGACCAATGTATGCTGCGAGTTCACCGCGCGCGATGCGATGATGATGAACTACAAGGTCATCTTCGTCTCTGACGCTACCGCCACCTACAACGATGAAGAGCACAACGCCACGCTTGGCATCATGCTGGCGATGTTCGCCGACGTGATGACGACGGACGAAGTGGTGAGCCGGCTGGCGCGGCATATGCGGGAAGCGGCGGAGTGAATGGCGAGGCGGCTCGCGCCCTCCTACTCCTCCGCGCATGACAAAATCCCGGGCGCGCCCTGCGCACGCGTTTGGCATGGGAGCGCGGCACCGCGTCGGCACGGCGCGCAAGAGCGCGCCTTTGCCCACCCCACGAAGCCTACAAACGATTACGGCCGCCGCCAGGGGAGGAGGCGGCGTTCGGCCAGATTGACGCAGTAGTACATCACTCCGGCAATGGCGGTGAGAATGACGAGGCTGGTCATCACCAGCGACATCTTGAAGATGTTCTGGCCGTAGATGATGAGGTAGCCGAGGCCCGCATTGGCAGCGAGAAACTCGCCGACGATGACGCCGATGAGCGAGAGGCCGATATTCACCTTCAAGGTCGAGATGATGATCGGCACAGCCGAGGGGAACACGACCTTGCTGAACTGCTGCCACTTGGAGGCTCCGAACGAGGCTGCCACCACCAGCTTTTCGTGGTCGGTCTGGCGGAAGGCGCCGTAGACCGAAAGGATGGTGACGAACAGCGAGATCGAGACCGCGAGCGCAACCACCGCGGTGACCGTCGCTCCGAGCCAGATGATGAACACGGGCCCCAGCGCCATCTTGGGCGTGGCATTGAGCACCACGACGTAGGGGTCGGCCACGTCGCTCAGAAAGTCCCACCACCAGAACAGGCCCGCGATGGCGATGCCCAGCAGGGTGCCCACCACGAAGCCGATCAGCGTCTCGATCACTGTGACGGCGACGTGGAAGCCAAGGGATCCGTCGTTGGCGAGCTCCAATACTTTCTCGGCAATGGCGGAAGGCTGGCTGGTGATGAACGGGTCGATAAGGCGCCAGCTCGCCGCGAACTGCCACACCAGCAGAAATACGGCCAGGACCAGGAGCTGCACGGCGGCGACTTGCGTCCGGCGCAGCCGTACCCCCCGCAGAAACTGCGCGTGGTGCTGCGATACCGCGCCGCGCGTGAGAAACCTGTCAGACGCTGCGCTGCTCAACTTCCAGATCCTCCCAGATTCGCTTGCAGTAGCCGCGAAACTCCGGCGCATCGCGCGAGCTGATGGGCGTCCTCTCGGCGCAACCGGTAAGCGCGATGTCGTAGACGTTCTTCACCTTACCAGGGCGGCCGCTGAGCACAATCACGCGGTCGCAGATCGACACCGCCTCCTCGATATCGTGTGTGATCAGCAGCGCGGTCTTGCCGTTGCGCCTGATGATGGCGTGCACGTCACGCTCAAGGATGAGCTTGGTTTGATAGTCGAGCGCGGAGAAGGGCTCATCGAGCAGAAGGATGTCGGGATCGGTGGCGAGCGTGCGCACCAGCGCCACGCGCTGGCGCATGCCGCCGGAGAGCTGGTAGGGATAGGAGCTTTCAAACCCGCCCAGCCCGTAAGCTTCCAGGAGCTCGTGCGCGCGGCGGCGCGCCTGCGTGGTCCCCGTGCCCTGGATTTCAAGGCCGAGCTCGGCGTTCTGCAGCACGGTGCGCCATTCGAACAGGTGATCCTTCTGCAGAAGGATGCCGGTGCGCCGGGAGGGGCTGCGGATGCGCACTCCGTCAATCAGGATGCGTCCTTCGGTGGGTGCCAGCAAGCCGCAGATGATGGCGAGCAAGGTTGATTTGCCGCAGCCGCTCGGTCCGACGATGCCGCAGAACTCGCCGTCCGCCACCGTGAGGTTCAGGTCATTGAGCGCAAGGGTCTCGCCGGCTCTGGTGAGATAGGTGTGGGAAATTCCTTCGGCGCGAATGCGCTCCGGCCCTCTCATCGCTTGATCGTTTGAATCGCCTTCTGCGCAAATTGCGGCGCAACGATCTGGGTGTAGGCAAAGCGCTGCTTGAGGATGCCGCCGTCCACCATCAGCCGCATCATCTCGTCCATCCCTTCGGGGCGCAGCAGCGGGTCCAATGCCCAGATCTTCACTTTCTTGTATTCGGTGATCACCGTCTCGATCAGCGGCACCGGAACTTCCTTGAAGTCCGGAGCGATGAGCGCGGCGATCTCCTGCGGCGAGTGGGTATCGGTCCAGATCTCTGCCCTGTAGATTGCGTTGGTGAAGGCCTGAAGGATGTCGGGATGCTGCTCGATATAGCTCGCCGGGGCCATGAAGGCGGTGTACGGCATGGGCCCTGCGAGCGCGCCCACCGAGGCGACGCGATATCCCCTCTTCTCCGCCACTGCCTGGGCGATCATCGGCTCGAACGCCTGCGCAAAGTCCGTGCCCGGCTCGAGATAGGACGGGATGATGTTGGACGATACCGGGATGTTGCGAATGGTGACGTCTCTGGCGGGATCGAGCCCGGCTTTCTTGACGAGATCGACCAGAACAAGGGCAGGCGTTGAACCCTTGCCCGACGTCACGATGGTCTTGCCGCGCAGGTCGGCGACTGCAAAGCGGGCCATCGGGGATTTGGAAAGAATAAACCCGCCGTCGCCGTTGGTAAGCAGCGCAAAATTGACGAGCCGGCGATCGGGGCTCGCGTCCTGCGTCAGTCCCGCGGCTTCCGGTCCCAGCAAGGCGATGTTGGAGTTGCCGCTGATGATCTCAGTGACCGTGGCTTGCATTCCCCAGGTGGTCTTCGGGCCGACGACGTTGACGCCCTCCTCCTTGAAGGCGCCGGTCCGCACCGCCACGTATTCCGGCGTGTAGAACAGGCTGCGCAGCACCTCGTTGAGCCGCACTTCCTGCGAGGCTGCCGGTTGCGCGGAAAGGGCACCCCACAGCAAAACGGCGGCGGCAGCGCGCCAGAGCGAAGATGCGGGTAACATGCGCATGTGACCTACTCCATTGGACCTCGTTCAATCACGTCGTCGGCAACGAGCACAACGTCGCGGAAGACCGCCAGGCCCAGCTCCGGCGCAGTCTTCAGATTGATCTCCCGCCAGAATACCTTCTTGGGGCATATTGGTCAGCTGGAATCAATCGGGGGAAGCACGTTGCCGCATCGGTCAGCCCCAATCACGGCGAAGGGAAGATTAGCGAATGCAAGACATGACGGCTGCACCAATGATTAGGGCTTTTGATGTTAGAGTTTTTTGAAGACGCCTACACGCTCGCAGCCCGTCACCTTATCGGCGCTAACTTAAGCTGCAATCGCCAATTTCTCGGTTGTCATGTCCCGCTTTGAGCGGGGCATCCAGTAACCCGGCGCGGCCGGGTGAGGCAACGGTGCCAAGTTCAACTGTTCCTGATTACTGGATCGTCCGCATACGCGGACGATGACAACCGCGGGCATGGTGGCCGATCCCAATTATAAGTTATCGCCTATGACCCGCACCCTCTCAGCCGAAGTCGGATATATCCGACTTCGGCCAATTATAATGACCGAACTCGGGTATACCCGAGCTCGGTTGCGCCAAGAGCGGGGAGAGGGAGCCGCGCGGTGCTGTTGCACTGTTATGCGTCAATTTTAGCGGAGCGCGCCTCAGCTTCTCAGGCCGCGTCCAGCAGCGCGAGCAATCCGGTGAGCAGCTGGATCGGCCGCGGCGGGCAACCGCGGATGTGCAGGTCGACCGGAATCACGTTCTCCACTGCGCCCACCACGGCATAGCTTCCCGCGAAGATCCCGCCGTCAGCGGCGCAATCCCCGACCGCGACCACCCACTTGGGATCGGGCGTCGCATCATAAGTGCGTTGCAGCGCCTGCCGCATGTTCTTGGTGACCGGTCCGGTCACCAGCAGCACGTCGGCATGCCGCGGCGAGGCGACGAAGCGCAGCCCGAACCGCTCCAGATCGTAAAAGGCGTTGTTGAGCGCGTGAATCTCCAGCTCGCAGCCGTTGCATGAGCCGGCATCGACCTGCCTGATCGACAGGCTGCGGCCAAGGCGGCGCCGCGCGCTGCGATCAAGACGTTGGGCAAGCTCGGCGGCGACGGCGTCGTCGCTTGCGGGAGGCGGCTCGGTGAGCGGTTGCCGAGCGAGGCTGTCGAGCAGGATGCGTCTCATGTGGTCCTAGCCTGTGTTTTCGCCCTAAAGGTCGTGACCGGAATAGGAGCAGTTGAACGATTTGTTGCAGAGGGGAAAATCGGCGACGATGTTGCCTTCGATGACCGCTTCCAGAAGCGGCCACTGGAACCAGGATGGATCGCGCAGATGGCAGCGCGATACCCGATCCTCATCGAGCCTGATCCAGACGAGGACATCGCCGCGGAAACCCTCGACCATCGCCAAAGCTTCCCGCATTCCCGCTTGGGGATGCGGCGGCTGCAGGATCGGCCCTTGCGGCAGACGCTCCAGGATCTGCTCTATCAGATGCGTGCTTTGCTCGACTTCCCGGATGCGCACCCAGACCCGGCAATTCACATCGCCGCTCGTCATTGTCGGAACGTCGAACGCCAGCTCGTCATAGGGGGAATAGCCAGGCGTCTTGCGCGCGTCGAAGACGCGTCCGCTGGCCCGCCCGACATAGCCGCCGGCACCGAATTGGCGCGCCAACTCGGCCGAAAGAACGCCGGTCGTTGCGGTGCGATCCTGGAGCGAGGCGGTGTTGTCATAAAGCTCGATCAGCTGCGGGAAGATCCGCCGTATGCGATCGAGGAGCGCCAGAACGCTGGCTCGCCCGGAGCCGGCCAGATCGAGCGCCAGCCCGCCGGGAACGATACAGTCCATCATCAACCGATGGCCGAAGCAGGCGTCCGCGGTGCGCAGCGTGTGCTCGCGCAGGACGCCGCATTGCGCATGCATGATCGAGAACGACGCATCGTTGCAGATGGCGCCGATATCGCCGAAATGATTGGCGAGGCGCTCAAGCTCGGCCATGAGTGCGCGCAAATAGAGCGCGCGCGGCGGAACATCCAGATCCCATGCGGACTCGACCGCATGCGCAAACGCCAGCGCATAGGCAACGGTGCTGTCCCCCGAGGTCCGGCCGGCAAGCCGGCACGCCTGGTCGAGGGTTGCTCCGGCCATGAGCTGCTCGATGCCTTTGTGCACGTAGCCCAGCCGCTGTTCCAGCCGCACCACCGTTTCGCCGTTCGCGGTGAACCGGAAGTGCCCCGGCTCGATGATGCCGGCGTGGACCGGCCCGACCGGAATCTGGTGCAGGCCTTCCCCTTCCACCGGCAGAAAGACGTATGCGGGAGCGGACGTTTCGGGCTTGGAGCTTGTAGACTCGTTACTTGTAGACTCGTTACTTGCAGACTTGGCACTTGTAGACTTGACGCTTGTCGAGCAGGGATGCGTCACGCCCCAGAACCCGAGGTCGAGCCACGGGCGGCTGTCCGGTGCGCCCACCGGCTCCAAGCCGAACAGGCTGCTGATCGCGCGTTCGAGGCGGATCGCCGGCGGGTGCAGCGCGCCGACGGAGGGAAACCGGCCGTCGCTGCATTCCAGGCTCACGACCAGCATGTCGGTCTGGTTTTGCTCGAGCACGGCCATGTGCACCGCGGCGCCATCGGCCCATAGGCCGAGCAAAACGCCATGCCCCGCAGCCAGCTCGCCAGCCAGCAGCCGCCAAGTGCGCTCGTCTACGATCAGACGAGGGCAGCGGCGATGCCCCTCGACCCGGTGCCCTTCAATCGTGTCGATCAGGTTTGGCATGGTCATCGCTGCGTAGGGTGGGCAAAGGCGCGCACGCAGACAAGTTTACGCAGTCTGCGCAGGCAGACTGCGCGGCGCCGTGCCCACCATGACCAGCCGACCGCGCGGCAATCGCATAGGGCCTCAGCGGTGCAGCAAGCTCCGTAATACCTCGCCCTGAAAGGGGAGGTCGGCGAGCCCCGACTTGGTCGGGGCGAGCCGGGTGGGGGTCGCCTGACGGTGGCAAAAATCAGCAAATACTGGCGGCGAGCGCTTGACCCCCACCCGACAGCATCGCCCCGGCGCAAGGCCGGGGCAGATGCTGTCGACCTCCCCCTTTCAGGGGGAGGTAAGCGCGCGCCTTTGCCCACCCTACGAGCTTCAATCGTGTCGATCAGGTTTGGCATGACTACCCCAGGAGCCTCGCCACGTTCTGGAACCAGCCGACCAGCGCCGGGGGCAGGTAAATTCCCGCCAGCAGCACGAGCGCGAGATGGGCAAACATCGGAGCGTAGGAGGCGTGGGTCTCGCCCTGCTGGCCGCGCGGCTCGCCGAAGGCGACGGTGTTGAGCCGCAGGAACAGCGCGGCGAAGCCGACCAGCAGGCCGAATACCAGGACGATGGCGAGCCAGGGCGAGCGCGCGAAGGTCGAGCTCACAACCAGAAACTCGCTGGTGAAGATTCCGAGCGGCGGCAGGCCCGCTATCGCGATCACGCCGAGCACCAATCCCCAGCCCAGCACCGGATTGGTCTGCGTCAGCCCTCCCATGTCGGCGATCTGCTGCGTACCCTTGACCTGGGCGATGTGGCCGACGGCAAAGAAGATCGCTGACTTGGTGAGCGAGTGCATGGTCATGTGCAGCAGCCCGGCAAAATTGGCGAGCGGTCCGCCCATGCCGAATGCAAATGCGATGATGCCCATGTGCTCGATCGAGGAGTAGGCAAACATGCGCTTGATGTCGCGCCGCCGGTACAGCATGAAGGCGGCGAACACCAGCGAGATGAGCCCCATGGTCACGAGCAAAGGCCCGGGCGCGAGCGCTGCCGGATTGACCGCAAGCAGCATCTTGAAACGCAGCAGCGCATAGAGCGCGACGTTGAGCAGCAGCCCGGACAGCACCGCCGAGATCGGGGTGGGCCCCTCGGCGTGGGCGTCGGGCAGCCAGGCATGCAGCGGCGCAAGCCCCACCTTGGTGCCATAGCCGAGCAAGAGGAAAATGAAGGCAAGGTTGAGCAGGGCGGGGTCGAACTCGGCCGCGCGCATGACCAGGCTGGTCCAGACCATGGCATCGGCGCCTTCGCCCATGACCGGCCGCGCGGCCATGTAAACCAGGATGGTGCCGAACAATGCGAGCGCGATTCCGACGCTGCCGAGGATGAAATATTTCCAGGCCGCCTCGAGCGCCTCGTGGGTACGGTAGATGCCGACCATCAGCACCGTGGTCAGCGTCGCCAGCTCGATCGCAACCCACATCAGCCCGATATTGTTGGCGACCAGCGCGAGGTTCATGGCGAACATCAGCACCTGGTACATGGCGTGATAGAACCGCAGAAATACCGGCGTCAGCCGGCCGATCTCCAGCTCATGGCCGATGTAGCTGGCGCTGAACACGCTGGTCGTGAACCCGACGAAGGTCGTGAGCACGATGAAGACGTTGTTGAGATCGTCGACCTGGAAGTACGGCCCCTGCCGGGGTCGATGGAAGAACAGCGACAGGGCAACAACGAAGGTGGCAAGTGTCGCCAGCACATTGATGCGGGCGGTGAGGCGATAGCCCGGCAGCGCAACGAGCAGCATTGCCGCCCCGGCGGGAATAAGCAGGACGGCAATGACGGGATCGAAGGTCATGGCCGCTCTCCGCGATAGCTGTCGAGCACTTGCAGATCGACGGTGTCGAAGCGCTCGCGGATGCGGAACAAAAAGATCCCGATCACGATGAAGGCGATCAGGATCGAGAATGCGACGCTGATCTCGACCACCAGCGGCATGCCTTTGGCGCCGGTGGCGGCGAGCACCAGCCCGTTCTCCAGGGACATGAAGCCGACCACCTGGCTCACGGCATTGCGCCGGGTCACCATCATGAGCAGGCCGAGCAGGACAACGGAGAGCGCGAAGGCCAGATCCTCGCGCGCCAGCGGTTCCGCCTCGGCCGTCACCCGCAGCATGACCACCATTGCCAGTGCGACCAGGCCCATTCCGATCAGCATCGCCGGTCCTACCCCCACCACCTTCTCAATCTCGCGATGAATGCCGAGGCGCACGATGATCCGATGCAGCGCGATGGGGATGATGATTGCCTTGAACACCAGGGCGATCGCCGCGGTCACGAACAGATGCGGCGCATGCTGCGCATAGGCCTGCCATGCCACCGACAACGCCAGGACCAGCGCATGGACCGCGTAGACGTTGAGCAGCGCGTAGAGGCGATCCTGGTAAAGCTGCAGGAAGCTGACCAGGACCAATGTGCCTGCAAGCATATGGGCGACATCGAAGGTGAAGGCGCTCATCACAGGCTCCGCGAGACGAACAGGAGGAGGGTCGCCAGCAGCCCGAGCATCAGCGCGGCCCCGAGAAACTCAGGCACGCGAAACACACGCATCTTGGCGATGGAGGTCTCGAACACGGCCAGCAGCAGGCCGCCGCCCGCAAGCTTGCCGACATAGCCAAGGACGCCGACTGCGAGTGCCGCGGAGCTCGCGCCCTGCTCGGCGACGCCCCATGGCGCGAAGATGCAGGCGATCAGCGAGAGATAGAGCAGGAGCTTGAGGAACGTGGAAAGCTCTATCAGCGCGAGATGGCGGCCGGAATATTCCAGCACCATGGCCTCGTGCACCATGGTCAGCTCGAGGTGGGTTGCCGGGTTGTCGACCGGTATGCGTGCGTTCTCCGCGATTGCCACCATGATCAGCGCGATCAGCGCAAGACCGAGCGAGACGCGCAGGCCCACACCCGGTGAGACCATCAACTCGGCGATGGTCGAGAGCTAGTCGAGCCGGCGATCAGGGCGAGCGTAAACACGATCATGATCATGGCCGGCTCCGCCAGGGAAGCGATCATGACCTCGCGGCTCGATCCGATCCCTCCGAAGCTGGTACCGACGTCGAGCCCGGCGAGCGCGAGAAAGAAGCGGGCGCTGCCCAGGAGCGCGGCGATCGCAATGAGGTCGGCCGACCAGGAGAACAGAAGCCCGGTGCGGAACGTGGGCACCAGCGATGCCGCGACCCAGGTTGCGGCGAAGATCAGGTACGGGATCACCCTGAACAACCACGAGGCGCTGTCCGCCAGCACGACCTCTTTGCGCATCAGCCGCACGAGATCGCGATAGGGCTGAACCAGCGGAGGTCCTGCGCGCCGCAGCATCCGTGCTTTTGTCTTGCGCACAAAGCCGGTGAGCAGCGGCGCCAGCAGCAGCACGATGAGCATCTGCGCGCCCTGGACCAGAAGATCCGTGATCAGGACCACAGCGCGAGCACCAACAAGAGGATGACGAGCGCGGCAAAGACGAGGCTCAGGAACTGGCGAATGGTCAGGAACTGCAGCGCGTTGAGCCGCTCCGATGCAACGCTGACGCCGGCGGCGATGGGGAGATAGATCGCTTCCCACGCCGGATCGTGCAGCACCACCTGCAACCGCGCGGGGCGGGTATCGCCGGGCGGCGGCATCAGCACCTTCTCGCGCGCGCGAAAGACCGCGGTGCCGAACACGCGCCTGATCGGCTGGGCGAAGCTCGACGCGGTGTACTGGGTGGCGGGGCTTGCATCGGGATAGCCGCAATCCCAGGCGGGGGCGCGGCGCAGCTTGTCGGATGCCAGGCGATGGATGGCGAATGCCGCCAGCACGCCTGAGATCAGCATGAACAGGAAAACGAGCAGCCCGTTGTAGGAGCTGCGGCTTTGCGCGATGGGGACGATCGACAGCCATTCAACCCCGCTTTGCGCCGGCATGCGGTCGCCGGCGATCGCTTGCACAACCGGCGCCAGCGCGTCGATGAACAGGCCGGGAAGAATTCCCGCCGCCAGGCACAGCGCCGCGAGCAAAAACATTGCCGCCAGCGAGAAACCGTCGGTTTCGTGCGCGGCGGTCGCGCAGGGCGTGCGGGCACGGCCGAGAAATGTCACGCCGAAGGCCTTGACGAAGCAGGCGGCCGCGAGCGTGGCGGAAAGCGCAAGCAGCGCCCCGACCGCGGGAACCAAGAATTTCAGCCCCCATGATGGCAACTGCGGGCTGATCAGGATGGCTTGGAAGGTCAGCCACTCCGATACAAAGCCATTGAGCGGCGGCAGCGCCGAGATGGCGGCGCAGCCGATCAGGAACGCGAACGCGGTCTGCGGCATGCGGTGAATGAGCCCGCCGAGATGCTCCATGTCGCGCTCGCCGGTGGCGGTGAGCACCGCTCCCGCACCAAAGAACAGAAGGCTCTTGAACAGAGAATGATTGAACACGTGCAGCAGCGCGGCGCTGAGCGCCAGCGCGGCGGCCCAGGCCATTCCATACGCCTTGAACGCAAGCCCCAGCCCGAGCCCGATGAAGATGATGCCGATATTCTCCACGGTGTGATAGGCGAGCAACCGCTTCAGGTCGTGCTGCATGAGGGCGTAAAGCACGCCCAGCACGCAGGTGAGACCGGCGAGCGTGAGCACGACCATGCTCCACCACCAGGCAGGCTCGCCGAGGAGATCGAAGACGATCCGCACGAACCCGTAGACGGCGACTTTGGTCATCACCCCGCTCATCAGCGCGGAGACATGGCTGGGCGCAGCCGGATGGGCGAGGGGGAGCCAGACATGCAGAGGCACAAGGCCGGCCTTGGAGCCGGCGCCGATCAGCGCAAGACACAGCGCCAGAGCGGCGAGCGCGGCGGAAGGGTGCGAGGCCCGGATATCGGCGAAGGCATAGCCGCCGTCCGGGCCGGCGAGCAGGCCGAAGGCAAGCAGCAACGCGAGCGTGCCGAAGCTCGCCATGACGATATACACATATCCTGCCCGTACATTCTCCGGCACCTGATGCTGCGCCAGCACAAGCGCCCAGGAGGAGAGCGACATGAACTCCCATGCGACCAGAAAGCTGAAGGCGTCATCGGCGAGCACCACCAGATTCATGCCGGCGAGAAAAGCCGGATAGAACGGCAGCACGCGCAGCGGCGCCTGCTCGTGCCGGCCGTAACCGATTGCAAACAGGCTCGCCGCCGCAGCGCCCAGGTCGACCACTATGATGAAAAATGCGGACAGCGCGTCCATGCGGAAATGCGCGCCGATCCAGGGAAGCCCGAGCGGCAAGGTCACGGCCGTGGGCGCAGCGTGGCCGAGCAAGTGCACGACCCCGGCCAGAAGGCAAACCACTGCGAGCAGCAAGCTGCCGCCATAGATGCAAGCCGAGCCGAGGGCAGACCGCCCGATCGCGACAGCTGCGGCCGCCAACGCCAGCCAGCAGGCTGCGCAGATGAGGATGACGGCGGTCATGACGGCGGCGCCGCTCTGAGCCGCACCCCGCGCCCGCCGCCGCTGCTCAGCGCATTCTCCGCGATGAGCTCGATGCCCGCACCCTGGAGCGCTCCCACCAGCTTCATCAAGGAATCGACGTTGCCCCGGATCACCCCTTCGCTCGCCTCCATGCGCTGGATTGTGGGAAGCGATAAGCCCGACAGGGCTGCGAGCTTGCGCTGGTCAATACCAAGCAGGGCCCGCGCCGCCCGAAGCTGCGCGCTTGAGATCATGAAAACATGAGAATTGAAGCTTTTTGCCTAGAGAATCGCTGCTACAGCATCTAAAATGATATTTCAAGCGGCTATTTCTCTGTCTCCCATTCCGGCGGATCGTAGGGCGGATCAGCGGAGCGCAAGCGAAGCGTAATCCGCCGCGTGCTGCGCGGTCGGGCGGCTAACCGTGCTGCGTCACAAACTACGCTGTCATTCCGGGGCCGCGAGCGCTCGGATCGGCGCTTCGCGCCGTCCGAGTGCGACGGAGCCCGGAATCCATAACCACAGGCCGTCCGGTTGCGATCGGCGAACGAGCAACTGCCGGCTGGGGTTATGGTTTCCGGTAGCGTCAGGAGAGCAGGAGAGGAGGACGATCGTGAAAACGAGCTGAAACCTTTCGTAGCGGTCCAGAGGGTTCGACTCCCTCCCGGCAAAGGCGCAGCCCGCCAGCCGGAAGCGAGCCTTGCACGTGTGCGGCAACGTCACGCGTGAAGCGTACGGTAGCAGGTGCTGAAGCTGCGGGTTAGCCCCGAAATCATTTTCGCTGAAGCCTTCGTAGTCCGGAATGCGGGGGCAGCATCGACGTGGCCGTCACTGGCGAGGGCACGTTGGTTCGACCGGGGTCCTGGAACGGAGCAGAGGCACGGGATGGATCGCCTGAAGACCTGAGAGATCCCATTCGCGTCCACGTGCGAGAACCGGAGCAGGGCAGCCGGCAACAAAAGCCCCGGCCTGGAGGAGACCTCCGCTCCTTCAGGAGCGCCACGGCGGGACACGAACCAGGAGGATCGCGTGGGCGGCGGGAGCGAACCAATAAGTGACCGTTGATACGCGGGTGGGAAGTCGTAGCGCCTTCATAGTACCGACGAGAGCGGGGAACTGGGCTCACTGGGACCCGATGGAGGAAAGGGAGGCGTCGTGAGAGAGAACCATTGCCGGGAAACACGGGAGGGGACATGAACCTCGCGAACCTGTACACGAAACGACAATGGATAGCCGAACTGGCGAGAGCGAAGCCGAAGAAGGTGCTGTTCTCGCTGCACCACGTTATCGATCTGGAATGGATGCTGAAAGCCTACCGGCTGACCCGCAAGGATGGAGCGACTGGCATCGACGGTGTTACCGCGAAGGAATATGAAGCGAAGCTGCAGGCCAATCTCTTGGACCTGCTCAATCGCATCAAGTCCGGAAGCTACAAAGCCCCGCCGGTGCGCAGAACCTACATCCCGAAGGCAGACGGCTCAAAGCGGCCGCTCGGCATTCCGACCTTTGAAGACAAGGTGGCGCAGCGGGCGATTGTCATGGTTCTGGCGACCATCTACGAGCAGGACTTCATGCCTTGCTCGTATGGCTTCCGACCGCGACGCTCAGCCCATGAGGCGCTGCGCAAACTGCATGGCGCCATCTCGTGGCATGGACAGCACTGGGTGCTGGATGTCGATATACGCAAGTACTTCGACTCAATTCCGCACGCGCAACTTCGGGCGTTCCTCGACCAGCGAGTAACGGATGGCGTGATCCGACGGATGATCGACAAGTGGCTGAAAGCAGGGGTCCTGGAAGATGGAACCCTGCGCCTTGCGACTGAAGGTACCCCGCAAGGCGGCGTCATCTCACCGATGCTCTCGAACATCTTCCTGCACCACGTGCTGGACGAATGGTTCGAGGCAGAGGTGCGACCCCGCATGCTGGGAGAGTGTACGTTGGTGCGCTTTGCCGATGACTTCGTGATGACGTTCAAGAACCACCGCGACGCCAAACGGGTTCTGGAAGTGCTGGGGAAACGGCTTGCACGGTATGGGCTCACGCTGCATCCCGACAAGACCCGGTTCGTCGACTTCCGCCCCGAGCGCAAAGGTGGCACGCATCCGGACTGCGCCGAACCGCCGTTCGACTTTCTGGGCTTCACCCACACCTGGGCGAAGTCACTCAAGGGGCAGAACGTGGTACGGCAACGGACGGCCAAGAGCCGGCTCGCTCGCGCGCTGCTCGCGGCGAAGGAGTGGTGTCGGTTCAACCGCCACCTGCCGATCCTCGATCAGCGCAAGCGGCTGTCTGAGAAGCTGGTAGGTCACTATGCCTACTACGGTATCACGGGGAACAGCCGGCAACTCGCCACCTACGCTCATCAGATCACAAGGACGTGGAGGAAGTGGCTGGAACGGCGGACGCGCTCGGAGCCTCTCTCATGGGAGCGGTTCTCTGCCTTCCTCGCCCGCCATCCCCTCCCGCGACCTCGCATCGTCCATCAGTACGCCACCGCTAGCCAGGCTCTCTCATGAAGAACCGGAAGCGGTAATCCTGCACGTCCGGGTCCGTGGGGGGTGAGGGTGGTAACATCCTCACCTACCCGGCGCTCGTCGGCAACTCGGTGAAACCGACTTGCCGACGCCCCGGAATGACAGCGTCGTTTGTGACGCTGTAGAGCTAACCCGCCCTACGCAGTGTCTGGGACCGACGGAGATGTGAGGTGCAGTTCCGATCAATCTGCTCAAGCCCGCTGGCGGGTTGCGTCGTGCGTCGGGAGAAACAGGTCCAATTGCTTCGCCCAGGCGACGAAGGCTTCTGCCGCGTGCTGGATCTCCTGCTCGTTGTGGGCGCGTTCAAGCGCATGCAGCACCTCATCGCGAGCATCCACGCCCGGACGCGCTTCGTGCTCGCGCAACAGCCCGATTGCATCGGCCAAGGAGCGCACGACGCGCCCGTCCCGGATGTGGAGCTCGCGTTGAAAGAGCAGCTTGGCAGGGTTCCTCATGAACGCGGTAACCTCGAACCTGCATATTGGTTCCGATTAGTCACCGGTGCAGCAAGCCTCGCAATACCTCCCCCCTGAAAGGGGGAGGTCGGCGACCCCCCGACTTGGTCGGGGGGTCGCCGGGTGGGGGTCAACGCGCGGCCGCGATGATCATCAAACGCGAGCGCCGACTGCCAGACCCCCACCCGACAGCGTTTGCCCCGGCGCAAGGCCGGGGCAAACGCTGTCGACCTCCCCCTTTCAGGGGGAGGTATACCGCGGAGCGCTTCAGTGCGGCCGCTGCGCCTGACTGGCCAGTCGTCGGGTGGCCTTCATGCGCTGCACCGAATCCCCGGCAAGATGCGTCCAGATGATGGCATCGCGCGCCAGCTTGTCCGCGCGCGCATCCATGTCGCCAGCAGCAGCGTGCAGCTCCACATTGAGCTCGGTGACGGTTTGAATGACATTGGTGGAGAAGTTCATGCACAAGCCCGGATTGGCTGAATGCATCTTGTGATCATGCTCCCACGCCACACGCATGACGAACGAGCGCAGCGCCTCGGCGAGGAGGTGCATCCGGTTGAGCTTGAGCTGCACCCCCTGCTGCTCGAACAGCGCCCGGCCGCCCTGCTTTCGGGTATGCGCCAGCCGCAGCGCCATGCCGCAGGCATCGTCGCAGACGCCGAGAGCATTGGCAGCGAGCTCGAGATCGCCGAACAGATCCCCGCCGGTGCGGTCGCCGGCTTCATGCGTCCTCATATCCGAGCCGTTCACCGGCCCCACGACGTTGGCGTGGGGGACGCGCGCGTTCTCGAAAATCATCTCGCCGTTCTGATAGAAGCGCCAGCCGCTCTTGTTGAACACCTTGCCGATGCGCAGCCCCGGCGTGTCGCGCGGGACCAGGAACATGGTGGTGCCCTGCCTGAGCGGTGCATGCGGATCGGTGCGGGCATCGATGAAGAACAGCTTGCCGACGCTCGCATTGGCGATGAAGCATTTCTCGCCGTTGAGAATCCATTCGTCCCCTTTGCGCTCGGCCCGCAGCTTCAGCCCCGCCTTGACATCGTCCGCCGGCGGCAGGCGGTTGTCCGAACCGGCGCCGGGCTCGCTGATCCCTTTGCCGAGAAGGAATGTATGGTCCGCGAGGAAGGGAGCGAGAAACCGGCGCTTCTGCTCGTCGGTGCAGACGGCGGCAATGAGGTGGCTCCATTTCCAGCATTGGCTGAACGTCTTCGAGATCGCGCTGTCGCCCTTGGCAAGCTCCGCCATGACCACAGCCTGCGTGACGAAATCGGTGCCCTGGCCGCCCCATTCCTTCGGTACCGCCAGGGTGCGGAAGCCGAGCTTGGAGCCTTTGGTGATGATGTCCCAATCGAAGGTCTGGCGCGGATCACAGATCGCATCGCGCGCGAGCGAGATCGGACGGATCTCTTCGTCGGCGAATTTGCGTGCCGTCATCTGCCAGGCTCGCTGCTCGTTGCTCAGCGTGAAATCCATGTCCTCGGCCTCCGTCATGCCCGCGCTTGTCGCGGGCATCCACGTCTTGGCGCGTAGCTAATACCGGTTCCATATCAGATTGACTTTGCAATGTAAGGGAAGGATGTGATGGATTTGACGATTTTTGGGTTGCGTTCGATGTAGAGGACGGCCTGCTGGAGCTTCGCGCGCACTGCGTTCATGGACTTGAGGGCGAAGTTCTTGAAGATTTTCTCGCGGATTTCGTCCCACAGGTTCTCCTTCGGGTTCAACTCCGGCGAATAGGGCGGCAGGAACAGAAGCGAGATATTATCGGGAATCGCGAGAATGCCGCACTGATGGTTGGGGGCGCCGTCGAGAACCAACAGAATGTGCTGGGTGCGGAATTTCTTGGACAGAACGTCGAGGTAGATCTGAAAGCACCCGGTGTCCGAGGCCGGCATGATCAGATAGACACATCTTCCATCCTTGGGGCAGACCGCGCCATATAGGTAGATGTATTCGCGAATGAGTTGCGCGGCGACCTCGGGTCTGATGCCGGTCGGCGCCCAGCATGGCCGCGGGCGGTTCATGCGCCCAAAACGGGCTTCATCTGCGAACATCACGCGCAAACGACGGCCGCGCTTGGCCGCCACCCGTCTGGCTTTCCTCACAGCATCAGAAAAGCCGTTTTTTTAAAAGCGTTCTGCGCCGCGAGGTTGCGCTTGGGATGGAACGGGCGTGGCATCAGTTTGCGCCAGCCGTGCCGGACCAAAAGATTATAGACTGTGCTGTTGCTGGTTTCGTGGCCAATGGTCTTTTCATACGCCGCCTTGATGTCGTGGATGTTCAGCAGCTCCCCCGCTCCGGCCGCCTTGGCAAAGCGCGCCAGCAAGGCCTTCTCCTCCGCCAAGGTCATATTCTGGCGTTTGCGGCCGCCACTCGGCTTGGATTTGAGCGCTGCAAGCCCACCCCCGTCGTAGGCCATATGGGCACGGTTTACCGTGCTCAGCGACACGCCCATCGCCGCGGCAATGGAGGGCTGTGTCATTCCGCCTTCACGCAGCAGCACCATCTGAATGCGCTGACGCCGTGCCGGGTCGCCTTTCCAGTACAGCGCCGTCTTCAACCGTCGAACCTGGCTCTTGGTGCATTTGACCATCTGCTCGCTCCGAATCAGATGGCCCTAGCAAATCACACCTCACGGCCAAGCAGAATCCCCCCTCGGTCCACGACCAAAACCCGCGAAATCTTCAATTCAATCAGCTATGGAAGCGGTATAAGACGTGGATGGCCGGGCCAAGCCCGGCCATGACGAGGTTCGGTCAAGAACGGGTTCATTCGGCCGCGACCGGCGCGGAGCCGCGCCGGTAACCGGCGGTCGCCTCGGCGATGCGCAGCCGGGTATCGCTGTTGGGCTCGCCGGAATGCAGGCACATGCGGGCATCATGCACGTATTTCTGCAGCGGCATGTCGCGCATTACGCCCATGGCGCCGAAGCATTCCGCGGCGTCCTTGGTGGCGCAGTAGATCGCCTCCGACGCGAATACCTTGGCGATCCTGGCGAGCGGCAGGTCCGGCAGGCTGCCGTCCGCAACCGCTGCTGGATGGTCGCAAGCCCAGGCGGCCTGCCATATCGCGGCGCGCGCAACTTGCAGCCTGATGGCAATGTCCGCGAGCTTTGCCCCGATGGCCTGGTGCTCGATGATGCGGCGCCCGCCCTGCACGCGCAATTGCGCATAGTCGAGGGCCGCCTCGTAGGCAGCCCGCCCGATCCCGAGATTGAGCGCAAGATCCTGCGGCAGGCGTTTCGCAAGCTCCGGGGCGAGCGCCTCTCCTGCATCGGGACCGAGCATGTGATCGGCAGGGACATGGCACTCCTGGAGCGTAATCCTTCCGGGCGCGCCATGCTGCCAGGCGCCGCTGCCATCGCCGATCTCGACCCGCAACCCTGGCGCATCACGCGGCACCAGCGCCGTGCTGGTCCCGTTGTCTGCAGTATTCACCGCGACTGCGAAAAGCCTGGCAAGCGGCGCGTTCACCACGCGCGACTTGCTGCCGTTGATGATCCAGCCATCGCCGGAACGCGCGGCGCTGGTGCTGAAGCCCGCGTCGGGCTTTTCTCCGCGGTGATAATGAATCCCGAGCGCGACATCGCGATCCGGCTCATCGCTCGCAAGCGCAAGATGGCAGCGCTGGTCCGCCAGGAACGCCGGCAGGAATCGTTCGCGCTGATCCACCGTCATCAGGTGGTCGAACAGGACATGCGCGAGGGTCCAGGTCTGGGCGAGCACTGCGGCGATATCGGGATCCCCGGCGCCGAGCTCCTCGCATACGATGCAGCAGGTGAGGGTGTCGGCCCCCGCGCCGCCTGCGTCCTCGGAAAGCGCCAGGGTGCGCAATCCGAGCTGCGAGGCTTGATCGAGGAGATCGACGAGCAGAGGACGTTCGCGTGCTTCGAGCCGATCGGGCTTGAGCGCAATCGGCTTCACCTGGCGCGCCACAAACTCCCGAACGGTGTTGCGAATGTCCCGCTGCTCGGGACTAAGGTGAAGGTTGTACATTCAAGCTCTCCGACATGACGTTATTGCGGGCGGATGACTTTCACCGCTGCAGCGATGGCATCCCCCATCTGCGTTGTGCTGGCCTGTCCCCCGAGGTCGCGGGTGAGATGCTTGGCGTCGGCGATCACGCGCTTGACGGCCGATTCGATGCGGCGCGCCACAGCCGACGCTTTCGGCATCTTGTGCTTGCGGCCGAGCCAGGCGAGCAGCATCTGGCCCGACATGATCATGGCATAGGGATTGGCGATGGCGCGGCCGGCAATGTCGGGCGCAGAGCCGTGGGTGGCCTGCGCCATGGCTTGGCGCTCGCCGACGCACAGGCCCGGCGCCAGGCCTAGTCCCCCGACCAGACCGGCACCGATGTCGGTGAGGATGTCGCCGAACTGGTTGGTCGTCACGATCACGTCGAACTGCTGCGGCGCGGCGACCAGCTTCATGGCGATGGAGTTGATCATCATCTCGTCAAAGGCCACGTCGGGATAGTCGCGCGCCACCTTGCGGCATTCCTCCGCGAACATGCCGCAGGCGAGCCGATAGACAGGCTCCTTGTGCGCGGCGGTGACCTTCCTTAGCGCTCGGGTGCGGGCGATCTCGAACGCCTCGCGCGCCACGCGGCTCGAGCCTTTGCGGGTGATCACCCGCATCGCCACCGTGATGTCGTCGTTGGGGCGGAACTCGGGAAGGCCGGCGACCACCGTCTCCGAATAGAGCATTCCCTCCGTGAGCTCGCGCAGGAATACGATGTCGACGTTGTTGTGGACCGAAGCAATGCCGGCATGGGACAGCGATGGCCGCACCGCGGCGAAAAGATCGAATCGCTTGCGCACCGGCGGCATGACCCAGGTGGGATCGCCCCGCGGGTAGGCCGCATGGCCGATCGGCCCCATGATCCACCCGTCGAGCTCGCGCAGGCTCTGCTCGGTCACGCTCGGGAGGGTATGACCGTGCTCCTCGTGGCCGCGCTTGCCGATCGGGAGCGGCCGCCACGCGATGTCGAGCTGCTCCTGCGCGGCGGCGGCTTGCATCACCTTGACGCATTCCGGCACCACTTCGAGCCCGATGTCGTCGCCGAGCAGGATGCCGATGCTCAAGCTCGCGTGCCCGCTCATGCGATCCCTTCACGGCGAGGTGCCAACCGCTTCCATTGAGGCGAGTGTAGGAACCGGGCAGGGGATTGCACAAGCCGCAGCCGCGACCTCATGCGCGGGACGGGCACCCCGCCGACAAAGTCGGCGGGGACCCCGTTGTCCCCATAGGCGCTGACCTAAGATCGGCCACTATGCTCTCGGTCGTCATCGTCCGCGTATGCGGACGATCCCGTAATCAGGAAAAGTTGAATTTGACACGGTTGGCCTCAACACCCGGCCGCGCCGGGATTACTGGATGCCCCGCTTAAAGCGGGGCATGACAATCGTCACGGTTTCAGGCTTAATCCCAGCAAGCCGTTCACGGAGAGCACACCATGAAGCATTCCGCCGCATTCTGTTTCGGCGCCGTCGCAACCTTGCTTGCTGCCGGTACCGCGGTCCACGCCCAGGACAAGGTGATCAAGATCGGAGGCCTGTTCCCGATGTCCGGTCCGGGCTCCTATTTCGGCGTGCAGGACAAGCAAGGGATCGAGCTCGCACTCGAGGAGGTCAACAAGGCAGGCGTCAACGGTTACAAGCTCGAGATCCAGTATGAGGATTCGGCGTGCAGCCCGCTCCCGGCGACGCAGGCGGCCAAGCGGATTCTTGATCAATACAAGCCCACCATCGCGCTGGGCGAAGAATGCTCGGACGCAACGCTCGCAATCATGCCGCTGATGGAGCAGGCCAAGGTGCCGTTCCTCAACGCCGGCTCATCCTCGATCAAGATCACCAACCCGGGCAATCCGTGGACCTTCCGCATCATGCCGAACGAGGTGATGCAGGGCGTGGACCTCGCCACCAACGCCTACAAGCGGCTCAACGCCCGCACCGCCGTGCTCCTGCACGAGAACACCAATGCGGGGATCGGGAATGCCAACGTCTTCGCCGACACGTTCAAGTCGCTGGGCGGCCAGATCCTGGCCGACATCGGTTTTGGCCGTGACCTCAACGACTTCACCGCCATCGCGACCCGCATTGCCGGATTGGGCAAGGTCGACGTCATCCCGACTTACACCCTCGACGGCCAAGGGCTGCGCATCACCCAGGCGCTCGCCCAGGCCGGTGTCACCAAGGGCGGCGGCGGGACCGCGATCCAGCTCGGCGCCATCTGGCTCCCGTTCGGCTTCGAGCAGAAGGCGGGCAAGGCGGCGCTCGGCTACATACGCATCGTCCAGTTTGATCCCAACGACAAGCGCGAGCTGGTGCAGAACTTCGTCCGCGGGTTCAAGGCCAAGTACAACCAGGAACCGACCCACCTTAACGCGCATGCCTACGACCAGATCATGCTCGTTGCCGACACGGTGCGTCGCGGCGGGAAGGACCCGCAGTCGATCCGCGATGCCCTGGCTGCCACAAAGAGTTTTTCCGGCGTGACCGGCAGCGTCGAGTTCGACAAATCAAACCAGAACGTCAAGATGGATACCATCCATTACATGGAGACCCTGCCCGACCTGTCATGGAAGGCGCTCGCCTGGAACTGAGCGGTCGATGCTGACCGTTGCCCTCCAGCAGACAATCAACGGTGTAGTCTTCGGAAGCCTCTACGTCCTCGTCGCACTGGGGCTCACCCTCATCTACGGGGTCCTGGTGCAGATCAACTTTGCGCACGCGGACGTGGTCACGATCGGAGCATTCGCGGCTTATTTCTTCACATTCGCGCTCGGGGGCAACTATCTCGTCAGCATAGCCGTTGCGCTGGTGATCGGGGCAGCGCTGGGATGGCTGGTCAACGCCGCGATCTTTGCGCCGCTGCGCGGACGCAGCGAATTGTTGCCGCTCATTGCGACGATCGGCGTCTCCATTCTCCTGCAGAACGCGATGCTGCTCGCGTTCGGGCCGATCCCCTATGCCTTCGACAGCCCCTACAGCAACAGGGTGATGCGGCTGTGGGGCGGCACCTTCATCACCTGGCAGAACCTGATCATCATCACGGTGTCGGCGGGCACCATTGCGCTGCTCTACGCCTTCATGAAATTCACCTTCATGGGCAAGGCCCTGCGCGCGGTGGCGCAGGACCGCGAGACTGCCGGGCTCATGGGCATCAATCCCAACCAGCTCGTCATGCTCACGTTCGTGATCGCCTCCGCGCTGGCGGGCATGGGGGGTGCCATGCTGGGCCCGATCCTCGTCCTCACCCCGTTCGCCGGGACCAGCGTGATCGTGAAGGCCTTTGCGATCGTGATCATCGGCGGCTTCGGCAACGTGGAGGGGACGATCATTGCCGGGCTTCTGGTGGGCTTGATCGAGAGCTACACGACCCAGCTCCTGGATCCCGGGCTGACCGACATCGTCGTATTCGGCCTTCTTCTGCTCATGCTCGCCTTGCGTCCGACCGGCCTCATCGCGGAAAGACGCGAGGAGAATGTGTAAATACCTCCCCCTGAAAGGACCCTGAAAGGGGACAGCTATCACCTGTGGGCTGTCGTCCCGGCCAAGCGAGCCCGGCGCCGGCCCCCGCGTACGCGGGGGCGGGACCCAGTAACCCACGGCAGGCGTGAATGCGCGAAGGCTTTGATTACTGGATTTCGGCTCTCGCTTGCCGGGCGAAGCCCGGCTCGCTCGGCCGGAATGACAGGCAAGGGTGTTGCGGCGTAACGCAGGAGCGCGTGCTGCTTGCGCGAACAATCACGCTCGGTAGGATCGGAAATATGCCAAAGGACAAGGTGTATTGGGTCTACATTCTCGCCAGCGCGATCGGCGGGACCCTTTATGTTGGGGTCACAAATGATCTTGTTCGCCGAGTTTACGAGCACAGGACGGGCGCGGTACCGGGCTTCACCAGCCGCTATCGCATCCATCGACTCGTGTATTTTGAACAATTTGGCGACGTTGAAAATGCCATTCTCCGTGAGAAGCGATTAAAGAAATGGAATCGAAACTGGAAGATTCGACTCATCGAGGAGTTGAACCCGAATTGGGACGATCTTTTTCCTGCAATCGCGAACCGCTGAGCGAAGTCCGTCCAACTCATGGTGCTTCGAGGCGGCGTCATCACAAATGGGCTGTCGTCCCAGCCAAGCGAGCCCGGCTCCGGCCCCCGCGTACGCGGGGGCGGGACCCAGTAACCCACGGCAGGTGTGAATGCGCGAACGGCTTTGATTACTGGATTCCGGCTCTCGCTTGCCGGGCGAAGCCCGGCTCGCTCGGCCGGAATGACAGGCAAGGATGTTCGCGGCGTGGCGCGACAGGGTGGTGGTCGGATCCAAATGCGGTCGTCCTGCCTTTCAGGGGGAGGTGACCTGATGGGCCACGTCTCGATTGGGCGGCGGGGCTCACTTGTCCTCGCCGTGGTCGCGATCGCGGTGCTGCCGCTTCTGCTTCAGGACTCCTATTGGCGCACCAACCTGGTCGTATGCGCGCTCAATGTCATCCTGGCGGTCAGCCTCGATTTCGTTCTCGGCTATGCCGGGCAACTGAACCTTGGCCATGCCGCCTTCTCTGGAATCGGCGCTTATGCCTCGACCTTGCTCGTCATGAACCTCGGGGTGCCGTTCTGGGCAGCGTTCGTGATCGGCGCGATGCTGTCCGGCATTGCCGGCATGACCTTGGCGCTGTTCGCGGCGCGTCTGCGTGGCCATTATCTTGCCATCGCCTCGCTCGGCTTTGCCGTCATCGTGCATCAGATTCTGCTGAATTGGATCAGCCTGACGCAGGGTCCCCTCGGCATCTACGCCATCAAGCCGCCCCCCGCGATTGCTCTCCCCGGGCTGCCGGTCGTGACCTTCGGCGACCCGGCCGCCATGTTCTATCTGGTCGCGGGCTTTGCGTTGTTGTTCTACGTCTTGCTCGATCAGCTCGTCCGCTCGCCCATAGGCGAGACCCTTGCCGCCATCCGCGAGGACGAGGTCTCGGCTGCCTCGTTCGGCATCAATTGCACGGCGTGGAAGGTGTTCGCCTTCGGCATTGCGTCGGCGCTTGCCGGTGCGGCCGGCGGCTTCTATGCGAGCTTTGTCGGAACGCTCGTTCCGGATGCCTTCGCCATCACTGAATCCTTCACGCTGCTTGCGATGGTGATCGTCGGCGGGATGGGGACGCTGATCGGCCCGGTATGGGGCGCCGCGCTGCTCACCATCCTGCCGGAGCTGTTTCGCGGCTTCGGTGATTTTCGGCTCGTTGTTTACGGCTTGACGCTCACGCTCGTAGTGCTGTTCATGCCGGGCGGGATTGTGCAGGCCGCGCGCCTCCTGCGCAGGCGTGTCGGCTGGCTCGACAAGCCGGCCCAGCTTGGTGTCGGTCAATGACGCTCGTCCACACCTGCCTCCCTCGGGCAGAGGCACAGCCCGCGCCGGCAGCCGCGCTCCTGCGTGCGCAAGGCCTGTACAAACGCTTCGGCGGCATCGAGGCCGTTCGCGACATCTCGCTTGCCGTTGCGCCCGGCCAGGTGCTTGCGATCATCGGGCCGAATGGAGCCGGCAAGTCGACGCTGCTCAACCTGCTGAGCGGGCTCTATCAGCCCGATGCCGGCGAGATGAGCTTCGATGGCGTGAACCTGGTCGGGCTGCCCGCGCACAAGCGCGCGCGGCTGGGGCTTGCCCGCACGTTCCAGAAGATCCGCCTGTTCCGAGGCGTGTCGGTGGGGGATAACGTCCTCGCCGCGTTTCACACCCGGCACGATATTCCGGGCTGGCAGTATCTCGTTCACGCCGCCGCTTTCGAGCGCGACCGGGCACGCTGTCATGAGGAGGCGCTTCGACTTCTGTCCTTCGTCGGGCTCGAGCAGCGAGCGGCTCTCCCTGCGGGTTCGCTCGCCTATGGCGAGCAACGCATGCTCGAGCTTGCCCGCGCGCTCGCGGCCGGCCCGCGCCTGCTCATGGTCGATGAGCCTGCCGCGGGCCTCAACGCCGCGGAAGTGGAGCGGCTGATCGAACGCATTCGCCTGCTGCAGCAGCGCGGCATGACCATCGTCGTGGTCGAGCACAACATGGATCTGGTGATGGAGATCGCCGATCGCGTGCTGGTCATGGATTACGGGCAGCATCTGTTCGAGGGCACTCCGAGCGAGGTGCAGGCGCATCCGGCCGTGATCGCCGCATATCTCGGCACATGATTCCCCCGTGCCCCTCGCCCAGCATCGGCAGCGGCGGGTTTAAACCCCGCCCCTACGTACCAGCACGCGCCGCGTGATGAGCCCGTTGCTGCAAGCGGAGGGGCTCGAGCTCGCTTATGGCGAGGTACCGGTCTGCCGCGACCTGAGCTTCGAGGTCGCCGAAGGCGAGATCGTCACGCTTATCGGCGCCAACGGTGCCGGGAAATCGACCACGTTGCGCGCGGTCGCCGGCGTGCTTCGCCCGCGTGCCGGCAGGATTTTCTTCTACGGCCAAGACGCCACGTCGCTTCCTGCGCACGCGCGCAGTGCGCTTGGCATCGCGCTCGTCCCCGAGGGCCGGCGGGTTTTTCCGTTCCTGACGGTGAGGGAAAATCTCGAGCTCGGCGCGTTCAAGTTTCGCACCGATCGCGCGAAGGTCCGCGCCCTGATGGAAAAGATGTTCGCCCTGTTTCCGCGGCTGCGCGAGCGCGCGCGCCAGAACGCCGGCACTCTGTCGGGCGGGGAGCAACAGATGCTCGCGCTGGGCCGGGCCATGATGTCGGAGCCGCGCCTCATTTGTCTGGACGAGCCTTCGCTTGGCCTTGCTCCCGTGCTGGTGCAGGAGATCTTCCGCACGGTGCGGGCGATCAATGCCGAGGGCACGAGCGTGCTTCTGGTCGAGCAGAACGCCCGCTACGCGCTCGAGACCGCGAGCCGCGGCTATGTGCTGCAGACCGGACGAATCATAGCGAGCGGCCCCTGCTCGAGCTTGCGTACCGATGAGCGCGTACGGCAGGCCTATCTCGGCCGCCGTTCCGCGGAAGTCGCGAAGCTGTGAAATTCACCGCCCCAGGATGGCGTCCTGCATGGCGCGCGGGTCGCGATTGCGCCAGGCGCCCGCATCGACGGCATGGAAGAAATCGGCGAGGTGCCGGTTGAAGGCGGCCGGATCTTCCAGATTGATGGTGTGGCCGGCATTCGGCATGACGACCAGCCCGGCGCTCGCAATGGTGCGCTTCATCAGGAGCCCCGGCTCGAGACAAGGCCAGTCTTCGTCGCCGGTCATGATCAGCGTCGGGGCCGTGATGGTGCGTATCCTGTCGACGAGCTGGTAGAGGGACGGCCGGCGCTTCTGCACGCCGCGCATGGTATAGGCCGAGCCCTCGCTGGAATGCTCGGCAAGCTGCCGCGCGAACTCGCTCCAGCCGCGCGGGTCCTTGTTCTGGAACTGCACGCGTGTTGGCCCGAGCGCGTAGGCTTGCGCGGCCTTCGCCATCCCCGCTTCGAATCTGCGTGCCGCGGCTTCGGCCTCCTCCGCGAACTGCGCCCGTTTTTCCGGCGCCGCGCCGTAGCCGCAGCCTGCGATCACCAGCGAGCGCGCCCGTTGCGGATAGGTGAAGCCGAAATGCAGCGTCGCGAAGCCGCCCATGGACAGCCCGACGATATGCGCCTGGTCGAGATGCAGCGCATCAAGCACGGCGCGGATGTCGTCACGCGCGCGATCCTGCGAATAGCGTTCGTTATCCGCCGGGACGTCCGAAGGCGGATAGCCGCGGGCGTTGTAGGCGATGCAGCGGTAGCGGCGGGCGAAGGCGCGCAGCTGTGGCTCCCAGGAGCGGTGATCGCCGGCAAACTCGTGCACGAACACGATCGGAATGCCGGATCCGGCTTCCTCGTAATAGAGCTTGACGCCATCGTCGGTGGTCAGATGCGGCATGACACCTCCTCTCATAGGCTTAAGGCGGCAACCATTCTCTCGGTCGTCATCATCCGCGTATGCGGATGATCCAGTAGCCACCAAATGGCTCATTTGGCATGGCTGCGGCTGAACCCGCCGTGCTGGGATTACTGGACGCCCCGCTTAAAGCGGGGCGTGACAACCCAGAGGAAGGTCCGCAACGACGCAGGAGACTGGAAGCCATAACCTTGACACAGGTCAAGGCAACCAAACCCGGTACTCTTCATCCCCTCTCGCGCTACCGCGCCACAAGTTGCCCCTCGACGTCATTCCGGGGCGCAGGAAAATCGGCCGTGCCGATTTGCCTGCGAGCCCGGAATCCATAACCCCAAGCAGTGATGTGTGCCACCGCAGCGTAACCACTTTCATCACTGCATGGGCTGTGGTTATGGATTCCGGTAGCGTCAGGAGAGCAGGAGAGGAGGACGATCGTGAAAACGAGCTGAAACCTTTCGTAGCGGTCCAGAGGGTTCGACTCCCTCCCGGCAAAGGCGCAGCCCGCCAGCCGGAAGCGAGCCTTGCACGTGTGCGGCAACGTCACGCGTGAAGCGTACGGTAGCAGGTGCTGAAGCTGCGGGTTAGCCCCGAAATCATTTTCGCTGAAGCCTTCGTAGTCCGGAATGCGGGGGCAGCATCGACGTGGCCGTCACTGGCGAGGGCACGTTGGTTCGACCGGGGTCCTGGAACGGAGCAGAGGCACGGGATGGATCGCCTGAAGACCTGAGAGATCCCATTCGCGTCCACGTGCGAGAACCGGAGCAGGGCAGCCGGCAACAAAAGCCCCGGCCTGGAGGAGACCTCCGCTCCTTCAGGAGCGCCACGGCGGGACACGAACCAGGAGGATCGCGTGGGCGGCGGGAGCGAACCAATAAGTGACCGTTGATACGCGGGTGGGAAGTCGTAGCGCCTTCATAGTACCGACGAGAGCGGGGAACTGGGCTCACTGGGACCCGATGGAGGAAAGGGAGGCGTCGTGAGAGAGAACCATTGCCGGGAAACACGGGAGGGGACATGAACCTCGCGAACCTGTACACGAAACGACAATGGATAGCCGAACTGGCGAGAGCGAAGCCGAAGAAGGTGCTGTTCTCGCTGCACCACGTTATCGATCTGGAATGGATGCTGAAAGCCTACCGGCTGACCCGCAAGGATGGAGCGACTGGCATCGACGGTGTTACCGCGAAGGAATATGAAGCGAAGCTGCAGGCCAATCTCTTGGACCTGCTCAATCGCATCAAGTCCGGAAGCTACAAAGCACCGCCGGTGCGCAGAACCTACATCCCGAAGGCAGACGGCTCAAAGCGGCCGCTCGGCATTCCGACCTTTGAAGACAAGGTGGCGCAGCGGGCGATTGTCATGGTTCTGGCGACCATCTACGAGCAGGACTTCATGCCTTGCTCGTATGGCTTCCGACCGCGACGCTCAGCCCATGAGGCGCTGCGCAAACTGCATGGCGCCATCTCGTGGCATGGACAGCACTGGGTGCTGGATGTCGATATACGCAAGTACTTCGACTCGATTCCGCACGCGCAACTTCGGGCGTTCCTCGACCAGCGAGTAACGGATGGCGTGATCCGACGGATGATCGACAAGTGGCTGAAAGCAGGGGTCCTGGAAGATGGAACCCTGCGCCTTGCGACTGAAGGTACCCCGCAAGGCGGCGTCATCTCACCGATGCTCTCGAACATCTTCCTGCACCACGTGCTGGACGAATGGTTCGAGGCAGAGGTGCGACCCCGCATGCTGGGAGAGTGTACGTTGGTGCGCTTTGCCGATGACTTCGTGATGACGTTCAAGAACCACCGCGACGCCAAACGGGTTCTGGAAGTGCTGGGGAAACGGCTTGCACGGTATGGGCTCACGCTGCATCCCGACAAGACCCGGTTCGTCGACTTCCGCCCCGAGCGCAAAGGTGGCACGCATCCGGACTGCGCCGAACCGCCGTTCGACTTTCTGGGCTTCACCCACACCTGGGCGAAGTCACTCAAGGGGCAGAACGTGGTACGGCAACGGACGGCCAAGAGCCGGCTCGCTCGCGCGCTGCTCGCGGCGAAGGAGTGGTGTCGGTTCAACCGCCACCTGCCGATCCTCGATCAGCGCAAGCGGCTGTCTGAGAAGCTGGTAGGTCACTATGCCTACTACGGTATCACGGGGAACAGCCGGCAACTCGCCACCTACGCTCATCAGATCACAAGGACGTGGAGGAAGTGGCTGGAACGGCGGACGCGCTCGGAGCCTCTCTCATGGGAGCGGTTCTCTGCCTTCCTCGCCCGCCATCCCCTCCCGCGACCTCGCATCGTCCATCAGTACGCCACCGCTAGCCAGGCTCTCTCATGAAGAACCGGAAGCGGTAATCCTGCACGTCCGGGTCCGTGGGGGGTGAGGGTGGTAACATCCTCACCTACCCGGCGCTCCGCTCGCACTCGCGGCCCCGGAATGACAGCTAGAGTAGTTTGTGATGCAGTACGGCTAGTGCGTCGCCCCTACAGCCCTGCCCGTAATAATCCGCGTGCGCGGATGAGGTGTGATAGTTTCTTGCGGGCGTAGAACATTCGGGTTTTGACCGTATTGCAGGGAATGCCCAGGATCTGCGCCACCTCCCGCACCGATTTGTCATGATAATAGACGAGGTCGAGGATTTCGCGGTGCTCGCGCGAGAGCCGGGAGAGGCAGTTGCGCAGGATCTCACGCCGGCGTTTGGCCGCATAGGCGAGCTCCGGATCTTCTGCCGGATCCGCGATCGCGGTCTCCTCCCCATCAGCGCTCGTCTCGCCGCGGCCATCCCTTAGCTCGCTCAGGGCCTTGTTGCGCGCAATCGCCAGCAGCCAGGTCGAGACGGAGGAGCGGCCCTGGAAGCGGCTCGCCTGCTGCCAGACGGCGAGAAATACTTCACTGCTGAGGTCCTCTGCCGCCGCCGCGCTGCCGAGCATGCGCAGGAGAAAGCGGTAGACCCGCGCCTGATGGCGCACGAACAGGAGCTGCATGGCGAGCCGGTTGCGCTGCGCCACCTTCGCGATCAGCGCCTCGTCGCTGGCGTCACAGTGCGCCGCGGCTGCCGGATTGCCTGCGATTAGGGATGTGCTGGTGGAGACGCGCTTATGCATGGACGCTTCCCTTCGATTTTAACCAGAACCATGGTTAGTGCCGAGGAAGCGCAGGGTGTGTGACGCACGTCACAAAACTGCTGATGATGCGCTGCAGAACCGGGGGCGTAGGGGCGGGTTTGAAACCCGCCCTACAAGCCCTACAAGCTGCACCGCATCCGGGACACGGGCCGGGCGGGGGGCTATGCCGTCGTCGCGTCGCGTGCGACGGGAGCCCTGTTGAGCTGCGATATGGCCTGCTCGATGTAGCCGGCCCGATATGAGAACCAATGCACGGCGCAACAATGCGGACAGCGCACCCGAATCTCGCGCGTCCAGTTGCTCCTCACGGCTGCCGTGTGGCCGGGTACTTCCACATGCACAGGCTTGCGCGCCTGCGGACATTTGAACTCGAGCAGAACGGGACCGCCGTGTCTGGATGGAGAGGAGGGCATCTGGTTCGCCTGCTGGCCTCGTATCGAGCCGCCGCCCATCACCATCATGATCACTGATGGAGGTGCGGCCAATAACATGCGTTAATGGCGGGGCCGTCGCATAGGGACTCCGCCTTGTCGGGGCGGGTTTCAAACCCGCCCCTACACCAGAGGGTGAGAGGTCGTGTTACAGCACCTGGGCAACGAGGCTGGCCTGCCGACGCTCGCGGATATCCGCGCCGTGCAGCGCAGTTTGCGCGTGAGGTGAACAATGTCTGATGCCAATCTCGTCGGCGGCTCGCTACGCGATCGCGAGCAGCTTCTGAAGCTGCATGCAGACTATATCGATGCCAATGCTCGCTTCGACCGGGAAAAGCTCGATCCGATCTGGAGCAAGGCGCCGGAGGCGGTTTTTTTCAATCTCAACGGACACACTTACAAGGGCCGCGATCATTGGTTCAAGCTTTGGGATTTCTACGGAAAGAACGTGGAGTCGAGCTACTGGACCCCGTTCGACCTCGGCGGCGGCGTCTGCGACGACATGGCCGTGATCTGGTGTCACCGCCGCACCCGGAGGGATTGGACCGGCAAGGAGCCGCCCCCTGAGAACATCCATTACGGCGGCGATGAATTCATCACCCGCTCGACGATGGTGTTCCGCAAGGAAGGCGGCGAGTGGCGGGTGGTGCACGCGCATTTCTCGCCGGCAAGCTCCGCAGCAAGGCCGGGGGGCGTGTAAGTCTGGCGCGGGATCGCCATGGTCCAATCCTTAAAGCTGAGCGTTCGCCTGCATGGCGGCCTCGCTCCCGAGCGCTGCGTCGAGCTGGCGAAAGCCGCCGAGACGAGCGGCTTTCATACGGTTTGGTTTGCCGAGAACCCCTTCAATCGTGGGGTGCTACCCGCGGCTGCGGCCTGTGCTGCCGCCACCCGCCGGATCGGCATCGGCATCGGCGTGTTCAATCCGTACAACCGGCATCCGACCCTCATGGCCATGGAGATCGGAGCCCTGGATGAGCTGGCGCAGGGCAGGGTACGAGCGGGCATCGGCTCGGGCATCGCGGCGGCGACCCGGCGCATGGGGCTGAACCCCGACCGCCCGCTTGCGGCCGTGCGCGACGCGATCACCATCGTGCGGGGCATGCTCGCCGGCGCGGAGGTGAGCTACACCGGCCGCGTGTTCTCCGCACTCAATGTCAGGCTGGAATACAAGGCCATTCGCCCGCGCATGCCGCTGCTCATGGCCGCGCGCGGCGACCGGGCGCTCGCGCTGTGCGGCGAGATCGCCGACGGGTTGATGATCTCGAACATGTGCCCGGCGCCGTTTACCAGGCATGCGGTCGAACTGATGCGGCGGTCCGCAATTGCGGCCGGCCGGGATGCTCCTGCCGAGGTGGTCCAGTACATCCCGTGCGCGGCGCACCCGGATCGAGGCGAGGCTCATCGCCTTGCCAAGGAGGTAGTGGGCAGGCTCCTGGTCGACTACTGGTCCCTCGGCGAGCGCGTGCCGTCGGCAAAATCGGCCCTGCTGCGGGCGCAGGACCTGTCGGCCGCCGACATCGTGGCAGCGGTGGAAAATCTGCGCGCCGGCAAGAGCGCCGCGGAAGTGCTGGATGATCGCTTTCTCGCTGCCTTTGCCGTTGCCGGCACGGCCGAGGACTGCCTCGCTCGGACGGGTATCTATCTCGAAGCTGGAGCCACCGAGCTGGTTCTCAGCTTTGCCGGCCCCGATCCCGACAGCGATATGCACTATCTCGGCGGCGCTCTCCGTACCTCCCCCTTTCAGGGGGAGGTATAGCGTGAGATGTGATAGCAGGGCGGCATGATCGGAGTGGGCATCGTCGGCTGCAATTACGGGGGCAAAGTCCTCCTGCCCGCATTCCTCACGGATGCGCGTTGCGAAGTGGTCGCGCTCGCGGGCACCGATGCGGAGCGCACCGCGGAGCTGGCAGGGCGCCTGAACGTCGCGCGCGGGCTGGGGGATTGGCGCTTGCTGGTCGAGGACAGCGCCGTCACAGCGGTTGCGATCGCGGTCCCTCCCGACCTTCAGCCGGAGGTCGCGCGCCATGCGCTTGCGCTGGGCAAGCCGGTCTTCGTGGAAAAACCGCTCGCTGCCGATCTCGCCGGGGCAAAGGCCATGCTGGTCGCGGCGCAACAAAGCGGTCGGCCTACCATCGTCGACTTCAATTTTCCCGAGCTGCGGAGCTGGCAGCGGGCAAAGGCGATCGTTGCCCAGAACATGCTGGGGCGCTTGCGCCACGCCGTGGTGACCTGGAACGTGGAGAATGCGGCGACGCGTCTGCGCCTGAAGAGCTGGAAGACGCAGCCGCAGGGCGGGGGCGGCGTGCTGGGGAATTTCGTCTCCCACTGCCTGTATTATCTCGAATGGTTATGCGGCCCGATCTCGGGACTGTGCGGCAGGACCTTCATGTTGCCGGACGGGGAGACGCAGGCGAGCGTCGCGCTCGCGCTAGCCTTCGCTTCGGGCGCAGGCGGCAGCTTGCAGATGAGCTGCGCCTCGTATCTCGGCTCCGGTCACCGCATCGAGCTCTATGGCGAGGACGGCACGCTTGTCCTCGCCAATCCGACCGCGGACTATTTCCGCGGCTTCACCCTGCAACATGCAAGGCGCGGCGATGACCGCTGGCAGGTGGAGACGTTCGCGCACGAGACCGGGGATCCCGCTGCCGATTCCCGCATCGCGCCGGTCTCGCAGCTGGTGCATCGTTTCCTGGATGCGTGCGCGAGCGGAGGGACGCCGGCGCCCGGCTTCGCGGCGGGCTATCGCGTGCAGTCCCTGATCGATGCCGTAGAGCGTTCCCATGGGTCCGGCCGCTGGATCGACATCCCCTTGCCCGGCAGCGAGGCGCAGGCGTGAGCGCGCGCCGGATCCTGGTGACGGGCGGCAGCGGCTTCATCGGCTCGGCGCTCGTCAAGGCGCTGGTGCGGCGCGGCGAGGCGGTGCGCGTCCTCGACGATAATTCGCGCGGGGCAGTGCGCCGCCTGCGCGAGGTCGAAGGTGACATCGAGCTGGTCGTGGGCGACATCCGCGATCCCGCCGCGGTCGATGCGGCCATGCGCGGCATCGAGGAGGTGCATCATCTTGCCTTCATCAACGGCACGGCCACGTTCTACAGCGCGCCCGATCTCGTGCTCGACGTGGGCGTCAAAGGGATCGTCAACGTCATCGACGCCTGCCGCCGGCACGGCGCCGGAACGCTGATCCTCGCGTCGAGCTCGGAGGTCTATCAGTCGCCCCCCCGCGTGCCGACCGACGAGAGCGCGCCGCTCGTCATCCCCGATCCGCTCAACCCGCGGCTCTCCTATGGCGCCGGCAAGATCATCAGCGAGATGATGGCCATCAATTTCGGGCGCAGGCATCTCGAGCGGGTGCTGATCTTTCGCCCGCACAACGTCTACGGCCCCGACATGGGCTTCGATCACGTCATTCCGCAGTTTGCGCTGCGCCTCAAGCAAGTCGCCGCCAAGGCTGCGGGCGGGAGAGCCGCGTTTCCGATCCAGGGAACCGGGGCAGAGACCCGCAGCTTCTGCTACGTCGATGACCTGGTGGCGGGCGTGATGATCATGCGCAAGCGCGGCGCGCATCTCGGCATCTATCACGTCGGCAGCATGGAGGAGGTCGCCATCGCCGAGCTGGCGCAGCGCATGGCGCGGATCGCCGGGCGCGAGATCGCGGTCGAGCCTTCGTCGCTGCTGCCCGGCAGCACGCCGCGGCGCTGTCCCGACATCGCCAAGCTCGCCGCGCTCGGATACACGCCGCGCGTGGCGCTCGATGCTGGATTGCCCCCCACCCTCGACTGGTATTGGAATTGCGCGGACACGGCGGGTTAGAACGAGTTCCGGTGATACTGATGTCCAGGTGCAACAAACTCGGTGTGCTTCCTTGCATATGAGCTCAGCGGTGCAGCAAGCTCCGCAATACCTCGCATGTGGGCTGTCGTCCCGGCCAAGCGCGCCCGGCTTAAACCGGGCGCGCGCGAGCCGGGACCCAGTAATCCATGGCCGGCGTGAGTGCCCAAACTGTTTTGGTTACTGGATTCCGGCTCTCGCTTGCCGGGCGAAGCCCGGCTCGCTCGGCCGGAATGACGGGCACGAGCGTTCGTCCTGAGTACAAATCACTGGAGCGTGCTGTAGAAACGGAGATGCCACTTTGCCTGCTGTGAAAGTTGCACGTGCCGCGGGAACCGGATCCAGCGTCCCGGTCGAATGCTGTCAGGTCTGCGGGCATGCGCCGCTCGCGAGCGTCCTCTCGCTGGGCTACATGCCCCCGGTCAACCAGATGGTGCCGGTCGGCGCGCCGCCGCGCCAGCAACCCTGGTTTCCCACCGATCTCCTGCACTGCTCGAGCTGCGACCTGGTCCAGCTCGGGCTTGCGGTCGACCCCGTCATCATCTTTCCGCCCGAGTATCCCTACACCAGCGGTACCACCAAGCTCCTGCGCGACAATTTCGCCGAGCTTTATTCCGAAGCCTCGGCCATGCTGGCGCTCTCTCCCGCCGACCTCGTGGTCGATATCGGCTCGAACGACGGCACGCTCCTCTCCAACTTCAAGGCCGGCGGCCACCGCGTGCTCGGCATCGAGCCGACCGACGTGGGCAAGATTGCCGCCGCGCGCGGCATTCCGACGGTGCAGCGCTATTTCACTCCCGCGGTGGCCGCCGAGCTCCGCCGCGAGCACGGCGCCGCGCGCGCGGTCACGGCGGCGAACTGCTTTGCCCATATCGAGGACGTGCATGCGATCGTCGAAGGCATTCTCGATCTGCTCGCCCCGGACGGCGTGTTCATTTCCGAGTCGCATTATCTGATCGGGCTGATGCAGCGCCTGCAATACGACACCGTTTATCACGAGCACCTGCGCTATTATTCTCTCACCAGCCTTGCTCATCTCCTGGCGATGCACGGGCTGGAAGTGTTTCATGCGCATGCGATCCCCACCCATGGCGGCTCCATCAGGGTCTATGCCGCCCGGCGCGGCATGCGCCCCGTACGCGACACCGTCGCCGCCATGCTGGCCGCCGAGCCGCGGGGGGAGAGCATGCTGGCGCGGCTCAAGGCATTCCGCCGCGAGGTGATGCTCTCCAAGCTGCGGCTCCTGTCCATGCTGCGCGAGCTCAAGGAGGCGGGCGCGCGCATCGCCGGCATCAGCGCGCCGTCCCGCGCCAGCACGCTGGTCAATTACGTCGGTCTCGACGAGGCGATCATCGAGTATGTCTGCGAGATCTCGGGCTCGCTCAAGATCGGCAAGTACATGCCGGGCACTTCGATACCGGTGGTCGAGGAGAGCCGGCTGTTCACCGATCAGCCCGACTGTGCGATAATTTTCTCCTGGCACATCGCCGACGAGCTCGCGCCCAAGCTTCGCGCCAAGGGTTATCGGGGCAAGCTTCTTTCGCCGCTGCCGGCCCCGCACGAGCTGTGATCGCAACGGCGGGCCGACGCAGGATAGCGTCGGGGGAGGTGAAGAATGGAAAGCATGGTGGATTTTCTGACGATCGCCTTCGTAGTCGTGCTCTTGTGCCTCACGCTCCTCGCCATACGCATGTGGTACACGACCAAGGGGCCGGCGGTGTCCGAGGCGGAGCGCCGGCTCTACGGCCGCTTTCTCGTCGGCCTGGCGATATTCTGGGTGGTTGCGCTTGCCGGCTATTTCGGCGGACCGCTTCTTTCCGCGATGCGATGACCTGCGTAAATGACATCTCGACAAGCCTGCCAAAAACGGCAAAATATTCAGGGATACGGCTCGCGGGCGTAGTTCAATGGCAGAACGGCAGCTTCCCAAGCTGCATACGAGGGTTCGATTCCCTTCGCCCGCTCCAGGACTTAGCTCGTGATTTCCGCTCTTTTCCTGTAGCGTTTCTCGGAGGCTATGGACTGATACGCTCAAGTGCAGTGGTCAGGCTCTTTACCCAAAGGTCGCCGTCGCCTTACAGTAGCTTTCGGGCGTGGTGCGGACATAGGCTTGGGGTCGGAGCCTGTCGGGGCCGCTGCTTGTGACCCGAAGCGGTCATACGCAAGTCGAAATCCCGCAGCGCAGCAGTCCGGGGTCGCATAGAGTCTCCGGATGTCAGGCTGGAGGATGTTGTCCAGCGGACTTGTCGGGGCGCCCTTCTTGAGGGACTAAACGATGATCACCCGCAGAATTGGAGCATTGATGAACCCCAACGAAACAATCTTCGAACAGCCATTCAGTGCGGCGGTGGATGAAATCTTGCGGAATGTGCTTAAGCCGTATGAGAGTACTGCCCATTGCACAACGAGGGCTAGCAAGAGCGGGCTAGGACCCCGCAGAGGCACGGCCCTTCCTCTATCGCGAACGAGACCGCGTTCGAACCACGTGGTTTGCACCGCGAGCTCCGATCGCTGGTTCATCAAAAGGCTGGAATGACCCTTTTTTGGTCCGAGGTGCTGGGAAGTTTCCTGGAAGGTCTGGCGCCTCCAGCTGGAACAGAGGCTGCGGCTCCGGCAGGCCCTGGAGCCGGTGAGCGCCTAGGCTGCGAAAGCTGACGTTGCGAGGGGCCGATGCCTCGACCGCTCGTACCGCGTCGCTCGAGAGCAGGATTTGACCGCCGTGACCGGCAGAGCAGATGCGGGCCGCAGTGTGCACTGCCAGCCCCACGTAGCCGCCGTCGGTCAGTGTGGGACGACCGGTATGGATGCCGATCCTGAGCCGCACTTTGGCGCCGGCCGGCCATGACCGTGAGCCGAACCTCCGCTGGATCGCCAGCGCAGCAGCGAGCGCACCGGACGGGCGCTTGAACACAGCGAATAGCTCGTCCGCGCGAATGTCGACTTCCTTGCCCCCCGACCGTTGCACAGCGCGGCGGAGGAGGCGACGCACGTCATCGAGGAGGTTAGCGTACCTGTCCTCCAGAAGGCGGAGTAGACCGGTAAAATCCTCAATATCGGACAGAAGGAGGGTGACCTGACCGCTCGGCAGACCGCGCACCATCCCAGCGCGCGCCCTGGACTCGCCCTCTAGGCGTTCGGTCGCAAGCTGTCCGGCGATGAACCCGATCGGCACGATGCCGTATTTTTTGGCCGCGGTCAGTAGCCTCTTGCGCGCTCGCTCGCGCGCTGCATCGTCCTCGAATCTCGTCTGGTTGAAGCGAGCGAGCGCATTACGAACGTGTGCCTCGTCGTGGATAGGTAACCGTCGTCGACCCTTTGAGTCTACGTAGGCAAAGGCGACGTTCCGTAGTTGCGCACGTGTCTTGGCGGTGAGCTGTGACATCCGTCTTCCTCGACCCTATTCAATGCCGCTTGGGCGGGCAGCGCTCGACTTCCACGTCCAGCAAAGGGACCGACAGTACAAGGTTGTCGTGCTTGGCCCGCTGACGCAACCGAGCTCGCCACGATTCTCTGCTTGGCTCACACTGGTATTCTCACCTCATCAGGGCCGATGCCAACACCCGTATCTTGCCACGGAACCAATACTGTGAACCAGTTTCGCCAACTCGGCGTCTACACCGGCCGCCTTCTCAAAGGCGAGAAGCCCGCCGATTTGCCGGTCCAACAGGCGATGAAGCTCGGATATGCCGCTATGTCCCTCCTTGCTGCGAGCCTTCTCCAACAGCAAGGATGATATGGTGTGATCGTGAAACTGGGCTGCCGCAGGCGCCTGCCTTAGAACCGCGCTGCCGCACCTCGGGTACTGAGGCCGTCTTCACGAGCTTGACCTTTCTACTCGGCTGAAAGGCCAGTGCAGAGCCACCTGCCTATAAACGATAGCACCATCAGTCGCTACACGATCGCAATGAGTTGCGCTGGCTGCGCCCACAGCCGGGGCACTCTTCGCGTTAGCGAGGGAGCTGGAAATCTTGGGTCCGGTTGACAGGAGCCGAGCTCAGCCGAAGCGCGGGATTGCATCAAGCAGACGGCGTGGGGGCCGACCCACACCAAGCACATCACGCTTAGTGTTTTGTGCGAGGCTTCGGCGCACTTATCAGAGTACGGTCACCGGTAGGATGATACCGAAGGGTGCCAGTGCAACTAACTGTTGTGTGAGCTAGCTCACATGCTTGGGGTTGCCGCTGCGATAATACGGATTTCGAAAGGCAAGGAGCGGCGGCAATGAGCAACGTGGCGATGGTAGGCAACTCATGTCCCAAGTGCGGCTCGGAGAAACGTGTCTCCTGGTGCGCGCAATGTTTTGGAACCGGCAGGTCCGGCAAGCACAAATGCAAGGCGTGTGGTGGAAAGGGGACCACCGCAGCTTGCCCGAATGTTCGATCGCACAGGCCGAAGCTTTTTCAAATTTGGACGAGCTTCGCCCAAGCGGCTCACTGAGATCGTCTCGCCGCCGCAGCTCGGCTTCACGTCAGCGCTCGAGGGATCAAAAGGCGCGCATACCGACTTCGGTTACTTCGGGAAGTAATCACGCCGCTAAGCGCCGGCCCCCGACTGTGGCATTTAACCACCGCACCACTGCACACCGCCCACTGTAGACTCTGCGCTGTTGTTCACTCTGATACGGCGCACTCATGCCGTTATGTAGCACAAATGGCCTGTGTGCAGACGTAATGGAGCGGCTTCGGGATTCCGGAAACGGTCGGAATCTTGTGGTTGGGTGCGAGTTTTAGGCCCTTCGCCTCTCAGCCGATGTGACGGAGTCACAAATTGTCACTTTCTATCCGGCGCCTCGATCAGCCAAAGCGACATTTTGTGAGGATCATCACAGACGTTGGCTGAATGGCGCGGTAGCATCACCGTGACAGAATGAGGAGGCGTCGATGCTAGAACATCTCTCGTTTGCAACACCACCGGTCCCCGCCAACGATCCGCAGGTGCCCATGAAGAGCTTCAAAGGTTTCACTCGCTTGTCGCGAAAAAAGCGGATGCGGACTTATGTGCTCATGAACCAGCACGGAAACGGTGAAGCCGGCGCCGCCAACGAGCAGACTGCCGTCAACGTGTTGGCCGCAGCCGGTCTGCGCGCCGACGCCGGAAGCTTTCAGCCGGGCCAGGGGGAGGGTAAGAAGATGGCGCGGCGCGCCGTCGAGTCCGGCAAGTATGACGTGCTCGTCATGTTCGGCGGCGACGGCAGCATCAACAAGGGCATCCAAGCCGTCATGCATGCCGACAACGTGTCGCTCGGCGTCATCTGCGGTGGGACGGTGAATCACGTCTCGCGGATGTTCTACGGCAACCACGACTCCAAGCAGTGGTGGGTGAACGTCCTGCGCTTGATGCAGTCGGCCGTCACCCCCGTCGACGTCGGCACCATCGAAGCCCATTCGGTCGATCTGGTCAGTGGTGAAACGAAGCGCGTTCCCAAGGCGCTGCGCAAGAAGGCCTACTTCTTGCTGTCGGCGTCGCTGGGTGCCGAGGCGACTATCGTCGCGCTCGCGCCACAGCAGCTCAAGTACATGGCCGACCAACTCGTCCCTGGCGGCGGGTCCTTGGTGCTCTTGGAGACGGCGTTGACTCACCTGCAAAACCTGAGGCCCTTTGCCGCGCGCATCAGCAACGGGAATCCGGCCGACGGTTGGAGCGGTAATGCTCGAGCCGTAATTGTCGCCAACGCGAATTATCCCTGGTGCCCTGACGCGCGGATCGACGATGGCAAGCTGGCCGCCACCGGCGTGGCTGGACTGGCCGAACTGGTGAAGCGCGAAAGCGACCAGGCGGTCCTGAGTGGAGAAGATCTGTTCGCCACGGTGCCTTACGCCACCTACCTGGAAATCGATGGCAGCTTGACCGACCTGGTCGGCGGCATCGCCAAGAAGCTGGGACCGATCCAGTCGGTCACCTACCGCTACAGCACGAAGAAGATTCAGATGCTGTTGCCGTACACGATCGCCCAGCCTCTGCTTACAAATCCCATTGCCCCGCCGCCCGAGCCGGCCGACGTGGTTCCCTTAGCCAGCGAGACCTTCTTTAACGGCGCGCAGCCGATTTCAGTTACGGTCGAAGGGACGGCTTGGCTGCGTCGATCCAGGTGGGTGATCTATGGTGAGGTGGAGGGCAAACCGCTGGCCATCCGGGTTATGGACAAGGCTGACGTGGCGCGCAGCGGCCCGACGAGCGCAAAGGGCCTGGCAGATCTCAAACAGGGGTCAACCATCCAGCTCAGCGGCAAAAGCCGGCCCTGGGGCATGAAAGCCCAGAAACTTCTTATCTGATACGGCCGGTAATACCTCCCCCTTTCAGGGGCAGGTATCGGAGTTTCCACCGCACGATCACACATGCTCTACACCGTGACCAGGCCTGCCAATGACGCCAACGTTCTGCCGGCTGCGCCTGCCGAAACCCACCACGTCTGATCGCCAACAACTCCATCTGCTGTAACGCCTCGGAGTCGCCGATTGCCTTCGTGCATCACAGAATTCCCAGTACAGTGATGAGCAGATCCTCCGCAACGTTTTCGATGAAAAGCTCTCCCAACTTCACAAAACTTTACCTGCGCGCCACCAACCAGAAAACACCAGCCCCTAACTTGCTGCTCGCAGGCAATCCCGCCTGCGACCACGATTAGGAGTTCAGGATGGTTGACCACAACAACGCTCCGCCGTCTAACCCGGACCAAGTTCCGACTCAGACGAACCGCAGCGGTCGCAGAGGCATGCTCGTGATCGCGCTCGTTGCGGTCGCGCTTGTGGCCGGAGTCACCGGCAACATGCTGTCTACGGCCTTCGGCCAAGGTTTCGCTTGGCACCACTTCGGAATGCGCGATGGCGGCATGTTCGGCGGTCCGCTCACGCCTGCGCAGATCGACGATCGCATCGACCGCATGACCAAGCATATGGCGATCGAGCTCGACGCCACAGCGGACCAGCAGGTCAAGATCGCGAACATTGCCAAGGCCGCCATCGGCGATCTGCGGCCGCTGCGGGAGAAGGCGCAAGCTGCGCGGACCCAGGCGGTCACGCTTTTGACCGCTCCCACCATCGATCATGCTGCAATCGAGCGGTTGCGCGCGGAGCAGATCGTGCTTGCGGAAACAGCGAGCAAGCGCATCACACAGGCATTGACCGATGCGGTCGACGTGCTCAATCCCGAACAGCGCCGGAAGGTAGCAGACTGGGTCGCGTCCAGTGGTCCGTGGGCGCGCTGGCATCGCGGTTGATGGACACGGGTTGACAGCATCCTTGGGCAAGCGCGTCCTCTTGATCGAAGATGATTTCCGTCTTGCTGGGATGCTCAGCGAGTACCTCGGCAGGGCGGGCTTCCACGTCATTCATGCCGAGAACGGGACACGCGGGCTCGCGCTGCACGAACGGGAGCCGGTGGATGTCGTCATCCTTGATCTGATGCTGCCGGACACCGACGGCCTGGAAGTTTGCCGGCTGATCCGCGCCCGGTCCGACAGTCCGATCCTGATGCTGACGGCGCGCGGCGATCCGATGGATCGCGTCGTCGGGCTCGAACTGGGCGCGGACGATTACCTTCCCAAACCGTTCGAGCCGCGCGAACTATTGGCTCGGCTGCGTGCGATCCTGCGCCGCAGCCCTGCCAGACCAAGAAGTAGACCAGGAACCGGTTCAAGCCCCGATGTGCTGCGTTTTGGCCGCCTCGAGATCGATCGCGGAGCCCGCGAGGCACGCATCGATGGAGCGCTGTGTCCGCTCACCGGTTATCAATTTGCCCTGCTGCTCACGCTGGCGGAGCACGCCGGCCGGGTCATGTCGCGTGACGCCCTAATGGACACGGTCAAGGGCGAGCCGATCGAGGCTTTCGACCGCTCGATTGATGTGCATATCTCCCGGATCCGCGCCGCGATCGAAGATGATCCAAAAAAACCGCGGCGCGTCATCACGATCCGCGGCACAGGTTACGTGTTCGCCAAAGCCCAGGACTGAGGAGCCATGCTCGCATTCCGTATAAACCGATAGAACGTTCGGATGAAGCGGCTCTACTTTCAAATATATCTTACGATTGTGGGAAGTCTGGTTCTCGTCGTGCTGACGGCGGGCTTGCTTTGGCACTTCGTCGCGGGCGTCCCACCCTTCGGCCAGCCGTTCGAGATTGCCGGCGAAGTCGTTGCCGAGCTTGTTCCCGCCTCGAGTGCGCCGCTCGCGGTGCAACAGCAGGCGATCGACCGATTAGCCCAGCGGCTCGACGCGGATTTAGCGCTCTATGGCCGCGGGAACGAGCCACTGGCCGCAGCCGGTCGACCGCTTCCAGCTCCCAGCCGCGGCAGTCGTACCGGAGGCTGGCTGCGAACGCCGGCTGGGCCCGCTGTTTCAATACCTCTGCCGGACGGTCGGTGGCTGGTGGCACGCCTTCCGCTCCGGCGCCGCCCCAGCGCGGGCGTACTCGCGGCCTTTCTCGGGGTAATCGCCCTCGTGGTCGCCCTCGGGGCCCATCCCGTCGTCAGGCGGCTCACGGGACGCCTCGAGCGATTGCAACGTGGTGTCGAATCCCTTGGAGCGGGCGATCTGCGCGCGCGCGTCAAGGTCGAGGGCCGCGACGAGGTCGCGCAACTCGCCGAGAGCTTCAATCAGGCCGCGGCCCGCATCGAAAGCCTAGTCGACGCTCACAAAATGCTGCTCGCCCATGCGTCGCATGAGTTGCGGACGCCGCTAACCCGCATAAGGCTCGGTCTTGAGTTCGTTGAGGCGACACCCGAACGCAAACTGGAGCTTGAAGGAAATATTGCTGAGCTCGACCAACTCGTGGACGAAATACTTCTCGCAAGCCAACTCGACGCAACCGAGCAACTGGATGTTCGTGAGGAAATTGACTTGGCCGCGCTCACGGCCGAGGAGTGCGCGCGGTACGACGACTGCTGCGTCGAAGGAAAGCCTGTGATGGTAAGTGGGGATCCGATGCTGATGCGTCGAATGATCCGCAACCTCGTCGAAAACGCCCGGCTGCATGGCAAGCCACCCATTGAGGTGACCATCGGACGCCAAAACGGTCAGGCTGTACTCAATGTGTCGGATCGTGGACCAGTAATCGTCGCAGAGGCGCGTGAGCTGCTGTTTTCGCCTTTCTACCGGGCCCCCGGACAATACGGCGCGAAGGGCACCGGGCTCGGCTTGGCGCTGGTCAGGCAGATTGCACGACGACACGCCGGGGACGTCGCCTACAACCCTGAGCGAGGAAGCTGCTTCACCGTTACTTTGCCGGCCATCGCCTAGTACGATGATCGACAAATCAGTTACATATCTAAACGCTGGTTTTGAGGGTGATCGTCATGCTCGTAGCTTCACAATATTGTTCGGTGACGGCGACATGAGGCTACTTACGTGTTGTCCCCACGCATCAAGCGCGGTGCGGCGCTCATCAAGATATTCAAACCGGTTATAGATCGCGGCTACGCCACGGATTGTGCCTCCCGAATGGTTGAGCACCTTATCGACCACATACGGCGCGATCTTTAGCCCCGCCATGCCGGTGGCCGCAGTGCGGCTGCCGTAAAAACAAAGCAGCATCCGCGCAGGCATCAAGCCGGGCGCTTACGAGACTTCCTGGTTGGCATCGCTGCGGCAGCAATCGATGCTGCCTGTGCCAGCTTCGCTATCAGATCCTTGATGCTGGGCACCCCAATGCCGGTCACCATGTCGTAGCCGGGTCCGGCGTGATAGGCCCCGTTGCTCCCGTCCACGATATCCCGGAAGCACGGGGTACTCATGAGCGGGTAGATCATCGGATTGAGAAACGGCAAGGGAGACTTGCCGGCGTTCTGCCGAGCTTCGTTGAGCAGGGCGCATAGCCCGGCCCAAGTCGGCGCGCTCCAACTGGTTCCACCGATCTGAATGGGCTTTCCATTGAACACAAGGAAAGCGCCGTCATTGGGATCGGCCGCAAGACTGACGTCCGGGACGAGACGATCGTTGCCCGCCGGCATCCCGGGTCCGCTCTGCCATGGCGGTCGAGGGAACAGGATGCTCCTGCCGCCGCCCCCGCTTGCCCAGCCACGCTCGGCCTGTACCTGCCCGTTCGATTTGAGCGTCAAGCCTTGCGGCGGTGCCCACTCCCATGTCTGCTCTTTGAGGTGAACCGGCCGTTGCTGTTGCAGCGCGGTAAATTCGGGTTTTGACCCCAAGGAGACATAAACGGGGTTGAAATTCCGCGGCGCCAGCGGTCTCGCGCGCTCCGCGCAGCCGGCACGACCGGCCAGCCGGGGTCACCTGCCGTCGATACCACCCGCGCAGGCACAGCCGGCGAAGGTGTTCGTCGCGGCGCAAGGCTCCGACAGCAATCCCTGCACCTTCGCGCAACCCTGCCTCAGCTTCCAGCACGCGCACGACACCGTAGCCGCGGGCGGCGTGATCGACGTGCTCGGCCCCGCCGACTACGGGGTGGTGACCATTACCAAGGCGATCAGCATCCAAGGCCACGGCTTCGCCGGGCTCGCGGTCACGAGCGGCAACGGCATCACCATCAACGCCGGCGCCAGCGACAAGGTAAGCCTGCGCGGGCTGCTGATCGACGGCGTCGGCTCGGGCAGCAACGGACTGGATTTCTTTCTGTATGGGCCTGGAGCCGTCCAATTCGCCGTCAGCGACAGCGACTTTTCGAACAACGGCGCGGATGGCGTGCTCGTCGACTTGCTTCACAGGACCTACAATCTGGTCAATGTCATGCTGCGGAACGTGAACGCTTCCAACAATGTCAGCACCGATATAGCCGTTGTTTCAGGCGGCGTGAACACCTTCGTCTGGCTCACGAAGTCGACGATCACCGGCAACGGCGTGGGGCTTGCGGTCACATGCGGGAGTGGAACGATCAACAGCTTTGGCGACAACAGCCTCGCCGGCAACTTCACCAACGGCCAGCCCGTCGACGGCAGCCCCTGTGGCAGCCCGATTCCGCTGAGATAGCGGCGGACTGGTCATGCGCTCTTTACCTCAGGGGCAGAAACAGCGTCCGATAAGCTCGAATGGGGTATTCGGCCCTCGTAACACCATCGCTTTCATGGATACATTCCGTGTGGATGGCCAATAAAATCGTGCGCGTAGAACGAGGCCGCACATGCGACTACCTGAACCACGAAGAGGTCGAGGGGCAATAGGAGGCATGTACACGCTCCCACCAGAAACACAGGAATGAAGAAAAAGGGCGTATTGTTGCCTTCGTCACCGAGGTACCTCGTTGAGACGAGATGATCTTTGGCATAATAGGCGTGGTGGAAGTTGATTTGGTTGCGAAAGAACTTACCACCCACCCATTGGATGGTGGCCAAGCTTGTAATGCATGAGTGTCTGCGCAAATGACATGACCAAATGCGTAGCCACGCCGACCACGAAAAATAGGGAAAGCTCCGGAAGGAGCCGCGGTACTGCCTGGAGTATGACTGCCTCCTCAGCTTTAAGGCCTCCAATCTAATACATATAGCCCGTGCTGACAGTTCGATGATAGTGCGCGAAATCGACACGGCCTTTGCGAAGAAGGCGATTGAGAAACACGAGTTCCGCTGTAGCGGTGATCGTCAGCAACGGATCATGGCTTGGCTCTTGCCTCGCATCAAGAATTCATAACGAGGACAGCGGCCCATATAAAAGCCCAGGAACGGGTTCCGCACGTTGGTTGATTTGCAAGGTCTCTTGAGGCCGACTTTGGGTCCCGGAGGGATTTGCTGCCGACGGCTTAGGCCTGACCGAGTGACCAATTACCTCCTGTAGCCCCAGCCTTCGCGTCCGGGGTTATTTGACCCAAAGCACACCTTTAACCGTTGCGGAATGTATAGCTATAGCCGTTAAGGGCAGGAGCACCGCCAAGATGCGCATAAAGCACTTTCGATCCCTTGGGGAAGAAGCCCTTCCGAACTAAGTCGACCATTCCTTGCATGGACTTACCCTCGTACACCGGATCAGTGATCATGCCTTCCAACCGCGCAGACAGGCGAATTGCCTCCACGGTCTCCTTCGAGGGCACACCGTAGACTGGGTATGCGTATTCCTCATTCAGCACGATGTCTTCAGCGGTAATTGTCTTGCCTCCGACTAACTCCGACGTCTTCTGCGCGATATCGAGGACCTGCGCCTTCGTCTGTACTGGGGTGCAAGAGGCGTCGATTCCGATCACATTTCGCTGCCGCCCGTCGGCGGCAAAGCCGACCACCATGCCCGCATGGGTTGACCCGGTGACAGTGCAGACGATCACGTAGTCGAAGCGCAGATGCATTTCTCTTTCCTGCGCCCTCACCTCCTCGGCAAAACCTACGTAACCGAGGCCACCCAATTTATGGACAGATGCGCCGGCCGGAATGGCGTAGGGTTTGCCGCCCTTGGCCTTCACGTCTTCCAGCGCCTTGGTCCAGCTTTCGCGGATGCCGATGTCGAAGCTCTCGTCCACCAATTGAGTCTCGGCGCCCATGATCCGAGATAGCAGGATGTTGCCAACCCGATCATAGACTGCGTCCTCATGCGGCACCCAGCTCTCCTGGATTAGTCGGCACTTCATCCCGAGCTTGGCCGCTACTGCTGCCACCATTCGCGTATGGTTCGACTGCACGCCGCCGATTGAAACCAGTGTGTCGGCGTTGCTCGCGATCACGTCAGGCACGATATATTCGAGCTTGCGCAGCTTGTTACCGCCGCAAGCGAGACCGGAGTTACAGTCCTCCCGCTTGGCGAAAATCTCTACGTCCCCGCCCAAATGCGCCGTCAGGCGGAACAATTTTTCGATTGGGGTCGGTCCAAAGGTCAATTTATAACGCTCAAATTTAGATAGCATCGCAGTGGGTTCCCTTTGCGGTCGCGAACGATAAAAAATATCAAAATCCCTGCGAAAGGTGCTCTCGATTATAATGCCTTATCTCGCGTCGCCATCAAAGTGGCGGCCGGCCCGTTAGGTCTGCTTACAGGGGTACTGCCGATATAAGGCTCAGGCGCTAAATGGCGCCGAACCGCAACCTCTGCCCATTCAGGACTTCAGGCCGCTGACTAATCCCCCTCAATTCGGTATCCTGCTGCGTGCTCCTGGCTCGTGGCGGGTCAGATGCTATCGTACTTTAGAGCAGACGAGAGGATGCGGGATTCCCTCTGTATTGCGCAAGGAGACAAAGATGCGAATGGCAGCCGTGTTATCAATCCTTTTCACCACTCTATCGCTTGGCACTGACGCCGCCTTGGCAGCGCCGTGGTGCACCCAATACGGCGGTGCGCTTAGCGGCGGAACGAACTGCGGCTTCTATTCCTATCAGCAGTGCATGGCGAATGCCTGGGGCAACGGCGGGTTCTGCAGACGCAACTCGTTTGAGGACCCGTACTGGATCGGCCGCACGACATACAGGCGCTATCGCTCGCGCGATTAGGCAGTGCGGTCACGGACAGCGGCCAGAACCGTCCCCTCACGCACCCCAAAGCGCTCAAGCCCTTCTTACGCTTTACGCCGCCGCGCAACGCCGAACTCGCGACCGTCTCGTTCGACGCCGCGAAAGCGGGAAAATTATCGCGCGGCGCGGGTGATCAAGGCGGAATGAGTCGCTTCGTTGCTTCGCCGCCGCCGGTGGCCTAATGAGTTATGGGGCTAGTCTTTCGGAAGCGTATCGACAGGCTGCCGTTTACATCGGCCGAATTCTCAAGGGAGAGAAGCCGGCCGACCTCCCGGTGCAGGCGGCCGTGAGAGTCGAACTGGTGATCAACCTCAACACTGCAAGGACCTTCGGCCTCACTGTTCCGCTGCCGCTTCTCGGCCGCGCCGACGAGGTGATCGAATAGGGCTGCGTTTTGCTGCGGTGCATGAGTCCGCTTATTTGCAGGTTTTCGGACGCCGGCCAACGACGATCTGATGACACGCTCTGGCAGCCGGCGTCCGAAAAGCGCCAAGGCACGAAATCGCGGGAGGTAGGCCTCGGTCGGCCGTGCGGCAAGCTCAGCTATGGGGAAAGACCATCGACCATTATCGGAATACGGACGCTTCCAACAATCTTTTTGTCAAGCTCCCAATCATGAGTTATGCCGAGCGCTCCTATTTGTAGGTCGCCAAGCCGATGACTATCTAAAAGAAGCATGTCAGCAATTCCGTCATAACTGCATGCAAGGCGGATCGAGTCTTCGTTCACCACTGGAATGCTTCGTGTCACGACAAGCAACTCGAACTTTCTCTTCAGTTGCAAAAAAGCACGGTGCGATCGTGCTGCGGCAGAAGTGGTCGCGCAGCTAGGTGGAAGCGCGGCTCGCCAACCTCTCGCCCTGCTTGATCGGCATGGAGGCCTGCGTCGGCGCGCATGAGCGTTAGGCGGCGGCTTGTCCGGCCTTGGTCGCCTCATTGACCTCCACCAGGCGGCCGTTCTTCACATCGTAAATGTAGCCGTAGATCGGGATGTTCTTCGGCACCAACGGATGATTGCGGATGCGTACAACGTCCTCAACCACGCTTCCGGCGAGGTCGCTGATCGTGTGCCATTTGATGAACTTGCCATCGATCGAGCCCGGGCCCTTGCCGACGTCGCGCCAGCCGGCTTCGCCGAGCTGTGCGGTGTCGAGGCTTTTCGCCAGCAGATCGCCCATCACCTGGTCGGTGAATGTCTCCATGCCGCAATTGGTGTGATGGATCACGAACCATTCGCCAGTGCCGAGCAGCTTGGTGGAGATCACGAGCGAGCGGATCGCGTCATCGGTCGCTCGGCCGCCGGCGTTGCGGATCACATGGGCGTCGCCTTCGGCAAGGCCGGCGTATTTGGCGGGGTCGAGTCGGGCGTCCATGCAGGTGAGGATGGCGAAACGCCGCGCAGGCGGCATGGCGAGCTTGCCCTTGTCTCCGAAACTGGCGGCATAGGCTTCGTTGGCGGCGAGCACTTCCTGCAAGATTGGAGCCATGTGAATCCCTCCCTCGGGAAGCTGTCCACCCCGTTCGGGCGCGTCCCGGGTGCTCATGTACGCCACCCAAAGCCTTCACCGTCAATCCACGCCTTTATTTGTGTATAGCACGCCTCGCACAACATCCTGTCCCGCATCTGAGGTTCAACATAGTGCTTCCACTCTGCGTCGGGCACATTGAACATCTCCGGCCATAGCGTGCCGCATTTGACGCAAAGGTTGGGGTACTCGATAAAGGGGATGCGTCCCTTGTCGTTGAGGAGTTTTTCCCATCTTTTTGCTTGCTCATCCGTAAGGTCTGAGCCGGGTGATATTCTCAGCTTTCGGTACACGCACCCGCAGCTCAGCAGTTGGCCGCCGCAGAAGGGACACACCTCCATATCGCATTCAAGGATATGCCGCCGACCTTCCTTTACGCCGCAATCGCCGCAGGTTGCGCGGCGGATCATCTTGCCCTTGCTTGCGCCCATGACCTCACGCCCGCCTCCCTCACTTAAAGGTGTGCTACCGGGTGAACCATCGTTACACTGTGGACTCCGCTTTTCCCGACCCGTAAGTGCAACTGCGGGTACACACATCGGTTGGGGCGCACGCCGGTTCGCCGGTCAAAGTTGGTGCGGAATGTTCGGCACTTTGTCCCGTAAATCGAGGCTACCCGCGCGGGTGTGCGAAGAGAATCGGGCGGCCTCAATTGTCGTTCAAAACGTGCGCGGGCAATCAAATCTGCGCGATGAACTGCGATTAGCGAGAATCCTGCCGCTGCTGGAATGCGTCAGAACGCGGAATTCAGGCCCATGTAAGGAATAAAGTGATGCGTCTTTTTATGTGACGGTCTTGGCCAAGGTGAGGTGGCTGGATTTTTCGATGATCTTCCAGTCATCACATAGCGGAATTGCCATGATTCAGCCAAAGCTTTTTAAGATTCATGCTTGCAATCAAAGCGGGGCAGGGGGACGCAAGTGTTTTCAGCACGCCAATTTGCTCATGCCGCGACGGCATCGTTGCTGATCGCGGGTGGATTTGTCGTTTCGTTTCTCTCCGCCGTGCACGCGCGGGCCGAAGGTTTGTCGAGCATCTGCCAAGACGCAGCCAGGGTCGCGGTCCTGCCGGCGCCGATCGCGCCGTGGAAGGGCGCCCCCTTGCGCGTCCTTTTCGCCTCGGACAAGCCGCTCGAGGGCGAGCTTTCTCTGATCGCGCCCGATGGAAGCATCGCGGCCAAATCGCGCGACCGCAATGGGGGGCCGCCATATTTCTGGTTCGCCGAGGTCGCGGCGCCGGCCGCGGGAACATGGCGCGCGACCCTCGCGCTCGAGCGCGTGCCGGTCGAGTGCCCCACGATCACGCGGGAAATCGCGGTGAGTGTCCAGAAGCCGCCGCCGCTGCACGCCACCGCGGGGAGCATCTGGCCACTGCGCAATACATGGAGCCGCGCGACGGAGGATTTGTATTCCGCGTGGATCGCGAAGCTGTTCGACGCGCCGCTCGATGCGGAGCTGTCGTGGCGGGCGCTGCATGAAGTGCTGCGCGATCGATCGCGCAATGTCTTGTTCAACTATTTGGGCCTCGGCGAAGATGAGATGGGACTCGCCCTTCGCCCCGACTGCGCCAAGCTTCCGTATCTTCTGCGCGCCTATTTTGCATTCAAGATGGGGCTGCCGTTCGGCTACTCGAAGTGCTGGCGCGGCGGCCACGGCAGCCCGCCGAAGTGCTACCAATGGTTCAATATTCAGAATCCCGAGGAACCTCGTCCCTCCTCGGCGCCGGAACAGAGTACCGCGCCCGTCACGGCCATCTCCACCCTGGGGCAGATGTTTTCCCGGCCAGTCGCGCCTTCAGCGAACGGGCCTGCGGCGAGCCCACCACTGGGTCTGGCGGCGTCATTCGCTCATTATTGGCCAATCGCCGCTGCCGGCGTCCAATCGGGAAACGGGCGGACGCTGGCGAGCGACAGCAACACCGATTTTTATCCCGTGCCGCTCACGCAAGAGGCGCTGCGTCCGGGAACCATCTACGCCGACCCTTACGGGCACATTCTAATGCTTGTCCGGCGTGTGTCGGGATCGGGCGGTGCGCCGGGCGTCTTCCTCGCCGCCGACGCGGAGCCAGACGGAACGGTCGCGCGCAAGCGATTTTGGCGCGGCAATTTCCTGTTCGCACAGTACCCTGGGCTCGAGAGTCCGGGCTTCAAGCGCTTCCGGCCGATCGTACGCGAGAAAAACGGCACCTTGCGGCGGCTGAGCAACAGCGAAATCGCCAAAGATCCGCAGTACGGCGATTTTTCGCTCGAACAGTCGCAGCTCGAAGTCGAGGATTTCTATGATCGTATGGATGACGTGATGTCGCCCGAGCGGCTGGACCCTCGGCGCGCGATGGAGGACGCGATCGCGTCGCTCGACGAGCAGGTGAAGCTGCGCGTCACGGCGGTTGAAAACGGACGAAAGTTCCAAAACAGCGGGCATGGCGAGGTCGGGATGCCGAACGGCCCATCGATCTTTCAGACCAGCGGTGCGTGGGAGGATTACTCTACTCCGGCGCGCGATTTTCGCCTGCTGATCGCGATCGATGTGGTGCGCGGATTTCCCGACCGCGTCGCCCGTCGGCCCGAGCGCTACGCAATGCCGGCAGGCAAGAGCATGGCGGAGGTGAAGGCCGAATTACAAAACGTGCTCGCGTCGCAGTTTGCAGCGCGCAGGTTTTCATATACACGCAGCGACGGCTCCTTCTGGACGCTCACGCTCAAGGACGTTGGTGACCGCGCGGCCGATCTTGAGACGGGATACAACCCGAATGACTGCGTCGAGGTGCGGTGGGGTGCTCCCGCAAACAGCGAGGAGGCATCGACCTGCCAGGGCCATGCGCCGGAGACGCAGCGCGCGAAAATGATGGAGTATCGCAACTGGTTCCACGAGCTGCACTGGCCGCACGCGGGTTAGATCGGCTAGTGCGAGCCAACAGACAACGTTGCAATGTCCGCGCGCGTATCATCTAGCCAGACCCAAACGTTCGGGCTAACGCCTGACCGGATGGACAGCATGGATTTTCAATCAGATGCGGCTCAACTTCAGCTTAAGGTCCCGTTTGATGTAATTCTCGATGAACCCCGGCAGCAATCCTGCGCTTACCATCTGCTCGAACGGCTCGCAGTAGCGCGGATCTGGCGCGTCAGTTAGGAGGACGATGCTCCACAGGTTCAAAGGCGCCTGCGGGCACACCTTCGCGACGGCGCGCCCTTGGCGGTCGAGCAGAAGCCCGAGCCCGCGATGGCCCGGAATCCGATGCCGTGGTGGGCTCGACGGGCTAGTCCCGCAACATGCTGGCAATTTGGGCAGCCTCGAACGAGCGTCCTGTCTCGTGGCACATGGTACGCTTTGGCTCTAAAGCGTTCACAATTAATCCGAGGAATAGAACAAGGCCGACGAAGGTCGGGGGGCGCCAGTCCTTGATTTGGATAGCTGCGGGCACACGGATTCGTCGCGAGAGGAACTCTAAAGGTTCAAACCGGGGGCGGCGGGCAGCGGGCCTGCTTTAATCGCCCGTCAACCTTCCCGGCGCACCGTTGGCAACAGTCATGAACGCAGCGGACGCAGCACGATGAGCTTCGATGCAACGCAGCGAGGTGCAGCACCGGATGATGTGGCCTGGCTAGCCGAACTCAACGCCCGCGCAACCTTGACCCAGCAGCGGCTCGCCGAGCTGAAGACAATGCTCGATGAGATGCGCATGGAGCGGGACGCCTGGCGCGACCAGGCGCTACGGTTGGCGTTGCCGGCCCCCGGCACCCTCGATCACATTGTGGCGGTGGCTGCGCTCAACCGGGTGAGCGCCGATGGGTGACGCCAGTGCGGGCTTCATTGTGATGCTGGCCGGCGTGGCAATGACATTGATCGGCATTTTCTTTTGGGAACGGGCGTCCATGGCCCTATCCTCTTGGGAACCCACATGGGTCACGCTGGCCGCTGTGGGTCTGCTGGTCGCACTCCCCGGAATGATAGTTTTCGTCCTTTCAGTCGGGGAATCTGGCCGTCATGGCCAGGACGGACCGCCCTGACCGCAGGGCAATCGGGTGAAGGAAGTGCGTGACAAACGGCTGAAGTGCTGAATCTGTCGTGATCCTCTGAGTCGTTTGGCGGAGGATCGCAATGGAAGCGGCTGCGGCGGAATTTGCCGTGCTCACACCTTACGTGGCGGGCTTGCCTGCCAAGCAGATGGAGCTTGCGCGGGAGGTGGTGCCCGGCGCAGTCCACATCGGAGTACTTGCGAACTCAAGCGATCCGAAATCACCGCCGCAGTTGCAAGAGCTGGAGACTGCGGGGCAGGAATTGGGAGTGAAGGTCGCTGTCGCCGATGTGCGCACACCCAATGACCTCGACGGTGCATTTGAAGTGCTGGCTCATCAACATATCAATGTGCTGATCGTACTCCAGACCGTGGTGCTGCTTACCGAGCGTCGCAGAATCGCGGCGCTGACCGCGGCGACGCGGCTCCCCGCCATTTACGGATACCGGGAACACGTCGATGACGGCGGGCTGATTAGCTACGGGGTCGATCTTCGGGCATGCTTCCGGCGCGGTGCATATTACGTGCAGAAGATTTTGAGTGGCGTCGCGCCCGGTGATCTGCCGGTCGAGTTTCCAACCAAGCTGGAGTTGGTAGTCAATCTCAAGACCGCCAAGGCGCTCGGCCTCGAAATGCCGCTGCAGCTCCAACAGCGCGCCGACGAGGTGATTGAATAGCTACGCCGTTTGCTGCGATTGCTCACAGCCGCTTTTGGCACATCACGTCGTTCGCTGCGGTGCGCAAAATTCGGACGCTATAGAAGCATGAGCGGACATAAGCTTGCGGCCTTCCGCTTGCGCACATGGCCGACAAATGGAGCGGCTGAAATGATCCGGCTTGGCTTCCTTCACTATATCCGCGACTTGTGGCGGGTGCACGTGCTCGGCCTCCCGCCATACGGGCGCGGTGTTTGGTGGAGGCATCAAGGCGCGCTCCGTATGGCGGGGTAGTTCTTCCGCCGGCGCGGCGGTCGAAAATTTTCAAACTCGGCGCGAACAGGTTTCATTTACGGATCCGCCGCCTACCCTGCGACTGCGGTCTGGCGGCGGGTCATAGTGTCAGCTCTCAAGCAGTTTCATTCCTGTGGCAACCGGCAGCCACAGGCTTTGCGGACGGCTGGCAAACGACAGGAAGCCATGATGGCGGTAAAAATCGGCAGCCTGCTCGTCCTTGGCATCCACGATCACAGCGAATACGGCGGCTTTCGAGCGGCAGGCCCATTCGATCGCGTCGAACAGCAGTGCGGCGCCCAATCCGCGGCCGCGATACTGCCGGTCGATGGCGAGGCGTCCGATCAGCGCGGCCGGAACGACCGGATAACGCGGCGGCCGTTTTGTCTCTGCTTCCGGCAGATCGGTGACCGGGACACCGGCCGCCGAGAATGTCTAGTAGCCGGCAATGATGCTGGTCTCAGCCGGGGAAGCGACAAAGCAATTCGCGATGTGGCGGCGCATGTCCTGGCTTGCCTGGGTCTGGATGTAACGGTCGAGAGCGTCCACACCGCAGGAGAAGGCCAGCCGGTCGGGATGAGCCGAAAGCGGCGCAATGCCGAACGCGACGCTCACTGTTGGTCGGGGACAAGCCGGCGGTGCAGGTCTCGCGCGGCGCAGCGCGGGCGCCGGTTCGGGAGGATTGGCAATGCTCTGGGCGAAGGCGCGTTGGTCTTCGATGGACAGGCGGATGATTTGACTCTCGGCAATAGCTTTCTGCGCCGCCTCGTGCGCGGCCGCGACCACGAAGTCACTGACGCTGCGGCCTTGAATCTCCGCGGCGCGCTTCACCATCGCCAGCGCATCGGGAGAGACGCGGGCCTCAAGCCGGGTGGAGCGGGTTGAATTCTCTGCCATTTTTCTTCCTTTCTCCCAATGCGCGGTATTTCACCGGACAGCAACTCGTGTGCTCCCCGGCACAAATTTTGCTTGATATCTTGCTTGATATCTTGACATTGTAACAAAAATCTGCTATGAGTCGCTAATCTTAGAAAGCTGTGAGAGAAGCCCGGCCCGGACTCCCGCGCGCCGGGCTTTTTGTTGGGCCAAACTCCTGCCCACGCATAAGAACGAGCCCCTGTTTTGCGAGATGCCGCCGCTTGCTAAAGGCCGCCGATGCCGTCGCTGCCATCGCCGGCTTCGCATCCGCTGCGCTCGCCGGCGAGGTCACGGCGGACGAGGCTGCCAAGCTCATTTCAGTCATAAATCGCTGGTCATTTCCCTGTTATTTCCTGTTTTTCCCTGTTCCTGATCCTGCCATTTCGGCGTATGTCCTTGGTAGTGCTAACTTTTTTGCAGGTTTTCGCTGTCGCCCGCCCCCCTTTACAGGGATTTGCAGGCAACGTACCGGCCGGCCGCGCGCGTCGCGCAATCGCCCAAGCGTCCTCGTCCACGGGGTAAGGGAAGGCAAGGCCCAGGAACGTCGCGCACACAGTCATTGCGATGGCCGAAGCCGGCAACGTCGCCGCGCTGCGCATGTGTCTGGGACCGCATCGCGCCGAAGCACAAATACGATGCCGGCAGCTGCGAGCTTCCGCCGCTGCACAGTCCTGCGGATACGGTGAAAGCGATGGCCGCGATTGCGGCGGCGGTGACGGCGGGCGATCTTGCGCCCAGAGGCCGTGAGCCTCGCCAAGATGGTCGAGACCTACCTTCACGCGCTGCAGGCCCAATAGCTTCGACGAGCGGCTGGCCGAGGTGGAAAGGGGTGGCAGCGAACAATGCTGACAGGGGTCGTTCCGCCGAAGGTACTATGCCACCCACTCAACCCAGGGATGAAAAATCATTGTAGATTTATTGTTGTTTACAATGAGTCCCAAACCGCTCGCGCTTTGGTTGCGGCCGCTGCAAAGCCAAGCCCACCAAGGTCCGCGGTTTAAAACCTGTCCCATGCGCGGGTCTGCTATGTTTCGGTCAGCTCGTCCCGATGTAGAACCGGTATACTGCGATGTACAAGAGAAGGGGGGCCAAAGCATCTGAAAGGTACGATCCATGAGGGGATCATCCGTCGTTCGCTCCGACCGTGATATCCTGGGCGGCACCCCGGTGTTTGTTGGCACGCGCGTTCCGGTGCAAGCGCTGATCGACTACATTGAAGGTGGTCACTCGCTGAATGAGTTTCTTGACGATTTCCCCACTGTCACGCGAGAGATTGCCGTAGCTGCGCTCGAGCAGGCAAAGGCCCACCTGATCGCCGATGCGTGTGCTGCTTGACGAGTGCGTTCCACGTGCCCTGCGCAACGAGCTTCCTGGCCACTCAGTCAAAACCGTCGCCGAGGTAGGGTGGGCCGGCGCGAAAAACGGTGAATTGCTGCAACTGGCAGCAGGGCAGTTCGACCTTCTGCTCACCGTTGATCGTAATTTCGAATATCAGCAGAACTTCGCTGGACTTGCAGTCTATTCGAGCGGAATTCGTTGTAGTACCCAATCTTCCCAAAGAGTGGGTTCGCTGTCTCATCGAATGTTTGGGGGCACGCCAAAGTCCAGCGGCGGTGGGAGGTCGGGCGGTGGAATTTCTATTTTGATCTTCGACGGGTCGACCTGCGGCCCCGAGCCCTTGTAATGCATCACGAGGATCGGGAGAGAGATGACGAGCGCGACCGCGAGGCATTGGATCAGCACGAATGGTACCGCTCCCCAATAGATCTCTGCCGTGGTGACCGGCGCCATTCGCTTGCCGGAGATGCGGTCCACGTACTCCTCACGCGGCGCGACCGAGCGCAGATAGAACAGCGCAAATCCGAAAGGCGGGTGCATGAATGATGTCTGCATATTGACGCCGAGCATCACGCCCAACCAGATCAGGTCGATTCCCAGGTGGTCCGCCGCGGGTCCGAGCAGGGGGATCACGATGAAGGCGATCTCGAAAAAGTCGAGAAAGAAGGCGAGCACGAAAACGAACACGTTGACGAAGGCAAGGAATCCAATCTGGCCACCGGGTAGCGAGACCAGAAGCTCCTCTACCCATTTGTGACCGTCGACGCCGTAGAAGGTCAGCGAGAATACGCGCGCGCCGATCAGGATGAAAACCACGAACGACGACAGCTTGGCCGTCGTCTCGGCGGCTTGGCGCGTCAAGTCCCAGCTCAGGCGTCGCTTGGCAAGGGCGAGCAGCAGCGCGCCGCTTGCTCCCATTGCGCCACCTTCGGTCGGGGTGGCAACGCCTATGAAAATGGTGCCGAGCACGAGAAAGATCAGCGCGAGCGGGGGCACCATCACGAACGTGACCTGCTCCGCCATGGCGGAGATGATACGAAAATCGGTCGCACGCTCGATCAGAGCGGCACCCAGCGCGTAAGCCGCTCCCGCCGACATCGCCGCCAGCAGCAGCGCCCAGTTGTCATGATCGTGCGTGGCCAGGTAATGCCAGGCGGCGATGAGCAGCGCTAACAAGACGACCGTGACATAAATGAGCCGGGCGCCGAACAAGCGATGGAACATGGCTGAGAGGAATGACACCAGAACGCCGAGCGACATGGTCAGAATTACGAAATCGGCACCCGCCCGTATGCTCGTCTGCCGCATCAGGTAATAGGCGACGATGCCCGAGAACAGCACCAGCACGCCCAGCTGCCAGACCCCGCGCGTGCCGTTGCGTTCGCGGAAGCCGATCGTCTCCGACGGCAACCCCGGTGCAAATTTCGGGAACAGCATCGTAACCAGCCATACATAGAGGGCATAAAGGCCCGTCAGCATCAGCCCGGGCAGGAAGGCGCCCTCATACATGTCGCCGACCGAGCGGCCGAGTTGATCGGCCATGACGATGAGCACCAGCGAGGGCGGAATGATCTGTGCAAGCGTTCCGGATGCCGCGATCACGCCTGTTGTAACCCGCCGGTCGTAGCCGTAGCGCAGCATGATCGGCAGCGAGATGAGTCCCATCGATATCACCGAGGCTGCGACCACGCCGGTGGTGGCCGCCAACAGCGCGCCGACGAAGATCACCGCGTAGGCGAGACCGCCGCGTATCGTCCCGAACAGCTGACCGATCGTGTCCAGCAGATCCTCCGCCATGCCGGAGCGCTCGAGAATCAGCCCCATGAACGTGAAGAACGGAATCGCGAGCAGAACGTCGTTGCTCATAATCCCGTAGACGCGCTCCGGCAGCGCCTGCAAAAAGTCCGGGCGGAACAAGCCAAGCTCGATCCCGATCAGTGCGAATATCAGCCCGTTGGCCGCAAGCGAAAATGCGACCGGGTAACCCAACAGGAGAAATATGACGAGGGACGCGAACATGATGGGCGCCATGTGATGGATGAGCATGGCGGCCATGGCTGCGCCCGCCTACTCCAGGCTGCTCTTGGCCACAGCGATCACATGCTCTGCCTCGGCTTCGGCACTCGAATGGATGCCCGCGCTGACGTGAGGATCCGGAATGATGCCTTGCATGACCGCGGCGCGCTTGATGAGCTCTGAAATGCCCTGCAGGAACAGCAGCGCGAATCCAAGCAAGACAAGGAACTTCGCCGGCCATTGTGGCAGTCCGCCGGCATTCGCAGATTGTTCGTTGATCGAGAACGACCGAAGAAAGAAGGGGATCGAGGTAATGATCATGACGATTGTCAACGGCAGAAGGAAAAACAGATGACCGATGAGATCGATGATGTCACGCCAGCGTTTGGGCAGCATTCCGTTGACGATGTCGATGCGAATATGCTCGTTGGACAAGAGCGTCCAGGGCGAGCACAGGAGAAAGATCGTCCCGAACAGCATCCATTGCAGCTCCAGCCAGGCATTCGATGACGTGTCGAAGACCTTCCGCACGGCGGCGTTCGTTGCCGAGATGATGACCACGATAAGGATGAGCCAGGACAACACCTTGCCCAGGCGGAAATTGAGCGCATCGATCATGCGGCAGAGCTTGAGCAGTCCCGCCATTGCTACTCCGATCGAGGTCCTCCTGAGATGCCGAGCGGGCCTCGTTTCAGTTCGCTCAGGCCGGGCCTCCGCGGCTGCGACCTTGTTAGAGCCGGATGGGCACGTCAAGAAGGAAAAAGGAAGCGGGACGCAATACCGCTCGCAAAGGCGCTTGCTTCAGGACGACAACGCCGCAGCCGCAGCGGCGACCCGGCATGATCCAATCGCCCGGGTGTCATTGAGCCGCAGGCTCCCGCCGGTTTCGGCGCCACGGGCGTCGCACGGTGAGCGCCGATGACGTTGCGGGCATTGCGCGAGGCGTTATCGAACCTTCCGCGCGAGGGCTTCCCCCCCGGATCGCCGGCCGCCTACGCCTTTGCTCTCGTCTGTGTCGCCGTCGCGGCTGCGGCGCATTTTGCGTTCGATCAACTCACCCGCGGCATTACGCCATCCATTCTTTATAACCCGGCGGTGTTCGTTGCGGCCTTGTTCGGCGGGGTCCCGGCCGGTCTCGCAGCGGTGGCCGTCAGCGTCGTCCTGCTCTGGTGGGCGTTCGATTGGCGCTCCTTCGAAGCCCAGGCGAGGGCATTCAGCCCCGCGATCAACTGCACGCTTTACGTCGCGACGGCCATGCTCATCATCTGGATCGCCACGCGGTATCGCTCCTTGGGCCGGCTCGGCTGCGAGCGCGGGCAAGGGTCGGACGCGCCCCCTGCGAGCGAGGGCGTTGCGGGCGAGGCCGCAGCCCCGCCGCCGGCTCACGACCGCGGCGGCACATGGAGGGCTCTCGTTGCCCATCCGCTCGCCGGCTATTTCGGGGCTCTCCTGTGCGTCGGGCTTGCCGCGCTCATTCGCGGAAGCTTCGCCTGGTTCGGGGGCGAGATGCTGCCCCTCGTCTCCTCTTATCCGGCCGTTCTCCTCTCCGCCCTGATGGGCGGCACGGGGGCGGGCCTGCTCGCCATCAGCCTGAGCCTGTGCGTGGTGTGGTCGGATTTTCCCGGACCGCTCCTGTCGTTCGAGCTGCCCGCGCGCCACGAAAGCATGAATCTGTCGCTCTATGTCTTCGCCTCCTTGCTGACGGTGTGGCTGGCAGAAAAGCGTCGGCTCGGGGCTGCGGTCGCCCGCGTCGGGCAGTCCTCGGTGCTGGAATGGGCCACCTCGATCGTGGTGGCGGCCACCGCCGTTCTCATCACGACATTCGTGCTCCTCGCGATCGATACCTATTTGCCGCCTGAGAATCTGGTCCTCGGCTATTTGTTGCCCACGATCATCATCGCGATGCACTACGGCAGCACCGTTGCCGTCCTCACCTCCTTCATCAGCGGCCTGGCGGCGGCGTACTTTCTGTTCCTGCCCAAGTTCAGCTTCTACATTGCCGATCCGCTCAATGTCGCGGAGGTCGGATTTTTCTTCCTGCTCGCGGTGACGGCGAGCAAGGCCGTCGCTCCGCCGGCGGGCGAGCCACGCGGCCGGGAGCCAGAATCTTCGTAGGGCGGGTTTTGGCCAGCCCAAGTCGGCTATAGCCGACTTGGGCAATCGTTGTTTGCCGACCTCGGGTAAACCCGAGATCGGTTGTCGGCTCCAGCCGGCTGCGCTGGCGTAACCCGCCGATCCGATCTCAGATGTGTCCCGCAAGCCCGCAGACCAAGCGCCACTGCCTGTGGGCGTCGAAATGCCGCCCGCCTGCCATGTTTAGGCACGAACCTTGCCCCCTTGGGCATGAGCGCCAACGAGTGTTACAATATTACACCAACCTGTCCCCCCGAGGTCCGACGATCGAGGCTGTTGATGCAATGTGATGAAGCCTTTGTGCGCCGCATTGGGTGGTTTTTGCGCGCGATAGCAGTCGCTCCCGCAATATCGGTCCTGCTTGGACTATCGTCCTCAGCGCTGGCGCAGGATCCCAATGACGTTGCCATCATCGGAACTGCGACATTGCCCCGCGATCTGACGCCGTGGGGCATGTTTCTCAACGCCGATCCGATAGTCAAAGGTGTCCTGATCGGACTGCTTTTCGCCTCGATCGTGACCTGGACGGTGTGGCTCGCCAAGACCATCGAGATCCTGGTTGCCCGCCGGCGGGTCAGCTCGGCCTTGAGCATCCTGCCCGCCGCAACGTCGGTATCGACCGGCGACGAGCGGCTTTCCGCCACGAATAACGAGATCGGCAGATTTGTTGCGGCTGCGATCACGGAGCTGCGGCTTTCCCCCGATCCGTTCGAGCGCGACGGCATCAAAGAGCGGATCGCCTCGAGGCTTGAGCGCCTCGAGGCGAGCTTCAGTCGGCGCATATCCCGCGGCACCGGAGTGTTGGCCACGATTGGAGCGACTGCACCCTTCATCGGGCTGTTCGGCACGGTCTGGGGCATCATGAACAGCTTCGTCGGGATCTCGAAAGCACACACCACCAATCTTGCAGTCGTAGCCCCGGGCATTGCCGAGGCGCTGCTTGCGACCGCTTTCGGATTGGCTGCCGCTATTCCCGCTGTCATGATCTACAATGTGTTTGCGCGCTGGACTGCAGGTTATCGGGCACTGCTCGGCGATGGCGCGGCGGAGGTGCTGCGCCTGGTAAGTCGTGACCTCGATCGTCCGGCGGCGGCTCCGGGGTCTCCGCGCCGGGGTATGCCGCTCCCGACAGCCGCCGAGTGAGGGTCACGGCATGAGCGTGCGGCTGGATCACGGCGAGGACACCCTCACCGAAGTGCACGAGATCAACGTCACGCCGTTCATCGACGTGATGCTGGTCTTGCTGATCATCTTCATGGTCGCAGCGCCGCTGGCGACGGTCGACATCCAGGTCAACCTGCCCGCATCGACTGCGGAGCCGCAGCAACGGCCGGACAAGCCGGTCTACTTGACCCTGAAATCGGATCTCACGCTTGCGCTGGGCAATGACACGGTGGCTCGCGAGATGCTCGGCAGTACTCTGGATGGCGCCAGCAAGGGGCAAAAGGACACGCGCATTTTTCTACGCGCGGACAAGGCCGTCCCTTATGGCGAGGTGATGGAGGTCATGAACCTCCTGCGCAGCGCGGGCTATCTCAAGGTCGCGCTGGTCTCTCTGGAGAAAGTGCCCGGACCATGAGCGCGCGAGCGGCGGAAGATTGGGTCGATCTCCCACGCTGGCTGATCAGCGGCGCCATCGTGCTGCTCGCGCACGGTGCGATCGCCGCCGCAATGCTGCCTTGGCACGAGGAGAGCGAGCCCGACGAGCCTTCCGCTGCCATCGTGGTCGATTTTTCACCGATACCGGTCGCCCCCGCTACCCTCGAGACGGAAATCCCTCCCGGCCCGGAGCAGGTGATGTCGGACGCCTCTCCCGACAAGCCGGTCGAGCTGAAGGAAACTACCGAGCCGAAGCCTGAGCAACAGACGGAGCCGTTGGAAGAGCCGCCCCCCGATGTGAAGCCCGCTCCCAACCCGGAGGTTCCGATCGAGCAGCCTCAGGAGGTAAAGCCGCAAACGGTGCAGCAACAGGAACCGCGACCGCCGGCGCCCATCACCTCTGCCCCGCAAGCAGCACCCCTGGAAAGGGCGGCAGTTCCGGCCGCCCCGGCCGTGGGGCGATCGGTGCCCAAGAACTCCAATGCGGTACCAACCTGGACGACACGCATTGTCGCGCTGCTTGAGCGCAACAAGCGCTATCCGCCTGCGGCGCAGGCGCGTGGCGAGCACGGCGTGGCGCAAGTGTTCTTTAGCCTCGATCGGGAGGGCCACGTCATCGACAGCCGGATCACCAGCAGCTCGGGTGCCGCAGCCCTCGACGAGGAGGCCCTTGCGCTCCTGCACCGCGCGCAGCCTTTCCCGGCGCCCCCGCCGGAATTGGTCGGCCCGCAGGTGAATCTCACGGTTCCGATCCGCTTCAATCTGCGGTGAGACTTATTGTCCGGCGCTGCCCCCCGGCCTATGTCTTCGTGCGAAAAGGGAGTAGGGGCGGCGCACCGCGTCGCCATGGATCGACAATAGGGTCGAGGCAGTGTCTCCCCCTACGAAGATCGAGGAGGTAGCGCCTGTCGGAGATAGTTTCAGCCCGAGCCCACCGGCTCTTGCGACCTCTTGTGATCGCTGCTGCTGGGGTGGGCATGCTGCTGGCCGGGACGCTGGCCCTGTGGGCGCATTACGGCAGCGCGGTCTTCTATGAGATGATCGTCGCAGGGATCGCGCGCTGCTTGTGATGAAACGCGCCCATGCCTCCCCCACGGCGGACATACGGCGGACAGAGAGAAGCATAGAGGAGAGACCATGACCGCGCGCAGCCTCCGCATTCTGGTGATCAGCGCCGCATTTCTGGCCGGCCTCTTCCTTTGCTTCGGCGTCGTTCTCGTGGTGAGCAGCCGGATGTCGACGCCGGGCGCCCAGCAGATCGCGGCGGTCGGCGGCCCGTTCAAGCTGATCGATCAGAACGGGAAGGCACTGAGCGATCAGGATCTCGGGGGCCATCCTTTCCTGGTGTTTTTCGGGTTTACCCATTGTCCCGACGTCTGTCCCACCACGCTGTTCGAGGTCTCCGAGATCCTGCGCACGCTCGGCCCCGACGCCGATCGCATCCGCGCCGTGTTCATTACGGTCGACCCCGAGCGCGATACTCCCGCTGTCATGAAGGACTACCTGTCGAGCTTTGATCCACACCTCTCCGGCCTCAGCGGCGATCCGGCCGAGATCGCGAGAGTGGCCAAGGAGTATCGCGTCTACTACAAGAAGGTGCCGTTGGATGGCGGCGAGTACACCATGGACCACACCGCCATCGTTTATCTGATGGACAAGGACGGGCGCTTCGTTTCCCCCTTCAGTCTCAAACGGACCACAGAGGCTGCGGCGGCCGATCTGCGCCGATACATGTAAGGGAGCGGTTCGGGAACGATCGAGGCGAGCGCCACTGATCCGCCTCATCCTACCCCTACTCCCAGTCGCGTTATTGCTACCGCTCTACGCCGTCATTCCGGGGTCGCGAGCTTAGCGAGCGGAGCCCGGAATCCATAACCACAGGTCCTGCAGTTGCAACACGGCGCATCGACCACACCCCCTGGGGTTATGGAATGACGGCGAGGGGTAACTTACTTATGACGCCGTCCAAATGAGAGATACGGGAACCGAAGTGATTCATTTCCAGGACGGCGCACCGACAGGTGGGGCCTATGGCCTCACCCCCTACGTTCTCGCGCTGGCGATTTTCCTGGCTTCATTCCTTGTTACCGCAGGGCCGAGTGCATATGCGCAGGCCGTGAGCGATCAGAACGTGCGCGTGCCCAGCTTCTGGGATCCCAGGCGACGGCCGGAGAAACCGGATCTTTCCCGCGTGAGCGTGGTGCGATTCCTGACCGAGATCGATTATCCGCCTTTCAACTTCGCAGGCACGGACGGCAACCCACAGGGCTTCAACGTCGAGCTGGCGCGCAAGATGTGCGACGAGCTCAAGCTTGCCTGCACGATTCAAATGCGCCGCTTCGAAACGCTCATTCCGGCGCTCAACGCCAATCAAGGCGATGCGGCGATTGCCTCGATCGCGAGCACGCCCGAGATGCGCACCAAGGTCGATTTCACCGACCCATACTACCGCACGCCGGCGCGCTTCGTGGCCCGGCGGGATTCGCCGCTCGATGATGCCCTGCCGGAGCGGCTCGAAGGCAAGAAGGTGGCCGTGGTCGCCGGTACCGCGCACGAGGCCTATCTTCGGGACCTGTTTACCGAAGTCGAGCTGCGCTCCTATCCCAACACCGACGTGGCGCGCCTCGCTTTGCGCCGAGGCGATGTCGATCTTCTGTTCGGCGACGCGATCTCGCTCGCATTCTGGATCAACGGCACCGATTCGGAGAATTGCTGCGCGTTTCGCGGCGGAGCCTACATCGACAGCCGCTATTTCGGAGAAGGCATCGGGATTGCGGTCCGCAAGGGCAATGACACCATCAGGCTCGGGTTGAACTGGGCACTGTTCCGGGTATGGGAGCAGGGGCGTTTTGCCGATCTCTGGCTGCGGTATTTCCCCATCAGCCCGTTCTGACCTACTTTAACTTGTTAGGGGTTAATCCGTAGGGGCGGGTCCCCAAAAAATGCAAGGCATTTTTTGGGGTGCCCCTCATGCCTCGCCCCTACACGCGGTCAAATAGATGATGATGATCGAAGCGCAGGCCTCGGAGCTGCGGGCCATTGCCGAAAAATCCAACGCGTGGCCGTTCGAGGAAGCGCGCAAGATCGTCGCACGTCTCAAGCGCCATCCCAAGGACGAGGTCGTCTTCGAGACCGGTTACGGTCCGTCCGGACTTCCGCACATTGGAACATTCGGGGAAGTCGCGCGCACCAGCATGGTACGCCAAGCCTTCCGCGTGCTCACCGAGGACCGGGTGAGGACACGCCTGATCGCGTTCTCCGATGACATGGATGGGCTGCGCAAAGTCCCGGACAACGTCCCTCACCGCGAGATGATGGAGGCGCATCTGGGCAAGCCGCTCTCGCGCGTGCCGGATCCGTTCTCGAGCGAATATCCGTCCTTCGCAGCGCACAATAATGCGCGGCTGCGCACCTTCCTCGATCAGTTCGGGTTCGATTACGAATTCCTCTCCGCGACCGAGTGCTACAGTTCCGGCCGCTTCGATCGCGCGCTGCTAACGGTGCTGGAGCAGTTCGATCGGGTCATGGCGATCATGCTGCCGTCGCTGCGTCAGGAGCGCGCGCAGACCTACTCGCCGTTTTTGCCGATCTCGCCGACGACGGGGGTTGTGTTGCAGGTGCCCATTATCGCGCATGACGCTGCCGCCGGCACCATCACCTACCAGGACCCCGACAGCCGGGAGGAAGTCACCACCCCGGTCACCGGCGGGCGGACAAAGCTGCAGTGGAAACCCGACTGGGCCATGCGCTGGCTTGCGTTCGGCGTCGATTATGAGATGGCGGGCAAGGACCTCATCGATTCGGTGAAGCTTTCCGGCGAGATCTGCCGCGCGCTTGGGGGCGCGCCTCCTGAAGGGTTCAATTATGAGCTCTTTCTCGATGAGAAGGGCCAGAAGATCTCCAAGTCCAGGGGCAACGGCCTGACCATCGAGGAATGGCTGCGCTATGCCAGCCCGGAATCGCTGTCGCTGTTCATGTATCGCGAGCCGAAGGCGGCAAAGCGTCTGTATTTCGACGTCATTCCGCGTCACGTCGACGAGTATCAGCAGCTGCTCGAAGCCTATGAACGCCAGGACCTCAAGGGGCGCCTCTCCAATCCGGTCTGGCATATCCATTCCGGCCATCCGCCCAAGCCGGAAATTTCGATCTCGTTCTCGATGCTCCTTACGCTGGTGGCATCTTCCAACGCCGAGAATGCCGAGACTTTATGGGGCTTCATCGGCCGCTACCGGCCCGGCGTGACGCCGCAGACCCATCCCAAGCTCGATGCGCTGGTGCGCTATGCCATTCACTATTTCCGCGACTTCGTGCTCCCGCATAAGCACTTCCGTGAGCCGGGCGAGAGCGAGCGCGTCGCGCTCCTCGACCTGCGCGATGCGCTCTCGCAGCTCGCTGCGGATGCGACGGCGGAGCAAATCCAGGAAGTGGTGTACGAGGTCGGGCGGCGCGAGCCGTTCCTCGACAAGAGCGGCAAGATCAAGACCAAGGACGGCAAGCCCGGGGTCGCGCTCGACTGGTTCAACATGCTCTATCAGGTGCTGCTCGGCCAGGAGAAGGGACCGCGGTTCGGCTCCTTCGTTGCCGTCTATGGCGTGCAGAACACGATCGACATGATTGATGGCGCGCTCGCCCGCTCCGCCTGATCTCGAGCTCGTCGCGTAGGGGCGGGTTTGAAACCCGCCCCTACATGCAGCGCCCCTGAATGACGGCGTGCTCCTCATGACCCTCTCCGCTCTCGCCTTCCTCGGCGCGACGATTGTCTTTACCTCGTTCCTCTCCGGCGTGTTTGGAATGGCGGGCGGCATGATCCTTTTGGGCGTGCTGCTCAATTATTTCGATGTCGCGACCGCGATGATCCTGTTCTCGATCATCCAGCTGTTCGCCAATGGCTGGCGGGCGCTGCAGTGGCGGGTCTACGTGCTGTGGCCGATCTTCTTCTGGTATGTGCTCGGCTCGGTCGTCTCGTTCGCTGTCATGTGGACGGTGGCTTTGGTTCCGAACAAGGCCGTGGTCTATCTGGCGCTCGGCTTGATGCCGTTCGTGGTCGAGGCCGTGCCGGCGGTGATCCGGCCCAACATTGAGTGGCGCGGCGTGCCGTTCCTCACCGGCGTGATGACGACGGTGGTGCAGATCCTCTCCGGTGTCGGTGGACTGTTTCTGGACATCTTTTTTCAGAAGAGCAGGCTCGACCGCAAAACGACGAATGCGACCAAGGCGGTCACCCAGTCCTACAGCCACGTGGTGCGGGCGGTCTATTTCGGCTCGTTGTCCGGAGTAAGCGACGTTCCGATTTGGGCGACAGCGCCTGCCATCTTGCTGGCGATTGCGGGGACATCGCTCGCCCCATTTGTGGTCGAGCGCATGACCGACCACGGCTACCGCCAGTGGACGCGCGTCCTCATCTTCGCGGTCAGTCTCGTCTATCTCGTCCGCGCCGGCTGGCTGATCTGGCGCTGACGTCCCGGTTCGTAGTCCCGGTTCGTAGGGTGGGTTAGCTGGACAAGTCGGCGGTCACGGCCGACTTGTACGGCGTAACCCACCTCAACACGGGAATGCATCCTACCGCGCTACGCCGAGCGGAGCACGAACCGGCGGTTTGCTTTCTGCACCGGCCGCGCGTTCATGGGGAAGAGCTTCGCGAAGCGGGCGATGTCTGCCTCCGCCACCTGGATCGGATCGGTGAGCAGAAGCCAATCGACCGTCTCGCTGCAGGGCGGCGTGGTGAGCGAGCCCCAATAGCGATAGTAGCTGCGCGCTGCCGGCAGCAGCCCATTCGGGTCGATCCCCGTATTGGCTTTCACCGCCGGACCTTCCGTCTGCGGCATGGTCGAGACGATCTTGGCGAACACTCCGTTTGTCCGGCCGGCTGTCATCAGCGCCCCGATGACCGCCAGCCCACCTGCCGCATTGGCGTGAACGAAATGCGCTTCCATGGCAAAGCCTTTGCCGGCGACGAGATGCTCGCTGGGGTGGTGGAAGTGAAATTGCACCAGGCGGAAATTTGCATTCCCGTATGCCAGGACGCTTGTGTCTCCCATGTTCAGCTGGATGGTATGGCCGTTGTTGACGATCGTATCGGCATGCTTGTCCCACGTGACCCTGAGCGCCGGCATTTGCGCCCGAATCACTTCGCCGATGTCGATCGGCGATTGCTGTCCCCCGATGGAGCAAACACGGTTGGCGGGATCGAGCTCTCCCCAGTTCGCCGGACCACCCGTCCCCTCGTAGCTCCAATGCGGGTCCGCGCCGAAACCTCTCGGCGCGCAGAGCGGGCAGAGCGCAAGCCCGGCGAAGAGCTTCATGGCGTGGCGACGATGCATGGTAGACTCCCTTGTGATTTGCGGGGACCGATCAGATCGCCGGCGCAATTGCAACCCCTGCTGTTGTTAATAGTGGGGCGAATCTGCGATGACGGCGATCATCTACAAGATATGCGAGCGCCCGGTATGGGAGGAGGCGCAACGGCGTGGGCTGTTTCAAGGTGCCGGCGCAGACCGGCGCGACGGATTCATCCATTTCTCCACGGCCTCCCAGGTGCGCGAGACCGCAGCGAGGCACTTTGCCGCCCTGAGCGACCTCGTACTGGTTGCGGTCGATGCGCAGGCACTTGCGGGCGCGCTCAGATGGGAGCCTTCCCGCGGCGGCGATCTCTTTCCCCATCTCTACGGCCCATTGCCGCTAGAGGCAGTGCTGTGGACGCGGTCGCTCCCCCTCGACGCGCACGGGCAGCACGTGTTTCCGGAGCTATGACGTGATCGGGCTATTCGAGCCGCTGGTACGGCCTCTTCTGCGCATGCTCGACGCCGAGGATGCGCATCGGCTCGCCCTGCTCGCCCTCAAGGCGCCTCCTTTCGTCAAGCTCATCGCGGATGATCCCCGCCTTGCGGTAGGCGCCTTCGGACTCAATTTCCCCAATCCCGTGGGGATGGCGGCCGGCTTCGACAAGCACGGCGAGGTGCCGGATGCGCTGCTGCGACTGGGCTTCGGCTTCGTCGAAGTGGGCACGGTGACGCCATTGCCCCAGACCGGCAATCCGCGACCGCGCGTCTTCCGGCTCCCGCGCGATCAGGCGGTGATCAACCGGCTCGGCTTCAACAGCGAGGGCGCGGATGCCGTGTTGCGACGCATCGCCGTGCGCGCCGACCGCGGCGGCATCATCGGCATCAACATCGGCGCCAACAAGGACAGCCCCGACCGCATCGGCGACTATGTACGCCTGATCGAGCGCTTCGCGCCGGTGGTGAGCTATTTCGCCGTGAACATCTCCTCACCCAACACGCCGGGTCTGCGCGACCTGCAGCAAGGCGGCTTGCTGGACGCGCTGCTCGCGCGGGTGATGGATGCGCGCGCGCGCATGAGCCGAACGGCGGGCATCACTCCTGTGCTCGTCAAGATCGCGCCGGACCTCGCGCTTTCCGAGCTTGACGATGTCGTTGGTGCCGCGCGCAGGCATCGCGTGGACGGCATGATCGTCGGCAATACCACCGTATTGCGCCCGCCTGCGCTGCGCGAGCGCGCCTTGGCAAAGGAGGCCGGCGGCCTCTCGGGCCCTCCGTTGTTCGCGCTTGCCACCCGTGTGCTGGCGGAGACCTATGTGCGGGTCGAGGGCGCCTTCCCGTTGATCGGAGTGGGCGGGATCGATTCCGGAGCGCGCGCGCTTGCCAAGATCCGGGCCGGGGCATCGCTCATTGCGCTCTATGCCGCGTTCATCTTTCACGGCCTGCGCCTCCTCGCGGCGATCAAATCCGATCTCTCGGCCGAGCTTCGGCGGCGGGAGCAGGGCGGGATCGATGCGCTTGTCGGAGCGGATGCCGCCGCCCTCACCGCCGAGCCGTGGCCCACGTAGCCCGCATGAGCGCAGCGATATGCGGGCACAAAGTGGCCCGGATATCGCTTCGCTCATCCCGGCTACCGTCCGTCACCGTCCTCTCGCCATCCGAGCGAGACGCATGATCAGCCAAACCGGCAGGACGATGCTGGCGCCAAGAAGAAGGTAGCGCCAGAGCCAGCGTATGGCGTCGAAGCCCATGTCCCACACCCGCATGAGCAGCCGGCGCAGGCTGTCGAGGATGTTCCAGGGATCAAGTCCCATCACCTCGAGGATCACGCCGATGAGGATCGAAAGCAGCACGAGCCGAAAGATGACGGAGAGCGGAGGTCCGCCGAAGAATCGGTTCACCAGATTGCGGCTGTCGATCCTGCGCGGGGTGCTCTCGATGCTCGGCCGGTCGTAAGGCATGGTCATTGTGTCGGTCTGGCTCGGTATCGGTAGGGGCGAGGCATTGCCTCGCCCGTGTTGTTGCGGGCGACGCATGCCTCGCCCCTACGAAGATTCGCCCAGTCGTAATCCTATCACGACGCGGGTTTTGTCGCTTCCTTGCCGCGCCCGGTCTCGATCTTCTCAAGCATGGCTTCGAGAGTTTCCAGCCGGTCGGCCTCCCCTGGAGGCTTGTCCCAACGCAGGCGATTGATCCGAGGAAAGCGCATGGCAATGCCTGATCTGTGTCGGTTCGAGCGTTGCAGCCCTTCGAATGCCACTTCGAGTACCAGCCCCTGGTCGGCCCCGTGCACGACTTCGCGCACCGGGCCAAAGCGCTCCACCGTGTTGCGGCGAACGAATCGGTCGATCTGGAGCAGCTCCTCGTCGGTGAATCCGAAATAGGCCTTGCCCACCGGCACCAGCACGTCGCCCTCCTCGCCGCGGCTCCAGACCCCGAAGGTGTAATCTGAATAATAGGACGAGCGCTTGCCGTGGCCGCGCTGCGCATACATGAGCACCGCGTCCACGACGAGCGGGTCGCGCTTCCATTTCCACCACGGACCCTTCGGGCGGCCCGGCACGTAGGACGCGTCGCGGCGCTTGAGCATGATGCCTTCAACCGCCTCGGCATCCTCGCCCGCACCCGCCGCGGCCGGATCGGCGCGCGCGGCGGCAAGCTCGTTCCAGGTCGTGAACGAAACCAGCGGAGAGAGGTCGATGCGCGGCTCCTTGAGCCGCGCGACGAATGCTTCCAGCCCTTTGCGGCGTGCCGCAAAGGGGAGGGCGCGGAGGTCGTTCTCCCCGTCCAGCAGGAGATCGTAGGCGCGCAGATGCGCGGGATATTGGGCCAGCAGCTTGGCGTCGACCGATTTGCGATTGAGCCGTTGCTGCAGCACGTTGAAACTCTGCACCCGGCGTTCGCGCATGATAAGGAGCTCGCCGTCGATGACGCCCGGCGTCCGCAGCGCGCTGACGAGATCCGGGAAGCTTCTGGAAATGTCGTCGCCGGTGCGGGAGTAAAGCCGCGCAACCACGCCGCCCTTTGCGTCTCGTCCGGCTGCGGCCTGCACCCGGATGCCGTCCCATTTCCATTCCGCGATGAAGTCCTTGGGATCGAGCGCGGCAAGCTCGCTCTCCTCGATCGCGTGCGCGAGCATAGGCGGGCGGAATGGCGCGGGATCGCTGCTCGCAGGCTTGTCGGCGCGCCCTTCCAGCCATGCGAACAATTCGGCGTAGGGCGGCTGCAGGCTGCTCCACATGAGCTCGATCTCCTGCGGGTCCTTGCCCCCGAGCGCGGCGACTGCGGTCTTGCCGAGCCGCGCCGAGACGCCGATGCGCAATTCCGCGGTGACGAGCTTGAGCAACGCCCAGCGGCCGGTCTCGTCGAGCTGATCGAGCCAGCGCGCGAGCGCTGCCGGCAGTTCCGCCTTGCCCAGCGTGGAGAGCGCAGCGATGATCGCGCCGAGCTTGAGGTCCTGGTGCTTCGAGACAGGGCCGTCACGCGTCGGCCACATCAGGGCGACAGTCTCGGAGAGGTCCCCGACATAGTCGTGGGACAGCGCAAACAGCACGGGGTCGGTGCGCTCCGAAATGAGCGCGCGGATCAAGCCCGGCTTGGCGTGCGCAAATGCAAGCGCGCCGGTGAGCGCCGCGAGCGCCCAGCCGCGCTCCGGATCCTCGGTGGTCGCGAAGTAATCCGTCATCAGCCGGAGCTTGTTGTTGCGGCTCGGCTCATAGGCGAGCCGGTCGAGCAAGGCGGCAAAGCGCTTCATGAGGCGGCGAACCCGTCGCCCTCCGGCGCGTCGCCCGCTCCGTCTTCCTCTTCGCCATAGCCCAGAATATCGAGCGGCCGTGCTCGCAGCCCCCGCGTGAGGCTCCAGTGCACCAGCGCGTCTTCCTGCCCGTGGGTGACCCAGATCTCCTCGGCGCCGGTGGCGGCAATGGTGCCGGTGAGGCCATCCCAGTCGGCGTGATCGGAGATGACCAGCGGCAGTTGCACGAGATGCTGGCGGGCGCGGGCGCGCACCCGCATCCAGCCCGAGGCCAGGCATCTCACCGGATCGGGGAAGCGCCGCGACCACACCTCGTTCAGCGCCGATGGCGGGCACAGCGTAATGGCGCCGGCGAGCTTCGATGTTTCGACGTCGCGCACCAGCTCCAGGCGTCCGAGCGCAATGCCGCGGCTCTGATAATAGCGCGTGATCTTCTCCATTGCCCCGTGCAGATAGATCGGATCGCCGTAGCCCGCTTGGCGCAGCAGCGCGATCAGGCGCTGCGCTTTCCCCAGCGTATACGCGCCAACGAGATGCGCGCGCTCGGGAAAGAGCGCGACGGAGCGCAGGAGCTTTGCGAGCTCCGCGTCGGGATCGCCATGATGGAATACCGGCAATCCGAACGTGGCTTCCGTGATGAAGAGGTCGCAGGGCACGCACTCAAAAGACGCGCATGTAGGGTCGGCGATGATCTTGAAGTCTCCCGAGGCGACGATGCGCGTGCCGTTGGCTGCAATCGCCACCTGCGCCGAGCCGAGCACGTGCCCCGCGGGATGAAAGCTGACCGTGACGCCCCCGATGCCGATGCTCTCGCCATAGCGAATCGGTTGCGTCCGGCCGGCAAAGCCCTCGCCGTAGCGCAGCCGCATGAGGTCGAGCGTTTCCTGCGTCGCCAGCACCGCGCCGTGGCCGGGGCGGGCGTGATCGCCGTGGGCATGAGTGACAAGGGCGCGCTCGACAGGATGCGTCGGATCGATGTGGAAGTCGCCGAGCGTGCAGCAGACGCCGCTGCGCGTTCCCATCATGATGTCCTGCGGGCGCATGGGGGAGAAATAGGAGGCGTAGGGCGCGTTAGCCATGAAGTCGGCCAGACCGACGTCATGGCGTAACCCGCCGCATCCGGCGGATTACGCTCGCGGTACTGGCTTTTGCCAGTACCGCTTCGCTAATCCGCCCTACGAAGATGTTCTTGGCTCAATCCCGCCGGAACACGATCGAGGCGAACCACCCGGTGGCGAGCGCCATGGCCGCGGTAGCAAGGCCGTAGAGCACGCCGTGATCGCGCGCGGCCGCGGTCACCACCTGCTCGAAGCCGGACTTGTAGACCTCGAACGGGGCGGGCGTGCGCGCGAGCTGGATGCCATCGGAGAAGAGGCGCACGTCCACTTCATAGGTTCCGACCAGCACTTCGGCAGGCAGCGGAATCGTGGCGCGGAACAGCTCGGGGGCAAGTAACGTCACCCCGTTCGAGACTTCGCGGTAGAGGCCATGCTCGGTCTTGATCTTGATGAAGGCCTGCCTGAATGGGTCGTCGCTGCCGGCTTCCGCGATGTTGACGCTCGCGCCCTGCGGCAGGGGAGTATTGTCAAGCCCGAGCTGGAGGCGGCGCAGGGTCTCGGTGCTCGCAATCGCTGAGAGCGGCCGGTTTGACAGCACCGCGAGATAGGACGGCACGTCCTCGAACACGCGCGAGTCCGAGTTGACCCAGATGGCGAGCATGCGTTCCTTGCGGAAGGTGACGGTGCTCTGGCGCGGGCCGGCGACCGTGACCACGATATCGTAGCCGCCGCGGCGCAGCCCCGACGCATTGTCCTGCTCGACGCCTCCAAACAGCACGAGCTCTTCCCCGGTGAAATTCGAGGTGATCATGACCCGGTGCGTGGAGAGCGAGGCGACCAGCCGCTCCGCAGCTGCCTGGCTGCTCGCAGCGGTGAGTGCCGCAAGCCCGAGCAGCACCGACAGCGCCCGCGCCCTCATATCCCGCTGTCCAGCGGCCGCAGCGAATACAGGTTGTCGGGACGCAGCGCGAGATCAAGCGCAAATCGGAGGCCCACCGCCAGCACCAGGAGCCCCAGCAGCAGCCGCAGCCTCTCGCCCCGCATCTTCTGCCCGGCGCGCGCCCCGAACTGCGCCCCGGTCACCCCGCCGACCATGAGGATGAGCGCCAGCAGTGCATCAACGAGGTGATTGGTCGCGGCATGCATGACAGTGGCCGATGCCATGGTGATCAGGGTGAGTACCATGGAAGTGCCGATCACGGTCGCAGTCGGCACGCGCAGCACATAGATCAGCAACGGCACCAGCAGGAATCCGCCGCCGATCCCCATCACTGCGCCAATGAAGCCGATCAGGAAGCCGATGCCCCACACCGGGATGGCGGAGACGTAGATGCGCGAGCGCTTGAAGCGCAGTTTGAACGGCAGCCCGTGGATCCACATGTGGCTGCCCGGACGGCGCAGGTCCACAGGTTTTCCATGGCGCACGCGCACGATGGCGCGCACGCTTTCTGCAATCATCAGCGAGCCGACGATGCTCAGCAGGAGCACGTAGGACACCCCGATGGTGATGTCGAGCTGTCCGACCGCGCGCAGGAACGTGAACAGCCAGACGCCGAAGGCCGTGCCGATGATGCCGCCTGCGAGCAGCATGCAGACCAACGCCACATCGATGGCGCGGCGGCGCCAGTAGCTGAGCGAGCCCGACATTGAGGATGCCGCGATGTGGGTCGTGACGCTCGCGACGGCAACCGCGGGCGAGATGCCCACAAAGATGAGCAATGGCGTCATCAGGAAGCCGCCGCCTATCCCGAACATGCCGGAGATGAACCCGACGGCGAGCCCCATCGCCAGGATGACAAGGATGTTGACCGGCAGATCGGCAATTGGAAGATAGATCTCCACCGGCAGCTCCTTGCCGTTTGGGTATTTCATAGCCCGGATGGAGCGTAGCGACATCCGGAGAAACGTCGCCCGGGTTCGCCACGCTTGTCCGGGCCACGGCGGGATGTATTTGCAATTTTCAGCTCGCGCCTGCCTGAGCGGCGAGGCGAGAACACTTCGACACGATTGACTATGCTGCGTCAGACGGGCGCGCCGAGCAGGGGCGAGTTTGCAACCTCCCCTGCATGGTGGCCCCGGAATGACGGAACCGGAAGTTCGCGACAACTCTGTGCCTTCTATTGCGGCATGCGCGGAGTCGCAAGGTCAAGCTTCGGGGTGAGCATCATCGGCTTGCGATGCGCGGGCATGACCGGGGTTACCGCCGCCTGGTCCCATCCGCCGGGGGGCGTCTTGACCTCGACTGCGGCCTCGGGCTGCTTCTGCGGCGACCAGCTCTGCACTGCCTGCTGGGCCAAGCTCAACGACTGTGGATCGAGGCGGGCACTGAGCTCGTCGCGCTTCTTCGCCGAGTCCCCATCGCCGTTGCGCGCCGCAAGCGCAAACCACCTGTACGCCTCGGTGAGGTTCTGCTCCACCCCGATGCCGCGCGCGTAAAGGATCGCGAGGTTATACTGACTGTCGGCGACCCCGTACTCGGCCGCCTTGCGGAACCGACGCGCGGCGGTCTGGTAGTCGGGTTTGCCTTCGAGGCCTTCAGCGTAAAGCACCGCCAGGTTATGCAACGCCTTGGCGTTGCCCGCCTGCCCGGCCGCCGCGTAGAAACGACGTGCGGTCTCCAGGTTCTTCTTCACGCCGAGCCCCTTTTCGTACATCCCGCCCAGCCGGAACTGGGCCGGTGCGAGGCCCTGCTTGGCCGCTCGCTCGAACCATTCCGCCGCCACGACCGGATCCTGCGGCACGCTCCGGCCGTCGGCGTATCGCATCGCGATCTCGTACTGCGCAGCGGCATCGTTCCTGGCGGCCGCAGCGCGCAGCGAGCCGGCGATTGCCGCGGGAAGCCTCTCGGCGGGTGACGGTGCCGGTGTGACGGGCGCCTCAGCCGGCAGCTTGGGCGCTATCGCGACGGGAGGAATGGAGCCGGTGATCTCGGCCGCGGGCGCGGCGCTCGCGCTTATCTGCGGCACCGGTGCGGCGGCGACGGCGGGCGGCGGAGTTGTGCCTGTAACCGACATGCTCATGGGGGTGGAGACAGCAGCGATGCTGCTCGGCAAGCCAGTGATGCTGCTCTCGTCCGGGGCCACAGCCGACTGCCGCCTGACCGGGGCCTCGGTGCCGGCGGGCTTCTTCTTTGGCGCCACAGGCTCGGTCCTCTCGGGCGTACCCTTCTCCGCTTTCGGTGGACCGGGTTGCGCCGGCACTGCTGGTTGCACCGGAGCGATTGGGTCTGCCGACGGCGGGGCCGGTGCAGCTGTATCGGCTGGAGCGCCGGGCACCGCCACTTCCGTTTCTGCCGGACCGCTCAGGTAGTTTCGCACGATCTGAAATCCGCCAACAACGATCGCGAAGGCCGCTGCCCCAGTGATCAGGGCGCGCAGCTTCTCGATGCGGCTGGTGGGCTTGCCTCCCTTCGGCGCGGGTTCCTTGTGCGGCGATACATCGCGCTTTCCAGGCTTCTCTCTGCTCGCCGCCTGGGCGGCGCGCCGCGCGGCGGCGATGAAGCTCGAGGTGGAGGGTGCCTCTGCCGCCGCCTGCGCCGGGGTGCCGATCAGCGCAGATTGGGACGCCGCGATGCGCTCGGCTGCCGAGCTGCGAGGCCGCGAGTTGCGCGAGCTTGGCTCCAGCGGATGATCCGGTGGAAGCCCGGGCTCGAGCGGACGGCGCTCGACGCGCGATGCGTCGCGGTCAACTGTCGGCGCGCCATTCTGGGGCGCCCGCTCCTCGACCTGGAATCCGGCTTCTTCCAGCGGAGTAAAAGCGTCCGGCGTTTCTCGAAACAGCGGCGGGGCGTCGGCAAGCGGCTCCACGGGCAAGCTGTTCCCGGATGATTGCCCCTGCGCGCTCCTGGTCCCGCGACCTGCTGCGGCCCCCTTTGCGCTCGCAGGCTCCGCGAATGCGGCAAAAGCCGAAGCTGGCCCTCTCTCGGCCCTCTCATCGGGCACGCGCGCCCGCCGTATGTCGGTTTCGATCATGGCCAGCCGATCGACCACATGGCCGAGCGTACCATGCACCAACTCGATCGACTCCTGCGTCTTCTCTTCCGTATGTCGTAGCTCGGCGAGGTCGCGCGACAGCGAGTTTACTTCCGAGCTGGTGCTGGCTGCGTGCGCCCCTGGCGAGGAGCGCTGATGCTCGATATGGATCAGCAGCTCGGCGAGCCCGCGTTCGATCGCTTCCAGCTGATTGACCCGCGCGTCGGAGGCGTCAAGCTTCTCGACCAGCTTGGCGATGCGGTCCTCCAGATGACCGAACACGGTGTGATCGCTGCGCGTGAGCTGCACCCGCTCGATGTTGTCGGCCAGTGCAGCGATGACCGCTTCGAGCTCGCGTGGCACGTTCTCGCCGCTGTGGTTGCGGGCCGCGAGCGCATCGGCAAGCGCGCCAATGCGCTCCTCCAGCGCGTTGAGGACCCCGTCGTGGTGCGGTTGCGCCGCACGGTCGACCTTGCCGGCGAGCGCGCGCACTTCGTCGGAGAGGCTCGCCAGAGCGTCGTTGGAAGCGACCTGGGAGACGCTGCCGCGCAGTCCCGCGATCGCGCTTTCCAGCTGCCGCAATGCTGTCGGATCCTGGCTGTTGTGGGCGAGCGCATCGACCTTCCGCGACAGCGCATGCAGCTCGTGGTCGACCCCGGCGAGATTGGCGGCGGGGACAAGGCTGTGGAGGGCATCCCGCATTTCGGCAAGTCCGTGCTCGATGCTTGCGAGCGCCGCGCCGTCGGCTCCGGCACTGCGGCTCGCATCGATGCGCTCGGTCAGCTTGCGCATCTCGCGTTCGAGCGCCTCCACCGATTTCCGCGGCATGGCGTCCTGCAGCATGACGCCGATCTCGGCGAGGTCGTCGCGCAGCGTGTCGACCGCCTTATTCATGCCGCAGGGCTTGAGGCCCTCGATCTGAATGTTGATCTGGCGCAGCTGCTGCTCAAGCCCGGAGAGCTCCTGCGTGCGTGCCCGCGGCAAGCTCTCGGACGATGACCCGCGTGCAGGGCCAGGCGTGGGCGGAGCAGAAGGATGTTCATCGAGAGCGCGCTGGCGGTCTGCGATCTGCGACAATGCTTGCTCCAGCGGAGTGGCGGGTTCCGTTGGCGCCAGTGCACGCGCCGGCTCGCGCTGCAGATCGGCGACTGCGCGGCCGACCGCGTTCACCTTCTGCTCGATCTCTTGTTTGCTGGAGCGGCCCTCGGCGATCAGCTGATCGAGCCGGCGGTCGAGCTTGGAGATGACCGCGATCAGCTCGCGCGCGGGCTGCGCCTCGCGCTTGTTGCGCTGTTCCGCAGTAGCAGCACTCAGTGTGGCTACCTGGCTCCGCTGGCGTGCAAGGTCGTCGAGTTGCGCATGCAGCTCGTCGAAGCCTTTGTCGACCGCAGGCCGCGCCTCCTCGCGCGCAAACGGCATCGCTTGCTCGAGCTCGGCTCTGCGCCGCGCGGGGTCGTCTCGCCGGTGCGACGCCTCTCCCACAGGTGTCTCACGGGTGTGCTGGAGGCTTTGTCGGCTCCGCCTCCCGCGAATGAATTCGTGCCGATCCTCGCGTGTCTCGAGATCACGCTCGTCCCTCTCGCGTTCCCGATAGTCGCGCTCCGCAGAATACGCCTGCTCGCCCTCATCCACGTATCCGGCAGGCTGCTCTTCGCGTTGGTCCGTATCTGCGGATTGCGCAATCACGCTGTCGAGCCATTCGCCGACCGACATGCCGGCCCGACGCGCTGCTTCGCGCGCAGCCTGGCGCGTCTGCCGCGTCACGCCGCTCACTTGCCAAGACGCACCGGATTTCATGCCCGCATCCTGAACCGACCGAGGGAAGAAGACGAAGCCATGGCCCTGGCGCAACCGGGGTGGGTAACAGGTGATGGGAAAGCGACGCGGCCCTGTATCCTCGCCGATGAGTTTTTCCCGTTCGCAGTA
>CAWJDY010000041.1:0-38313 GCA_963841705.1 uncultured Alphaproteobacteria bacterium
TGCATCGATCAATGTCCGATCGCATGGGCAATTGCGATGTTTATCGTAACACTCCGTTCACGCTGTCTCGGCGATGCGTGCGGCGTAGAGGCGGGTTTGAAACCCGCCTCTACAACCAATACTCATGCCGACGCCCTCACGTTCCCCGCAAATAGCGAATGATGCCGGAGAAATCGACGTTGCCGCCCCCGCTCTCCACGAACCTCTCATACACGGCGGCTGCCCCCGCGCCGAGCGGCGTCGTCGCGCGCGTCGCACGCGCGGCGGCCTGCGCCAGGACCAAGTCCTTCAACATCATGGCCGCGGTAAATCCGGCTTCGTAATCACGGTTGGCCGGCGAGCTCGGAACCAACCCAGGCACAGGACAATAGCTTGTCATCGACCAACACTGCCCGGACGACTTCGACGAGATGTCGAACAGCTTCTGCGCATCAAGCCCGAGCTTTTCCGCGAGCAGGAAGGCTTCGCAGACCACGATCATCGAGGCGCCCAGGATCATGTTGTTGCAAATCTTGGCCGCCTGGCCGTTTCCAGGGCCGCCCGCATGCACGATCGTCTTGCCCATTTTTTCAAGCACCGGACGCGCCCGTTCGAACGCGTCGGCGAACCCGCCGACCATGAATGTCAACGACCCCGCCTGCGCACCGGCGACCCCGCCCGAGACCGGCGCGTCTATCATTGCCAGTCCCTTCTCGTCGGCAACCTGCGCCACCGCGCGCGCCGTCTCGACATCGATCGTCGAGGAGTTGATCAGCAACGTATCGGCAGCTACCGCCTCGATCACGCCCTGCTCGCCCAGATAAACCTGTCGTACTTGCTCGCCTGCGGGCAGCATGCTGACCACGATCTCGGCGCCCCGGCATGCTTCGGGCACCGAGCTCGCCCGGGTACCGCCGCCGGCAGCCAGCCGCTCCGAGGCATACTCGCTCAGGTCAAAGCCGCAGACAGCGTGCCCGGCCTTGACCAGATTCTGTGCCATGGGCAGGCCCATATTGCCGAGACCGATAAAGCCGATTGTTGTCATTGCCGTTCTCGCCCAATGTTGACCGGAATTGCGTCACTCCGGCTGTTCGCGCGCAGCCATCACGACGAGCCACACATACGTGCCGAGGAGGATCATCTCGAACAGGACAGCCAATATATTTCCCCCAAAGATTTGGGGAAATAAGACTTCCACCGCGGCCATCGAAATGACCGACGTGAGCCACACCACCGCACCCCAGGGCGCTGCAAGCCACAGGCCCACTCCCGCCACCGGATCGATGACTGCAAAGAACACCGTAGCCACCTGATAGGGCGGCGAATAGGAGTCGAACCCGGAGGGAAAGGGCGCACCGATGCCGCAGATCACCCCCCAGTGATAGAGCCCCTTGCAGATCGAGGCTACGGCCATGACTCGCAGGAAAAGGACCAGCCAAGACGCCCATTGTTTATCTTCGCTCTCGCCCTCGTCGGCATGCACCGGCTCAAGCGTCTGCGGGTCGTCTGCGTGGATCATGGCAATTCAAGCTCGCTCGCAAGGGGGGCAAAGTAATGCTCGACCTCGGCCGCAGCTACCGCTTCGAGCGTAGCCGGTTGCCAGCGCGGTTTCTGATCCTTGTCAACGATAACGGCTCTCACTCCCTCGTAGAAATCATGGCCGCGCATCACCCTGGATACGATACGGAACTCAGTCCGCATGCACTCGGCAAAATCGAGGCTCGCGCCGCGCTGCATCTGGGCAAGTGCAATCTTCAAGCTGGTCGGCGACTTCGTTCGAATCGAGGCAGCGGTTGCGAGGGCAAATGCCGCATCAGGGCCGCTCGTCGCCGCTTCCCAATCAAGGCGTGACAAGATGTTCTCGACCCCCTCACCTCCCAGCAAGCGATCGATAGCCGTTGCCATGAGCCGCCCTGGGCCGGCCGGCTCTGCGAATGCGCCGAGCAGGGCATCGGCCGGCACTGCAGTGGACAGACCCTCCATGAGCTCGGGAAAGCGGCTTGAGGCAACGCGATGGGTTGCGATGCCTGCAGATACTGCGTGAGCTGCATCGATCCTCTCTCCGGTGAGCGCGCAATAGATACCAAGCCTGCCCGGCAGCCGCGGCAAGAACCAGGTCGCTCCGATATCGGGAAAAAAGCCAATTCCCACCTCGGGCATTGCGAACGCGAACCGGTCGCCTGCAACCCGATGGGAACCATGCACCGAGATGCCGACGCCCCCTCCCATAACGATGCCGTCGATCAACGCCACATATGGCTTGCGGTAATGCTTGATGCGGGCATTGAGCGCGTATTCCGCGCGAAAGAACGCGAGCGCCTCATCCTGCCGGCCGGCACGCCCGAGATCGTACAGGGCGCGCAAATCGCCGCCCGCTGAGAACGCCCGCCCGCCTTTGGCGCTGACAACGACGCGGGTGACGGCGGGATCGCCCTCCCAGTCGACGAGCTTCTGCGCGAGCATGCACACCATCTCGTGCGAGACGGCATTGAGCGCGTGCGGCCGGTTGAGAATGACGTGACCGGCAACACCGCGTCGCTCGAACAGGATGTCCGGCTCGGAGGTCGTCACTCGTCCACAGGCCAGGCTATCTCCCGCTCCATCAGCTGCGGCCAGGAGAACGGGCAACGCGCCGCAAATGTACGCGGGCTGAGGTGTGTCCGTGCCGCGGCTTGAACACGCGCATCCTCGTAGGCTGCCGTGATTGCTTCGTCGAGCCGGCGCTTCAACCCGGGATTCTTGCGAAGCACCCTGCGAACCTGATTGCGTCCAACGGCGATGCTCGCCCACCAGCTGCGCGAACGCCGCGCAGGTTGATGATCCCAGTTCAAGAGATGCAGCAGGATAATGCGCAGAGCCGACTCCAATTTGTCATACTGTTCACTGCCCACGTCGTCGAGTTCCTCGGCGATGTTCCCTGCGTCCGCCTCTGTGGTTCGACCCGCCCGCAACAACGCGGCCTGCTCGACCGCCCAGCTGTAGAGGTCGCGATCATAGCGAGCCGATGCGCGTCGCGTCCGGGGGGAAAGTGTCGGCGACGTTCGATGATATCGTCCATTTGCAACTCTAGCCCCTAAAGCATTTTACGAGTTGATTAAGCTCGTCATGGCCGGGCTTGTCCCCTCAATTGCCCAATATATCCCTGCTGATGATCAATCGCATCACCTCATTCGTGCCCTCGAGAATCTGATGGACGCGCAGATCGCGCAACACCCGCTCAATCGGATGATCGCGCAGATAGCCGTACCCGCCATGCAGCTGGAGACAGCCATTGACCACGTCGAAGCCGCAATCCGTGGCGAGCCGCTTGGCCATGGCGGCAAGCCGGGTCGCGGCAGGCTCGCCCGCATCCAACGCCGACGCGGCCCGGCGCAGGAGGAGGCGCGCCGCCTCCATCTGTGTTGCAAAATCGGCAACGCGAAAACCCAACGCCTGAAAATCGGCGAGCCGGCTGCCGAATTGCTTGCGCTCTTTCATGTACACGACGGTGCGGTCGAGACAGAGCTGGGCGCCGCCGAGAGAGCAGGCCGCGATGTTGAGGCGCCCGCCGTCAAGCCCGCGCATCGCGATCTTGAAACCCTGGCCCTCGCTCCCGACCCGGTTGGTCACCGGTATGCGGCAGCGGTCGAGCATCACCATGGCAGTGGGCTGCGAGTGCCAGCCGAGCTTCTTCTCCTTGGCCCCGAAGGAAAGCCCGGGTGTTCCCTTCTCCACCAGAAAGCAGGAGATGCCCTGCGCGCCTCCATCACCGGTTCTCGCCATGACGAGGTACACATCGGAGACGCCGCCGCCCGATATGAAGGCTTTGGCACCGTCCAGCACATAATCGTCGTGCTGGCGTACGGCGCGGGTCTTCAGGCTCGCTGCATCGGAGCCGGAATCCGGTTCGGTGAGGCAGTAGCTGCCGAGCTTGGCCATGCTGCAAAGAGCGGGAAGAAAGCGCAGCCGCAGCTCGGTGCTGCCGAACGCGTCGATCATCCAGGCCACCATGTTGTGGATCGAGATGTAGGCCGCCGTTGACGGGCAGCCCTGCGCCAATTCCTCGAAGATGATGGTCGCGTCCAGCCGCGATAGGGCCGAGCCGCCGACATCGGCCCCTACGTAAATGCCGGCAAATCCCAGTTCAGCCGCGCGTCGCAGGGTGTCAACCGGAAGGAGCTCCTCCTCGTCCCACTGCGCTGCGTAGGGCATCATCTCCTCGCGCGCGAATGCGCGCGCGGTCTCCTGCATGGCGCGCTGCTCTTCCGTTAGTTCGAAATCCATCGTTTGGTCTTCCGGGCTTGACAGCTAGTCTCGATATATCCGAGTGACGGACCAGGAGGTCAGAGCTCCAGGCTATCCGGCTTTGGCCTCGCGTGCGCAATCATCAAGGTTTCCGCCATGGCGATCAAATACGGCCGCCCTATTGAAGCGCGTCTAGCCCCTGTCGAGAGCAGACCCAAACCGCAGCTCTCCCTTGCCAGCCGCCTGCGCCGCAATCGCAAAGCCGAATGGACGCGCCGCCTTGTGCGCGAGAACGTGCTCACCCACGACGACCTGATCTGGCCGCTGTTCCTGGTGGACGGTTCCAACCTCCGCATCCCCATTGACTCCATGCCGGGGGTTGAGCGGCTGTCGATCGATCAGGCTGTACGCGATGCCGAGCGAGGCGCCAAGCTTGGCATCCCCTGCATAGCACTGTTTCCCTATACCGACCCCGGACTGCGCGATGCCGACGGCAGCGAGGCGCTGAACCCTGACAATCTTGTCTGTCGCGCCATTCGCGCCATCAAGAAGGAAGTGCCGGAGATCGGCGTTTTGTGCGACGTCGCGCTCGATCCCTACACCAGCCACGGCCATGACGGATTGCTGCGGGACGGCATTATCATCAACGACGAAACGGTCGAGGTGCTGGTCACGCAGGCCCGGGTCGAGGCCGAGGCAGGCTGCGACATCATCGCGCCTTCCGACATGATGGACGGGCGGGTGGGCGCCATTCGCGCCGCGCTCGATCAGGCCGACTTTGCCGACGTGTCGATCATGGCTTATGCGGCAAAATACGCTTCGGCCTTTTACGGCCCGTTCCGTGATGCCGTCGGTTCCTCAGCCACATTGAGCGGAGACAAGAGCACGTACCAGATGGATCCATGCAATACGGACGAGGCCTTGCGCGAGGTCGCGCTCGACATCCTGGAAGGCGCGGACATGGTCATGGTGAAGCCGGGCATGCCTTACCTCGACATTTTGCGCCGGGTGAAGGACGCCTTCGGCGTCCCCACCTTTGCCTACCAGGTCTCAGGCGAATACGCGATGATCATGGCTGCCGCGCAGAACGGATGGCTCGACGGGGACAAGGCGATGCTGGAGAGCCTTATCGCGTTCAAGCGCGCAGGCGCCTGCGGAGTCCTGAGCTACTTCGCGCCACGCGTGGCGGAAATGATCGGCTAAGAGGCCCTCACCAAGCGTTCCTGGGCTGGGGTCCAGAAAAGGCCGTCGCCGCCGGCGCTCCGTTTGCCGTTGCCCGCTTCGCGCGCGAGCGGCGCGAACGCTCACCGGAAAGCCTGGCTTTTGACGCATGCCCGTGCACCTTGGCAGGATGCACCTCGGCTCTGGCCTGCTCTGGCGATTGCGAAGCTTGCGACTCCTCGGGCTTGCTGTTGGCCACAGTCGGCTGGGCGCCTTCGGCCGGAGCAGCGGAGGGCTGTGGAGCGGCAATTTCCGGCGCAGGATTCGGTGCCGGCGTGCTGGTGCTGCGCTGGCTGGCGAGCTCCATTCCAGCGGGAGCTATAGCCGGCGCCGTCCTTTGGTTGGAAGCCAGTGAAATAAATTTCTCGATCATCTCGCGCATGCGGCTGTCGCGTGCCGCATTGGAACGCCCGCCCATCACCACGCTGACGAGATGCCGGTTATCGCGACGGACGGAGGTGACCAGATTATATCCAGAGGCTTCCGTGTAGCCGGTTTTGATGCCATCGACCCCCTTCACATTCCCCAACAGGGCGTTGTGATTGTGGATATCGGCTCCGTGGTAACGGAAGTTGGTAGTGGAAAAATAACGATAGTAATTGGGGAAGCGGTCCTGAACGGCGCGGCCGAGAATGGCCTGGTCCCGCGCCGTGGTGATCTGCTCGTCGGCCGGCAGGCCCGACGCGTTGACATAAGTGGTATTCGTCATGCCGAGCGCTCTCGCCTTCTCGGTCATGAGCTTCGCAAATTCCTCTTCACTGCCCCCGACTGCCTCAGCGACCACCATGGCGCCGTCATTCGCCGATCTGGTGCACATTCCCTTGATTGCGTCCTCTACCGTGAGCGTCTGATTGGCTTTGAGGCCGAGCTTCGTCGGCGGCTGCTGCGCCGCACGCGCGGAGATCTGCAACGGCGTGTCGAGCTTGAACTTGCCCGCTTCAAGCTGCTCAAACAGCAGATAAAGCGTCATTACCTTGGTCAGGGACGCGGGATGACGCGGCTCGTCCGCATTGAGCTCTTGCAGCGTCTGACCGGAATTAACATCGACCACAAACTCGGCATAGGGCGGCCGGTAGTCGGGACCATGAATCGCATGGTGCGCCTTGGCATGTTGCTTGCCGTGATGCCGCGAGCCTCGTGCCTCGGCCTGCGAGATAAAGCCAGCAGCTGATAACGCAACAACAAGACCGAAAAGCGCAATACGGCGCAAACGCGAGAGAGAACCCCGGCTCATTGAAGCCACCCCGATCGGCAGTCGCCACTGCAGCCATCATATAAAGCCTTCCCTCTCCTGACTGTGATCTGAATGCCACAGTTGACAAGTATCGGCTTCAGTCCATTCGGATCCCTTTACCGCGATAGGTCGGCAGACCGCTTCGATGGCCGAGCACCGGAGCCGCGGCCGGGCCTGCGATCGGGCCATATGCCGCGCGCCCTCAATGTCCCTTACGGCGTGATCCTGGAGAACGGCAGACTTGCCGACCCCGAGAGGATCAGGGCCGCATTCACCGCGGGCGGCGTCGATCTCGGCCGCCCCGTTATCACCAGCTGCGGCTCCGGCCTCACGGTCGCGATCCTGTGGCTTGCGCTCGATGCGCTCGGCAAGGAGCCGGCGGCCCTCTACGACGGCTCGTGGTCCGAATGGGGCGCACGCTCCGACCTGCCGATCGAGCCGTAACCCGTACGGGTTAGCCCACTGAGCGCAGATGTGCTGCGCATAGACCGGATTTCATGCCGGCTCCTGCGCCCAAACAGCCTATGCGCGGGAAAATTCTTTCTCGCGCTCGTCATCTTCGCAATTCCGGAGGATAACCAACAATACATGAGTCCCGTAACGTATCAACGACTTTTTGTTTATTGCTTTCGGCTTCTTTTTAGAGCTCGTTTCGATGAAGTTAAATCACGATCGCTGCGCTGCGTAGATGGTTAGCCGTGCAAATCGGCTGAGAACAGCCGACTTGGACGGCGTAACCCACCGTCAAACGCATGGGAACGCCGGCGGGTATCGGTGGGTTACGCCATCGAGCCGGCTGAAGCCAGCAGCCGATCTCGGGTTTACCCGAGATCGGCAAACAACGATTGCCCAAGTCGGCTATAGCCGACTTGGGATGGCTAATGGTACTGCGTCACAAACTACTCTAGCCCGTCATTCCGGGGACGCGAGCGCTCGGATCGGCGCTTCGCGCCGTCCGAGTGCGAGCGGAGCGCCGGGTAGGTGAGGATGTTACCACCCTCACCCCCCACGGACCCGGACGTGCAGGATTACCGCTTCCGGTTCTTCATGAGAGAGCCTGGCTAGCGGTGGCGTACTGATGGACGATGCGAGGTCGCGGGAGGGGATGGCGGGCGAGGAAGGCAGAGAACCGCTCCCATGAGAGAGGCTCCGAGCGCGTCCGCCGTTCCAGCCACTTCCTCCACGTCCTTGTGATCTGATGAGCGTAGGTGGCGAGTTGCCGGCTGTTCCCCGTGATACCGTAGTAGGCATAGTGACCTACCAGCTTCTCAGACAGCCGCTTGCGCTGATCGAGGATCGGCAGGTGGCGGTTGAACCGACACCACTCCTTCGCCGCGAGCAGCGCGCGAGCGAGCCGGCTCTTGGCCGTCCGTTGCCGTACCACGTTCTGCCCCTTGAGTGACTTCGCCCAGGTGTGGGTGAAGCCCAGAAAGTCGAACGGCGGTTCGGCGCAGTCCGGATGCGTGCCACCTTTGCGCTCGGGGCGGAAGTCGACGAACCGGGTCTTGTCGGGATGCAGCGTGAGCCCATACCGTGCAAGCCGTTTCCCCAGCACTTCCAGAACCCGTTTGGCGTCGCGGTGGTTCTTGAACGTCATCACGAAGTCATCGGCAAAGCGCACCAACGTACACTCTCCCAGCATGCGGGGTCGCACCTCTGCCTCGAACCATTCGTCCAGCACGTGGTGCAGGAAGATGTTCGAGAGCATCGGTGAGATGACGCCGCCTTGCGGGGTACCTTCAGTCGCAAGGCGCAGGGTTCCATCTTCCAGGACCCCTGCTTTCAGCCACTTGTCGATCATCCGTCGGATCACGCCATCCGTTACTCGCTGGTCGAGGAACGCCCGAAGTTGCGCGTGCGGAATCGAGTCGAAGTACTTGCGTATATCGACATCCAGCACCCAGTGCTGTCCATGCCACGAGATGGCGCCATGCAGTTTGCGCAGCGCCTCATGGGCTGAGCGTCGCGGTCGGAAGCCATACGAGCAAGGCATGAAGTCCTGCTCGTAGATGGTCGCCAGAACCATGACAATCGCCCGCTGCGCCACCTTGTCTTCAAAGGTCGGAATGCCGAGCGGCCGCTTTGAGCCGTCTGCCTTCGGGATGTAGGTTCTGCGCACCGGCGGGGCTTTGTAGCTTCCGGACTTGATGCGATTGAGCAGGTCCAAGAGATTGGCCTGCAGCTTCGCTTCATATTCCTTCGCGGTAACACCGTCGATGCCAGTCGCTCCATCCTTGCGGGTCAGCCGGTAGGCTTTCAGCATCCATTCCAGATCGATAACGTGGTGCAGCGAGAACAGCACCTTCTTCGGCTTCGCTCTCGCCAGTTCGGCTATCCATTGTCGTTTCGTGTACAGGTTCGCGAGGTTCATGTCCCCTCCCGTGTTTCCCGGCAATGGTTCTCTCTCACGACGCCTCCCTTCCCTCCATCGGGTCCCAGTGAGCCCAGTTCCCCGCTCTCGTCGGTACTATGAAGGCGCTACGACTTCCCACCCGCGTATCAACGGTCACTTATTGGTTCGCTCCCGCCGCCCACGCGATCCTCCTGGTTCGTGTCCCGCCGTGGCGCTCCTGAAGGAGCGGAGGTCTCCTCCAGGCCGGGGCTTTTGTTGCCGGCTGCCCTGCTCCGGTTCTCGCACGTGGACGCGAATGGGATCTACGCGGGCGGTTCATGCGCCCAAAACGGGCTTCATCTGCGAACATCACGCGCAAACGACGGCCGCGCTTGGCCGCCACCCGTCTGGCTTTCCTCACAGCATCAGAAAAGCCGTTTTTTTAAAAGCGTTCTGCGCCGCGAGGTTGCGCTTGGGATGGAACGGGCGTGGCATCAGTTTGCGCCAGCCGTGCCGGACCAAAAGATTATAGACTGTGCTGTTGCTGGTTTCGTGGCCAATGGTCTTTTCATACGCCGCCTTGATGTCGTGGATGTTCAGCAGCTCCCCCGCTCCGGCCGCCTTGGCAAAGCGCGCCAGCAAGGCCTTCTCCTCCGCCAAGGTCATATTCTGGCGTTTGCGGCCGCCACTCGGCTTGGATTTGAGCGCTGCAAGCCCACCCCCGTCGTAGGCCATATGGGCACGGTTTACCGTGCTCAGCGACACGCCCATCGCCGCGGCAATGGAGGGCTGTGTCATTCCGCCTTCACGCAGCAGCACCATCTGAATGCGCTGACGCCGTGCCGGGTCGCCTTTCCAGTACAGCGCCGTCTTCAACCGTCGAACCTGGCTCTTGGTGCATTTGACCATCTGCTCGCTCCGAATCAGATGGCCCTAGCGAATCACACCTCACGGCCAAGCAGAATCCCCCCTCGGTCCACGACCAAAACCCGCGAAATCTTCGATTTAATCAGCTATGGAAGCGGTATCAGGTCTTCAGGCGATCCATCCCGTGCCTCTGCTCCGTTCCAGGACCCCGGTCGAACCAACGTGCCCTCGCCAGTGACGGCCACGTCGATGCTGCCCCCGCATTCCGGACTACGAAGGCTTCAGCGAAAATGATTTCGGGGCTAACCCGCAGCTTCAGCACCTGCTACCGTACGCTTCACGCGTGACGTTGCCGCACACGTGCAAGGCTCGCTTCCGGCTGGCGGGCTGCGCCTTTGCCGGGAGGGAGTTGAACCCTCTGGACCGCTACGAAAGGTTTCAGCTCGTTTTCACGATCGTCCTCCTCTCCTGCTCTCCTGACGCTACCGGAATCCATAACCACAGGCCGTGCAGTGATGAAAGTGGTTACGCTGCGGTGGCACACATTACTGCTTGGGGTTATGGATTCCGGGCTCGCAGGCAAATCGGCACGGCCGATTTTCCTGCGCCCCGGAATGACGTCGAGGGGCAACTTGTGACGCAGTGCCACTAACCCACCATCTACGTATCCACTCGAGCGGAATGCGCTTTAAATCGCTGCAAGGAGGCAGAAACCCGGACAACGCGTGTGCTCCCGACACAAATTTTGCTTGATATCTTGACATTGTAACAAAACTCTGCTATGAGTCGCTAATCTCGGAAAGCTGTGAGAGAAGCCCGGCCCGGACTCCCGCGCCGGGCTTTTTGTTTGGCCATTTTTGTTTGGCCAATCGTCCGTCTGCTGTCGTCCACTTCGCAAAAGGAGGACCATGCATGCAGTTCTAAAAAGGCCAAACCCGGCGGGCCAAGCCCTTCCGTAGGGGCGACCCATGCGTCGCCCTCTTGCCGCGGCGTGCATGCCCAGGAACGGGCGAGGCAGTGCCTCGCCCCTACGAAGGACCGGAGCCGTTGCAGGGGCGGGTCTCAAACCCGCAGCCGACCGCGAGGATCGCGAAACAAGGCATCCATTCGAGAACTGGGACGCGCCGATGAGAACGACGACTACATCATCTTTCGCTGGCAGTGGTGATCGCGACGTTCAGTCATGAATCGCTTGTCATTTCCCTGTTATTTCCTGTTCTTGCCTGTTCCGGATCCTGCCATTTCGGCAGATGTCCTTGCTGGTACTCGCTTTTTTGCAGGTTTTGGATGTCGCCCCGCTCCCTTTACAGAGATTTGCAGGCAGGGGAAGCCATGAACATGAACAACACGATGCTTGACAGCTCGGCTGAACGAATTGCGGTACGGCGCAGGGGCACTTTGGCCGAACGAACCCGACGTGCAGCCCAGGGCACTTCTTTGGCCAAACGAACCCGAGCGGGCGATCGGTCAGTGTTTCGGCCAAACGAACCTACGCGGGCGAGTCCGTCATGGCCGCGCCCAAGCCCTCACCGACCGTGTGGGGCATGGCGCGCGAGCTTGGAGCAGAGCATATCAGGGGCGCACTTTTTACCCATCCTGCCGGATTGATGCTGCCGCCGGCGCGCATATGTCGGTGTGGCCGGCGCCCAATCCGAGCAATTGGATTGGCAGCTGAAACGCTCCCCACCTGGAGGTCGAAATGAAAGCAACTTTGCAGAGCAATGTCATCGCGGAGAGCAATGACATCGTCGAGAGCGGCGGGTATCAGTACTTCCCGCGTTCGTCGGTGCACATGGAATGGCTGGTGAAGGCCCCGAAGACGGATTCCGACCGTGCCTGCCCCCATGGCGTCCAGTTCTACGACGTGGTGATCGACGGCGTACGCCATGAGCGCGCCGCGTGGTCTTACGAAGCACCGCTTCCTGCGATGCAGCAGGTCGCGCACCGCCTCGGCTTCTGGAATGACGTCAAGGTCGCCTGACGCTACTCTCTCGACCCCATCCGTTGAATGCGTTCGCGCAAGCTTGCGATCAGCCTTTTGCTATTGACGAGATTCCCTTCTTCACGGTCGAGAATCCGGCGGAATCCTCGCTGCTTCAGAGCGACAAGATCGATTTGCGGCTTCACGGCATCGACCCCGGCGGAGTCGCAGACGATGTCGATCAGCCGGTCGAGAGCGTGCAGCCGGCCCATGAGGTAGTCGTTCTCGCGGTAAGCGCGTGAAAAAAACGCGGCAAAGTGGCCAAAGCCGATACCCTTCAGACTTTCGACGCCGCCGAGAGTGCTCGACGCGCCGGCATCATTGGGGCTGATTCGATCGATCAGGATCTCCCGCAGCTCACCGGTTTCGCGCGTACTGGTGATCGGGAAGGTCAACACGTCCCAGAATGGAAATCCGAGATAGTTGATCAGCACCTCGCGTCGTGCCTCCGGATGCCATTGGGCCGGATCGAGAGAGGCCAGAAGACGATCGAGATCGCGGGTCGTCGCGTTCAGATCGATCTCTTTTCGAAGCCGCTCGATCAGCAGATCGACCTTTTTCCCATGCTCCTCGACGAACCTCTCCGCATACGATCTCACATGCTTCATTTGGTCGGGCGTTGGAAGCGTCGGCAGAACGTCTGAAGCCAGACGGCGCGCCTCTTCACTGTAGAAATCCCGCGCCTCACGGCGCCGCAGCGCGTCCAGCCGATCGTAGAATTCGCGCTTGAGCCGATCCACCGCCGTAGGATCGAACTGTGCGAGCCGCTTTTGTCCGATAAGCTGATAAAGTCGATTTTGTCCTTCGATCAAAAACTGCAGCCGCCGTACGCGATACCTGACATCGAAGGCAAGGAGATAGTCCACCCACGGCGGACGAGCGCCTTCGCTCTCTATTTCAAATCCGAGACCCTCGCGGTCCGCGTCCTCGTACACGATCTGCTTGCGTACAGCCCAGGCATCGATGATTTCGGCCACCACGCGTGAGTGCGGGGAATACGCGGGTATGCCTCCCAACTTGAGGATCAACTCCGCCCCGAAGGCGCGCACGGACGCAAGCTTGAGGCGGACATAGGCCTGATACGCGAAGCCCGCATCGAAAGCGACCTGCGAATTCACCTGCTCCCGCCACAGACGCAGCTCCTCGCTCGAAATCGTCCGATCAAACGCGACGTTGACGAATTTGCCGACGAGCTCGCTCACTTGCGGGCGGGCGGTCTCGATGATCGCTCGCAGCCGCCTTACTTGGTTGTTGAATTCACTCACGCGGGTGAGCTCTTCCGTCACGGGTTGCGAGCTCGGGATATCCGAGAGTGCGCCTCGCAAGGTGGAAAAGAAGCCCGGAACCTGCCGCCGCTGGTTGGACGGCGGAGAAGCAGGGTGTGGATCGAGATAGACGAGACGCCTGTCTACCTCGCGGTAGGCGGGCCGGCCGTGAATGGCAGCAATCGCCTGCTGGAAAGGCCGGTTGTTGAGCACCGAACCGTCGATAAACGGCACCGTTGCAGGGTCGATGCCGGCGCGCAGATAATCGCCGAAGCAATTGGCGATGAAAGCGGCACGGCGAGGCCAACTTCCCTTCCGGGCGCTGACAACCTCATCCATTTCCACAATCCGCGCCGGCGGGAACGCGCCTGGAAAGGACGAGGTTGCGCGTGCGGCAAATGCGAGTCCTGCGGCATTATCGAGCTCGAAGTCGCTGTCCACCCTTCCATCGGCGTGCCGCCGATAGCTGAAGCGCAGGATGTGGCGATGCTCCAACTCTTCGATCAGCGGCGGATCATGGATCTGCAGCAACTGCGCATGGCCTTGATAATCAGTGACTGTCACGAACAGATCGAGCGACTGGCTGGAGGGAAGAAGCGAGGCTTGCGCATTTGGACCCGCTCCCATCGAGGTGATGGCATCGTACATCAAGCCAGCCATTACCCGGCCGTCGAGCGGGGGTTTGAACCAGCGCGAGCGCACGAACAGCGACAGCTTTTGCCGCACCTCGGCATCCTGGATGGACCGAGCCCATCCCAGCGCAGCGGCAGCCCAGATCAGCGGGGAGAGAAACCATTTGCTCCATTTGCTCGCGCGCGCCTCCGAGGACAGCAGGACGCTGACATCCGCATTCTCGATCCAGAGGTTGCGCAGCACGTCCATGCGAAGGTCATGGCTCAAGGCACGCGCCAGCATGCTGCCATTGATGCCGCCTGCAGAGGCTCCGGCGACGATATCGACGATCACGCGTAGCTCAACGGTGTGGCCGATCTCTTTTAGCAGCTCGAAATAGATTTCCTCGGTATCGTATTCCGGGTCGTTGGGATCCCTGGCATCGAAGAACGATGCTCGCGCCCGCCGTGAGCGATCGCGGACAGCGTGCAGTGCAGCCGAGGCACGTACCAACTTGAGTATTTCCTTGGTGATCCCATGCATGTAAACGGCAAGCGAAATGCCGCCGAAACAAACCAATGCGATGCGTAATTCCTTCTCGCGCAAGTCGCCGACCTTGAGTGGACCATCAGGTTACAAGTACTTCAGGCAGCCGCTGGCGAACACTGCGGCTCCCTTGCGCTACTCCATGGTACTCGCGGTGTCGATCCATATCGGGGTAAATCCATCGGCTTCCAACACTTGAAAGATCTGCTCCGCGTGCGTCTGGTCGCGGGTCTCCATGGTCACATCGAGCCGGGTGCCCTTGGCGGGCACGTCGAGAAACAGCCGTCGGTGCTCGACTGCGAGAATATTCGCACCAAGCTCGCCCAGGCGGCTGGCAATATGTCCAAGCACTCCCGGCCGATCGGGAATAGTCAGCCGGAATGACACGATCCGGTCCTCGCGCTCGAGCTCGCGCACCATGATGGTGGCGAGAATGCGCGGATCGATGTTTCCCCCGCAGAGCACCAGCCCTACTCTGCGGGAGCGGAATCGCTCCGGCTTCACCAGCATGGCAGCCAGTCCTGCCGCCCCCGCCCCCTCAGCTATGGCTTTTTGCAAGGTTAGATACGCATTGACGGCCCGTTCGAGTCGGGCCTCGTCGACGAGGATGATTTCGGACACGAGATCGCGCACGATCGGCAACGTGAGCCTGCCGACGTTCTTGACCGCAATTCCCTCCGCCAGCGTCGCCCCGCCGCATGGGCGGTTGTCTCCGTGGAGGGCGTTCCAAAATGATGGATATAGCTCCGCCTCGGCGCCCACGATCTCGATCCCGGGCTTCAGCGAACGCGCCGCGACCGCATTGCCTGCGATCAGCCCTCCCCCTCCAACGGGAAGCACCAGCATGTCGAGGTCATGTACCTCTTCCAGCATTTCGACCGCGATGGTGCCTTGGCCGGCAATCACCAGCGGATCGTCATAGGGGTGTACCCAGGTGAGGCCTTGCTCGCGTGCCACGCTTTCCGCGCGCATTTCGGCCTCGGCAACCGTCTCGCCCTCAAGCACAACCCGAGCGCCATGTGACTGGGTCGCCTCCACCTTCACGAAGGGTGTGGTGACCGGCATCACGATGGTGGCTGGAATACCCAATCGCGCCGCGTGATAGGCAACTGCCTGGGCGTGATTCCCGGCCGACATAGTGATCACGCCCTGCGTCCGCTCCAACTTGCCCAGTGAAGCGAGCTTGTTGAATGCGCCGCGTTCCTTGAACGAATTCGTAACCTGGAGATTTTCGTACTTTACGAACACTTCTGCGCCGGTCGCGCGGGAGAGCTTGGGAGCCGGCAGCATGGGCGTGCGCAGCACCTGACCGGCGATTGTGCGCCGGGCCAGCTCAATATCGCCGATAGTGACGCTCATTCCTTCGCTTCCAGCGCTTCGCCGCAGGACGCGGCAAGCAGGAGAATGCTCCATATCTCAAACGACCGTGCTTCTTGCGACAAGACCATCTACTCTCCATCTGCCATTTCGACTGCAGGCAGGATAGCCATGACCGACAGCGCACCGAGAAAGATCGGAGTTTCGATCGAGGTCAAGCCGCATGCTTATGACCCGATCCGGAATCCGGAACTGTTCGAAGGCGTCCTCGCACGCCGCTGCATCGCGTTCCTGATCGACATCACCATCATTGTCGTCCCGGTGCTGATCGCAGCCGTGTTCATCCTCATATTCGGGCTCCTCACTCTCGGTCTGGGCTGGGCGCTTTACGCATTGCTCTGGCCTGGAGCAGTGATTTGGGCCATCTGCTATTATGGATATACCTTTGGCAGTCCTGCATCGGCGACTATCGGCATGCAAGTCACCGACCTCGAGATGCGCACCTGGTATGGAGCGCCGGCCTATTTCGTTCTGGGCGCGGTGCACGCGGTGGTCTACTGGTTCAGCATCTCATTTCTGACCCCTTTCATCCTCCTGGTTGCGTTCTTCAACGAAAGGAAGCGGCTGCTGCATGATATGCTGGTGGGCACTATCGTCATCAACAATCCCAAGCGTGCCGAGGCGATGCGCGGGGCACGCTGGAGACCCTGAGCCCATGCTGTTTGACGGCAGGCCCTGAGCGCGCAATGCTAAATGGCGCAGGAAAAGGCGACTCGATCTGGCTTAAGACTACCGTGACCCAGCACTCCCGCAATACTCCCCAATTCTATCTCACCGCGCCCTCGCCGTGCCCCTATCTCCCGGGTCAGGAAGAACGCAAGGTATTCACCCATCTTGTGGGCGAGCGGGCGGCGCAGTTGAACGACCTCCTGACCCACGGAGGCTTTCGTCGCAGCCAATCCATTGCTTATCGGCCGGCCTGCGAAACCTGTCGCGCGTGTGTTTCGGTTCGGGTGATCGCGGAAGATTTTCGCCCGACCCGCAGCATGCGGCGGGTGATCGAGCGCAACCGCGACGTGGTCGGCGAGATGCGCGTGCCGGTACCCACCTCCGAGCAGTACTCGGTATTCCGTTCGTATCTCGACGCCCGCCATCGGGACGGCGGCATGGCGGATATGACCGTGCTCGACTACGCCATGATGGTCGAGGACAGCCATGTAGAGACCCGCATGATCGAATATCGACAGCGCCCTCCCGCGAGATCGAGCCACCTCGGCAGCGGCAGGCTGCTGTCGGTGGCGCTCACGGACGTGCTTAGCGATGGTCTCTCGATGGTCTACTCGTACTACGATTCGGAGTTTTCGTCGCGCTCGCTCGGCACCTTCATGATTCTCGACCATATCGAGCGCGCCCGCCGGATGGGACTCTCCTACGTCTATCTCGGCTACTGGGTGCAAGGCTCGCGCAAGATGGCCTACAAAGGCCGCTTCCTGCCGCAACAGCGGCTCGCTCCCGATGGTTGGAAGCGCGTGGATTACTGACTTCGGCGATCCGGCAAGAAGCTGTTCTTCGGAGATACCGCGAGCGCCGTGTTCCAGCACGCACGCGCCTCGACTCTATTCCTGGCGATCTGAGTGAGTGTCAATTTTAGTAGGGCGGGTTAGTCACCAAAGTCGGCTCGACCGACTTTGGTGGCGTAACCCGCCGTCCGCTCGCAGATGCGTGCTCGTCCATTTGGCCGTCAGCTGTCGGCCCGGCTGCCGTTCGCCAGCGTGCTGCTGAATTTGTTGCTGCGGGGAAATCCCTTGGGGGCAAGCCGGCCGGCATCGGCCCGATTGCCACGCCAATCCGCGAGCTCCTTCAAGCTCAGCGAGAAGACACGCCCGGCAGTATCGGTCCAGGAAAGTCCTGCGTCAGCCTTGAAGGTCTTGAGATCGCTCAGCAAGCCGTCCTTGTAGCGCTGCAGCCGCACGCCGCGTCCTCGACCCATTTCCGGCACTTGATCGAGGGGAAATATGATCATCTTGCGGTTTTCGCCGACGGCCGCGACAAGCTCTCCTTCGATCTGAGCAATCGCGCGCGCCGCGTCGGGCGCGGCGACATTGAGCACCTGCTTGCCCTTGCGGGTATTGGCTACGCATTCGTCCTCTGGCACGACAAATCCGCGGCCCTGCGCGCTTCCCAGCAGGAATTTGCGCGCCCCCTGGTAAGGAAAGACGCTGACAAGATCCGCCTCCTGTTCCAGATCAATGAACAGCCGGATCGGCTCGCCGTGACCCCGGCCGCCGGGCAGCTTGGCTGCTTCAAGCGTGTAAAAACGCCCATTGGTTGCAAAGACGAGACACTTCGAGGTCGTTTCGGCGGGAAACGTGAACTTCAACCGATCATCCGTCTTGAAGCCGATCCCCGCCAGATCGGTTACTGTTCCGCGCAACGCGCGAATCCACCCTTTCTCCGACACGACGACCGTGATCGGCTCGCGTTCCACCAGGGCTTGCTCGATTGCGGATTCGTCGTGCTGCGGCTGCTCCGCGAAGCTCGTCCGGCGCTTGCCCAGCACGGTGGTGGGACCGAGCTTGGCGTGCAACGATTTGATCTCGGCTGCTACGGTGCTCCATTGCTCCTTCTCGGAGCCGAGCAGGTCCTTGAGCTTCTTGCGCTCGGAGCGCAGCTCCTTGTCTTCATTCCTGATCTCGATTTCCTCGAGCTTGCGCAAATTGCGCAGCCGCATGTTCAGAACCGCGTCCGCCTGCACCTCCGACAGCTTGAAAGCTACGATCAGCACGGGTTTGGGCTCATCTTCACGGCGGATGATCCTGATCACCTTGTCGAGGTTGAGATAGGCAATCAGATAACCGCCGAGCACCTCGAGGCGATGCTCGATGCGAGCAAGGCGGAACCGCGAGCGCCGCAGCAGGACCTCGCGGAGATGGGCCAGCCATTCCAGCAGCGCCTCGGCAAGACCGACCACCTTGGGGATGCGACCCTTTACGAGCACATTCATGTTGAGCGGAATGCGGTTCTCCAGCTCGGTGAGCTTGAACAGCAACTCCATGAGCAGGACCGGATCCACGGTACGCGAGCGCGGCTCGATCACCAGCCGAATGTCCTCGGCCAATTCGTCCCGCGCGTCGGCGACGAGCGGCAGCTTCTTCTCGTTGATGAGCTCGGCGATGCGTTCGACCAGCCGTCCCTTCTGAACCAGCCAAGGGATCTCCGTGACGACGATGAGATAGGTCCCCCGACCCGTGTCCTCCTTGTTCCAGCGCGCGCGCACGCGAAAAGACCCGCGACCCGTTGCATAGGCTTCGGCGATCACATCCGGCGGATCGACGATCACGCCGCCGGTCGGAAAGTCGGGACCTTGCACGTATTTCAGGAGGGTGCGGCTTCTGGCGCTCGGCGTTGAGATCAGATGCAGCGCCGCATCGCAGAGCTCCGCAGCGTTGTGCGGCGGGATCGAAGTCGCCATGCCAACCGCGATCCCCTGGGAACCGTTGGCCAGCAGATTGGGAAACGCCGCCGGCAGAACAACCGGCTCGCGTTCAGAGCCGTCATAGCTCGGCCTGAAGTCGACCGCGTCCTCGTCAATGCCTTCCAGCAAGAGGTGCGCGATCTCGGTCAGCCGCGCCTCGGTGTAGCGCATCGCCGCCGGGTTATCGCCATCCACGTTTCCGAAATTCCCCTGCCCATCGATAAGCGGATAGCGCTGGGCGAAATCCTGAGCGAGGCGCACCAGCGCGTCGTATACCGCCTGGTCTCCATGCGGATGAAACTTGCCGATCACGTCGCCGACGACACGGGCGCATTTCTTGAATGCCGCCCCGGGATCGAGGTGCAATTGCTGCATTGCGTAGAGCAGCCGCCGGTGCACCGGCTTGAGGCCATCGCGCGCATCCGGCAGCGCCCAATTCACGATGGTTGAAAGGGCATATGCGAGGTAGCGCTGCTCGAGCGCCTCGTGCAGCGCAATCTCTTCAGCGCCGTGCCCTGGCGAGGGAATCAGTGGCTGGCCCATGGGGAAGAGCTAATCCTAAACCTGAAGCGGAACAAGCAATGGAGCCGTGGCCAAGGCGCCTTACTCCGCGCGCATTGTGACCCTCTCGCTGCGCGAGACCGCGGCCATGAAGCTTGCGCGTGCCTCGGCGAACTGCAACCCCCGTGGCTCGAGCACGTGCCGCATCAGGAAAAAACCGGTAAGCGCAAACCCGGCGGCAACATCGTCCCACGCCGCCGGTTCGTCCCTGAGTTCCCCGGACAGAAATGCCGGCAGAGGCAAAAGCCTGTCCTTCCATCCCTCGCCCGCGATCCGCGACACGGCACGCCCGGATTTCGGCGACACATAGATGAGATCGCCTTGCTCGCCGGTCGCAGCACAACGCGCGAGGTCGAGACCAAACCCCAGTTCCGACAGAAGCTGCAACTCGAAGCGCACGAGGCGTGTGCCCGCACGGCGGGCATCGAGGAGCAATTCGAGCAGATCGGTCAAAGCCGCATGGATGTTCGGATGCGGATCGCGCTCCGGCAGGAGGCGACAGAGTGCGCCGAGATGCATCATGCCGTATAGCGCATGTGAGGCGCCCAGGAATGATGCGGCGCGCAAGTCAAGTCCTTCGACGCTATAGCAGCCGAGATGCTCGTCCAGACGCGCTTGCCAGGTCGCGGTCACCTGGTTGCCCGCCTGGAGTATCGGTCGATGCCGCGAGCCCCCGCCTCCCCGCACCAACCCGAGATGGCGGCCGTGATCGCGTGTCATCAGCTCGAGGATTGCATTGCCCTCGCCATGACGTCTGGTTCCGAGCACGATCCCTTCATCAGTCCAGCGCATCGTCAGTCCCTGGGAAAGTCGAGGCCCATGGCGCTGTAGCGCTCCCGGTCATCCTCCCAGCTCTCATGCACCTTCACGAACAGAAACAAATGCACGCGAGCCTCGAGTATTTCGGCTATCTCTCGACGCGCCTGCGCTCCGATCGCCTTGATGGTCTGGCCGCCCTTGCCGAGCACGATCTTCCGCTGGCTCTCACGCTCAACATATATGGTCTGCTCGATGCGCACCGATCCATCCGTGCGCTCCTGCCACTGATCCGTTTCCACCGTCGAGCGGTACGGCAGCTCCTGGTGAAGGCGCGAATAAAGCTTTTCGCGGGTGATTTCCGCGGCAAGGTGGCGCAGTGGAGCGTCCGTGACCTGGTCCTCGGGATAATGCCACGGGCTCTCAGGGGCGTGGCAAGCAAGCCATTCCCGGACGTCCGCGATGCCATCCCCGGTCAAGGCGGAGACCATGAACGTGGCCGCAAAACTGGCGCGCTGATTCGCCCTATCCACAAGTTTGAGCAGGAGCGGTTTGTCCACCAGATCGATCTTGTTGACGACCAGGATCTTGGGTCGACGGATCTCGACCAACTTGTCGAGGACAAACCCGGCTTCATCCTCGATGCCGCGCTCGGCATCGAGAATAAGAGCGACAATATCGGCATCGTGTGCGCCCGCCCAGGCATTCGCCACCATGGCGCGGTCGAGCCGACGCTTGGGCGCAAATACTCCCGGCGTATCGACCAAAATGAGCTGCGATTGCCCGGCGATCGCAATGCCCCGCAGCAGCGAACGGGTCGTCTGCGCTTTACGCGAGACGATCGCGACCTTGGTGCCGACCAGCGCATTGATCAGCGTTGATTTGCCGACATTGGGGGCGCCGATGAGCGCTGCAAATCCGCACCTCCGATCGGCTCCCCCAGTTGCGCCCTGTCCCACGGAGCCGACGCCGGAAACCCTAACCGTCCGATTTGAAGCCGGCGCTGGCGCCTCGACAGCCTCAGCCCGCCGGCGCAGACGTTTGTCATCGACCATCGAGCGGGTCCGCTTTCACCCCGGCACGGCTCAACATGGCAGTGGCCGCCGCCTGCTCGGCTGAGCGTTTTGACCGACCCAGTCCTTCGGCGGGCGCGAAATCTGCAACCTCCACCATGACCCGGAATTCCGGATCATGATCCGGACCCTTGCGCTCGATCTCCCGGTAAGCGGGCGTTGGAAGACCGCGCGCCTGTGCCCACTCCTGCAGCGCGGTTTTGGAATCGCGCAGCGCCGAGGGCGTGCGCATGCGGGGGCTCCAGAGGCGCTCGATGACCGCGCAAGCGGCCGCATAGCCGCCATCCACAAAGATGGCTCCAATCAGCGCCTCGCAGACATCGGCGAGGATCGCGGTTTTGCTGCGGCCGCCCGCGTTGGCTTCCGAGGCTCCGAGCCTGATCACGTCGCCAAGGTGTATCGCCCGCGCCACATCGGCGCACGCCTCCCTGCGTACGAGGTCTGCAAGCCGCCGAGACATCTCCCCTTCGTCGGCCTTGGGAAAGGTGCGGAACAACATGTCCGAGATTGCAAGACCAAGGACATGGTCGCCGAGAAATTCGAGTCGCTGGTAGGACGCTGCGCGGTTGCGCACCCCTGGCAACGCCGAGATGTGCGTAAGTGCCCGCTCGAGCAAAGCAGGCTCGCGGAACAGATACCCGATCCGCTGTTCAAACTCGTCCGGGGCAGGACGGTGCGCCCTTGTTTGCCTCGCCCTGGATCGAGGCTTGGGATCAACGTTGGTTTTGGCGGGTCCGGGCGCTTCCTCGGATGGCAGGTTTTCCTTTGGCCTGTGGCTCATCGAACCAACGTGAAGAGCCGATCCCAGCGTACTGACCACGGCCAGCGCCACACCATCCACGCATGCTCGCCTTCGCGAATGGAGAAGAAAATGAGCTGGGCGCGGCCCACGATGTTCTCGAACGGCACATAGCCCACTTAACTCAGCACGCGGCTGTCGGTGGAGTTGTCGCGGTTGTCGCCCATCATGAAATAATGACCTTCGGGCACCTGATAGACGGGCGTGTTGTCATAGAAGCCGTTGTCGACAAGATCGAGCGTCGTGTAGCTCACGCCATTTGGAAGCGTTTCCCGCCAACGTTTGACCCGGGTAACCCGGGACCCTTCCTCGGCTTCCACAAAGTCTTCAATGCGCTCGCGCTTGACGGGCTCGCCATTGATGTGGAGCACGCCGTCAATCATCTGGATACGGTCGCCGGGGAACCCGATCACTCGCTTGATGTAGTCGGTCGTATCATCCTTCGGCAATCGGAAGACCACCACATCGCCGCGCTGCGGAGGCGACGCCCAGATACGGCCGGAAAACACTGGCGGCGAGAACGGCAGCGAGTAATGGCTGTAGCCGTAGGAATATTTCGATACGAACAGATAATCGCCGACCAGAAAAGTCGCCTTCATCGATCCGGACGGGATGTTGAAGGGCTGAAACAGGAAGGTACGGATCACAAGCGCGATGATCAGCGCGTGAAAGATCACGCGTCCGGTCTCGGCAATGCCGCCTTCCTTCCGCTTCGCCACTGAATTCACGCTCATCGGCCGATGGTCCATGGCAATCGTGCCCCGCGCCCTTCTAGCCCCTGTCCAAGGAGGGTGCAACGAATAGCCGGCAAATTCGTGGGAGCCGCGCTGCAGCCATCGAGTCACAAATTCAGTTTGTCATTTCAATGTCTTAAGCGCCGTTGTCAGACCGTCTTCAATTGCGGCGTGCGGTCGCGCAAATCACAGCCGAGGAACTGCGCTGATCACGACCACAGCCTGCGCCATCGGTCCTTCGTCGGTGATGGTGAGATCGATGCGCGACTCGCACCCAGCGGGGGTAATGGCCCGCAGCCGCATGAGCGCGCCGCCTGTCAGCTTCATCGTTGGCCGGCCGGAAGGAAGGTTGACCACCCCCATGTCACGCCAGAATACCCCTGCTCGCAGACCGGTGCCCAGGGCTTTTGCGCATGCCTCCTTGGCTGCGAAGCGTTTTGCATAAGTCTCGCATCTCCTGGCACGGCGGTCTGCGGTCTCGCGCTCGGTAGCGGTGAAGATGCGGTCGAGAAACCTCTCACCATGCCGCTCGATCGTCCGTTCGATCCGGCGGACGTCGATGAGATCGGATCCGATGCCGAGGATCATCCGCGACCCCGGTCCATGGCCGCACGCATTGTTTTGACGGCGTTTGCAAGCCCAACATAAATCGCCTCGCCAACAAGGAAATGACCGATATTGAGCTCTACAACTTCCGGCAGTGCGGCGATGGATTCCGCTGTCTTGAAATTCAGCCCGTGCCCGGCGTGAACTTCAAGACCTTCGCGCCGCGCGAGCTTTGCCCTCTCCCGAATTCGCTCCCACTCCCGCTCGGCCTCGTGCACGCGATTCTCCGCAAGCGCATCGCACCACGCCCCCGTGTGCAACTCGATGACCGGGGCACCAACGAGCACGGCTGCCTCGATCTGTGACGGCTGTGGCGCGATGAAGAGCGATACGCGTATTCCTGCCTGCTTGAGCTCGGCAACCAGCGGGGTCAGCTGTGCGCGCTGTCCGGCAGCATCGAGCCCCCCTTCAGTCGTGCGTTCCTCGCGCCGTTCCGGCACGAGACAGGCGGCGTGGGGGCGAGCGGCGACCGCAATGCGGAGCATCTCCGGAGTTGCCGCCATCTCCAAATTGAGCGGCTTCGTGATCTCGGCCTTTAGCCGCGCAATATCTTCGTCGCGAATGTGCCGTCGATCCTCCCGCAAGTGGGCGGTAATGCCGTCGGCCCCCGCCTCGATCGCAAGCATTGCCGCCTGCACCGGGTCGGGGTACAGGCCGCCGCGCGCGTTGCGCACCGTGGCGACATGATCGACATTCACGCCGAGCCTAAGCATTCATGCGTTTACCCGCTCGGCGTTGGCGACAACGTCTTTCGCACGAAGCTGCGCAATGATCGAGTTGAGATGCTTGATGTCGAATACTTCAAGATCGATCGTAACCGCCGTGAAATCGGGAGCCGATCGCTCCATACGGATGTTGTCGATGTTGCCGTCATGCTCGGCGATGATCTGGGCAACTTGTGCAAGCGATCCGGGCTCGTTGACCGTCTGCAGCACAATGCGCGCAGGGAAACGCTGCGGCGTGCGCTCATCGACGTCCCAGCGCAGATCAAGCCAGCGCTCCGGCGCATCCTCGAAGTCCTTCAGTGCAGGGGACTGGATCGGATAGATGGTAATACCTTCGCCGGGAGTGAGAATTCCCACAATTCTGTCGCCGGGAACCGCGCCGGAGTTGGGAGCAAAGCGTACCGGTAAATCCGTGTTGATCCCGCGAATCGGGATTGCAGGGCCGGTCTCTCCAGGACCTTTGACTGCAACCGACTTCGCCCTTTTGAGCCTGAACCAGCCGCCTTCCGGTTTCGGCTGCTGGACAATAACGGCCGCGCGCTCCTCCTTGTAATCCGGGTGCATGGCACGCACCACGTCGGCCGCGCGCATCTCCCCGCGACCCACTGCCGACATGACGTCTTCGACGGAAGCGCGCGCCAGCCGCGGCAGCGCGACTTGCAACTGCTCATCCGAGTACAAGATCTTGGCTCGCTGGCACAACCGCTCCACGATACGACGCCCTAGTCCCGCATATTGGCTGCGCACCGCGGCTCGCGTCGCCCGCCGGATGGCGGCGCGTGCCTTTCCGGTGACCACAAGCGATTCCCAGGCGGCCGGCGGCGCAGTCTGCGCCTTGGATGTGATGATCTCGACTTCGTCGCCGTTCACGAGCTCCGATACGAGCGGCGCAATCTTGCCGTTGATCTTGCAGCCGACCGCCATGTTGCCCACTCCGGTGTGTACCGCGTAGGCAAAATCGATGGCGTTGGCACGCCGGGGCAAGGCAATCAGCGTGCCTTTTGGCGTGAAGCAGAACACCTGGTCGTGAAACAGCTCGAGCTTGGTGTGCTCGAGAAACTCTTCCGGGTTCGAGCCCTCGGCCAACAGCTCGATTGTGCGACGCAGCCATGCATAGGCACTGGATTCCCGTGAAAGCATCTCGGTTGGAGAGCCCACGCCATCCTTGTAAAGCGCATGCGCGGCAATCCCGTACTCGGCGATCTCATGCATGTTGCGCGTGCGGATCTGCAGCTCGACCCGCTGCCGGCTCGGACCGATTACCGTCGTGTGGATTGAGCGGTAGTCGTTCTGCTTTGGCGTCGAGATGTAATCCCTGAAGCGACCCGGCACCACCGGCCAACTCGTATGTACGATGCCGAGCGCCTCGTAGCATTGCGGGAGGGAATCCACGATCACACGAAAGCCGAAGACATCCGAAAGCTGCTCGAACCCGATCGATTTGCGCTCCATCTTGCGCCAGATCGAGTAGGCGCGCTTGCGCCGACCGGTGACTTCGGCATCGATGCCGCGATCGGAGAGCTTCTTGGCGAGCTGCTGCGCGATCTCGGTGACCATGTCGGCGCTCTTGCTCTCAAGCTCATCAAGCCGCCCGCTGACAACCGCGTAGGCCTGGGAATTGAGCTCGCGAAAAGCCAGATCTTCCAGTTCCTCGCGCATCTCGTGCATGCCCATGCGTCCGGCGAGCGGGGCATAGATGTCGAGCGTTTCCTGCGCGCTGCGCCGGCGCGCCTCCACAGGCATGTGAGACAGGGTGCGCATGTTGTGCAACCGATCCGCGAGCTTGATCAGGAGCACCCTCACATCGTCGGCAATGGCCAGCAGCAGCTTACGGAGGTTCTCGGCTTGCTTTGCTTCCTTTGTGACAAGATCGAGCTTTTTGAGCTTTGTGAGCCCCTCTACCAGTGCGCCAATGTCGGGACCGAACATCTGGTCGATTTCGACCCGAGTGGCGGCAGTATCCTCGATGGTGTCGTGCAAAAGGGCAGCCGCAATGGTCGCATCATCGAGCTTCAGGTCGGTGAGGATCGCGGCCACTTCGAGCGGATGGGAAAAGTACGGATCACCGGACGCCCGCTTCTGCTCGCCATGCGCCCGCATGGCGTAAACATACGCCCGGTTGAGAAGCGGTTCGCTTGCGTCGGGATTGTAGCGCTTGACGCGCTCGATCAGATCGTACTGCCGCATCATCGGCGGCTTGGCAGCTTGCCGATGGAATTGTTTCGGAGAATCAAGTGCTTGCGATACGATGCTCAGACCTCGCCCTAACGGGGCACGAGCCCGCGCTTGGTTCTGCATGCGTGGAAGATCGGTCGAAGAGCGTGCCACGTCGAAGGTCCTGCACCCCGTGCAGCCATGAGGAGAGCCGTTTCTACAAGGATATCATGGCACTCGTTAATGCCTACAAGAGCAATTGCCATCCGTCGCCGGCCTTGAGCGCAGGAGCCGGACCGAGAGCAGGGCGATGTCACAGTTGCGACGGCATGCCCCTGACCGCGCCTTGGATGCGCGACTTTGTCGCCGAGGGTCAAAAAAATTGCCCGGCGCAGGCCGGGCTGCAACACATCGAGTAACTGGTACTTTCGGCCAGAGCGAGCCTGTCCCCTCAGGAACAGAGCGGCCGGCTACCCCAAATGCAGCCTATTCCTCTTCCTCCGGTTGCTCCTCCGGCGGGGTAAGCCCTTCGAGGCCCTTGAGCAGCTCTTCCTCCGTCATGCGCTCGCCAGTGACCTCGGTGTCGTCGGCCTCGATACCGCCGGCAACCGAGCTGATGAGCGGGGGACCTTCCGGTTCGGGCTCATCGACCTCCACATATTTTTGCAGGGAATGCACCAGCTCTTCCTTGAGATCATCGGCCGATATGCTGGTCTCGGCGATCTCACGCAGCGCCACAACCGGATTTTTGTCGTTATCGCGGTCAATGGTGATCTGAGCCCCCGATGAGATCATACGCGCACGATGGCTGGCCAGCAGCACGAGATCGAAGCGGTTCTCGACCTTGTCGATGCAGTCCTCAACAGTAACCCGGGCCATGGCGGTTGCTCCCTCATGGAGATCGTGAAAGCGCAGGCGCTACCTAGCGTTGGGAACATCGGATTGCAAGGTGCATCAACATTCGTAAATTCTGCTTGGCGATCCGACATCAGTCTGTTAGGCAAGCTACGGGAATCGGCCACGCCCATCCTTTTGATTATTGGATTGGCAGTGACGCTGGCCTGCACAGCTCATTCAGGGGCTCGCGCTCACTGATCCCATAACAGGATGTTCCTTGCATTGCGGCGGGCGAGTTCCGTCCGGAATGCGCTGCTGAATGTTGATGCCTTTGCAGGATTGAGACGAAATATGGAATCGAGACCCGAAAAAATCGCATTGTTCATTGATGGCGCCAACCTTTATGCCACGGCAAAGGCCCTGGGCTTCGACATCGACTACAAGCGGCTGCTGCGTGAGTTCCAGTCGCGCGGCTATCTTCTGCGCGCCTTCTATTACACTGCCATCATTGAGGACCAGGAATATTCCTCCATCCGGCCTTTGATCGATTGGCTCGATTACAACGGCTACACGGTGGTCACCAAGGCCACCAAGGAATTTGTGGATCAAGCCGGGCGCCGCAAGGTCAAGGGCAACATGGACATCGAGCTGGCGGTAGATGCCATGGAGCTTGCCGGTTCCATCGACCATATGGTCCTGTTCTCAGGAGACGGAGATTTCCGTTGTCTGGTCGAGGCCGTGCAGCGGCGCGGGGTCCGCGTGACGGTGGTTTCCACCATCTCCACCCAGCCGCCGATGGTCGCCGACGAATTGCGCCGGCAAGCCGACGTGTTCCTCGACATCACTGAACTGCAATCGAAGATCGGCCGCGATCCGGCGGAACGCCCCGCCAGGGAACCGCGGGAAGGACGCGAGCGGCACACACCCCAGTTCCTTCACCGGCCCGCAGCGCCGCAACGCGCGGGAGCAGGCGCTCCCCTCGACGACGAGGACGATTTCGAGGATTGAGGCGCGCCCATGGTCGGCGCGTCCGGCAAACCCGGTCGGGACTGCCCGCTTTGCCCGCGGCTGCACGCGTTCCGCCACGAGTGGCGAGGCCGGGAACCGCAGTGGTTCAACGCCCCGGTTCCCTGCTTTGGTCCTGCTACCGCGCGGCTTTTGATTGTAGGGCTGGCACCGGGACTGAGGGGAGCCAATCGGACCGGCCGCCCGTTCACGGGCGACTATGCCGGCGATCTCCTTTACGACACCTTGAAGGCGTTCGGCTTTGCCGATGGAACCTATGCCGCTCGACCGAATGACGGGCTGACGCTGATGGATGCCCGCATCACCAATGCGGTGCGGTGCGTTCCCCCGGAGAACAAGCCGTTGCCGGCGGAGATCCGTACATGTCGCGGGTTCCTTGCCGCCACTATTGCCGAGATGGCAAATCTGCGCGCCATCGTCACCCTTGGCCGCATCTCACACGAGAGCACGGTCGCAGCGCTCAATCAGCGTCGATCAGCGGCACCCTTCGGCCACGGCGCATGGCAGGACGTGGGACAGCTACGCGTATTCGCGAGCTATCATTGCTCGCGTTACAATACCAACACGGGTGTACTTACCCCAGAGATGTTCCGCGCCGTGTTCGCGCAGGTTCGCGCCTATCTCGACGCCCGCATCCAGGCAACCACCTCCTCGGCGCTCTTGTCCGGAGGGAATACCGGATAGAAAACCTTGGCAATGATACCGGCATCGATCACGAGCACCATGCGCTTGAGCAGAACCATGCCGGCGATCGTGAAGGTGGGAAGCTCGAGCGCGCGGGCAAGCGCGAGGTCCTCGTCGGAAAGGATCGGAAACGGCAGCTTGAGACGCCCGACCGCCTCTTTTTGATACCCGCTGTCCTGGGTCGACAGCCCGAATACATGAGCTACGCCGAGCTGCCTGAGATCGGCGAAATGATCGCGAAAAGAACATGACTGGGGTGTGCACCCGCGCGCTCCGGGGATGCCATCCCATCCGTCCGGCGGCGCCTGTCCCGGTACACCAGTGCGCGGGTAAATGTAGACGACCGTGCGGCCGGAGAGCGCCGAAAGATCCACCATATTGCCGTCAGTTGCGGGAAGCGGCAGCGATGGAAGCTTGCGGCCGGGGAGATGGCGGGCGGCACCATCGTCATGGGGAACGGGCAGCCCGCCGGGCAGCACGTTGGGATCGTGCGATAGGCTCATATTGCGTCTCCGCGTAGCAGCCTCACAATTGTCGCTTGTAAGAGATGAATTCCAGGAGCGATCCGTCGGGATCCCTGAAATAGATGCTGGTGCCGGCGCCTTTTGCGCCGAAGCGCTCCATCGGCCCGGCTTCAATAATCACGCGACAGCGCTCAAGATGCGCGACGGCCTCGCTGATCGGTCCTGACCATTCAAAGCAGAGATCGCTGTTCCCGGGCTGGACCGGCAGACGTGCCACCTCAGCCGGCTTCACTCCCGGCCCATGCAGATTGAGCTGAACCGTCCCGAAACGATAGGCCCAGCCCTGGCCTCGGGCGATCAGCTCGGCGCCCAGGACATCGCGATAGAAAGCGTTCGAGCGCTCCCAATCGGAGACATGCACCACGCAATGATCGAAGCTGATGGGCAGCGCCATGACTTTAACCCTTAGCGCGCAACAGCCGGCCGCGCTCGCGCTCCCAGCTGCGCTTCTTTTCGGTCTCGCGCTTGTCATGCAGCTTCTTGCCCCGCGCGAGCGCAAGCTCGACCTTGGCGCGACCCTTGTCGTTGAAATAAAGCTTGAGCGGGACCAAAGTCATTCCCTCGCGCTCCACCGCTCCCATGAGCTTGTTGATCTGCCGGCGATGGAGGAGCAGCTTGCGCACCCGCTTGGGCGCATGATTGAAACGGCCCCCCTGCAGGTATTCGGGGATGTTCGCATTCACCAGCCAGATCTCGCCTCCACGCGAATCGGCATACAATTCCGCAATCGTCGCCTTGCCCTGGCGCAGCGATTTTACTTCCGTTCCGGTCAGCGCAATGCCGGCCTCTAGCGTCTCACCGATCTCGTAGTTGAACCGCGCCTTTCGATTGTGAGCGACGACGCGCGCATTGCTCTGCAGTTTCGCGGTCATCACGTCTGCACTTCCCTACGTGCGCTCTCGACGAGTCATTTCCGTTCGGCTTGCAAAAGGTCGCGGATCTCCGTGAGCAGCTGCTCCTGCTTGCTCAGGGGCGGGACCTTTGCGGCCTCCGCACGCAACAAGCGGTTCATCAGCTTGACGATCAAGAACAGGACCCAGGCAATGATGATGAAGTTGATGGTAACGGTGAGGAAGCTTCCCCACGCCAGCACCGCACCCTGCCTCTTGGCCTCTGCCAGCGAGCTCGCAGTCACTTTCGACGACAGCGGGATGAAGTAGTTGGAGAAATCAAGCCCGCCGGTAATGGCGCCGATCAGGGGCGTGATAATGTCGCCCACCAGCGAATTGACGATTGCGCCGAATGCTGCACCGATCATGACGCCGATGGCGAGATCGACGACGTTGCCGCGCAGCGCGAACTTCTTGAATTCCTCGAGCATCGTGTCCTTCGCTGCTTGCTGTCATGCCGGGGCCGCGAGCGGAGCCCATAATCCATAGCCACAGATCAGGGGTTGCGATGGACGCGGCACCCACTGCCGCCTGGGATTATGGATTGCGGGCTTGCCAGCAAGTCGGCATGGCCGTCTTGCTGGCGCCCCAGAATGACACCACGGTAAGCGCTAGTTGATCAGCCCGGCGTGAACCATTGCCTCGCGTACCGCCGACTTGGTCTTTTCGGCGACCGGCACCATCGGCAACCGGACCGTTTCGGCGCACTTGCCGAGCACTGACAGGGCATACTTGGCCGGCGCGGGATTGGTTTCGATGAACAATGCGAGGTGCAGCGGCATCAGCTTGTCCTGCAGACGAAGCGCCGCGGTGTAGTCGCCATTGCGGCAGGCGTGCTGGAATTCCGCGCACAGTCCCGGCGCCACGTTGGAGGTCACCGAAATGCAGCCGTGGCCGCCGTGAGCCATGAAGCCGAGCGCGCTCGCATCCTCGCCGGAGAGCTGGTTGAAGCCGGCTCCCATGGCCGCGCGCTGCTGGGAGACGCGAATCACGTTGGCCGTTGCGTCCTTAACGCCCGCGATGTTGTCCAGCTCGAACAACCGCTTCATGGTGTCGACCGACATGTCGATCACGGACCGCGCGGGGATGTTGTAGATGATGATCGGGACGCGGATGGCGTCATTTATCGCCTTGAAGTGCTGGTACAAGCCTTCCTGGGTTGGCTTGTTGTAGTAGGGCGTTACTACCAGCACCGCAGCTGCGCCGCAGGCTTGCGCGTGCTGCGCCAGCTCGACCGCCTCGCTGGTGCAATTCGACCCGGCCCCGGCGATCACGGGCACGCGCCCCCTGGCCTGGTCGACGCACCACTCCACGACCTGGCGGTGCTCGTCGTGGGAGAGCGTGGGACTCTCGCCAGTGGTGCCCGCAGGCACCAGACCATCGGTGCCTTCAGCGATCTGCCAATCGATGAGGCCCCGGAAAGCCTGCTCGTCCACAGAACCATTGCTGAAAGGGGTGACGAGGGCGGTGAACGAGCCTCGGAAGCTCGTCTTGGCTGTCATGATACGATGTCCTCTGCCGGGCCCGACGTGGTCCCCGCGCCGCAGCCCCTCGTTCCATTCTTACCGGGAACGCACCTGAGTTGAAAGTCCCTGACGTGCCGGATTGCCGCCTTTTTGCCGTGGTCGGGGCTGATGGTCGGTTCGAGCGAGTTAGAAGCACGTTTCGTTGAAGTTAAATCGCGATCGCTGCGTAGAGGGAACGGGCGGCCGGCCAGGTCGCCAGCCGCTAGCTCGCTACGGCGCTATGGATGGCGCGCTCGCTCGCGGCTGCGACTTGGAGTTGGGCAGGCTGGTCGTCCTCAAACTGATGGTGTCAGTGATTCGGAGTCCGGCAATCCCGCCTGCTCCAAGCATCATCGAGGGACGACCATGGACTATTATGCAGGAATCGACGTGTCATTGGAACAGTCAAGCGTATGCGTGTTGGACGCTGGCGGCAAGATCGTTCGCGAGGCGAAGGTCGCGAGTGAGCCGGAGGCGCTGATTGCGTGGTTTGGCAATCTCGGTCTTGCGATGACGCGGATCGGGCTGGAGGCGGGGCCTCTGTCGCATGGCTGTTTGCGGCGATGAAGCAAGCCGGTCTGGCGGTCGAGCTGTTGGAGACCGGCACGTGCGCATGCGTTCAAGACGATGCCGGTGAAGACCGACCGCAAGGACGCGCGCGGGATTGCCGAGCTGATGCGGATGGGCTGGTTCCGGCCGGTACATTGCAAATCGATATCTGCGCAAGAGACGCGTGCGATCCTGACCACGCGCAGCCTGATCGAAGCGAAGCTGCGTGACGTTGAGATGAGCCTGCGCGGGGTGCTGCGCGGGTTCGGTCTGAAGGTCGGAAGACCACGCCGACCAATTTTGCCGAACGGATCAAGCAGCTGGTCAGCGAGCATGCGAATTTGCAAGTCATCGCTGATGCGTTGTTAGCTGTACGCGAAGTGCGTTGCGTGAGTTCAGGAGTTTTGAGAAGCGTGTACGGACGATGGCGCGACACGACGAGCGGACCAGGCTGCTGATGACCACGACCGGCGTAGGGGCGGTCATCTCACTGACATATGCGGCTGCAATCGACGATCCCGCACGTTTCAAGAACTCGAAAAAGGTCGGCGCCCATGGGATCACGCCGAAGAGATATCAGTCGGGCGAAATCGATTACGCCGGCAGGTCTCGAAGATCGGCGACAAGAGCGTGCGCACCGCGCTCTATCAGGCCGCGCACATCATTCTCACGCGCCCGGTGAAGGCCTCGGCACTCAAGACCTGGGCCATGCACTGGCCAAGCGCATCGGCATGGCGAAGGCGAAAGTGGCGCTCGCACGCAAGCTTGCGGTGATCATGCATCGGATGCTGGTCGACGGAAAACCGTTCGACCACAAACTGGCTAACCAGGCCGCGGCGGCATGAGCGCGATCGCCCCAATCGGAGCTGAGTTCGAGCAACTTAATGCAGCAAGCTGAGAAGGAGAGATAAGGTTCGGGCGGGTCGACAGCTCCGAGCGAGTCTCGGGGGACGAGGATAAGGTCAGTCGCACACATGTGTAGAACGCAGTAGATGGAGATATGGGGGGGGAGGGGAGGGGGAGGGGGGGGGGGGGAGGGTGGGTTAGCCGTCCAAGTCGGCTGGAACAGCCGACTTGGACGCGTAACCCACCGTCAACCGCAGGGGCAACGCCGGCGGGTATCGGGTATCCACTCGAACGAAATGCGCTCTAGCTGTTCGTCAATTAAATCAATTGAATAAGCGGCCGGAACGCGATACGAGCGCCGCAACGGTTGTCTTGATGGGTCAAGTAGCTCTGCGAATTTTCACCGGCCTGGTCGCCGTCGGCATGCTCGCCGCTGCGGCAGCGGCGGCTGCGGCGGGATCGGTGCCTCTTCCCAAGCCGCGACCCGCAGAGACGGCCACCAACACCATCGGAAGCAGCTCCGCAATCCCCGCGCCACCAGCGAGCAGTGAGGCTCCTCGGTTTACCGCTGCGCAGACGCTCTCCACCTCCCCTGCCGATCTCGCCGCCCTCAAGGAGGCGATCACGGCGGCGCGCAGAGGCAACATCCCACATGCATCCGAGCTGCAGAGCACCATCGCCGACCCGCTTGCGCGCAAGCTCGTGGAGTGGTCCATTCTGCGCAACGATGACAGCGAGACCAACGAGCTCGCGCGCTACACCACGTTCATTTCTGAAAACCCGAGCTGGCCTGCCATGGGCCTCCTGCGCAGGCGCGCGGAGGCGACACTGTGGTCCGAACGGCCGGATCCGGCCGTCGTGCGTTCCTTCTTCGGCAAGGACGGGCCTGTTTCCGCGAAAGGAAAATTCGCGCTGGCGCGCGCGCTATTGCTGCAAGGCGAGAGGAGCGCGGCACAATCGCTCGTTCGGGAGGCATGGCGCAACGAGGCCTTCGCCGTCGATGTTGAAACTCCCGCGCTCGACATTTTCAGCGATTTGATCACCACGGCAGATCACAACGCCCGCATGGACATGCAACTCTACGCCGAGGACGTGGAGGGAGGCCTGCGCGCGGCCAATCGCGCCGGCGGCAACGCACCCGTCATCGCCAAAGCGTGGATCGCCGTCATCAGAAAAGCAAGCAATGCCAAGGCGCTGCTCGACGCGGTGCCCGCCGATGCCCGACACGACATCGGCTACATCTACAGCCGCGCGCAGCTTCTGAGCCGTGGTGACCACGCCACCGAGGCCGCGCAACTGATCTTGTCGATACCGCACGATCACGGCGAGGCGATCGACGCCGATCGGTGGTGGGTGGAACGCCGCCTGATCGCGCGTAAGCTTCTGGATGCCGGCGATGCCAAGACCGCCTACCGGGTGGTGCGTGATGCCGCGCTCCCGAGCAGGGAGAATTACCGCGCCGAGCAGCAGTTCACTGCGGGATTCATCGCGCTGCGCTATCTTCACGACCCTGCTGGTGCGCTGGCGCATTTCGCCAGGATTGCGCAGGGGATCCACAATCCGATTGCGCTTGCGCGCTCCGGGTACTGGCAGGGGCGCGCTGCGGAAGTGATGGGTCGAAAGGACGAGGCGCACGCCCACTATGAAGCGGCCGCACGCTATTCCACCGCCTATTACGGGCAAATCGCCCGCGCAAAGCTCGGCTACAAGGAGATCAGCTTGCGTCCTGCGCCGGAGGCGCGCGAGGGACATGGCCCCGTGGAAGTCGAACGTGCAATCGAGCTGCTTTATGCCATCGATGAGCCGGACCTGGTGGCCGGAGCGCTGGCCGACCTGGGGGAGCGATCAAGCGACGTTCTGCGCTTGGCGGAGTTCGCCGAGTTGGCCGCCCGGCACAAGGATGCGCGCTCGACGACGCTTGTCGGCAAGGCCGCGCTAGGCCGCGGCTTGCCGCTGGAGCATTATGCCTTCCCGGTGATCGGTATCCCCGACTACCGCCCGGTCGGCCCCCCGGTAGAGGCTGCTGTCATTTACGCGATCGCCCGTCAGGAGAGCACGTTCAACCCGAAGACCGTTTCCAGCGCACGCGCCATGGGCCTCATGCAGGTCACGCCGGCGGCAGCGCGCTACATTGCCGGCAAGTACCACGCGGCCTATGACGAAAAGCGGCTGCTGAGCGACCAGTCCTACAACGTGCAACTGGGTGCCGCCGAGCTGGGCGAGCTCATCCAGGAGTATCGTGGATCCTACATCCTCACCTTTGTCGGCTATAACGCAGGGCGCGGGCGCGTGAAGGAGTGGATCGCCAAGCATGGGGATCCCCGCGATCCCAAGGTGGATCCGATCGACTGGGTGGAGCGCATTCCATTCTCGGAGACGCGCAACTACGTCCAGCGGGTGATGGAGAACCTGCAGGTGTACCGGGTGCGCTTCGGCGGCGGGTCGAAGCTGCTGATTGAAGCCGATCTACGCCGCGGGGCCGCGAGCAATTGATTTCCCGACGAAGTTCCGTAGGGGCGAGGCACCGCCTCGGCCGCTGTCAACGTGCGACTGCGGATGCAGGGCCGACCCGGTGGGTCGCCCCTGCAAACAACCGCCGTCACGAATGAGCATAGCTGCGCAACTCGTTGCGCACGAAATTGCCGACCCGCCTGCTGCGATTGCGCAGGAACCGGAGCAGTCCCGCATCCACGAAATAGGTATGCAGGATGCTGTCGCGGGTAGTCACCTCGGCACCAACCGGATCAGCGGAGTGCCAAGTGTCCTCCCCGACCGCAAACGCATAGCCGGTATTGGGCGCGAACTTCATCTGGGTGCGCTTGGGCAGGCTGCCGTCGGCAAGCTTTTCGTGGAAGATCGTGCCGATGTGCGTGTTCGACGCGTCACGCGGCAGATAGAGCTGCACCGTGATCCCCTTCCAGCGCGTGTCGGTGTGGGGGGTGATCATGTAACCTGGAATGTCCCGCGTCAGGATCGGTATGGGATACATGCCGAACTTCGCAAAGTGCGGCCCAAAGCGGCGCGCCAGCGCCGGCGCGAGTTGGCGCACAAATGCGTCCTTCACGGCCTGCGAGCACAATGCGCGCCCCACCAGGTCCCAGATCGCGCGCTTTTCCGCGGGCAGGTGGCGAATGTATTCGGGAAAGAGATCGATTTTCACCCGCGTTGGCGTGCCGTCCGGCAGCACATTGCACTGATTCTGCCCGCGCAATGGCCGATAATCCGCCGCCACCGGCATGGCAGCGAGCATGCTCGCATAGACGTCCTCGGGAAAGACCCGCTCGAGCTCGAGATGATAGAACGGCTGCTCGGCCCTGTGCGCCGAGCCGACCGCACCCGCGATGAAGTCTGTGAGCCGCGCGAGGGCGCGAGCCTTGTCACTGCTCGTTGCTGCGATGGCCTGGTCCATGCTGCCCCTGATCCCGTTGGCGTTCTCGGTCTCGCTGAGGGAGCCCGAGGCAAATGCCCCGCGAAACCGACGCATTAAGCCAGAAAGGCGGCCGCAATCAATCCCAAGCGGGACAAAAGAAACGAGGGCGCGCAGGCGCCCTCGCCGCTGGAGCAAGTCTATTGCGGCTTAGCATCGGCCGGTGCCCGTGGCTCCGCCGCCGCTTCCGCTGGCTGTTGGATCTCCTTCGCTGTTGGTGTTGTATGCGTCTTTCGAGCAGCCCGGCGTTCCCGGAATACTCGTAGCCCAAGCTCGCCCGGCGCCAGGGTTCCCGCTCAAGGTCCATGCAGCTTTATGAATACCTGCTCCCCCCGCGATGATTTCGTAACCGCCCAGGATGGGCTGCGGTTGCACGTACATGAATGGGGCCCTCGCGCGTCCGCTGCATTGCCGGTGGTCTGCCTGCCCGGGCTTGCCCGCACGATTGCCGACTTCGAGACGCTTGCGCAGGCGCTCGCCGCCGACATCAGGACCCGTCGCCGCGTGCTGGCGCTCGATTCGCGTGGGCGCGGCAAATCGGAGTACGACCGTAATCCGGCAAATTACAATCTGGCGGTGGAACTTGCCGACCTTCTGGCAGTCTTGACCGCGACGAGCGCGAACAAAGCGGTTTTCATCGGCACTTCCCGCGGCGGCATCCTGACGATGTTGCTGGGGCCCGCTCGCCCCACAGCGATCGCCGGCTGCGTGCTCAACGATATCGGTCCGGTGATAGAGCCGACAGGTCTCGCGCGGATCAAGGGTTATGTCGGCAAGCTGCCGGAGCCGGGAAGCTTCGAAGCTGCGGCGGACGGGCTGGCGCGATTGTTTGGGACGCAGTTTCCCAAATTGGCCCGTCGCGACTGGCTGGCGTTTGCGCAGCGCACCTTCAAGCAGGCGGGAGAACGCATCGTCCCAGACTATGACCCGCAGCTTGCGACCATCCTCGAGCAAGTGGATGTGGAGCACCCCCTGCCCCCGCTGTGGAAGGAGTTCGATTCGCTCGCGGCTGTTCCCATGATGGTCATCCGCGGCAGCAACTCGGACATCTTGTCGGCAGCGACGGTGGCCGCCATGCGGGAGCGGCGATCGCAGCTCGAAGTTCTGGAAGTACCCGACCAGGGCCACGCACCGCTTCTCGCCGAGGCCGAAACGATCAGCAGAATCGCGAAGTTTGTCCACGCGTGCGAGGCCGCAGAGGCGCAGAAGGTCTGACGCGCTCCCGGTCAACGTTTCCGCCGACCATTGATTGCACGCAAGGCAGTTGGCGACAGGATCCGCTTCGACGATACTCTCGATGGCGGATCTGCGGTTTTCCGCGTAGGCGCGGGCGAAAGTGCCTGCGGGCCGTTCACAAGCGCTGGCCCAGCCGGCAAGCCGTCGAGCTGAATGCGATTCAGGGCGCGCAGGCCGCGCACTACCGCGTTCGAGCAGGGCTCAGAGGAGGGTGGGGACGCTTATCGTTCCCGAAGGGCCATTGTTCGCGCCTCTATCCTTCTAGAGCTTGCGCGCAATATAGGTTACCAATATTGAAAACATTGAAGTTTTTGGCTTCGTTCTGCCA
>CAWJDY010000042.1:0-14754 GCA_963841705.1 uncultured Alphaproteobacteria bacterium
CGATCGCGCAATGCGTAGACCATTCGGATGCCGCAATCATTAACTCCGAATGCACCTCTGCGACGAAATATCGCCGCGTTGTTGGACTTGCGTGGCAATATCGTGCGCTGGTGCTATTTTGCTTTCGCGACGAGGTGAGTACCACGGCGAAAGTTCCTTTCCGCAAATCGTGTCCTCAATTCTAGGAGAAATTCGTGAAAATCATGACGACTTTGGTTGGCAGTGCTCGCGCGCTGCTTGCGTCAGTGGCAATCGCTTGGTGCGGCGCGCAAGCCCAAGGCGCCGAAGTGCCAGCCTATCTCAAGCCGATCATCGGCACGCAAACAGCAAGTCCGGCCGAGGTCGGGACCAAGAACATCCTGCAGCTCAATGCCTCGATGTTCGAGCTGTATGACGCCTCTGGCAAGATCTTCGAGCGCAATTTCCTGGCGCAGCATCCGGTTATCCTGGGATTATTCTCGGGAGCCGGCGGGCATTTCATCTTGTACCGGCCCGGCATGGCGCCGATCGACGCGCCGTCCGTACCGATCATTTATCAGTTAATGAAGTCGGTCGGCCACAGCACCATGGCTTTGGCCGAGGTGGTAATGCCGTACATCGACAGCCCCAATGACCCGAGCTGGCGCGCCCCGCTGGCTGCATACAGAGCTCGCATGCAATCCGCGCTCGACGGCCTTGATGCGACACCGATGCGGGAGGACTGGAAGCCGACCAACCGCGCCATCCTGCAGAACAACATTGCGTTCATGGACGAGTGTCTGGCGAAGAACGCAATTACCGCTGACGCTTTGGCGGCCTTTGCCAAGAAGCAGGGACCGCTTTTGAAAGAGAACATCGCCTGGGCGGCGGAGACCCAGGTCGGCCATTGGATGAACGTGATCGGCGAGTGGAAGCAGATGCTCGGCGCCGACTGGGACAAGACCTACGCGGCCAGCAACACGATCTACGTCGCACGCCAGAACAACGTCCTGTTCAGCGTGCTTGCCCAGTATTTCGGGCCCGACGCCATCAACGACCGTCTGCTTCTGATCGAGACGATCTCGTTCACCACGACACCGGACGAGATGCTGGAATCGCTGACCCGGATCGTCGCCGACCGTCCTGTGGGACAAATATTCTTCGGCAACGACCGGCTGATGGACTACGAGCTGATGGGCAGCGATGGGCGACGCGCCATCACGGAGGAGGACGCCAAGCGCAAGATCAACCCCACTTTGCCGCCGCTCGTCCCCTTCGGATCGCATCAATGGCCGACGCTGATCACGCCCGGACCAGGTGCCAAGACTCTGGCGGATCTTCCCTGAGCTTGAACGCGGCTACCGGCCTCCGCGACGGCGTTTGCGTAGGCCGGGGTCAGCGGCCAAGGTCTGACTAGATTGGCTGGGTAAGCGTCGTTCGGCGGGACTGTGGAGGCAGCTATGAGCAGCCCGGGTAATTGGATACGCAAGTTCTTGAACGGGTCGATCTCGCGGCGCGATTTTGTCGAGCGTGCTGCCTGTGGCGGCCTCGGCGTCTCCGCCACTACGGCAGTGCTCGGTTTTGCTTCCCGCCGGGCACATGCCCAGGGTCACAGTCCCGGCAGCGATCACCACCACACCGCTGCATCTCCCGACCAGACCAATGCGGACGCCTATGGCGACTGGCTCAATTCCAAAAACATCCCGGTGATTTCCGGTTACGCGGTGAGCAACCTGCACACGCTTGAGGTCAAGCCATGGGCCCGGCTCGGCGCATCAGGCGCTCACATACGGCTGCTCGGCGGCGAAGGCGTCAATGACGCCTATGTCTGCGAGATTCCAACCGCCGGCAGCACCAGGCCGCAGCGCTATCTGTTTGAGGAAATCATCTATGTGCTGAGCGGACAAGGCGAAACTGCCATCTGGGCTCCCGGAAGCGACAAGCAGAGGGTCACGTGGCAGAGCGGCAGCATCCTCTCGCCCCCGCTCAATACCTGGCGCCAGCATTTCAATCGCGGCTCCGACGCGGCGCGGCTCGTTGCGATCACCAATGCGCCCGTCGTCATCGATCTCTTTCACAACCTCGATTTCATCTTCAACAATGATTTCGTTTTCCGCGACCGCCATGACGGCAACCCCGACGATTTTCGGGCCGGCAATGACAAGATGCATGACAAAACTGTTGCGCGCGGGCAGAGCGAGCAGACCAAAGGCGTGCACACCTGGAGCGGCGCATTCGTTCCCGATGCGCGCTCGCTCGGTCTCGCTGAAGTCAGGCAGCGCGGCATCGGCAATTCGCGCATCGAGCTTGAAATGGCCGACAACGCAATGCAGGCCCATATCTCGCAATTTTCGGTCGGCACCTACAAGACAGCGCACCGGCATGGACCGGGCTCGCATGTCTTGATGCTCAACGGACGGGGCTACACGCTGATGTGGAATGGGCCGGTGAAATATTCGCAGGCCGATCAGAAGATGCGCATCGACTTCAACGAGGCGAGCCTGATGGTGCCGCCGGATCGCTGGTGGCACCAGCATTTCAATACCGGACCCGATCCCGCGCGTTATCTCGCCGCGACGTGGGGCGGCGACGGCCGCTGGTTCATGGAGGCGCTGGGCGGCGGCGGCCGCACCCACCGGCTGGCAAAAACAAGCACGCGGGTCGGCGGGAACATGATCGAGTATCAGGACGAAGACCCTGCCGTGCGGGAGATGTATGCTGCCGAGCTGCAAAGGACCGGCATCAGCATGAGGATGCCATCCGCGAAATAGTTTGGCGCGCGGCTTCTGCTCCTGCAACCGAGGAGCCCCGATATACCCACCATCTAGCGTACTGTGTCGCCAAGATGCCCGGCGCGATCGCGCGCACGTTGCTCTTCCTCGTCCTGGGTTCGTTTGGCAAAAACGCTCTCCTCCGTCGCGTTCTATCGGGTTCGTTCGGTCGAGGGTCGTGTTGTTCATGTTCAAACATTGTTTTCACTGTGGGTTTTCCGTTGGCTTCGTTTGCGGAAGTTGGCTTCGTTTGCGGAAAATATCAAAAATGGTTGCGCAATCCAGCCACGGCAGCCCCCAGCAGAGGGCCGCAGCAATCGCGCTGAATCGGAATCACTTCGGCCATCCCCACATTGTTTGAAAGCACAACTAATGCGAGAGGGAGTTGAGCTCCCATTGTAAACAACAATGAATCTACAATGATTTTTCTCGCCTGAGTTGAACCGGTGCATCGCGTGGCCCGCAAGCACCCGTCCAGGCCTCTGGCCGCAGTGGTGGCCTCACGGAGGATCGCCGACATGACAATCACCTTGCCGCGCCAAGAACAAAGCCCGTCGCAGTAATCCGCGCCGGGCTTTGAAGACGCCTCTGAAGGATGCGATTTTATACATGAGTCCCGGTTTACTTGTCAAGCCAAATGTTTCATGGCGGCTCTCCCCGAGAACCCGCACGTGCGGTACTTTGAGAGCCGCTACCGCGGCTACGTCGAGGTCGATCTCTTTCGTGATCGGATGGAGACCCGGTTAAAGGTCATCTCCGATCGGCGTGACCCGAGAGCCGCGGTCTCTACCCTCAAGCGCATATCGTTGAGAGCGGCAACGCAGGGGCCATTGCGGCCTGAAAAATACCGCCCGGAAGGGGCCAAAAGAGCCGCTCGTGACCGAGCGGCCCTCTATCGGCAGGAGGGATAGCGCCAACCGCGATCTGTTCGAAATCATACCTTGATCTCAAGTTGTTTGCTGTAGCCGCAACGACACAGGAGGAGCCGGGGCGAGCAGCGACCTACAGTCTGGGGGCTGCGACGGTCTCCGCCCTGGAGACGAAATCGCGTCTGACGAGTACGCAGCTCGTCCAGCGATTTATGGTCCAAGGAGACGTTGTTCACAACAAAGTAGCGTCCGACCGCATTTCCATGCTTCCTACCAGCGGCATCGAGCCGTGATCGCTATCGAATCCGGTGCTATCATTGCTGGCTCTCTGCCCCCGGCCGTCCACGGCCTGGTGCGCATATGGGCGGCGCGGCATCGCGCGGGGCCGATGGACAATTGGGATCGCGCTCGCGCCAGGCGCGCCTTGCAGCGCATTCCGGGAGCTGATGCGGAATGAATTCGCACGAGCCCGTCTTCGCGCTGATCGATGTGGTCCGGGTCGAGCCGCGCGGAGGATATCGGCTCGTGCTTGCTTTTTTTTCGGACGGCAGCGAGGGCGAGCGCGACTTTGCCGATCTTGTTGCCGAAGGCGGTGAGATGGTCGAGCCGCTCCGCCGGGGCTGCTTCGCCCGGGTGTTTCTCGATGATGGAGTCCCGACCTGGCCAAATGGCTTCGATCTCGATCCGATCGCGCTGCATCAAGAGATGAAAGCGGCAGGACTTCTGCGCGCACCGGCGGCTTGAAACAATTTCATGCCCCGGTTCGCTGCCAATCTCGCCTGCCTCTTCACCGAACGCGGACTGATCGAGCGGTTTGCGGCCGCGGCGGCAGCGGGGTTCGCGGCGGTGGAGTTGCAACTGCCGTACGACCAGGCGCCGTCCGCCGTGAAGGCGCAGCTCGATCGGCACGGCCTGACCGTGCTCGGCATCAATACGGCGCCGGGGCAACCGGCCGCGGGAGAATTCGGGGTAGGCGCTGTTCCCGGACGCGAGCGGGAATTCGCCACGTTGTTTGCGCAAAGCCTGGACTACGTCACCGCCATCGGCGGGTGCCAGATTCATTGCCTTGCCGGAAAGGTGCCGCCGGAGCAGCGTCCCGCCGCCGAACGCACCTTCATCCGCAATCTCATCGCGGCGGCGGATAGAGCGCGCGAGCGCAACATCACGCTCTTGATCGAGCCCATCAATCCGCGCGATCGACCGGATTACTTCCTCACCCGGGTCGAGCAGGCGGCGGACGTCATCGACAAGGTCGGCCGTCCGAATGTGCGCATGCAGTTCGACTTCTATCATGCCCAGATCGTCGGGGGCGATCTCATCAGGCGATTCGAAAAGTATCTTCCCGTGGTCGGGCATGTGCAGATTGCGGCCGTGCCATCGCGCCATGAGCCCGATGAAGGCGAGGTGAACTACAAGGAAATCTTCGCGGCGCTTGATCGGCTCGGATACACTGGCTGGATCGGTTGCGAGTACCGGCCGCGCGGGAGAACCGAAGATGGCTTGGGGTGGGCGCGTCCCTACGGGCTGAGCCCGCGGGCGCATTCGAATTGATCACGTTGTGGAGGAAAGCATGCGGTTCGACAACAAGGCCGCGCTCATTACCGGGGGCGCATCGGGATTCGGCAGGCGCATTGCGGAGCTGCTCGCGCGCGAGGGTGCGCGCGTTGCCTTGGCCGACATCAACGAGCCCGCTGCGCGCGAGGCGGCAGCCGCCATCAGCAACACCGCGGTCGCGCTGCGTTGCGACGTCTCGCGGCGCGCCGACGTGAACGCCGCGGTGAAGGCAACGCAGGACGCTTTCGGCGGCATCGACATCCTGATCAACAATGCCGGCATGAGTCACAAGCGCCGCCCGATGCTGGAAGTGGAGGAGGAGGAATTCGACCGTCTCATGGCGGTCAACGTGAAGTCGATTTTTCTCTTCGCTCATGCCGTCGTGCCGCTCATGCGCAAGAAGAGATCCGGCGTCATCATCAACATCGGCTCGACCGCCGGCATTCGGCCGCGCCCGGGACTGACGTGGTACAATGCGTCGAAGGGCGCGGTGAACCTCGTCTCGAAATCCATGGCGGCAGAGCTCGCTCCCGATGGCATTCGCGTCTGCGCGGTGGCGCCGGTCATGGCGGACACGCCGTTGCTGCCGACCTTCATGGGGGGTGATTCGCCGGAGCTGCGGGCACAATTCAAGGCCACGGTTCCGCTCGGTCGCTTCGCGACCGTGGATGACGTCGCCAATGCGACGCTGTTCCTGGCGTCGGAGGAGGCATCGTTTCTGACCGGCAACGTGCTCGAGGTCGACGGCGGACGTTGTGTTTAGCGCATGTACGATGAGGTCGCCCGCGTGACTATGTCCGCAGCCGGCGAAAGCTGACATATGCCCGTAATGCAACGCTTCTCGTTTTGACCCGAACCGAACTCGGGCCCCGGCGACAAGCTTTTTCGGAAAATCATGCGAAAAAGGTTCCAACACCAGTGACGGAAAAAGAAATCCCCCGGCGACCGCAAGCTGTAGCGAGCACGTCTGTGCTCACGTTGCTGAAGACAACAAGCTGGAGCTAATCCACCCCTGCAGATAGCCGGCTGCGCGACTTGCAGCTGCGTCCGGGTCATTTCCTTCCAGGACCTCGCAAATCGCGCTGAACGTCAGGCCTTTGCTTACCTGCCCCCACATTCCGGCTTCTTCATTGCCTATTCTGCGAAAGGACGGAATGTCTTGGTGACGGAATACGAGCACGTGCTCGGGAGACCGCAGCCGTGAGACGGCCGGTGGGTCCATGTGCTCCTCAAGTGCTATCCAAATCGCTACCGCGTTTGTTCCAAACTTAAGGCGAGCAGCGGAGGGATGCGTCTTGAACCGCAATCGGGGCCAAGCCTCCGGCGGTATAGTGGCAAGATCGGCAAGTTGGAGGACTGGCGCGTCCTCGGCGTCGGATGCATCTTTGAGCTTTTGTTCGAGGAGGGCGAGATCGGCAAGTTCTGGGCGGCTCGAGTACGACGCAGTCTCCCTCAGGAACTGGGGCAGATGTTGCGCGTACCACCGTACAGTCGGATGATGTGATGGAAACGCTGCTACGTATTCCCGCGCCATTTTCTCGAAAAGCAAATCGCCCAGATAGGCATGCACCGCGTCATGATCCTGACACAGGACTTTGACTAAGCAATTCACATACCAATCGCGATAAACCCCAAGCAGCAGCTCGGGTCTTTCCCGAGCGCCTGGCATGATCTCGCTCAGCACGGCATCGTCGCCCGCGATAATCGCGCGCTGGAAACGGTCTTGGAGTTCCCGCAGCTGCAACTGTGTCGTCCTACAATCGATACCTCGCTTTTGTCTAGCGATCTGGAGCGCCCCTCGTCCTAGCGGAGAATGCCTCCGTCGCAATGACGCGCGCGTGCGCCACTTCTTCCGCCAATTCAGCGAGTGGGGGAATGTTTTCGTCGCGCTCGATTATAGTCGAGGTCGCCCCGAAGCGCTGGAGCGCCAACCGGTAAAGATTCCACACCTCATCGGAGATCGGCCTGTCGTGCGTATCGATGATGTGCGTTTCCATATCCGTATAGCCCGCCAAGTGGAATTGCACGACGCGATCGGCAGGGATACCCGCAAGAAACGTCCTCGGATTATAGCCCTGGTTGAATGCGCTCACAAACACGTTGCCGATGTCCAATAGGAGCCAGCAACCCGTTCTGCGTGTCAGCTCTGTCAGAAACTCCCATTCCGGGATCTCGGAATTACGAAAACGGACATAGCTGGACACATTCTCGAGTGCGATCGTGGACTTCAGAAAATCTTGGACAAACTGTATGCGCAATATGACGTGTTTAAGCGCCTCTTCTGTGTAGGGGATAGGGAGCAAGTCATGCAGATAGACGCCGTGCACTCCGGCCCAACAAAGATGATCGGAAATCCAAGCCGGCTCGATGTGGGCAGCTAGCGATTTAAGCCTGCTAAGGTAGTCGAGGTTTACGTCAGCGGTCGAAGCAATTGAGAGCGATACTCCGTGCAGGACGACTGGATAGCGGGCGCGAATACGATCGAGCATTTTCAGTGGGATGCCGCCCGGTACCATGTAGTCCTCGGAAGTAGCCTCAAGCCAGTCGATGGCATGCTTCTGCTCTAGAAGTTCTGAATAATGTTGCGGGCGTAGTCCGAGTCCAAAGCCCAGGTAAGCGGGCTTTGCATCGCTCGCGAGTCGTCCGCATCTGACGGCCCGCTCCGTACTATTCATCTGCTCGTACTTCTTATCCGATGCCATTTCAAACCGCGATACGTCCGAACAACCAACGAGGCAAGGCTTGTATTCGAACAGCTTGTTCGTCCGCAGTATACATGCTACCATAAGCCGTAGCCGACAAAAATGCTCGGACGCGAGCTGTTGGATCGGCCTTTAGCGATTGGATTTCCGAAGGAGCAAGGTCATGAAACGTGCCGTCAATTCGGGTACGGGCGTTGCCGCTGCTGCGGCCAAGCTTGTTCTCACAGGTGCAGTCACCACCACGCTTGCCGTGTTTGCGCAGGCGCCCAAGGCCTACGCGCAAAGTGGCTGTTCTATTTATATTCACGCCCCCAGAACCTCACAGGCGGCACGGGCGGCTGTGGTGAGAACTCAGGCATCGCAGGTCGGTGTAACGGCAGTGCAGGGCCAAATTCGATCTGTGCGTGATAGTATCCAACGGAAGGCTGTCGGACGCCGACCTTCTGGTTGAGGCATTGCACACTCGCTTTTGCATCTGATCGCATCAGTTAATTGCGCCTTAAAAGAGCGGTTGGAGAGAGCATATTGCTGCTCTTGCGGCGCGTTGCGTCGCATTTGCTGTAGCGGGTCGTCCATTCGGCTAGGGGTCTTGTCCGCGCCGTGGCGTTCTCGCCCGACGGCGTAATCGCCGCGTCGGGAGGCGAGGACCACACCGTGGGCGTTCGCCATGCCCATCTCGGCGCATGCGCAGACCCAGACTGGCGCTGCCATCACTGAGATGCACCAGCGGCAGGTGGCCACCCGACCTGTACTTCCTGCACGACGAAACCTCGTCGAACTCCACCTTTCGGGCGGTGCTGGTGGGGACGGCGCGCGAGATGCTGTCTGGCTCGAGTTTTCCGAGGGGCGCGCTTTTGCTCATCCTATCGGGCAATCCGACCGGAACCAGCGCTAGCGCATCTTATGATGACGTCCGACCGCGTGAGGGCAACCTCATCAGGGAACTGCTCCGAGCATTACCGTTCTGCGTTGATGCGCCTGATCTTCGATCGCCAAGCCAATAGTCTGTCGTCCGCCGTCATCAATGCTGCCTCGTGCGCGACAGCAGTAGCTGCGATAAATCGGTCGGAAGGGTCGCCGTGAAGCGCGTCCAGCTGAACTGCGATAATCGCAATATCGCCCGTCAGTGGAAGCTCTCGGACACCCGCCTGTAGCATGAGTCTGCGTGTTTCAGCTGGATCATCAAGTGAACGCAGGCGGCCTTTCGCGATCAGCAACGCAATTTCCCAAAAACTGATGGCGCTGATCGCCAGTTGCGCTTCAGCTAATGCGGTTACCGCCGTGTCGCGAGCTTTCTTCCCGAGTGCCAAATCGTTGCGCAGTATCCAAATGGCTGCATGGGTGTCGAGCAAGATCACTTGAGCGCTTCCCACTCTACATCAATCGGGGAGATGATGTCCCCGGTGATGAAGAGGCGGTCCTTCATGAGGCCCAACAGTTTCGGCCGTGATGCGCGGTGCGGTACCAGCTCCGCCACCGGCTTGCCCTTCTTCGTTATCACCACAGCCTCCCCGGTGCGCTCCACCTCGTCCATGATCGCCAAGCATTTGGCCTTGAATTCCGAGGCCTTGATCATCCGCGACATGGTCTTCTCCTTGACCATAGTCATGACTATGGTCACATAGTGACAGGTCAGGATCGATATGCCAATGGGGGAGGCTCGGGTCGGCGCCGGGACCGCTCGTCTCCCGGCGCTTTTCCCCACCCCCTGTTCCCGATGCCCTTGCCTTGCCCCGATCCGCTGTTAGCTTGCCGTGCATGTGGGGCCGCCGTGAACGCAAGCAACTGGACGAGCCGAGACCGACCAATCCCCGGGCCGGCTCAAGGAGGCGCTGCGCCAAGCGCGGGTCGAGCAGGCGGATCGCACCGGCGTGGTCGTTGATCTGCACGATGCCGAGATTGCTCGGCTCGAACTCCTCAACGACGCTCTTGATCCGCTGTTCGAGCAGGTTCCCGCCGAGATCGATCTGTTCGACCGCGGTCTCAGCCGAGGCGAGACGCCCCGCCTGTGGATCGATCCGGTGGCGCATGTCGACATGGGACGCGACAAGCGGGTGTACCGGCTGCTGCAGGACACCCGCTACGGCCGCAAGGTGCTGGCGGAGACCGGCAATGTCGTCGAGATGGTCAACTCCGTCACCAAATACGTCGCCCAGCGCATGGTCGAGCGCGAGCGCGCGCTCGCGGACGGCGCGTTCCCCGCGATCCGCGACCTTCGCTCCGAGGTTCGCGCGCTGCGGCGCCGCAAGCGCGGACGCGCGTTCAAGGCCTTTCTGTTCGGCCTGCTCCTCGGCTTTGCCACCTTGATCACGGCCGCCCTGATGTTTGGCCCGAAGGGCTGAGCGCGATTGCGGTGTCCCTAGAACGCGCGCTTCAATAAAGCGCTATCCGGTTGACTTCGGTCACTGCCTCTCCATCCCGAGAGAGCGCGCGTGCAGCGAGCTCGCAGCGCCAGTCCCCTGCCTGCCCCGAGATGCGGTAGAGGCTGTACCCGGCCGGACCGTGTTCCGCTTGCGGCACTTGCGATGCGGACGGGACTCCCAGCGCCGGAATCCGAGATCGCGGCCCGTCCAGATAGATGAGCGAATGCTCGTGATCGTGTCCGTGCAGCACGAGCTCGGCACCGTGTCGTTGCAGTGTCGCCCGCAAGTCCGATCCGTCGATGAGACGCTTGAAGTATCGGCGCCGGCTGCTCTGGGGAGGGTGGTAAATCAGCACCACGCGAAACCGCCCTTCGCCGCGACAAAGCTCGAGCAGCTCGGCGAGCCTCGCAATCTGGGTCTTGCCAAGCCGACCGGTGGCCATGAAAGGAGCGGTGGGAACGGCACTCGACAATCCGATGAGCGCAACCAAGTCGCGCCGCCGCAAGAACGGGAACTCCGGGGCAGGCTCGTCGCCATCCTCGCCGCGCATGTAGTCGCCCCAATGCGAGCGGAAATGGCCATCGACGCCGCGTACATAGACGTCGTGGTTTCCCGGTACCAGTGTCACGTCTCGTGCCGAGCCAAGCAAGTCGAGAAAGGCGCGTGCCCGCGCGTATTCCTGCGCGAGCGAGATATTGGCAAGGTCGCCGGTGACTGCGATGTGGTCAGGTGCGCTCGCCTTGAGATCCTGCACCACGCGCGCCAGCACTTCGGGTCGATGGATCCGGTGGCGCTTGCGCCGCCAGTTGACGTAGCCGGCGGCGCGCTTGCCGATGAGCTCGGACCAGCGCGGTTCCGGCAAAGGCGAGAGATGCGGGTCGGAAAGGTGCGCCAGCACGAACATAGCGGCTTACGGCGTGTTCCGGTGTTGTTGATGATACCTCCCCCTGCAAGGGGGAGGTCGACAGCATTTGCCCCGGCCTTGCGCCGGGGCAAATGCTGTCGGGTGGGGGTTCTTCTCGGCACCGAGCTTCTGATGACCACCGCCAGGCGTTGACCCCCACCCGGCGACCCCCGACCAAGTCGGGGGCCGCCGACCTCCCCCTTTCAGGGGGAGGTATCGCGGCGCTTGCCGGGAGCAGGCTGAGGCTGTGGCGCCCCCCACGGAGACAGCACTGAAACGCGGCGTAATTTTCACGATATCTCACATTGAGCGAGGAAGGCCTCTACCAGCCGCACGCACTCTAGAGGATTCTCGATCTGCAACAGGTGACCAGTTCCCGTCACAAAATCATAATCGTACCCTTGCTCGCAGGCCAGCGCTTGGTTGGTTTGCGCGGTCGCCGGGCCGCCCTTGAGATGTGGATCGGCACCAATGAGCTTGACCGGTCCGCCGAGCTCGGCCGCGTGCGGCCACAAATTCAACGTCATCGCTTCGGCGTAGATCGCGGCTTCATTCTCCGGGGCGCATACCAGGACATAGCCGTCGCCCTCCGGGCTCCTGCGCAGCACCAATTCGGCCATCAGCTCGTGCGCGCCGCTCACCCAGCTCGCGGCGGCGCGCGACCCGCGATAATCATCGGCGAGCTCCTGCACCGTGCCGAACCGGCGCCGGCGCCCAAGCGCCCACTGCGTGAGCTTGTTCTCGAACGTCTGCATGGCAGCGTAGCGGGGATGGCCCGCCGGCGGGACATTCGGCGGATCGAACAGCACCAGCCCGGCCCACCGCCAACCGAGCTCCAATGCGTGCTTCATGGCAGCGCGCGCCGACATGGAATGGAAAATGCCGGCGGTCGGCTTGTTGCCGAGCCGGTTATTCACGGCATCAAGCACACGGTCGAGGTCGCGGGTAAGCTGCGCGTAGTTGTGGTTGGCAGGCTCTACCGGAATGTTCTGCCCATGGTTGCGAAAGTCGAACACGAGCACATCGTATTTGGGCGTAAGCTGCTGCCAGAAGGGCAGATAGGCATCCACGGCAAACCCGTTGCCGTGCGACAGCATCACGCGCGCGCCATTGCGGTTTCCATGGCGGCGGATCTTAACTCGCGCCGCATCCTCCAACTCAACTTCGAAGCTTTCGAGGGAAGCAGGAACCATGAGTTTCATCTTGCTGTTGGGAACAAGCAGACGGAGTGCCTGAGAGCAAGCCATGCAACGACGCGAATTTCTATTAGCTGCCGGGGCAGGGCTCCTATTGCCGTACATGGCGCGCGGCCAAGAGGCATGGCCTCAGCGCACGATTACCATCATCGTTCCCTTCCTGGCAGGAGGCTCGGCGGACCTGGTCGCACGTATATTCGCGCAGCATTTCCAGGCGAGATACGGCGTAACCGTCGTCGTCGAGAACAAGGCCGGGGCGGGCGGCAGCATCGGGACCGGCATTGTCGCCAAGGCGCCGGCCGACGGCTACACGCTCGCGCTCGGGACAGTCAGCACGCATACGATCAATCCCTCGCTCTACAGCAAGCTTCCCTACGATACCGAACGAGATTTCGCGCCCATTTCGCCGCTGGTTCGCTTCCCCAATCTGCTTGTCGTCCGCAACGCCTTGCCGGCGAAAAGCGTGGCTGAGCTTATTGCCTATGCGAGAGCCAACGACGGCAAGTTGAACTATGGGTCCTCGGGTAACGGCACCTCCTCCCATCTCTGTGCCGTCATGTTCATGCGCGCGGCGGGCATCAGCATGACGCACATCCCGTTCCGCGCTTCCAGCGACGAGATGACGGCGATGATGGGCGGCCAAATCGACCTGACCATCGACAGCATGACCACGATTTGGCCGCTCGCTACGGCCGGGGAGGTGCGTGCGCTTGCGGTGAGCACGCCCCGTCGCGTGGCCGCCGCGCCGGATTTGCCGACCATCGGCGAGACGCTGCCGGGTTTCGAGGCAACGGGGTGGCAAGGTCTGTTCGCTCCCGCCGGCACGCCGGCGCCAATCATCGAGAAGCTTGCGGACGAAGTGAGCCGTATCTTTGCCCTGTCCGAGGTCGTCGCTGCACTGCAGAAGGTCGGCGGCGAGGCTATGCCGATGCGGCCAAGCGAGTTCGCCCGATTTGTTCGGGCCGAGCGGATCAAATGGGCGGAAGTGGTGAAAAGCGCAGGCGTGCGCATCGACTGAGCTTTAGCGGCATCTCAGTGCTGCCCGCCGTCTTCCAGCTTGCGGATGCCATCATTCATGCGCCCGATCTGCGCATGCGTCGCGCGCATTTCCTGCAGCAAGGCCGTCATCGAGCTGTCAAGCCGCAGCACAATCGAGGTCAGCACGGCCATATCATCGCGGAGGCTGCCGACATCGGTCATGAGCCGCTCGGTTTGCCGCGCGAGAAAGCTGACATCTGCATCGGTCATGGCTCCAACGTAACCCTCCAAAACGCTGCTTACAACGAAGCGAGGGCCGCCCCGTGACGCTGGTTCTGCTCCCCCACGATCAGCCGCTGCGCCATCGGCGGGGCGGTCGATAAGGTACACGGGCGATCATGTAAGGCCTGAGCGGCGCGGCGCCGCGCCGGATCCGGGACACCGCCGCGGTATCCTGAAGGGGCGCCCTGTCGCGTTGACGCTGTTCGTCTTCTATGGAAGCCTCGCCCCATGTCCAGACAAGCAATATCCAGACAAGCAATATCCAAACGACAATTGCTGCGGCAAGGCGGCACCGTAGCCGCGCTCGCTGCTTTCCCACTTCCACGGCGGGCACGCGCACAGACGAAGCGGCATGTCACCATGCGGCTCGACTGGCTCTATCAAGGGCCGAATGCCGGTTTCATGGTCGCCCAGGAGAAAGGTTTCTACGACGAAGCCGGGCTGAGTGTTGAAATCGGCCCCGGCAAGGGCTCGGGGAGCACCGCCCAGCTTGTCGGCAGCAAGGCGACACAGTTTGATTCTCGGATGGGTATGTCGTCGCCAACAGCGTGGCGAAGGGAATGAGCATCAAGATGGTCGCCGGAATCTACCGGCGAAATCCGACTGCGGTGATCGTGCTGGAGGAGTCGGGCATCAAGACCCCTAAGGATCTGGAAGGCAAGACCGTTGCGAGCCCGACCGGAGGCACTCAGTTTCAGCAGTGGCCCGCTTTCGTGAAGGGCTGCGGCCTTGATGCGAGCAAGATTCGGCTCACCAACATCGATCCCGCCGGCAGCCCGCCGGCTCTGATCACCGGGCAGGTCGACGCGATTGCGGGATACGCTCAGGGCTATGTGCCGAGCATCGAGATCCGCGGCAACAAAAAAGCTCGCATCCTCTGGTACGCGGACTGCGGCGTCACCGCCGTGAGCAATGGCATCATCGTGCATGCCGATCTCATCAAAGAGGATCCCGATCTCATTCGCGCATTTGTTGCCGCAAGCCTGAAAGGCTTTCTTTACGGGCGTGCTCACGTTGACGAGCTCGCCGCCATCATCAAGAAGTTCTCGGAGGCAACGTTGCCGGCCATTTCCCGGCGGGAGGCCGAGCTGTCGTTCGAGACCTGGGTGACTCCCGGCACGGCGGGCAAGCCGCTGGGGTGGATGTCCGAGAAGGATTGGGAAGAGACGGTATCGGT
>CAWJDY010000043.1:0-118091 GCA_963841705.1 uncultured Alphaproteobacteria bacterium
ACTGCCGCGCTGCTGCAAGAAACTCGCACCATCCCCGTCATTTTCGGGATTGTTGCTGATCCGATTGGCAGCGGCTTCGTCGCGAGCTTCCCGCGCCCAGGCGGCAACGCTACCGGTTTTGCCGTTGCGGAGCCGACGCAGGCAGGCAAGTGGGTGGAATTGCTCAAGGAGATTGCGCCGCAGGTCACCCGGATCGCCGCCTTATTCAACCCTGCAATGGCGCCATTCCTCGAATTTTGGCTCAAGCCGTTCAAAGCTGCGGCTCCGTCTTTCGGAGTGGAGGTGATAGACGCACCTGTCCACGATACGTCCGAACTTAAGTCCGTCATGGCCGCACAGGCACGCGAAGCGAATAGCGGCCTTTTCGTGATTTCGGACGCTTTTATGATCACTTACCGCTCTGAGGTCACATCGTTGGCAGCTCGCTATCGTCTCCCTGCTGTTTATGGATACCGTTTTTTCGCTGAACTTGGTGGGCTGCTGTCCTACGGAGAGGACTTGACCGATAATTTTCGACGCGCGGCGACCTATGCGGATCGCATCATGAAAGGCGCAAAGCCGAGCGATCTTCCCGTGCAGGCCCCGGTTAAGTTCCAGCTGGTCATCAATCTCAAGACGGCCAAGGCGCTCGGCCTCACCGTACCTCATACCGCTTCCATAGCTGATTGAATCGAAGATTTCGCGGGTTTTGGTCGTGGACCGAGGGGGGATTCTGCTTGGCCGTGAGGTGTGATTCGCTAGGGCCATCTGATTCGGAGCGAGCAGATGGTCAAATGCACCAAGAGCCAGGTTCGACGGTTGAAGACGGCGCTGTACTGGAAAGGCGACCCGGCACGGCGTCAGCGCATTCAGATGGTGCTGCTGCGTGAAGGCGGAATGACACAGCCCTCCATTGCCGCGGCGATGGGCGTGTCGCTGAGCACGGTAAACCGTGCCCATATGGCCTACGACGGGGGTGGGCTTGCAGCGCTCAAATCCAAGCCGAGTGGCGGCCGCAAACGCCAGAATATGACCTTGGCGGAGGAGAAGGCCTTGCTGGCGCGCTTTGCCAAGGCGGCCGGAGCGGGGGAGCTGCTGAACATCCACGACATCAAGGCGGCGTATGAAAAGACCATTGGCCACGAAACCAGCAACAGCACAGTCTATAATCTTTTGGTCCGGCACGGCTGGCGCAAACTGATGCCACGCCCGTTCCATCCCAAGCGCAACCTCGCGGCGCAGAACGCTTTTAAAAAAACGGCTTTTCTGATGCTGTGAGGAAAGCCAGACGGGTGGCGGCCAAGCGCGGCCGTCGTTTGCGCGTGATGTTCGCAGATGAAGCCCGTTTTGGGCGCATGAACCGCCCGCGGCCATGCTGGGCGCCGACCGGCATCAGACCCGAGGTCGCCGCGCAACTCATTCGCGAATACATCTACCTATATGGCGCGGTCTGCCCCAAGGATGGAAGATGTGTCTATCTGATCATGCCGGCCTCGGACACCGGGTGCTTTCAGATCTACCTCGACGTTCTGTCCAAGAAATTCCGCACCCAGCACATTCTGTTGGTTCTCGACGGCGCCCCCAACCATCAGTGCGGCATTCTCGCGATTCCCGATAATATCTCGCTTCTGTTCCTGCCGCCCTATTCGCCGGAGTTGAACCCGAAGGAGAACCTGTGGGACGAAATCCGCGAGAAAATCTTCAAGAACTTCGCCCTCAAGTCCATGAACGCAGTGCGCGCGAAGCTCCAGCAGGCCGTCCTCTACATCGAACGCAACCCAAAAATCGTCAAATCCATCACATCCTTCCCTTACATTGCAAAGTCAATCTGATATGGAACCGGTATCAGAACTCTCCTTGTAGCTGCCGACGAGCTGATCGAGTGATGAGACGGCGCGACTTCATCACGCTTCTCGGCGGCGCGGCTGGCGGGTGGCCGCTCGCCGTGCGCGCGCAGCAGGTCAGCAGCGTCCCTAGGATCGGATATCTCTCCCCGGGTTCTGCCTCACCCGGGCCATTGAACTACTACGATGAATTCCGGCGTGGGCTGCGTGAGCTTGGCTATGTCGACGGACGCAACATCGTCATCGATTACCGATTTGCCGACGGGAAGTTTGATCGGCTCCCGCAGCTTGCGGCGGAGTTGGTCCAGCTCAATGTTGACGTTATTGTTTCGGTGGTAACGCAAGCATCGTTGGCAGCCAAGAACGCGACCAGGACGATCCCGATCGTTATCGTTAGCGTTGGCGATCCTGTGGGGGCAGGGCTCGTCGCAAGTCTTGCGCGACCGGGCGCCAACGTGACGGGAAACTCCTCGATGACCATTGAGGTCATCGGGAAATCGCTGGCCCTGCTAAAGCAGGCTGTTCCCAAGGCCTCCCCTATGGCCGTCCTCTGGAATCCCGATAACGTGACCTACCAAGGTCAAATATTGCGAGAGACAGAGGTTGCGGCCGGGAAATTGGGTATTCAACTCCAGACCTTCGGGGTGCGAGGTCCCGACGAGTTCGACCGCACGTTTGCAGCGATCACCAGCGCGAGCGCCGCCACGCTGCTGGTCCTGCCTGATCCGGTATTCTCGGCTTACACGGCGCGGATCGCAGACCTCGCGAACAAGAGCCAACTGCCTACGATGTATGGGCTGAGAGAGGATGCTGTGGCTGGTGGTCTAATGGCCTACGGGCCACACTATGCGGACCTGTATCGACGTGCTGCCAGCTACGTAGACAAGATACTGAAAGGTGCCAAACCTGCCGATTTCCCGGTTGAGCGACCCACCAAGTTCGAGTTCGTCATCAATCTCAAGACCGCCAAGCTGCTTGGCATCGAATTTCCCCCGACGCTGCTCGCGCTTGCCGACGAGGTGATCGAGTAATGAAACGCCGCGCGTTCATCACGCTCATAGGCTCCACAGCGTTGTGGCCGCTCGCGGCGCGCGCGCAACAGCCGGACAGGATACGGTTGGTCGGCGTGCTGATGAGCTTTGCGGAGAGCGGATCCGACTGCGCAGTCTATGGTCGCGGCGTTCCGGGGTGCGCTTCTGAAGCTGGGGTGGACGGAAGGCAGCAATGTGTGCATCGAACTTCGCTGGAGCGGCTATGATGCCGATAGGGTCAAGACGCTGGCAAAGGAGCTGGTCGATATGCGGCCCGATGAGGCAACCTGATGATACTTTCCCCCATTGATAAGCCGCTGGGGGGCGAAGCGCTCGTCGGCATGAAGACCATACTGGCAGTGGTAGCTTACGCAATATTGTCCGTATTGCAGACACTAGGAGTGATCGGAACTGCCAGTGGCGATAAGGCAACGATCGAGGGACAAGTTCTGACGGTGTTGATTCTCACATTTGGAGCCTTTGGCCTTCTGGCCAAAATTGATCGGCTCGCCGCCGTCGTTGCGCACCCACCGATCCTGTCCCCCATTGATAAGGTGTTTGGGGGCGAAGCGCTCGTCGGCAAGAAGACCACATGCGCAGTGGTAGCCTACGCAATATTGTCCTTATTGCAGGTGGCAGGAGTGATCGGAACTGCCAGTGGCGATACGGCAACGAGGCTGGGGGAAGTTCTGAGCGTGTTGATTTTCGCATTCGGAGCCTGGGGACTGCTGGCCAAAATCGATCGCATCGCCGCCGGGGGTGCGGACCCACCGGCGCTCTCCCCCATTGGCAGGGCATTGGAGCCTAACCGGCTTGGCAGTGGTGGCCTACGCAATACTGTTCATTCTTCAGGCGGAGGGAGTGATTGGGACTGCCACAGGCGATCCGGCAACTACGAGTGGACAAATTCTGACGGTGTTGATTTTCGGATTCGGAGCGGTGGGGCTTCTGGCCAGAATTGATCGACTTATTCGGAATATTCAACTTCGGGAACGCCAACATCAAGAACGCGAACCACGGCTGGGATACGCGACCCCAAAAGAAGTTATAAAATCGTCATCGCAATCAAGCGGGACCAGGATGGTCGGTCCCGTTGCGCGCGGGCAGAAGATTTTTATCGTCCATGGTCACGATGAAGGACCGCAGGAGGCCGTTGCGCGGTTTCTGGAAAGAATGGGATTTGAGCCAATTGTTCTGCACGAACAGGCAAACAAGGGCCGGTCCATCATTACGAAGTTCCGCGAGGAAGCCGCTGAAGTCGGGTTTGCAGTCGTATTGATGACGCCAGACGATTACGGAGGGAAGGTTGGGACTAATGCACAACCGCGTGCGCGACAAAATGTGGTATTCGAGCTGGGCTTCTTTTTCGGTGCATTTGGGCCAGAGAGAGTTGCGCCCTTGGTAAAAGGCGACGTCGAACGACCCTCCGATTTCGAAGGCGTGGTTTACATATCGTTGGATGACAAGGATTGGCAAATGCAGCTGGGCCGTGAACTGAAGGCCGCTGGCTTCCAGATAGATTGGAACAAGGTGATGAAATGACTTGCGGGTGTGTTCCGTGAGCGCACCGACGCTCACAAAAGGCCGGGGCGCGGCAGAGGGATCTTCAAGCCAGACAGCGATAAACAACTGTAGCTTCCGAAAACTTCATCCGTGATCGAATAAGGATGTGTTTTGCTGCACCTGCTCACGTCAGCAATTGGCACGAACGCGAACTGCTGGCGCGCGCGATCAACGTCGGGTGACTGAGGTAAAGCAGACCTGATGCACACTGATTACCGCCGCATTTGACCGCTTCTTTGGCTATCCCTCCGGGCTGACTGCGTGATTAAAGCATGGTATCGTGCTCTCCATTGCATGGGCATGACCCCACGGGGTTACATGGCCATCCACATCTGGCGATGGGAACGCCTGAGCGGTGGGCCAGCGAGCCTAGAAGCGACGTTTGGTCAGATGGCTGAGACCTTCAAATGCCCTCACTGCGGGGCTATGTATGAAATCACGCACGAGAAATCCGTCTCCCACGATGAGAAGGATGCGACGGATTGCCAAGTCTGTGGGAAGCAAATGGAGTCGACCAAGAGCTCGAGTATTCGCGGCTACGAACTCGTCAAGATGCCGGACGGCACGAGTGTTTGACCGCATCTTCTAGTGAAGGATCGGTGCCATGGAGATCGAACGCACAACATTTGGTACCATCACGATCGACGGAAAGACTTATGAGCACGACGTGATCATTCGGCTTTCCGGTGACGTGGTAAAGCGAAAGAAGAAGCTATCAAAAAAGTACTACGGCACTTCGCACGTGGTCTCGAAAGACGAAGCGAAATTTGTCTTTGAAACGGGATGCGAGCAGCTCATTCTCGGCTCAGGCCAAATGGGCAATGTGCATCTATGCCCGGAAGCTCAAGCTTATTTCGCGAAGAAGGGCTGCAAGGTACTATTGCAGCCCACCCCGGAGGCGATTCACGAGTTCAATAGGTCGCACGCAAGAAAGATTGGGTTTTTTCACGTGACCTGCTGAATGGGCCACCGACACATCGAAGCGACGCAGCGCCGTTGTTGGCAGCAGGCCGCCATGGTGCATGCGGCAAGCGCTTCAGCCCAAGACCTCTAGCCGAATGCACAGCGCAGAATGCCCTCTGCGTCCTCACCATCTGATCCCGTTCCAAACCACCCACATCGCCGTGAGGGGGCATGGTATCCTGGCCAAAGCGTCTTCACTGATCGATGGATGGCAACTACATTCGGCCCGCCGTTTTTTTGTACCGGGAGTGCAAGCATGAAGGAGCAGCGCAGGCCGGAATGCGTGGTGGAGGCGGTCCCGGAGGACCCATCACGCCCTAATGGCGCAACCGACATGTACTTGATCTTTGATGGCAGACGCATCGCCAAACGCGGCAAACCTGGAACGCTACATGCCATGACCTGGATATCGCTAGAGCCAGGCGTTGTGGTTCGTGACGTTCCCATGCCTGAAAGCAAATCTGGATGGGGCATGGTCATCGAAATCAACAATGTGCGTGTGCATTGATAAACACCGATTTGCCATCTCACAAACAGCTACCCTCGCTGTAGGAGCGTGCGACTACAATTATCGGGTTGTATTGCTTCGTAGCAAATGTCACGATCAACGTGAGCTACGGAAAGGTGACCATGGCGTTTGATCTCTCGTCACTCTTTTGGATTTTTATTGCAATCATGGTGTTGCAGCCCTTACTCACTGGGCGATGGTATGCCTTGCGGCGTGCACAGGCGATCCGCGCAATTGAAAGGTCGCACGGGTCCCGTGTTATCACGATGATCCATCGTCAGGAAAAACGCAGCATTTTCGGTTTTGCCGTCTCTCGGCACATCGATCTGGAGGGTGCCCAGACGATCATTGCGGCGATTAAGGAGACGCCCGACGATATGCCGATCGATCTCGTGATCCACACGCCCGGTGGTCTTGTGCTGGCAGCGATGCAGATCGCCCGTGCAGTTGAAGCACATAAGGCCAAGGTGGCGATCTATGTTCCTGTCTATGCGATGTCTGGCGGAACTCTGATTGCACTCGCCGCTGACGAAATCGTACTGGGCGAGTTCTCGGTGCTCGGTCCGATCGATCCGCAGATCGCTGGACTGCCAGCTGCGAGCATCGTCAGAGCCCGCAACTCGAAACCTCCTGGAAGTGTGTTCGACCTCACGCTGGTTCTCGCCGATATGGGGGAGAAGGCTCTCGCCCAGGTTAAGCGGGGGGCGATAGAGCTATTGATGCGACGGATGGAGCAGGCGGCTGCGACGGCCCTTGCGGAAAAGCTCGCGGGCGGCCATTGGACACATGACTACGCGCTTACTGCAACTGAAGCCCGCGCGCTGGGACTCCCCGTCAAAGTGGGTATGCCGCAAGAGGTATTGGCATTGATGAAGCTCTACCCGCAGCCAATTCAGCAATCTGGCATCGAGTACTTGCCAATCGACATCCCGCGTCAACGACGAGTATGATGACGCGTTGCCGCTGAGAGGGCACTCTCTGCTGCGACGAGTGGGCGTGATGAATACCTTACGCAGATCCGGTGCCTACCTGCGGGAGATGGAATGATGCCAGTGAGCGATCCGGCCGTTCAATTTGCGGCGCACCATCTGGGCGGGAGAATCGTGCCAGACGATCTTCGAAGCCTCCTGGAATTACAGTGGCATGATGGGGCGAGCGGTACCGTAAATCGGTTGAAGAGCGCGGGGGTGATCTTTCTTGAGCACGATGGACTGCCAGCACTCATCGAATCCGAATACAAAGGCCGCGATAATTTAGAGGGCATCACACGCCTTGCTTATGCGCAAGCGATGGCAGACATGGTTCGTTATAGCGGTTTCGTGGCAGAAGATGTCGATGGCAACTCCATCGGGTACTGGTTTGGCCCTGATCGAGTTCCAATCGATGTGGCCCCTCTCATGTACTTCGACACGACTGGCAATTTTTCCGTTCTGCGTGGCGAGGGTATCGCAGAAGCCGTCTTGGTCATTGCGTCGCAGGGCAACGACAGGGTCTTTTCCGATCTGCGGGATTACCTGAACGAACATGGGCTCAGAATTACGGCTCAGACGATCCGCGATATCCAACAACCCGAGTGCTCGCATCTACCGCAGGTTACGTATCGGCAACTCATACAAAGTTACTCCGCTGACCTCTCAACCACATCAGTGTCTAACACAGGAGGTTCAGTGAACATCATGACCATCCATCGTGGCCCCAGAATTGGCCCCGAAATCGACTGAGCGAACGATTGACCCCCCTCGACTGTTCACCCAGTTCGGAGTGATAAGTCACCCAAGCTCAGCTGGATGTTTTTAACCCGAGAGAGGCGATGACTGACCCCACGATTACCGAACTTGACGAGCGCATTGCCATGATACGGCAGAATATCAATGAGTTGATCGAACAGGCCGCTGGTACTCTGGTGCTGAAGAGAAAACAGAACCGCGGACCGGATCGCGCAGCAAGAGCAAGAACTGTCCAGGCTGATTGAACTCCGAGACGCTCTGTTGGGTAGGTAAGTTCTCTTGGCGGAATACCGTGGCCGCTACCACAGCGATCGGAGGTGAAGCGGACTCGGTGAAAAAACTTTATGCCCACTCAGCCTGTACCTCTTGCGCCAGATCGACGGTGCCACGCACGCCGATGCCATCGAAATGTGGGTTGCCGAGATAGCCGCCGTCCCAATAAGGCACGCCGTCGATCTCGACCGCGCGGAATAGATAAGGCCTGACCTTCACTGGACAGCCCCGCCCGCGTTTTTTTTTGCTCCAGCTAATTGCTCGCTGCCGCGGAACTGACGAGCACAGGCTTCTCCCGATAGACGTCAGGCATGAGACGCTTGAGATTGTTGATCTTCGGCAGGTCGTTGTAGACGATATAGGGTTGCTCCGGATGGAGCGTCGCATAGTCTTGATGGTAGGCCTCGGCCGAATAAAATGTCTCGAGCCGGTCGACGCGCGTGACGATGGGACTCTTGAAGACCTTCAGCTCATCAAGTTGCTTGATGTAGGCCTCGGCGACGCGCTTCTGGTCGTCACTCGAATAGAAAATGACCGTGCGATATTGCGAACCGACATCCGGACCCTGCCGATTGAGTTGCGTCGGATCGTGCGCTACCGAAAAAAAGATCTGAAGGATTTTACCATACGAGATCTTTTTTGAATTGAACCTGATTTGCACGGACTCCGCGTGACCCGTCCTGCCAGAGCTGACAACCTCATAAATGGCCGTCTGCTTTGTGCCGCCAGAGTATCCCGACACGGCTTGAATGACCCCCACGGTGTGCTGGTAAACCGCTTGAATTCCCCAGAAGCACCCGCCTGCGATGACCGCGATCTGTTCACCCTCCGGTGCGACCGCCACATCGATCGTCGGTGGCGGCAGGACGACTGCTTTCTCGGTCGCGTGCGCTGCTGTCAGCGCAGACAAAAGTAGGGCTGCCGCCCCGATAGCGCGGACGAATTCGATCCGAGGGGCGAATACGGAAGAGCGCGGGATTAAAGACATGTGTTGATCCTCGCTGGCAAATGGGCTTTTAGCCGGGCAGCGACCTATAGGATGGAATTATATAGTCTAGGATCAGTGGTGCGATCACAATATCGGGAACCGTCGCCGCTATCGACAGGAATCCGTGAAAAGATGCCGCTCAAGTGCTGATCATGGTGATCGAATAGATGACGGGCTAATGGCTGCTTGTGGCATAACATACTCGCCTAGCCTTCGACACCTTTCCGCAACACCACGCGGTCACACATGAGGCGCACTCGACAATCCAGGTTGTCGCAGCGTTGGACATCATTGATGCGATTGCCGTTGCAAACGTCGAGGCCGCTCTGGCTGCAATACCGCCAGACCGCGTGCTGGACGAACCGGGGAAAAGTTTGCGGAAACGTTGGATTGAACTGTCGGGCATCGATCCGCTTGGCGACGGTTTGAATGATGTCGGTGCAGCCGCCGAGCCGGTAGCAGGCCGCGCCATACGAGTGGTTCGCGTTAAACCGGGCCAGGATGCCGGTCCGGTGCAGAAAGTTGTGAACCAACGTGTCGATGGCAATCATGGTCCCGCCGACCTCGATCCAGAGGACCATTTTCTTGGGAGGGCCGAGCAGGAGGCTAGACAGGGCCATGGCGAGGACCTTGTCCGAGACACCGTACATTTCCCGCATCGGCTCGATCAGGGCCCCCGCCATTCGAGGCAACCGGTCGGGGCCAGGCGGACTGTTGGCCGCCTCCAGCTGGGCGTCGATCCAGCCGATCAAATCGCCGTCGGCAAGGTTGCGGATGAACAGGAACAGGGAATAGGCGGTCTGGTTGAGGTGGCCATTCCGCAAGTCATGGCTCGGCAGCGGACAGCGGCTAATGTGCTCGGGCTCGGCACAGGTCCGGCTGGCCTTTTCGTAGCGGCAACCATGGAAATGCCAGTAGGACTTGAGCTTGGGGCAGCTGGCGCCGCGGCTTAGCTTCTGGTCAATGTCGCGCCAGGTCGCCCGGCCATGTCGCGCCATGTACGCATAGGCCGCCTGATCAGAGATGCCTTGGTAGCTCAGACCGGCCATTAGCCAATCAAACACGGCCGCCGTGTTGTGGTGCCTGATCGCGGCCCGGACCTTCTCGGCCCTGAGGTCGGCTCGAATGTCGTCAATCCATGTTGCTGACCCGGCGAGGCCGCAAATGGCATGAATAATTCGAACAGCGTGGTTGATGGCGGAGCCTGGCCCGTTCCGAATGCCGCCAGGGTCCTGATGCCTCGCCTCGAGACGGCGTGGAGTTGTGCTCGTCGCGACCATAGGCCTTCAAATCATCGCAACGAGCTTGCGCTGGGCGTCGCTGTCGCCGTCGATGTACCGCTGCGTCGTCTGGATCGACCGGTGGCCCGCCAGCAATTGCACGTCCCGCAGCGAGCCGCCTGCTTTGTGGACGATCCGAGCGGCCCGGGTGACGAACGTCCGCCGCCCTGAATGGGACGAGCAGCCCTTCAGGCCGATGTTCTTGAACGCCCGGTTGAACCATACGACGATGCTGAGCGGCCGCATTCGGCCGCCGCGCTCCGACGCGATCACATACTCAGATGGCGGCGCTACTTGCCGCCACGCCGCCAGAGCGGCAGCGAGGTCCGGGTGGACTGGAATTGACCGGCCGCTGCATTTCTTGGCCGCGGCGTCGGCCAGCTCGATCAGGCCACTGACCCGACCGGTGGCGTCGAGCACCATGTCCCAGGTCAGGTTGGCGATCTCCCCAGCCCGCAAGCCCGCCTTCGCCGAAAGTAGGATCATCACGATGTTGCGCAGGGGACGGCGGGTACAGCTGGCATAGATGAGCAGATCGCCTACATCCGCAACAGAAAGTATTTTCGCTCGCTTGCCTGGCATGATAAAAATACTCAGGGCCGAACACGACAAGGTCTAGCTTCATGCTCTCGATCGCCATGTCGGATTTGTTCTCGATGACGAAATTGAGCCCGCAACGGTTTTCAACGGCCTCGATGCTGTTGAGTTCGATAAGGAATTTTTCTTCCGCTGCGAAGGCAGCCGGCTGAGCCAACAATTGCAGTCCGAGGAGCGCTCGCGGGACGAAACGCATATTGTCTCCTTGACTGAGAAAAATCCGCGGTCCGAGTCTCATCCTACTCCTTCCAACTTAGATCGGCTCAAGCGCGCAACGCAGATTGCGCTACGGCGCCAACAGCACCTGCCGACAGGCCGCCGGCAGTTCAGTCATTTTAGGCCCCGGCCGTGGGTTCGAGGTGTGGTCGGGTAGCGCCTCGGTTGACCAGCGATGCATTTCCTTGTCGTGGCAGCGGTCCCCGGCTTCGCGCGCCGCCTGCGGCTCGCATTCCGGACTGTCCGGCGGACAGTTGAGACGGACGTGGAAGTGCCAGTCGTGCCCTAGCCACGGCTGCACCTTTGCGAGCCACGCCCGATTGCTGCCGGCGTCCCTGCACAGTGCTTTCTTGATGGCAGGGTTCACGAACATTCGGTTGACCTGCGGATCCTCGGCCGCCGCCTTGATCAGCGCCACATGCGCCGGCGTCCATACCTTGGGATCGACATCCTTGCGGTCCTTGGCGACCACGACGGTAGCCATCATCTCTTCGCGCTCTTCGCGCGCGAGCTCATGCTCGGGCATGGGCGTGAGCCAGATGTCGACATCGAGGCCGATCTGATGGCTCGCATGGCCGTTGAGCATCGGGCCGCCCCGCGGCTGCGACATGTCGCCGATGAGCAGCCCGGGCCAGCCGCTCCTGGCCGCTTGCTCGGACAATCGTTCGATGAATTGCACCAGGCTCGGATGTCCCCAGTTGCGGTTGCGCGAAACGCGCATCACTTGCCAGTTCTCGCCGTTGAGGGGCAATGCGACGGCACCTGCAAGGCAGCCTTTGGTATAGAAGCCGATGGAGCGCGGCGGAAGCGCGGTGGGTGTCGTCTTGCGAGCGAACAGCTCCTTGGCCGGCGTGCGGCGATCATCGGGCTTGGCGAGCGGCGGCAACGGCTCGGGATTGAGGGTGCCCTTGTCCTGCGCGCTTGCCGTCTCACGCGCGAAAAATGCAATGGCGAACAATGCAAGAGTCGCGTGCCATGCGAAGCCGCGCAAAGCTACGCGTGTGATGTTAAATGACAAATGACATCTGGATCGGGATAGCACGAGTGCGCACCTCAGGGTTCCTTCACTGCATTCGCGTCCGGCGAGTGGCGTTGGCCTCATGGGATTGCATACCCCTTTACTGTCGCGTCCGACCCTTGGACTGCGCCGGAGCGAATATTCGATGCAAGATGCGTGAGTACTGACGCCGCCCATTCGGGTTGATTCTCGTGAACCATCCGGGGGATCATTTCGGTCAACATCACGGCAACAAGTGTAAGATCCGGAACGCCAGCGGCTGTCAGCCGCGCGATTTCATCGCGCATAGAGGCGCGCGCTTCATCAAAGCGCGCTGGCGCACGGCGTTCCCCGATTTCATCTGAGGCCGCAAGTATCTGGAGGCAGAGACTATGCAAGGGTTCTCGGCTCATGCTAGGCGTGGGCTTGTTACCTTATAACGTAACATAGTATCTACCTAGAGTGTATTACATCCTAGAGTTGAACCCGGCTTTGCCTGGGAGGCCCGATGAACCGCATCCAACCACGGTCGGAAAACCACCAGCAGGTTTATCGCGTGCTCCGGTCGGCGCGTGGCCTGATGATGACGGCGTATGAGATTCTTGATGCGGTTCGACCGAAAGGCATCTCGGCTCCGCCCACCGTGTACCGGGCATTGAATCGTCTGATGCGAGATGGCCTGGCGCATCGACTGGAGTCAATGAACGCCTATGTCGCCTGCGCCGACCCGCAGCACAGGCATGACACCGCCATTTTCGCAATATGCCACCACTGCGGTCATATTGATGAGATGCATGTGGGCGGCGTCGTGAAGCAGCTTATGAGAACGATAGACGAAATACGAATTCGCTGTTGATCAGACCACGATCGAGATTCAGGGTCTCTGCGCGTCCTGTGCCGAGAGTTCGCGTGCCAAATGATGCGGTTCCAGCATCAGCGTTGGCGATTGCGCCAAGCCTTGCAACCCACTTTCTAAGTTGGACCAGGTTTAGAAAAGGGTAGGGATTCATGCGAACCGTCGCGCGATTTGCAGCAGCATTCGGATTGTTCCTGTCGCTGACCGTGGGGGCGGCAGGGCAGGAGGCGAAGCTCAGCGTGCTCGCAGCGGAAAACTTCTACGGCGACGTTGCCGGGCAGATCGGCGGCGATCGGGTCGAAGTGACAAGCATCATGAGCAATCCCAATCAGGACCCGCACCTTTTCGAGACGACGCCTGCAATCGTGCGCCAGGTGGCTACCGCACAAATCGTGATCTTTAACGGTGCCGACTATGACGCCTGGATGGACAAGCTGCTCAACGCCGCGCCGCGGGCCGAGCGCACGGTCATCGAGGTTGCGCAGCTCGTCAACAAAAAGGCAGGCGATAACCCCCACCTTTGGTACCAGCCGGCCACCATGCCGGCGGTGGCGCGCGCGCTGGCGGACGCCTTCAGCAGGGCCGATCCCGCGCACGCTTCGGATTACGCCGCCCGTCTTCAGGCCTTGATCGGCGCGCTCGATCGCGTCAACCGGAAGATTGCAGAAATTCGCGCCAAGTACGCGGGTGTTGCGGTCACCTCCACCGAGCCTGTGTTCGGTTACATGGCCGCCGCGCTCGGGTTGAAGGTGCGCAACGAGCGCTTCCCCACCCATACGGTTGACGCCGAAATTGCCGTGAACTCAGATAAAGTAAAGACCGAGAGCGGTGCGATCGCTCCGTCGGCGGAAGGACCCCAATCGCAAGGACTTGTCCCGGAATGCGCCTCGCTCGTTTCTTAGCCAAACCGGCACCAAGCAGTCCGACCGAAACTCGCCAAAGGGCCCACTGAGCTGGCAGGGGGAGCGAACGCGGCTCACTCCGGCTTGATCCCCGCCGCCTTGATCACCTGAGCCCATTTTGCGGCGTTTTCGGCGATGAACTTTGCGAACTGCGCAGGCGAGTTCGGCGCCATCACGATACCACCCAGGCCAGCGAGCCGCGTCCTAATCTTGTCGTCGGCAATTGCCGCATTGATCTCCTTGTTGAGTGTATCAATGATTGCCGCTGGCGTGTTCTTCGGCGCGCCGAAGCCGATCCACCCGCTGGCCTCGTAGCCAGGCAGGAACTCGGCGACCGCTGGCACGCGGGGCAGCACGTCCAATCGTTTCGTCGAGGTCACCGCCAGCGCTCGCAACCTGGCTGAGCGGATGTGTGGGAGCGAGGAAGGTGTGACGTCAAACATCACCTGCACCTGGCCGGCCAGGAGATCGGTCAGCGCCGGCGTTGAGCCGCGATACGGCACGTGCAGGAGGTCGACGCCGGCCATGAACTTGAACAGCTCACCGGCGACGTGCTGCGGCCCGCCGATACCGGCCGAGGCCATATTGATCTTGCCGGGATGCGCCTTGGCATAGGCAATGAATTCCGGAACAGTGCTCGCCGGGAAGGACGGATTCACCTCCATCACCAGCGGCACGAGATCGATTCCGGTAATTGGCGCGATGTCGCGCAGAAAATCGAAATTGAGCTTGGTGTAGAGCGTCTGATTGATTGTGTTCTGTGAATTGATGAGCAGGAGCGTGTAGCCGTCAGGCGGCGCACCCGCCACGAATTCGGTCGCAATGTTGCCAGTGGCGCCCGGCCGCACCTCGACGACGAACTGCTGCCCGAGCCGCTGTGATACAAACTGCGCGATTAGGCGCGCGGTGATATCCGAGGAGCTGCCCGCGGCCTGCCCGACGATCACGCGCACCGCCCGCGAGGGATAGGCTTGCGCCGATGCTGTTCGTCTGGCGAGCGAAAGGGCAGCGCCAGCGGCGCCTAACTGCAGAAATCGTCTACGCGAGACTTTCATGGCGTGCGCTCAGTAAGTGGGGGAAAATCCAAACGAATCGCAGACAACTACCCCCCGTCCACAAGCTCTGCCGCGTGCGGTGTGCCCACGCGACCTTCCAGTTTCAAAAACAGCCGTAGACTTAACGATATCCGAATGCAAGCATCAGTCAGCAGATGCGACGGCGATGTTCCGAACTTCACGACCGCATAATCTTTCCTACGCGGGATAGGGTTGCTTGGCTGTCTTCAAATTGACCGCGAATTCGAGGTTCGCAGCTTGTTCGACCGGCAGATCGGCGGCGCGGCTGGTTGCAACAGTACCGCCGCCTCCAGACACACGTCTGTTGCAAGAATCCTCGTTGGGCTCGCTAAAGCTGCTGACTGATCCTGCTCGTCCGCCGCGAGCACGAATCTCCCTCGCTGCTTTCCTGCCGCCGGCTTGCTGCAATCCCATGGCGCTCACGACCATAAGCTGCCCGACGGGAACAAGTCTTCGCTGATCGCACCAGCGCGCGGGCACCACGAATTGGTACACGCGCATGTTTCAACGCTACATCATCTCCGATGACCGAGGTAAACCGGCCATCCGATGTTGCGATACGATAACCGCTTGTTTTGACCCAACTGGACGTTAACTTAGTGGTTTGCCCTGAGTAAGAGGGCTGGAAAGTTGTCGCGCTATTGCGTCTCAATCCGCTGATCCCGTCACGCACGCGCGTGAGCGTTTCGACGGCTTGCTTCAAATCGCGGCTTGTTTCGTCTTCTGGCGGGAATTTTGTCGCCCGGCGTTTTCAGACTTTTGCAACAAAATCGGCACAGGGCTGTCGAGCCGAGATGTCCGCATTCACGGAGAGTCTTGGAGGGTAAGCGGACCATCCTTCGACGTTGCTTTGCCGCCTTCCTTCCGAGGATTGAAAAAACGAGCCCGCGCTCTTCTCGGCCGTTGGCGGCGCGGGCTCTGCGACGCTGTTTTCGGTTGCGGCTGCAATCTGGCCCGCGCGGGCCGCGGTGGCTTTTACAACCACATCAACCGCATCGGTCCCTAATCATAGCTCGCCCGTTTGGAGATGTAAGGCTCGCGGGGATCATGGCCAGTGTCGATTGCGGCCATTGGGCTTTTGAGGAGCCAGAGAGTTTTTCGGTAATGTACCACCCGTTGGGCAATGGGCACTACATGTAGTTTAGAGGAGGAGAGGAAAATGACCGGGGTTCTCGAGGAACGCATTGCGGTGGTCACCGGAAGTGGGTCTGGTATTGGCCGGGCGATTGCACAATGTCTCGTTCGGGAGCACAAGCCTTCCGCGATCATGACGAATTGGGCAATAGTCTCGGCAACTGCCATTGCTACTTCGCCACAACTCAAGATCGTTGCCAGGCTAGGAGTTGGCATCGACAACATCGCCGTCGACGAGGCGACCAAGCGCGGCATCTGGGTAACCAATGTGCCGGACTACTCGGTCGAGGAGGTCTCGGACCACGCGGTCGGATTCGTGCTTGCTTGGACCAGGGGATCGTTTTCTTTGACCGCGAAGTGCGCGCTGGGCGCTGGGCGCCCGCATCCGCAAACCTTCGGCGTCTGGCAGCACTGACTTGTGGAATCATCGGGTTTGGCCGTATTGGCCGCGCAACCGCACGCAAGCTAGCCGCGTTTGGATGCCGATTGCTGATCTACGATCCAGTTCAGACGACTGTCAGGCACCAATACGCTGGGTCGATCGCATATCCCTCTGGTCTCAGCTGCCCATAACAAGGCCGCCATCAACGATGACGGCCTGACCCGTCATGTAATCAGAGTCACGGCTAGCGAGAAAACTAACCACGCCAGCCACGTCCTCAGGGGTTTCGGGGCGGCCGATCGGAATAAGTGACGTTCTCCGCTTCCAGGCTTCACCGATCTCCCAGCCCTCAATTTTTGTCCACTCAGCGTCGATCTTCCTCCACATTGGAGTGTCGACCGCACCAGGGCAGATGCAATTCGAAGTGATCCTGTCGGCCGCCAGCACCTGTGCCGCGGTGCGCGTGATGCTGACTACGCCGGCCTTGCTGGCCGCGTAGTGAGGCATGTTGGCCAAGCCGCCTCGGTATGCGGCGATCGACGCGGTCTGGATCAGCTTTCCGCGCAGCTCAGAGCCTGCAATCGGCGACTGATGACGCATGCGTTTGGCGGCGCCTTGCAACACGAAAAAGACGGCACGCAGGTTGACCGCCAGCATGCGGTCCCAGTCTTCCTCGGTAAGCTCGAGCAGTTGCCGGACTTCGGCTATCCCAGCGTTGTTGAACAGCACATCGAGGCGCCCCCACCGCCGGTACGCCAAATCGATCATGCGCTGGATGTCATCTGCGTCGGTAACGTTCGCCTGGATAGAAATGTGCCCAAGCTCTTCAGCAAGGCTCTTTGCGCCGTCACCATTTTGGTCCGCCAACAACAATTGCGCCCCGTCGCGTGCCATGCGTCGAGCGCACGCAGCGCCGATACCACTCGCAGCGCCCGTAATGAGCGCATGAATACCGTCCAGCCGACCAGCCATGTGACGTGTTTGTCCCGCTGCCGCGCGCTAGGGCGCACAATATCGAATTCGCGGGGATCAGTCAGCGGGTATGGCGGCTTTGTCACGAGGCTCCAACCCATGCGGTTACCCACGAGCCGCCAGTCAGCTACCGGATCAATCGACAACTCTCCGGGTGGATTCTTCCTCCGCTGATGATTCGCGCCTTCGGGGCGCATTGCCATAATCGGATTCATGACACAACCAGCCAATGTGCTCGGAGTTCATCCCTCAAACCACTCACTGCAGACATAATTCAACAGCAAGAAACGGAGTGCTTTAGGCTTTACTGACGTGAGATGCTCGCACTCGGGCCAGGAGCGAGGTCGCCAGAACATTTGATGCTGCTTCGGGTTTGACGCCCGTCCCTATGTCCATCACCCCGCTCTTGGGCGATCGAAATAATTACCGCTACCCAATCGTGGACGCGGCGTTTCTAACTAGCCTGGGGTGCAACATATGACCGAATCCTCCGTTGGGAAGTGTTTTGGGGACAACCAGCGACGACCTCAGGACAATCTCGAATTAAAGTTTGCATTGCTTTGCCCAATTACAGGCCATCCGTGCGAAGGCGATCTTTCTTATCTATGCGAAGAATACGGCTGCGCTCGCAAGGGTGGCTTATCGCCGCACTCTCATGAGAATTTTTGAATGGCGGAGTTGGCGTGTAGTGCTTTCGGGTCGTCCGCGGGCTTGACTTCATAAGCAACAGACAAAACGACCGGAGCGGTCGATGTTAAGTGAGATTTATGAGCTGCGGTAATGAGCGCGCCGGCAGTGAGCCGCTTACCCTCCGATACTCTCCGTCAATACGGACATTCCCGCTCAGCCGCCCAGTGCCACAACCGGACTGATGCAGTGCAGCAGAAGGCCTGGGAAAGTCGGACCCCACCACGATAGCCCCGACGAACGATCCGCCGCACAGCGGTAGGGCCAAGGGCGAAGACCAAGTTGACCTAGGTTGACCTGCCGAAGCCGTAGAGCACTTCGGGATTCTGCACCAGGATGCGGTTGCGCATGCCCTCATCGGGGACCCACTCTAATAGAAGGTCGAACAAGACCGCGTCGTCCGGCTTGTCCTTCTCGGTCGGATGCGGCCAATCGCTCCCCCATACCATGCGGTCGGGCGCGGCCTTCACGTAGGCCTGTGCAATGGGGGTCGCGTCCGCATAGGTTGGCGCACCTACCATCGTATCTTGGTAGGCGCCTGAGAGCTTTACCCAGGTGTGTCCCTTGTCGAGGAGTTTTCGCATAGTCTTCAAGGATGGATGCTCTACGCCGACTTCACGGGGAATGTGCGCCAGGTGATCGAACACGAGGGGTGATGGGGACCGCAGCAGCAACTCCTCAATCTGCACCAGCAGTTCAGGTTTGAGGTTGAGCTGCACATGCCAACCTAAGTCATGAATCCGTTTCGACAGCGGCTCAAACATTTCAACCGTAGTGGCGCCTGTTTGCACCAGGTTGAAGCGGATGCCGCGCACGCCGAGCCTGTTCAAGCGCTTCAACTCGGCGTCGGTAACGCCGGTGTCGACGACCGCAACGCCGCGGGCGGTCGAGCCGATCTTTGCGATGGCGTCAAGCGTAACGCTGTTGTCGGTGCCGTAGGTGGAAGGCGTGACGACCACGTTTCGGGTTGTCCCGATGCGCTTCTGCAGCAGTTTGTAGTCAGGAACGAGCGCATCCGGAGGCCGCAGTGTTGCGTTCGCCGCCACCGGGAAGCGGGAGTTGTAGATGTGCATGTGGCAATCGCAAGCATTGACGGGAGCTTTGAGCTTGGGCGCCTCGGTGCCCGATGAGTATGGTACTTGCTGGGCCTGGCTGCTGCGCACGTAAATGCTCGATACTGCTGCCGACATAACGGCACAGGATGCTCCCTTGAGGAGCGTGCGACGTGCGATCATGTGTTCCTCCCAAAATCGCGCCGACTGACTCGGCCGTCAGAAAGTATAAATAAATAACGGCTGGCCGCCTAGACCCAGATCAATCACTCGAAGATTCAGCTCGGTGACACAGCCAATCAAATCAGGAAATTGCAACTCGCGGGATAGAGCCACTATTTGTGCGCAACAATCCAGAGCCCATGTCTTCTGCGGGCAATTCCCTCCCCGAACTGGTAGCCTCCAGTCCAACCGACTGCCCGACTGCGCGGCGGACTGGCGCAACGGCGCGATGTTTGATCGGCAAAGCCGACGCCCCGCGGCGAGGCATTGGCTAATCAAAACTCACGATCTCGACCCAATTCGCTCCTTTGCCGGCCGGATAACGTCCAATTGCCTTCAAGGCGCCGCTCTCGGTCTGGATCGAGTATGCCGCGAGCATGTCCGATTTCTCGCCAGACACGACGATGAACTGGCCGGTTGGGTCGATGTTGAACCCGCGGGGCTGCTTCTCCGTTTGAGTGCTTCCGAGATAGGTCAATTTTCCGCTCGCCCCATCAACGCGGAACGCCCCGATCGTGCTCGTCGTGCGCTCGGAGGCGTAGAGGAACCGGCCGTTCGGGGTGAGGTGAAGATCGGCGGCCCAGATGTCATTATCGGTGTTGCGCGGGGCTTGGTTCGCGGTGGGCGTGCCGACTGCACCCCGCGGCATCCCGGGTAAAAGCTTCGTCTCTGGAGGCAGGACCGATACAGAGTCGAGTTCGGTGAGGAGGCCGGTGCTGGGGTCGAGCGCCAGCGTTGTCACCGTGCCGGTGAGTTCGTTTAGAAGATAGATGAAGCGATCGTCTTGTGAGACAACCAGATGACGCGGTCCTGTGCCCTGCTTAAGCTGCAAGACCGGTGGCGTATTCGCGGTGAGGCGTCCGCTCTTTTCGTCGAACAAGAATTGGAAAACCTGGTCAGTGCCGAGATGTGGGGCGAACACGAACCGGTTCGAGTTGTCGACGCGGATCGAGTGTGCATTGCGCGCGGTAGGCACAACCTGCAACGGCTCGCCGATCCGGCCATCCGCGCCGACCGGGTTCACGCTTACGAGATTGGCGCCGTAGGAGGCTCCAAAAAGAAATCGGCCGCTACGGTCGAGCGAGATGTAGGGAAAACTCTCGGCTAGCGGGCCTGTGCCGACAAGCTTCAGCTCCCCCGAGCCCGGATTGATGATGTAGCTGAATGCCCGGTATGGCTTCGAACGCACTGCCGCGATAAGGAAGCGCTTGTCCGGGCTCACCGCCATCGGCATCACGATTTTTTCCGCCTTGATGCGCTGTCCTGGTTTGAGCGAGCCGTCCGGTTGCAGCGCGTAAGTCCCAATCTCGCCGTCGTCGGCGTTTGAAACGTACACGAATGTGGCCGCGAGCGCGGGAGTGCCGAAAAGCATGGACAGGATGATCGCAATAGTCGCTTTCATTGTCCCCTCCTCGATTTTGAGCTTGCCCGACGACTATAACGCTGTCTTCATTCAAAAACTATGCTCGGCAGCCTCGCAAAAGGTCCGGAAAAGCGCAAACGACCACTCGAATCGGGAGCCACCTTCGTTGCGCCTCAAGTTAAGGCCCAAGACGAACTTTTCCGCCTCTCCGTCGCTACCCCATCGCAATCAGGCTCCGCCGCTCGCGTCGAGAGTTAGGAGCGCGAATACCGCCCATCCGCCATGGAATAGCACTCCCGCCCCACCGGGGATCGGACCAATGGCGGCACGCTCCCAGACGTCGGCAAGGCTGGTCAGTGGCGGCGGGGTGAATGGCGAGCTTGCCGTAGTTCGCAACCGCCTGGATCACAAAGATCCAGATGCATGTGCGGCGAAGCCGGCGACCAATCGCGCGGATGAAGCTAATGTGGTAGCGGGGATCGCAATAATCCTTCGCCAGCAACTCGGCCCAGCTCGCCCCTAACCGAATGCCTTCGCCTCTTATCATTGGGGCGCAGAAATCGGTCTCGAGTAGCCGTGCGCGTGCCCGCCAGACGTTGAAATATCGGTACCGACGGGCCTCGAACAGAAGGAATACAGTGACCAGCAGACCAACGAGCACCATAGGCAAGGGCGAGGCTTGCATACTGCTGAAAGTCGATTCCCGTCGTAACCACCGCCCAGTTTGTCGTGCTGTCGAGGCGGGTACACCAGACAGTGCTTCGGTAGATCTCACCGCGGTAAAGGTGGGCGAGTGCGCCTATCTCCGCAGCACTGAACTCGAGTTTTGGGGTCGTTGGAAGCACTGATTCGCGCGTATCGCGTAATGCCATGGCCTTAATTTCCCGGAATGGATGGAGCGCACTGAACACTAGATGGCTGGGACTTTGAGTCGGAGTACCGTCGCGCTCCTGCGATTGCGTCGGTACCATCCTCTTCCCCCCAAGCAACTGGGCATTCCGATTTGGAAGCTGGTGTGATACGGGCTGCCTCAACGTTCGCCCCGAGCTGGGCAGAAACATCAACAAAGAGTTTGTTCCCCACTACGATTAGCACTGCGGCCAGAAGATATCGCAGCGCAGCGTCCGGAACGCGCGCTGATATCGAACTGCCAACAAAGATACCGGGGAGCGACCCCGCGAGCAGCGACACGAGTGTGTGAAGATCGACCGAGCCCATCACGCCATAACCAAGTCCCGCGATCAGTGTTAAAGGGACCGCGTGCGCGATATCGGAGCCAACGATCTGTGCTATCCACACCCGAGGATACAACAACACTAAAGCCGTAACGCCTATCGCGCCTGCACCAACGGAGGAAAAACTCACAAGAATTCCCAACATGGCGCCCATCCCAATGGTCAGTCGGGCAATCGAGCTGTCACTCAGATTGGCCAGGCGCTGCGAATAAGTGCGAAAAATCTTGTTACGAGCAATCAGAGCACTGGCCGTCAATAACAGGGCGATGCTGAGAACCGCCGTGACAATCTGATGGGCACCACCAGCCCTCATATTCAACCAAGACAGCACCATCAGAGCGAGGCCCGTCGCAGGCATGCTGCCGGTCGCAAGCCTTCGCACAACTCGCCAGTCAATTGTTCGGTTGAAGCCGTGGACAAGACTTCCCACGGTCTTAGTAGCTGCCGCGAAAAGTAGGTCTGTCCCAACGGCCGTCGCTGGGGAAACACCAAAGAGCACGATGAGGATCGGCGTCATAAGCGATCCGCCTCCTACGCCAGTCACGCCTACAAGCGCGCCGACGAGGAATCCGGCAATCGCGTAATGCGGATCGATCGAACCCGAGAGCATAGCGCGTCCTTCGCCCGCTGCCGGATTATCAGGCTGTCTAATCTCGTAATGCAAGCCCGTCGTGAATTATCATTGCAAATGAACCACTTGGTTGCGGCCCGGTGCCGCTCGCGTTGGCTCTGCTCTACCTCAGTCACCCGACGTTAGTAATGCGTGCCGGCACATCGCGTTTGTACACGAAGGGGACATTGGCTGAGGCTGAGGAGATGGCGTGGCTTTATCTTGTCTGCGACACCGCAATATCGTTCAGCGAGTTTTCCGGGCGATAAACGTGTAGAAGTTATTTGCCCAGAACAAGGTCCCGGCGGCGGACGCGGCTTCAAGACCGTCCATGAGGAGATCGGCATCGCCCTTATCGATCACGCCTGAGACCGGCAGCAACCGGCGCCACGTTGTTAGTTGCTCGGAAAAAAATTCGGCGCGACCGACATCGGCAATGACATAAGAGCGATGGGACCCGATCCCAAAGCCCGTATCGACAAGAAGTCTGGGTAATTGACGGATGATGTAGGGCTGTGCAGCGAAGGCAAGAGCGATATCCCCAATATCAATCTTAGCGGCGATTTCCTTTTCAAGCGAGAGCGCCGATGACGCAAAGTCGCGATCGAAGATTAGAAGCTGTCCGCGGGAACGCAATACCCGTCCGCACTCCGCCAAGATCGCGACCGGATTCGCCGCGTGGCTGAAAAGCGTGTGGGCGATGATGAGGTCGTACGTGCTATTCTCGGCGCGCAAGTCAGCGGCGCTGCTGACCTCGAATGCGATCCGGCCTTCTACACCTTCCATCGCCGCAAACCGACGTCCGGCGTCGATCAGATGCGGGCTGACATCAGTCGCCGTGATGGTCCCGCGAAATCCGGGTGCGACGGCCAGTGCCCGCGATACCACGCCCGTGCCGCATCCAATCTCCAGCGCACTTGAGATTCGCTCCAATTCGAGATCGCCGATGTATTCCGCAATAACGCGGCGAAAGAACGGGTGTTTGGCACGGCTTTCGAGCCGCTCGGTCATGACGGACAGCGCGCCTTCGTCGATGCCCGCTGTTCGGCCCCAGACATCACTGGTCTCGTTTCCCTCCGCCATAACGTGGCCTCCTCTTTCGAGAACAAGCGGCCGGTGGTTACCTCGCCATCTTCCAGCTCATCTCCGTTCCAAGATGAGCAGTTGTCCACGTGAACACAATGACAGCTTGGGGTCCAAAGGCAGCGGTCCGCCCTGGGCCGTTGCCCGCACTCAATTTCCGCAGTAACTCAGTAAGCAGACTCTCGGTGGACCCCCAACTGGCGGGGCTCTTAAGGTAGAGTCGAGGATGGGCGCGGTAGCTTGTGCCATGCGTCAACGCTCCGTTTCCTATCACCGCTCAGCCGGATGTGCGGGTCACTCTCCGGGTGGATTCTTCCTCCAGTGATGATTCGCGCCTTCGGGGCGCACTGCCAATTGCGGACTCATGCACCGCAGCGATTCGCGGCTTCATTCAATTACTTCGTCAGCGATGGCGAGCACGCCCGCCGGTATGGTGAGACCGAGCTCCTTGGCAGTCTTCAGGTTGATGACCAGCTCGAACTTGGTGGGCTGGGTGACGGGAAGGTCCGTAGGTTTCTCACCCTTGAGAATCCGACCAGCGAGGATTCCAACGTGGCGGTACACATCCGGAAGGCTGGTGCCATAGCTCATCAGGCCACCGGCTGCGACAAACTCGCGCACTTCGTAAATCGTGGGAACGGAATAGCGTCTTGCCAAGTCAACGATTTGATCACGCCGGTCGGCAAACAATGCATCGGCAGCAATTACGAGCGCACCGGCCCGTAGTTCGACCAAGGTTAGGAAAACCGCATCGAAGTCGCGTTGGTTGCCAGCCTTCAAGATGTGCAGCGGTAGCCCGAGTGCCCGAGCGGCCTCTTGCACTTGAGCCAACTGTGCATCGACACCTGGCCGGGTTGGATTCACTAGAACGGCGACTGATGTTGCGGAAGGCACCAGTTCGCGGAGGAGTCCCAGCCTCTTTGTCACGAGTTCAGCACTGAAATTGGTAGCTCCCGTTACGTTCCCGCCCGGCCTGCTGAGGCTCGCAACCAAGCCGAGCTGTACAGGATCGCCTCCATTCTCGAAGATAATCGGGATTGATGTGGTCACTGATTTTGCCGCCAACGCTGAGGTTGGGCTGCCGCATGCCGCGATGACCGATACTTGGTGGCGAGCCAAGTCGGCGGCCAGCGCTGGCAGTCGCTCAATCTGATTTTCTGCCCAGCGATATTCGATCGAAACATTTCGACCTTCGGTATAGCCGCCTTCACTCAGACCCTGGCGGAAAGCAGCAGTCATCATCTGCGCGTATCCCGCTGGCGTCGCACTGTGGAGCCACCCGATCACGGGCATGGGCCGCTGCTGCGCCCGCGCCGTGAGCGGCCACGTCGCTCCTCCGCCGAGCAGCCCAATGAACTCCCGCCGTCTCATCACTCGATCACCTCGTCGGCGCGGCCGAGCAGCATGGGCGGCACCTCAAGGCCGAGCGCCTTCGCGGCCTTCAGATTGATCACCAGCTCGTACTTGGTCGGCACCTGCACCGGCAGGTCGGTCGGCTTCTCGCCCTTGAGCACCCGATCGACATAAGAAGCGGAACGCCGCCATAGGTCAGGAAGATCGACCGCGTAGCACATCAGACCACCGGCGGTAACAAAATGACGCCATGGGTAAATGGCCGGCAACCGATGTTGAACCGCCAACTTCACGATTAGCTTCTCATGAACTGTGGTCGTGACGTCGGGCAACACCAGAAGACCGGGGTTTATCTCGCGTGCAAAGGCTTCGATCGCATTTTCAATTGTTCCGGCGTCTCGAATTGGCATTGCGATCGGCTGAATCGCAAAGACGGGACCAGCCGTCTCGATAGAACGCAAAAGGGCGCCTGCGAAGGGTGCCGTTTGCGGGTTGTATATGATCGCAACGCGGGCCGCCTGAGGCGCGACCTCTTTGAGGAGTTCGAGCCATTTGCTAGCCATAGCTGGTTCGTAGCTAGTAAAGCCTGTGATGTTGCCGCCCGGCGCCGCGAGGCTTTTCACGAAGCCGGAGCCGACTGGATCGAAATTTTGCAGAAAAATGATAGGTATTGTGTGCGTCTCTTGCATGACTGCCGCAGTCACGGGCGTCGAAATGACAACGATAACGTTGGGCTCCAATGCCACAAGCTCTCTTGCGAGGGCCTTCATTGCGTCGACAGAACCGCCGGCCCACCGTTTTTCGATCCGAACGTTGCGGCCTTCTGTCCATCCCAATGCTTGCAGTCCGTGGACCAGCGCGGCGCTGTTCCGGAGCCCTTCGGGATCACCTGCAACTTCCGACCGCAATATGGCAACTAGAGGCAAACGTGCCGCCTGCTGCGCGCGCGCGGCAAGCGGCCAAATGACGGCAACACTGCTCGCCAGCGTAATGAAATGTCGTCGCCTCATGGCTCCCTCGCGTGGATGGAGCTACAGCCTACCACATCAACGAATGATTGCAGCTTTGTGCATCACAGCAAATTTGGCCGCCAGAGTCGGCTTGGGGTCAAAAGCCTCGGAGGCGATCGGGGGCCAGGGGCCAGTCTATGTCCGTAGTACCTCCGATCGCGTCGAATTTTTGTGCACCGCAGTGAAAGACGCCAAGTGCCAACAGCGGTCATTGTTCAAACTCATTCAAGCACCTTGTCGGCACCGGCGGATAGTCCGAGCGGCACGTCCAGGCCGAGCGTCTTAGCGGTTTTAAGGTTGATGACTAAGTCAATTTTTGTCACTTGCTGCACTGGTAGATCGGCGGGTTTTTCGCCCTTGAGAATCCGCCCGGTATAGATGCCGGCTTGCCGCCAAGCATCACGAATGTTCGTTCCATAGCTCATGAGACCACCGACCGCCGTGTACGGGGGCCAGGCGTAAATCGCCGGTACGGCATGACGGGCCGCCAGCGTGACGATTTGATCGGCCTGGGTAAGAAGATAACCGTCGCCGCTCACTTGGAGCGCGTCAGCCCGTTGCTGAACAAGGTCCACAAAGGCTGTCTCGATCTCGCTTGGACGACTTGCATTCACGACCAAGAGGCGCACCCCGCGAGCACGCGCCGCAACCTGCACTTCTCTCGTTTCGGACTCCGCATAAATAGGGTTGGTTGGGTTGCGGAGATAAGCGATCAATGTGGCCTTGGGTACCAATTCGAGCAACAGCTCAAGGCGCTTTGCTGCCGTTTCGGCGGACAAGAGGCCAATGCCGGTGAGATTTCCGCCAGGTCGGTTGAGACTACCGACGAGGCCGACTTGGACCGGGTCGGCGCCCTGCATAAACACAATCGGGATCGTTTGGGTCGCCGCCTTGGCGGCAAGCGCACCATTTGTACTCTCCAGTACAGCGATGACGGACACCCGCAGGCGAACCAATTCGGCGACCAGTGTCGGCAGCCTATCGTTTTGACCCTGAGACCACCGATATTCGATTGCGACGTTCTTACCCTCGATGTAACCGGTATCAGCCAGACCTTGGCGAAAAGTGGCGAGGTTCTCGCGGTTCGTTTCGAGCGATGTGAGGTGAAGAAAGCCGATCACCGGCATCGTCGGCTGCTGCGCGCGAGCAGCAAACGGCCACGCCACCGCCGTACCGCCGAGCAGCGTGATGAACTCGCGTCGCTTCATGGCTTTGTCCTCAAGCGAGGACCACACCCTACCACACTGGTAAACGAGAATGGCCCTTCGCAGCGCAGCAAAATAGCCAGCTTATTTCCGAGATGGGTCAAAACCCGATATTACCGCACCGCAGCATTGCTGTCCGCTCCACCTCAGTCAACGGACATTCGGCCCCGTAGAGGTACGTGCTGGACTGGTTGGCTTCATGACCATTCGGCCCGCCTCTTCTTCCAGGCCGTTCTTTACACTCACGATTTCGCTCCCGGAAAAATAATTTTTTTGGCGGTCTCCTTTGACTATCGTCGTCCTTGCGAAATTCCCCGCTGCATCAAGACGAGGACATTCCGCTCCTCACCAACCTGCTCATCCGTGGCCAAGGTGGTCTCCCTGATCGGGGATGTGGTCGTCGTAAGACGGCAAAAAGCAGCGGGTGCCTGCCTCTACCTTGATGCGAAAAGGAGAGCGACATGGCAAAACCAACTTAATCCGAATCGGGCCTCAGCATCGACAGAAGGCAATTGCTGGCATCGGCAGCGGCTCTCAGCATTGGGACCGTCCCCGCGATTGTACCTGCTGAGGTCACCAATGCAGGCCAAGCGGTTACCGTCGCAGAAATCGCAACATCGAAGATCGCAGCTTGGAACGTTTGCGCCGGGACCGCTCGGAAAATTGAGGAAATTGTCGCACGAAATATAATTAGAGCGGAAGCCAGATTACCGCTTTTGTCGGTTCCAAAAGAACTTCGCAGGATGAAAATGGTGGAGGATGCGAGGGCGTTCGAGGAGTTCGCTAATCGTCATACGCAGGCAATTTGGGACGAGATTTTAGCCTCTGTACGGCAAGCCAGGGGACAACCGAATTGGCGTCCCAGCCGATTAGGGGGCTGCTTTACCCCAATTACCCGACCCTGGCGGTGCGCATCGGCACTTCGGGTTCGTGCCAGGACCGCGCGGTACCGCTTGCACAAACAAGGGTGACGGAAATCAAGGCTGAGGCTGAGCATACACTTGGTTTGGACCGTTATCGCAAATTGCTGCGATATCGCAAATTTGCTGCGATATTCGGCTACCGCCAACACGGATCCTTGCAATTGTTTTCCTCTTTGAAGATGGGCTCGACCCGTTCCTTCCCCCAGATTTTGTCTCCTGCCCTCCTGGGATTTTCGGCAAAGGCTCGATTCCGCTCCGCGAAATAAATGTCTATCGCTGCCTTGCATTCAGCAACCGATCCATAGTTGCTGTTGTGCAGTATTGCTCGCGCCATTCCACTGAACACCAACTCAATGACATTCAAAAACTGCGCACCAGAAGGCAAAGGGGTAAGTTCAACCAATGGTGTATTGTGCCGGTTTCTAAATCTGTCGCTATTCATTTCATCAACGACGCTGTAAAGCGCCTTTGAGGCATGCCACGACGCTGAGTCCCAGGAGAGGAAAATGCGCTTTTCAGTTCTGTATCGTATAAGCAGGCGTCGCAGCAGCTTAATCATTTCCTTTGTGTTCTTCTTTTTGGAATAAAAATGGGTCATCTGGTTTGACGACAATTCCAAGGCTGCAGTACATATAAGCGAGCCCTTGCTTCTTTGTCTCTGCGGAATGGTTCGCACTTCATCTCCAGGAACGAGTGCGACGCCACCTCGGATCTTCACTGAAAATGGGCCAAATTCGTCGATGGAAAAGAACTTCTCATCGGGCGCCAGTCGGGAAAGAGTAGCTGTGATCTTGGTCAGTTTCTCACGATAAGTTGGATCATTGCTTGTTAACGATTTCTTGGCCTTTTTGAATTTATAGCCCGCAGAAATAAAGTACACTGAGATCGAACTCCTCGACACGCTTTCACAATAGGTTTCCCGGTACGCATTAGACAACGCTTGCAAACTCCAAGATGCCCGATTGATGCCGTAAACGTTTGGTGTCTCATGTATGATCTTGATCAATCTCTTCTTCTTTTCCTGGATGGCCTCCTGTAATTTATCAGACAGCTTCCTTGACCTTTTCAAAGGAAGACCATCAATGCCTGCGTGTGCGTATCCCAGATACCAATTCTCTACAGTGCGGCGCGCCCGTCCAATCTTGTCACATAATTCAGAAACACTTCGTCCTGACGAAAGACCTAACAAGACGACGCTCACTTCCCATTTCCGTCGATCATCCGACCGCTGCCAACTCTTAAGTACCTGCGAGTCGAGTGGCTTGACCAACCCTGATCTCCTCTTCGCTCTCGGTAGTCTTTGTAATTCATGTTCGTCGCGCCATTGGGAATAGAGTGAGGCAAACTGTGAATACCTGTAGTTGCACTGCTTTGATGCTACCTCCTCTCGCCATGCGTCAAGTACGGAAAGTCCGTCATGTTCTATCCGCGAGTGAACCGACGCAAGACGAGCAAGCAGCCCGACCTTTCTGTGTGCTGGAGTTGGAAGTTTAGTATTTGAAAATAGCAAGGCAAGAAAATCGACCCGCCGCGCCCGTTCTATATCAGATAACGTCAGCGCGGACCGCTTAAAGGCATTTACGTACTTTGTCGCGCTGCTCCGCGCTATCCTGAGTTGGTTCGCGGTCTGGGTTTTGTTGAAATTATCAGCAAAACATCGCTGCAAGAGCTTTCGTATCTTGTACGCGGGCAAGGGAGCTTGTGGCATGAGTAAACTCCGCTCGAAATTGCTTCATGACCATAGGTGGTTTCAACCTCTCCTTCCAGGCCGTTCTTTACACTCACGATCTCGCTCGCAAAAATAATTTTTTCACGCGGTCTCCTTTGACTATCTTCGTCTGAGTTGCGAAAATTCCCGCACATCAAGACGAGAGCGGATGCTCTGACCAACCTGGTCCTCCGTGGCAAGGTGGTTTCCCTTACCGGGGGTCCAGATCGCTTTGTTGCCATCAACAACGTCTGTGTGGAGCCAATCAGCCCGCGCGGGTTTGATACACCAATTCTGGACAGTCGGTAATGTCCTAAATTTAAATTTGATATTGTTTTGCCGCCTCACAGGCATCAGTTAAAAATATCTGCAATATTTTGAGTGCCTTCTGTCGAGCTTCATGATGCGTGGGCGGTCCCGCCAGACGAATATTTATTGCAGCGTGGAGAGACTCGTCCTCGTCCAGCTCAAACGTCACTTGCCAGGCGGCGACCGAGCCTTCCGTCGATGTGGCCATGCCGGTGTGTTGGGTCGATATGGGTGTAATTTGCACAGTCATCGTATTCTCCAAAGTCGATTTGCCTCGCCGTTGTCTCTTGTCTCTGAGGCTCAATTCCATCAGCTCCAATCAACTTGGCTGCCCGACATCACGTTCCCTTTTGCGTCGTGGTGTCGGACGCCAACACCTTCCTCACATCCGATTGGGATATGCGAAACTGCCGTGCAACGATGGCACGACGATGAGATGCCGCTTGTCCTTCATCAGGTCTTCGACTGGACCGATGAGCGCGACGTAAAGTTCGTGGCAGTGGGTTCCAAATCTGAGCCGACTCGGACTGTCCTGGGCGCGGCGAACCAGATCGGCCGCCATGATCGGTAATCGATCGCTTCGGCCTTCGGCGGGCCGCGTTAGGCGGAACCGACGGGGTCGACCACGACAATTCCGATCGGCGTCATAGCACCTCATGCTCCTGCACGAATTCGATTTCGGCTGCTACTGTTCGAGCAAACCAGCCTCCGCGCGTGGTGAGCTGCGCTGAGGCACTTTTGCCGAGCCTGGTAATCGTCAACATTCCGTCGCGACTCAGGTCTGCAACTGTCATTCCGGAGACAGGCTTATCGTCAACGCCGACAACTTCGGAACCCCACACGCCGTATCGCTTGTGCAGAGTGCCACCGCCCTTCAAACATGCGATGAGAGCGGTTCGCTTAGCAGGGGAGAGAATTGCCGTCGGTGCGGGCTGCTCATTGGATGCGTGGGCCATTGCCGTGGCTCGATTTTCGCGGGGTTCATCCGCCATCTCGCCCGCCTTTGCTTATTTTCCGAACACACGCGATCGTATGCACAGCCTTGGCGAATGTCTTACGCCGCTTTAGTCCCTAATGCCAGATCTTCGAGACCTGGGCGGGCATTCTGCCTCCGGAAGAGCTTGAGCGCTGGTGCGTACTACCGACCAAATTGCAGGATGGCGTTTGACGTGAACTCGGTGCCGTTGTCGCTCACGATCATCTTCGGCTTGCCGCGCTCCCCGATTGTCGCGCGCCCTGTGCATATTAGCGATTCGTTCATGGCCGGCATGGGAAGTTACGGGGCGGATTGCACCGCCGAGAAGGGTGATGAAACGTGCGTCGCTTTGCCGAGACTTTCTCGGCATGAGGGAGCCCACCAAGTCGGGCATCTGGGGGGCGGTCAAATCTTAGTGCAGCGCGCGGACGAGCAGTCGATCCAGCGGCTGCATCATCAATATGTCCGGATATGATTTTCGGAAGCCACAGGATCGATACAAAAGCAGTTTCCTTACGGGATCAGCCCACCGGTTAGGGTGTGCCGACGCTGCTTATCTCGTCTGTCCAGACCTTGAAGCTCAGCAGCGTGTTAGGGCCAAACGTATTGCTGATTGCGACGTCAGCCGCATCGCGGCCTCGCGCAATGAGCACCCGGCCGATCCGCGGCACATTGTTCCGCGGATCAAAGATGTACCAGCGGCCGTCGAGATACGCCTCGATCCAAGCGGCGAAATCCATTGGCCCATACGGCGGCAGGACGCCGATCTCGCCGAGATAACCAGTGCAGTAGCGTGCCGGAATGTTCATGCAGCGGCAAAATGCGATGGCGAGGTGCGTATAATCGCGGCAGACGCCTTTCCCCTCGTTGAAGGCTTCAAAGGCCGACTTGGTGGGACGCGAGTACTCGTAGCCAAACGTGATATGGTTGTGAACAAAATCGCAGATCGCCTGAACCCGTGCCCAGCCCGGCGGCGAATGGCCAAACAGGTTCCAACCTATCTGGGACAGCAGGTCCGTCTCGCAGTACCGGCTGCCCAGGAGAAACATCAGGGTTTCTTCGGGTAGGTCTTGGATCGAATGTTGCTGGGCGGAGGCGACGACCACGTCAGGCTCGCCGGTGTCCTTCACCACCGCAGTGCTCGCCAACCGAATCTGGCCTTTAGGAGCCACGATCCTGTTGCACCAGTTGCCGAAGATGTCACGATAAGCCGTGATCGGCGTCGACGGGGTGGTAGTCAAATGGTCGGGAATTACGATGTCGGAAGCGCGCGTATAATGGATGTTCAGCATCAGCATCATGGGCGTCGGCTGCGGACAGTCGTAGATTAACTCGTAGCCGACCCGGATCTGCATGATGGGCCTCTCGAAATGCCACCGCCAGGCAAGGTGCAGTCTATGTGGCAGGAGAGGTCGTAGACCGTATTCTCCCAGTGGATCGCGTCTTGGACGGGCGCGTCTCGTCGACCACGCTCACCGTAACCTCCATACCGAGGAAGGAAGACGCGTAGCCGATGAAACTGCCCCAGAGAGGCAAGGCTTGCGCAGGGTCCCAGGCCACCGCGACACGAATAAGATTACGATTGCCGATGATGCTGTTGGTTGGATCGAAATCAACCCAGCCCGCTCCCGGCAGGTAGACCTGCAGCCAAGCATGGGTTGCCCCGCCGCCGACAGTGGGGGCACGGTCTGCATCTGGCACAAAGATGTAGCCGCTCACGAAGCGGGCCGCGAGGCCAAGAGATCGGACGCCTTCGATCATGAGCAAGGCAAAGTCGCGACAGGTTCCGCGACCGCGCTGAAGCGTCTCGCTTGGGGTCTGCACGTCCCCGCTCGATGCGGCGCGAATAGACGAACTGCTCCCTGATGCCGAGTGTCATCGAGCGAAGCAAGGCGATGGTGCCGGTTGATCCAGACGGCGCCAGGAAACTTGCCGCCCAATGATCGACGTCCGTTGCAGGGCAGTGCCGTTTCAAAGCGCGAGTAAGGTCGGGCCGGTCATCGCTCGGGTAGGCGAACGGATAGGTCTTTGCGTCAGGATCGAGCGCATAGTCGGGGAGCGCAGTTTCCACATGTTCAAGCGTGACAGTACTCTCGAAGCGAAGCTCCGAGGTTCTCCCGGAGAAGGTTGCGATTGCGACAGAGTTATCGAAGACATCATGAAGCCACCGCAGATGCTTTGGCTTTGGCATGATGTTGAGCCTTGTTTTGATTAGACGAAGATCATGGCTCTCCCGCGGCCGAAACATCATGCGATGCTCGCCCAATCCGACCGGCTCCGAGTAGCTGTAGATCGTGACATGCCGCACGGTCAGAAGGCGCATCCCAGATCCTATCCTTCCGCCCATAAAAATCAATCAGCCGAAGCCGACCGGCGATGAAAGTGCCTTCGCGAAGCGCATTTGAGCAAAGCGGTCGCAAATGGGACGGGTTGTCACGTAGGGCCACTCAAGGATGTTGAACCTACAAAAAAATAGCGAAAGTAGCAAAGCCAAACAGTCGAAATCAGTGATAAGGTACGCCTGAATCTGGAAAAATTCGTTTGGTCGAGTCGAGAAAAATAGCGAAATAAAAAAGCGAAGATAGCGATGCTATGCGAACGCTCTTACGACCCGCTCTCAAGGATGCTGTTGAAAGGTGATGAGGGGGGTGCAAAATTCGGAGGGGGGGTGGCCGAAAATGGCGATTTTCGCCAGGGGGGATATTACCCCTGGATGATCTTAGCGTTACGAGTAATAGGGATAGTTCCCTTGCCACTCAGCGATCGTCCACTCAGCAATTCATGAACGGCCGTCACCTGCTGGGACTCGGTCCGCTCCCCAGGCGTGGACGATGCCAATCGCGACCAACCCTTGCTAACGCCGCGTGGTAAAATCAAAAACGGCCGAGCGCACGCCGTGTGTCGCCCGCGCGCGTAGTCCAGATCCAGCGCACGACACCTCACTCCCAATTCAGCCCTACCTCGCTCGAGCGATTTCGAGCCCCGCGCTCGCCTCGCCCCTTGGCGGCGCAGGCTCTGCGATGCTGTTTTCAGTTGCGGCAGCGATCTAACCTGGGCGGGACTACCTCAAAGCAACCCTGACAATCTGATTCGTCCAGTCGCTCCATTGTCTTAAGAATGGTCTGCTGCTGACCAATCTTAGGGTTGTCCCTGTTTCTGGAGCCTATCTCAATACGCTCCATATTTTGGGCATGGAAAGGCCCGCGTACAACAATTTTCCGAAAAATCGGAACGGTCCTGGCTATGGGGGCCAAAACCAGGAATGCCGGGATGCGTCGCGCCGGATCATTTGCAAACTACGGGGTGAGCGCTATCGCAATCCGGGCAATGAATGGCTGGCAAAATTCATTCAGGAGCAACTGTTCACTTTCGATTACGAGGAGACCGCCGCGTGGTACGCCGAGACGGCGCGAAAACTCTCCCCGTTGACCGGCGAACTTGCGCTGCTCGGCTGCAACGATCGCTATTTCCTTCTGACCGTGTTGCTCAAGCGCCAGGACGCAGGACACCCTTGGCTGTTCGACCGCTGCCGCGAGGTAGAGCGCGACCCGGACGGCTATATCGATCTGTGGGCGCGGTTCCACTACAAATCGACCATCATCACTTTCGCGGGCGCAATTGGGGAGGTGCTCTGCAATCCCGAAATTACGATCGCCATTTTCAGCGTGGTGAAGCCGATAGCCCAGGCGTTCCTGGGGCAGATCAAGGGCGAGTTTGAAACCAACGAACTTCTCAAGTGGGTTTACCCCGATGTGCTCTACCGCAACCCGCGGATGCTCGGTCCTGATGGCCGGCCTGACAAGTGGAGCCTCGAGCGCGGGCTCACGGTTAAGCGCAAGGGCAACCCCAAGGAAGCGACCATCGAGGCTCACGGCCTGATCGACGGCCAGCCCACGTCGCGGCACTTCCAACTCCACATCTACGATGATGTGGTCACCCAGGACTATCTCTCAGAAGAGAGCATCCGAAAGACTACCGAACGATGGGAGCTCGCCGACAACCTCGGCTCCCACCTGGGCGTGCGCAAGTGGATGCCCGGAACACGCTACCACTATGCCGATACGTGCGGCGTGGTGATCGAGCGCAAATCGCTCAAGCCGCGCATCTATCCCGCGACCCATGACGGCACGATGAGCGGCGAGCCGGTGTTCTTGTCGCAAAAGCGCTGGGATCAGATCAAGCGCGACCAGCGCTCGACGGTCTCGGCGCAAATGCTGCTCAATCCATCTGCCGGCAACGAGGCCACCTTCCAGCCGGCATGGCTGCGCAATTACGACGTCATCCCTGCGGTGATGAACGTCTACATCATGTGCGACCCGTCGAAAGGCACGGGCGAGCGCTCGGACCGCACCGCCATTGTGGTCATTGGAGTGGACCAGGGCGGCAACAAATATCTTCTCGACGGCGTACGCCACCGGATGAAGCTCACCGCCCGCTGGGAATTCATCAAGTCCTTCAAGCGCAAATGGGAGGCCCATTCCGGCGTGCAGATGGTGCGGATCGGCTACGAGCGCTACGGCATGCAAGTGGACCTCGAGGTGATCGAGGACATGATGGTGCGCGAAAACAACCATTTCAAAATCGAGGAGCTCAATACGCCACGGCAGGGCCGGCACTCCAAGGACGACCGCATCGAGCGGCTGGAGCCCGACATCCGCGAAGGCCGGTTCTATCTGCCCTGCCTTGTCTATCACCCCGATCACGGTGCCGATTGCTACTGGGCGGTCTGGAACCAGGAGATGGCCGACCGCGCCGCCCAGAAAGGCGAGAAGGATCATCGCATCGGCCAGATCGTCTATTGGAAAGTGCAGGGGCCGACGAAGCGCCAAGCCCAGGTGCGCGAGCATCGCGTGGTCACGGCGCTGCGTCGCCGCGATGAGGACGGCAACATCTACGACATGACGCGGGCCTTCATCGAAGAGCTGCTGCTGCATCCCTTCGGCGCCTACAAGGACCTGATCGACGCCACCTCGCGCGTCTACGACCTCGACCCGCATGCGCCGGCCATGCTGGAGGGCCGCATCTCCACCGAGCCGATCGGGCTCGACGATGACGAGGCGATGGAAGACTCCGCGGTGGACACGTTGACGGATTACTGGTGATACCGGTGGCTCGACGGGACGCGATTTTGAACCATGAGCGCGAACCGGACGAGGAGCGGATCCTCGCAGTCGCCGCGGCTATGATGCGGCGGTCTCGCCGCGCTGGCGGTGTCGTTCATCCCGTGGGCCATAGTTATGGTGCCCTGAAGGATGGACTGAGTGGGAGGCGCGCGCTGCTGGCTTGTATCCGACACGCATGATCCATCGCTTTGGAATCGACGAGGGCTCAATGGGCGGCGCGGTGTCGGCCTATTGGTTCATGAACGATGATGCCGCCTTTCACTCGGCAGCCACTCGGCGCCAAGCCTCGAACGCTTCCGTGAGCGGGTCGTCCGGATCAGGCGGCAGATCGGGGTAGAGCGTCCGTAGGCTATCAAGCTCGTTTTGCTCAGCGGCGCTGCGCCCTCCGCGAAAGTCCTGCATTTCTAGGTCACGAATACGGTACCGGGCACACCCCTCGGGACTTTCGTCGAACGCCGCAACTCGCGCTCTCAGTTGCGCTTCCTCGGCATCTTCGGCGTCGGGCAGGGCACCACCCCCACATGATGGAGGTGATATGCGCTTGCAGTATAGCTGATGGAGACGATTGCTATCCGTTTGGGCCTGCCTTAGCCCATAGGCCGCTGGGCACACGATCGCCCTTGCCCTGTCACCGATGCTTACGCGAATTTTGGATTCTTCTTCCAACTCGGCGGCACTGAGCGGGTCGCCGCACTTTTTGCGTTCTAGCTCGCCGAGGCGATGATAGTCGTCGCGCAATGCCTTCGCCACCGCATTGTCGATGGTAAAGGCGCCGGTGCCATCGATCAGCTTCACAGTTCCAGCCGGATCGCCCGGACGAGTGCTTCCCGGCTTCGCGTGAGCGAAGGGGAGCGTTGCCAGGGCGACTTTGATGCGAAGCTCGGAAGATGCTTTGGGACATCTCATGATGCCCAACAAGAAATCGAGCGGGGATATAGCCGGGTTCGCGGCAGCGGCGGCGAGCGCTGCATTCATGAGTGCTGTCTTCTTGTTTGGCGTACCGCGCTGGCGCCCGCCGCGCCTTTTGCCTGGTTTTGATCCTCTTGGCATCGCTATTTTCCGAAGGCTTTATTGTGGGCCGATCGAACCCGTCACACGTGACGCTCCGTTGCCCGGTAGACGAGGTCCGAAACCGGCTTTCTATACTACCCAGATGACAAAGTAGCGCGATCGATGCTGATGGAGGGGCGGCGTGGACAACCCTAAGACGGGTCGCTTCGCAACCAGTCTTAGTCTCTAATAGCTGACGAGGTTGGCGCTAACCGCTTTTCGTGCACGTTCGTCACAGCGGACGTGACCTCGGACTCTTTGAACACATCCACTTTACAAAACAGCGCGACCGCGAGCGTGAGAAAAGGGCCATGACGGCCATGCACGATTGCAGGCCCGTCATCGCGCCTATTGAAATCGACAGTCAGAGCGAGCGTGCCTCCGGTGGACTGCCACCAGTCGGCAAGAGCTTCGACTAACGTTCGAAGCCGCTTGGGCCGCTCGCCAGCATTGGTCTGCTTATTTTCCTCCGTGTTAATGGCTGACTGAAGTGCCATAAAGGGCGGGATCGCATTCATCCTGATCTGCCAGCAAACGGAAGCAAATTCGTTTAGTTCCCGCTCTCCCTTGTTGTCGTCCAATGGGGGGCCTTCCAAAAGCATGCGCAAACCGTCCCGTCCGTCAGTACTGACTCTCTCCAGACTTTTGAGCACCTGTGTCCACTGAGATAATGCACTCTTTGCGTTCTTGAGCTGACTTTTCGTCGCCTTGCTCAACTGCCGCTGTTCGGCAGCCTTAAAATACACGTTGACCAGAGCAAGCCTTAACTCTGGCACTGATTGCTGAGGATTTAGCACGAGCGAATCTACAGCAAGCGCGCCAGCCGCTGTCGTACTCAGCTTCTGAATAACCAAACTATCATTCACGTTGGGTGTGATCAGAGGGATTGTGTCCCTTTTTCCGATTTTTGGGTCAGCGTTTTCATTCAGCCGAGGCCGAGCCTGTTTAGGCTTGGATTTTTGGCCACGTTTTCGTTGAGATGGGCGCTTCATCCTTCAATCCCTGGTCAGCGCGGTGGAATTACACCCTGATAGCCGAATTCGCCGATTCGCTCCATTGCTTAATCTAAGAATGGTCCGCTGCTGACCAATCTTAGGGTTGTCTTTGTTTCTGGAGCTTATCTGAAAAGAGCCTCATAAGTATTCGCGGCAGTCATGAAGTTCCAGGCGTTCCGAACTTGCAAAACGATTTGACCAGCGCGGACCCTAAGATATGAGGCGAGTAGCCGCTGCCAAGTTCGGCAAGCACCAGCCTGAATCCGACCGGGCCGGTCCGTCTTTGCCCCCCGCAAGGCGCTCGTTACACGGCCAGAAGATCGGCCGTGCTACTCCCCCGCGCTATCGGGCTGGCTTCGGTCCACCAGCCTCGTCCGCGGCAATCCAGAGCTCTAATTCAGGGTAGGCCCGCGAAGCAGCTTGAGCGGGCGTGGGAGGTAGTCGACGATTTCCCTGAGGACATTCCCGTGTTCCCGGGAGAACTCAAAGTAATCGAGACCTATTTGGCCGCGGTTGTGGATGATTCGTTGGAGCCTATGGGGTTGGACACAGAGAAGCCTGGAAGCGAGCCTGCCAAACGCGCTGTGGAATAGTCAAAAGGTGCATAAACAGCTCTTGGCGGCAGCCCAGGTAATTGCGACCATGGTATGAGTAGAGCGCAGATCCCAAGCCCATGAACAGTCATCGTCGATCCCCGGATCTCGTCCCTGAGAAGTCGGACGCGCCAGTCCGTGCAGCCCTGTACATGCGCGTATCGACTGGCCGGCAGGCTGAGCACGATCTTTCAATTCCGGATCAACGAAGCCAGCTGCAGTCATGGTGCCGCGGGAATGGCCATCATGTGGTTGCGGAGTACGTCGAGGCTGGCGCGTCTGCCGGCGATGATCGGCGGCCGAGCTTCCAGCAAATGATCGAACGCGCCTGCGATGGCGAGCATGCATTCGATCTGATCGTGGTCCATAGCTACAGCCGTTTCTTTCGCGAGGCCTTCGAGCAGGAATTCTATCTCCGCAAGCTTGCCAAGCATGCCGTCAGGGTCGTTTCCATAACTCAGCCCGTTGGTGACGAGACTGAACCGGTTCATGCAATGATGCGAAAGGTCATTGCGCTCTTCGACGAATACCAGTCGAAGGAAAACGCCAAGCACGTCATCCGATCTATGAAGGAAAACGCCCGCCAGGGGTTCTGGAACGGGGCAACGCCTCCGCTTGGTTATAGGCTGATCGAAGCCGAAAAGCGTGGCGCAAAAATCAAGAAAAAGCTCGAAGTCGATCCGGTCGAGGCGGAAACGGTACGGCTCATGTTCAAGTTGTACCTTCTCGGGGACGGCAGCTCGGGCGCGCTTGGTGTGAAGGAAATCGTCAAATGGCTGAATGCTCGCGGATACCGGACGCGGAGGGGCAAGAGCTTCGGAGTTGGCCACGTTCATAAGCTGCTGACCAACACGGTCTATATCGGTCGATGGAAGTTTAACCAGGCCTCGTCAAAAACACGCAAGAGAAAGGCTGATGACGAAGTCATCGAGATCCCGGTTCCGGCCATGGTCGAGCTCGATACCTTCGAGCAGGTTCGCCGACAGCTGCATGCCCGTAGCCCAAAACGACAGCCGCCGCGGGTGACGACCGGCCCAATTCTGCTTACGGGATTGGCGGTGTGCGCAACCTGTCGCGGTGGCATGACCCTGCGCACCGGCACCTCGAAGGGCGGACGAGTGTATCGGTACTACACCTGCTCAAACTGCGCGACCAAAGGCAAAACAGCCTGCAAAGGGCGTTCGATCCCGATGGGGAAGCTCGACGCGCTAGTCACCGACCACCTACTGGAGCGTCTTTTTAAGCCGGAACGGCTTGCCTTAATCCTTGCGTCTTTATCATCCCGTCGTGCGGAACAGGCGGCAGCTCTCAACACTCGGATCGTGTGCCTGCAGCGCGAGATGATCGAGGCCGACGACAAGCTCAAACGCCTGTACCGGTTGGTCGAAGACGGGCTGACGGACCTTGATGAGGTGCTTCAGGACCGGTTGCACACACTCAAGGCAGATCGGGACCGGGCGAAGGCCGCACTGGAGCGGGCCAAGGAGTATTCGGTTTCTCATATCCGGATCGATCCGGCGTTGATCGAGCGTTTCGGCCGTACCATCCGTGAGAAGCTTCAGCACCGGATCGGTGCCCTTCCGGAAGGCGTATCTTCGGTCGCTTATCGATGTCGGTCGAAGTCGACGACCACCAAATCCGCATCAAAGGAAACAAGGAGTTGCTCGAAAAGGCCGTTCTCGCGAGCCAGAGCGGGCAATCTTGGTGTTCGCAGGCGAGTACTAGGTGGCGCGCCCGAAGAGATTCGAACTCCTGACCCCGAGATTCGTAGGCCCTGGGTCGGCACGCTCCTGGCGAAGTCCGCCTCGGCGCACTCGCCAACTGGCTGAATTGCGTTGAAGGGGGGGCCGTCCTCTGCGCGGCTTCCCTCGTTGCCTACCGCTCCACCCCCAGCACCGGCTGCATCCTCGCCGTCGCCCCCATCGGCAGCTCGGTCTCGGCGTGAAACAGCCGGCCGATGGCGGCAAGCATCGCATCCTCGCCGGCGCGCCCGATCAGGGTGACGCCGAAGGGAATGCCGTCGGGCAGGATCGCCGCGGGGACCGACAGCGCGCAGAGATCGAGCAGGTTGACGAAATTGGTGTAGGTGCCGAGCCGGCTGTTGAGCGCGATCGGATCCGCGAGCATCTCGTCCACGCGATAGGCGCGCGGGATGGTGGGAAGCGCGAGCGCATCGATGCGCGCGAACGCGCGCTCGCAGGCGCGCCGCAGCTCCTGCAGCTGATATAATGCGGCAAACGCGTCCGCCGCGCTGTATTGCGCGCCGCCGAGGATGATCTGCCGCGTGATCGGGTGGATGGATTGCGGCGCGGTCTCGATCACCGAGCGCGCGGTGATGTACCGCTCGGCCACCCAAGGCCCTTCGTAGAGCAGCCGTGCGGTCCGGTAGAACGGCTCCAGGTCGATCTCGACGATCTGCGCACCAAGGGTGGTGAAGACCAGCAGCGCCGCGTCGTAGGCGGCAGCGGAATGCGCGTCGCCGTCAAAGTCGCGTTGCCCCGCCATGGGAACGCCGAGCCGCACCCCCGACCGCATCGGGCCGAGGGCGCCGAGCACCCGCGGTCGCGAATAGGGGTCGGCATCGTCCGCTCCGGCCAACACTGCCGCTGCGGCGAAGGCATCCTCGACCGTGAGCGCAAACACCGCGACGCAATCGAGCGTCCGGCAGGCCGGCACGACGCCTGCATTCGAGATCAGCCCGAGACTTGGTTTGAGCCCGACGATGTTGTTGAGAGCAGCCGGTACGCGGCCGGAGCCGGCGGTGTCGGTTCCCAGCGCCAGCGGGAGGAGCCCCGCCGCCACCGCAACCGCCGAGCCGCTGCTCGAGCCGCCGGGGATGAGCGCCTGCTTGAACGGGTTGCGCGGGATGCCGTAGGGCGAGCGCACGCCGGCAAGCCCGGTTGCGAACTGATCGAGGTTGGTCTTGCCGATGACGATCGCGCCCGCGGCCTGCAGGCGCGCGACGCAGGTCGCGTCCTGGTCCGGCGCATAGGCGAAAGCCGGACACGCCGCCGTGGTGGCGAGCCCGGCGACATCGATGTTGTCCTTCACCGCCACCGGAACGCCGTAGAGCGCCCGATTGCGGCTGCCTTGGGCGGCAAGCGCGCGCGCCTGCGCGAGCGCATCCGCCTCATCCCGCAACGAGATGAACACCGCGGGATCGCCATGGGCGCGGATGCGCGCGTAGCACGCGGCTATGGTGGCGACCGGATCAGCGCCGCCGCTGCGGTGCGCCTCGACCATCTCCGCAACGGTGCTGCTCACGCCCTCACACCACCGGCTGCAGGACATGTCTCGGCTCCATACCTCCCCCTGAAAGGGGGAGGTCGACAGCATTTGCCCCGGCCTTGCGCCGGGGCAGATGCTGTCGGGTGGGGGTCCGGCGCTGCATGCTCGCATTTGGTGATCCCCCACAGTTGACCCCCACCCGGCGCCCCCGACAAGTCGGGGGGCGCCGACCTCCCCCTTTCAGGGGGAGGTATTGCGGAGTTTGCTGCGGCACCGACTCCATATGCAGTAGTGCTATCGACACGGCTGCGCTCACACCACGCTCTGGTGGCGCTCGATGCAGATGCGCACGACCTCGTCGGGGTCGCGCTTCCACCAGTTCTCGGCGGAGAGAATCTCGACGTCGCAGTGCCCGGCATAGCCCGCATCCTCAACCAGGCCGCGCAGGCGAGGCAGATCGATGATGCCGTCGCCCGGCATGCCGCGGTCAAAGACGAGATCGCGCGTGGGCAGGAGCCAGTCGCAGACGTGATAGGAAAGGATGCGGCCTGCGCTGCGCGCGACCTGCCGCGGCAGGTCGGGGTCCCACCAGACGTGATAGGCGTCGATCGCGACGCCGACGCCTTCGCCCAGCTCATCGCAGAGATCGTTGGCATGGGCGAGGGTGTTGATGCAGGCGCGGTCCGCTGCGGTCATGGGATGCAGCGGCTCGATCGCGAGCGGCACCGCGGCCGCGCGCGCATGCGCCAGCACGGCGGCAATGCCGTCGCGCACCTGGTGATGGGCGCCGGCGAGGTCCTTCGATCCCGGCGGCAGCCCGCCGGCCACCAGGATGAGCGAGCCGGCGCCGATCGCAGCCGCCTCGTCGATGGCGCGGCGGTTGTCGTCGATCGCGGCGCGGCGGCCGGCCTCGTCGGCGGCGGTGAACATGCCGCCGCGGCACAAGCAAGTGACGGCGAGGCCGCTCGCGCGCAGGAGCCGGGCGGCGCGCTCGATGCCGCAGCGCTGCACCACGTCGCGCCACGGCGCAATCGCGGTGATGCCGGCGCGGGCGCAGCCGTCGATCGCCTGCTCCAGCGACCATGCCTTGACGGTCACGGTGTTGAGCGCGAGCCATTGCCGGTCGCGGGAGAAATCGCGCATCATATGGATTACGTTCCGGTGCAATCAGCAGTGCAGCAAACTCGGTCTGCTCCCTCCCCTACGCAACCGGGGCTTGCCCCGGTTGCGCATTGATGCGCAAGTCGGGCAGGCCCGACTTGCGGTGGGGGAGGGTTAGGGTGGGGGGTCGCGAGTTTGACATCGATGGTGCCTCTACCTCAGGACCCCCACCCCCAGCCCCTCCCCACAAGGGGGAGGGGAGCACACTGCGCATGCTGCACGTTTGTGGGTCAACAGCAACGGAGCTGCGCCCCGGACACACCGATGTATTAGCGCCTGTGAGGTCGCGCATCAGGCGTCGACGCCGCGCACGGCCATGACGCGGCGCATGCGATCGGCGGCAAGCTCCGGATCCGCAAGCAGCCCGGCCGCGTCCGCCAGCCGGAACAGCTCGGCCAGGTGGCGCGTCGAGCGCGCGCTCTCCTGCCCGCCGACCAGCGTGAAGTGATCCTGCAGGCCGTTGAGATAGGCCATGAACACCACGCCGGTCTTGTAGAATTGGGTCGGCGCCTTGAAGATGTGGCGCGAGAGCGGCACCGTCGGCGCCAGGATGTCGTGAAAGCCCGCGCGATCGCCGCGGCTGAGCGCGCCCAGGGCGGCCGCGGCGGCGGGCGCGATCGCATCGAAGATGCCGAGCAGCGCATCGGAGCAGCCCTGCGCATCGCCGGCGATCAGCTCGGCGTAGTTGAAATCGTCGCCGGTATACATGCGCACCCCCTGGGGCAGGCGCCGCCGCATGGCAATCTCCTTGTCCTTGTCGAGGAGCGAGACCTTCACCCCATCGACCTTGGCGGCATTGGCGCCGATCACGTCGATGGCGACGTCCATGGCCTCGCTGTGATCCTGCGAGCCCCAATAGCCGGCGAGCGCCGGATCGAACATCTCGCCCAGCCAATGGATGATCACCGGCTCCCTGACCGCACCGAGGATGCGGCCATAGACCTTGGCGTAGTCGTCGGGCGTGCACGCCGCCTTTGCCAGCGCGCGGCTCGCCATCAGCACGATGCGGCCGCCCAGCTTCTCGACGGCGGCGCACTGCTCCTCGTAGGCGGCGATGACGTCCGAGATGGTGACCTTGGCGCCGGGCTCGAGATGATCGGTGCCGGCGCCGCAGGCGATGAGCGCGCCGGGCACGTCCTTGGCGGCGGCAAGGCTCCGGCGGATCAGCTCGAGCGAGGTGGGCCAATCCAGTCCCATGCCGCGTTGGGCGGTATCCATCGCCTCGGCGACGCCGAGGCCGAGCGACCACAGGTGCCTGCGAAAGGCGATGGTGCGTTCCCAGTCGATGGCGGCATCGAGCCACGGATCGGCATCGGCGAGGGGATCGGCCACGACATGCGCGGCGGCATAGGCGATGCGGTTGAACGGCGGCTTGGCGGCGGGAAAGCTGCGCGGCGGACGCGTGGCATAAGGCGCGAGGCTCCGGCCGGCGGTTGGAAGATTGAGCGTGGGCACCTGCTCGTCACTCTCCGGTGTGTGGTCGTCACTCTCCGGTATACGCAGCCTTATTGCACATCGCTTCCGCCCGCGCCCCCTGCCTCCCGCTGAAAGGGCAGGGCAATTGCATCTGGCTCGGTCGCATGGGTGATACTCCATACCTCCCCCTGAAAGGGGGAGGTCGACAGCATTTGCCCCGGCCTTGTGCCGGGGCAAATGCTGTCGGGTGGGGGTCCTGCCCTCGGCGGATCGCGGCCCGGAGTGACCCCCACCCGGCGACCCCCGACAAGTCGGGGTCGCCAACCTCCCCCTTTCAGGGGGAGGTGTCCACGCCTGCGCCAGCAAAGGCTTGCAATGGAGACGTGCTTGTGTTAGAACAAACACAGAACGAGAATGTCCGGAGAATCGACAATGGCCGTCACGCCTGTGTCGAATGTCAGCGCGCCGGGTCGGCGGGTAGGGGCGAGGCATGCCTCGCCCTCTACTACCTGCGATTATAATCTCGGTATTGATGCAACCACTCAGGGCATTCTTGCGCAAACGAACCCAATTCCGCAAACGAAGCCAATCCCAGAAACGCAATGAATTCAATGTCGGAAGATGAACAGGATGCATCTACGCCGCCGTACTCTCGTTGGTTGCAGGGCGTCACAGCTTCAGCGCCGGGAGGTCGATCCAGCGCCGCTCCTGCCAGCTGCGCAGCCCCGCTTCCGCAAGCTGCACCCCCTTGGCGCCTTCGAGCAGCGTCCATTTGAACGGCGCGTCCTCGAACAGATGCCGGATGAACATCTCCCACTCCGCCTTGAAGCCGTTGTCGTAGGAGGTCGTGTCCGGCACCTCGCTCCAGGTCTCGAGGAATTTGATCGGCTGCGGCACGTCCGGATTCCAGATCGGCCGCGGCGTGTTCACCCGCGCCTGGCTCCAGCAGTTCTGCAATCCGGCCACCGCCGAGCCATGGGTGCCGTCGACGTGGAAGGTGACGAGGTCATCGCGGCGCACGCGCGTGCACCAGGAGCTGTTGATATGCGCGACGATCCCGCCGGCAAGCTGGAAGGTCGCGTAGGCGGAGTCGTCGACGTCCACGCCGTAGGGCTTGCCGTCCTCGTCCCAGCGCTTGGGGATGTGGGTCGCACCCAGGCAGGAGACGCTTTCCACCTCGCCGAACAGATTGTCCAGCACGTAGCGCCAGTGACAGAGCATATCGAGAATGATGCCGCCGCCCTCCTGCTTGCGGTAGTTCCAGGACGGCCGTTGCGCCGGCGTCCAGTCGCCCTCGAACACCCAGTAGCCGAACTCGCCGCGCACCGAGATGATGCGCCCGAAGAAGGCGGCGTCGATCAGGGTGCGCAGCTTGAGCAACCCAGGCAGGAACAGCTTGTCCTGCACCACGCCGTGCCGCAGGCGCGCCTTCTTCGCCGCGCGCGCGACCGCCAGCGCATCGTCGAGGTTCTCCGCGATCGGCTTCTCGCAGTAGATGTCCTTGCCGGCGGCGATCGCCGCCTGCAGCAGGCCCGCGCGCAGCTTGGTGGTGGCGGCATCGAAGAACAGCGTGTCGTCGGGGTTCTTGAGCGCCGCATCGAGATTGGTGGTCCAGCGCGCGATGCCGTGCGCGTTGGCGAGCTGAGCCAGCTTGGCTTCATTGCGGCCGACCAGGATGGGGTCGGGCATGACCGTGTCGCCGTTGCGCAGCGCCACGCCGCCTTGCGCGCGGATCGCCAGGATCGAGCGGATGAGATGCTGGTTCATCCCCATGCGGCCGGTCACGCCGTTCATGATGATGCCGAGACGGTGCTGCATGGCTCCTCTCTCATTTGTCATTCCGGGGCCGCGAGCGTAAGCGAGCGGAGCGCCGGGTAGGTGAGGATGTTACCACCCTCACCCCCCACGGACCCGGACGTGCAGGATTACCGCTTCCGGTTCTTCATGAGAGAGCCTGGCTAGCGGTGGCGTACTGATGGACGATGCGAGGTCGCGGGAGGGGATGGCGGGCGAGGAAGGCAGAGAACCGCTCCCATGAGAGAGGCTCCGAGCGCGTCCGCCGTTCCAGCCACTTCCTCCACGTCCTTGTGATCTGATGAGCGTAGGTGGCGAGTTGCCGGCTGTTCCCCGTGATACCGTAGTAGGCATAGTGACCTACCAGCTTCTCAGACAGCCGCTTGCGCTGATCGAGGATCGGCAGGTGGCGGTTGAACCGACACCACTCCTTCGCCGCGAGCAGCGCGCGAGCGAGCCGGCTCTTGGCCGTCCGTTGCCGTACCACGTTCTGCCCCTTGAGTGACTTCGCCCAGGTGTGGGTGAAGCCCAGAAAGTCGAACGGCGGTTCGGCGCAGTCCGGATGCGTGCCACCTTTGCGCTCGGGGCGGAAGTCGACGAACCGGGTCTTGTCGGGATGCAGCGTGAGCCCATACCGTGCAAGCCGTTTCCCCAGCACTTCCAGAACCCGTTTGGCGTCGCGGTGGTTCTTGAACGTCATCACGAAGTCATCGGCAAAGCGCACCAACGTACACTCTCCCAGCATGCGGGGTCGCACCTCTGCCTCGAACCATTCGTCCAGCACGTGGTGCAGGAAGATGTTCGAGAGCATCGGTGAGATGACGCCGCCTTGCGGGGTACCTTCAGTCGCAAGGCGCAGGGTTCCATCTTCCAGGACCCCTGCTTTCAGCCACTTGTCGATCATCCGTCGGATCACGCCATCCGTTACTCGCTGGTCGAGGAACGCCCGAAGTTGCGCGTGCGGAATCGAGTCGAAGTACTTGCGTATATCGACATCCAGCACCCAGTGCTGTCCATGCCACGAGATGGCGCCATGCAGTTTGCGCAGCGCCTCATGGGCTGAGCGTCGCGGTCGGAAGCCATACGAGCAAGGCATGAAGTCCTGCTCGTAGATGGTCGCCAGAACCATGACAATCGCCCGCTGCGCCACCTTGTCTTCAAAGGTCGGAATGCCGAGCGGCCGCTTTGAGCCGTCTGCCTTCGGGATGTAGGTTCTGCGCACCGGCGGTGCTTTGTAGCTTCCGGACTTGATGCGATTGAGCAGGTCCAAGAGATTGGCCTGCAGCTTCGCTTCATATTCCTTCGCGGTAACACCGTCGATGCCAGTCGCTCCATCCTTGCGGGTCAGCCGGTAGGCTTTCAGCATCCATTCCAGATCGATAACGTGGTGCAGCGAGAACAGCACCTTCTTCGGCTTCGCTCTCGCCAGTTCGGCTATCCATTGTCGTTTCGTGTACAGGTTCGCGAGGTTCATGTCCCCTCCCGTGTTTCCCGGCAATGGTTCTCTCTCACGACGCCTCCCTTTCCTCCATCGGGTCCCAGTGAGCCCAGTTCCCCGCTCTCGTCGGTACTATGAAGGCGCTACGACTTCCCACCCGCGTATCAACGGTCACTTATTGGTTCGCTCCCGCCGCCCACGCGATCCTCCTGGTTCGTGTCCCGCCGTGGCGCTCCTGAAGGAGCGGAGGTCTCCTCCAGGCCGGGGCTTTTGTTGCCGGCTGCCCTGCTCCGGTTCTCGCACGTGGACGCGAATGGGATCTCTCAGGTCTTCAGGCGATCCATCCCGTGCCTCTGCTCCGTTCCAGGACCCCGGTCGAACCAACGTGCCCTCGCCAGTGACGGCCACGTCGATGCTGCCCCCGCATTCCGGACTACGAAGGCTTCAGCGAAAATGATTTCGGGGCTAACCCGCAGCTTCAGCACCTGCTACCGTACGCTTCACGCGTGACGTTGCCGCACACGTGCAAGGCTCGCTTCCGGCTGGCGGGCTGCGCCTTTGCCGGGAGGGAGTCGAACCCTCTGGACCGCTACGAAAGGTTTCAGCTCGTTTTCACGATCGTCCTCCTCTCCTGCTCTCCTGACGCTACCGGAATCCATAACCCCAAACAGTGATGTGGGCCACCGCAGCGTAACCACTTTCATCGCAACTGCACGGCCTGTGGTTATGGATTCCGGGCTCCGCTCGCACTCGGACGGCGCGAAGCGCCGATCCGAGCACTCGCGGCCCCGGAATGACGGCTAGAGTAGTGCGTAAATTCACAACAGTCACATGTATAATCCAACATCACCCGAACTCGGGGCCGATGACGGCGAAGGTGCGGTCGGGGTCGTCGAAGCGGGTCGCGTGCCCGTGCGCCATGCGCGTGAACGGTCGCGCCGGCGCAAAGCCGCGCGCCTGGAGGAATGCGCGCAGGTGCGATTTCGCATCGGCGAGATCGATGAAGAGCGGCGCCTCGATGCGCGCGGCCGCACGCGCAACCAGCGCGCAGGCGATGGCGTCGCTCGCCGCAACCACCGGTCCGATGTGCGCGATCATGCGGCCGTCACGGCCGAGGCAAAAGCCGACGATGCGATCTCCCGATTGGGCGATCAGCTCGGCTTCGCGCAGGCGGCCGCGCAGCCCGGCGAGCACGGCATGGCGCGGCGCGCCGAACGCAGCGGCATCGAATGCGGTGAGCGCCGGCCAGTCGTCATCGCCAATGGCGCGGATGCCGATGCCGGCGGGAAGAGGGAGCGCATCGCCGGTGCTTTGCTGCGCTCCCCGCTGCTCGCGCCGCAGGCGATGAAATCCCCACCAGTCGGCATAGCCGATGGCGCGATAGACGGGATGACCGTCCGGAGTTGCGTCGAGCACCGGCACGCGGCCCGCAGCCGCGAGCTCCTCGGTCGCGCGCCGCATCAGCCGCGTCGCCAATCCGCGGCGGCGCCAGGCGCCCGCGACCAGCACCATGCTGATCCAGGCGATGCGCTCGCCGTAAGGCAGCGTCGCCGTGGTTGCGACGATGCGGCCGGCGTTGGTGTGCGCCGCGTAGATGTGCCCGAGCTCCAGGAACAGGCGCCAATCCTTCGCGTTCTGATTCCAGCGCGCCTCGGTGACCAGCGCTTCGAGGTCATCGAGCTCCGACGGCGAAAGCGACGATTTGCGCGCGATGCCGAGCTCAGAAATTTCCATCGCGGATGTCGTAATGGGTGTCCTTGCCGAGGCTCGGCATGCCGCGCGCGACCCAGTCGGCGGTCCAGTCGATCAGCGTGAGCAGCGCCACGGCGGGATAGCCGAACAGCCGCACCGCCTCCGCGGTGTTGACCAGCCAGGCTTCGGCGGCTTCCGTGCCGACGAAGACCGGCGCCTTGCCCAGCCGCTCGCCGAGCGCCTGCGCCAGCCAGCGCACGCTGATGGTCTCCGGCCCGCTGACGTTGAGCGGCGATGTCGGCAGCGTGCAATGGGCCAAGCTGCGCAGCACCATCGCGTTGGCGTCGCCCTGCCAGATGACGTTGACATGTCCGGTGGCAAGGTCGATCGGCTCGCCCGCAAGGACGCGCGCGGCGATGTCGTGGATGACGCCGTAGCGCATGTCGATCGCATAGTTGAGGCGGATGATGCGCCCGGGCGTGCCGTGCAGCCGGGAGAAGTACTGGAGCATGCCCTCGCGGGCGACGCAGGAATTGGCATAGGCGCCGGGCGGCGGAGCGGCGGGTGTTGTTTCGGTCGCGCCGCCGTGGAGCACGTTGACGTACGGGTACACGCAGCCGGTGGAGTAGGCGACGATGCGCGAGCCGGCGAAGGCGTCAGCGACCAGCGCCGGCACATAGGCGTTCATCGCCCAGGTCAGCTCCTCGCGTCCGGCGGAGCCGAACTTGCGTCCCGCCATGAACACCACGTTCGCCAGCTTCGGCAGCGCCTCGACCTGCTTGCGGTCGAGGAGGTCGGCGCTGATGCACTCGATGCCCCAGGAGACCAGCCGCTCGCGCAGGCCTCTCTCGCTGAAGCGCGCGACGGCGACGATGCGCTTGCCTGGCGCGGCGCGCTTGGCAAGCCGCGCCAGGGTTGGGCCGATCTTGCCCCCGGCGCCGAGGATGATGAGATCGCCGCTGAGCTTCCCGAGCTCCTCCGCCACGTCGGCCGAGGGCGCGGTCATCACGTCCTCGAGATGCTCCACGTCGCGGAAGCGTTCCGGCAACGCTGGCGCTCGTTGCGTCAACGAACTCTCCATACCTCACCTGAAAGCAGGGCTATCGCACATGGCTCGGCCGCAGGGCTGATACTCCATACCTCCCCCTGAAAGGGGGAGGTCGACAGCATTTGCCCCGGCCTTGCGCCGGGGCAAATGCTGTCGGGTGGGGGTCTGGCGCTGGGCGCGAGCATTTGCTGATCATCTCGGCTGCGGCTGGATCCCCACCCGGCGCTTCGCGCCGACCTCCCCCTTTCAGGGGGAGGTATTGCGGAGCTTGCTGCACCGCTGAGTCCATATGCGATAGAGAAGTCCGCGGGAGCGGAGATCAGCCGGCAGACTGGCGGCGAAGCATGGAGACCTTGGCGTCCGGCGACTGCGCTGCGTCATCCGCCGGCTGATAATCGTAGCTCGCCATGAAATCCTCGACCAAGGTGTTGAACTCGCCCCAGTCGGTCTCGCGATAGGAATGGTTGCGGATGATGAAGGCCGCGCCGGCGTAGAACTTCTCGTATTGCAGATGGCGGCCGGCGAACTCCGAGCCGACCATGTCCCAGGCGAGCTTGAACAGCTTCATGCGCGTGAGCGCATCCGCCTGCGGCGTCTGCCAATAGGTCGTGAACGCGTTCGCCAGATGGGCATCGCGCATGACCGAGATGTCCGCCGGCATCTGAAAGACACCGCCGCCGCAAAGCTCGCGCAGCTCGTCGATGAATTTGCTGTAGTTCTGGGTGCACCAGTCGAGGCCCGCATACATGATGCGGCGGTTGAAGCAGGCATAGCCGGGCGGCCACTGCTCGTACGCATTGATCTGGCCGTGCACCAGCCCCGCGATCGTGCTCTCCACCGCGCTCATCTTCCCCAGCGTCTCGCGCACGGCCGGGACCTGGTCGGCGCCGGTGGCGTTGGCGACCTTGCTGCACAGCCCGAGCAGGAGCCGCATCTTCGACCAGTAGCGCACATTGGACTGGTGATTGCCGAAGCAATGGCTCGGCGTCTTGATGTAGATGTCGCGGGAAAGCGCCGCGTCGTCGTGCACGAACACCTTCTCCCACGGCACCTTGACGTTGTCGCACAGCACCATGCTGTCGCTCTCGTCGTAGCGCCAGGCGAGCGGCGAATCGAACTCCGAAGTGACGCCGGCCATGGCGGGCTTGCGCGACCACATCGTCAGTCCCGGCACGTTGCATGCAACGGCGCAGGTGATCGCCTGCTTCTTCTGGTCGGGCGCAAGCGGGAGCACATTGCCGATCCAGATCTCGTTGGCATAGAGCGCGCCGGTCGCCAGCATCTTCATGCCCGAGATGACGACGCCGTCGTCGTCCTCGCGCACGACCTGGAGGGTGGGCACCGGGATGTTCTGGCGCTGGTAGAACTCGGGGTTGCGCGAAGCCTGCGGCGGCAGCACGGCGTAGACCACGTAGACGTCGTTGTCGCGGATGTGGCGGTAGTAGCGCAGGAGGTTGTCGGCATGCGCGCACGGCGCCGGCAAGGCGTCCGGGTTCATCGCCATCCCGGTGACGAAGGACGAGACGTGATCGGGGGAGCGGCCGAACATGCCCATGGTGAGATCGGCGATCTTGCGATGGCCGATCATGCGCCGCTGCAGGTCGTCGCGGCTGCGCGCGCGCAAGAAATAGATGGAGTGGCGCGAGCCGTCCTCCTCGTAGGTCATGGTGTCGCGATTGGCGGGATCGGCCTTCATGTCGTAGATCGCGGCAACCGTGCGCGCCGCCTCGCGGAAGGCGGGATGGCGCGTCACGTCGTCGATTTTCTCGCTGCCGACATAGACGACGCGCCCGTCGCGCAGCGTCTCCAGATGCTCCTTGCCCGATCGCAACATTGGCAGCTCCTCGCGCCTTTGGCCCGTTGCCCAAGTCTAGCACTACAGCAGATTGAGCTCGAATTGAACCAATCCTCTCCGCGTCATGCGCGGGCTTCCCCTATGTGCGCTAACTTCAGCTGCAATCGCCAATCTCTCGTTTGTCATGCCCCGCTTTAAGCGGGGCATCCAGTAATCCCGGCGCGGCAGGGTGAGGCGCCCATGCCAAATTCAACTTTCCTGATTACTGGATCGTCCGCATGCGCGGACGATGACGACCGAGAGCGCTCGATCTGGATTGGTTCTATGGAATCGATCTACTACGAGCCGGCGGGATAGGTGCCGATCAGGTTCCAGTGGCCTGCCTGCATCTCGATCACATAGACCGGCTTGAGCGCGTCTCCATTCTGGCCGAACGAGATAGGGCCTTCGAGCGCGGGATGGTTCTTCATGGCGCGCAGGGTGTCGCGAATGGCGGTGCGTTCCGCTGCGAGCTTGGCGGCATCGCCCGTCACCTTCGCCTCTTTCATGGCATAGGCATAGAACTGCACGATGTCGTAGGTCGCCGCGTCGAACTGCGAAGCGGCCGAGCGCTCGACGCCGGCGGCTTTTGCCCGCTTGACGAATTCCTGGTCGAACGCCTTCGCCTTGTCGCTCACGCCGGGATAGAACGTGCTCGGGATCACGGTCCCGTTGCCGTCATTGCCCATGCGCCGGGCGAGCTCGGGGTCGCCGACGGTCGAGCCCGCGATCAGCCGGCCGCTGACCCCCTGCCGGCGCAGCTCCTGCGCCAGCCGGATCGCCGCGTCCGGACCGGCGCCGATGCCGATCAGGTCGCTCGCCTGGCTCTTGAGCTGCGAGACCTGGGTGGAGAGGTCGAACGCCTGCGTCTGAAAGGTGACGCTGCCTTTCACCTCGGTGCCGAACTTTTTCATGATGCTCGGCAGCACCACCTCGCCCATGGTCTTCGAGATGACGTCGTCGGTGGCATAGGCGATCGAGCCGGTGGCGATGGGATAGTTCTTCTCCTGCAGCGTCCTCATCACCTTCTGAAACATGTAGCCTTCGTCGGAGGTGTTGCGCAGCCCGTAGGTGAAGGGCTCCGCGAGCTTCGGCGCGGAGGACGCCATGGACATGGCGACCACCCCGATGCGCTCGCCGGCTGGAAATACGACCCGGCATTCGGCCGAGCTCAGGGGCCCGATCACCGCCAGCACATGATCGTCCTCCGCGAGCTTGCGCAGCCCGACCACGGCCTGATCGGGCTTGCCCGCGGTATCGAACGCAATGATCCGAAGCTTCTTGCCGGCGATGCCGCCGGCCGCATTGATCTCGTCGACCGCCATCTGGGCGGCGATCTCGTTGGTGCGCGAGAGGGTCGCAAATGGACCCGCGCTCGAGGGCAGATAGCCCAAAAGGATGTCCTGCGCGCGTCCCGGCGCATGAGCAAGGATCAACAGAGCCGCTGCCAATCCCAACAGTCTTGCGTTCATTGCTTCTCTCCTCTGGTTCAAACAACCGCGCTGCGCCCGAGATACGCGTCGCGCAAGGACGGATCGGCGCGCAGCTGTGCCGGATTTCCTTCCATCACCTTGCGTCCGAGCTCCAGAACGTGGGCGCGCTCGGCGAGATCGAGCGCCCGATGCGTGTTCTGCTCCACCAGCAGGATGGCCAAGCCGCGCCGGCGATTGAGCTCGCCGATCAGAGCAAACACCTCGCCGGTCAACCGCGGGCTCAGTCCGAGCGACGGCTCATCCAGCATCATCAGCCGGGGATTGGCAAGAAGGCCGCGCCCGATTGCGAGCATCTGCTGCTCGCCGCCGGACAGAACCGAGGCCGGCAAGTGCCGCCTCGCGCCGAGGTTCGCGAAGCGCTCGTAGATGGCATCGACTTCCGCCTTCACGGCGTGCGCGTCGCGGCGCGCAAACGCGCCCATCAGCAGGTTCTCGTGCACGCTGAGACTCATGATGATGCGGCGGCCTTCGGGAACCAGGCTGAGGTTATGCCGCACCCGCCGGTGCGGCGGCCAATGACTGATATCGATACCGTCGAGAACGACTCTGCCGGCACTGACCGGCGCAAGCCCCATCACCGCCTTGAGCAGAGACGACTTGCCGGCGCCGTTCGCGCCGAGGACGGCGACGATCTCCCCCGCGCCGACTGCAAGCGAAACCCCGCGCACCGCATGAATGCGGCCGTAGCGCACATGCAGCTCCTCGAGCTCAAGACGCATGGCGCCGCTCGCCTGTCTGCGTGGCGTCGGTGCCGAGATAGGCTTCCCGCACCAGCGGGTCCTCGCGGATCTGATCGGGCGTGCCTTCGGCAATGCGGCGGCCGAAATTGAGCACGATCACGTGGGCGCACAGAGCGCCGACGAAATGCATGTCGTGCTCGACGATCAGCATGGTGACGCCGCGCTCCCGGCTGACGGCGGCGAGGCGCTCGCGCAGCAGCTCGGTTTCGCGGGGATTGAGGCCCGCGGCCGGCTCGTCGAGCAGGAGGAGGCGCGGTTTTGCCATCAGCGCGCGAACGAGCTCGACCCGCTTCTGCAAGCCATACGGGAGGCTGCCCACGGCTGCGCGCTCATAGTCGCCAAGGCCGGCATCGGCGAGAGCTGCGCGCGCCTCCTCGCGCCAGCGATTGCGCGGAACGAGATTGACGGGTTGAAGCACGCCGCGCCATCCGCTGTTGCGGCAATGCTGCCCCACGAGCACGTTCTCGATCGCGCTCAGGTGCGGCATCAGCCGGATGTTCTGAAAGTTGCGTGCGATGCCGTGGTAAATGCGCTGCCGCGACGGAACCGCGCCGATGTCGTTTCCTTCGAGCAGCATCCGCCCGGCATCGATCGCATAAACGCCGGTGACGAGATTGAACACCGTGGTCTTGCCGGCGCCGTTGGGGCCGATCAGCGCGGTGCAGGCGCCACGGGGGACGCAGAAGCTGAGATCATCGACGACGCGCAGGCCGCCGAAACTCTTGCTGACGTTCTCGAGCACCAGCATGGGCTGCGAGCTCGTCATGCCGGCTGCTCCGTGCGTTCGGGCTCGCGGTTGCTGCCAAGCAGGCGTCGCATCTGCGTGCCGGTGACGAGCCCCTGCGGTCGCACCACCATCACCAGGATCACGATCGCGGCGAACAGCACGTAACGCCATTGCGCGCTGCCGCGCAGCAGCTCCGGGAGCAGCGTGAATACACCAGCGCCAAGCAAGGGTCCAAGCACGCTTTGGGTCCCCCCGAACAGAACATAAAGTACGATGGAAATGCTCAGCGAAAAGCCGAAATATTGGGCTTCGATATAGCTGAAATGATGAGCATAAAGGCCGCCGCCGATCCCCGCGAAGCCGGCGCCGAGCGTGAATGCCGCAACCTGAAAGGCGCGCACGTTGAGGCCCATGAGGTCGGCCACGCGCTCGTCATCGTGCACCGCAGTGATCGCGATGCCAAAACGCGTGGCGAAGAGGAGCCACACCACGATCATGACGCCCGCGGCGAAAGCAGCGATGGTGGGAAAGCGGATGAAGGCGGCAACGGGGTAGCCTGCGGCTCCGCCAACCACCTGCATGTTCAGGATCGAGGCGCGCACGATCTCGCCCAGCGCGAAGGTCGCGAGCGCAAGATAGATGCCGCGGGTGCGCAGCACCGGGACGGCGACGGCGAGCGCGATCAGGGCCGCGGCCAGTCCGCCGAGCGCAATGGCGGCAGCCGCGGGAATGGCGATATTGTTGCTGAGATACGCGGAGACATAGCCGCCAATGGCGGCAAACCCCGCGATGCCGAGATTGAGCTGCCCAGCTGCGATCGGCAGAAACGCGCCATAGGCGAAAACCACGTTGATCGCGAGCAGGACCAGAATGCCTTCAACGTAGCCGCTCACGCACGCGCTCCCGTGCCGGTCGCGCCGAGCAGGCCGGTGGGGCGCAGCATCAGAATGACAAGGAGCAGGCCGTACACGGAGATATCGACGAAGTCGGCGCCGAAGAGGTCGATGGATACGACCTCCGCCCATCCGATGATGAGGCCGCCGACGATGGCGCCCCAGGTGCTGCCCATGCCGCCGACCACCATTGCGGAAATTCCCTTGAGCCCCAGCGCTTCGCCCATGAAAGGATCCACCTGACGGTAGTTGACGGCAAACAGAACGCCGCCGAGCGCGGCGAAAACCCCGCTGATCAGAAACACGATCGGCACGATGCGGTGAATGTCGACGCCGAGAAGGAGCGCGGTGTCGGCGTCCTCGGCAATGGTGCGCAGCGCGCGCCCCAGCCGGGTCCTGGCAAGGACGAGCGAGAGCCCAGCGATCAGCACGATCGACAGGATCAGGCCGACGAGCTGCGGCACGCTGACGACGAGACCTTTGACGCGCCAATCGGTGGCGGCAAAAAGACGCGGGATGCTCTGCAGGTCGGAGCCCCAATACGCCACCGCGAGATTCTCGAACAGAATGAGGAAGGCCATGGAGCTCACGAGCGGGACGAATTCCTCCGCCTTGCGCATCCAGCGCCAGGTGAAAAGCTCGACCGCAAGCGAGGCGCCGGCCCCCACAATGAGCGCGCCGCCGGCGGCAAGCGGCCAGGGGACTGCGTTGCGCACCAGCGCCCAGGTCAGCATGCCGCCGATCATGAACAGCCCGGGAATGCTGAAATTGAGAAATCGCAGGACGCCGATGCCGAGCGTCAGGGCGACGGCGACCATGGCGTAGATGGAGCCGAGCATCAGGCCGTTGACGATCTGCTGGGAGAAAATGGCAGCCCTCTCGATCCGATCGCCAACGAGCGCACGCCGGCTGCGATCAGAATACCAGCTTGACGATCATGGCCTCATGCGTCAGTTCGCCGTCGAACGGCGGAAATTTGTGAAAATCATCACGTGCTTGCCGGCGTGCGTCTGAGCGCAGCGCCGTGTTGAGATCGCTCGCGCTGTCGAATTGCATCTGCGCGAGCAGGAAAGTATCGCCGCGCCGCACCGGAAACGGATCGCTTGAGGCAACGGGGCGATGCAGGATGAGCGAACGGATGCCGGGAAAGCGCCGCAGCAGCGCGGCGTGCTCTCCCTCGTAATAGGCGTGAAACGCCTCCGGATCGCTCGCAGAGCCGCGATATCTCACGAAATACGAGATCATGCCGCCGCTAGAGATTGACGTATCCCGTATCGCGCAGCAGGGTGGACTCCACCGGGATGTGCAGGCTGTCGTGCACGGTGTTGTAGAACTTCCAGAAGCCGACCAGACATGCGAGCTCCACGATCTGCGGCGGCGTCAAGTGCTGCTTCAGCCGTTGCAGGAGCTCGTCCGGCACCGAGGTCGGATCTTCGGAAGCCGACCGGACGTAATCGAAGCACACCTGCTCCATCTCGTTTGCCGGCGAGTAGGCGCCGGTGATGATGTCTTGCAGCTCTTCCTCGCTCAGCTCCCAGCCTTCGAACCCCTGCTCCTTCGGCTTTTTCAGCATGGAACAGCTGTGCGCGGTGCAGTAGGCGCAGCCGTTGATGACGCAGGCAACCGCCGCGAGCTTGCGCTTGAGCAGCTGATCGAGCGTCGAGGACGGATCGCGCATGACGTTGCTGTTGAGCTTCCAGAGCGTCTCGGCAATCTCCGGACGATGCGCGTAGAGCTTGAGCGCATTGGGCAGGAATCCCATGCGTTTCTTGTAAGGCTCGACCACGGGCTTAAGCCGCGGGTCGAACTCCGCCTCGGGCATGTAGGGAATGAACGGCTCGGCCTCGAAAAGAACCTTGGGCTTGGGCGGCGTGATGGCATCCATGATGTCCTCCTTCAGAGATAATCGGCGAGCTTGACCTTGCCCCAGTTGCGCGGCCATGCCCGTTCGAAGTCCGCGGGATCGTGGCGCGATTTGGCGGTGGCATCGATCCCCATCTTGCCGACGATGCGCCAGGGATACTGTCCTTCGAGCGGACGCGCCGAGGGATCGTAGGGCGACCCGCGCGTATTCGGCACCACGATCACGTCGCGGGCCGGGTCGCAGCGCGTCGCGATGGCATGATAAACGTCGCCAGGATTGTCGAGATCGGTATCCGGCGACACCGCGACCACGAGCTTGGTGTTGAGCCAGGGCGCACCCATCGCCAGCATCAAAGCGTCGTTGACCATGCCTTCGCGCGGATAGTCGAACTGGATGATGCAGGAGAGCGCCGCGCCCCAGGTCGGGAAGCGCACGTCCTTGACGGCAAGTCCGATCTCGCTCAGCCGATTGTACAACACCGCCTCGTGACACAGCCGCGGCAGCGGCTGGTGGTCGGTATCGGGACAGGTCTGGTGATTACGATAGATCGGCCGGTCGCCGCGCATGGTGATGGCGGTAATCTCGACCTCCGGCAGGTTCTCGTAGTGCGGCAGATTGTACATCGAGGGCGAAGTGACGTCGCCGACCTTGAACTTTTCCTTGAGGTTCACGTGCCCCTCGACCACAATCTCGGCTTCCGCGGGAACATTGATCTCCAGCGTCTCGCAAGGAACCATCTCGACATCACGATCCATGATGGTGCCGACCATCTCCATCTCGCCCCAGGCGTCCATGTGCAGGCCGGAGAAATTGGCCATGATCTCGTAGGCCGGCGGCACGCCGAATACGAACGCGATCGGCATCTCGTCCCGGCCCATCTCGCGGTACTTCCCCATGATGACGTGCGAGTGCGGCGTGACGAAGCTGATGAGACCGCGGCGCGGACCGACCGCGTGGGTGCCGGCGTGGCAGGAATTATAGAAGCCGGTCTCGGGATCGCGGATGATGTTCATGGCGGTGACGTAGGGTGCTGCGTCCTTGTCCTTGTGAAAGGGGATCGGCAGCTCCGTCCAGTCTGCCTCGTTATGAAGCTTGACCACTTCCTTCACCGGCCCGCTCTTGACCGGCTTCAGTCCGCGCGGCGGCTGACGCAGCCGGAAGGCGAGCGTGCGCAAGTAATTCTCCGGCGTTGTTCCCAGCGCGCGCGCCTGCGCGCGCCGCGTCTTCACCAGGATGTCGCACAGCCTGAAGCCTGGCTTCTCAACGATATTCTCGAACACGATCGGCTGGTCGCTCTGGGCGGAGAGCGCGCCGATATCGGCCATGTGGACCGGCTTGGTGATGCGCGTGACGATGTCGCCATTGCTGGCGAGAAAGCCGCGCAGCGAGGCATCGAGCGGCTTTCCAGGCGGCGGTGGCCGGTGGCTGACGGAGAGCGCCATCGCGATCCTCCATTTGCTTGAACACCTTTAGTAGCCGACCTAGCCGAGTCAAGGCGCAGGAGGACGCGGGAAGCGCGCAGTTGAGGCATCCCCTCGCTGAGGTTTGCCTCCTTGTCGCTGCGTGTCGGTCGCCTATGTAGCCTTGGTGTCAACCCTGCAACGGAGATGCGCTGCCATGGCGAGCACACGCATGCCGCAGCGGCAAGGAAACCTGAAATGTCCATTCGACCTGTCAAACGCATCGTCCAATCCACGCCGGCGATCGAGGGTGCCGGAGTGAAGCTGCGCCGCGCCTTCGGCTTCGGGAACACCAGCGAGCTTGATCCCTTTCTGCTGCTCGATGATTTTCGCAACGACCGTCCCGAGGACTATCGCGCCGGTTTCCCCTGGCATCCCCATCGCGGCATCGAGACCATCACCTATGTGCTGGCGGGGACAGTGGAGCACGGCGACAGCCTGGGCAATCGCGGCAGGCTCGGAGCGGGCGACGTCCAGTGGATGACGGCGGGCAGCGGCATTCTCCACCAGGAAATGCCGCAGGGCGACGCGCAGGGGCGCATGCACGGATTTCAGCTGTGGGCGAACCTGCCCTCCTGCCTGAAAATGACGCCCCCGCGCTATCAGGACATCAAGGCTGCGGAGATCGCCGAGATCACCGATGACGACGGCACCAGGGTGCGGGTGATCTGCGGCGAGTTCCGGGGCAAGCGCGGCCCGGTCGAAGGGGTCGCCGCCGACCCGCGCTATCTCGACGTGCTCGTGCCGCCGGGGCGACGCAAGATCTTGCCGGTCGAGACCGAGCGGCATGCCTTCGCCTATGTGTTCGAGGGCTCCGGCAGCTTCCGCTCCGCATCCGAGCCATTCGGCGTGCTGACAGAGAAGGACGGCAATGGCGCGGAGGCGTTGGTGCGCGAGCGCACGGGCAATCGCTCATTGGTGCTCTTCGACAGCGGCGACGAGGTGACCGTCACCGCCGGAGACGATGGCATCCGGTTCCTGCTGGTCTCGGGGAAACCAATCGAGGAGCCCGTGGCCTGGTACGGTCCGATCGTGATGAACACCCAGGCCGAGCTCCAGCGGGCGATAGCCGAGCTGCGCGACGGCAGCTTCATTAAACAGTAGCCCGCGGATTGAGCATCCTCTCGTCACGGCCGGGCTCGTCCCGGTCAATTCGCTCTAGGCTCCACTTCTCGTTCTCTCATTCACGGAATTCTGAAAATGATCTAGGCTCTCCCGGCAGGTACTGGCCTGCAAGCCGGGAGGAAACGCCATGGACCTGATTGCCGACCGCGGCCGTCGTGTTGCCATCGAGGAGCTCAACACCAGCCGCCTGCTCGCGCATGCGAGGAAACAGGCGCAGCAGCGCCGGCTCGATGATGTCCTCATCGTCGATGTCGATGCGCATCATTACGAGAACGAGTGCGTGGACGAGTTTCTCCCGTTCATGGAGAACGACGTTCTGCGCCAGCTCACGGTTTCCGGCCGCAGCAAGGGCCGTGGCAGCGCAATCCCAAGCCCGGCGACGGGATTTCAGGACATGGGCGGCCGCATCACGCGCTATCCGCTGCGCGCATCGGAAAAGACGGGACGCACCCAGCTGCGCGACGTGGAGCTGGGGCAGCGCTGGATGGACGCCATGAGCGTCGATTACTCATGCCTGTTTCCGACCTTGATGCTCGCCATCGGCTTGCATCCCGATGCGCAAATGGAGGTCGAGCTGTGCTGGGCCTACAATCGCTGGCTCACGGAAAAGGCGCTGCCGGAGGCGGGCGGGCGCTTGTACTCGATGCTCACGCTGCCGCTCTCGGACCCCGATGCCTGCATGCGGCAGATCGAGACCTTCGGCGGGCGCAAATACGTGACCGGCTTCATGATCACCTGCGTGCGCTCGCTGCCGATTCATCACAATGCCCACATGAAGATATTCCGCGCGCTGGAAGAGCGCGGTCTGGCGCTCTCCTTTCATTCCGCCATCAACCCGACCGAGCCGGTGTTCAAGAGCCTCAACCGTTTCGCCTCGGTGCACGGGCTGGGCTTTCCGTTCTACAACATCCTGCATGCGACCAACTGGGTCACCAACGGGCTCGGCGAGCGCTTTCCCAGGCTTCCGGTGATCTGGATCGAAGGAGGCCTGGCCTGGGTGCCGTTCCTGATGCAGCGGCTCGATCATGAATTCATGCTGCGCAGCTCCGAGTATCCGCTCCTGAAGAAGAAGCCGAGCGATTACATGCGCGACATGTACTATGCCTCCCAGCCGATGGAGGCCGAGAACATGCGGGCGCTGGAGTGCACGCTGGAGATGATCGATGCGCAAGATCATCTGCTCTATGCCTCCGACTATCCGCACTGGGATTTCGATCTGCCGTGCCGGATCTGGGATCTGCCCTTCCTGTCGGAAAAGGCCAAGCACAAGATCCTCGGCGGCACCGCGGCGCGGCTCTTCAAGCTGCCGCCGCGCACCGCCGAGCAGAAGAAGAATCTGCAGCGCTTCGGCAATCTGGCGGCGTAAGTCGCCCTGAGACGAGGTGATTGCGATGGCCAAGATCGACCTGGAGTAGAGTGCATCAGTGCACGGCCGGAAAACGCCACTCAAGCTAGCCATTCTCACAGCAGTCTCAGCGATTGCGTATCTCGGGCTTGCGATTCTCGGCTGGGGCGGCTTTGCCGCCTTCTTCTCGCATCCGCCTCTGATTGCGTTGACGATCGTGGCATGCCTGCTGTTCGCGATTGCGCCGTTCAGCGGCGGCAATATCAGCCCTGGCGAGCGGGAGGATCGCTCGAACCGCTGGGTGCTGCCTGTGTTCGGCGCGCTCGGGCTGCTGAGCGCGTGGCTGCCGGCCTACACGGACCGGCACGAATTCTGGACCATTGATGGCGATGGGATGCGCTGGATTGGCGTTGTCCTGTTCGCAGCCGGCGGCGCCCTGCGGATGTGGCCGGTATTCGTGCTCGGCCAGCGTTTCAGCGGCCTGGTGGCGATCCAGCCGGGGCACGAGCTCGTCACCACCCGCGTTTACGGCGTCATCCGCCACCCCAGCTATCTCGGATTGCTCATCAGCTCATTGGGCTGGGCGCTGGCGTTCCGTTCCGGTGTGGGCGTGCTCCTTGCCGCTTGCATGTTGCCTGCGCTCCTCGCGCGCATGCGCGCCGAGGAGAACCTGCTGCGCTCCCATTTCGGCGCGCAGTACGATGCTTACCGCGCCCGCACCTCGCGGCTGATCCCCGGCGTTTACTGAGCACGGCCGATCACGCCGGACAACTTGATCGATTTTGCTGGAGTGAATTTCGCCAGCTCGACGCCTTGTCCCTGGTCTTACCTTGAGCTGTTTGCAACTAGAGCATTTCCCGCTCATGTTGATACATAGGTGGGTTAGTGGTACTGCGTCACAAGTTGCCCCTCGACGTCATTCCGGGGCGCAGGAAAATCGGCCGTGCCGATTTGCCTGCGAGCCCGGAATCCATAACCCCAAGCAGTAATGTGTGCCACCGCAGCGTAACCACTTTCATCACTGCACGGCCTGTGGTTATGGATTCCGGGCTCCGCTCGCACTCGGACGGCGCGAAGCGCCGATCCGAGCACTCGCGGCCCCGGAATGACGGGCTAGCGTAGCTTGTGACGCAGTACGGCTAACCCACCCTACGCAGCGATCGTGATTTAACTTCATCGAAACGCGCTCTAATGTGGACGGCACCGAGGGGCCGGTTCGCGTCCTGCTGGTAGAATGCGTCTCAATTCTCGAGGAAGCTTCGAAGAATCCGTGACCGGCTGGGGTGCCGCAGCTTCCGCAGGGCCTTGGCCTCGATCTGCCTGATGCGCTCGCGCGTCAGCGAGAACTGTTGGCTGACCTCTTCCAAAGTATGATCCTTGTTCATGCCGATGCCGAACCGCATCCGCAGGATGCGTTCTTCGCGCGCGGTAAGCGAGGCGAGCACGCGCGTCGTGGTCTCGCGCAATTCCGAGTGGATCGCGGCGTCAATCGGCGCAATCGCGCTCGTGTCCTCGATGAAATCACCGAGGTGCGCACCCTCCTCATCGCCCACGGGCGTCTCGATCGAGAGCGGCTCCCTTGCAAGCTTGAGAGCTTTGCGGACACTCTCCAGCGGCATCCCGAGCTTTTCAGCAAGCTCCTCGGGCCGCGGTTCGCGGCCAATGTCGTTTAGCATCTTCCGCGACACGCGGGTTATCTTGTTGGCCACCTCGATCATGTGTATCGGGACTCGGATGGTGCGCGCCTGCTCGGCGATCGAGCGGCTCATCGCCTGGCGGATCCACCACGTCGCATAGGTTGCGAACTTGTACCCGCGGCGGTACTCGAACTTGTCGACCGCCTTCATCAGGCCGATGTTGCCTTCCTGGATCAGGTCGAGGAACTGCAGCCCGCGGTTGGTGTATTTCTTGGCGATGGAGATGACGAGGCGCAGGTTCGCTTCCACCATCTCCTTCTTCGCCTGGCGCGACTCGCGCTCGCCCTTCTGCACCATGTGCACGATCTTGCGGAACTCGCCGATCTCGAGCCCGGTCTCGCCGGCAAGCACCTGGATGTCGTGGCGGTACTGGCGGATCTTGTCCTTCTCCCTGGCGATGAAATTCTTCCAGCCCTTGACAGCGAGCTTGGAGACGCGGTCGGGCCAGCGCGGATCGAGCTCCGAGCCCTGATAGTTGCGCAGGAACTCCTCCCGCGTCACTCCATGGCTTCCGGCAAGGCGCATGAGGCGGCCCTCACAGCCGACGAAACGCTTGTTGATGTCGTAGAGCTGGTCGACCAAAGAATCGATGCGGCTCTGATTGAGCCGCAGCGATTTCACTTCCGCGATGATGTCGTGCTTGAGCCTCTTGTAGCGGCGCTCCCGTGCAGGCGAGAGCGCGGTGCTGTTGAGCTTGAGCTCGATGTCCTGCTCCTGGAGCGGGCGCAGACGCTTGTAGGCGTCGGCCACATGATCCAAGGTTTCCAGCACCTTCGGCTTGAGCTCGGCCTCGATTGCGGCGAGCGGAGGCGAGCTCCCCACATCTTCGGCATCCATTTCCGATTCGCTCGGTATGCCCTCGTCCGCTTCCACCCCTTCGCTGTCGGGACGGATTGGTGCGGGCCTGAAGGGAGTCGGAGCGGGCGGTGCCGCGGGCGGTGCCGCCGTCCGTGCAAGCGGCGGCACGCCGGCAATCGGTGCAGCGGGAACTGGCTGCCCGTCTGCTGTGATAACGGCGGCGGGCACAGCCTTGCCCTGGGGACCGGCGTAGGTCTCTTCCAGATCGATGATATCCCGGAGGAGGACTTTCCCCTCATTGAGCTCGTCGCGCCAGATGATGATGGCCTGGAAGGTGAGCGGGCTCTCGCACAGCCCGGCGATCATGACCTCGCGGCCCGCCTCGATACGCTTTGCAATCGCAATTTCCCCCGCGCGCGAAAGCAGGTCCATGGAGCCCATCTCGCGCAGATACATGCGCACCGGATCGGTGGTGCGCTCCGTCGGCTCCTTGGCATCGGACTTTGCGGGGACCGCGCGCGGACTTTCGACCAGTTTGGCTTGCGCCTCTTCTTCCGGCTCCTCGCGCGCCTCCTCATCCTCGCTGGCGTCCTCGGTTTCGACGACATTGACGCCCATCTCGCTGAACATCGCGACGACATCCTCGATCTGCTCGGACGTGATCTTCTCGGAGGGCAATACCGAGCTGATCTGCTCATGCGTCACGTAGCCCCGCTTCCTGGCGTTGCGAACGAGCTCCTTGATCGCCGCATCTGATGCGTCGAGCGTGAGCTGGTCGAGCGGCGATGCGGGATCCTCAGGCTCCGGCACCTGCTCCTTCGGCGTGAGCTTAGTCTCGCGCGCCATGATTCTCCTGGTTGCGCTGAGCAGCGCCGCATAGTCGAGCAACGCCGAAGAGTCTTTCACCGGGTCGCCACTAAAGACACGGCGCGTCGCCGGGCCTGTCGAACTTTCGCCTCGGGGTCCTGTCGGTTCGGTCCCCGAGATTCGTCTTATGGCACGTCTTGGCCTAAAAAGCTCGATCGATCTCGCCCGAGCTCAGCGCATTTGCTGCATCCATGGGCCCCGGCGATGCCCCAGTCAATCGGGCGATTTTCTTCACATGCGCGATTGCAGCCAGCGCCCCCGTCGTCCGGGTGAGGAGCTCGAGAGCCGTATCGTCGTCGTCGCGGACGGGCTGGAGTGCCTGATCCAGATAGGAGCGCGCGTTGGGATCATGCTCTATCGCAATCTTCATCAGCAGGAGCCGCGCGGCCGTAGCTGCGAGAATCGCGTGCTTGCTCAAGGTTTCCGCGACGAGCCGCGGCCAAAAAATCCAGGGATGCTCGCGCGGCAAGCCCGGTCGGCGCTCGGAGGGACGCTTCAGACGCAGGATGCCCGCCTGGAGCGGGTGCACGTTCTCTAATCGAACCGTCGTTGCGAAAGCGACCAGTATCTTGACCAAGCTGCCCATCGGCCCGCCGCTGGCCGCCATGCGTCGGAGCAGCGTTTTCATGTGCTCCGGCGTGTAATAAAGCGACCAGGCTTCGCGGTAGATCGTCTCCCACTCGTGCTTGCTCATGTTGGGGTGAGAGGTGCAGACATGCTCGACGTCGTATTTGTTGAGGTCCGCCTCCATCGCGGCCTCCTTTTTCCAGAGGACCTGGTGATCCTCCGAGCCGGGGAGCGGCGTCAGGCAGAAAAACTCGAGGATGTCGAGCGGCAGCTCCTTCTGAATGATCGCAATATCGCGTCTGATCGTTTGCGGCGTGTCGGCGGGAAAGCCGAGAATATACCCAGCAAGCGTGATGATGCCCTGGGCCTTCCAGGCGAGCAGCATCTTGCGGTACTCGGTGATCTTGTTCTGCCGCTTCTTTGCGCCTGCGAGATTGTCAGGATTGATGTTCTCCAACCCGATGAAGACGCGCGTAACCCCGGCCCGCTTCGCTTTCTCGATGAAATTCGGGATCTTGTGACACAAGGTGTCGACTTGGATCATGAGGCCAAGCGGAATGTCGGACCGCTCGCGCAACTCGGCCAGGCGGTCGAAGATCGCCTCCCACCCCCTGTTGCGCGCGAAATTATCATCGGTAATGAAGAATTTATGAATGCCATGAGCCCAATTGACGCGCACGAGCTGCTCGATGTCATCCGCCGAACGGAAACGCGACTTGCGACCTTGCACGTTGATGATGGTGCAGAACGAGCATTGATAGGGACAGCCGCGACCGGCGTCGAAACTGGTACTCAGTCCGAGCGTGCGCGCCACGTACCGCTTGGGGAGGAACGGCACGGGCGTACCCTCCAGTCCCGGCAGGTCGTGCATGAAGTTGTATTCCGCGGCAAGAACGCCCTCTGCTGCGTCGCGCAGGACGTTGTCGAGCCGGCCCTCAGCCTCGCCCGCAAACATGGCGATGCCCATCTTCCGGCAGGCGTCGAGCTCGACCGCGCTTCCATCCAGCATCGATAGGCATCCCGAAACGTGGAAGCCGCCAATCGCAACCGGAATCCCAGCCGCCTTGAACGGTCGCGCAATGTCGAGGGCGCGAGGATATTGGTTCGACTGAACACCGACGAGAGCGACAAGGCCAAGGTTGTGATGGCGCCGGAAGCGGGCGAGCAGCGCCGGCACATCCAGCCGAGCGTTGGTCTCGTCGATGACTTCAATATCGAGGGCGACGTCTCGCCCCAGAACCTGCCGTTTGGCGCAATCGGCGGCAATCGCATAGACGGCAGCGAGCGAGTTCGAGGGGATTGTCGCGCGCCACCAACGGATCACGTATCCGTCGTCGTCGTAGTGCGACGGCTTGATCAGAACAAGCTGGAAGCATCGACTTGCCGATAGTGCGGACTGCATCCCAGGCTGCTCGCAGGACGTCAGCAGATTGGAATCCGCAGTGCCGGTCTCCGCCGTGGATTGACCGTACGCGTATGTCGGTTGTACAAGGGAACTCACCAAGTTTTCGGTCTGCCTTGCCTAGCTCCCCTTTGGGCCGCTCTCAAGTCATTCGCCAAAACTCGGACCTACCGATGGCGCGATACTCGCGCGATCGCCTACATGAGCGCAATCCTAAGGAGACGGAGATGGCGACAGGAACCGTGAAGTGGTTCAATCCGACGAAGGGGTATGGTTTCATTCAGCCTCAGAGCGGTGGCAAGGACGTGTTCGTCCACATTTCCGCTGTCGAGCGGGCCGGACTAAGCTCCCTGAATGAGGGGCAGGTCGTCGAATACGAGGTCGTCAGCAATCGCGGGAAGGAATCGGCAGAGAAGCTCAAGGTCACCCGATAAGAGGGTGACCCGGTCCACAGCATTCGCACAGAGCTGCAAGCAGCGGCTCCAACCCTGGGGCAAACAGTGCCTGCGTGGACCTTGTTTTGCGGTACGTAGCGATGCATCGTTGCTAGTCCGTACTACTTCTTCTTTTTCTTCGGGTTGGCGAGGTTGTCCGCTGCGTCCCTTGCCAACCTGAGCGCCCGCAAGCGCGCAGTCTTCTCCCGGGCGGCGCGCGCCTGGGCCTGATAGTCGGCCCAGGCCTGCGCACCTTCCCGAGCGCGTTGCTCCTTTTTATCCTCTGTTTGTTTCGTCATCTGTTTCGTCATCGCAAAGGCGGCTCGTTTTCGGAATGGTTCGCAGTGTCACTCGAACTGCTGACTGGCCGTGACGCGCACCGGATCAGCTTGTTTCCGGCCGGTCTTTCGTCCCGCCTCGCGATACAGAAAAGCGGGAAGTCCTGTCGGAGGCTTGCGCCGTTGCTCCGCTCGATCCTGCTGGCGCGGCGCATCCTCCCGGTGCTGCGGTTTGCCGAGGGCATGAGAACGCGGCCGGGTTGGGCGGCTCTGCTGGGCCGGACGCCCGGTTTGTCGGGTCGAGGAGGAATGATCGGTCACCGGAATGGACATGCGGATCAGCTTCTCGATGTCACGCAGGAACGGCCCCTCCGCGGGCTCGCAGAGGGAGATCGCGACGCCTTTCGCGCCGGCTCGCGCCGTGCGGCCGATACGGTGCACGTAAGTCTCGGGCAGGTTGGGGAGGTCGAAATTGACCACGTGGCTGATACCATCGACGTCGATCCCGCGCGCGGCGATATCGGTCGCGACCAGCGTGCGCACCTCGCCATTGCGAAAGCCTGCCAGTGCGCGGTTGCGCTGGCTTTGCGACTTGTTGCCGTGAATCGCTTGCGCAGCGATGCCGGCCTGGCCGAGGCTACGCACCACCCTGTCGGCCCCACGCTTGGTGCGGGTGAATACGAGGGCCCGGTCGATCGATTCCCGCCGCAGGATGTCCGCGAGCATGGCCGGCTTGGCGGCACGATCAAGGCGCAGGATGCGCTGCTCGACACCTGCGACCGTCGAGCCCTCCGGCGTCACGACGACCTTCACCGGATCGCGCAGCATCGCGCGTGCGAGCTCGGCGATGGCCTGCGGCATCGTAGCCGAAAAGAGTAGAGTCTGCCGGTCGACCGGCAGCTTCCCCACGATCTTACGGATGTCTTGGATGAAGCCCATATCGAGCATTCGATCGGCTTCATCGAGCACGAGAAATTCCACCTCGCCGAGGCGCAGAGCATTGCCCTGCACTAGGTCGAGCAGCCGTCCCGGGGTCGCGACGAGGATGTCGAGCCCGTCACGCAACGCCCGTACCTGGCCACCCATCGGCACCCCGCCGATCACCAGCGCGGCGCTGATGCGAAGATGGCGGCCGTAAGCGCGGAAACTATCGAGAATCTGTCCGGACAGTTCGCGGGTCGGGCTGAGCACCAGCACCCGGCAGCACTTGCGCGGCATACTCCGCCTATGGGCGGAGATGTGATGCAGTATCGGCAGCGCAAATGCCGCGGTTTTGCCGGTGCCGGTCTGGGCAATACCGATCACGTCACGGCGGGAGAGAACGGTTGGGATAGTCTGCGCCTGAATCAGCGTGGGCGTGACGTATTTCTCTTCTGCAAGCGCACGTTCGATCGGGTCGGCGAGGCCAAAGTCCTGAAATGAGGTCAAATGGATACAATCTTTATATGGTGCGAGATGGCACAGGTCCTGAGCGCTCTGCGCCCCCTGACCGCCATGTCGCAGGGTGGGTGAAGACACCCCCGCGTGATCTGGGTTGTCACTGATGGATGAGCAAGCCAGATACCGTTTTACGGGGATCCGCACACGCGGCTTGCCATGACCTTATGAAGGTCGCGTCGTTCATATGGAGCATACATATGTTAATTTCAAGGCGCTTGCCTTCCGAGCCGCCAAGCTGGTCTCTCGCGCGGCCAAGCCGGTCCCCAGCCTGCTCCATTTCGGCGCGGCTTGTCCGGCATTAATGTACCCGATACGCAACAAAGTTCTTGTAGATGGAAACGAGTTCGTCCATATCTCCACCGTCGAACGCGCCTGCCCAACTGACTCAGTCGGGACGGGCGCCTGAACAGAACCACGAAAACCAACAGAACCACCGTAATATCGTCAGATCCAGTCAATCATCGAGCCCTGCCCCGGCCCCGACGGCCGCATAGCGGGCTGCAACAAAGATCGGAAAACGCTTGCAGGTATTCGTTCGCGAAAACAATGTCGATCAGGCTCTTAGGATTCTCAAGAAGAAGATGCAGCGCGAGGGCGTCTTTCGCGAGATGAAGCGCCGGAAAGCTTATGAAAAACCGTCCGAGCGCAAGACCCGGGAGAAAGCAGAAGCCATCCGCCGTGCACGCAAGGCGGCCCGCAAACAGGCGCAACGCGACGGATTGATTCCAACCCCCAAGCGTCGCGAGCTCACACGCGGCGGGGTTGGACGCGGCCGCGAAGGGGGCACGGAGAGCCAAAGGAGAGCGTAAGCTTGTTCAGGCTTTCGGTCCGAATCAGGGATGAAGCCGGTCCGTGGCACAAACAGGCGTTTCGAGAATTCTGATCGGCCCCTACGGACTGCACGCCGTGCTTGCCGTGGTACTTGCGCTGTTTCTCGGATTTCTTTGGGCCTTCAACTTCACGGCCTTCTTTTAAGCATTGGCGCGCGACCTACCGGCATTTCCAAAGACACGCCACACCCCGCGCTCAGAAGTCGGTACTGATCAGATCGTAAGACCCTTTCCGTCCGCGTGCATAGACCTTTGCGGCGGCGGCGTAGATCAAGTCGCGATTCGCATCGAAGGCGCTGAGAAGTCCATCCTCATTGAGCCGCATGCCAGGCTGAACGCACCGCAAAGCATCTTCGGTTATGAAAAAAACAGCTTCCAATGCGCTGTCGTGGCCCCAAAACCGCACGGCACGTCGGGTAGCGTCATAAAAACGGCTCTTATTGGGAAAGCTGAGCGTCATCGCCGGATGATTTTCCAAAGTTGCACCTTACTCCGAGCTCACCGGGAAGTCGCGAGAGGTGTTAACATCTGCGTCAGGTTCGGGCTCGGCACGCTCAGCTTTGCGCTGCGCAGCCTTTTCGTCCTTTCTTCGTTGCTTTTCCTCGCTGCGCGCGCGCGCTGCCCTCTGCCGTTCAGCCCGATCTCTACCGTAGTTTGGCTTGAATGCCATCGGATCCTCTTTGTGGCCGGTTGATATCATCCGAGACAATCCATAGATATATAATCGCTGGATGTATAGCCGCTCGAATCTGCCCTTTTGGCAGCGTTCCCGAAAAGGTGATGCTCTGTTATGGCTCGGAAACCGGGAACGCGTGCCAGCGCTGAATTCGTGCTGTTCGATGTCTTTTATGAGGACGGCTCGCGGCGGTCCAATCGCAAGGTGCCAAGTGCGGTGCTGGCCGGCATAGAAGGCGAGGCCGCCGCTGCCGTCTTCCTTACCGAGCAGGACCAGGCGATTGCAACGAAGTCCGGGCTCCCCGCAGTTGCCATAAAGGCCGTACACCGCTCCGGCAGAAAGGGTTAGCTCATGCGCATCTACATATTCAAGTCAGAGTCGAGGAGGGAGCTGCGTGCATTCGCAGGCGATATAAGCGGGGACAAACTCCCGAAAAACCACGGTCCCTGGACGGCCACTGGCGTGATCGGAGCAGAGAAAGCACCTCCCCATAATCTCTCGCGTGAAGTGATCGAAGAAGCAATCCAAACTGAGGGATTTCAGCTCTGGCGCCTGCAGAAAAAAGCAAAGAAGGAAAAGCTCCAGTCTGCGCCATAGAGCTCCGCGCTGGGAGCCCGGCGCGTCTATGAGCTACACCCTCGAATTGGTACTGACGTCAGGAGTTGAACCTGAATCACCCGGTTCACAGCCGAGTACTCTGCCGTTGAGCTACATCAGCATGGTGCCTATGGGTTGAATCGAACAACCGACACGCCGCATATGAAACGGCTGCTCCACCGCTGAGCTACACAGGCGTTTTCCGCACTGGCTCCCCCTCATGGATTCGAACCACGATCCTCGCATTCAAAGTGCGATATCCTGCCGTTAGACGAAGGGGGAAATGGTCCGACCTGCGGGATTTGAACCCGCGTCACCTCGCTTGAAAGGCGAGCATCCTGGGCCACTAGACGAAGGTCGGTTTGGTGCGGGCAGTGAGAATCGAACTCACGCGTCTTGGTTGGAAGCCAAGCACGCACCCCAGTACGCCATGCCCGCATTGATTTGGCGGAGAGTTGAGAGCACGATTCTCACCGGCTAACCCGGCCGATCGCTTAGCAGGCGACGCTGGGCACCCGCCCAGTTAACTCTCCAGGTTGGAGACCGCGACACGATTCGAACGTGCATCCTCCGATGTAGGAAATCGGCGCTCATCCTTTGAGCTACGCGGCCATGGAAGAAAAGCTGATCAGTCCCGGTCCGGGCTCTTCCAACCGATCTGTTTAACGGCGCTGCCTGCGCAAAGGGTACGAACTGGACTGGCCGTCTGGACTCGCAATGACCACCACATAACCGTCGGGGTCGCGGAGCCACATTTCTCGATGTTGAGGCCCGGGGTTGACGTGAGGTTCTTCGATGATCTCGGTCCGCAATGCGCGCGCACGCTCCACGACGGAGTCAAAGTCGTCAACCTGGAACCAAAGTAAGACCCCGTGTCCGGGAGGCGCGGCATTCGCGTCGACCAGGTTTGCGTGATTCTCCTCGTCCCAAGCGTGGAGTTGAAGAATCAAATGACCGGACGAGGACATCCGGTCGTACACGTCACGATGACTGTGTTCGGGGAGCGAGTCTGCCCCAAGCAGTTCCGCGTACCAGCGACTGCTCGCTCTTACATTGCGCACGGCTATGAGGGGTTGAGCCTGGACGCTTGATTTCTGCACAGCGGAGCTCATATGTCCTCCTGCTTTTGATAGTTCGCACTGAATCTCTGCGCATCAGATAATATGGCGCCGCCTTGACGCCGAGAATGAGTGGAGCTCCAGGCTGGATTCGAACCAGCATGTGCCGATTTAGAAGATCGGTGCCTCTCCGCTCGAGCCACTGGAGCTTGGAGACCAGAGCCGGAATTGAACCGGCGTGGGCGCTTTTGCAGAGCGCTCCCTAACCACTCGGGCATCTGGTCGATTGGCAGCCCGTCGCGGACTTGAACCGCGGCATCCGCTTTCAGAGAGCGGCGCTCTACCAGCTGAGCTAACGGGCAATTGGTCAGGGCGGGTGGATTCGAACCACCGGTCTCCTGCTTCCAAGGCAGGCAGGGACGGCCAGGCTCCCCTACACCCTGATGAATTGGCGCGCACGGGAGGACTCGAACCTCCACCGCCCGGATTCGTAGTCCGGCACATTGTCCAGTTGTGCTACGTGCGCAGATTGGAGCGGCCGACGGGATTTGAACCCGCGTTTCCCGGCTTGAGGGGCTAGTGTGCTGCCTTAGACGACGACCGCGAATTGGCTCCGGCCGGTGGATTCGAACCACCCTCATTCTCGGTTAACAGCCGAGCGCGCTCACCTAGAGTGCTAGACCGGAAGAATTGGTGGAGACAGTCGGTAACGCGTCGCAACCCGGGCCCGCCCGGGTTGCGCATCATCGACCCGCGACGATCTTGCAAGGATCATCTGCACCCTTGTGCTGTCCCCGTGGTGCCGAGGGTTGGTTTCGAGCCAACCTCCCCGCCGAAGTCGGATGTATCCGACTTCGGCCGACTTAACACTTGGCCGAACTCGAGTATACCCGAGTTCGGCTGTCTTCAGCGCGGTGCTTTCACCAGATGAGCTTCCTCGGCATTTAACGTTGCAGACGGGTGTAAACACCCTTTTGTTGGTGCGGGCGTCGGTAATCGAAACCGAGTCTCCTGAGTGGCGCTCAGGTGCTAGGCCTTCCAGCTACGTCCGCCATCAGGGCGTTTGCGCACGCTATTGGTGGGAAGTGGACGGAATCGAACCTCTTGCCCGCAGGGACCGCGTTTACAGCGCGGCGACGGCACCAGCCTGTCCTTATGGCACTTCCCGTGTCTGGTTGCGGGTCCCGGGGTTGCACCGCAAGTCGGCTTTTGCCGACTTGCGGCACTTCATTTAGTGCCGGAAGTCGGGCAAGCCCGGCTTCCGGGCGATCGCGGCTTATGAGACCGCGTGGGTTCCTAACCGACCTACCCGCTAAAAATGGTGCGAAGGCTTTTACTCCCTCGCTTGCTGCCGGTACTTCCGCGGTCAGCAGAAATGGCGGATGCCTGACGTGTCGATCGCCACACCATGTGGTGCCATCCCGCTTCGAACGGGTGCCAGAGGCCGCTCTGGTTAAGCATCCATGTGGAGGAAGGCCGCGGTCTCGATCCGCAGTGGCGAACCACCCGATCGCTTTCCAAGCAATGCCGATCGCCCGACCCCCGGACTTGATCCGGGGGTTTGACCTTCCGTATTGGCGGATGGCGGAGCACTCGAAGCCCATGCCTTGCGGCACCATCGGTGTTCAAAGCCGCGCCGGCGAGCCTTGCCGGTTCACCATCCCTATTGGCCTACCGGATAGGAGTCCAACCTATGTCCTCGACGTTCGGAGGGTCGCGCTCATCCACTGAGCTACCGGTAGTTTGTTTGTTGGTCGGCGCCCCGGGTTACGATCCCGACCGTCTACAGCAGTCCGCTGCCCCGGTTTATAAGACCGAGCCGCACGCCAGTGCTGACGCCGTGCAGAGAATGCGCGCGATATTCTCCTCATCGTCTGTCCTTGGTCGGAGTGGCTGGATTTGAACTAGCGACCTCTTCGTTCCGAACGAAGAGCGCTTCCAGGCTGCGCTACACTCCGGAAATGGCGCGCTGTACGGGACTCGAACCCGTCTCGCTCGATAGACAGTCGAGCTGCCTCACCCGATGCATAACAGCGCAACGCAATCGTGAAGGCCGACTGCCGCGATCGACGAAAATGGTGTGCCTGGCTCGTTTCGAACGAGCACTGAACGCGCTCTCAACGCGTTCCCTCTGCCATTGGGGTACAGGCACATGGAGGACCAGGCAGGAGTCGAACCTGCGATGGGCATAGCCAGCGGATTAAGAGTCCGCCCCGTTCGGCCGCTACGGTGACTGGTCCCATGGAGGACGCGAGTGGTTACGATCCACAGGCCGACGGGTTAAAAGTCCGCTCCCTCTCCATTCGGGTTTAAGGCTTCGCGTCCGGATTGGTGCAAGCGGGAGGTTACTCCCTCCTCCTACCACGCGGTTATCGGCCGCGGCCCTCGCTTCTCGGACTCGCTTGCATGTTTGGTCTTTTGATTGGTGCTCCCTGACGGACTCGAACCGCCGAATGTCCGGGTGTAAACCAGATGCCTTTGCCGCTTGGCGAAGGGAGCGTTATCTGGTGCCCGTGATAGGATTCGAACCTACACTGTCACTTCTTTTGAGGAAGTGGCCGCTACCGGGATTGGGCTACACGGGCATTGGTGCGCCAGGCGAGATTCGAACTCGCACTGCTCTCGTTCTGAGCGAGATGCCTCCTGCCAATTGGGCTACCGGCGCATGCTGCTCTCTCGGATGAGCAGAGCATGATCCCGAAAAGTTGCAAGCTTTTGGACACGATCATGCGACCGAACAAGGTCAGAGCGAATTGGAGCCCTCACCTGGACTTGAACCAGGCTCCCCGCCTTACAAGAACGGAGCATCACCGCAATGCTTTGAGGGCGCAATACCTTCAGGATCATGTTGCTGGCAGCAGGGATCAAACCTCCCGACGCCACATATGAGAGTGGCGCTCTATCGCCTTAACCCTGCCAGCGCTGACATGTTCTCGCCGAAACCAGAGCCGTTGGTCGGTCCTACGGGTCGAGAGGCGCTCTTATGCGTAGGGAGCGCCGGCCTGCAACGATTCGATCATTCCGAGCCGAAAATCCGCTCGAAATCAGCGTCTGCGCGCGCAACGATCTCGCGCGCGATATCGGGATTGGCGATGGCGGTCTTGCCGAAGACGAACGAGCGCCGGCACGCGCGCCGCTGCTCCGGCGACGCAGTGGTGTCGCGGGTGCTCTCGATCAGCTCGTCTTTGGTCTTGGTGTCGCGGACCACTTGGTCCTCCTGCCTGTTGGCGGAGGACTTGGGTCTCCGCCGGTTACGCTAGGGCTAAGCTTTGCCCTTGTTCGCCTGTTATCTGATGCCTGGGCATAGCCCCGCACGAACGCCGCCGATCGCTCGGCCGATCAAACGGCCGTGCGGCGGCGGTTGAGAGCGCGGTATGTGGTCTTAACGACAACATCTCTTCCTCAGGTCCTCAGGGCGACGCAACTCGTCCTTGAACAGCGCGCTCATATAGTGAGCAGCTGCAAAAAGTCAAGTGCACGCGAGCAACATGCTCTCTCTTTCTCTAACAGGCGGTTATTCTACGCAAAGCGGGCAGAGCAACTCAACGGGCTGCCTTCGCCTTCTCATAAAAGCTGAGGTCGATGTATTTCATCGGATCCTTCAGCTCCTTTTTAGGCTCGCCATACTGGCTGCGCAACGCGAGCACGGTGCGTACGCCCTTCGACGTCGATCGAAGCGTCGCGTGCGAAGCCGTCCTTCGGGTCCATCAAGATGCCATAGGACTTGTTGGCAAGGTCCTCGGCCATGTTGGGCAGGTTCTTGCGCAGGATCGCGATCGCCTCGGCCTTGTTGGCAGGGTCGTAGAGCCAACCAACGGCTGCTCGATAGCCGCGGATGAAACCCGCGACCTGCAACTCGTTCTCCTTCGCCCATTGCCGCCGCGAACAGGCAACGACGCCCTGGTAATGCCCGAGCACGTCGACCGCATTGGCGAGCCGGTTGAAACCGCGTGCCTCCGCGGCTGCCTCGAACGGCGAAACGAGCAGGGTTGCGGCATGCTTCTTGGCGAGGAGCGCCTCGAACCGCTGTAGCACGCCGCCTGCTTTCACATACGTGACATCGTCGGGCTTGAGCCCGCCTTTCTCGAGCAGCTTCTCGAGGACAAAGGCGTAGCCGGTCGTGCGCGCATCGACCGATACCTCCTTGCCCTTGAGGTCGGCATAGGTCTTCACCTCCGGCAGGCTGACCAGCCGCAGGAAACCGTTGTCAGAACCCATAACCGCGACGAGGTCCGGCGTCTGGGTGGTCGATGCCTCGCCCTGACCTTCCATGTAGGCGATGATATTATCAATTGCGGTCATCGCGATGTCGAACTTGCCGTCGATCAAATTCGTGAGCTGGAACACCGAGTTCGGCGTGGGTGTGATCCTGACTGCCACGTTACCGCGCGCGAACAAGCCTTTCTCCTGCGCGACCCAGATCGGCCAGTTGAAACCGCCAGGGAAGACGATGACCTCTATAGGCTTGGAGGCTTGTGCCGTCGCCGGGCTGATGAGCCCAAGCGACACAAGGATGGATGTAAGTGCCGTGAGCGGGCGACCCATGAATTTATCTCCTCGCTTCTGTTGGGGCTTGTTGCCGAGCTGCGGCGTGCGCGGCGTCGTATTGCGCCATGAGCTTTGGCGAGGCGCGGCGAAGGCGGGCCTTATCGACCCGACCGGAACGGGTGATGTAGCTCAAGGCAAAATCGAGCGGATCGAGCCGCATGTGCTCAGGGAAGCGCTCGTACCACGAGGCGCTTGCCTTCGCGGCCTTGACGAGCTTTTCGACCACCGGCTTGCGAGTCGCCTCGTACCGCTCAAGACCAGCCCTGATGTCGCCAGGCTCGGCATCGAGCGCCTTGACCACCGCGATGACGTCCTCCATGGCCAGACGCGTACCCGACCCGATGGAGAAATGCGCGGTGCGCAGCGCATCGCCGACCAGCACCATGTTGCGGAAGCTCCAGCGCTCGTTCCAGATCCAGGGGAAGTTGCGCCAGACCGACTTGTTTGAGGCCAGAGGCTGCCCTCCCAGCGCAACGGCAAATACCTTCTCGCAAAGGGCTTTGGTCTCCTCCGGGCTTTTTTCGGCAAAGCCTGCGCGCAGCCACGTGTCGCGATCGCATTCGATGATGAACGTGCTCATCGTCGGCGAGTAGCGATAGTGATGAGCGTTGAATGTGCCGATGTCGTTTTCGACGAACGTTTGCGTCAACGTTTCGAACCTTCGTGCCGTGCCATACCAGACGAACTTGTTGTCGAGATAGCAAAGCGAAGTCTTGAAATCTCCCTCGAAGCTGCGACGAACTAGCGAGTTCACCCCGTCTGCCGCGACGATCAGATCGAACTCTTTCAGCTCGTCGAGGGATTTGATCGTGTGATTGTACCGCGGCTCGACCCCGACCGAGCAGGCCCGGCCCTGCAGCATCAGCAGGAAGTCCAAACGTCCGATCGCCGAGAATCCAACGCCGTCGATCTGGATTTCCTCGCCCTGATGGCAGAGCACGAGATCCTGCCAGGTCTCCATTCGCCTGGTGATGATCTCCTCGGTCTCCGGATCGTCGGCGCGCAGAAACTCCAGCGCGCGGTCCGAAAACACGACTCCGAAACCAAAAGTGGCATCGGCAGGGTTCTGCTCGAACACCTCGATCTGCGCCTCCGGATGCCGTCGCTTCCAAAGGTAGGCGAAGTACAGGCCGGCGGGGCCGGCCCCGAGAACCGCGATAAGCATGTTGGGCTCCGCTACGATGACGAGCCGTGCGTTCGATCAGCTATTTCCCGGCTTCAAGGATGGCGATGTCCTTCTTCAGCAGATCGTTGGCGAGATCAGAGAGTGGCACGCCCTTCCTCGCCGCGAGAGCGGCAAGGTAATCTTGCACGTCGGCGTCGAGATAAACTGGTAGATTAAGCCGGACATTCGTCCTGGTATGCGGCATGACGATCCCGGCCTCGAGCCAACCCTTGAAGCCATATGAATCGGTGAGCGAGCGAAGCCGCTCTGCGATCTCCGCCGCCGCATCGCGCTCGCCCCGCTGGTAATGAACCCAGGCCATGTACCAAAGTGTGATGGCGGTCGTCATGGGATGATCGAGCTGCTGCGCGAGAGCGTAGGCGTCGCGGACGGCGGCGAGTGCCTCGTCGGGGTAGCCCAGCAGCCAGCGATTAAGTCCGAGATGATAGCGGCAACAGGCCCCGGGATCGTGTCCGCCGTAGAGAAACATCTGTGATGCGTGCCGGTCGCGATCATAGAGAGCAATCCCACATTCAGTGTGTGTGACGGCCGCCGCCGGCTGCCCCATCGCAGTGAGCGTCGCCCACAGCGAATGATGCGCTTCGAGCAGCCGACCCGTGTCGTCGCCGGCCTGCGCGGCGCTCAGCAGCCGCTGCGCGCCCTCGTGCGCCTCCTGGTATCGTCCGCGCGTATAAGCGACGAACCACAGACCCCAGAGCACGGGAAAGCGACGCGAAGCGGCCCCCAGGCGATCAACCAACTCAAGCGCGCGATCATACGAGGCACGCACTTCCTCGGCCTCGGTGCCATGCACAGCGATGAGGGCAGGTCCCAGTGCGATGTGGACGTCGAGAATGTCTGACAGGCTCTCCGCGGTTTCCGGCATTTCGGCTAGTATCGCCAGCGCCGTTCCGAATAACCCGACGGCCTCTCGATTCGCCGACCGAGCTACCGCCTTTTCCCCTGCCTGCCGGAGATACCGGACGGCTTTCGCGCCGAGCTTTCCCCGCGCCGCATGATGCGCGAGCACCTCGATCTCGTCGCCCAACCGGTCAGGACGCAGCCGCTCAATCGCCTCCACAACGGCAGCGTGAAGAGCGCGTCGTCGATCCTCCAGCAAGCTGCCATAGGTAACATCATGGGTAAGTGCGTGCTTGAAGGTATATTCCAGATCAGGGAACAGCCGCGCCTCGTACAGGAACTCTGCCTCCTGAAGTTCCGAGAGGACGCGACGGAGATCGTCGCCAGTCACCTCGGCGATCGCCTCCAGGAGCACGAAGGGTACATCCTTGCCGATGACCGACGTGGCTTGGAGCAGCCGCTTGAGCTCGGGCCGCAGCCTATCAATCCGCGTCGCCAGGATCGCCTGGACGGTCGGCGGCACCTGGATGGCTTCCGCGGCTTTCGCCAGCCGATACGCGCCCGCTTCGCCGACAAGGGCATGGGACTCCACGAGTGTGCGCACGCTTTCTTCGAGGAAGAGCGGATTGCCCTCCGGTCTCTCGATCAGCAGCGCCTTGAGCGGCTGGACCGAGGCGTCGATTCCCAAAAGCGTCTGAAGAAGCTCGGTCGCGCTCTCGGGAGGCAGGGGATCGATGCGAAGCTGTCGATAGTAGGTCTTGGCGCCCCAGTCGTGGCGGTACTCGGGGCGGTAGTTCACCGCGAGTAGGACCGGCGCTGTCGGCAGGCTTCCGACCAGGCCGTCGAGCACGGCCTGGGTCTCTGCATCGATCCAGTGCAGATCCTCGAACACGAGCAACAGAGGTTGAACCCGGCTCTCGCGCAGGAGTAAACGCTTGATGCCTTCGACCGCACGTTGGCGGCGTTGCGCCGGTTCGAGCATAAGAAACGAAGCGTCCGGCTCCAGCGCGTCCAGCAACCACGCGATCGCGGGCACCACGTCTTCCAGCGCGCGGTCGAGCGCCAGCACGGTGCCGATGGTCTTGGCACGCACGTTTCGCGCGTCATCTCGATCCTCGATGCGCAGATATGCGCGCAAGAGGTCGGTAACCGGGAGAAACGGTGTCGCCTTGCCGTAGGACACGGAGCTCGCTTCGAGGACGAGCCAGCCGTGGGTGTGATGCGAGTGGATGAACTCGTGGAGGAGCCGGGATTTGCCGACGCCCGCCTCACCCACGATGGCGACGATCTGACCCCGACCGCGGCGCGCATTCTCAGCGGCCTGACGCACCTGCTCCAACTCTGCATCTCGTCCGACGAACTGTGTGAAGCCGCGCGCGTGCGCAGCCTGGAGCCGCGTCCGCACCGCCGCGGCACCGGTGAGCTCGAACACCTCTTTCGGTTCGGCGATCCCCTTCACCGGGATCACTCCGAGCGGCTTCACGAGGACGAAGCCCTCCGCCAGGTGGACCGTCTCCACCGTGAGGCGCGTCGCGCCTGGGGGCGCCAACTGCTCCATGCGCGCCGCGAGATGCGTCGTCTGTCCCACTGCCGAGTAGTCCATGCGCAGGTCGCTGCCGATGGAGCGGACAACCACCTCGCCGGAGTTGATGCCCACCCGGATCTGAACCTCGATCCCATGGCTGCGGCGCACTTCCTCGGTGTATCGGCGGATCAGGTCTTGCATCCGGAGCGCCGCGTAACAGGCGCGAACGGCGTGGTCCTCATGTGCCAACGGCGCTCCGAACAGTGCCATGATGCCGTCGCCCATCACCTGATTGACCGTGCCTTCGTAGCGATGAACCGACTCCATCATGTGCGCGAGGACCGGGTCGATGATCTTTCTCGCTTCCTCGGGATCGCGGTCGGGCCAGCAATTCCATCGAGCCTTTGACGTCGGCGAACAGCACCGTTACGTGCTTGCGCTCACCTTCAAGCGCGGCCTTCGAGCTGATGATTTTCTGGGCGAGGTATTTAGGGATGTTAGCTTCAGGCACGTCGAAGCGCGGTGACGAGACAGGTGTAGGCGGCGGCGTCACCTGGCTAGCCGGATGAGCGCACTCCGAGCAGAACTTGGCGGTCGGGGAAAGCTGCGCTCCGCAGTTCGCGCACACGCGCGCCAGGGGTGCAGCGCACTCTTCGCAGAACTTTGCGCCGATGCGATTTTCGTGCCCGCACTTCGAGCATTTCATCAGGAGCCCCTGGGGCAGCGAGGGTTAGGAGCGTAGCCTTGCGTATAACGGGCAACAAGGCGTGTGTCGCTTTCTCACTTGACGCGAGGTTCAGGCAAAGGACTGCTGTGGGTCACGGATGGCCCAAAAACTGTACCCCCGTTATAGTCCGATACTCCCCCATCAAAAGACATTGGCCGGCCTCCCCCCGCAAGCCTCTTCCGTGCCAGGAGGCGACATTCGCATCGGCATTGTGCACCAGAAAAAACGCGGGAGTTCAGGGGTCTAAAGTTGGTGCGAAAATCTTGAGTTTCGGGCATGCGCTCAGGAAGCGTCCTGAATGTCGAAGCGAGTGACCTTGCCATCCTGAAGGCGAAAGACGTGCATCACCGTCTTGTCCTTCAGCCCGTGCGCTTGATCCTGCAAAGGCTTGCCTTCGAGATCGCGGACGGACTGCTGGACCTCCACGACGACCGAGCTATCTGCGGTCTCGGTGAAACTCACCGGCTCGACATGCGGGCTGACAATAGTCCACTGGCGGGTCCAATACTCTCTGACGGCCTCAAGCCCATGAACATGGCCACCATCCATGCCGTTGGCCCAAGCTACGTCGTCGGCCAGCACAGCAAGAACGCCGTCGATGTCCCGTGCATTGAAGCGGTCATAGATGCGCTTCAGAACCTCGATGTTGTCAGCCAAGTAGTGGCGCGCCCGAAAGGATTCGAACCTCCGACCCCCAAATTCGTAGTCTGGTGCTCTATCCAGCTGAGCTACGGGCGCGTCTTGCGCGGTGCGCGGGAGAGTCTGCCGCCGCTGATGCAGGCGGGCCGGTAACCCGCCGTAGCTATAGGCTGCCGCCTGCATTGGCAAGTTTCCAAGCAGCCGAGCGCGTAGGCAGGCGAGATGCCCGGTCCATGTTTGTGGCCACTGGGTCCCCGATCATCGCTCGCCGAGCAAGCTCCGGCTCGCTCGTCCGGGGACACGAGGCTGTCGGCTGCCGCTGCTTCAACTTCACGCGCTCATAGCACGGGCCCTCGTCCGCGCGCCGGCGCATGCATCTTTCTGCCCACCTCGCGCCCGCTCAGGCGCTGGCGCGCTCATCGCGCCGGCTGCGGATATCCACCGCGCGGTCGGGGATGGTGAGCCGAAACGTGGCGCCGATAGTGCCTTCAACCAGGCGGATCTCGCCGCCATGGGCGCGTACCAGCTCAGCGACGATGGCAAGGCCGAGACCGGCACTGCCCGCGCGGGTCGAGCCTTTGAACGCTTCGAACAGATGAGCGCGGGCGCGCTCCGGCAGCCCAGGACCGGTATCGGCAACCTCGATCACCGCCACGGCGCCCTCGCGCCGACCGGTGATGCGGATCTGATCGCGGCCGGGATCCCGTGCGTCGCGGCCCTCCAGTGCCTGCACCGCGTTGCGCGCGAGATTGAGCAGGATGCGAAAGAGCTGCTCCGGGTCGGCGTCCACCGTCAGGCCGCGCTCGACCGCGCTGATCCAGCGCACCGGGGAGGTCGCGTCGAGCCCTAACGTCTCGCGCACGTCCTCCGCCACCGGCTCGAGCTCGACCATGCGGCGCTCGGGCGGAGGCTCCTGCATGCGTCCGTACGACAATGTCGTTTGACAGAATGCGATTGCGCGCTCGAGCGCGCGCATGAGCTGCGGCGCAAACCGCTGCACGCGCGGATCGGCGACCTTGGCAAGGCGCTCGGAAAAGAGCTGCGCCGAGGTCAATAGGTTGCGCAGGTCATGGTTTATCTTGGAAACCGCAAGCCCGAGGGCGGCAAGATGATTCTTCTGCGCGAGGAGGGCGGCAAGATCGCCCTGCATGGCGGCAAGCTCGCGCTCGGCGGTGCCGATCTCGTCGCGCCGATCCGAAGCCGCGATGATGGGGGCCGGGTTTTCCGGGTCGGCGCGGAACGCGACCATGTTGTCGGTCATCCGCCGCATCGGCCGCACAAGCAGCCGATGCAGCGAAACATAGACGAGGGTTGCGGAAAACGCGGAAATGATCAGCGACAGGATGAGGATGCGGATGGAGAACTCCAGCATGGCGGCGCGCAGCGGCGCCTCGTCGGCGACGATCTCGACGTACTCGCCCATGGGCGCCGGCCCCACGACGCGCATCACGTCGGTCTTGGCAGAGAACAGCGTCTGGAACGCCCCGATGATGGCGCGGTGCCAGGACATGTCGCGCATGTCAACGTCGAGGTTGATTGCGGGCGGCATGTCGGAGGCGGCAAGGAGCCGGCGTTGCTGGCCCATTTTCAACGCCACCGCGCGCGCGCCAATGCTCTTGAGCAGCTGGCGCGCGACCCCCTCGGGCACCACGCCATCGGGCACGGTCTGAAACACCAGCGCGGCGGTGTACGCCGCGGAAAGCCGGTCGTTGAGCCAGTTCAGCCGAAAATTGGCAACCGAAGGAACATAGATCAGCACCTCGGCCATCATCACGAACAGGACGGTGAGCACGAGGAGCTTGCCGGACAGCCCCAATCGGGGCGCCCTCGCGCGTTCGGCCGCGACTGGTGAGGCAGTACTCTCGGCCATTGCTGTCCCGTGCCTATCCAAACCGCCGCAGGAAGATGATCATACGCCGCACAAAACGGCTGGTCAGAACGGGGGTGAAATAGGTCATGGCGGCGCGTTTTCCAACTTCCGCGCGCGTGGGGTAAGGCACGACCATCCCTGCGATGGCGCTGATGTTGAGCTTGCGGGTCACCGCCAAGGCCCAGGGCACGATCAGATCGCCGGCCCCTGCCGCGACAATCGTTGCGCCCAGGATCCTGCCCCTTCGAGTCGTGATGATCTTGACGTGGCCGTTGGTCGCGCGCTCAGCCTGGGCGCGATCGTTCTCGTGAAACGGCCAACGCAGCACCCGGAAAGCCACCCCCCGATCGCGCGCCTCCAGCTCCGTCAAACCCACATGTGCAAGCTCCGGGTCGGTGAAGGTCACCCGCGGAATGACGTGCTCATTGACCCGCGCGGGCAGGCGAAAGAGCGCGTTGCGGATCACCATGCCGGCTTGGTGATTGGCGAGGTGGGTGAACTGTGCTCCACCGGCAACATCGCCAATGGCATAGACGCGCCGGTTCGTCGTCCTGAGACCCTTGTCCACGGCGATCCCGGCACGATCCTGGCGAATGCCTGCGATATCCAGGCCGAGACCATCGACATTGGCGCGTCGGCCGGTGGCAAGCAGGAGATGGCTGCCGCTGATCGTTTCCTCGCCGGCTTGAGCGCGAACGACCACATTCACCTTTCCGTCGGCGCGTTGCAGTCGAACAACGCTGGTGCCGGTAGGCAGCTCGATGCCCTCGCGCGTGAGCGCATCCAGCACGACCTGCGCGCATTCCGGATCCTCGCGGGCGAGCGGGCGCCCCGTTTCCAGCACGGTGACGGCGGAGCCCAGGCGCCGGAATGCCTGTGCCAACTCGAGCCCCACCGGACCTGCACCGACCACGATGAGATGCTCGGGGCGCTCGGTAAGATCAAACACCGTCTCGTTGGTGAGGTGCGGCGTCTCCATGAGCCCTGGAATGGGGGGCAGCGCCGGCGAGGAGCCGCTCGCAATAACGAAGCGGCGAGCCCTGATCGCGACCTCGTCGCCCACCACGACGGTGTCGCGGTCCGTGAAGCGTGCGGCGCCCGCGATGACGCTCACGCCAAGCCCGGTGAAGCGCGCCGTTGAATCGTTCGGCGCGATCGCCGCGATGACGTCGTGAACGTGCTTGTGCACGCCGGCAAAATCAACCTCAAAACCGCGCGGTAATAGGCCGAACGCCTTGGCATCTGCGATCGCGTGGGCGTGCTTGGCGGCGGCGATGAGTGACTTCGACGGGACGCAGCCGGCATTGAGGCACTCACCCCCCATTTTCCCTTTTTCGACGAGCACCACTGGAACCCCGAACGCCGCCGCCGCGGCCGCCACGCTCAGGCCGCCGGAGCCCGCTCCGATGACGCAGATGTCCGGCGTCAATATTTCGACCATGCTTTCAACCTCTTACCTGCCATGTAGAGGCGGGTTTCAAACCCGCCCCTACATGCTGTCGCTGCTGAAACCCTCGTAGGGCGACGCCCCCGATGCGCAGCAACGACGCAAAGATAGGGGGCGAGGCAATGCCTCGCCCCCTACGGATATAAAGGACCTTGTGGGGCCGCGTTTCAAATCGCCCCTACAACCGGGACACAAAGCCGCCGGTGTGCCGCGTGCGCCAGCGCTTCACCAGGACCGGAACGAGCGCAAGCACACCGAGAGCGACGAGAGCTGCGAGAAGCTGCGGCGTGAGCACGTCGGCGGTTGCGAACACGAGCGGGCAATCGGAGCGCCCTGCTGCAATGCATGCGCGTCGCGCGGCTTCTTGCGCCACGATCACGCTCTCCAATCCGCTTCCGACGAACGCAAAGGCAAACGTCGCCGGCATGATGCCGAGCACCGTTGCCGCGGCAAACGGCGCAAGCCGCAGCCCACTGGCGGCCGAAACCAGGTTGACCAGCCAGAACGGGAAAACCGGGACGAGCCGCAGAAACAGCAGATAACTGAACGCATCCTTGCGAAACCCCGCAGCGATCTTCTCTGCGGTTGCGCCCGCCCGCCGGGCCAGATGCTCGCCGAAAGCGCTCCTCGCGATCGAGAAGATCGCGACCGCTCCGATGCTCGCGCCGATGACGGCGGCAAAGCCACCGAGCACCACGCCGAAAAGCATTCCGCCTATCACGGTCAGATAAGCTCCAACCGGCAGTGAAAGCGCCACGACTACGACGTAGAGCGCGATGTAGGTTGCGACGGCGAGCGCCTCGTGCGCGGCGATGAACTCCCGCAGCGCGGCGTGATGCCGCGCGAGCGTCGCGAAGGACAGCTCGCGGTGCCATCCCATCGCGATGACAACGATCGAGACAATGCCGATTGCGACCAGTGGCGCAAGGCGCCGCAACGAAAATAGCCAGCGGCTTGGCGCAATGCGCGGTGAAGACGGATCATGGTCGATGTTCATGAAGCTGTCATGCAGGAACCCGAGGCAGTCCCGGAATTGACGGGAAAAGGCCACCTCCCTATAAGCCGCTCCATATTTTCGAACGGCAGTGCACTCGATTGGGGCCTTGGCGGACGCCGCGCGCTGCGCGTTTCGTCGATAACCGGCACAGAGCGGAGACAGCGAGGTGAAACGGACCTATCAGCCGAGCAAGCTGGTGCGCAAGCGCCGCCACGGTTTCCGCGCCCGCATGGCAACCAAGGGCGGCCGCAGGGTGATCGCAGCGCGCCGCGCGCAGGGCCGCAAGCGCCTCAGCGCCTGATCCGCGGTGGAGCGGCTGAGACGGCGAGCCGATTTCCTCGCCGCCGCGACCGGGATCAAGGCGCCGACCGCGGGCTTCGTGTTGCAGGTTCGCCCGCGCGGGGATCAGGCCCCTGGCCGCGTGGGTTTTACCGTTGCCAGGAAGGTCGGAACGGCGGTTGAGCGCAACAGGGTGCGACGCAGACTCAAGGAGGTTGTGAGGCTTGCCGCCGCAACTGGTCTTCCCCCCGGCAATGATTATGTGCTGGTCGGACGGCGCGCCGCCCTGTCGCTGCCGTTCGAGCAAATCCTCAACGATTTCAACCGCGCGCTAGGACGGCTGCGAGTGGCCCACAGATGACCGACCAGAAGAACACCATTCTCGCAATCGTGCTGTCCGCGCTCGTCCTGATCGGATGGCAGCTTTATTTCGGCCTTCCTCAGGTCCAGAAACAAAGAGAAATTCAGCAGCAGCAGGCGCAGGAGCATGCGCAGCCGGTTCCCGGTGCGCCAGCGCCGCAAGCCGTTCCGCCGGCACAGGCTCCTCCAGCCAGCATGCCGCAAGCCCCTGCGCATCCCGGAACTGCCCCCGGGATGCCGATGACGCGGGAGGAGGCCCTCGCCGCTTCCCCGCGCGTGCGCATCGAGACGCCGAGTGTCTCCGGATCGATCTCGCTCAAGGGCGCGCGCATCGACGATCTTTCCCTGATCAAATATCACGAGACCGTCGACCCCGGCTCGCCCCCCATTGTGCTGCTTGCACCCTCGGGCAGCCCCAACCCGTTCTATTCCGAGTTCGGCTGGACCGCCGCGAGCGGCACCAGCGCAAAGCTGCCCGGTCCCGATACGCTGTGGCGCCAGGAAGGAGGAGGCACGCTCTCCGTCGGCCGGCCCGCGACGCTTGTCTACGACAATGGCGAGGGGCTCGAATTCCGGCGCACCATCACCGTCGACGACAAGTATCTCTTCACTGTCAAGGACGAGGTTGTGAACAAGGGGACCTCCGCGGTCACGCTCTATCCCTATGCGCTGATCTCGCTTCACGGGACTCCGCACACGCTCGGCTACTACATCCTGCACGAAGGCATGATCGGCGTGCTCGATGACAAGCTGCAGGAGCCAAGCTATGCGGATATCGAGAAGAAAAAGGAGATGACGTTTACCTCGACCAATGCCTGGCTCGGGATCACCGAGAAATATTGGGCGGCGACGCTGCTGCCGCCTACCACGGCAAAAATCTATGCCCAGTTCTCCTTCTTTCAGAACGGCATCAAGCGCTATCAGACCTATTACAATCTTGATCCCGTGACCGTGGCTCCCGGCTCGACCAGCGCCGCCGACACTCGGCTGTTTGCGGGCGCCAAGGAAGTCTCGATTGTGGACGGCTACAATCAGCAGCTCGGACTCAACAAGTTCGATCTGCTCATTGATTGGGGCTGGTTCTATTTCATCACCAAGCCGATGTTCTTCTCGCTTGACTGGATCTATCGCCTGGTCGGTAACTTCGGCGTGGCCATTCTGATCATCACCGTCATCATCAAAGCCATCTTCTTCCCGCTCGCCAACAAGTCGTATGCCTCCATGGCCAAGATGAAGGCGGTGCAGCCGGAGATGATGGCGATCCGCGAGCGCTACGCGGACGACAAGATGAAGCAGCAGCAGGCAATGATGGAGCTCTACAAGAAAGAGAAGGTGAATCCGGTCGCCGGGTGCCTGCCGATGCTCATTCAGATCCCGGTTTTCTTTTCGCTATACAAGGTGCTGTTCGTCACGATTGACCTGCGGCACGCCCCGTTCTTCGGCTGGATCAAGGACCTTTCGGCGCCCGATCCGCTCACGGTGTTCAATCTGTTCGGGTTGATCCCGTGGGACCCGACGGTCGTTCCGGTCATCGGCCCATTCCTGCATCTCGGCCCATGGCCGCTGATCATGGGCCTGACCATGTGGGCGCAGATGAAGCTCAATCCGCCCCCGCCGGACCCCGCGCAGAAGATGATCTTCGATTACATGCCGATCATCTTTACCTTCATGCTCGCGAACTTCTCCGCGGGGCTGGTGATCTACTGGGCATGGAACAACACGCTCTCCGTCATTCAGCAGAGCGTGATCATGCGCAAGCACGGCGCCAAGGTCGAGCTCATCGACAACGTCAAGGCGCTGTTCGCGAAGAAGGAGAAGGCGTAAGGTTGCGTACGCTCGCGCCACCGCCCGCTGCACTCGTGCGGGACACGATGAGCGGCTCCCATCCTACCCGCGCCGAGATCGAGGCCGGCCGCAAACTGTTCTCGGCGCATTGGCAATTCGCGAGCGCGTCCGGATCCATCGCCTCGCTGCCTCCGATGCGCGGGGTCGAGATCGCGTTTGCCGGCCGCTCCAATGTGGGGAAATCGAGCCTGATCAACGCGCTGACGGGTCGACGCGCGCTTGCGCGCACCTCACACACGCCGGGCCGGACGCAGGAGCTCATTTTCTTCACCGGGCCGGCGGTGCTCACGCTCGTCGACATGCCGGGCTATGGCTACGCGGCCGCTGCCAGCACCAAGGTAAAGGCCTGGACCGCGCTCATTCACGATTTCCTCAGAGGACGCGCCAATCTCGCGCGGGTCTATCTCCTGATCGATGCGCGACACGGGTTGAAAGCGGCCGACGCGGCAGTGCTGAAAACACTCGATGATGCGGCGGTAAGCTATCAATTGATCTTCAGCAAAGCGGATCAGGTCGATGCGGCCGCTCAGGCCGCGCTGCTGGCGCGGACCAGCACGGCCCTGGCGCAACATCCCGCTGCACATCCGCAGCTCCACGTCACTTCCGCCCGCGACCGCGCGGGAATCCCCGAGTTGCGCGCTGCCATTGCCCGTCTCCTCGCCGAGCGCCAGGCCTAACCACAGCCAGGTCGCATTTGTTGTCTCGCAGCTCGCTGAGGCGCTAAAAGGCGGCAGTAGTCGGAAAGTTGCCATGACCGTTTCCCCCCACGAGATCGCTCGCGTCCTGTCGGAAGCGCTGCCCCATATGCAGCGCTACGACGAAGCGACGGTGGTCGTGAAATATGGCGGCCATGCCATGGGCGAAGACGAGCTGGCGCGCAGCTTTGCCCGTGACATCGTCCTGATGGAACAGACCGCCATCAATCCGGTGGTGGTGCACGGCGGCGGCCCGCAGATCGGCGACATGCTGGCCCGGCTCGGCATCAAATCGCAGTTCGCGGACGGGCTGCGCATCACCGATGCCGCCACCATCGAGATCGTCGAGATGGTGCTCGCCGGCTCCATCAACAAGCAGATCGTCGGTTTCATCAACGAGGCAGGCGGCACGGCGATTGGCCTGTGCGGCAAGGACGGCAACATGGTGCGTGCGCGCAAGGCGAGCCGCAGCATGGTCGACCCGCACTCCAAGATGGAGAAGATCGTCGACCTCGGCTTCGTGGGCGAGCCGGAAGCGGTTGACACCACGGTGCTCACTCAGATCCTGGGCCGCGATCTCATTCCCGTGCTGGCGCCGCTTGCAACCTCGAGCGATGGCGTCACCTACAACGTGAATGCCGATACCTTCGCCGGCGCCATCGCCGGCGCGCTCAAGGCCAAGCGGCTGCTCCTGCTCACCGACGTGCCGGGCGTGCTCGACAGGTCCCAGAACCTGATCAAGCAGCTCTCGGCCAAGGAGGCGCGGCGGTTGATCGCCGACGGCACGATATCGGGCGGCATGATTCCGAAGGTCGAGACCTGCATCTATGCGCTGGAAGCGGGAGTGGAGGGGGTCGTGATTCTCGATGGCAAGGTACCCCATGCCGTACTGCTCGAGCTCCTGACCGATCACGGCGCCGGCACTCTGCTGATGCGCTGAGCGACGGCAGCGTGAGGCGCCACGAGCCTGGGCAACATGCGCGCCACTCCCGCCGGCGCCCGAAAATCGCCGCGCTCATCCGGCCTACGCGCTGGTTAATGATTTCCTAAGATCCCGCTTGCAGCACGGAAGAGGCCGTTTCACGATCGCTTTGCGGGGGCGGTGTGGGAGATCGTGTCCCATGCTCGCCGCGGTGCGGCTCGTGCGCGCGCCGCTCGCGAAATTCTACAATCTGCTCGACGAGGGGCAGAAAACCCGCTTCAACGCGCTCGGCTCCGACGACGCCAGCGATCGGCAAATCACGCGCGATGTCATCCATATCTGCAGTGAGCCGGTGTCCGGTATGGCAGGAATCCCGATCGAACGCATCGAGCGCGCCGTCCGACCAAACGCAGCGCAACGCGCTTCATTGCATCGTCTTGCCGACGCGCTCACGTCGGCCGGTGACCTCTTGAGATCGAATTGTCCCGGCGGGAACGCGATCACTCCAGCGCCGCGAATCGGAGCGATGGAGCAGCGGCTCGACACCATGCGGCGCGCGGTTGAGACCGTGCAACCCGCGCTGCAGGAATTCTACGAGTTGCTGAGCTCCGAGCAGAAAGAGCGCTTCAACCTGCTCGCGCCCACTGCCGGCTGAGCTTCGGTCGCAGACGAGGGTGTCGCACTGTAGGTCCCTTTTAGGTGAGGTATTGTCACTCTGCGGCGATGCGGATCTCGGGAGCGGCCGAACGCACCTCGGCATCAACATCGTCCTCGTATTTGGTGAAGTTCTTCTGGAACATGCCTACGAGCTTGCGGGCTGTGTCGTCGAAGGCCGCCTTGTCCTTCCAGGTTTTCATTGGATAGAGCAGGTGCGGCTCGATGCCTGGCACTGAGGTCGGCACCGCAAAGCCGAAATAGGGATCAGTGCGAAAGCTCACCGTCTTGAGCGAGCCGTCCAGCGCGCCGCTGACCAGGGCGCGCGTTGCCTTGATCGGCATGCGCCGGCCGACCCCGTAAATGCCGCCCGTCCACCCGCTATTGACCAGCCAGCAATCGACCTTGTGCTTCGAGATGTAGTCGCGCATCACCGCGCCATACTCGGCGGGCGGGCGCGGCAGGAACGGAGCGCCGAAGCAGGTGGAGAATTCGGGCTGCACCCCGACCAGCCCTTTCTCGGTACCCGCCACCTTGGCGGTGTAACCGGAGAGGAAGTGATACATCGCCTGCGCAGGGGTGAGCTTGGCAATCGGAGGGATCACGCCGAAGGCGTCGGCGGTAAGAAAGATGATGTTCCTGGGATGTCCGGCGCGTCCGGTAGACGAAGCGCGCGGCATGAACTCGAGCGGATAGGCCGCGCGCGTGTTCTCGGTCTTGGAGTCGTCATCGAAGTTGGGAACGCGTGTCTGCGGGTCGAACACCACGTTCTCCAGGACCGCGCCGAAACGATTGATAGCGGCGTAGATTTCAGGCTCGGCTTCCTGCGACAGCTTGATGCATTTGGCGTAACAGCCGCCCTCGAAGTTGAATACGCCATCCGGTCCCCAGCCGTGCTCATCGTCTCCGATCAGAATGCGATCGGGGTCGGCGGAGAGCGTCGTCTTGCCAGTACCGGAAAGCCCGAAGAACAGGGCAACGTCGCCGTCCTTGCCGACGTTGGCGGAGCAATGCATCGGCATGACGCCCTGCGCCGGGAGATAGAAATTGAGCGTGGTGAACACGGACTTCTTGATTTCGCCGGCATAGGAGGAGCCGCCGATCAGGATGATCTTTTTGCTGAAATCGATGGCAATGACGGTCTCGCTGCGCACGCCATGGCGCCTGGGATCCGCCTTGAACGAAGGCAGGTCGACGATGGTCAGGTCGGGAGCGAACGTCAGCAGATCCAAGCGCTCGGGACGGATCAGCAACTGACGGATGAACAGCGAGTGCCAGGCGAACTCGGTGAATACGCGAGTCTTGATCCGGTAAGCGGGATCGGCGCCGCCGTAGAGGTCCTGCGCGAACAGTTTCTTGCCGCGCGCGTGCGTGATGAAATCTTCGCAGAGGCGCTGGAAATTCCCCTGACTGATCCTGCGGTTGCCCTCCCACCACACCGAGCCCTCGGTCAGCTCGTCAACGACCGTATGCTTGTCCTTGGGCGAGCGTCCGGTGTGCACGCCGGTTTCCGCGCACAGCGCGCCGCCTTGCACGACCGAGGCTTCGCGCCCCCAGATCGCATGCTCGTAAAGCGCAGGCGCGGTAAGATTCCAATGAACGGCGTCGAGATCTTCAAGACCGAACCTATCGGCGCCGTAGCTGCTGTTCCTTAGACCCGTTTCCTGCACGCCAAACTCCTCCACCACTCAGCCGGCTGGCGCCGGAGACCCTCCCGAGAGATCGGCACGGCAGCGTGATCTCGGCGTTCCAATCCCGCGTGGCGACCTATAGTGGGGATCACCTACCCTGCCAAGACGCAACGCAACATCGCAGCTTCTGCGGGCCTAGGCCGCATTAACCAAGATCAACTGAGCACTCCTGCGGGTGCCCAGCAACAAAGCTCCAAGCCCTCTCCGGTTCCATGCTGCACTGCAGCAGTTCACGCCAAGCCATCCGCTCCCTCTTACGCAGTTTCTACCTAAGATCCCGATCTTCCGGCCATTTCTAAATCTGCGAACCCGACAAACATTTCTGCCTCGGGCTGGCGCGCCAGATAACGCCGCCGGGCGCTGGGGTCCTCTGTCGGCGCCGCCATGCCCATCAGCATGACGCGCGCCCCTTCGAGCGGATCGCCTTCCCGGCGCTCGTCGAGCATGAGCGACACCCGGACATCGCCGAGAATGTTCCTGGTGTGCACGGCCAGGGTCGAGATCAGCAACAGCGGCGCGCCGTCGGGAGCGCTCGCGACATTGACCAATGAGGCAATAGGGACCGCCCGAGCCCGGCATAAGCGTCGCCAGAGCACCGGAGCGGCTCTCGCGCAGGAGCTTCTTGGCCGCGGCAGCCGGGATGAAATCAGGAGCTGGTTGCATCAACGTTCTCCGCTGCAAGCCGATGTGCTAACTCCATTCGCCGGACGCGAACCACGGGCGCGTGAGCACCGGAAGAGTGTCCGATTGCTGGAGATTTTGCGGCGGGACCCCGCATTTGCGTTCGCAGCGCGGAACGGCTATGCTGACAATCCATTGACGAATCATGTGTTTGTCAGGGATCGGCCACATTTCGGCCTTGCTTTGGGGGCTTCAGAGTCGCGGGGCGCGCACGCTGCCAGGACACAGGGGCTCATGCCAACCATCGCTCTCGTCGACGACGACCGCAATATCCTGACTTCGGTCTCCATCGCTCTCGAGGCCGAAGGTTATCGCATCATGACCTACACCGACGGAGCATCTGCGTTGGACGGGTTCAAGACAAGTCCGCCGGATCTCGCGATTCTCGACATCAAGATGCCGCGCATGGACGGAATGGAGACGTTGCGGCGCCTGCGCCAGAAGTCCGATATGCCCGTGATCTTTCTCACCTCCAAGGACGAGGAGATTGATGAGTTGTTCGGACTCAAGATGGGCGCCGACGATTTCATCCGTAAACCCTTCTCGCAGCGGCTTCTGGTCGAACGGGTCAAAGCTATTTTGCGACGCTCGACGCCGAAAGACGGCAGCGCGCCAAAGGAGACCGATGCTGCAAAGGTGCTGGAGCGCGGGCTGTTGCGCATGGATCCCGAGCGTCACACCTGCACCTGGAAGAACGAGGCCGTGACGCTCACGGTCACTGAGTTCCTCATCCTGCAGGCGCTTGCAAGTCGGCCTGGGGTGGTCAAGAGCCGCAACGCTCTGATGGATGCAGCCTACGACGATCAGGTCTATGTCGATGACCGCACGATCGACAGCCATATCAAGCGTCTGCGGAAGAAATTCAAAGCAACGGACGACGATTTTGACATGATCGAAACGCTCTACGGCGTCGGCTATCGGTTCAAGGAGATGTAAGACCGCGACGAGTTGGCGCCAGCATATATGGGATGGGCTGCTCCGCCGGACTGCGGTCCTGGCGGTCATTAGGGGCGCTCAATCAGCAGACTATCGTGCTTAATCGAACCCCACAGAGTTTAATCGGCTTGGCGGAGGTTCAGCCGCTCCACCGGGACGTTCCGCTTGCTGAAAAAGGCGGACGGGTTGTCGAGTTGTTGCGCCAAGGCTGGCACCTCTTCGTCCGCATCAGCTTCTCCAGCCTGACGCGCCGGATCATCTTCCTCAATGTGACCGGTCTGCTCGCTCTCGTCATCGGAGTGCTTTACCTCTCGCAATTCCGCGCCGGACTGATCGACGCACGTATCCAGAGCCTGCTGGTGCAAGGCGAGATCATCGCCGGCGCAGTCGCAGCATCGGCGACCGCCGAGCCCGATACGATCACCATCGATCCCGAGCGGCTGCTGGAGCTGCAGGCAGGCGAAAGCTACGGTCCTCCGGACGAGGCGCTTTCAGGCCTCGAATTCCCGATCAATCCCGAACGGATCGGGCCGGTGTTGCGCAAGCTTGTTTCGCCGACCAACACGCGTGCCCGCATCTATGATCGCGACGGAGGGCTCGTTCTCGACAGCCGAAATCTCTACGACGTATTGCGCTTCGACCTCCCGCCACCTTCCCGGCTGAGCTTCCTGGATCGTGCCTATGTCACCGTGCGCACCTGGCTGACCCGGGGCACCCTGCCGTTCTATCACGAGATCGGCTCGCAGAACGGCAAGAGCTACGAGGAAGTGGAGAGAGCGCTCAAGGGCTTCAAGTCCAACATGGTCCGCATCAACGAGCGCGGCGAGGTGATCGTCTCCGTCGCGGTCCCGGTGCAACGCTTCCGCGCAGTGCGGGGCGCGCTGATGCTTTCGACCCAGGGCGCCGACATCGACAACATGGTCGGGAGCGAGCGTCTGGCGATCTTCAAGCTTTTCCTCATTGCAGCAGGGGTGATGGTAGTTCTCTCGTTCCTGCTGGCGGGAACAATCGCCGGCCCGGTGCGGCGGCTCGCGGAAAGCGCCCAGCTTGTGCGCCGGCGCATTCGTACTCGCGTGGAGATACCCGATCTCAGTCACCGGCGTGACGAGATCGGGCACCTCTCCGGCTCGCTTCGGGATATGACCGATGCGCTCTACAACCGCATCGAGGCGATCGAGCGCTTTGCCGCTGACGTCGCCCATGAGCTGAAGAATCCGCTGACGTCATTGCGTTCGGCAGTCGAAACCTTGCCGCTCGCCAGGACCGACGACAGCCGGGGACGGCTTCTTGCCGTGATCCAGCACGATGTGAAGCGCCTTGACCGTCTGATTTCGGACATCTCGGACGCAAGCCGCCTGGATGCGGAAATGCAGCGGCATGAGGCGCAGCCGGTCGATCTCGTGAAGCTTCTCACCACCGTGGTCAACGTCACCAAGGAGCGCCACGACGACGGCGTGAGCGTCAATCTGCGATTTGAGGGAGCACGGCCCGATGGATTCCTCATAATGGGCCATGACTTCCGGCTCGGCCAGGTAGTCGATAATCTGATCGATAATGCTCGATCGTTTTCCTCCCCCGGCAGCGCGGTAAACGTCGTTTGCCGGCGATCCAAGAACGACATCGACATCATCGTCGAGGACGACGGTCCGGGGGTGCCACCGGAATCCATGGAGATGATCTTCGAGCGGTTCTACACGCATCGACCGCATCAGGCCTTCGGGCAAAACTCGGGGCTCGGCCTGTCGATCTCCAAACAAATCGCCGAAGCGCATGATGGCCGCGTCTGGGCGGAGAACCGACAAGTTCTGGCCTCGGCGACAGATGAGCCGCCGCAAATTAGAGGGGCTCGATTTACGGTGCGCTTGCCGGCCATGTAATGTCTGGCGAGGTGTCGACGGTGCACGGCTCGGCCGTGCTTACGGGTGCCCGCGCTGTGCTCATTCGCGGACCATCCGGAGCAGGGAAGTCGAGTTTGGCGCTTTCCCTCATTGGCGCCGCACATACAGGCCTGCTTCGGTTTGCACGCTTGGTGGGGGATGATCGCCTGCATCTTTCAGCCTGCAACGGGCGGCTGTTGGTGCGGCCGGTGGCGGCCTTGGCGGGATTGATCGAAGTGCGAGGATTGGGCGTTCGCAAACTGGACTATGAGACGCGGGCCGTGGTCGGGCTCGTGGTTGATCTCTCCGCCAGTGATGCCGAGCGGCTCCCCAGCCCAGGCACTGCCGTTCTCGAAGGAATTTCCGTGCCGCGGCTAGCGATCGCGGTGCAAGCAGCCCCCCTGCAAGTGGTGATGGCTTCAATTCATACTGTTTAACCTTAAATTTCAGTCAACAAAGCTTGCACAACGCACTGAAGGTACAGAAGTAATCCACCATCGGAAAGGTGGCCGCCTAGGCCTCCCTGCGTTCCGAGGCTGCGAGGGCGACCCCTCTGACTGCAATGCAACACCTCCTCATAATCACGAAAAAGGCCCTTGCGCAGGGCCTTGGGATGCTCATCATGAGCGCCCTTTCGTGCGGTGCAACCTGCATCGGTTCGGGGCGAGTGCGATGATTGGTGTCGTTCTGGTCACCCACGGGCGGCTGGCCATCGAGTTTCGCTCCGCGCTGGAGCATGTGGTGGGCCCGCAATCCCAGATCGAGGCCGTGACCATCGGGCCCGATGACGACGTGGAGCAACGGCGCAAGGATATCATCGAAGCAGTCAAGCGCGTCGATAGCGGCGACGGTGTCGCTATTCTCACCGACATGTTCGGCGGTACCCCCTCAAATCTCGCAATCTCAGTGATGGGTCGTCCCAAGGTCGAAGTGCTCGCGGGCATCAATCTGCCCATGCTGGTGAAGCTGGCCAAGGTTCGCGGCGAATGTCCGCTGCCGGACGCGGTTGCTGCTGCCCAGGACTCCGGCCGCAAATACATCACCATCGCCAGCCGGGTTCTGACCGGCAAATGACCGAGACTGGTGGGGTCGGCGGATCCTCCTCTGAGACTGAGAGCGGCGACGGCGCCGCGGTGACCCGCGTGCTTGAGATCTGCAATAAGCGAGGATTGCACGCCCGCGCGTCGGCGAAATTCGTGCAAACGGTGGAGAAATTCGACGCCGACGTGAAGGTGAGGCGTGGGCAGGAGGTCGTGGGCGGCACCTCGATCATGGGACTCATGATGCTCGGAGCCGGGCCCGGCACCACCATCACGGTGGAAGCCACCGGAAGGGACGCGAACCAGGTGATTGAAGCTTTGGCTGCGCTGGTCAGCGGACGGTTTACCGAGCGGGATTGATCCTTCGTCAGGCCGCCTGCGCAAGCACGTTTGCGGCCACACATAAAGCGATCTTTATGCGTTCGTTGCGCGGGTTGGCGCGTCCTGCTATAGCCCGACCTCGGAACGCAAATGCCTTCGGCACACGTCTCTTCCACATCTAAGGACAGTCATGAAAGCTGCAGCGAAAGCCGGAACCGCGGCTGGATCGAAGCCCGCCACCGACTATGTGGTGAAAGACATCAGCCTCGCGGAATGGGGCCGCAAGGAAATAGCCATTGCCGAAACCGAGATGCCGGGTCTGATGGCGACCCGCGAGGAGTTTGGCCCGGAGCAGCCGCTGCGCGGCGCCCGCATCTGCGGCTCGCTCCACATGACAATTCAGACCGCGGTGCTCATCGAGACGCTCAAATCGCTCGGAGCCGATGTGCGCTGGGCCTCATGTAATATCTACTCGACCCAGGACCATGCGGCCGCGGCCGTTGCAGCGAGCGGCACTCCGGTGTTCGCGATCAAAGGTGAAACTCTCAAGGACTACTGGGAGTACCAGCATCGCATTTTCGAGTGGGGGGACGGCGGCGCGCCCAACATGGTTCTTGACGACGGCGGCGACGCAACCCTGCTCATCCATCTCGGCCTGCGCGCCGAGCGCGGCGAGACCGGTTTGATCAGCAAACCGGCGAATGAGGAAGAAGAAGTGCTGTTTGCGGCGATCAAGCAGCGTCTGAAAGACAAGCCGGGCTGGTACAAGAAGAATGCCGAGTGCATTCGCGGCGTCACCGAAGAGACCACGACCGGCGTGCACCGCCTCTACGAGATGCAGAAGAAGGGCACTCTGCTGTGGCCGGCAATCAATGTAAACGACAGCGTCACCAAATCGAAATTCGACAACCTCTACGGCTGCCGAGAGTTGCTGGTCGACGGCATACGCCGCGGCACGGACGTGATGATGGCGGGAAAGGTGGCCATGGTGGCCGGGTTCGGGGACGTGGGCAAGGGCTCTGCCGCCTCCCTGCGCCAGGCCGGATGTCGCGTCATGGTTGCCGAGATCGATCCCATCTGCGCCCTGCAGGCCGCGATGGAGGGCTATGAGGTGACGACCATGGACGACGCTGCCCCGCGCGCCGACATCTTCGTTACGGCAACCGGCAATCTCGACGTGATCACCATCGAGCACATGCGCAAGATGAAGGACCGCGCTATCGTCGCCAATATCGGCCATTTCGACAGCGAGATCCAGGTCGCCGCGCTGCGCAATATGAAATGGCACAATGTGAAGCCGCAGGTCGATGAGATCGAATTCCCGGACGGGAAGAGGATCATTCTCCTCTCCGAGGGTCGGCTGGTGAATCTAGGCAATGCCATGGGCCACCCGAGCTTCGTGATGTCGTCCTCGTTCACAAATCAGGTCCTGGCGCAGATGGAGCTGTGGGGGAACCCGAGCAAATACGAGAAGAAGGTCTACACGCTTCCCAAGCAGCTCGACGAAAAGGTCGCCCGGCTGCATCTTGCCAAGATCGGCGTCAAGCTCACCAAGATGACGGATCGACAGGCGAGCTATATCGGCGTCCCAGTCGAAGGCCCGTACAAATCCGATCACTACCGGTACTGATCCAACCGCTGGTGGCGCGACCCTAAGCACGATCTCACATACAGCCAACGATCGTCATGAGGCGGCAGCCACGCCGGTCAGGGCAAGGCTCAGGTCGTCAGTAGCTCGCGTCAACGACCAGGTGCATAGCGTCCCCTGGATACGCGCTCCAGACGTTTCATTCGCTCCCGGCGCATGGCCCGGATTTCTGCCACCGAACTGACCCGGGCGCGCGGCAGTTCTCCCCGCTTCAATCGTTCCAGCTGGCGCCTCGCCCATTCCCGCCCTCGCTCCTGCCAGTCGTCGGAATAGGTCGAAGCAAGGAGCCGCCTGATCTCCTCTTCCATCGATGCGCCATGATCCGCCGCGCGACGTTTGATCGAATTGACCACGGCATCGTCCAGGTTACGGATGGTGATGGCGCCCATGAGCCCTCCTAGCGGGTGCTGGCAATGCCTAGCAGAGTGGCGCGGTTACCGACAACGGCCAGCAGTCAGGACGACGGGTCGGGACGGCCGAAACGAGCGGAGGGCACACGCCGGTGCCCGCCGCCCCCATGGCGTGAGGAGCCGAACAGCGCCATATTAGCCCGGAAACCCTCTTTGCCATTGGTTTGCCGCATCGCCGCGCGATGCTGCGTGCCATCCGGGAGCAGCCGATGTGCCGCTGGATTGCCTATCGCGGCGAGACCATTCCGCTGGAGGAGTACGTAACTGCGCCGGCGCACTCGCTCGTGGTGCAGAGCCAAAGGGCGCTGGAATCGACCGCCTCCACCAACGGCGACGGCTTCGGCATGGGCTGGTACGGCGAGCATGCGGAGCCGGGGCTTTACCGCGAGGTACGGCCCGCCTGGTCGGATGAGAACCTGCGCTATCTCTGCCGCCACATCCGTTCGCATCTTTATTTTGCGCATGTGCGCGCCGCCACCGGCACACCGGTCATGCGCCCGAATTGCCATCCCTTTGCCTGCGGGCGGTGGCTGTTCATGCACAATGGCGTCATCGGCAACTGGTCGCGCTTGCGACGCAGGGTGGAAGGCCTCATTCCCGATGCGGTCTACGGCTCGCGCATCGGGACTACCGATTCGGAGGCGGTCTTTCTCGCCATCATGGGTGCAGGCGGCGAGCGTGATCCGGTCGGCGCCACCACGCAGGTGCTTGCGACCCTTGCCGACATGGTGACCACCAAGGATTACAAGGAACCGCTGCGCTTCACGGCGGCGCTGGCCAACGGCCACGATCTCTATGCATTTCGCTACGCCGCCAATGACCAGGCCAATTCGCTGTATTACCGCGAATCCTCCGGTAACGTGGTCGTCGTGTCCGAGCCGCTCGACGATCAGCGAGCGCACTGGAAGCCGGTGCCGCCCGGCTATGCCGTGATTGCCCAAGGGGAAAAGCCGGTGAAACTCGAGCCCTTGTGCATCGAGCAGCGCATCGCCGCGGAATAAGCATTCATGCTGCCGATATCAGATACCTCGCCCTGCAAAGGGGAGGTCGCCCCCATTTGCCCCGGCCTTGCGCCGGGGCAAATGCCGTCGGGTAGGGGTTGCGACCATCGGCGTTGGTGTTTGACCCCTACCCGGCTCGCGCTGCTCGCCGAGCTCCGCGTTTCAGGCGGAGGCAGCGCGGAACAAATTCGTGCGAATCTTGCCGGCTCATAAGGCGGGTGCTAGGGCGCCAACGCAATGCAAGCGGCCATCGAAAACATCCGCAATTTCTCGATCATTGCGCACATCGACCATGGCAAATCCACGCTCGCCGATCGGTTGATCCAGGCAACCGGGGCGCTCGCGGATCGCGAGATGGTCGAGCAGGTGCTCAATTCGATGGACATCGAGCGCGAACGCGGCATCACCATCAAGGCGCAGACGGTTCGCCTCAATTATCGTGCCCGCGACGGCAAGACCTACGTGCTCAATCTGATCGACACGCCCGGCCATGTCGATTTTGCCTATGAGGTCAACCGCAGCCTCGCCGCGTGCGAAGGCTCGCTGCTGGTGGTCGACGCTTCGCAAGGGGTCGAAGCGCAGACCCTCGCCAACGTCTACCAGGCGATCGAGAACAATCACGAAGTCGTCCCGGTCCTCAACAAAGTCGACCTGCCGGCGGCCGAGCCCGAGAAGGTGAAGCAGCAGATCGAGGACGTGATCGGGCTCGACGCTTCGAACGCGATTCTCATTTCGGCGAAGACCGGAGAGAACGTGCCGGAAGTGCTCGAAGGCATCGTGCACCGGCTGCCGCCGCCTCGCGGCGATCGCGAGGCGACGCTCAAGGCGCTGCTGGTGGACAGCTGGTACAACTCGTATCTCGGAGTGGTCGTCCTCCTGCGCGTCGTGGACGGCGTGCTTGGCAAGGGCCAGCGCGTCCGCCTGATGGGGACCGGCGCCGCTTATGAAGTCGATCGGATCGGGGTGTTCACGCCGAAAATGGTTGACGTGGAGGAGCTTGGCCCCGGCGAGATTGGCTTTCTCACCGCCTCGATCAAGCAGGTGGCCGACACCCGCGTCGGGGACACCATCACCGATGACAGAAAGCCGGTTCAAGACCCGCTACCGGGTTTTCGCCCCGCCGTGCCGGTCGTCTTCTGCGGATTGTTTCCGGTGGATGCCGCGCAGTTCGAGGATCTGCGCGCCGCCACGGGCAAGCTGCGGCTCAACGATGCGAGCTTTACCTTCGAGATGGAGACCTCTGCTGCGCTCGGGTTTGGCTTCCGCTGCGGGTTTCTGGGGCTGCTGCACCTGGAAATCATCCAGGAGCGGCTCGAGCGCGAATTCAACCTCGATCTGATCGCCACAGCGCCGTCGGTTATCTACAAGATTCTGCTGACCAGCGGGAAACGGATCGAGATCCACAATCCCGTCGACATGCCCGACCCGGTGCAGGTCGAGGAAGTGCATGAGCCGTGGATTCGCGCCACGATTCTCACCCCGGACGAGTATCTCGGCAGCGTGCTGAAGCTCTGTCAGGATCGGCGCGGCGTTCAGGTTGAGCTCACCTATGTGGGCAACCGCGCGATGGTGAAATATGACCTTCCCCTCAACGAAGTGGTGTTTGATTTCTATGACCGTCTGAAATCCGTCTCGCGAGGCTACGCGTCCTTCGATTATCAGCTCACCGATTTCAAGCCGGCCGACCTTGTGAAGATGCAGATCCTGGTGAACGGCGAGCCGGTCGATGCGCTGGCGATGCTGGTGCACCGCACGCGGGCGGAAAGCCGTGGCCGTGCCATGGTGGAAAAGCTCAAGGAGCTTATCCCGCCGCATATGTTTCAAGTGCCGATCCAGGCGGCCATCGGCGGCAAGATCATTGCGCGCGAGACGGTGCGCGCGTTTCGCAAGGACGTGACGGCGAAATGCTACGGCGGCGACGTGACGCGCAAGCGCAAGCTCCTGGAGAAGCAAAAGGAAGGCAAGAAGCGCATGCGCCAGTTCGGCAAAGTGGAGATTCCGCAGGAGGCCTTCATCGCCGCGCTCAAGGTGGACGTTTGAGCCCACCATGTAGCGGGGCCGGTTTCAAACCGGTCCCTGCGGCACGCCTCCCACAGTTTGAACTCGTGCGCGTTCCGGAGTTCCCGCTTGCTGCCCTTCTTTGGGCCAAATCGCCCAATTACTTGCGTCAGCAATTATCGGGGACATCGGGGACAAGCATGACACCTTGGCGCGCCTTCGTGCCCAGCTCTGCCTGGCGCACCGCTGTGCTCGCGGCTTTTACGCTGATCTTGGCGGTAAGCTCAGCGCCTGCACAGGACAAAGGGAGGCTGAAAGCCGACCCGCTGCCGCCGCTCGCTCACCCGGAAGATCCGAGCACCCCCGCCAAGGAGCTCTTCGGCCGCAAGACTGCACCCCTTCCCACGGCAGCCCACACCATCGGCTTCTACTCCCACGGCTGTATTGCTGGTGCCAAGGCACTCCCGATCAACGGCAAGACGTGGCAGGTGATGCGCCTCTCCCGCAACCGCAACTGGGGGCACCCGAACCTCGTGAAATTTCTTGAGCGCCTGGCCAGCCAGGCGCCAAAGACGGGCTGGCGCGGCCTTCTGGTCGGCGACATGTCGCAGCCGCGCGGCGGGCCAATGCGCACGGGGCACGCGAGTCATCAGGTAGGACTCGACGCCGACATCTGGCTCACCCCGATGCCCGCGCGCGAACTGACCCGCACCGAGCGCGAAGATATGTCGGCGACCATGGTGGTCGCGGAAGACCGCTTGGACGTGGATCCCAATGTATGGACCCCAGCGCATGTTGCACTGATCAAAGCCGCCGCGCAGGATCCGGAGGTCATTCGCATCTTCGTCAATCCCGCGATCAAGCGCGCATTGTGCCGGGACGCCGGCCATGACCGCGCCTGGCTGAGCAAGGTTCGGCCGTGGTGGGGTCACGATTATCACTTCCACGTGCGGATTCGCTGTCCCGCAGATAGTCCCGAGTGTCAGCCGCAGGAGCCGGTAGCCGCAGACGATGGCTGCAACGGCCAGGACCTCGACCATTGGTTCACGGACGAGATCCTACACCCGCACCCCTCGCCCATTCCGCCGAAGACCAAGCCTCCGCTGCGCATGGCCGACCTGCCCGCCGCCTGCCGTCAGGTGCTGCTAGCACCTTAGCCCCCACCCGTACGTCTCTCCGTCACAGGCCAGGGCGCAAGCAAAAGCTGCAACCAGTTTGACGCTCCCTGTAAACAACAGGAAATTTAAAGGCCTTTTTCAGCCGCAGGTTGAACAGACAAAAGAGTGATGCAATTGCAAGCTACGCGAGCAACGATTGTCGCAGCACGTCGGGATTGACCACGTTGATCGGTTTTCCCGCGGCGTAGGCCGTGATCTGATCGAAGATATCGCTGAACTGCACCTCGTATTCCTCGCGCGAGACGTAGCCGAGGTGCGGCGTGCACACCACGTTATCCATTTGGAGCAGGGGATGCTTGGTGTCGAGCATCGGCTCGTCTTCGTAGACATCGACCGCAGCGAGCCCCGGCCGTCCCGCGCGCAGCGCATCGACGAGCGCGCCGCGCTCGATCAGCGGCGCGCGGCTGGTATTGACGATAAGGGCGGTCGGTTTCATGCGCGTGAGATCGGCGGCAGTTACGATCCCGCGGGTGGCATCGACGAGGCGCATGTGCAGCGAGATGACGTCGCATTCCTGGAAGAACGCCTCCTTGCCCGGTGGGGTCGCGTAGCCGTCCGCTCGCGCGCGGGCGAGTGAAGCTTCGCGTGCCCAAACGCACACGTTCATCCCGAACGCCCTGCCATAGCCGGCCACTACGCTGCCGATACGGCCGTAGCCATAGACGCCTAACGTCTTGCCTCGCAGCGTGCTGCCGACCCCGATCTGCCAGTGGCCGGCTTTTAACGATGCCATCTGCTGCGGAATCCGGCGCATGGCTGCAAGGATGAGGCCCCAGGTGAGCTCGGCCGTGGCATAGGACGGCGTGCCCATGTGCAGGCTCGACGACACCACGATGCCTTGGCGCGTGCACGCGTCGACATCTATGTGCGGATAGACGCTGCGCTGGCTGATGAGCTTGAGCGCGGGCAGGCGCTCGATCAGCGGGGCGCGGATCGCCGTGCGCTCGCGGATCAGCACGAGCGCCTGCGTGTCGCGCAATCGCTCCGCCAGGGCGTCGGTGTCCTGGACGTGATCGTTCCAGATCGTGATTTGGTGCCCGGTCAGTTTCTTGAAGCAGGCCAGCGTGCGAACGGTGTCGTGATAGTCGTCGAGAATGGTGATGTTCATTAGCGGGCGTCCTCGCGGATCATGGCCGCGCCCTTCTCCGCGATCATCATGGTGGGAGCATTGGTGTTGCCGGAGGTGATGGTGGGCATCACGGAAGCATCGATCACTCGCAGGCGCTCGATTCCGATGAGGCGCAGGCGATCGTCGACGACAGCAAGCGGGTCGGTTGGGCGGCCCATCTTGGCCGTGCCGACGGGGTGAAAGATGGTGGTCCCGATATCGCCTGCCGCCTTGATCAGCGCCGCATCATCGTCGCCCACCGCGGGGCCGGGGAGATATTCATCGGGCTTGAAGCGCGCGAGCGACGGCTGGAGCACGATCCGGCGTGCCACCCGAATGGAGTGGGCCGCGACCCGGCGGTCCTCATAGGTGGACAAATAGTTGGGCTTGATGATCGGCTTCTGCTCGGGAGCGAGCGAGCGCAGGCGCACGAAACCGCGGCTCGTCGGCTGCAGGTTGCAGACGCTCGCGGTGAACGCCGGAAAGAGGTGCAGCGGGTCGCCGAACTTCTCGAGCGAGAGCGGCTGCACATGGAATTGGATGTTGGCGCGCTCGCGTGACGGATCGGAGCGCGTGAACAGGCCGAGCTGCGAGGGCGCCATGGTCAACGGCCCGCGGCGAAACAGCGCATAATCGAGGCCCATGCGGGCGCGGGACAGCGGCGAGCGGTACATCTCGTTGAGCGTCCTGACGCCCGAGACCTTGTAGATGAGGCGAAGCTGCAGGTGATCCTGCAGATTCTCCCCCACCCCTCGCCGGTCCAGCGCGACCGGGATGCCGAGAGCTTTCAGCTCGGTGCCGGGCCCGATCCCGGAGAGCTTGAGAACTACAATAGAGCCGATGGCGCCGGCGGCGAGAATCACCTCGCCGCGGCAACGCGCCAGCTTCGATGCGCCGTCATGGCGCCAGCGCACGCCGGCGGCGCGCTTGCCTTCCAGCACGACCGCTTCGACAAGAGCATCGGGTTCCAGCCGCAGGTTCTGCCGCTTCAGCACCGGCTTGAGAAAGCCTCGGGCGGCGGACCAGCGCCGCCCGCGCTTCTGATTGACATGAAAAATGCAGCAGCCCTCGTTGTCGCCGGTGTTGAAATCGGCGATCGATTTGATGCCGGCCTCCTGTGCGGCGGCGCGAAACGCATCGAGGATGTCCCAGCGCACGCGCGGCGCATCGATGCGCCATTCCCCACCCGTGCCGTGCGCCTCGCTTGCCCCGAGGAAATGGTCCTGGTGACGCTTGAAGAAGGGTAGCACGTCGTCCCAGCCCCAGCCGGTGAGCCCGAGCTGGCGCCAATGGTCGTAATCGGCGGCCTGACCGCGCATGTAGATCATGGCGTTGATGGCGGACGAGCCGCCTATCACCTTGCCGCGGGGATAATGCAGGCTGCGCCCGTTGAGGCCTTCCTCGGGCTCGGTACGGAACATCCAATCGGCCCGCGGATTGCCGATGGCAAAGAGATAGCCGACCGGGATGTGAAACCAGATCCAGTTGTCGTTCCCGCCGGCTTCGAGCAGGAGCACGCGTGCTGCGGGATCGGCAGAGAGCCGGTTCGCGAGGATGCAGCCGGCCGAGCCCGCGCCGATGATGATGTAGTCGTACTCGCCGTCGCTCCGCGGCTCACTGTCCATGTGGATGCCCGCTCGCTGATGTCGGCCCAATGTGCGCAGGCCCCTTCGCCTTGGCAACCGGCTATCGCGTATGGGCTGTCGTCCCGGCCAAGCGAGCCCGGCTTAACCGAGCTCGATCGGCCGGAATGACAGGGAACAATGCACTCGAAATTCCCATGCCAAGGGTCTAAACTGTTGAATGCGGTCTTGGTCGCGCCGTAAGCGCGATCCTGCTCCGGAACGGCGCTTCCGGATCGGCCGCTTCCCGATTACAGCCCGGCCTGACCGAAGGTTGCCGGAAACGGCGTGGCGCATCGGTGCCGCGCCATGCTCATGGAGCGCCGCCATGCGCGTCATCATTGCGCTCGTCTTCATCGCAGCCGTCTCGGCGCTCACGCCAGCCGCCGCGGCGTCGCCCGCCATCACCGTGTTCGCCGCAGCTTCGCTCAAGAACGCGCTCGATGCGGCCGACGCCGCTTTCACCACGAAGACCGGCATCAATGTAACACCAAGCTATGCCGCCAGCTCCGCGCTGATGAAGCAGATCGAGAACGGCGCGCCCGCGGACGCGTTTTTCTCCGCCGACATCGACTGGATGGACTATGGCGCGGAACGAAAGCTCATCGACACCAGCACCAGGATCGATCTTCTCGGCAACCGGCTGGTGCTGATCGCGCCCAAGGAGTCGAATATCGACGCGGTTACGATCGCGCCCGGCTTCGACCTTGCTCGGCTCGCTGGCAATGGTCGGATCGTAACCGGCGATGTGCGCTCTGTCCCGGTCGGGCGCTACGCCAAGGCCGCGCTCGAGAAGCTCGGCGCATGGGAACAAGCGCGCGCGAAATTCGCCATGGCAGAGAACGTGCGCGCGGCGCTCACTCTCGTCGCTCGCGGGGAGGCCACGCTGGGCATCGTCTATGCGACCGACGCCAAGGTAGAGCCGAACGTGAAGGTGGTCGGTGTTTTCCCCCCCGATGCAACACCACCGATCGTCTATCCCGTTGCGCTCACACCCGGCGCGCGACCCCAAGCCGTGCAGTATCTCTCGTTCCTGCGCTCTCCGACTGCCAAGTCCATCTTCGAAGCGCACGGTTTTACGTTCCTGCCCAAATGATCGAGCTGTCCCCCGACGAATGGGTCGCGATCAGGCTGTCGCTCCGGATTGCAGTCGTCGCCACCGTCGTTGCGCTCCCATTCGGGCTTGCGGTCGCGTGGTTGCTGGCGCGCAAGCGCTTTTACGGCAAGGCGCTGCTCGACGGGCTCATCCACCTGCCGCTCGTGCTGCCGCCGGTCGTTACCGGTTATCTCCTCCTCATCTCGTTTGGGCGGCGCGGGCCCATCGGCGCATTCCTCGCCGACTATTTCGGCATCGTGTTCTCGTTCCGCTGGACCGGAGCGGCGCTCGCCTGCGGGGTGATGGGCTTCCCCTTGCTGGTGCGTCCGCTGCGACTTGCGATCGAGGCAATCGACCGCAAGCTCGAAGATGCGGCCGCCACCCTTGGCGCCGATCGTCTCTGGGTGTTCCTCACCGTTACCTTGCCGCTCGCGCTTCCCGGATTGATCGCAGGCATGGTGCTCTGCTTCGCCAAGGCGCTCGGCGAGTTTGGGGCGACCATTACGTTCGTCTCCAACATCCCCGGCGAGACGCAGACGATCTCGGCCGCCATCTACACGTTCACCCAGACGCCCGGCGGCGATGCGGCGGCCGGACGGTTGGTGCTGGTGGCGATTCTCATCTCGCTCGCAGCGCTGATTGCCGCGGAGTGGCTGGCCCGGCGTGCCGGCATGCGCTTTCACGGAGAATGACGTGCTCTCGCTCGATGTGGAGAAGCGTCTGGGCGAGTTTTTCATCAGCGCGCGCTTCGAAAGCGCCGGCGGCGTCACCGCGATGTTCGGAGCTTCGGGCGCGGGCAAGACCACGCTTGTCAACATGATTGCCGGTCTGATTGCGCCGGACCGGGGCCGGATCAGGCTCGATGGCGCTGCGCTGTTCAACTCCTCGAGCGCCATCAACGTACCGGTTCACCGGCGCGGGATCGGCTACGTTTTCCAGGAAGGCCGCCTGTTTCCCCATCTCACCGTGGCGGCCAACCTCGACTATGGCCGGCGCATGCGCGCGCTCCTCCGTGATCCCTTCGAGATGGAACGGATCGTGCGTCTCCTCGACATCGGGCATCTGCTCGATCGGCGACCGGGAAAGCTGTCGGGCGGCGAGCGGCAGCGGGTCGCTGTCGGCCGCGCGCTGCTGATGCGGCCACGCCTGCTGCTCCTCGATGAGCCGCTTGCCTCCCTCGACGAAACCAGGAAGCGCGAGATCCTCCCCTATTTCGAAAAGCTCCGCGACGAGGCGCGCGTTCCGATGGTTTACGTCAGCCACAATGCCGGCGAGCTCTCGCGTCTCGCCACTTCGGTGGTGTGGCTCGACGGCGGGCGCGTCGCCGCAGTGGGCGGCGTAGAGCTGCTCGCGCCTGGGGCTGTAGGATCCTGCGCGATGGGTGAGGTCGCGTGGCATTGCACGCGGGAACATGATCTATGAGCCCTTCGTCTCGTTTGCGTCCAAGTCGAAGTCCTTCCCACTGCGAGAGGAATTACGATCTCACCGTCAATTATCGGTGTTGGGGCGGGTGCCATTGGCTTCCCCTGCCTGCAAATCCCTGTAAAGGGGGCGGGGCGACATCCAAAACCTGAAAAAAAGTGAGTACCAACAAGGACATACGCCGAAATGGCAGGATCCGGAACAGGGAAGAACAGGAAATAACAGGGAAATAACAGGGAAATGACCTGGGGTGCAGTGATTCATGACCCAACGTCGCGATCACCGCTCCCAGCGAGAGATGGATGCCTTGTTTCGCGATCCTCGCGGTCGGCCCGCCGGGTTACCGCTTTGGCCTTTTTGGAACTGCATGCATTGTCCTCCTTTTGCGAAGCGGCCGACAGTAGACGGACGATTGGCCAAACAAAAAGCCCGGCGCGGGAGACCGGGCCGGGCTTCTCTCACAGCTTTCTAAGATTAGCGACTCATAGCAACGTTTTGTTACAATGTCAAGATATCAAGCGACAGATTTCAAGCAAAGTTTGTGTCGGGAGCACACGAATTGTCCGGTTTTCTGCCGCCTTGCAGCGATTTAAAAGGAAGCCGAAAGCAATAAACAAAAAGTCGTTTACACGTTACGAGACTCATGTATAGTTGGTTATCCTCCAGAATTGCGAAGATGACGAGCGCGAGAAAGAATTTTCCCGCGCATAGGCTGTTTGGGCGCAGGAGCCGGCATGAAATCCGGTCCATGCACATCACATCAGCCGTCATCATGTATGACTCTCTCGCCTTCCATCGCCATGCACGTGTTTTGTGCCCGCTGAAATGTGCGTAGGCGGCGATCCCGTGGTAGACCGCCGAAAACGGATCGCGTGGACTTAGGCGCAGTGCTCGGCCTGCAGCCAGTTTGGCTTCTTCCCAGCGCCCGCAGACAGCGCCAGGCCGTAAAGACCCTGGGCGAGAGAGAAGTTCGGATTGAGCCGCAGTGCCATTTCGAGCTCGGCGAGGGAATCATCGAAGCGTCGAGCAAACAAATAGACACAACCTAAGGCGTAGTGCGCGAGAAAAGGAGCTCTTGTAGGGGCGGGTTTATGTGGATCCGAAGGAAGCGAGCTCAACCGAGCGCGACCCACAGGCGCAAGGCCAACTTTTTTGCCCTGACCCAGAGCGTCGCCGCCTCATCGTCCTCGTCCGCCAGCTGCAAACCGACGGTGCTGACGCGGCCGCCGGTTACGCGATGCGCCACCAGCGCAATCGGCCCGAGCGGCACCACGTCACCGGGCTTTGGCGGCCGGCGAAGCTCTTCGGCCATGTGCTCCGCCAGCGTGATGGAGGCCGCCTCCGGTGCAATGGTGAGGCCATAGATCTCCGCCACTGCGCCGAGGGTCGCGTCGCCGGAGACGAAGAAGTCACCCAGAAGGCGCGGGTCCGGCGAAGCTGGCGGCGGCATGCTGACGAAAAAACGGTCGAGCGCCTGCGCCTTCTCCGGCGGTGCGAGCAAGTAAACGTAGTCGCCCTGCCGCACCGGCTCGGCTTCCGCCGGGCTGAGAATCTTCTCTGCTCGCACCACCAGGGTCGGCCGCGCCCACGAAGGCAACAGTCTGCGCGTGAGATAGGGGCTGTTGGCGGAAAGCGGATAACCGACGATCTCCTGTGCCAATTGGCCTGGCAGATCCAGCTCGACCCGGCGGGGCAGCGGATCGTGGCGCGGAAAGGCAATGCCCAACCACCGCGCCGCAGGTGCAATGGTCCAGCCCTGAACCAGAAGCGATACGAGCACGACGACAAAGGCGATATCAAAATACAGGTAAGCCTTGGGCAAACCCACCAGCAACGGAATGGACGCAAGAAAGATACCGACAGCGCCGCGCAAGCCGACCCACGCGATGAATATTTTCTCTCGCCATGCAAAGCGAAAGGGCGCCAGGCACAGAAACACCGCGATCGGACGGCCGATGAGCATGAGGCTTGCCGCCACCGCGAGTGCCGGCCACACGCTTCCCATGAGCCGCAGCGGCCACACGAGAAGTCCCAGCAACACGAACATCACGATTTGCGCCAGCCAGGTGACCGCATCCAGGAACACGATGACGGTATTGTGTGCGCGTGTTGGCCGATTACCGAGCACGAGGCCGGCGAGATAGACTGCGAGAAAGCCCGAGGCATGCACCGCGGCGGCGAGTCCGAAGATGACGACCGCACCGGTGGCAACAAATGGCGCGTGCAAGCCCTGCGCCAGGTTCAGCCGGTTAAGCACGAGCTCCATGGCACGGCCGCCGAGCACCCCGATTATGGTGCCGAGGATCGCCTGCTCCGCCAGCACTTGCACGACATGCTGCCAGGACCGGTCGCCCACTGCGAGAAATTCGACCAGCAGGATGGTGAGCAGCACCGCGAAGGGGTCGTTGCTCCCCGATTCCACTTCGAGGGTTGCACTCACTCGCGGGCGCAGACGCAAGCCGCGCGCATGCATCAGAAAGAACACGGCAGCGGCATCGGTGGAGGCTACGACCGCGCCGACGAGCAGACCTTCGATCCAGCGCAGATCGAACAAGAATGCCGCGATCGGCGCAGTGATTGCCGCCGTCAGCAGTACTCCCGCCGTTGCGAGCGTGACGGCGGGGCCCAGCACGCTGCGGAATGTGGCAAACCGCGTCCGCAGGCCGCCGTCGAAGAGAATGAGCGCAAGGGCGATCGAACCGACAGCGTAGGTCGTTCGTACGTCATCGAACTTGAGTCCCAGCGGCCCGGATTCGCCTGCGAGCATGCCCACCAGCAGGAACACCAGGAGAAGCGGCGCCCCGAAGCGCATGGCAACCAGGCTCGACATGATCCCCGCGAGCACCAGGAGGCCACCGAGCAGGATGCCGATGCTGATCGCGTCGAGAGACCCCATGCCGGATCGTTCCTCCGTCGCCGCCTACCATTGCCCTGATCAGTGTCGCCTCACGTAGAAGTCGTTGGGTGGGTTTGCTGTACAAGCCGGCTGCCCGCAGCCGCCTTGTACGGTATAACCCACCGCCCGGACACGGTGGGTTACGCCAGCGAGCCGGTTGAAGCCGGCAACCGATCTCGGGTTTACCCGAGATCGGCAAACAACGATTGCCCAAGTCGGCTATAGCCGACTTGGGCGGCTAACCCGCCCTATTTAGGGAGCGCAAGTTAAGTTACGCCGCCTTCCTGGAGCTGAGGAAACTGCCCATGCGGTCCAGCGCCTTGAGGATGTTCTCGGTGGAATTGGCATAGGAGAGCCGCAGGTAGCCTTCGCCAAGCACGCCGAAATCCGGGCCGCCGATGACAGCCACGCCAGCGTCTTCGAGCAGCGCAGAAGCGAGCGCCTTCGCCTTCCAGCCCGTGCGTTTGATGTTGGGAAATGCGTAGAACGCGCCTTTGGGCGTGGCGCATGCCACGCCGGGCAGGCGGTTGAGGCCTGCGACCACGACTTTGCGCCGACGGTCGAACTCCGCCACCATCTTGGCGGCGTCGTCCTGCGGGCCTTGGAGCGCGGCAAGCCCCGCATATTGGGTCGGCGCATTGACGCAGGAATGCAGATTGACCGCGAGCTTGCGCGCATAGTCGTAGAGCTTGCCCGGCCATACCGCGTAGCCGAGTTGCCAGCCCGTCATGGCATAGGTCTTCGACCAGCCGTTGAGCAGGATCAGACGGTCGCGAATCGATGGATACGAGAGCAGGCAAACATGGATTTCGCCGTCGTAGAGCATGTGATCGTAGATCTCGTCGGACATGAGCGCGACGTCGGGGAATCGCTCAAGCCCCGCAACCAGCGCGTCTACCTCGCGCTTCGGCGTGACGCCGCCGGTCGGATTTGCCGGCGAGTTGATGATGAGCAGCCGGGTCTGCGGCGTGATCAGGCGCAGCGTCTCGGCGGCGGAGAAAGCAAATCCGTTCTCCTCCCGGATCGGCACCGGGATGGGCCGCGCGCCGGTGTACTCGATCATCGACCGGTAGATGGGAAAGCCCGGATCGGGATAAAGAATGTCACCGCCGGGCTCGCCGAACATCAGGATGGACATGAACATCGTGGGCTTGCCGCCCGGCATGATCATCACCTCGTCGGGGGAGACGACCACCTGGAAACGCTTGTGCAGGTCGGCAGCAACCGCCTCGCGCAGGGGTGCAATTCCGACCGCCGGCGTATAGCCGTGATGCCCGTCGCGCAGCGCCTTCACCGCCGCCTCCACGATGAAATCGGGTGTGCGGAAATCCGGCTGTCCAATGCCGAGATTGATGATGTCCCTGCCCCTGGCGGCGAGCTCGGTCGCACGTGCCAGCACCGCGAAGGCATTTTCTTCGCCGATGCGGTCGAAGGCTGCGACTGTTTTCAACATGGGTTTACCTCGGTCCCGCCCCCTTTGCGGCCTCGCGTCTGGCATGGGGCCGCCGGCCGTTGCATCCTACACGGTGCGAATGACCAGACAATCCGAACGAGGAAGAGCATCACCATGCCTAGCATCGCCGAGCGACGCGACACGTTTCGCAAGCTGCACGAAGCCGGATGCTTCGTCATGCCCAACCCATGGAACGTGGGCACTGCCCGCTATCTCAAGGGTCTTGGCTTCAAGGCCTTGGCGACGACCAGCTCGGGATTTGCGCACGCGCAGGGGTATGCCGACGGCGCCGTGCCGCGCGACATGATGCTCCGGCACCTGCGCGAGATGGTGGAGGCGACCGACCTTCCAGTGAATGCAGACTTCGAAGGAGGATATGCCGACGCGGCGGAGGACGTGGCGGAGAACGTGCGCCTCGGCATCGAGACGGGGGTGGCCGGGCTTTCGATCGAGGATTCCACGGGGAATCCCGCAAACCCGCTCTACGATTTCGATCTCGCCGTTGCGCGGGTGCGCGCAGCGCGGGCTGCGATCGACAAGGCCGGCGGGAAAGTCGTGTTCACCGCACGCACGGAAGGTTTCATATGCGGCCGTCCCGATCTCGACGAGACGATCCGCCGGCTCAAAGCTTTCGCCGAGCTTGGCGCCGACTGCCTCTACCCACCCGGGATCAGGACCCGCGATCATATTACGGCGGTGGTCAAGGCGGTCGCGCCGAAGCCTGTCAATCTCCTGGTCTCGAGCAACGCGTTCACGGTGGCCGAGATCGCCGCAATGGGCGTGCGGCGCATCAGCGTGGGGGGCACGCTCGCACGCGTGGCCTGGACCGCGCTCATGCAATCGGCGCGGCAAATCGCAGAAGCGGGCCGGTTCGACAGCTTTGCCGGTGCGCTGCCGAACGCGGAGCTCAACGCCTTGTTCCGCGAGCATCGGGCGCGCTGACCGTGCACGTTCTCATTACCGGCGCGGCCGGCATGATCGGACGCAAGCTGACGGACCGGCTTGCGCATGACAGGGCGCTGCACGGCAAGCCCATCGAGCGGCTCACCCTCGTTGACATCGTTCCGCCGCCGAAGCCCGCGCAATTTACAGGCCGGGTTGAAGCCGTCGCCGCGGATCTCGTGCAGCCGGCGGAAGCCAGTAAGGTGATCGGAGCACGGCCCGAGGCGATCTTTCATCTCGCCGGCGTGGTCTCCGGCGAGGCCGAGCTCGATTTGGAGAAGGGATACCGGGTCAATCTCGACGGGACGCGCGCGCTGCTAGAAGCGATCCGCGCCGTCGGCGAGGGCTACCGGCCGAGGTTGCTCTACACCTCCTCGATTGCGGTGTTCGGTGCGCCGTTTCCGCCGTTAATTCCCGATGACTTTCACCTCACCCCGCTCACTTCCTACGGCACGCAAAAAGCGATGGGAGAGCTCCTGCTCGCGGACTACACCCGGCGCGGCTTCTGCGACGGCGTCGGCATTCGCCTGCCGACGATTGTGGTGCGGCCGGGCAAGCCCAATGCAGCCGCCTCAGGCTTCTTCTCCGGGATCATCCGCGAGCCGCTGGCCGGGCTCGAGGCTACGCTCCCCGTCCCTGAGACGGTGGTCCACACCCATGCTAGCCCGCGCGCCGCGGTGGGTTTCCTCCTGCATGCGGCGGCTCTGCCGCGCGAGGCGCTGGGGGCGCGCATCAATCTCTCCATGCCCGGAGTGTGCTGCACCGTCGCCGAGCAGATCGCGTCTCTGCGGCGCATTGCCGGCGAGCGCGTGGCCGCGCGCATTCGCCGTGCGACTGATCCGCTGATCGCCCGCATCGTCGAGGGCTGGCCGCAGCGCATCGAGGCGCGGCGGGCACGCGGGCTCGGTTTTACTGCAGAGAGCTCATTCGACGAGATCGTGCGCATCCACATCGATGAGGACCGCGGCGGCAGCTTTGTGGCATGACATTTTGCTTTCGTCGTTCTAGCGGCGGGTTTGAAACCCGCCCCTGCACGGCACCCGTCCCTACATGGCACTGGATCGCTTGATGCGCTTTCCCGCTCCGCTCGTTCCCGCAACGCTGGTGAAGCGCTACAAGCGCTTCCTTGCCGACGTGGTGCTCGCGTCCGGCGAAACTGTCACCGTGCACTGCGCCAACCCCGGCGCCATGACCGGGCTCAACCTCCCCGGCGCGCGTATATGGCTGTCGCAGTCCGCCAAGCCAGAGCGCAAGCTGGCGCACAGCTGGGAGCTGATCGAAGTGGACCTCGGCGCCGGCATCGAGCTCGTCGGTATCAACACGGCGCATCCCAACGCGCTCGCGGCCGAAACCATTGCGGCGGGCCTCATCCCGGAGCTTGCGGGCTACGCCTCGGTACGGCGCGAGGTGAAGTATGGCGCAAATTCGCGTGTGGATTTCCTGCTGGAGGCCCCATCGCGTCCGCCGTGCTATGTCGAGATCAAGAACGTGCATTTGATGCGCAAGCCGGGCTTGGCCGAGTTTCCCGATGCGGTGACCAAGCGCGGGGCGAAGCATCTCGCCGAGCTTGCGACCATGGCTGCGGGTGGAGCCCGCGCCGTCATGTTGTTCCTGATCCAGATCGGCTCGGCGCAACGCTTCAAGCTCGCGCGCGATATCGATCCTGCTTACGGGCGCGCCTTCGACGCGGCGCGCCGTGGCGGCGTCGAGGCGCTTGCCTATCGCTGCCTGCTCGCATGCGATCGCATCGAGGTGGCCGAGCCGGTCGCTGTGGCGGAGTAATGCACGGCGCTTGCGTCGCCTGTGTGCCGGCTTACATTGCGAGAGAGTTGCGGCATTGGCGCCGCGAGGAGGCGGCGCGGCCGCGTGATATTGGATGAGCTACGTCGACGCGGCACTCGCGCCGCAACGCAAGACCGGACAGATCAAGCTTCACGGCCCGGCCGCGTTCGAGGCCATGCGCAAGGCAGGCCGTCTCGCGGCCGAGTGTCTCGACATGCTCACCGATGAGATCCGGCCCGGCGTGCCCACCGAGAAGATCGACCGTCTCGTATTCGACTTTGCCATCGCCCATCGCGCCACGCCCGCGACGCTGATGTACCGCGGTTATCGCAAGGCGACCTGCACATCAATCAATCACGTGGTCTGCCATGGGATCCCGGGCGAGAAGCCGCTGCGCGAGGGCGACATCGTCAACGTCGATGTCACCTTGATCCTCGACGGCTGGCACGGCAATTCGAGCCGCATGTACGCCGTCGGCGCGATCCCGCGCCGCGCCGAGCGGCTGATCGAGGTGACCTACGGGGCGATGATGCGCGGCATTGCGGTAATCCGGCCCGGCGCAAGCACGGGCGATATCGGTGCCGCCATCCAGGCCTATGTCGAGGCCCAGCACATGAGCGTGGTGCGCGATTTCTGCGGCCACGGGGTGGGCCGCCTGTTCCACGATGAGCCCAACATCGTGCATGTCGGGCGAGCAGGCGAAGGCGTTGTGCTGCGGCCGGGCATGTTCTTCACCGTCGAGCCCATGATCAATCTCGGCCGCGCGCACGTGAAGGTGCTCTCCGACGGCTGGACCGCGGTGACCCGCGACCGCTCGCTCTCCGCCCAGTTCGAGCACACGGTCGCGGTGACCGAGACCGGAGTCGAGATCTTCACCCTTTCGCCCGCGGGCCTCGACAAGCCGCGCCTGGCGAGCTGAACGGCCGCGACTGGGGCTCACGGAAGGGGGGAACCTTCGCAGGGGCGACGCATTGCGTTCGCCCGGCTATCCACAGCAGTGATGTGGAGAGAGGGCGAGGCGGTGCCTCGCCCCTATGGATCTACACACGCTTCGCCAAGCCCGGGTTACGAAGCCTCCCTCCCCCTCCCAGGGCTCCCCACCGGCAGCGCAAAACCAGTTGACCATGTTCCTCTTTTGTTCTTTACTGCGTCCATGCTTCGGGCGAGAGAAAAGCCGCAATCCGCGCTCGCTGGTGGCGCGCCCGCTGGAGATGCAGCGGGGCTCGCGCGCATTCTTGCTCCCGAGCCGCCGCACTATCACGAGCACCGCATGCGCCTGCGCGCGCGTTTCCTGGAAGCCGGTGCGCAGGCGCTCGCCGATTACGAGCTGCTCGAGCTCGTGTTGTTTCGCGCCATCCCGCGGCGCGATGTGAAGCCGCTGGCAAAGTCTCTGCTCGCCAAATTCGGCTCGTTCGCGGAAGTGATCTGCGCGTCGCGGGAGCGTCTCCAGGAAGTGAGCGGACTCGGCGATGCCGCAATCGCCGAGCTCAAGATCGTGCAGGCGGCGGCCGGCCGCCTGGCGCGCGATCAGGTGCGCGAGCGCCACGTGCTGTCATCGTGGTCGAGCGTGCTCGACTACTGCCGCACCGTCATGGCCTACGCCGAGCGCGAGGAGTTGCGCGTGCTGTTTCTGGACAAGCGCAATCACCTTATCGCCGACGAGCGCCAGCAGGTCGGCACCGTGGACCACACCCCGGTCTATCCGCGCGAGGTGGTCAAGCGCGCGCTCGAGCTCTCCGCCACTGCGGTCATTCTTGTGCACAATCAT
>CAWJDY010000044.1:0-337138 GCA_963841705.1 uncultured Alphaproteobacteria bacterium
CCGGTATCGTCCAACATCATCCCGTCCTATCTCGAGCCGGGCACGGACTTTGCGCAGGCGTTCGAGCCGATGATCGCCCAGGCAGTGGCGGAGAAGAGGGGATATCGCGTCGCCTCGGTGGGCGCGCTCGCAGGGCCCATGCCGTACACCGCCTTCATGGCCCCGGCGAGCTATATCGAGCAGCATCCCGACATCCTTCAGGCCTTCACCAACGCAATCTACAGGGCAGAGATCTGGACCGATACCCACTCGCCGCAGGAGATCGCCGCGCTCATCGCTCCGGACTTCAAGGAAGTTCCGGTGCCGCTGATCGAGACGGTGATCACCGAATACAAGAAAGTGAAGATCTGGGCATTGGACCCGCTGCTGCGCCCCGAAGGGATGGACGAGATGATGCGGCTGATGGTGGACGGCGGCATCCTCAAGCAGCGCTTTGCCTACACCCAGATCGTTGCGCCGCAATTTGCGCAGAAGGCGATTTAAACGATCAAGCGATGAGAGGGCCGGAGCGCATTCGCGCCGAAGGAATTTCCCACACCTATCTCACCAGAGCCGGCGAGACCCTTGCGCTCAATGACCTGAACCTCACGGTGGCGGACGGCGAGTTCTGCGGCATCGTCGGACCGAGCGGCTGCGGCAAATCAACCTTGCTCGCCATCATCTGCGGCTTGCTGGCACCCACCGAAGGACGCATCCTGATTGACGGAGTGCGCATCCGCAGCCCCTCCCGGCGCACCGGCATCCTTCTGCAGAAGGATCACCTGTTCGAATGGCGCACCGTGCTGCAGAACGCCGAGCTCGGCCTTGAAATCCAGGGCACGGGGACCACGCAGGCGCGCCGCCGCGCGCACGAGCTCCTGGAAGCTTACGGGCTGGGCGGGTTTGAAAGCTCCTATCCCTACCAGCTCTCCGGCGGCATGCGCCAGCGCGTGGCGCTGGTGCGCACGCTCGCCACCGATCCCGACATCCTTCTGCTCGATGAGCCCTTCTCCGCGCTCGACTATCAAACCAAGCTCATCCTTGAGCGTGACGTGCACGCCATCATCAGGCGCAACGGCAAGACCGCGCTGCTGATCACACACGATATCGAGGAGGCGGTGTCGATCTGCGACCGCGTGATTGTGCTCAGCGGCCGCCCTGGTAAGGTGAAGAACGTCTACGACATCGCGCTTACCGGTTGCGCCGAGAGGACGCCCATCAGCTCGCGCGATGCGCCGGAGTTTCGCGGCTACTGCAAGCGAATCTGGGAGGATCTGGAAGTTGAGCAGCGCAGCGTCTGACAGGTTTCTCACGCGCGGCGCGGTATCGCAGCACCACGCGCAGTTTCTGCGGGGGGTACGGCTGCGCCGGACGCAAGTCGCCGCCGTGCAGCTCCTGGTCCTGGCCGTATTTCTGCTGGTGTGGCAGTTCGCGGCGAGCTGGCGCCTTATCGACCCGTTCATCACCAGCCAGCCTTCCGCCATTGCCGAGAAAGTATTGGAGCTCGCCAACGACGGATCCCTTGGCTTCCACGTCGCCGTCACAGTGATCGAGACGCTGATCGGCTTCGTGGTGGGCACCCTGCTGGGCATCGCCATCGCGGGCCTGTTCTGGTGGTGGGACTTTCTGAGCGACGTGGCCGACCCCTACGTCGTGGTGCTCAATGCCACGCCCAAGATGGCGCTGGGGCCCGTGTTCATCATCTGGCTCGGAGCGACGGTCACCGCGGTGGTTGCGCTCGCGGTCTCGATCTCGCTGTTCGTCACCATCCTTTCGGTCTACGGCGCCTTCCGCCAGACCGACCACGAAAAGCTGGTGGTGGCAGCCTCGTTCGGAGCCTCCAAGTGGCAGCAGTTCAGCAAGGTCGTGTTCCCCTCGGCTGTGCCGATCATCATCTCGACCTTGAAGGTGAATATCGGCCTCTCGCTCATCGGCGTCATCGTCGGCGAGTTTCTCGCTGCCAATGCGGGCCTCGGCTACCTCATCATCTACGGCCAGAACATCTTCAAGATGTCGCTGGTGATGACCAGCCTCGTCATTCTCACCGCCATTGCCGGAGTGATGTACTACTGCGTCAATCTGGCCGAACGCCGCCTCCTCCCCTGGCGGCGGCCGTAATCGTTTGTAGGCTTCGTGGGGTGGGCAAAGGCGCGCTCTTGCGCGCCGTGCCGACGCGGTGCCGCGCTCCCATGCCAAACGCGTGCGCAGGGCGCGCCCGGGATTTTGTCATGCGCGGAGGAGTAGGAGGGCGCGAGCCGCCTCGCCATTCACTCCGCCGCTTCCCGCATATGCCGCGCCAGCCGGCTCACCACTTCGTCCGTCGTCATCACGTCGGCGAACATCGCCAGCATGATGCCAAGCGTGGCGTTGTGCTCTTCATCGTTGTAGGTGGCGGTAGCGTCAGAGACGAAGATGACCTTGTAGTTCATCATCATCGCATCGCGCGCGGTGGACTCGCAGCATACATTGGTCGCCGTGCCGGTGATGATGACCGTATCGATGCCGCGCTCCTGGAGGACGGAGTGCAGTTGGGACGAGCCCGGCACGAAAGCGCCGAAGCGGTTCTTCTTCACTTTCAGATCGCTGAGCAGCACATCGAGCTCCGGCCAGAGCGAATGGCCGTAGCTGCCCTCGGCAAAGGCTGCATCCATGCTCGCCTGCCGGCGCTCCCCGGACATGAAGGTGAACCAGTTCGACCACGCTTCCTTGGCCGCAGCGTCGATCGTATTCTGGATGTAGACGACGAGCCCGCCTGCTGCGCGCAGCGCCGCGCTGATCCGGTTGACGTTGGGCACGATCTCCCGCGCCATGGGAATCTCGGCGATCTGGCCCAGCGCCATGAACCCGTTCTGCAGGTCCACGACGATATGAGCCGTCCGTGCCGGATCGAGCGCGTTGAACACGTGCAGGGAATCGCGCCGCTTGAGGACGCGGTCGATGGCAGCCTGCGGTATTGCGATCTTGTGCATTCGCACCTCCCACGCTGGGCTGTTATAATGACACATCGTGGCGATGGATTGTAGGGTGGGCAAAGGCGCGCGCCAACCGCGACGGCGGCAGGCGGAAGCCCGCCGCGCTTAGGGGCGGGATACCGCCATCCCTTCCGTGATTGCAGGATAGGCTATGTCGAAGGCCAGCTCATCGAGAATGCGCTCGCCGATGCCGTGCGTTTCTTCCACATCGACGCGCTATCTTCATCGGTCGGCTTCAAGGTCGATTTCGACATCCCGATTGGATCGAATCGGGATGCGCTGTAGATTCGTTGAGTTGCGCATGTCCTTACGTAAAACCGGTTCTCACTTTTTCCGGGACATGCACTAAGATTTCAATCCTTTGAAAGCGGGAACTTGGCCGGCGTGATGCCGCAGCTTTCGAGAAACTTGCGCACCTGGACGACCTCGTCCTTGGACAGATCGTGATGCGCGTGCGTGAACACGGCGACCTGCCCCTGGAGCTTCACCGCCACGCGATTCTTTGGCCTATTCTCCACTTCCGCCCCGACATCCTTCAGCAGATGCATGACCTTCTTGAAATCGATATTCGCGCTGATCGGGTGGGCGAACAGGGCGTGCAAGGTGACGCGATGATGGTGATTCATGTCCTTGCCTTTTGTTTGCGAGTGAACGCCGGCGCGTTCAAGCATCGTCGCTCGCGAGATCAAGCCCGGCGCCGTCGATCACAGCCTTGGCTGCCTCTATCGCGGCCTCGGCGGAATCGGCAGCTTGCGGGCATTCCCATATGGTGACGGTCTTGCCCGTCGCAAGCGACTTCATCTTTCTTCCGTCCGCGCGCTGAATCGTCGCAAACCACCGCAGCGGTGCTGACTCGACGACAGCGATCCAATACTCCTTGTATGCCGGCATTGGCATCTCCGTGTCATTGATTTTGTCGCGATATCCCCTCGAACTGAAGCGGAATTGCGGACGACCGGCTGAGGACTTATCCTGTTTGAGTGTTTCAACACGAGAGAGACGATGACGGACCTGACGCTCACTGAGCTTGAGGAGCGCATTGCCGCGGTACGGCAGAATATCAATGAATTGATTGAGCAGGCCGCGGCGTATTCCGGTGCGGAAGATGAAGACAGAACTGCAGACCGGATCGCCGCGCAGGAGCAGGAACTGTCCCGGCTGATGAAGCTCCGGGATGCTCTGCTAGCTCGGCGGTAGCGGAAGGGCGCGCGCTTGGTGCTCGTCAGTGCCATGGCATCCGTGCACGTCGCTTCGCTTGCGCCACGCTGATGCTACGGCCGGGGAGAGGGAGTCCGAGCGGGTCTATGGCGCCCTTGTGCGTCAACTTCATTGGAACGCGCTGTAGTCTGCATCGTTCAGGAACAGACGTGCGCACTGCACGTTATTGTCGCGACCGGGGCACGCACAGGGAAAACTCGCATGTCATTGACAGTTATTGTCCTCGTGGTTGTTGGCGCAATCGCCTTGGCGGCGGCTGCGATTTACCTCGCGAGAGGAGGGGCGAACCGGCGCAGCGAACGGCTCAATCCCGCACCCCCGGGCGCGACGCGCGCTGCTGCGGAAGCGCGAGAAGGTGCGAGCACGTCGATTCCACCATTGGATCCGAAGACCGCGGGAATTCTGCGATCCGGACGTGAAGGCGACCGTCTCAGCGAGGACGACATTGCGCGCCAGAAGATGGGAGCCCGCGGCCGGCCGGGCGAGCCCCCAATTACGCCCGATCTCAAAGAAAGCGAGACGCAAATGCCGAAGCCTCTCGATCCCGGCCACACGGCGTGATTTAGGCGTTCGTAGCATCCACGACCAAAGTAACCTTAGAGCGTTTTTCGATTACGTTGAAGTAGTCATGGCCGGGCTTGACCCGGCCATCCACGTCTGGGTTGGGGAAAAGACGTGGATGCGCGGGACGAGCCCGCGCATGACGGTGATAACTGCGATTCAACGCAATTAGGAAAAAGCTCTAAGCAAACGCCCTATCGATCGGCGCTGGGTTCGCCACATCCGCCGACGAAATTTCCCGTTCGGTAAATATCTTCACCCAAGCGGGAGCTTGGTCTGGAAAATGCCCCGCTCGGGAAATGGGTGGCCCGCCCCAGAGCTTCATTGGCGCGCCGGCACCAAGCAGCTTAACCGGTAAGTCCCATTGAAGTTATCTTATTTGATAACTAGGTCAGCGTTTCCTTGGTTCGAATCATATTAGGCCGCCTCAGCGAGCTTGTAGGACCATGTGTGGATGACGGGGTAGCGATTGACATCCTCGACACCAGCCATGATGCGCTCCTGGAGCTCTTGTTTCGAAGCTACCCTTATGTGGCGCAGGACCGAGCGGGCAAACTTGGAGAAGAAGCCCTCGATGAGGTTGAGCCAGGAGCCATGCTTGGGCGTGAAGGTAAACTCGAAGCGGCCGGTCGGGCGAGTAGCGAGCCAAGCTTTCGTCTCTTTGGAGATGTGCGCGGAATGATTGTCGAGGATCAGCTTGATCGCGGTGCTGGACGGATAGTCGCCATCAAGAAGCTTGAGGAACTCGATGAACTCTCGGCTGCGATGGCGGTCCCTGACGAGGGCATGGACCTTACCGGTGAGCAGATCAATCCCGGCCAAGAGGCTGAGCGTGCCGTGGCGCTTATACTCATGATCACGCGCGAAGGTCGGGTGAATGCCGGGCGCGGGCGGCAAATCTGGCGCCGTGTTTGCGATGGCCTGGATACCCGGTTTTTCGTCATAGGAGACGATCGCCACCGGCTTGCACGACTTCTTAGATTTGGCGGCCTTTTTCAGGACCTGGACCTCGCGATAAACGCACAGAACCTCCGCCATCTTCTGCTCGAATTCGGCGTCGCGACGTTCCAGATAGTACCGCACCTTATGCGGCTTGACTTCCTCATGGCCGAGAATCTTGCACACTGTGCCCTGGACCAGGTGGGCGAGACATTCGTGACCTGCGGCGGATGCATTCTCGCGTGCATGGCGTGCCAGCAGCCGCGTCGTCCACAACTCGTGCGGATAGCCGTGCTCCTTTGCCTTCTCACACGCCAGAGACACCAACCAGGCCTTGGCCTCCGGCGTAATCGTCGGCTCCTTGCCCGGTCGGGGCCGGTCGTCGAGCGCTGCCAGCGGGCCATAGGCTACCGCCCGCTCGACGCAGCGTTGGACCGTCTGATGATGAACGCCAAGTCTTTGTCCCACCCCAAAGAATGAGGGATTATCACGATAACCAAGCAGTATTTGCGCCCGCTTTACCCGGCGCGCCGCCTCGCTTCGCGAGCGCGCAATGGTTGTCAACTTTCCAATCTCATCCTCGGTCATCGCCAACTCGATCGCCTGCCGCCATCTTGCCATGATGCCATTCCTCGTTCGATCAAACACATAACGAGGAATCCACGAACGAGTCTCCGGTTCCATGGCTGCCCGTTTCATGGAATTGGTCGTCTAGTTTCTGACATATGAAACGACGTGTCCTCATGCAAAAGCTGGATGAAATGGATCGACGCGGGGTGTGGGCCTTCACCCCAGCGACATTTTCAGCCCTGCTTGGCGAGCCCAAGCAAAACTACCTCAGGCTCATGATGAAGCGCCTGGCCGACCAAGGCGTTCTGGTTAGAGCCGCGCGTGGAGTGTACGTAAATCCGCATGCCCGCTCCATGCCGAACGATGTGAGAGGCGGACTCATCCGCTTCCTGCGTCCCCGCGAGCTCACGTATGTGAGCCTGGAGTCCAAGTTGTCCGAGGCAGGAGCGATCTCTCAGGTCACGACGGCTTTGACCTGCATGACCACGGGCTCTCCTGGTCGTTTCGACACTCCGTGGGGCGTGATCGAGCTCACCCACACGGATCGCCCCATCGCGCTTGGAACCGACGTGCATGCGAGAGATGACGGGGTGCTTGAAGCCACGCTGGAACGATCGGCCCGCGATCTCCGCCGCGTCGGAAGGAATACAGATCTGATCGACGAGGAAACTCTGGCTCAAGCGATTTGCGAAGAGAGAAGCCATGAGCAGCAAGCCCACCAGCATTAGGAGTGCCGTCGCCGACTTCATGGTGAAGCATGGCATCTGTCGGATGCGGGCGTCGCCATGTCGTTTTTCAGGGCGGCACCGCACTTGACAGAGCCTCAGCTTGTCTATCGCTCCGCTTCGGCCGTTTCCCGGGCGCTCGCATCCACTGTCGCCGGATGGACGCTCCGGCCAGCGAAGGGTGTTTTTGCCAAGAGAACCCACCCAATTCTCCGTATGGGCGAAGAGACGCGTCGGTCGGGCAGCTGCCCTCCTGTTTTGGCCAAACGAACCCGACGGAGAGATCCCTCGCCAGGTGGCAGACGAACCCAACGGGACGGCTCGGTTACGCATCAGTCAAACGAACCGAACGAACAATGATGTTTTGCGCAAACGAAGCCAATTGCGCAAACGAAGCCAATCTGGAAAATCTAATGAAAACAATGTTTGAAGATGAACAACGCGGTTCTTGGCTGCTTGGCCGAACAAACCGGCGATGCTGCGCGGGCAATTTGGCCGGACGAACCCTACGGACAGATCCATCGCCAGTTGGCGGACGACCCAACGGCCCGGCTCGGTTACGCATCAGCCAAACGAACCCAAGGGACAATGATATTTCCGCAAACGAAGCCAACTTCCGCAAACGAAGCCAATCTGAAAAATCTAATGAAAACAATGTTTGAACATGAACAACACGATTCTTTGGTGCTTGGCCGAGCGAACCTGCGATGCTGCGCGAGCAATTTGGCCGGACGAACCCGACGCGCACCCCAGGGCATTTTTGGCCAAACGAACCCGAGAAGCAGACCGTCCTGCTTTTTGGCGGAACGAACCCGAGAGGCCGATCAGCCAGTGTTTAGCCAAACGATCCTATGCAGGTGGGTCGTGATGGCTGCTCTTGAGGCGCACAGTCACAGGAGCGGAACGCGGTCTACGACCGCGAATTCCGGTCATATTAAATCTTGGTCGTCATTGCCGTCCCCGGACTTGATCCGGGGATTGACCCGGCAATCCATCTTTTTCGCAAGAAGATGGATGCGCGGGTCAACGGGGTCCCCGCCGACTTTGTCGGCGGGGTGCCCGTCCCGCGCATGACGCAGAGAGGATTGTCCCATTCGAGCGCGAAGCGCTGTGGCCCGCTTGTGAGCGAGCTACAGCCGGTAGCCGAAGACGTTGCAGTCTGTGCGTCCCTCGAGGTAACGGCCGAACCGGAATTTCAGCTCGGGACCGTCGAACGGCGGCTGCTCGAGCTTTTGCTCCGCCTCCGAGAACGGCTCGACCTCGAGCACGACGAAGGTGTGACCCGGCGCATTCGCCGCCGAGATCGGTGCGAACTCGCGCTCGATGGATTCGACGCTGCCGAGCTCGAAGACGCGATCGAGCCCCATCGATCGCGCCATCCCCGCATAGTCGTTGTCGGCAAAGTTCGGGAGAACCGCATTCGATGTCGCGCCATAGACCCAATTCGAGACCACGAAGTGAATGAGGTTCGGCAAGTTCATCTGCCGTTCCACCATCAGCATCCCGGGGTTCATGCAAAAGGCCCCATCCCCCATGAACGCCCAGATCCTCAGCCCCGGCTGCGCCAGCGCAAGCCCCGACGCGAACATGGTCGAGAGCCCCATGGAAGCATCGAGATAAAAGCTCGCCTCGGTGTCGCGCGTAGCCGCCCACCAGGCCTGGCTGGAGTTTCCCGCCGACGTGATAATCACCTGATCCGTGCGCTGGCGCGCGAGCGCGCGGAAGCAGTCCAAATATTTCATGCCCTGCGCCCGATCAAAAAATCGCGTGTGAACAGGACCGCCATCGGTCGGGAATAAATGCGGGTGTGATGATAGCAGCGCGAGATGGAGGCGATGTCCTCGGGGGCGGCGATGACCTGGTAGGGCAGCTTGATCGCGTCGAGCACGGAACGCAGGTAGAGCCCATTCGAGACATGATGCTTGTGATGATCGCCGACCTCGCCGCGCAGCGTGAGCAGCAAAAACAGCGGGATCTCGTAGGTGTAGTTTATCTTCGTGATGGCATAGACCACGGTCATGAAGCCCGATGCACCCATGACCGCCGCCGATCCGAGCGCTCCCATGTAGGCACCGGAGCAAAGCCCGATCGCCAATTCTTCCCGATTGACCCGGACGTGGACAAACCGCTGGTCGCCGTCAAGCGCGCTGATCAAGCCCATCAGCCAGTTGTCCGGCAGAGACGCAACCAGCTTCACGCCGCAGCCCGCGAGCTCGTCCGCGATCTGCTTTGCTATTTGGGTTGCGCCACCGCTCATCGCCGATCCCTTCATTGCAGAGACCATGTGCCCTTCGCGTCACGCAGCGCACGCCAGACCTTCTCCGGCCTGATCGGCAGTGTAATGTCCCGCACGCCAAGGTGCCACAAGGCGTCGATGACGGCATTGCCGACCGCCGCAGGCGCGCCGATTGTCCCGCTTTCGCTGCCGCCTTTCACGCCCAGAGGATTGCTCGGCGCAGGGGTTGCGATGAAGACGGTGTGAAACGGCGGCAGATCGCCGGCACGCGGCAGGGCATAATCCATGAAGCTCCCGGTCAGAATCTGTGCTGTACGGTCATAGACGATCTCTTCCATCAGCGCCTGGCCGATGCCTTGCGCCAGGCCGCCATGCACCTGGCCCTCGACGATCATCGGGTTGATCACCACGCCGCAGTCGTCGGCGGCATAAAAGTCCCGCAGCTTCACGGCGCCGGTTTCCGGATCGACGATGACGACGGCAAGATGCATCGCCTGAGGATCGTTGGTGTCGGGCGGGTCGTAGAACTCCGCAACCTCAAGACCGGGATCCTCGGCCGCAGGAAGCAGCGCGCCATGGTAGGCCAGATCCGCCACCTCGGCGAACGCGATCGAACGATCGGTGCCGCGAACCGTGAACAGCCCGCGTCGATATTCGAGATCGTCAGCAGCGCATTCGAGCGCGTGTGCCGCGAGCCGCACCGCCTTGTCGATGATCCTGTCGCAGGCCCGGTAGATCGCCGTCCCTGCAACCGAGGTCGACCGTGCTCCCCAGGTTCCGTTGCCGAACGGCACGCGATCGGTGTCGCCCTCGACGATCTCGACATCAGCGATCGGCACACCCAGGCGATCCGCGGCGATCTGAGAGAAGGTGATGTCATGACCCTGGCCGTGCGAATGGCTGCCGGCAAATAGCGTGACCTTGCCGTCGCTGTGCACGCGCACAAGGGCGCTTTCCCATCCGCCATGCAGACCGCCGCGCTTGGCAAGATTGCCGCTCGGGCCGGTGCCCGCCTTATCGACGAATGCGGCAAGCCCTATTCCCATCAGCTCACCGCGCCGCCGCAGCGCCGCTTGCTCGCGCCTGAGCGCAGGATAGCTCGCGGCGTGCAACAGCTTCTCGAGCAGCGCAGGGGGATCGCCGCAATCGTAGGTTCGCCCGCCCGGCGCGGAATAGGGAAAGTCGTCACCCGCGATCAGATTGCGCCGGCGCATGTCCGCAACGTCAATGCCGAGCTCGCGTGCGCCGGCCTCGAGCAATCGTTCGTTCACCCAGGTTGCTTCCGGCCGGCCGGAGCCGCGGTAGGCGTCCACCGGGAGCGTGTTGGTATAAACACCGCGCACCCGCAGATGCAGGCTGGGCGTCCGGTAGAGCCCGGTTATTGTCTGAGGGTAGGAATTTCCCGGAATGCTGGGAGCAAAATTGCTCAGGTATGCGCCGAGCGCTGCAACGGTATCGACCTGCATGGCGAGGATACGGCCCTCGTGATCGAAGGCCATGCGAGCGATACTGTCGTGATCGCGCGCCTGCGCATCCGAAAGAAAGACTTCGGATCGGCTCGATGTCCATTTGACCGGGCGGCGCAGCAGCTCCGCGGCCCATACGATGGTGGACACCTCGACCGAAAAGTTTCCTTTCACTCCGAAGGCGCCGCCCACATCGGGGGAGACGATGCGGATTTTGTGCTCGGGCACATGCAGCGTGTAGAGCGAAAGCCAGCGGCGCAAATAATGCGGCTGCTGGCTCGTCGCGTAAAGCGTATAGCGACCGTCTGCAGGATCATAGTCGCAAAGGTACGACCGCGGCTCCAGAGGACTAGCGGCAAGGCGGTTGCTCGCGAGCTTGAGCTCCACCACCTTTGCGGCTTGTCCGAACGCCTTCTCCGTCCTGCCCCGATCGCCCCGTTCGATGTCGAATACGACATTGGTTGCGAATTGCTCGTGCACCAGCGGGGCATTCGGGGCAATCGCGTCGCGCAAATCAACGACTGCAGGCAGCGGCTCGTACTCCACCTCCACCGTGCCGGCTGCCTCTTCCGCCGCAAAGCGGCTTTCCGCCACAACGGCCGCAACCACATCACCGACGTGACGCACGACTTCCGATGCGAAGGCCGGCCGCGGCGCGCAGTTCATGGGCCGGCCGTCGCCGAAAGGCATCGGATGCACGACGGTGAGCTCCCCGTGCCCTGCCTTCGCCCAGTCCGCGGCTGTGAGCGTCAGGAGCACCCCCGGCTGTGCCGCGGCCTGCGTCAGGCGCAGCGATCTGATACGGGCGTGGGGGTGAGGGCTTCGCACAAAGGTGCACCAGGCGGTCCCCGGTAGCATCAAATCGTCGACATAGCGGCCCTTGCCCTGAACAAAACGAACATCCTCCGGCCGCAGCAGCGGCTGACCGATATATTTGCTGTGCTCCGCGCGGGCGTCCATTTGTTGTCCGGGCGATCAGCCGTACTCTAGCCCGTCATTCCGGGGCCGCGAGCGCTCGGATCGGCGCTTCGCGCCGTCCGAGTGCGAGCGGAGCCCGGAATCCATAACCACAGGCCGTGCAGTTGTGATGAAAGTGGTTGCGCTGCGGTGGCACACATCACTGCTTGGGGTTATGGATTCCGGGCTCCGCTCGCTTACGCTCGCGGCCCCGGAATGACAAAGAAGAGAGGGGGCGGCACGGCCGATTTTCCTGCGCCCCGGAATGACGTCGAGGGGCAACTTGCGACGCAGTACCATACTCTAAGCCCGTCATTCCGGGGCCGCGAGCGCTCGGATCGGCGCTTCGCGCCGTCCGAGTGCGAGCGGAGCGCCGGGTAGGTGAGGATGTTACCACCCTCACCCCCCACGGACCCGGACGTGCAGGATTACCGCTTCCGGTTCTTCATGAGAGAGCCTGGCTAGCGGTGGCGTACTGATGGACGATGCGAGGTCGCGGGAGGGGATGGCGGGCGAGGAAGGCAGAGAACCGCTCCCATGAGAGAGGCTCCGAGCGCGTCCGCCGTTCCAGCCACTTCCTCCACGTCCTTGTGATCTGATGAGCGTAGGTGGCGAGTTGCCGGCTGTTCCCCGTGATACCGTAGTAGGCATAGTGACCTACCAGCTTCTCAGACAGCCGCTTGCGCTGATCGAGGATCGGCAGGTGGCGGTTGAACCGACACCACTCCTTCGCCGCGAGCAGCGCGCGAGCGAGCCGGCTCTTGGCCGTCCGTTGCCGTACCACGTTCTGCCCCTTGAGTGACTTCGCCCAGGTGTGGGTGAAGCCCAGAAAGTCGAACGGCGGTTCGGCGCAGTCCGGATGCGTGCCACCTTTGCGCTCGGGGCGGAAGTCGACGAACCGGGTCTTGTCGGGATGCAGCGTGAGCCCATACCGTGCAAGCCGTTTCCCCAGCACTTCCAGAACCCGTTTGGCGTCGCGGTGGTTCTTGAACGTCATCACGAAGTCATCGGCAAAGCGCACCAACGTACACTCTCCCAGCATGCGGGGTCGCACCTCTGCCTCGAACCATTCGTCCAGCACGTGGTGCAGGAAGATGTTCGAGAGCATCGGTGAGATGACGCCGCCTTGCGGGGTACCTTCAGTCGCAAGGCGCAGGGTTCCATCTTCCAGGACCCCTGCTTTCAGCCACTTGTCGATCATCCGTCGGATCACGCCATCCGTTACTCGCTGGTCGAGGAACGCCCGAAGTTGCGCGTGCGGAATCGAGTCGAAGTACTTGCGTATATCGACATCCAGCACCCAGTGCTGTCCATGCCACGAGATGGCGCCATGCAGTTTGCGCAGCGCCTCATGGGCTGAGCGTCGCGGTCGGAAGCCATACGAGCAAGGCATGAAGTCCTGCTCGTAGATGGTCGCCAGAACCATGACAATCGCCCGCTGCGCCACCTTGTCTTCAAAGGTCGGAATGCCGAGCGGCCGCTTTGAGCCGTCTGCCTTCGGGATGTAGGTTCTGCGCACCGGCGGGGCTTTGTAGCTTCCGGACTTGATGCGATTGAGCAGGTCCAAGAGATTGGCCTGCAGCTTCGCTTCATATTCCTTCGCGGTAACACCGTCGATGCCAGTCGCTCCATCCTTGCGGGTCAGCCGGTAGGCTTTCAGCATCCATTCCAGATCGATAACGTGGTGCAGCGAGAACAGCACCTTCTTCGGCTTCGCTCTCGCCAGTTCGGCTATCCATTGTCGTTTCGTGTACAGGTTCGCGAGGTTCATGTCCCCTCCCGTGTTTCCCGGCAATGGTTCTCTCTCACGACGCCTCCCTTTCCTCCATCGGGTCCCAGTGAGCCCAGTTCCCCGCTCTCGTCGGTACTATGAAGGCGCTACGACTTCCCACCCGCGTATCAACGGTCACTTATTGGTTCGCTCCCGCCGCCCACGCGATCCTCCTGGTTCGTGTCCCGCCGTGGCGCTCCTGAAGGAGCGGAGGTCTCCTCCAGGCCGGGGCTTTTGTTGCCGGCTGCCCTGCTCCGGTTCTCGCACGTGGACGCGAATGGGATCTCTCAGGTCTTCAGGCGATCCATCCCGTGCCTCTGCTCCGTTCCAGGACCCCGGTCGAACCAACGTGCCCTCGCCAGTGACGGCCACGTCGATGCTGCCCCCGCATTCCGGACTACGAAGGCTTCAGCGAAAATGATTTCGGGGCTAACCCGCAGCTTCAGCACCTGCTACCGTACGCTTCACGCGTGACGTTGCCGCACACGTGCAAGGCTCGCTTCCGGCTGGCGGGCTGCGCCTTTGCCGGGAGGGAGTCGAACCCTCTGGACCGCTACGAAAGGTTTCAGCTCGTTTTCACGATCGTCCTCCTCTCCTGCTCTCCTGACGCTACCGGAATCCATAACCACAGGCCGTGCAGTGATGAAAGTGGTTACACTGCGGTGGCACTCATCACTGCTTGGGGTTATGGATTCCGGGCTCCGCTCGCTTACGCTCGCGGCCCCGGAATGACAAAGAAGAGAGGGGGCGGCACGGCCGATTTTCCTGCGCCCCGGAATGACGTCGAGGGGCAACTTGCGACGCAGTACCATACTCCAAGGGTCATTCCGGGGCCGCGAGTGCTCGGATCGGCGCTTCGCGCCGTCCGAGTGCGAGCGGAGCGCCGGGTAGGTGAGGATGTTACCACCCTCACCCCCCACGGACCCGGACGTGCAGGATTACCGCTTCCGGTTCTTCATGAGAGAGCCTGGCTAGCGGTGGCGTACTGATGGACGATGCGAGGTCGCGGGAGGGGATGGCGGGCGAGGAAGGCAGAGAACCGCTCCCATGAGAGAGGCTCCGAGCGCGTCCGCCGTTCCAGCCACTTCCTCCACGTCCTTGTGATCTGATGAGCGTAGGTGGCGAGTTGCCGGCTGTTCCCCGTGATACCGTAGTAGGCATAGTGACCTACCAGCTTCTCAGACAGCCGCTTGCGCTGATCGAGGATCGGCAGGTGGCGGTTGAACCGACACCACTCCTTCGCCGCGAGCAGCGCGCGAGCGAGCCGGCTCTTGGCCGTCCGTTGCCGTACCACGTTCTGCCCCTTGAGTGACTTCGCCCAGGTGTGGGTGAAGCCCAGAAAGTCGAACGGCGGTTCGGCGCAGTCCGGATGCGTGCCACCTTTGCGCTCGGGGCGGAAGTCGACGAACCGGGTCTTGTCGGGATGCAGCGTGAGCCCATACCGTGCAAGCCGTTTCCCCAGCACTTCCAGAACCCGTTTGGCGTCGCGGTGGTTCTTGAACGTCATCACGAAGTCATCGGCAAAGCGCACCAACGTACACTCTCCCAGCATGCGGGGTCGCACCTCTGCCTCGAACCATTCGTCCAGCACGTGGTGCAGGAAGATGTTCGAGAGCATCGGTGAGATGACGCCGCCTTGCGGGGTACCTTCAGTCGCAAGGCGCAGGGTTCCATCTTCCAGGACCCCTGCTTTCAGCCACTTGTCGATCATCCGTCGGATCACGCCATCCGTTACTCGCTGGTCGAGGAACGCCCGAAGTTGCGCGTGCGGAATTGAGTCGAAGTACTTGCGTATATCGACATCCAGCACCCAGTGCTGTCCATGCCACGAGATGGCGCCATGCAGTTTGCGCAGCGCCTCATGGGCTGAGCGTCGCGGTCGGAAGCCATACGAGCAAGGCATGAAGTCCTGCTCGTAGATGGTCGCCAGAACCATGACAATCGCCCGCTGCGCCACCTTGTCTTCAAAGGTCGGAATGCCGAGCGGCCGCTTTGAGCCGTCTGCCTTCGGGATGTAGGTTCTGCGCACCGGCGGGGCTTTGTAGCTTCCGGACTTGATGCGATTGAGCAGGTCCAAGAGATTGGCCTGCAGCTTCGCTTCATATTCCTTCGCGGTAACACCGTCGATGCCAGTCGCTCCATCCTTGCGGGTCAGCCGGTAGGCTTTCAGCATCCATTCCAGATCGATAACGTGGTGCAGCGAGAACAGCACCTTCTTCGGCTTCGCTCTCGCCAGTTCGGCTATCCATTGTCGTTTCGTGTACAGGTTCGCGAGGTTCATGTCCCCTCCCGTGTTTCCCGGCAATGGTTCTCTCTCACGACGCCTCCCTTTCCTCCATCGGGTCCCAGTGAGCCCAGTTCCCCGCTCTCGTCGGTACTATGAAGGCGCTACGACTTCCCACCCGCGTATCAACGGTCACTTATTGGTTCGCTCCCGCCGCCCACGCGATCCTCCTGGTTCGTGTCCCGCCGTGGCGCTCCTGAAGGAGCGGAGGTCTCCTCCAGGCCGGGGCTTTTGTTGCCGGCTGCCCTGCTCCGGTTCTCGCACGTGGACGCGAATGGGATCTCTCAGGTCTTCAGGCGATCCATCCCGTGCCTCTGCTCCGTTCCAGGACCCCGGTCGAACCAACGTGCCCTCGCCAGTGACGGCCACGTCGATGCTGCCCCCGCATTCCGGACTACGAAGGCTTCAGCGAAAATGATTTCGGGGCTAACCCGCAGCTTCAGCACCTGCTACCGTACGCTTCACGCGTGACGTTGCCGCACACGTGCAAGGCTCGCTTCCGGCTGGCGGGCTGCGCCTTTGCCGGGAGGGAGTCGAACCCTCTGGACCGCTACGAAAGGTTTCAGCTCGTTTTCACGATCGTCCTCCTCTCCTGCTCTCCTGACGCTACCGGAATCCATAACCACAGGCCGTGCAGTTGTGATGAAAGTGGTTGCGCTGCGGTGGCACACATTACTGCTTGGGGTTATGAATTCCGGGCTCCGCTCGCTTACGCTCGCGGCCCCGGAATGACGTCGAGGGGCAACTACCATCAAGCCTGCTCACGCTGCCAATGAACCACGCGGCGGCGCAGAAACAGGACGACCTGATCGAGCACAAGGCCGCAGATCCCGATCACAATGATCGCGGCGTAGACATTGGCGAAATGAAACCGCGTGCTCCAGATCGTGATGTAGTAACCGAGGCCGATTGAATCGCCGATCATCTCGGTGATTACGACCACGACGATGGCGACGGGAAGCGCGATGCGCAGCCCGGAAAAAATGCTCGGCATCGATGCAGGAACAATCACGCGCCGGAGAATCGTCATCCGGCTTGCGCCGCAATTCTGTGCGCTCCAGATCAGCCGCGTCTGGACGCCGCTGAAGCCGAAATAGCAGGTCACCACGATCGGATAGAGGCACTCGAGGAAGGTAAACACAATCTTCGATGGCGTCCCGATCCCGAAGATATAGGTGAAGACGGGAAACAGCGCGATCTTCGGAACCGGATAGCCGATGAAGAAAATCGGCTCGAACAGGTTTCCGATCAGGGACGAGCGCGCCATTGCCGCAGCGAACGGGATACCGATGAGCACGGCAAGCAAAAATCCGGTCAGCGCACGGGAGATCGTCACGGCGGCGTGATAGACGAGCGCGCCGTTGGCAGTCTCGCCCATGAGCGCGCTAAAGACCGCGTCTGGTCCAGGCAGCAGGCGAGATTGCACCAGCCCGCTCGCGACGGCTGCCTCCCACAGCAGCAACAGGAGCGGGATGGAGTACCAGCGGCCGACGATGGCTCGCAGCTCGGCCGTCATCGCATCACCTGCTCCTCGGTTCCGATCATCTGGCCCTTCAAAGCCCGGTGCCGAATGGCCAGCAGAAGCCGGTCGGCGAGAAATCCCAGCACAGCGAAGCAAGCGATGCCGCCGAACATCAAATCGAACCGCACCCACTCCTCGCCATAGGAAATGAGAGTGCCGAGCCCCACCTTGGATCCGATGAGCTCGGCTGCGAACAGCACCACGAACGCATGCGCCAAGCCGATGCGGATGCCGGCGAAGAGCTGCGGTGCCGACGCCGGGATGATGACCCGGAAGAACACCGTTCTGGGCGGCGCTCCCATGTTTTGAGCCGTCCAGATCAAAAGCTTGTTCACCGCCATGACCGCGTGGCGCGAAGCGATGAACACGGGAAAGAAGCAGGATACGGCAATGATCGCGATCTTTGACCCGTGCCCCAGCCCGAAAAGCAGCAGAAAAATCGGCAGGAACGCGATCTTCGGTATGGAGTAGAGAAAGGACACCAACGGATCAAAGAAATGGCGGACAGCAGGAACGACGCCTGCGGCAAGCCCGGCCAGGACACCGGCTCCGGTGCCGAGGATAAACCCGGCCGCCACCCGATAAAGGCTCGCGACCAGCGCGGTGAAGAGCTCTCCCGTCCGCGCCATTTCCCACAAGCCCATGACGATGGCGCTGGGGGTGGAGAGATAGCGCGGCAGCATGCCGGCGCCGCCGAGGAGCTGCCAAAGGACGAGGACGAGAACCGGCACAATCCAGTTCTGTACTGCGACCCAGTTGATCCTCATGCTTCTTCCATGGCCCGGGCCTTGAGCACCTCCTCGCGCAGCAGATCCCAGATCTGCACGCGCAGCGAAAGATATTCCGGTGATTTGCGGTAATCACCGGAACGGTTCACATCGGGGATTGCGAAATCGGCCTTGATCCGGCCCGGCCTCGCGGTGAACACGATCACGCGGGTGGCGAGATAAATGGCTTCATCGATGTCATGGGTTACGAACAGCGCCGTCTTGCGGGAGCGGCGCCAGATCGATTGCAGCTCCTCCTGCAGCAGCTCCCGCGTCTGGGAGTCAAGCGCCCCGAAAGGCTCATCCATCAGCATCACTTCGGGATCGAGCGCAAACAGTCGCGCAAGCGCGACCCGCTGCTTCATGCCGCCGCTCAGTTGCCCGGGGTAGAGATCGGCAAATCGGGAGAGGTGCACAAGGTCGAGATACTGGCTCGCTCTGACGAAGCGCTCACGTTTCGGCAAGCCCTTCATCTCCAGCGGCCAGGCGACGTTCTCGATAGCGGTGAGCCAGGGAAAGAGCGAGAGCTCTTGAAACATCATGCCGCGATCGGGTCCGGGACCTCCGATGGGGAGTCCCTGGAGGCGGACCTCGCCGCTGGTGATGGGCTCAAAGCCTCCGAGGATATGCAGAAACGTGCTTTTGCCGCAGCCCGAAGGTCCGACGATGGAGACGAACTCGTATTCGTCGATCGACAGCGACAGATCGTCTATCGCGGTGATGGTGCGGTTGTCCCCGATGAAAGTCTTGTCGAGGTGTTTCACCTCCAACAGCGGCATCGCCGGTGTTCACCGTGTTCTCATTTGAGCGGCAATGGGGATCACTCGGAATTGCACCTCAATCTATGTGCCGGGAGCAGTGTCGCTGGACCAAGGCGATAGTAGCCAGTATCGTCTAATTGCCAAGTCCATCACCGCGAACGCTCTCAGGGCGCCGCAGGATTGCAAGCATGAACGCAATGACCCCGGAAGGTGTGCGGGCTCTGGTTCAGCCCGGCCGAGTGCACCGGCGGCTTTACACCGATCCCGACATTTTCGAGCTCGAGCTCGAGCGCATTTTCGGCTCGGCGTGGATTTACGTCGGGCATGAAAGCCAGGTGAAGAGCCCGGGCGACTTTGTAGCCACCCGGATCGGACGCAAGCCGCTGCTCCTGGTACGCGACGCCGAGGGAAAGCTGCGGTTGCTGCACAACCAGTGCGCCCATCGCGGCGCGATGGTCGTCGCCTCCGAGCGGGGTCACGCGTCGGAATTGCGTTGCTGCTATCACGGCTGGACGTATCACCTGGATGGCCGGCTCAAGGCCGCACCCCTCCTGCACGGATATCCCCCGCATCTGGATGCGACGAGTCCCAATGTCGGTATGGCTCGCGTGCCGCGGGTGGCCAGCTATCGCGGTTTTGTATTCGGCAGCCTGACTTGCGAGGGTCCGAGCCTGGAGGACCATCTCGGCTACATGACAACCTCGTTCGACGACATGGTGGATCGGGCGCCCGATGGCGCGCTCGAGGTCGCGGGTGGCGTTTTCAAGCACACGTATAAAGGCAACTGGAAGCTTTACCTTGAGAATCTCTGTGATGCGGCTCACCCCTTGTTTACCCATCAGTCGTCGATCGATGCCGCTCAGCAGCAGTCGGACGCGGTGCACTCGGATGGATCGGGCGAGATAGCAATCCGTCAGATGCGCCAGAATGGAGCCCCATACAGCTTCTGGGAAACCAATGTGGGAATCTGGGCCTACCCGAACGGCCACAGCTTTCTCGGCGATTACCACGATGATGCGAAGCTCGTAGCCGCATTGAACGATCCGGCCTTTCGCGAATACATCGCCGCAATGGAAGCAAAGAAGGGCAAGGAAAGAACAAAGAAAATACTCGAGGTGCGGCGCTGGAACAGCAATGTCTATCCAAACCTGTCTTTCATGAGCCAATTCCAGCAACTGCGCGTGGTTTACCCGATCGCCGTGAACGAAACCGTCGTCCACACCTATTGTTACCGCCTCGAGGGGGCTCCGGCGCGCATGTTCGAGAATACCATCGGCTTCGCCAATGTCGTGAATGGTACCGGCTCGCTCGTCCTCACCGATGACCTGGAGATCTACAATCGGATCGGGATTGGCCTCTCCAGCGCAGGCCCCGAATGGATCGAGATAGGCAGAGGGTATCAGACCGACGCGACAGCCGAGCACGGTGGCCGTCGCGGCAAGAACTCGACCAGCGAAGTCTACATTCGCAACATGTTCGATGCCTGGCTTGGATACATGATGGCTGAGAAGGGATTGCCCTCTGTTCGCCCCCGTGCCCCTCGGATTGTCGCCGAGATGAATCGATGATTGTCACGCAACGGACATCGCATTCTGATCCACTGTCTCAAACCGGGACGCGACCCGCGCGGCTCGATGCCTTTGCATGTGAACAGTTCCTCGTTCACGAAGCGCGGCTGCTGGACGAAGCCCGGTTTGACGAGTGGTTGAACCTGTTCACGCCGGATGCCTGGTATTGGGTGCCTTCGGAACCCAATCAGACCAGTCCTCGCGACACGGTTTCGTTGATTTATGACGATCGCCGCCTGCTCGAAACCCGGGTGCGCAGGCTTGCGAGCCCGCGGATCTATTCCCAGGAGCCGCGATCGCGGACCAGCCGGATTGTCGCAAACGTCACGCTGGAGGACGTCGCGACGGACGGCTCCGCCGCTACGGTGCGCTCCAAGTTTCAGCTGTTGGAGTATCGCAGAGAAGCGCAAAGGATATTCGGCGGCACGTGCTTTCATCGGCTTGTTCAGAGCGGCCGCGGCATGCAAATTGCTTGGAAGCGGGTGGACCTCGTCAACTGCGATGCACCGCATGAAGGGTTGGTCGTGCCGTTTTGAAGCATTTGCGTGCGTTGTCGCGCCGTAGCCGAGCACGTCCAGCGTCGTGCGTGACACAAGGATTAGTATGGAAGGCAATCGAGCGGTGCTCTTTCTCAAGTCGGTTGCTTTCGGCGTCTTTGCTGCAGCACTTGCTGTTGCACACCTCGCGATCGTGCAGCCCGCCTCGGCGGCGGAGAGCGTAACCTACCTGTTTCCGGCGCCTCCCAGCCTGCCCGCATTCGCCCCGATTCGTCTCGCCAAGGGGAAAGGATATTTTGCAGAAGCGGGGATCGACGTGAACTTCGCGATGGGCAGAGGCGGCGTCGATGTTGCAAAGCAGGTGGGAGCGGGCAACGCTCCCCTGGGCGGCATTGTTGCGGACGGCCCCATCATGGTCCGGCAGAACGGCGTCCCCATCAAGATCGTAGCGATATTCGGCGGGCGAGGATTCATGCAGCTCGTCGTCCGCGAGGACTCCGGGATCGAAAAACCTGCGGACCTCAAGGGCAAGACCATCTCTGTGATGTCCTTTCAGGACACGACGTACTATGCGCTGCTCGGATTGCTGGCGAGCGTGGGGCTGAGCCAGGACGATTTGAACATCCAGGCCGCGGGACCCACAGGGGTGTGGGAATTCGTTGCAACCGGCAAGTCGGCCGGAATGGCCGGAGTCCCTGACTGGATACCGCCGGTGCAGGCCGCCGGCGTAAAGGTCAGGGTGATCCCGAGCGACGAATTTTTCCCGCACATGGCACAAGGTATCGCGGTATCGGATCAAGTCCTCAAGGAGAAGCCTGAGCTCGTACATCGCTTCGTCAAAGCGGCGCTGCACGGGATGAAGGACATCCTGGACGATCCGAGCAAGGCTGCCGATGACTTCGTCAACTTCGTTCCGGAATGGAAGGGCAAGGAAGGTGCAGTGAAGGCAACGCTCGGGTATTACGCGACCCTGGTCTATCCCGGTCAGCGACAGCTCGGAGAGATCAATGCGGAGCGTCTCGCCAAATTGCAGGACTTCTATCTGGCGAAGGGGATCATTCAACGCAGCACGCCTGTCGAGGAGCTATACAGCAACGCGTTCATCAAGTAACGAGCGCTGTGATGTCGCTCCGACCCATAGGTTAAATTCAGCTGCTAACGGAACCGTTCTGCCGAAGAGTGACTTTCCGGAGAGCTTCCCGCGTTCTCACCAATCCCCCACCAGGTCTTCACATTCATGGAAACGCTGCTCGTCAAGATCTTTGCGACTGCGCTCACGCTTAGCCAGGTGACGACGGCGCCGGAGGCGATTACCACCCGGTTCGATCGTGATGCGGACCAGCCCAGAGTGGCGGCGCTGTTGCGGGCGGGCTGCACCCATATTCGCAAAGCCTTCGACATCGAGGATATCAACCTCGACGATCTCATCGCCACCGCCATGGACGACCCCCAGGCGATAGACGACACCAAGGCGTTCCGCGGCATCAATTTTGCCGATCTGCTCACCGCGTATCGCGAGTTCTGCAAGAACGAGCAGGTGCCGACGCCGGCAGTCGACCTCGGCGATGTGATCGATTTCTACAACAAGGCGCTCACCGATCTGCCCGATCACACCAAGCTCAAGGGCCTCAAGCTTCCTGGAGCGAGCGTGGTGCTCGACCGCAAGGGGGAGCGCTTTGCCGAGGTATTCGAGGAGAACCAGCGCCGGGTCTGGGTGGTGCTCGCCGACATTCCGGAGCATGTGCAGAAGGCGTTCGTCGCGGCCGAGGACAAGCGCTTCTATGAGCACAAGGGCATCGACGAACGCGGGCTGATCCGGGCGTTCATTGCCAATCTCGCCAATTCCGGCCACCCGCAGGGGGGCTCGACCATCACCCAACAGGTGGTCAAGAACCTCCTGGTGGGGGAAGCGCTCACCTATGAGCGCAAGATCCGCGAGATGGTGGTGGCCTCGCGGGTGGAGCACACGCTGAGCAAGGCGGAGATTCTCGAGCTTTATCTCAACTCGGTCTATGTCGGGCGGGGAGCGTGGGGGATCGAGCTTGCGGCGCGCAGCTATTTCGGAAAGGCAGCCAAGGACCTCACCCTGGAAGAGGGTGCGCTCCTGGCCGGGCTGGTCAAGGGGCCGAACTATTTTTCTCCCGACCGGCACCCCGGACGAGCGCAGGAGCGCCTGGCCTATGTGCTGAGCCGGCTGCGCGAGGACGGGGTCATTCCCGCAGGCGAGGGATCAAGCCGGAGGTTGCCGGCGCTGCCGACCATGGTGGCATACGAACGCCCGCACCGGGATATCGGCTTTCATTTTGTCGATCAGGTTGCGCGTGAAGCGCAGGCGGTTGCGGGCATCGAAGCAATTACCGCCAATTCCTACACCGTTCGCTCGACGATCAGCCCGTCACTGCAGCGGGCAACCGAGGAGGCGCTGCAGGAAGGGCTATGGCGCTATGAGCGCGACGCCGGGCGGCTGCAATTCCGCGGCCCAGAGGCGAGCCTGGCCAAAGCGGTCCAGCGGATCGAGACGCAGAGGACCGCCGGCGACAAGAAGCCGGCTTGGCAGGAGGCGCTCGCGAATGCGCGGCTGCCTCTCTACGACGTGCACTGGACCCCCGCCGTGTTGGTTGAGAAGCCCACCGGGAAGAAGGGGGAGAGGTGGCGGGTCGGGCTTGCGGACGGGCGGGTGTTACCCCTCTCGCTCGACAACGGCCTCGCCCAACGCAAGCTTGCGCTCTACGACGTGATCCTCGTGCGGGTTGTCGAGGGCGGCGGCAAGAACAAGGGTGCGGCACGGGCGGAGCTGCGGGTGCGACCCGTGGTTCAGGGCACGGCTGTGGTGCTGGAGAACAAGACCGGGCGCATCCTCGCCATGGCGGGGGGGTTCTCGTATCCATTGAGCCAGCTCAATCGAGCGACGCAAGCGGTGCGCCAGCCGGGCTCTGCGATCAAGCCATTGAGCTACCTCGCCGCGCTCGGCAAAGGGCTGCAGCCCAACACCCTTGTCGAGGACGACGAGATCACGCTCCCACCCATTGGCGGGGGCCGGGATTCCTGGACACCAAAAAACTACGACGGCAGCTCAGGCGACACGCTCACTTTGCGCCGTGCGATCGAGAACTCGCGCAATCTCGCAACGGTGCACCTTCTTGATGGCGGCATCGAGAAAAAGCCGGAGGCAAGCCTCAATCGGCTGTGCGATCTCGCTCTCGAAGCCCAAATCTACCGCGAGTGCGTGCGTTACTATCCTTTCGTGCTCGGCGCCGAGCCCGTACGCCCCATCGACCTTGCCGCGTTCTATGCAGCCATAGCCAACGAGGGGACGCGCCCCATTCCCTATGTTGTTGAAGAGATCGACCGCGACGGAGAACCGATCTATCGTCATCAGTCCGCAAACGTGCCGATAACGTCAGTAGACCACGCCGCCTTCTACCAGCTCAAGAGCATGATGCAGGGGGTTTTGGCGCGCGGAACGGCGCGCTCAATCGCCCACCTCGCGCCATACGTCGCAGGAAAGACCGGCACCTCCGACGATGAGAACGACGCGTGGTTCGTAGGATTTAGCAACGATGTCACCGTCGCGGTTTGGGTCGGCTATGACAACGCCGGTGGCAAGCGCCGCACCCTGGGCGGCGGATCAACCGGCGGCCACGTGGCCGTTCCTATTTTCGAGTCGGTAATTCAGGCGTCATGGGCTCATGTTGCGCCGAAAACTGCACTTGCACCGCCTTCGCCGGAGGCAAGGCGTCAGCTCACCTGCCAGTCTGTTGACCTTGACTCGGGCGAGGTGCAGCGCCGGGGCGGGATCACGGAATGTTTTCGGATCGACCGGCGCGGAAAAATCATCGATACCCAGTACCGTCTGCTTTCCCACCAGAGCGCTTACGCGAAGCACGGTGATTACGACGACGAAGACCGACCGGCCCGCTCGCGTAGAAGAGAGCGAGACAATTCACGAAGGGCGCGCGTAGAATGGGGATGGCAGTGGTACGGGCAACGCGAGTGGCGGCCCTCACCATGGGGACAAATATTCTTCTGGGGGCGCTAGCCCTCGATGGGAGAAAAGAACGAGAAGATCAGGTCACTCCGAGTGCCAGCGAGGAACTTCCGGTTATGTCTTCCATTGACAGTGCGGAAGAAAGTCGAACGTTAGCAATGCGTATCTGGATAATAACACTGGCTTGCGTTTTCGAACTTGCAACCGGCCGGTATCAGCGCTGGGTTGAAAGAGCAAAAGCCACTCGCCGGCTTTGTCTGGTGCCTTCTCGTACGAGGGAAGTCAGCTAAGTCGGGTAGACAACTAAAGCGGCCTCTGCGGCAGGTGTGCCGATACACGTTGCGGCAGCGACGAGCGTGGCAGCCGCAACCCAATTGTCTGCCGTTGCGTAGGGGCGGGTTTAAAACCCGCCCCTACCTGTCATTTCAGCACTACGACGGTCGCGCCAATTTTGACCCGGTTATAGAGGTCGATCACGTCCTCATTGGTCAACCGAATGCAGCCGGAAGTCGCGGAGGTGCCGATGGTGTGCGGCTCGTTCGAGCCATGGATGCGATACATTGTATCGCCGAGATACATTGCCCGCGCTCCGAGCGGATTGGCCGGGCCACCACGCATGTGATGGGGCAGATCGGGCCGCCGCCGCAGCATTTCGGCGGGCGGGTTCCAGTCCGGCCATTCCCGCTTGTCGGTAATCGTCGAGACCCCGCTCCAGGTGAAGCCGTCGCGACCGACGCCGATGCCGTATTGCATCGCCTGCCCCTTGCCGAGAACGAGATAGAGCCGCCGCTCGTGCGTCGACACCACGATCGTGCCCGGCTCGTATTTGCTGGGAAAGCTCACGATGGTCCTCGGCACTGCCGTGAACATCGCCAGGAAATTCGACATCGGATAGTAACCGGGATCGGCGTTGGCGCAGGTCGCAACCAAAAGACCGGTGGCGCAGACCGCTCCTGCGAGGAAGCGCGAGACCATGGGAAGCCCTCGTATTTGGTGGTTGAATCGACTGACGAACTACGTTGCGCTCATGCGAACATACTCGGCGCGTTCTTTTTGTCGATGGAAAGCCGTTCGCTTGCTGCAAAATTGCCAAGCGCTGTTGCGGAAATGCCGCGCACCCTTTGGACACTTGTGGGCAGCGCGAATCCAAACGCAAAAAGCAGAAGGGCCGGCGAGAGCCGGCCCCTCCTTGGAGTCGCTGTAAGCTTGATTAGTTAGCCGCTACAACCAGCAACACGAAACTTCGGGCCTCGAACTAGTGCTGAAAAGCCACACTTCGCATCCAAAATGGGCCAGCATTGCACTCTCAGCGCGACTGTCGCCGAGGCGCTGCAAACTCCAGCGACATGGGAACCCATTTACAGCTGATTCGGTTAACCAAGTTTCACCACGGACTGTTCACCCTAATGCTGGGCGCTGGTGCTATTGTACCTGAAATAGGCGTCCACTTTCATTCCTACCGCAAGCGGACCAGGGTCGGCCAAGTCGATCAAGACCTCGACCACATCGATATCGGTTTGATTACGCTGCCCGCGTGAACCGGTCCGCGACGGCTCCACGATTGGAGCTATGAACGACACGGTCCCGGGAAGCTCGCGGCCTCGAAAAGCTTCGGGGCGCACGGAAACCATCTGACCGATCTTGATTTCCCCGTAGTCTCGTTCGTCGAGCTCCGCTCGCACACGCAGGGCTGACACATCCCCTAATAACACCAGAGGCTGTGGCGAGGACGGCGATGCCATCTCTCCAGGCTTGCCGTTGACCTGCAGGACCGTTCCAGTGATCGGCGCCCGGATCGTCAGTTTTTGGATTGTCGCTTGCGCCGCCCAGAGCTCTGCCCGCGTGACGTTGAGCTGGCCTTCGGCCTGGGTGGGCAGGGGCGTGGTGGGGTCGGCCTCGAGCTTGCGCAGATCGGCTTTCTGCTGGTTCAAATCGTCCTTGGCTCGCGAGAGTGCCGAGCGTGCGGAATCGAGATCGGCTTCCGAAGCACGGCCGGCACGCTTCTCCAGAGCTGTCCGGTCAAAAGCGGCCCCCGCGTCCAGCACGACCTGCTCCGCGGCGGCAACAGCATCTTCTGCTTTGCGTCTATCCGCCGCCCGGCTCGACGGCGCCTGGTCGTCGCGCGCGCGCTTGCGCATGGCGATCTGTGCTTCAGTACTTGCCATGCGCGCATACGGCTCCGGGTCGTGAAGTCGCACCAGCGGCTCACCGGTTGAGACCTTGTCGCCTGCCTTGACGAGAACCTCCCCGATGACATCGGGCATAGGAGCCGCCACCTTGATTTCTCCGGAGATGGGCTCCACGCGCCCGGGAGCCACCGCCTGCCACCGCTTCTCATCCGCCGGTTTCGCGCGCGATGCAGGCGCCGTGTCCTCGGCATGCAGCAGCAGACCCGAGCCCGCGATGGAGCAGCCAAGGATCAAACCCAGACCGATTAAGACCTTTTTATTTCTAACCGCGGCCAAAGACAGCAACTTCGACCTCCCTTTTCACGGAAAGCCCCGCACCTCTTTGCTCTTCACTTACGATACGGCCATCTTCCATATGAACGACGCGATTAGCGAACGGCAAGATACGCGGATCATGCGAGACGACCAGAACGGTGCGAGCCGGCTCCTTGGCAATGTCGGCTAGAATGCCCATGATGGCCCGCCCATTCTCACTGTCCAAGACAGCCGTCGGTTCATCCGCCAGTATTACGGACGCATCCCCGACAATTGCCCGCGCAATGGCAACGCGTTGCTGCTCGCCGCCGCTGAGCTCGAGGGGAAAGGACTTGAGCTTGTGAGGAAGCCCGACGGTCGCCAACGCGTCTTTGGCCTTGGCCAAGGCACGAGCAGAGTTCTCGCCGCGAACATCGAAGACCAGCTGCACATTCTCCGCAGCGGTGAGCGTGGGAAAAAGATGGTACGACTGAAAGACAAACCCAATATGGTCGCGCCGCAGCTTGGCCATCTCCTCGGGGCCGATGCCTTCAGTCGATTTTCCGCATACCCTGACAGCACCGCCCGTTGGCCGCAGCATGCATCCCATTATCGAGAGGAGAGTGGTCTTCCCGCTCCCCGACGGGCCCATGAGAAGGGTCAATTCGCCTCCTGGGAGCGCCAGGCTTATGCCCTTGAGCGCCTGCACCTGCCCCGCGCCGCGGCCCAAGAACTTGACGATGTCGACAGCCTCTGCGAGCGGCCCCGTCATCGCGTAAATACCATCGCCGGATCAATGCGAATGACTTTCACTATCGCCCCAATCGCCGACAGGACGCACATCACCACCGCCAACGCAAACAAGCCCAGCGTCAATCCCGGCGTCATGGTAATCGGCAATGCCGTCTCGGCCGTTTTTTTGACGATCAGGAACCCGACTGCGCTGGCGACGCAGAATCCTATGACCGCACTGAGCAGTGCCTGGCAGATAATGACCTTGTGAATGTATCTTCCAGATGACCCGATGGCGCGCAGCGTTGCGAACTCATTGATATGGTCCTTGGTGCTGGAATACAGGGTTTGCGCGACAATCACCGTGCCCACGATGATTCCCAGCAGCGCGCCCGCCATCAGCGCGGCGCCCGCGCCTGTTCCGAACAGCCAGAACGAGCGGCTGCGATCGCGAAACTCGCTGGGTGTAAGGACCTCGATGTCAGGGATGTCGGCTCGCAAGCGGTTGCGAACACGTTCCAGGTCTGCATCCGGGGCAAGGTGCACAAGGAAATAGGTGGCTTTGTTTGCGGACGTACCGGTATAGGCGCGCGCGCGCTCAAGCGGCGCAAATACATAGGGCGTGGTGGTAAATGACCGAATACCGCTGGTGAGCGCCATGACTTGCGCCTTCTGGTCGCGAATTTCGGCTCTCGCTCCCAGTCCGGTTACTCCAAGCCGGTCGGAATAGGACCGATCGACGGCAACCGCCCCCGGTATCTCGAGGAACTCAAGACTGCCGGCGACCAGATTCCACGGGGACAAGCCCCCGGATCCGAAAAGCGAGCCTACGACGAACACCGGCGTCGTATTTCCGCTCGGCAATCGCCACTGCGCAAACCCGATTACGACAGGTACGGCTTCCGCAACGCCATCTATGGAAAGTGCGCGAAAGCGTTGTTGCTCGTCCAACTGGGAGGGATCTTCGAAGCACTTCGTGCCGACAGGCATGATCCACAAATCCGCACCCGCATGATCGATCATCGTCGTCACCATGCGAGCGAAGCTCAAATAAAGCCCCATTTGCACGGTCACCAGGATCATGGAAAAGACGATTCCAACGAGAGTGGCCACAAATCGCAAGCGATCGTGGAACAGGTTGCGAGCTGCGAGCGTGAAGACCAACGGCATGAGGAAAATCAAGTTTTCTAGGCTAACCTGGAGCCCGCCGGAAGGCTCGACTTGACAGGCTGCAGGTGAACGCCGTTCCTGTACGTTATCGCGCTCTGACCAGAACGCGCTCCCTCCCAAGGACTCGCGCGGCCATTCGGAGGCGACACATGGCCGCCGTCGAAATCCAGCTCAGGACGAGAGTGCCGGCAAAAACGATGGCACCCTTCATAATCGCAGAGAGTGCAAACCCGAGCATCACGTACTGCAGCCAGACGACAAACACGTAATGCACGAGATATATGCCGTAGGCATTCTCCGAGAGGCTGTCGAACGCCGGCACACGTCGAATTGCGAATCGGATGAAGACTGCGGCAATAGCAAGTGACATTGCCCCGGATGCCAGCACGAGACCGAAATCGGCCGCAATCTCCAGCCCCGGCACTGCCGTAACCCATCCCTGCGTCAGCAAAGCGGTGAGAACGATCCAAAGCAGGAATGCGCCAGACGCGCCGGCAACCCAAATGGGCCAGTGCCGCATGAGCATTCCTTCCGATCGGAGCAATCCTCGCTCGACCCCGTATGCTCCGATCCCGAGGCCGGCAAAAAAATACACCATGTAATGCAGCGTGAAGCTCGGCTGCAGCGCGAATGGTCCGTATTGAATCCATTGCCAGGGCCTGAACAGGGAAGCCAGCGGCATATAGGCCAGCGCCGAGACGCATACCAGTGCTGTTAAGTACCGACCGGGCTGATCGCCGGCCCGTTTGGAAAGGCGCCCCAGGAGCTCGCCGAAACCCGGGGCAAACCGGAAAAGCGCGGCGGCAATGATGTTGAGCACGAGCAGTTGCCACAAGAACCATAACTGGCCAGTTGCCCAAAATGGAAGCGCCCTCCAATGCGCCCAAAATGCGGACCAACTCGGATCAACCGCAGTCACCCGGTAAACCGGGTAATGGGCCACCGGCATCAGCACGAAAACCCCGAGCACGAAGGGCACGCCAAGGCGCAAGCATCGGTCGGAGAGGAACGTCTTTGCCCCTTTGCGCCGCAGACTCGACCAGACAAACAGACCGGAGAGAAAAAACATTAAATGCATCAGATAGACGTATTGCGACGCGCAGAACAGGTCGAAGCCAAACCACCGCTCGCTGTCCAGAATGGGGATTGCCCTCCAGTGATACGGAGGGCTGTCGAAGGGCGCCGGCGAGGCAGGTTGCGAGCCGAGATAGGCGAGAACGGAATGGAAGGCCACGACCAAGAGGATAACGACCGCCCGAAGGTTGCTCAGTGCTAGGCTCGACTTGGACATGTGCTCGCAACCTGTCCGCGATGCTCGCTAATCGCCGGCAAATACAACGCAATCGGCGCTGACATGGTTCATCAAAAGGGCCGTCACACTGCCAACCTGTCAAGACCTTATCGTCTACTTCGCACTCGGCTTGGCTCGCCGGTACCGCCGTCGCGCTTGAGCATGCGCAAGCTCCTTGTCCGCGAAATGAACATATTTATGGGTGAATGCCCTTCTCTCCACCCGATTCAACTGAGGTGCCGACCTTGCGATCATCCCTGAAAGCCCTTCTCCTCACCAGTTTGGCCATGTTTGCGTTCGCCACGTTGCCCAGCCGCGCCGCAGAACCGTCGGTTTCCGGACTCTGGCAGAAGAAGGATGAAGCCAACCGCCCTGTGGGATGGTTTCTGTTTGTGGAGCATAACGGCACGTATGAGGGTGCAATCGCCAAAATGTTTCCGCGTCCGGAAGATGGGCCCAAGCCTCCGATCTGCTCGAGATGCACGGATGACCGCAGAAATGCTCCCCTTCTTGGCTTGTCTCTGGTGCGGGGCATGAAACGGCAGGGATTGCGCTATGTGGACGGCAATATCATCGATCCCCGGGACGGGAAGGTGTACAACGCGATGATGACGCTCAGTCGTGACGGTCAAACACTGACCCTGCGGGGCTATCTCGGCATTCCGCTTCTTGGGATGGACGAGATCTGGCGTCGTCTACCCGACAGTACCATCGCTCAGCTCGATCGGTCGGTCGTAGCCAAATATCTGCCGGCGCACCTCCCGGCTGCTGCCGCCCAGCATTCGGAGAAGGCCAAGGCCAGCGCTGCCGCGCAGTAAGCCGGCTCCCCTTCGCTTAGACATGCCCTGCCGCGGTGCCGCGGCGACAACAGAGCACGATCGGAGTTCCTCACAAACGAAAATTTGCCCGAGCTACGCAAGCATTTCGAGAGCTACACCGGGCCGGTGACGAATCTTGGAGACGTCCGCTAGGACAAGGATCGGTTATCCTACGAGTCGTGGCCCGCGGCATTTGCGTTTGAAGTCCTCGCCGGGGGCGAGGCTATTCCATATTGTGGCCTTACTGCCTCCTTCCATTCGCCCAAACTCATCGCCAGTAAAGGCTGGGCGGTCGTTTGGGGGAGTCGGCGATGTTCATCTTATCGTTTGTTCGAGGAGTCGTGCGCGGTCTGATGACACGCTACCGGCCGGAGCTGCATTACATGCGCGGCCCCGGCCCAAAATGGATCGAGCGGCACGGCCAAATGGGGCGGTAGGGCGACGCCGGCTTCAGCACCCGGCACGCCGTTCCGGGCGCGAGTTTAGTTACCGAAACGTCGGCCTCGTGCTAAAGCAGGTTCGAAAGCCCATTATCGGTGTTGGGGCGGGTGCCATTGGCTTTGCCTGCCTGCAAATCCCTGTAAAGAGGGGCGGGGCGACATCCAAAACCTGCAAAAAAGTGAGTACCAGCAAGGACATCTGCCGAAATGGCAGGATCCGGAACAGGCAAGAACAGGAAATAACAGGGAAATGACCAGCAATTCATGACTGAACGTCGCGATCACCACTCCCAGCGAAAAATGATGTAGTCGTCGTTCTCATCGGCGCGTCCCAGCTCGAAGAGCGCCTCCGCACTTTGCTCGAGCATCTCCTGCAGTCGAATGGATGCCTTGTTTCGCGATCCTCGCGGTCGGCCCGCCGGGTTACCGCTTTGCCCTTTTTGGAACTGCATGCATTATCCTCCTGTTGCGAAGCGGACGACAGCAGACGGACGATTGGCCAAACAAAAAGCCCCGCGCGGGAGTCCGGGCCGGGGCTTCTCTCACAGCTTTCTGAGGTTAGCAACTCATAGCAGAGTTTTGTTACAATGTCAAGATATCAAGCAAAATTTTATCAAGCAAAATTTGTGTCGGAGCACACGAGTTGTCCGCCTTCTTGCAGCGATTTAGCTAGTAGGACCACCCCCACCTTCCCGTAGCGATCTGCAACGGAAGCGAGCGTTTGCAGCAGTACGTGTCAACTGCCGCCTCGCGCTTTTGAGCTCGCAGCAATGCCGTTGTGGCTTATCGGCCGAACCATTTATGCCGCAATCAACATGTTTATTTCCGCGCACGTCGGGGGACGTACGTTGCATTGGCCGCCGCGCCAGAGGCGACGTGGGGTACGAGTGGGGACGTATTGGTTCAGTTGGGGGTCCGCACGATTCCGTTTGGAATCGCTGCGATGTTTTTGACATTGGTCCTTAAATCTGCGGGAACGCAGGCAGGTCCGGCAGATATCGGACCGCCCGGCTCGGGTATTTCCGTTTTCGGGACCATCCATCCCGACATTTTCCGGTTCCGGGTGCCGCTGGGATCAGAGCGCCCGATCGATCGCCTGGAACTGGCAAGCTTGGAGCCGCCAGCCGGTTTAGATGCCACAGACACCTCCGGCTCGGCTTGCCGGAGCGCGTCGTTGGATGAGCGTTTTGCCGCTTCTGATGATCGTCCCGCGTCATTCGACAACGGTATCGCTTCGACCGATGATTGCCACGCGTCCTTTGACGAGAGGTTCAGGTCGGCCATGCCGGTGCTTGCGAGTGCCCGGCGATCGCTCCCGGACCAGGATGTCCAGAACCGGCGAGCGGATGCGCCGCTCGTTGCCAGAGTGCACGCTTCGGCAGCGCAAACGCGCAAAGACGCCCCGCTGCCGGGCGACGACGGCCGCACCGCTATCTATGATATCACAGCGCATACCGTGTATCTGCCGAGTGGGCGCCGGCTAGAAGCCCATTCCGGCCTTGGCGGCCTCATGGACAATCCCCGCCATGTGCACCTGAAGATGCGGGGGCCGACGCCGCCGAATGTTTACAAACTCGCTTTGCGCGAGGGAATATTTCATGGGGTTCGCGCCATCCGCCTCAACCCCGTCGACGACGGCAGGATGTACGGTCGCGGCGGCATCCTTGCCCACACCTACATGCTGGGCGCTAACGGTCAGTCGAACGGATGCGTGGCCTTTCGGAACTATCCCGAGTTCCTGGACGCCTTCCGCAAAGGCGAAGTCAGCCGGCTCGCGGTGGTGGACCATCTTGAAAGCCCGCCCGGCAAGCTGGCCGCCGGACAGCTGCCGGAGCGGGTGCGAGAGCTGATGAAAGCGACGGATCGCAGCCGCCAGTATGCGGCAGCCGGCGATCACTAACCCAGAACAGCCGGAAGGGTTATGCGGCCCGCTCGGGCGGCGCGATCACGCTGAGCTTGGCTGATGTTTATGCGGCTGATGCTAGGGTGCCTTCGCCCGGCCTGGAAACGCGGCGGCCTCACGCCTAGCGCGAGCCGACCTGGTCTCTTTCGGTAATCTCTGCATATTCAACCGCAACTCCTGGTCCGCCGTTCCCTTGCACGGAGCTTGCCCGGACAGTCAGCCCGGAATTTCCACGCCAGTGTGACGGCCGTCACACAGCAACAACGGCAAAACCTATAAGGCTTGCGCACTCAGGAGTCCCTGCCGAGGATATCGGCTCATGGCAAGGAGGATGATCATGTCACGCCTGGGCATCCAAACTCTCCTTGTGCTCGCAAGCGCAAGTCTGGTCGTTGCGTGCAGCGTTAATTGTGCGGCAGCGGCTATGGACAATTGCGGTCACGTGTACCGGAGGTGCAACGCCAGCTGCAACCAATCCGTTGAACCAAGCAGCACGCTGATGGTGTGCAAAAAGCAATGCGATCTTCGACTTATAGCGTGTGACACGGGGGAAGCAGGCTCGCTCACACAGGCCCGCGAGGTGCCTACCCGACACTTACCATCGAATGACGACTAATCGCATCAGTTTACGCATTCCGCGGGCACTTGGTTTGGGATATGATGGCCAGGGTTGGAGGCGCGCAAACTGAAATGCCGCGGCTTCGCAAGCATGCTTGCGGCCGCGATTTGAACCGACGGTGCAATGGCCAAGCCCAACATCCCGGCGAGCAACATCGGCAATATTTTGGATTCGCTGCCGGGCGAGCTGGCGCGCGGATTGTTCGCGCAAGGGCGGCCCTTGTCGCTTGATGCCGATCAAACGTTGTTCCTGGCCGGGGATGAAGGGGACGGGTGTTACCGGGTCGAGGACGGGCTGCTCAAAGCGAGCGTCGCCGCCCCGAACGGCGGCGAACGTATTCTTGCCATTCTCGGGCCCGGGTCGGTGGTAGGCGAGCTGTCAATGATCGACGGCGCGCCGCGCTCTGCGTCCGTTACAGCGCTGCGAGATTCCAAATTATGCTATGTGAGCAAAGCTGATTTTGAGGCCATCGGGAAATCCCGCCCGGAAATCTATCAGCATGTGATGAGGGTGCTGGCGCGCCGCCTCCGCGACACCAACAATGCGCTTGCAGCCTCGAGCTTCCTCACGGTGAAGGGACGAGTGGCCCGTGCACTGCTGAGTCTGGCCGAGGCGTTCGGCAAGGACGTTGGAAGCGGGCGCATTCTCATCCGGCAGAAAGTCAACCAGAGCGATCTGGCGGCAATGGCCGGCATCGCTCGCGAGAATGTGAGCCGCGTGCTCAAGAACTGGAGCGAGCACGGGATGGTGAGCCGCCTCGCGGGCTACTATTGCATCGAGAAGAAAGACGCGATCCAGCGCGAAGCCGAACCGTGATGTTCTCTACCTGAGCAGTCTGGCATCAGCGGATATGGCGCGAACACGGTCGCCGTCGCGAAAAAATGCTCCGGCGCGCGCAATGACTGTTTCGCCCTCATTGACACCTTCGCGAATCTCGGCCTGTCCTCTGGTGACGAGCCCGACATTGACGCGCCGCGTCTCCACACGGTTGTCCCGGACGACCTGCACCACTGTCCCACCGCTCCCATACAGGACGGCCGATAGCGGGACGGACGGCCCACAACGTTGCCCGAGGTCAATGATCCCGCGGCCGAAGGCGCCAACGCGCAGGCCCTTGTTGCTCTCGATGGAAAGCCGAACCTGACCCAGCTGCGTGGTCGGATTGATTGCCGCTGAAATCAGCCGGACCTTGCCGGACAACGGCGCGATCCCGATCACCTCGATCTTCGCAGGCTGGTTGGGCGCAAGGGTTTGCAGGGTCTTGACCGGCGTCTCGGCCACGAGCTCCATTTCGCCCCCTTCTGCGATTTGGAACAGCGGCATCCCCTGCGCGGAGGCCATGGCGCCAACGACCGCCGAGCTGAACGTAACAAGTCCCGCCGCCGGAGCCTGGACCTCGACGGCGCCACCGGGCTGTCCTTCGGGTGGATTGAGTTGGGCCAATACCTGTCCGGAACGCACCGTGTCTCCGGCCTGAACATTGATTTGCGCAATCTGCAAGCCTTCACGGTCCGGCCGCACCAATAGCTCCTTTCTTGGTGCGACTACGCCGGTTACCGAAATCGTATTCTCGAAACAGACGTTCCTGGCCGCTATCACGGTCACCGCCCGTTCAGATGCATCCCCGGAATCGGCTACGGCCATGCGCAGCGGCAAGATCAGTGAGATCAATGCATTTGCGGCCACCGCCGCTACGGTCCAGCTCTTCACGTTCGCCCGCTCATCATGATCAATGTCGTCGATCCTCTCCGCGCGGCGGGCCATCAGCTTCGTGCAGAATTTCGAAGCGAGGTTTATCATTGTGCTGCCCGAGAGGAAGCCCCTCCGGATACGGCCAACGCGGATGTCGGGAAATGCGGCGGCTGGCCGCGCCAGCGCAGGACATTGTAGGCAGGCACTGAGCGGTTGAAGCCCTTAAGGGTAAGATCGCCTATCGGAACCGCTTCCACCGAGCCCTCGACCGAGCTGAACGCGCGTTGACTGATCACGATCTGTCCCGCCTGCGCCTCGCTGCACAACCGGGAAGCCAGATTGATCACGCTGCCGATCGCCGTGTATTCGCGCCGATGCTCGAAACCGATTTGTCCGAGGGTCGCATAACCCGAGGCAATGCCGATCCCGAAACCTAGGACATGGCCTTTGCGGCGCCACTCCTTGGCGAGCCGTTCGACAGCTGTGCGCATGTCAAGGGCCAGACCCACAGCGCGCTCGGTATGATCGGCACACGGGATCGGATCATTGAAGACGATAATGATCCCGTCCCCAAGGAACCGCTCCAGCGTACCTTCGTAGCGAAAGATGAGTTCGCCAAGGCCCTCATGGTACTCGTGCAGGACCCCCATGACCTCTTCCGGCTCGGTGCTTTCGGTAAAAGCGGTGAAGCCACGCAGATCACAGAACATCACGGTAATGTCACGCCGATGACTGCTCAACTGCGCTTCGGGCGCGTCCGAGGACGCAATCATCTTGGCGACTTGCGGCGCCAGGAACCGCTGCAGGCGGCTCATTCGCTCGATCTCCTGCAGCTGATCCGTGACCCGTTGCTCCAATAGCTGATTCCAACTCGAGAGCTGCTCCGTTTGCTCCTGCAGCTGAGCAGTCTGGGCCTGTACCTTATCGTGCAGCTCCTTTATGCGCAGCAACGACTTGACGCGAGCGACCAGAGCGGACTGTTCGACAGGTTTTGTCAGATAATCGTCACCGCCGGCTTCAAGCCCGGCCACGACGTCCCGGGTATCCGACTTCGCAGTGACCAGTATGACGGGTATAAACCGGAGCTGATTGTCCTGCTTCAACTGCTTGACGACAGAGATGCCGTCCAGCTTCGGCATCATCACATCGAGCAAGACGAGATCGGGCTCGAATTCGCGCACCTTGGCCAGCGCGTCCTCGCCATCGACAGCTGTGACCAGCTCATATCCGTGCGCAGTGAGCCGCACGCGCAGTACTTCCAAATTTGTAGGATTGTCGTCGACAATCAGGATTCGAGGCGGTGTTCGCAATCCACGAACCTTTCCGGCACTACTTCAGGAACTCACGAACCTTGGCAAGGATTACGCGGGGACTGAACGGTTTTGCCACATACCCGTCGCATCCCGCAGCGCGCGCCTTGGCCTCGTCGCCGGACAGAGCGTAGGAGGTGACGGCGATGATCGGGATCTCCCGTAGCGCCGGATTGGATTTGATCCGCCGAGTCGCCTCATATCCGTCGACGATAGGAAGCTGAATATCCATGAGAATGAGGTCGGGTTTGCGGTCCGCGGCCATTGCCACGCCCTTTTCCCCATCATTTGCCTCGATCACTTCGAATCCGGAACGAGTCAGCAGGTCGTTCAGAATTCGCCTGTTGTTCTCGGTATCCTCGATGACGAGAATGCGTTTGCTCATGCTGCCTGCCTTTGCTCGCTCGCGCGGATCGGCAACACAATATTGAAAGTGGATCCCGCTCCGAGCGTGGAATGTACGTCGATCTGCCCGCCGTGCGCCTGCACAAGCCGGCGGGAGATCGACAGGCCAAGTCCTGTTCCTCCCTTCCGGCGGGTACTGCTGTTGTCGACCTGCTGAAATTCATCGAAAATGCGCCTCTGATGTTCCAGCGGAATTCCGGGCCCGGTATCCTCGATCTCTATTTTGAAATGATCGCTCACCACGTCGGCTCGGACCTCGACAAAGCCGATGTCCGTGAACTTGATTGCGTTGCCCACAATGTTCAGCAGCACCTGGGTCAGGCGCCGTTCATCGCCATAGCCCAGCGGAAGATCAGGAGGCACGACCGATCTGACCTCTATGCCCTTTGCATGGGCGAGCGAGCCGGTCGAGGTAATCACGCTGTCCACGACAGACTGTATGGAGTAATCGCTGAGCGACAATGTCAGCTGGCCTGCATCGATCTTGGAGATATCAAGAACGTCATTTATCAAACCCAGGAGATGCTTACCGTCATTTTGTATGCGGCCGAGCACTTCCATCGCTTCATCCGGGAGAGTGCCATAGAGTCCGTCCGCAAGCAGCTCGGCGAAGCCGAGGATGCCATTGAGCGGCGTGCGCAGCTCGTGGCTCATATTCGCGAAAAATTGCGCCTTGTGAGCATTGGCAATGGCCAGCTCGCGGCCCTTCTGCTCGACTTCCCGGAACAGGCGGGCGTTGTTCATCGCCAGCACCGATTGATGCGCGAAGGTTTGCATCAGGCCAATCGTGCTCGCGGGAAAATCGCCGACGCTTCGCCGCTGCACCATCAGGCCTCCTAAAATCTCGTCCTTTGCGAGCAGCGGCACCACCAATAGCGAATTGAACCCGGCGGCGATAGTGCGATCCCTCAGGGGAAAATCGGCTGCCTCCCGCAAATCCGGAATGGCAATTGCGTGCCCCGCCTTTGATGCCATCCCCAGGATGCTCCCATCGAGCGTGATACGGGACGAGCGGATCGTGTCCTGCAAATCCTGGTCGAGAGCGTGGGCTTCCGCCAGCTCGAACACTTTGTGCGACGCGTCATAGCGATAAATCGCTCCCCCATCCGCCTCTGCGAGTTGCACCGCGCGGGTGACAATAGTGGCCAGCACGGACTTGATATCGAGCGACGACGCAACTGCACGGCCTATCTCCTCCAGCGCCTTGAGCTCGCTCACGGACTGGGCGAGCTCACGCGTGCGTTCCTCGACCTTCTGCTCCAGGCGAGTGTACGATTCTCGCAGCTGGCCGGCCATGCGATTGAAATGGTCTGCGAGATCCGCGATCTCATCCCCGGTTCGTACTTCGATGCGGTGGCCGAAGTCGCTTGCTTCCAGCTGCTGCGCGCCGAACTGCAGCGCCCTGATGGGAACCACCATATGGCGCGCGAACAGGACGCCCGCGATGACAGCCAGTGCGACACCAAGCGCGAGAAGCAGCGCGGTACGGTCAAGAACCCGGTAGACCGGCTGCAGCGCGGTCGTGCGTGGTTGCTCGAAAAAGACATGCCAGCCGAGAGCAGGAACAGCTGCCGAGGCAGTCAAGACCGAACGGCCGTCCAGGTCATTTCCGAAGGTCAGCGGGCCGCTCTTCTCCTTTGTCACCGCACGGACCTGCGGCAATTCTGCAAAGCTGGTGCCGAGGCGCACGTCGGAGTTGGAATGGGCGAGCAAGCGACCGTCAGGCCCGACCACATAGGCATCCAGGTTTTTTCCGATCTGGGTAGGATCGATGAAGCTGGAGACGAATTTGAGGCTTATCTCGGCCACCGTTGAACCGGCATCCCGACCCGAATGCGGCATGGCGATCGAGATAAACGGGTCAAGCCCGTCGAAATACGCCGGTGAGACCCAAATCGGCCGACCTCGCGCGGCGGTGAATCTCGGATTACTGGAATAATCGATCCCGCTCCCCACCACAGGCTCTTCGTTGCGCACGGCTCGCAGCCGTTCTCGGCCCGTGCTGTCGAGCTGGATGAGTCTCTCGATCGCGGGCACCTCGAGCAGCAGCAACAGATAGTCCGACCGTCGCATATCGATGGTAGTCGCGCTTGCGCGCGTGGCAAAACTGATTTGTCGTTCGATCTCCTCGAGCGATTGTTGAATTCGCCTGGCAACCGCATCGGCCTTGTCCGATTGCGCCTTTGCCAACAGATCGATCGTGTCGTTATACGTGAACCATGTTTCAAGCGCGCCATTCACCGCCAACACGATCACGACCAAGCCAACGAAGGCAACGACATACTTGCCGAAAAGTCCACGCGGACGGACCCAGGCGGTGCGGGAGTCTCCGCTCAACGCAGCCCCATGAGCGACGAGTCGGCCTCGACGGGTTTCACCTTGTCCCCGTCGCGCAACGAGCTGCCCGCATTCGCCACGACCAGATCACCCTCGCTCAGCCCATCACGTATCTCGGTATCGGTATCGGAGTGATATCCGACATGAACCAGCCTCGTTTCGATCACGTCACCATGCACCACCTGCACGCTCGGGCCCTCCGTGCGGTACAGCACCGCCGAGTGTGGAACGGATATTCCGCGGCTGCGATTTGCCTCAATGGTCGCGCGCGCAAACATTCCGACCCGAAGCCGGGGGTCACGCTCCAGGGATATGCGGGCGCGGCCAAGTTGCGTTCTCAGATCGACTGAGCCCGGCACGAGCCGTACCTTGCCCGACAGTTCCCGGCTGTTTTCGATCTCGACTCGAGCGGTCTGTCCTGCCGCCAGCATCGGAATATGGATGCTCGGAACATCGGCTTCGAGCTCGATCTCGTCATCGATGGCGATGCGAAACAGCGGCTCCGCCTGCATCGGCGAGGCAGTGGCTCCCACGACAGCCGTGGTGCGGGTGATGACGCCGGCAGCGGGCGCCTTCAAGATCAGCGTGGCGGGTCGCCGATCCGCGTTGGGATCTGGGCCTGCGGCCGCCTGACGCGCCAGGCGAGCGAGCGTCTGTCCGGCACTGACCCGGTCCCCCTCGCCTGCGACCACCTCGCTTACCCTGTAGCCTGGATCCAAATACACAACCGCTTCCTCGCGCGGCACCAGAAAACCCGTCACCCGGATCTCTGCCGCGAACCATTCCTGGGTTGCCCGAATGACCAAGACTTGCACCGCCGTCGCTGCGCCGCCCTCAGCAGCGCTTGAGTCCGAGGCGGACAGCCCCGCGAAGCCGAGCGTCAGCACGAGCAGAACAGCCGCGCCCATTCGACCAACGCCTTTCATTTGACGCATCCGACGCTTGAGACCATCACCGCAGCTCGCGTACCACTCGAAATCCATTGGCGAAATATCGCACGTCGGTATCATAGCGAAAACGAGCCGTAGAGCGCACCGCCTTGGCCTGACTGTCGTACGCCCCTCCGCGCAACACCCGTAACCGACACTGCCCCGCGTTCCATGCCGACCCGTCGTTCGGGGCACCGCGATAATTGTCATTCCAGCAATCTTCCACCCACTCCGCGACATTGCCGGCAGTGTCATAAAGCCCGAAGGGGTTCGGTGAGTAAGAGCCTACTTTGGCCGTTTGCTGGCCGCCGCCGGCTCCGCATTCCCGGCAGTTGGCTTGGCGCGACCCGATCTCACGACCCCACCAGTATTGGGTATTCGTTCCAGCGCGCGCGGCATACTCCCATTCTGCTTCGGTCGGAAGCCTGTAGGTCTGGCCAGTTTTTTGCGAGAGCCACGCCACGAATGCCTTGGCATCGGCCCAGCTGACATCCATGACCGGCCGCGGGCCGCGTCCCCACTCGCGATCGTCGGGCTGAGGCTTGCAGCCTTTCTCCTCGACGCACCGATCCCATTGGTCGAATGTCACCTCGTAGCGGCCGATCGCGAACGGCTTTGAGATCGTCACGCGGTGCACCGGGTTTTCGTAGTCGGTGTTCGAGCCCATCTCGAATGATCCGGCTCCCACGACCACCATCTCAGGGCATTCGGAGCAATCCCGGAAAACCTCCCCCGGCTTGGCGTCGCTGCGAACGGGCTGGCTGGGGGCTGGGGTTGGAGGAGGCGCGGGCGGTGGGGCGGAGGCAGTCGGGGGCAGGGGCGGAGGGGCCGGTGGCGGAGAGACAGCGGGGGGAGCAGGTGGGGGCGGAGTTGGAGCTGGAATCGTGGAGGCTGATCGCGACGCACCGAAATAGAACTCATCGACCAGCGAAGAAGCTACCCAGGGCACCTGCTCGTTGTTAGTCGCCCGAGAAACACCGATGCGTGCTCGGTTGAATACCTCCTCAGCCGTCAAATTTGGCACTCGCAGCTCCTTTGTGAGCTCCGTGACAAACACACTGTTGACGCCGTTTCCCTCATTGATCACCTTGCCTGGAGCAGCGGAGTAGATCACGAGGGTACCTTCCGGCGCGTCAATGACGGCGAGTCCAGCGGGAGAGGCACGAAACCGGCGCTCGAAGGGGTTGCGTCGTGCGCCGTCGATGATGGCGATTTTTACTTTTGCGCCTCTGCGGTTCATCTCCGCCAACGTGTTGTCGAGACTAATTCCCTCGCGCCGCAGATCTGCTTCGTTCCATACCTGCGCGTTGACAGGGATCAGATAGGTCTGCCTCCCCGTCTGAATGCCATAGCCGCTGAAGTAGAAGAGCGCTGCTGAGCCGGCTCGAATCTTACCCATGAAGGAATCAAGGGCACGCTGCATGTCCTCCTTGCCGAGGTTCTCCTTGAGATCCACATCAAAGTCGTCGCGGCGCAGCTCTTCTGCGATGGTGCGGGCATCTCGGATCGTGGTCGACAGCGGGGTGCTTGCATCGGGATAGGCCGCGTTCCCGATGACAAGCGCTACGCGGCCGGGTCGTTGTTGTGCCTCCGCGCCGCCTGCCAGCGCCGCGCAAAACATCAGGCCCAGCCACAACAGAAGCCGCATGTTCATCGTACGCCTTTCGAATAGAGCAGAGTTCAAGGTCACACTCTTAAACCGGACGCTCGCACTCATGCCGGCCCTTTCACTTCGGGCGCGGCTACTCCGGAACCGGTTGCCGCGACGAGGCTGCCGCCTCCCCTGCTCTGCAAAACCGTGTTCCTGCCCATTTCGCCAACGATACTAACATTGTAGCCGCATTTTCAGGCACCGTACAACAGGACATCGCAGCACTCAAAACCGCGGCCCCTCGTTGCCAAATGATGACCCTCTCGCGCCAACAGCAGACCTTTATTGGGCAAGTGCAGCCGGCACGGGATGAAGGGACCGCAGTGACGTGCTGGCTTGTGGCAGAGTGACGCGGCGTCCTGGAATCCGAGGGTATGCTGTGGACGTGTGAGCGGACTTTGCAGCAAGCGCGACTTCGCTTAACATTGTCAAAACGGGCAACGGACCGATTGATCGCCCGAGATACGGTGTCGAACCAGAGAGGGACGCGAGGCCATGACTGCGCTCCATGAAACTCCATTCCGCAAAGCCGTGAGACTTCTTGCGCCCGCGCTGCTCGCGGGCGTCGTTGCGGGAGCTGCTGCATCAGCTGCGCAGGCGCAACGAGCCGGTGGTCCTACTCCTTCCGGTCCCGGAGCCGAGGTGTACTTCATCGATCTCAAGGACGGAGCAACGGTCCCTGCAAAGCTGAAGCTCTATTTCGGGCTGCGAAATATGGGCATTGCGCCTGCGGGTTCCGACCGCGAAAACTCGGGTCATCATCATCTCTTGATCGATACCCAGCTGCCTCCCCTCGATAAGCCCATCCCGAACGACTTTAATCATTTGCATTTTGGCGCCGGCCAGACCGAGGCCGAGATCACGCTCAAACCCGGCGAGCACACATTGCAGCTGTTGATGGGGGACAAGGATCATATTCCGCACTCTCCTCCCGTCATGTCGCAACGCATTCACGTGCGGGTAGAAGGATCAGAAGGCGCCGGCCTCACGGGCGGGCCGTCGAAATCAGCGCCAGGTGCGGAAGTGTACTTTACCGATCCGATCAAGGAAGGCGCCGTCCTGCCACCCAAGTTCACCATATACTTTGGCCTCAAGGGCATGGGTCTTGCGCCCGCTGGTACCGACCGCGAGAATTCCGGCCATCACCACCTGCTGATCGACACCGATCTGCCGCCGCTCGATCAGCCTATCCCTAACGATTTCAATCATCTTCATTTTGGTGCCGGACAGAGCGAGGCTGAGATCACGCTCAAGCATGGCCCGCATACGCTCCAGCTCCTTTTCGGAGACAAGGACCATATTCCGCATACGCCTCCGGTCAAGTCACCGCTCGTTCATGTGCGCGTGGTCGACCCGTCGCTACGCAAACCCTCGCCGCCGGACGCTCGGGTTTACTTTGTCGGCCTCGCCGATGGGGCATACCTGCCCCCGAAGGCGACCATACGCTTTGGGCTCAGCAACATGGGCGTGGCGCCGGCTGGCGTCGAGCGGCTCAATACCGGCCATCATCACCTCTTGATCGATACCAAGCTGCCGTCGCTTGATGATCCCATTCCCAATGACTTCAATCATCTGCATTTCGGCGGCGGGCAAACCGAGGCGACAATAGAGCTAAAACCGGGCAGGCATACGCTTCAGCTCTTGCTGGGAGATGAGAACCATATCCCGCACAACCCTCCTGTCATGTCGAAGCCAATCACGGTCATCGTGACCAGGACGGGGCGAAGGGAGTGAAGCCGTCGCCGCAGGGGTCGCAAACGGCAGCTGACGCCAGGAACACTGGCGGTCTGATCAGCTTGCGCCGGCTCAGACTGCGTTGCTGGGTGATCGCGCAGCAGTTTACCGCCGCTGATTTTACATATGCCACGCAACTCTGCGGGAGTTGGTGGCTTTCAGATTGCGGTAGCGCGCCAAGGCCCACAGCGGAAAGTACTTCGCGTAGCCGTGGAAGCGCATCAGGAACACGCGAGGAAAGCCGGTGAAGGTAAAGCGCAGCTCTTCCCAGAAGCCGTCCTCGCCCTGCGTGCGCAAGAGATACGCGATGCCGCGTGTGACTGCAGGATTATCAACCTCGCCCGCAGCCATCAAAGCCAGCAAGGCCCAAGCCGTCTGCGAGGCCGTGCTCGGTGCCGGCTCGTGGCCGTGGTAATCGAGCTTGTAGCTGCTGCAGTCCTCGCCCCATCCACCATCCGGGTTCTGGATCGCGATCAGCCAGGCAACCGCTTTGCTAAATTCAGGAGCGGTATGCTCTAGCCCGACGGCATTGAACGCGCATAAAGCCGACCAGGTGCCGTTGATGTAGTTGACAGCCCATCTGCCATACCAGCTGCCGTCCTTTCTCTGCGTCCGGCGCAAATAGTTCAGCGCACGTTTCAGTATGGGGCTCTCAGGCGTCAGGCCGCACTTGCGCCAGCAGCGAAATGGTACGCGCGGTCATGTCCTCGGTCGGAGGGTCAAGGAAAGCGCCATGATCCGCGTAGGGAATATGATTGATCCAATAGTGGGTATTGTCAGCGTCGAAGGCGCCCCACCCGCCGTTTCGACTCTGCATGCCCACGAGCCATTCACGCGCCCGCGCAACCGCAGTGCGGAATTCTGCATCTCCCGCGCGGTGCAGAGCCATTGCACCCACTGCTGTGTCATCAGTGTCAGGATAATACGCGTTGCCATATTGGAACGCCCAGCCGCCCGGGCGAACATTCGGCCGTTGCACGCTCCAGTCGCCTCTCACGTCGAGAATCTGATGTGGCAGCAGCCATTTTAGGCCCTTGCGGGCTTGCGCCTGGGCGGCCTCGCCACCCACCTCGAGTAGCGTGTGGCAGGCGAGCACGGTGTCCCAGATAGGGGAGACGGTCGCCTGGCAATAGGCTTCATGCTTATGCACGATCATGTACTTCTCGATCGCCTTGCGAGCAATTGCCCGGTGCGGATGATCTTCCGGGTAGCCGAGCGCGTCGTACATCATCACGGTGTTCGCCATCGGCGGAAAAATTGCGCCCATACCGTCTTCGCCATTGAGCCGCTGCGTCACCCAGGCGACGGCGCGATCGATTGCCCGCTTGCGCATGCGTTTGGGAAAAAACGGCTCAGCCCAGTACAACACATAATCAATGCCTTTGAACAACCAGAACCATGCCGGATCCTGGTGCGGTGCCCTAGGGGCCACGCCTCTCTGCTCGAACGGCTCAAGAAAGAGTTCTTCGACGTCGACGCCTTTGGGATTGCGGCCCTTCGGCTTGAGCGCCTGCACCACCAGCAGTGGAATGACAGTACAGCGGCTCCAATAGGAGATTTTGTCCAGGTGGAAAGGAAACCATTTCGGCAGCAGCATGATCTCAACCGGCGCCAGCGGAAGCGCGCGCCAGGGAATGAAACCGAACAGGGCCAGCAGGATCCTGGTAAACACATTGGCGCGGGAAGCCCCGCCCCGCGCGCGAATGGCCTCGCGTGCGCGCAGCATATGCGGCGCATCCGGAGAATCACCGATCATCTTCAAGCCGAAATACGCCTTCACGCTGGCGCTCATGTCGAAATCGCCATCGTGGAACAAAGGCCACCCGCCGTGCGTACCCTGGATGCGGCGGAGGTAGTTGCCGATTTTGGCTTCAAGTACCGTGTCCACAGGCTCCGCTAGGTAATGTCGCAGCAGAACGTATTCCGCCGGAGTCGTAAAATCCGCCTCGCACTCGAAGACCCAATGCCCGTCGGGTTGTTGGCATTTCAGCAGCGCGGCGGTGGCTGCCTCGATGCTGGAGTCGAGCCTTGGCCTCGATTCCAATTGACGGGACATGCGATCCGTCTCCATAATCACGACCGATTAAAACGATATCCGGCCGTCTGTGACGGACCGAACAGCGCCTTCGACCGTTGGTAGTCCGGTGTTAGTCCAATCGTCCGCAGCGATCATTCACCCCTCGTCGAAACCCTAGCTGAGCGAGAGTGGCATCAAGCCTTTGTGCCGCGCAGTGCGACGAGCGAGCAAAATGTGCGCAGCAGCTTGGTGCACAGGCGCGAACAACTCACCGACCGCATCGCCCCGGCTCACTGCCGACCCTACCTTTGTCGGCTGGCAGGGGGACGGCGCGGCCTTCTTTTCGCGTCGCGTCTTTTCGTCAGCGCGCATGTTTATGCGGGCGGACCTTCGCCATATGCCTATGCAGGGAGACACTGTAACGCCCGTATAGCCTTCTGATGCTCGTACCATTACACGGTGCGCGCTCTGCGGTTCACATATGGAATAGAACCTTGCGGGAATTGGTAGCCTTGAGATTGCGATAGCGCGCCAACGCCCAGAGCGGGAAGTATTTCGGGTATCCATGGAAGCGCATCATGAACACCCGCGGAAAACCAGTAAAGGTAAAGCGCGGCTCTTCCCAGAACCCGTCCTCGCCCTGCATGCGCAAGAGATATGCGATGCCGCGTGTCACTGCAGGATTATCGACCTCACCTGCAGCCATGAGAGCGAGCAAAGCCCAAGCCGTTTGCGAGGCCGTGCTCGGTGCCGGCTCGTGGCCGCTGTAATCGAGCTTGTAGCTGCTGCAATCCTCCCCCCATCCGCCATCCGGGTTCTGAATCTCAATCAGCCAGGCAACCGCTTTGCGAAATTCAGGCGCGGTATGCTCTAGCCCGACGGCATTGAACGCGCATAAAGCCGACCAGGTTCCGTTGATGTAATTCACGCCCCAGCGCCCGTACCAGCTACCATCTTTCCTCTGCGTCCGGCGTAAATAGTCCAGCGCACGTTTCAATATCGGGCTCTCAGCCGTCAGGCCGCCCTGCGCCAGCAGCGATACGGTACGCGCGGTCATGTCCTCGGTCGGAGGATCAAGAAAAGCGCCATGATCCGCGTAGGGAATATGATTGATCCAATAGTGGGTATTGTCAGCATCGAAGGCACCCCACCCGCCGTTTCGACTCTGCATGCCCACAAGCCATTCACGCGCCCGAGCAACCGCGGTGCGGAATTCCGGGTCTCCCGCGCGGTGCAAGGCCATTGCACCTACTGCGGTGTCATCAGTATCAGGATAATAGGAGTTGCCATATTGGAAAGCCCAGCCGCCCGGCCGGAGATTCGGCCGCTGCACGTTCCAGTCGCCTCTCACGTCGAGAATCTGATGTGGCAGCAGCCATCTTAAGCCCTTGCGAGCCTGCGCCTCGGCCCGATCGCCACCCACTTCGAGCAGAGTGTGACAGGCAAGCACGGTATCCCAGATGGGCGAGACGGTCGCCTGACAGTACGCTTCATGCTCATGCACGATCATGTACTTCTCGATCGCCTTGCGGGCGATTGCCCGGTGCGGATGATCTTCCGGGTAGCCGAGCGCGTCGTACATCATCACAGTGTTTTCCATCGGCGGAAATATTCCGCCCAGACCATCTTCGCCATTGAGCCGCTCAGTAACCCAGGCGACGGCCCGATCGATTGCATGCTTGCGTATGCGCGTGGGAAAAAACGGCTCAGCCCAGTGCAACACATAATCAATGCCTTTTAACAACCAGAACCATGCTGGATCCTGGTGCGGTGCCCTAGGGGCCACGCCTCTCTGCTCGAACGGCTCAAGAAAGAGCTCCTCGACATCAACGCGTTTGGGGTTGCGCCCTTTCGCCTTGAGAGCCTGCAATATGGTCAACGGGATAACGGTACAGCGGCTCCAATAGGAGATCTTGTCGAAGTGGAATGGAAACCATCTCGGAAGCAGAATGATCTCGACCGGCATCAGTGGAAGCGCGCGCCAGGGGATGAAACCGAACAGGGCCAGCAGAATCCGGGTAAGCACGTTGGCGCGGGACGCTCCACCGCGCGCGCGAATAGCCTCGCGCGCGCGCACCATGTGTTGGGCGTCCGGCGAATCGCCGATCATCTTCAAGCCGAAATACGCCTTGACGCTAGCGCTCATGTCGAAATCGCCATCGTGGAACAAGGGCCAACCACCGTGCGCTTCCTGGATGCGGCGCAGATAGTTTCCTATTTTGGCTTCCAACACCGTGTCCACAGGCTCTGCGAGATAGTGTCGTAGCAATACGTATTCCGCCGGAGCGGTTGAATCCACTTCGCACTCGAAGACCCAATGTCCGTCGGATTGTTGGCATTTCAGCAGCGCGGCAGTGGCTGCCTCGATGCTGGAGTTCGAGCCTTGGCCTCGATTCCAATTGACGGGACATGCGATCCGTCTCCATAATCACGACCGATTAAAACGATATCCGGCCGTCTGTGACGGACCGAACAGCGCCTTCGACCGTTGGTAGTCCGGTGTTAGTCCAATCGTCCGCAGCGATCATTCACCCCTCGTCGAAACCCTGGCTGAGCGAGAGTGGCATCAAGCCTTTGTGCCGCGCAGTGCGAGGAGCGAGGAAAATCTGCGCAGCAGCGGGGAGCTTGCGTGCACTGGCGCGAACGGCTCACCGACCGCATCGCCCGGCTCACCGCTGATGCCGACTTTACTCCCGTGACAGGGCGGCGGCGCGGGCTTGTCTTCGCTCGTTACAAAGCGCGCGAACAGGCTCCATGAGAACCGACCGATATCATCCACAATGGTAAACGCCGCCGGGACGAATATTAGCGACAAAAACGTGGAGGCTATCAGCCCTGCAATGACGGCTATCGCCATGGGAGATCGGAACTCGCCGCCGGCACCAAACGCCAAGGCGCTCGGAACCATGCCCGCGGCCATAGCGATCGTCGTCATCACGATCGGTCGAGCCCGCTTCTGTCCAGCGTCGATGATCGCAGCCGTGCGGTCGACACCGTTGTGCACCGCTTCGATCGCGAAATCAACCAGCATGATCGCGTTCTTCGTGACAATGCCCATGAGCATCAATATTCCGATTGCGACTGACATGCTCAGAGGTTTGTTCGTGACGAGCAGTCCGATGATCGCACCGCCGACCGACAGGGGTAGCGAGAACAGAATGGTCAACGGCTGCAACAAGCTGCCGAAGAGCACCGCGAGCACCACATAGACCATGAGCAAACCGTTGCGCATGGCCGAGCCGAACCCCTCGCTCATATCGGCCATGAGCTCGGCATCCCCGCCTTCCCGGATCCTGATTCCGGGCGGCGGGTTCTTCATCACCGAAAGCGCCTTCACCGCATCGATGGCGTCGCTCAGTGCGGTCCCGGATAGATAGTCCGCGTCGATTGTCGCCTGACGCTGCCGGTCGTAGCGATTGATGCTGATCGGACCTTCGCCAAAGCGGATGTCGGCAAGTGCGCTCAGCGGCACGGCCACGCCGCGCGGAGACGGTACCCGGATCTGCTCCAGCACCTGCCGGTCGGCGCGGGCGTTTTCCTCGAGCAAAACACGAATCGGCACGATCCGGTCGCCGGCATTGAACTTCGCAAGCGCGGGTCCAACATCGCCGATGGTCGCTACGCGAATGGTTTCGGAGAGGCTCTCGGTCGATATGCCCAGACGAACGGCCAGATCGCGTCGGGGGAAAATTCGCAGCTCGGGTCGATTGAGGCTGGTCGAGGCTATTACGTTGGCAAGGGTCGGGATGCGGCGCATCTGAGCCGCCAGCTCGGACGTCACGTTCGTGACCATGTCATTGTCCTGCCCGGTCACGATCAGGTTAAGGTTGCGCTTGCCGTTCTCGTCGCCGAGAAACCAGTAGCGGATATCTGGCATGTCCGCGAGGCTACGACTGATCTCATGCTCGATCTGCGCCTGGGTGAGCGACCGTTTCGATTTTGGCACGTAGTTGATGGTTAGCGTGGCATTGCGAACTTCACGAGTGAGTGGAGGAATTCGCCCGCCATCGACAAATATGCTTTCTATGTCGGGTCGCTGCAGGCGCTTGCTGATAGCCTCGGTGACCGCCTCAGTATCGGCGAGCTGCGAGCCTGGCGGCAACTCGATGGCGACCAGTGTGCGCGAGGTGTCAATGGCCGGCAGGAAACCCGAGGGCAGCAGTCGAGTGCTCAATATCGACAAGGCAAAACAGATGAAGCCAAAACCGATAGTGAGAAAGCGGTAGCGCACCGACAAGTTCAGAAATTTATGATAGGAACGGGTGAACGGGCCTCCGGCTGTCTCAGCATGCTGATGCGGCTTGAGGAAATAGGCCGCAAGCATCGGCGTTATGAACCGCGCACACAGCAGCGAGAAAAACACCTGGACCGAGATCGTCAAGCCGAACTGCTTGAAGAATTGCCCAATCAGGGTCGACATGAAACTTGCAGGTATGAAGACGGCGATGATGGTGAGACTGATGGCGATGACGGCCAGCCCTATTTCATCTGCCGCATCCAAGGCCGCCTGATAGGGCGTTTTTCCCATCCGGATGTGCCGAATGATGTTCTCGATCTCAACGATGGCATCGTCCACGAGAATGCCCGTGCTCAAGGTGATCGCCAGCATGCTCACCACGTTGAGCGAGAAGCCCGCCACGTCCATGGCCCAGAAGGCGGGCAGGATCGACAGGGGCAGGGTGATAGCGGCGATAAGCGTCGCCCTGATATCGCGTAAGAACAAAAAGACCACGAGCACAGCGAGTGCGGCACCTTCATAGAGGGTGTGCATGGCCAACTCGTAATTGCCGAGGGTGAAGGTGACGGAACTGTCGATCAGCTTGAGGTCAAAATCCGGGTTCGCAGCCTTGATCGCGTCGATCCGTGCTTCAACGGCATCTGCGACCACCACATCGCTTGCGCCCTTGGCACGCAAGATGCTGAACCCAACCACCGGTGCGCCATTGAAACGAGCAAACGTTCGCGGCTCCTCGATGGTGTCGCTGATCAGGCCGAGGTCGTCGAGCCTGACCTCGCCGCCTGTAGGCAGCGCGATCCTCGTCGCCGCGAGATCGGCGACCGTCTTTGCCCCCGCGAGCGTACGGATGGCCTGGTCGCGTCCGCCAATCTCGGCGCGCCCGCCCGCGAGGTCGACGTTGCTGCCGCGCAGCTGACGACTGACGTCGAGCGGTGTCAATCCGAAGCCTTGCAGGCGAACCGGATCGAGACCGACCCGTATCTCGCGTTCCACGCTGCCGATCGGCTCGATCTGGGCCACCCCGCGCACCCCTTGCAGCTCGCGAACGACCACGTCCTTCACGAACCAGGAGATCTGCTCGGGCGTCTTGCCGGGTGCAATCGCGGCATAGGTGAGGATGGGCAGGCCGGCGATGTCGAAACGGCGGATCAACGGCTCATCAATCGTGCGCGGCAGACCGGCGCGGACGCCCGTGACCGCGTCCTTGACATCGTTAAGGGCGCGATCCGTGTTGGTTTCCAACCGAAATGCTATCGTCGTCGTCGACAATCCATCCGTGATAACGGAATTGATCTTTTGCACACCCTCGACTGCGGCGACGGCGTCCTCGATAGTCTTGGTAACCTGAGCTTCGAGCTCAGCGGGCGCGGCGCCGAATTGCGAGACAATTACGTTGATGACCGGAACATCGGCCTTCGGCATGCGCGTGATCGGCAGCTTGTTGAAACTGAGATATCCGAGGGCTACGACTGCGAGCGCTATCACAAGCGGAGGAAGCGGCTGTCGTATCGACCACGCCGAGATGTTCACAGCCATCCGCGTCTCGCTCCAGTCTCGATCGGCAATAAACGACCAACTCGCAATGAGCGGTTCGTCAAGATGAGTGGCGCAGGCGCGCAGGTGATGACCTCGGCCAGCGCATACTCAAAAAACAAGCGTTATCACTGCCTAACAGTGCAGTCCAGTGCCAGCAAGATTGGCCCCAAACCACCCTGATGCTGCCGGGACCAAATCCGTCGGCATGCACCGCGATGCCGCATGGTTTGAATTTATCGCGAATTCATGGATGAATGAGCCCAGCATCAGAGGCCATGAATTGAGCTGCGGATGAACAATCCTCGCGGAGAGAAGATCAGGCGCGCCGTCGCAGCAGGTTTCCGGCGTTGGCCGTACGCCACGACAGTTCCCGCGGGGCCGGTGCCGACCGGGCCGGACGACCTCAACGTCGTACGCCCGATGCCGCGCCGGAAGATCTCACACACTCTCGCAAGCGCGCCGGTCGTTTTGCCGCGGGTGCGCCGCGTGGTGTTCAAGGCCGGAATTATCCGGCCGATTTTCCGGCTGTTTGCGTGGATGTGGGCGGCGATTTAGTTTTTCTCCGGCAACTTTTATGACTTTATCCTGCGGCGTGGCACCGTCCAGCGGCGCGCCAGTCGCCTGCGCCGCGTCTTTGAAGAGGCAGGTCCTAGTTTTACCAAGTTAGGACAGCAACTCTCGCTGCGCGCCGACCTCCTGCCGTATGCCTACTGTGCAGAGCTGGGTAAGATGCTCGACCAAGTGCCTCCGTTCCCGACTACGGAGGCGATTGCGATCGTCGAGCGGAACCTGGGGCGGCCGCTCAATCAGGTGTTCGAGGCTTTCGACCCGGCCCCGATCGGCTCCGCATCGTTGGCATGCGTGTACCAGGCAATCCTGAAAACCGGAGAAAAGGTCGCAGTGAAAGTGCGCCGTCCCGGGATTGGGCCGATGCTCGCCGCCGACCTGCGCGCGCTCGACTGGCTACTGAACGTGGCCGAGACGCTCACATTAATACGGCCGGGCCTCACGGGACGTTTCCGCCAGGACCTTCGGACCATACTGTTCGGTGAGCTGAACTTTCGCGCCGAGGCTCGCTACACCGAGCTTTTCCGGCGACGGGCAAGGAAGCGCGGCGAAGTCACCGCGCCAAAGGTTTACTTCACGTACTGCACCGAAGAAGTCATGGTGAGCGAGCTCGTCTCGGGCGTGTGGATGTGGGAGCTCATGGCCGCAGTGGACAGCAACGATCAGGAGTTCCTGCTGAGGGCTCGAGCCCGTGGAATCGAGCCGAAGGAGCTCGGCCGCAAGATTGTCCGCGTCATGCAGCGCGAGTTGCTCGAGGAACTCTTCTACCATGCCGATCCGCATCCCGCCAACATCGTGGTCCTGCCAAACAACAAGCTTTGCTTCATAGACTTCGGAGCAATCGGCCGGTTTTCGACACAGACGCGAAAAGCATGGCGCGAGCTCCAATACCATGTGATGAAGGGCGACATTACGCGCATGGTCAATGCCTCGCTCAATTTCGCCGGCCCCCTCCCGCCCATGGACGTGCACCGGTTGTCGAGCACGATGGAGAATGTCTTTGCCGAGTGGGTCTTCGCGATGATCAGCAAGGATGCGGAGTGGTGGGAGCGAAGCTCTGCTTCCGCGTGGCTCAGATACATCGAAGTTGCGCAGGAGTATGGACTTCCGGTGGCACTTGAGACCATCCAGCTGTTCAGGGCGACCCTGCTTTACGATTTTATCATTACGCGGCTGAACCCGCAGATCAATGTCACCAGGGAGTATAAGACCTACGCGGCACAGGCGGCAAAGGAAGCGCGCAAGCGAGTCCGCAAGGCGCTGCGGGAACGGCTCTGGGGACCGACGGACATGGACTACCTGGTTCTGGAGCAACTCGCGGATACGGCGACCCAGTTCATGTTCAAGCTCCAGCGCAGCGTCGAAGATCCACTCATCCACTTCCGGAACATTGTTGGAAAGATTGCCTATACCGCGTCCTTGCTGCTCCGCATGTGCTACCTTGCGGCGGCGCTGGCCGGCATTGCCCTGCTCGCAGATTCCATCTGGAAAAGCTGGACTGGCAACAACATCGAGTGGACCTGGTTGATACAAGTCGGGACGTCGTTCGGCTGGATACAGCTGATTTTGATCGTCTTGACCCTGGTGATCATCCGCCGGATCGTGATTCGGTTGAGCCAGCCGGACAAACGCGTCGATCCGGAGTGATGACCAATCACAGGAGGTGGACAGCGATGGAAGACGGCGCCCCGCAACAACAAATGCTCCCTGCGCTCGCTCGATTGTCCGACCGAGGGCTGTTCCTCGAGCTCGGGCGACAAAGTCGTTCGCAGATCAAGCGTCTCAAGCGCGGTCGCGGTCGCCTGACGCGACAGGTCGCGCAGGCGGTGACTGAGGCTTGCGAAGGCCTCGGCATAGATCCACAGGCTGAGGTGATTCCCATCGTTATTCTCTATCGCCGTCGCCCAGACCACTACCGCGTATCATTTGCAGGCGACTGATTGCTGCTGCCAGGAGATGCAAGTGCCGCACAATGTGATCACGCCTATCGTTGTGAGCCTGGGGACTGCGCGCGAACGCCATCTCGCCGAATTCCGCGGCGGAGTGGGTCGCATAACCGACGACGTTGAAGAGGTCATGCGGGTGGTACGTAAGACCATGGCTCCTGAACAAGGCAACAAGGTCTTGCTGCCGGTCGTCGTGGTCTACACCGACGAGCAGGAGTAAATCGTCACTCTCAACCTCACTGATCTGAGAGCTTCGGAGCTTTTTGGATTTCGGCCGGCCGACTGCCGGCTTATTCGGCCGAAAAGGTCAAGGGGATGCCTTTGCCGCGGGAGCAATCCATTGCTCCCGTTGACCTGCCCGACCATTGCCCGGCATAGCTGCACTCATCGCCACCGTCGATGGACAGCGTGGCTTGCAATCGTGATGGCCCGGCGGACTGGTCCATCCGCAAGGTCAACTTCCCCGACTTCTCCACCGGACCATTCACGGTGCAGAGTCCGACATGTTTCATGCGCACTGGGCCGGAGAATTCCTGGCCGCTGGGAGCGGACTGCGGCGCGAGCTCGGCATTGAGCTCCCACTCCGAAAGATACCCGGCAGTTCCGACGATCCGCAAATGCTGCTCGTGCGCCGAGGACGCAGAAATACAAGTAAGCAGGGCGAAGAAAGCACGGGCAAACATGCTGTTACCTCGGCGTCAGATTGCCGAAATCACCGCCCGAAGGCAAGAAGGCTCCAAGCAGGTACGCCTTTTTCGCAGCTTCGCAGGGCATTGACAGCCATCACCCTCCACGCAGGCTGAGCGCCCGGCGGCCTGTTGCCGAGCCATTGGGGCTGCGCTATAGACACAGCGGCATTAGCTCAGCCAGCAGCGCAAGGATGGAGGATGCTTGTCCCGATTTCCCGGCTGCCTCTGTTTCACGCGGCGCCTTTGGGTTGCCAGCGTGGTGCTTCGAGCAGAAAATCCCGGTTGGAATTAGTTTTGGTCCCATTCACGAGGTAAGTCCATCATGGATAAGCTTGTCAGGCGTGTCACGGTCGTACAAAGAAGCGGCGACACCCGCACAGCCACGGTCGCCTATGAGCATCCGGAGGAGCACGAAGACGAAACCATTCAAAGCTCGTCTTTTCTGCGTCCGGTCGAGCGCGTAATAAGGCGGCTTTCGAAGGCCAGTGTGATTTTCACCCAGGAGCAGTACAAGCGTCATCTCGAATCGGGTGGGCGAAAGAACGGGTGGTTGTTCGATGCGCCATCGAATATCCTGCATGCGGGCGTGAAAGCCTACAATGAGGCACGCAAAGCGGTACCGTTCAGATTGCTCCCGAAAGTGCCGGAAGAATAAATTTCCACTGTAACCTCTGGCAGGAGCACCACCATGGCAACGCCAACCACGAGCAGCCCCGTTTCGGAACAGCGAGAGCACCGACCGCACGAGAAGCCTGACAAGAGCCAGATAATCGTGATCGATCTCGAAGAGCGCCAGGCAAGCAGGCAGATCCAGCGGCTGCGCAAAGGCGAAGGCAAACTGATGGATCACGTTGAAAAGATCATCAGCGAGCTGTCAGAGGCGGGCACCATCAAATCCAGTGCGCAGCCCGTGGTGGTGATCGTGCGCGAGGAGCTACCCTGGCCGTTCGGCTGATCTTCTCTGGCTGGGCTGCGTCATTGCGCGGGGCCGCTTTGCGGGCCCAAGAGAGCGGTCCGTAAGCGATCACTGCGCGGCCATTCCCAGCATTTGAGCCGCCAATTCGAACCTTCGACAGCGAGTGCGGCGGCATAGCCAGGGCCCGCGTCGAGCGCGCAAAGCGTGTAGCGACTCGCCTCGGCAGGATCGTGCCGGGTCGCGAGAAGGCGCGGTTTCTCGGTCGGGGCAAAGGCAACGTCAAATCGGTCCAGCGGAAGCGAGAGCCCGTCCCCGCGCGCCTTCAGGTAGGCCTCCTTTCGTGTCCAACAGGCAAAGAAGGCTTCACACCTCATTTCGGGAGGCAGCGCAAGCAACGTGCTGCATTCGGAGGGCGAAAAGTACCGGGCTGCAATCTCAGCGTTCGCCATGTCCGGCCTCATCCGCTCGACATCGACCCCGAGCACACGGTCAATCGCAGTCGCCACCAGGATCACGTCGCCCGAGTGGGAGACATTGAATTGGAAAGGAAGGTTCGGGTCGGCGAGCGCCGGCTTCCCAAATGCATTGTATTTGAATTCGATCCGATGCGCAGCTCTGCCGAGGTATAAGCCGAGGAGCAGCCGTGACACGCCACGTCCAATGATCGCCCGCCTGCGGTCCGCCTCAAAGTAAAATCTCTCGGCCCGGGCTCGCTCCTCTGCCGATAAAACTTCGTGAAATAAACCTAGCGAACTCAGAGGTTGATCCAGCAACGCCCGCCATACGTGGACTTCATCGGGGATGAGACGGTAGTCATTGGCCGGAACATTCCAATTCGCGCACTGCTCCGCGGAAACAACCATTCGGGACCCGCCTGCGCCAGATCTGGACCAGCGAGAGCTGAATCATAGCGAGGCTCGTTTTACGCGAAAAGCCCTTACTTTCGGGCCGCAAGCTCAAACACCGCCGCCCGGGGCGTAGCAACGGATCTTGGTTTCGCCCTTTTCGACGTACCACCACACAACAGGTGCGCCATGTGGATTGCCGGTGTGGATCACCACGTCGTCAGGTACCGGCTGCCAATCGTGCCCCACCCAGCGGGTCCAATATTGCCCGTTGCGAACATCCTCTTCGGCATAAATCCCGTCAGCCTCGCTGCAGCAAAGAGCCCCGGTCTTTGGAGACTTCTGGGCACGAAACCAGGCCCGCACCTCGGGCGCCACCGAATTGTATTGACCGTAGTCACGGGCCAGCACAGGCGCACAAAGCAGAACCAAGAACAGCACACTACGAAGCACAGCCGACCTCCTGAATGAAACAGGATCTCAATTCGCCGTCGTCACAATGGACCGCTGCTCCAAATAGATCCCGAGGGCGTGCGGCGCTCACTTGAGCGGCATCGCGGGTCACGGCCGGAATTTCTTTCCCGAAAGACAATGCGAGACATGAAAAAGGGTTCCGCGAGTTGCAAACTCGACAGAATGCAGCCTCTGATTGCCGAGAGCCGCGGCGCAACGAGGCGCTGCGAGATACGCGGCCGCCTTTGGCACCGTCACTTCCGCACTATCGCCATCCCAGCAGGCGATAGAGCCATCCTTTGGACAAACGAGACTGGATGTTCCACACTCCCGAACGTTAGTCCTTAGTAATGCCAACCGGAGAAGCCGATGAGACCCGAACCAGCCGCATCAGTCGGCAGAAAGGCCTCCCTTGATAGACGGCAGCTCGTCTTGAGCGGCGCATCGGCTCTGACGGCGCAATTCCTTCCGTCTTATTCGAACGCAAATGTTCGCGTTCCATATGACTGGAATGCAAGCCCACCGATGGGGGCCAAGGACGGCTTCATCGATTGGATGACGGAGAACCGCGGAGAAGATGCAGAATTCCTCGGGAAGCGCTGGGATCGGTTCCAGGAGCTTCTAGCGCTTCACGACATCTGGGGGGAGCGCGACAAGCGGGCCTTCCTGCTCACCCCGCGGGAGGAGTTCGTCACAGCCCAGAATAGAAGCCGTGCTTACGAGTGGCACTATCTCCCGATCGGCTATGGCGTGACCATAACCGGCCCGCACACCGTCGCCCGGATGACGAACTCGCTCAACGTGAAATTCGACGACAAGGTGCTCGAGATCGGGACCGGCTCCGGTTATCAGTCCGCCTACCTGTCGAATCTGACGGAAAAGGTATTCTCAATCGAGATTATCAAACCGCTGGCAGAGCGCACCTGGGCGCTGTACGATTCCCTGATCGCGCGGGGCTATAGCGAGTACAAGGCGATAACCAAGGAGCATGCCGATGGTTATTACGGCTGGGAGGAAGAGGCACCTTTCGACAAGATTATCGTTACTTGCGGGATCGATCACGTCCCGCCGCCTCTTCTCCAGCAGCTCAAACCCGGTGGAATCATGGTGATACCGGTGGGGCGCCCTGGCTCGCAGCACGTCCTCAAGATCAGCAAGCAGCGCGCCTCCGATGGTGCGATCAGCGTGGCGCGCTCGGATATCTATAACGGAAGCTCGGTTTCCTTCGTGCCCCTCACCAAGCTGGAAGGTGACGCGATCAAGGGAACGCACCGCGCCGACTAGACCCTACCAGCCCTGTTGTCTGCTGGACTGGCAGCCATAGTCCACAACCAGGCATCGCCGCCCATGCGAGCCTAGAACCCGCTTCCACCCCCGAAGCGGAGATTGATCCCGAACAGGACCATGTGGATCTGCTGACTGATATTGATTGGAAAAATTTCCAGCGCCAGATTGCGGAACGCATCCGCATCGTGGCCGGCAGGCAGCAGCACCGCGGTCACCGTCGGCGAATGGAACCTGGGCTGGCGGCATGACTCGCAAGAATTATCTGTTTGCCGGTTCCGATTCGGGCGGCGCTCGCGCTCCGGCAGCCCGCGATTGCGGCGATCTCTTCGCCGGTCATGCGCAACGCCTCAGTTCACCAGCAAGTGCACCTGATTGTTTCGTCGGGGCGACCCATCGGGGTCGCCCTGTCCGCCGCGGGAGGCCGCGGCGATGCCGGATCCAGCAGATTTAGCTGGCGAGAGCTTGAAGATGATCGACCAGCGCTGGCTGGGTCGGGACCTCCCCGATCGGATGCTGGCGCGCTCTATCCGACGGAGATCAGGACGGACCGGTGAACGCGAGCAACAGCATCACCAGGTGGAAGTGTGAACCAGTTCACACATCTCAAACCGCAATCGGGTTAATTTGTCGGCGTCCGGAATAACCGCCGTACCGCACCTATCCCCGGGGGGCGAAGGCCTGTAGTGTGTTGGGAGCAGGCATCCAGGTTGATGCCGCACGCCGCTGGAGTGCGCGGTTGGAAGAACGCGACGGAAAAAGCGGAGCAGATACCACGCGAGCGCGGAGGCACCGGAACGCCGTGCCTATGCCGCGCCGTTCTCCTTCGGAACCTCGGTCCGAGCGGCGCGATCCGGGCGCCTCCGGCCGTGGGCTGGAAAACATGCATCAGAGCGAGATCTCGGAAACTCTGTCCGTTGTTCCGGCGTCGGCCGGCCAATTAGAGCCGGGATTCGGGACACTGCTCGCTAATGTCACGCAACTCTGTCAAGCCAAGTTCGGCATCCTGCATCTCAAGGAGGGAAACAACTTTCGTATTGCGGCGCTGCACGCAGCGCCGCTGGCCTATCTCGAATGGCGCAAGCGGCAACCTTTGATCGGCGTCAACGATTTTCCCCACCTTCCGCTCGCTCGGCTTGCCAGAACCAAGGCGACGCAACATGTGCCCGATCTTACGAGCGAGCGAGCGTATATCGAGCGTGTTCCTCCAATGGTCACCCTTGTGGAAGAAGTCGGCGCGCGCAGCCTGTTGTGCATTCCAATGCTCAGTGGGGCAGACGTGATCGGTGCGATTGCAATCTATCACCAGGAGCGACGCGCCTTCGACGAGGAGCGGATCGCAGCCGTCAAAAACTTCGCCAATCGGGCCGTCATCTCGATCGAGAGCGCGCGTCGCCTCAAAGCATTATGGCTCGAGCTGTTTTCCGGGGCGCGCAGCATCAAGCTCGCAGCCGATCAGATCTTGTTTTCGGCTGGGCAGGAAGGCGATGCATGCTATCGCGTGGACGAGGGCTTGCTCAAGGCGAGCGTTACCGACCCTGACGGGGACGAGCGCATTCTCGCAATGCTGGGACCCGGTTCCGTGGTGGGGGAGCTGTCCATGATCGATGGCGCGCCGCGTTCCGCATCGGTCACAGCGGTGCGGGACTCACGATTGAGTTCCATCAGCCGCGTCGAGTTTGAAAACTTCGGACGATTGAGACCGGAGCTTTACCGTCATGTTGCAACCCTGCTTGCGAATCGCCTGCGTGACACGAACGACGCTTTGGCTGCGACAAGCTTTCTCTCCATCAAGGGGCGTTTTGCGCGTGCGCTGTTGCGCCTCGCCAATTCGTTCGGGCGAGATGTGGGCCAAGGGCGGATTGTGCTGCGCCAGAAGGTATCGCAGGCCGATCTTGCCGCGATGGCGGGCGTTGCGCGTGAAAATGTAAACCGCCTGCTGCATGAATGGGCCGCCCGTTCGCTGGTTACCCGCGCTGGCGGCTACTACTGCGTGGAGAACCTCGCGGAGCTCCAACGGGAGGCTGAGGACTAGGGGTAGCGGTCCAGCACCGTCGGGCGTTGGCGTTGCCAGCAAGCTCCACCCGCGTGGCCGGCCTGTGGGGCAGATTTGGACGGGTTCGGGCCCCCGTTCAAATGCTCAACGCCAAAAGCTCGACGGTTCCCAATCCGATGACCAGCACGGCGAATACCACGATATCGTAATCAAGCCAATTGACCCTAACCATCGTCCTGTCCCATCCGAACGCCAAGTTTCTGGATACCCAGTGCTTGAACCGCACGCCTCAAAATGTGACGGGAGCACTTTATTGCGCCTGCACTCCACTTAAAAGCGGGTTTCAACTCCTCAACCAGGCTGAGCCTGGAGGCGCAGGCCCCTTACCACGCCGGTTCGAGTGCCTTGCCCGGCAAAAATGAAGAAACCGACACGACGTGCGAATGCCCGGCTTTCGGGCGAATGACGTCCGCTACAAGCGAGGTCGCAAACAGGATCATGGCCAACGCTGCAATGCCGAAAATAGCGTGTTTGCGCATGTGAGCCTCCAATATCTGGCCTGGGGGGATGCTCCGACCCTCTCAGCAGGGGAGGCTATAGTGGTCCTTGTCTTGAAAAAGTGACGCGCATCACAAAAACGCGCTTTTCCGTGCTGGGTCGAGCGGGATTTTGAATCCGGCAGCAGCCAAGGGGCGGGGCAAATCTCTTTGTCTCCGGGAGAATCCCGTCGAGTGCGGTTTTAGGGGCTTTTGCCTCCCTGGCGGCCCCTTCTCGGCGCGAGCTCAGGGCTTTCGCTCGCCCCCTGGAGGCGAGGCATTCGTGGCCTGGTTGTCGGCGAGTGTCCATTCCGCAAGGTGCATCTTTACATAGGAATCGAACCGGCGCTCGACGAGGTTGGCCTTCACGCGGCTGACATCATCTAATAACGCGAAGAGATCACACTGATCGGATCGGCAGCCCGGGCGCTCGGTGACGACGTGCGCAACGATACTGAACGGATCGCGCTCGAGGGCATCGCGCACCCCGGTCAGGATGTCCGAATAATCGGATACACCGGGCTTGAGCTTTTTTGCCGCCGCCAATAACAAGAGCTGCGTGCGGACGTATGTCACAGCTAGCGCCAGCGTCTGCGGGCTGGCGAATAAACTCTTCTCACAGGAATCCTCAATTGCTCCGGCATCAAGGCAGGCCAATGCCGAACCGGGCAGGAGTGCGCGTTTTTTCAACTCTACGGCGCGCTGGTCAAGTACACGCCATTCGGCAGCAATGTCGCGAGCAGCTATCCGATTGTATCCCCAGGCTGCAACGGCCAGCAAGCAGGCAAGCGCAATGGCAAGCGTATACGCGAGCCGGGTGAATTCGCTCGGCTCCGCCCGAAGTACAACAGCAGGGGTTTGCGAGCGCGGCGAGCTCATCAAAAACTGGATCATCAGCTTGCAGTCCCGGAGATATCCCAGGAAGGGGGAGCGACCGCGCTGCATCGAGTTATGTCGCGTCCTGGTTCTGACGGATGTCCGAAGTCTGGCACTGGGAGAAGATACAGCACCCTTGCTCACCGGATGCTGACTCCCGAACCCACGCCGTGATGTGACGAACGTCACAAACCTTCCGATTGCCTGCGACATTGTGCTTGCCGTCACAGCCCCCAGTGCCTTGGTGGAGTAGCTTGCAGACGATGAGAGCATCCTGGCTCGTGCATGCTACCTCAGAACTGTGGTGATAACATGAATATGTTGCCGTATCTCCTGTTTCACGCCGTGCCACGCAACGACAGGCGGATCATGACATTGGCACTGGCCGGCTCAACGGTGCTGACTCTAATGGCGCTGGTTGCGTCGCCCTCGCTGCTCTGATGCTCCTCCTTGGGGGAGGTGCGAATAGCGCTCGCTCAACACCGGCTGTAGCGACCACTGTCATCATCGATCGCGACCACCCGTTTGCACGATCGCGACCAGGCTTGGACCGGTCAGGACCCACGCTGGATCGACACTGCGGTGGCCCTTTGGCCGCCGGACGATGCCCCGAAAGCGGAGGATTGACCGAGGCTACAGGGAGATGTGACTTCTTCTTCGAATCGTCCTCCCGCTCTTTAGGCTCTTGTGTGAGCAGGTCCTTTTCGCACGACCGTTTCGCACCCATCGTGTCAGCCCCCGAGAGCAGGCTTTTTCGGGAAATGCCTAATCGGCACGCACGGCCGGCATGATATCGATGGTTTACCAATAGCGCCTTTTTGTGATGGCCATCACATTTTGAAAGCAAGGGAACTATAACATACCATCAGGCGGGGCATGAATCGTGGTGACCATGAAAACAATTGCGGAGCTAGCGTCGGATGCCGTTAGCTCGTTCCTCGAGCGTTATATGCGGCGCAGGTTCGGCAACTCCGGTGCGCAGTTCACGGAAATTGTCCCGGCAATCGCCAGGCTGGCGCTGGGATGCATCGGCAAGAGTGACGCACTCTATCACGATGTCGAGCACACGATGCTGGTCACGCTCGCTGGTCACGACATTATACAAGGGCGCGCCCTTCATTCGCATGTGCCCGCCGAGCAATACGCGCACTTCATCATTGCCTGTCTCATGCATGATATCGGATTCGTCCGCGGAATTCTGGCCGGAGACGGTCAGGACGGGTACGTCATTGATGCTAGTGGCCGCAAAGTCACCTTCGCGAGGGGCGCGTCGGATGCGGCGCTGTTTCGCTATCATGTTGATCGCTCCAAGCTGTTCGTGATGCAATGCATGAAGTCAATAAAAGCGATCGACGCACAGCGCGTAGCACGCGCCGTGGAGCACACCCGATTTCCAATTACCCCTTCGCTGGCAGGGGACGAAACCGATGAGGTGAGCAGGTTGGTACGTGCCGCTGACTATATCGGGCAACTTGGGGATCCGAATTATATAGCCAAGGCAAACGCGCTCTATTGGGAATTTGAGGAGGCAGGCCTGAATAGGGAGTTCGGATATACATCCCCGGCAGATGTAGTGAGCTCTTATCCACAGTTCTTCTGGCACAGCGTTTACCCGCACCTTCAGACTGCCATTGGCTATCTCAATGCTACTCCAAGCGGCCGCCAATGGATTGCAAATCTATACAGCAACGTTTTCCGCGCAGAAGCGGGAGTCACCATTCTGTCGGGGCCAGAAGCCGCCATTGCGGATCTAAATTCAAGGAAGCTTGGCGTTCGCTGATAATGCCGTTGGTCCTTCTCAAATAAAACCTTGCCCGGCGCCAGGCTGACCACCTCGGTATCGCTCATGTTGCGCGGGGCTCGGCCCTGCCCGCTATGCAAAGTCGGCCGGCCTGCTCATCTTACCACGCCCGTATTTTTCGCCGGCCCGGTATAGCGTTCGAGCCGCCCACGCAGGTTGGCAAGCTGTCCTTGGTTGCCGACGAAATCCACGTAACGGTCCTCCAGCCGATAGGTGGAGAGCGGCGGCAAACCCTCCGGTGCCGCCGCGTCGCTCCGGGATGAGTAGACTCCAGTGCGACTCTGCCACTCTTTGGAGAGGTACCAGGCAACGAAAAGCTTGGCCGCATTGGGGTGCGGCGCATCCCTCAGTATCGCCTCGGCGGCGAAGAATACCGGGAGATAATCGTCGTTCGGGCCGGCCAGGGCAATTTTGCCGCCGGCGCGCCGGACCTCGATAGCGCTGTTCGCCGTCATATCGAACGTCGCTGCGCTTTCGCCCGACCCGATGCTGCGCGCCACTTCCAGATGAGCCTCTACGAATTTGGGTTCCTGTTTCATGTATTGTGCCATGTAACCCCAGCCATATTTCTGAATGATGGTGGCGAAAGCGAAGAGGCTGGCGACGTCGTTGGCCGGATCCGACGTGATGAGCTTTCCCTTGAATTGGAGCCGCAAGAAATCGAGCGCCAATTCCGGCACGCTGCTGCCCTGCACGTGCTCGGTGTTATAAGCGTAGAAGATCGGGATCTTGTTGACCGCGATCCACGCTCCGTCCTTGTCTTTCAACCCGGCATCGATTTTGTCGAAGCCATCGGGTTTGAAGGGCAGGAGCAGTCCACGACGGTGCCAGTCGATGAAATTCTGGATGGTCTGCAAGATCGCGAGATCGGTCTCGACCTTCTTGGCGCCGAGCTGCTCCTCGATCCTGCTCTTGAGGCCCTCGCTCAAGCCGCCGGTCAGCGAAACAGCGATGCCCGGATATTGCTCCTCGAAAGCGCGGGCCGCCCTCTCGTAACCGGCAGCCGGACCCGCCGCCCACAAACTAAGGGTTTTCTCCCCTTTGGCTGATGCATACAGCTGATCACGCGGTTGTGCCCCGACCGGCTGTGCCCGCACCGGGGTGCCGCAATACCATTCCATGAGGAAGAGTATTGCCGCGCTGCATGCGCCAGCAACGACGAAGGCACGCCTGCTGGATGGGTTTTTCTTCACTGGTTCTCCTTGGATCGATCTGCCGCTAGCTAGTTCAGTTTGTCCCGTTCACGCTGTTCGTAGCGCGTTCCCTAGAGAGGGTGAGATGCAGAACCAACGCGAAATTCCAGAATTTCCGTCTAGGCTTGGCCGTTCGACAGCGCCTGCCTAGGCGCGGACATGGTAATGCAGCAGCACGCCCCCTGGAAGGGCTTAGCACTCGTGATCGGCGGCTGGCTGAAAAGCGACATTTTGTGATGGGCATCACATTTTCTCATGCCGCGCCGTGCCTATCTCGCCCCCCTGCTTTGGGAGGGTCCTATGCGAAACCGCTAGCTTTTGCCGCCGCAGCAACATGTTTGGGGCCGATTGCCTGGACGAGTGACGAACTCGCTCGGACAAATGCGGAGCTGGCGCCTGCGGCGCTCAACCCAAGGCTACCGTCTCAGGTGTGCCACTTAAAGCAAAATGCCTCCTAAGAACTTCCCGGACAAGAAGGCGCTTCAGGACTACGTCGAGCTGCACGGCCTCGAATACATCTGGGAAGGCACGCGTGCTTTCGTCAAACGCCAGCGACTGCTATCGCCGGAGCAGTACGACGCTGTGGCTGTACGCACCTCGAGGAAGGTGAGCCGGGCGATGCTATTCTCGCAGTCGATTCTAAGGGCAGAGTTGGAGACCAAGCTACGCAGAGCGATGGCCGTCAAGCTCGAGCAGGAGGCTATCGAGCGGGCAAAGCAAAACACAGCATCCGGCTGATTTGTCGCTGGGACACTTCTGGAAGTGGATAAAGATTGGTGGGAGAATGAAAAGAAACCCGCCCAGCAGCCTCGGGTACCTTATCGTACCGAGAACTGTTTTCCTCTGAGGAGTCCGCTGCACCCATCCGAGCAGCGTGCCGGCTGTCCGACAGGTTGAGGAGCACCGTGAACCGCATACACCTCTATTCTCTGACGTTGGCAGTTTTGTTCGCGACCAGGGTGGCGGTGGCCCAGGATATCACCATTGGCGTGACCTTGGCCACGACGGGACCCAGTGCGTCGGTTGGCGCATCCTACAAAAATGCATTTGAGTTGATGCCGAAGACCATCGGCGGCCAACCTGCCAAATTCATCATCGACGAAGACAATGGCGATCCCCAAACGGCTGCAGACAACGCCCGCAGGCTCATCACCGAGGACAAGGTGGATGCACTGATGGGCTCAGTGTCGCTCCTCGCCACAACCGAGGTTGCCCAGATCGCCTATGATTTGCAGACGCCGTTGATTGCGCTCGGTCCGGTCGTCCTCACCTTCGACAAACTGAAATGGGTCTTTGTCCTGCCGCAGCGCCCAGGGCTCATGATGAGCGCCGTCGTCGAGCATATGAAGGCTTACGGCGTAAAAAGGGTCGGCTACATCGGATTTTCCGATGCCTGGGGCGACTTTATCGTGAATGCAATCGACAATCTCGGATGGAAGGGGGCGGGAATTCAGACTGTCGACGTCGAGCGTTATGCGCGCACCGACACGAGCGTAACGGCTCAGGTGAGCAAGCTGCTCGCCGCGAATCCCGATGCCATCCTGGTTGGTGGGTCGGGTGCGGGCAGCGCGCTGCCCCATACCGCCCTGGTTGTTCGCGGCTATAACAAACAAATCTATCACAACCATGGAAGCGTTACCCGCGAATTCATCAAAGCCGGCGGCAAGGCGGTTGAGGGCGCTATCGCGCCCAGTGGCCCGCTGATCGTTGCGGAGGAGCTCCCAGAGGACAATCCGGTTAAGCCGGTCGACATAGAGTTCATCAAGCGGTACGAACATAAATTCGGCGATCACAGCCGGAATGTCTTTAGCGGATATAGCTACGATGGATACCTGCTGCTCAATGCCGCCGTTCCGCGTGCAATGCAAAACGCGATGCCGGGCACCCCGGAGTTCCGCCAGGCGCTGCGCGAGGCGCTGGAGAACGTCCATGACGTCGTCGGGACTAACGGCGTTTACAATATGACCGCCGACGACCATTCCGGGCTCGACACCCGTGCTCGCGTTCTGGTTCGTGTCGAAAATGGCGATTGGCAGCTACTCAAATAGCGCCTGCAAGGCCCAGCCGCTGTTCAGGGCGCCAATGCCGCGGTGACAAACTCCCGCACACCCCGATGGTCCAGGATAAACAGAGGATGATAGCGGCGCGCCTTCGTGGCATTGACCATGATCAGCGTTCGATTGTCCAACGGCAGCCACTGTCCGTCGGACCGGACAGCAACGACGGCGGAACGAAACTGATTAGCCGGTAGATCGATTTGGGCGAAGCCTTAAAGAGACGGCGCTACTGCACGCCGTAACGGGCAAACTCCTCGGCGATCTTTGCCTCGATCGCCTTGGCCGCCGAGATATCCGCATCGGCATCGGCGGTAGCGCCTTTCTTGAGCTTGGCAAGGCCGCGGCCATAAAGCGAGCTTGCCAGCCGCGGACTAATCCGCAGCGCGGAACTGTAATCGGCAATGGCGGAATCCCATTGCCCCATCTTGAGGTAGACCAATCCGCGCGAATCCAAGTCCACCGCGGAGTCGGGCTCCAAGCGAACCGCCTCGTTGCAATCCGATAAAGCCGGCTGCAATTGACCCAGGATCGCCCTGGCCCAACAGCGCCCATTCCAGGGACGGCCCCAGTTGGGCTGAAGCTTTATCGCCTCGTCATAATCCTGCACCGCGTGCTCATAGTCGCTTTTCTTCTCGTACACTTGGGCGCGGGCGATAAAGGCATTCATGTAATAGGGATCAAGCTTGAGCACTTGGTCCAAGTCCGCGATCGCGCGATCATGCTCGCCCTTTCTCTTGTACGCGAGCGCGCGGTTGTAGAAGGTCTTGCTGACGTCCGGACTGGCCTGGATCGCCTCGTCGTAATCCTTGATGGCCAGGTCGTAATCACCCTTCAGAGCATAGGCATTGCCGCGATTGTTGTAAGCGTGCCCAAGTGTTTCCGGGGTCTTCTCATCGGACTCGATGAGTTCCGTGCACCCCTTGATCTGGCTATCGGATCCTCCGGCACGATCGAGGCCATTGCACAGCCCCATGGCTTTGAGCACGACTTGAAACGGGCTCTCTTGCTGGCCCGAACCGGGCGTCTCTTTATGTAGCTGCTTGAGCCCCTCTTTGGTCTTGGTTTTGCCCTCTTCGACAAGCGTGGAGAACGTAACCGCGCCGTCGGCATTGATCTCGACGCGCGGTGCAGTGCCGCGAATTCCCATGGTTGCGACCGGGGTATCAATCTTCATGTCCCCGGTCTTGGCCACTTTGCCGGCGATGAAGGTGAATGTGCCCTTGGACAGGCTAAACAATGTGGAGTTGTTTTTTCCTTTCGGGTTGTAGACGAACTCGTTCAACTCCATGCGCGCGTTGCTGGAAAGATTGAACGCGGTGCCATCGGTGAATGTGATGCCGACTGCGCTGTCGGCTCCGGTCGAAACCACATCGGCCTTGTAGACCAAATCCCCAACCTTGGCCCCTGTGCCGCCGGCGCTCGCTTGCACGGGGACGGCAGCGACGTGCTGGATGGCCACCGAGCCTGTCGCGGTGACCACCTTTCCGATCGGACTTGCCACACCTTCAGCGGGCGCAGCGTTACCCTGGGCCCTCGCTGAGCCTGGCACCAGAGCGCTTGCGATAACGATCAGGCCCGCCGCCGACAGGGCGAGCGCCGGTGCGCGCATGGTCCGCTCCATTCTGGCTAAGATACTCTTAATAGCAGCATTTGACCCCATAGATCAACCATGGATATTCAGCCGGCTGGGAAAGTCACATCTGGCCGCTATGGCCTGTGTTCGAACATGGACGAAGTTTTTAGGGCGGAATGTGATCTACCTCACACATCGGGCAATAAAAAATCTCCTAGGGATTGCCCCCAGTCCCGGTATCAAGTCCGTCGATTTCGATTGCTTTAACGGCTCATAAAGGATAACCGGAAAGCGCGGGCGTTGGGCACCGGCATCAACCGGCGCGCGCAATCTCATGGGAACCGGGGGGGTAACAGAGGGGCGGAACGTTAGGTTCCGCAGCGGCGGCAATTTGTCTTGGAATTACAAGTGGTTAGTTGGGAGTGCCGGGACGAGCGAAGGACCGCACTCCCCGGCCATCGGGCAAATCCAGTGGGTGGACGGTGCCGCCACCGTCGTACGCCCCGGCGAGGCGAGGGTTGCAGCCAAACCCGGGGGCTTGGTTTACCAAGGCGATGTGATCGAGACCGCAGCCGACGGTGCGGTCGAGATTGTTTTCCGGGACGGCACGACTTTTAAGCTTGCCGACAGCGCCCGCATGGCGCTCGATGAATTCGGTTGCGACCCGGAAGGGCGCCCGAGCTCGGCCCTTTTCACCCTTGCGCGAGGGGCGTTTGCGTTCCTTTCCGGGGCCTTGGCACGGGCCGGTAAGCTTCGAATCGAGACGCCGGTCGCAAGCATTCGCGGCCGCGCAGAAACCGGCGGGATCGGTTTTCTGACGCTGGCGGCGCTGACCTTCTCGGTTGTGCAGGAAAGCCTGGCTGCGAATCCGGATGACGCAGCGCCCGATGACAACTCCATAACCGTCAAGGACCTTCTGCACGGCACCTTTACGCTCGCCATCAAGGACGATTCCGGCCGCCCGACTGGCCAAGTTGTCACGGTCGATGATCCTCAACAAAGCATAGTGATCCGCAAGACCGGGACCTCGGTCAGCGTCGACCACGTCACCAATAACACCTCGCGGATGACGGACCTGCAAGAGCAATATCAAGGCACGCTGCAGACGCTCTCGCGCGGATACAGCTTTATGCAGCAAACCAATCCGGGCGATTTTGCCAGCACGGCCGGCGGTTCTGCGGGCGCCGCTTCCTCCGTTGGCTTCATCCCAGCTCCGACGACGACGAACCAGACGACGAGCGCGACCACTACGACTGCAACGATTACTCAAAACAACTCGAGCTCGAACAACAACACCATCCAAAACAACACCACAATCTCAACGACCTCGGGGAATAAGACCATCGCGTTTATCAGTGGCACGGACGGGTCAGTAACCGTCCACGAAAGAAGCGGCCATTTCGCACCGAACACGATAGGCAACTCACACCCGGTGGACCCCGATACACCCGTCAGCGGCGCCATCGTGGTTGTTTACTCCGATGGGAGCGTTTCCTCGACGACATGGACCTACAACTTCATCAATGCGAACTACCAATACCTCGCGGAAGGAGAGGAGGTTCAGCAGACGGTCACGGTGAGTGCGGCCGGGTCCTCGTTTCAGATTCCGGTCACGATCGTCGGCACCAACGAAAATCCGATCATTTCCCCGGCGCATCCTACGACAACTGTCTCGACCCAGGGCTCTGTAGCTGGGGTCAGCCTCAGTGCCGACGGGACCTACGTTGCTTACGCTGCGAGCGACGGTCACCTGTACTTTCATAACCGCGTGGCTGCATCCCTCGATCCCGCCTTGCATACGCCGGTGATTGATCCGAGCGCGACACCGATCAAAATTGATCCGAGCGCTGGGCACACTGTTTTCTTTGATCCTTCGCAGCCTTCGCAGAACAATCCTGTCGTATTCACGGGCCATCCGCACGAGATGTACAGCGGTGCCTCGATCAGCCCGGTTTGACGGCCGCTATGTCGTCTACACGCAGGCCAACACGGCCTACCTCCTCGACCTCGATAACGCGAGCGCGCCGGCGGTGCAGCTCGGCAGTGCCGCTGACGCCGCACTCGCGGATCTGACCCTAAACAGCAGCCTCACGCTAAACGGCGTGCCCTTGAGCAGCACCGCCAGCACCAGCGGGATTGGCATAGTGGTCGCGACGGGCGGTACTGCTCTTACGCTGTTGGACAATACTGCAGTCCTCAATTCTTCCGTCTCTAGTTCCACGCCGACCGTCGATCAGCACGGAGCAATTTTTGCTGCGGTCACCCAGGACGTGGCGGCAACCACATTGGCCACCGCTGGCACGGTGCCTTTTGCAGAGGCCACGGGCGCGAGCCCGCCTTTTACCTATGTGAATTTCAGCGACACCCACACCGTTACCGTCACCCCAATAACAGCAGTTGGCTCGCTGACCGCAAACGTTGAGACCGATACGACCGGTGGCAGAGCCGGCCTGATTAGCTGGAGCTACCAGGTTTCGGAGGCGCAGGTTGCGCTAGCGCAGCAGCTTGGGGAGCTCGGCCCCTTCCACACGCTTAATGATGTGTTCGCGCTCACGGTCTCTGACAACCACGGCGGTTCGTGGACCGAAGACGTGACGGTGAGCATCATCGGCACCCAGCCGTTGAACACCGCCGAGCCGATCTTCTGGGTCAGTCCGGAAAGCCACGGCGGGACCTCGTTAAGCGGTGACTTTAATAATCCCTTGAACTGGAGCTCGGGTACGATCCCACAGCGAGATGACGATGTCGGCCTGGTCGACTTCGCCGGCTCGTACACGATCACGAGCCCCGCCGTCCCATCCGATCCGCAAACGCCCGGACCGGATCAAGCCATAAAGACTATCGCTCTGATCAAAACGTCGACGCTCGATGTAATTGGCGGCACCTTCACAGTGCGCCACGGTACTGGGATCGGCGGCAATGCCGGCACCATCATCGCGGACGGTGCCCTCACCCCTGGGGGCGGCGATGCCGACGATCTGCCCCCCGGCGCTACCCCAGCAACGACCTTCAAAATCGGCGATCCCACACTCGGCGTCGCGACCTGGGTTAATGCGGACAGCCATGGTGATGGCGGGACGCTCAAGGCAATCAATGGCGGCATCCTGGAGTTCACGGATGCAAACGTTATCGGGGATGGCAATACGTACGGCACGATTTAGATCTTGGATGCGACCTCGATTCTTGATCTCGAGGGCGGTGTCAGCATCACCGGTGGCCTGATTGCCAGCGGCGATATTGTCAACCGGGGAACGATCGAGTCCGAACGCGATAGTTCGCTGCCCAATCCAAATAACGTCCTGCAGAACGTAGCCATTGTCAATCATAATTTGCTGCACGTTGTCGATGGTCAGCTCACGCTCAGTCAGGGCACTACGGTCACCAACGACGCCGTCAACGGCGAGCTCCGGATCGCCGACGGCGCCACGCTGCTCCTTAACCAGGCGACCCTCCATGGCGGCAGCATCAACGACGGCACGCTGGGGGGCAGCGGCGGGGTCGCCGGGCTCGGCGACAGCAACGCGGCTGATTTCGGCCTTATCGACGTCGCCGGCAACAGCGCCATCGACAGCAATGCCAGCCTCAACAACGGCAAGCTGACGCTGGAGAGCAGCAAGACGCTGATCCTCGACGATGTCACGGTGACCGGCAGCGAGATCACCAACGCGGCGACCAGCAGCACCATTCAGGTCGACGACGGCAATACGCTGACGCTGAACAAGGTCACCATTCACGGCGGCACCATCACGGACGGCGATCGCGCCGGCACCGGCACGGTGGCCGGTCTTGGCACCATCGACGCGACCTTGTTCGGCTTCATCGATGTGACCGGCAACAGCGCCATCGACAGCAACGCCCAGATCAACAAGGGCAAGGTGACGGTGGAGAGCGGCAAGACGCTGATCCTCGACGACGTGACGGTGAGCGGCAGCGAGATCACCAATAGCGGCGCCAGCGTTCAGATCGACAACGGGCAGACGCTCACGCTCACCCAGGCGACGCTGCACGGCGGCACGATCAACGATGGGACGCTGGGCGGCAGCGGCGGGGTAGCCGGCCTCGGCACCACCAACGCGACCCTGTTCGGCTTGATCGATGTGACCGGCAACAGCGCCATCGACAGCAACGCCCAGATCAACAAGGGCAAGGTGACGGTGGAGAGCGGCAAGACGCTGATCCTCGACGACGTGACGGTGAGCGGCAGCGAGATCACCAATAGCGGCGCCAGCGTTCAGATCGACAACGGGCAGACGCTCACGCTCACCCAGGCGACGCTGCACGGCGGCACGATCAACGATGGGACGCTGGGCGGCAGCGGCGGGGTAGCCGGCCTCGGCACCACCAACGCGACCCTGTTCGGCTTGATCGACGTGACCGGCAACAGCGCCATCGACAGCAACGCCCAGATCAACAAGGGCAAGGTGACGGTGGAGAGCGGCAAGACGCTGATCCTCGACGACGTGACGGTGAGCGGCAGCGAGATCACCAATAGCGGCGCCAGCGTTCAGATCGACAACGGGCAGACGCTCACGCTCACCCAGGCGACGCTGCACGGCGGCACGATCAACGATGGGACGCTGGGCGGCAGCGGCGGGGTAGCCGGCCTCGGCACCACCAACGCGACCCTGTTCGGCTTGATCGACGTGACCGGCAACAGCGCCATCGACAGCAACGCCCAGATCAACAAGGGCAAGGTGACGGTGGAGAGCGGCAAGACGCTGATCCTCGACGACGTGACGGTGAGCGGCAGCGAGATCACCAATAGCGGCGCCAGCGTTCAGATCGACAACGGGCAGACGCTCACGCTCACCCAGGCGACGCTGCACGGCGGCACGATCAACGATGGGACGCTGGGCGGCAGCGGCGGGGTAGCCGGCCTCGGCACCACCAACGCGACCCTGTTCGGCTTGATCGACGTGACCGGCAACAGCGCCATCGACAGCAATGCCCAGATCAACAAGGGCAAGGTGACGGTGGAGAGCGGCAAGACGCTGATCCTCGACGACGTGACGGTGAGCGGCAGCGAGATCACCAATAGCGGCGCCAGCGTTCAGATCGACAACGGGCAGACGCTCACGCTCACCCAGGCGACGCTGCACGGCGGCACGATCAACGATGGGACGCTGGGCGGCAGCGGCGGGGTAGCCGGCCTCGGCACCACCAACGCGACCCTGTTCGGCTTGATCGACGTGACCGGCAACAGCGCCATCGACAGCAACGCCCAGATCAACAAGGGCAAGGTGACGGTGGAGAGCGGCAAGACGCTGATCCTCGACGACGTGACGGTGAGCGGCAGCGAGATCACCAATAGCGGCGCCAGCGTTCAGATCGACAACGGGCAGACGCTCACGCTCACCCAGGCGACGCTGCACGGCGGCACGATCAACGATGGGACGCTGGGCGGCAGCGGCGGGGTAGCCGGCCTCGGCACCACCAACGCGACCCTGTTCGGCTTGATCGACGTGACCGGCAACAGCGCCATCGACAGCAATGCCCAGATCAACAAGGGCAAGGTGACGGTGGAGAGCGGCAAGACGCTGATCCTCGACGACGTCACCATCACCGGCAGCGACATCACCAATGCCACCACGGCCAGCACGCTGCAGGTCGACAACGACGACACGCTGACCCTCTCCGGCGTGACCATCCGCGGCGGCACCATCACCGACGGCACCGCCTTCGGCACCGGCACGGTGGCCGGGATCACCGCCGCCAATTTCGGCTTGATCGACGTGACCGGCAACAGCGCCATCGAGGGCGCGGCCAGCGCCCATGCGCTGCTCAACAACGGCAAGGTGACGGTCGAGGCCGGCAAGACCCTGATCCTCGACGACGTCACCATCACCGGCAGCGACATCACCAATGCCACCACGGCCAGCACGCTGCAGGTCGACAACGACGACACGCTGACCCTCTCCGGCGTGACCATCCGCGGCGGCACCATCAATAACGGGACCGAGTTCGGCGACGGCTCCGTGTTGGGGCTCAACGACAGCAACAGCGCGGATTTCGGCTTCATCGACGTTACCCGCAACAGCGCTATTGAGGGTACCAGCACCACCCATGCGCTGCTCAACAACGGCAAGCTGATGGTTGAGAATGGGGTGACGCTGATCCTCGATGACGTCACGGTGAGTGGCAGCGAGATCACCAGCATCGATCCCATCGGCAGCGTCATTCAGATCGACAACGGGCACCAGCTCACTCTGACGCAGGCGACCATCCACGGCGGCACCGTCAACGATAATGGTGGCCAGCTCCTCATTACGACGTCAATCGGACTCACGCTCGTCACACTCGATGGCGTCATCGTGGATGATGACACCACCAGCCCCATTCCTCCTGGCGTTCCCGGGATTGATGTGGCGGCTGGCGTGCTGACGCTCACCGGTGGCACGCAGATCTTGGGCGGCAGCACCGGCACGCTGCCGGGCGACGCCGGTACGCTGACAATTGAAAGCAACGGCGAGCTTCAGGTCACCGGCTCAGGTGCAGCGTTGGACGGGATGCAAGTGGCGGACAACAACGCTGGCGGCACCAATCCCGGCATAGATGTATTAGGCGCAACGCTGACGCTCGAAGATGGGACTGTAATTGGCGCTGCAATCAGCCGGGGCACGCTCACGGTTGACAGCACTGGCGAGCTTTTAATTATCGCCGGCCAAGGCGCGGACGGTGCCGCTGTGAGTATGCGCGGCGCCACGCTCGATGCCATTGCCGTCACCGATAACAACACCACCGCTACCGGAATCGACGTAGCATCAGGCGCGGTTTTGAAGCTGAACGACGGCGCCACGATCTCCGGTAACACCACCTCCAACGGCACCATGACTCTTGCCGGGACGGTGGAGGTCGATAGCGGCACCACCAACGAGATCAGTTACATCACAGTGACGGACGATATTGGGGGCTCCAGCGAAATCCATGTCAAGGGCGGGACGCTGACGCTCGAGCATGCTTCTTTCAGTGGCGGCGAGATTACGATTATTGTTGACCCTGGTGCGACGCTCAATGTCGACGACAGCTTCATAGACAATGCCAACATCATCATAAATTCTGGCGGCACTATCAATACGGCAAATAGTACGATCCAGACTGTGCAAAGTGGTTTGTCGGGACACAACACGGTACAATCTGGCACTACCCTGACGCTTGTAGATGAAACTGTCACCGGAACCATAGACGACCAGGGTAGAATACTCGTCGAAACGAACGGCGCATTTGGCGCTATCTTCGACGGCGTGGTCGTGGATGACGACACGGTCAGCCCACATTCCGGCATCGAGATCGCCACCGGCGCTACCCTCACGCTTGAGGACAATGCGCAGATCCAGGGCGGCGGCACCGGCACATTGACGATTCAGAACGGAGCTCAACTGGCCATTATAGTGCCGGTCGGCGGAACGCCGGGCACCGGCGCGACGCTGGACGGCGTGCAGGTGACGGATAGCAATGATGGCAGCGGCACCATAAAGCCCGGCATTGATGTCGGCTCGACTGCGGTGCTGACGCTCAACGACGGCACGACGATCTCCGGCGGCACGATGACAGTGGAGAGCGCGGGTAAGCTTCTCGTAGCAGCAGGGAGCGGGGTCGAAAGTCCCGCTGATGACACTTCCGACACCGTCGACGATTCGTCGATCAGCGGGCGCGGTGCGACGCTCGAGGGCATGACTGTCACCAATACCGGCACCCTCGAGGTCCTCGCCGCCGGCACGCTGACGCTGAACAGCGATCTGCTCACCAACACCTCCGGCATCATTACCGTCGACAGCACCGGCACGCTCGATCTCACCGGCGGCGACACCATCAATGGCGGTCAGCTCAACAATGCCGGCCAGATCAACGTCAGCGGCAGCGGCAACGCGATCGAGAACGAGAACACCGGCACCAATATCGTGACCAATAGCGGCACCCTGGAAGTCCTCGCCGCCGGCACGCTCACGCTCCTCGACGATACGGTCAACAATTTCACCACCCCCGCCACCACCCCCGGCATCATCACCGTCGACAGCACCGGCACGCTCGATCTCACCGGCGGCGACACCATCAATAACGGTCAGCTCAACAATGCCGGCCTGATCAAGGTCACTGGCACCGGCAACACGATCGAGAACGAGACCGGCGGCGCCACGATCGGCACCGGCACCAACAGCTTCACCAATACCGGCACCCTGGAAGTCGCCGGCACGCTGACGCTGAACAGCGATCTGCTCACCAACACCTCCAGCATCATTACCGTCGACAGCACCGGCACGCTCGCCCTCACCGGCGGCGACACCCTCAATGACGGTCAGCTCAACAATGCCGGCCACATCAACGTCAGCGGCAGCGGCAACGCGATCGAGAACGAGACCGGCGGCACCACGATCGGCACCGGCACCAACAGCTTCACCAATACCGGCACCCTCGAGGTCCTCGCCGCCGGCACGCTGACGCTGAACAGCGATCTGCTCACCAACACCTCCGGCATCATTACCGTCGACAGCACCGGCACGCTCGATCTCACCGGCGGCGACACCATCAATGGCGGTCAGCTCAACAATGCCGGCCAGATCAACGTCAGCGGCAGCGGCAACGCGATCGAGAACGAGAACACCGGCACCAATATCGTGACCAATAGCGGCACCCTGGAAGTCCTCGCCGCCGGCACGCTCACGCTCCTCGACGATACGGTCAACAATTTCACCACCCCCGCCACCACCCCCGGCATCATCACCGTCGACAGCACCGGCACGCTCGATCTCACCGGCGGCGACACCATCAATAACGGTCAGCTCAACAATGCCGGCCTGATCAAGGTCACTGGCACCGGCAACACGATCGAGAACGAGACCGGCGGCGCCACGATCGGCACCGGCACCAACAGCTTCACCAATACCGGCACCCTGGAAGTCGCCGGCACGCTGACGCTGAACAGCGATCTGCTCACCAACACCTCCAGCATCATTACCGTCGACAGCACCGGCACGCTCGCCCTCACCGGCGGCGACACCCTCAATGACGGTCAGCTCAACAATGCCGGCCACATCAACGTCAGCGGCAGCGGCAACGAGATCGAGAACGAGACCGGCGGCACCACGATCGGCACCGGCACCAACAGCTTCACCAATACCGGCACCCTCGAGGTCCTCGCCGCCGGCACGCTGACGCTGAACAGCGATCTGCTCACCAACACCTCCGGCAGCATCCAGGTCGATGCCGCAGCCGAGCTCGATCTCACCGGCGGAACCACCATTTACGGCGGTGGTGCTGGGCAGCTCACCAATCTCGGCACATTGAAAGTCATTGGCACGAGCGGTGCCGATGCCACCCTCGATAATCTTGCCGTCACAAACGGCTCCGGCGCCATCATCACGCTCGACAATGGCAGCACATTGGTGCTCGACCACCACGCCACCATCACCGGCGGCGAGTTGCACTTCGACGCAGGCTCTGAGCTGCATATCGAGGATGCCAACGGCGCCGGGCAGGAGGTGTTCCTCCATAACGTGAACCTCACCGGCGGCGCCGCCGGGCATATCGTGATCGATACAGACCCAGCAACGCTAGTGCTCGATCAAGGCACCACGGTCAACGGCGGCAGCATCCTGGTCGACACCGCCGGCACCCTTAAAGTCGAGCATTCGGGTGTCAGCTCGACCGATGCAACGCTTAGCGGGGTGAGCGTAACCGACAGCAACCTGATACAGGTCGACGGTACGCTGGCGCTTGGCCAAGATAGTGGCGGCCATGGCACCAGCATCAGCGGCGCCGGCTCCCTCACCGTCGCCGGCACCATCAATGCGACCAGCGGCAGCAACAGCGTCAGCGTCGCCACGCTGAACATCAGCGGCACGCTGCAGACGACAGGCGGCACGCTTGCGATTGCTGCGAGCACCTCGCTCTCGAACAGCGGCACGCTCGCGGCGATCAATGGGCAGACGCTTGAGATTGACAGCAATTTGAGCAACTCCGGCCTGCTCGAAGCGACTGCCGGCAGCAGCATCGATTTCAAGGGCAGCACCATCACCTGGACCGGCAGCACTCCCACTGCCGGCCAAAACGGCATCTGGCTCGACGGCAGCGGCGCGACGCTCCTCGTCGACAGCGCTTCCACGCTCACGCTCACTGGCGCCAACGGCTCCGGCTCGGGCGCGGTGTCGCTCGTCGGCGGCACTATCAGGGCTCCTAGCACCATCACCGGCAGCCGGACACTCGAAAATTTCAACAATACGATTTCCGGCTACGGCACCATCGGCAATGCGGGCGACGGCAAGCTCATGTTGCAGAACGACGCGGGCGGCTTCATCGACGCAAGCGTCGCCGCTCAGGCGCTCGTGATCGCGACCGGCCACGTCATCACCAATGCTGGGCACTTACAGGCGACCGGTGGCGGCACGCTCGACATCAAGGACAGCGAGATCGCGAACGCGATCCTCTCCGCCAAGGGCAGCATCACGGTGGACGGCACCTCCACCTTCAAGGTCGACAACGCCGACCTTCAACTCACCGGCCAAGGCAGCATGACGCTCACCAGCGGCAGCAAGGTGATCGGCAACGGCTCGACCGCCACCCTCCTGGAGAACTTCGACAACACGATTACCGGCGCGGGCACCATCGGCAGCGGCGCGGCCGGCATGCTCAGCCTCAAGAACGACCTTGGCGGGACCATCAATGCCAACGTCAACGACCCCGCCAAGATGCTGACGCTGCACACCGGCGCCGCCGTCATCAATCTGGGCCTCCTGGAGGCGACCTCCGGCGGCACGCTCGATGTTCAGGATGCCGAGATCACCAACCGGGGCACGGCGGCGAGCAACACCGGCATTGCGATCAATGCCGCGACGCTGCTCGTCGATGTCAGCTCACTGACCCTCGACGGCGGCGGCGACGTGGCGCTCAGCGGCGGCACCATCACCGGAGCCGCGATGGCGCCGAGCCAGCTCGATGAGCTGATCAATCAAGACAACATCTTCGGCACCGGCACCATCAGCAATCTCGACCTCTATAACAGCGGCACCATCAATGCCAACGACACCTCGGGCGGCACGCTGCGGCTTGCGACCGGCATGCAAATCGAAAATCTCGCCGGCGGCACGCTCGAAGCGACCGGCGGGGGCAAGCTGGAGATCGACGACAATTTGAGCAATTCCGGCCTGCTGAAGGCGGACACTCTAGGCGGCACCGCTGCGCCCGCCATCGATTTCAGAGGCAGCAGCATCAGCTGGGACGGCGGCGCTCCGTCGGCCCCCGGCGCCAACGGCATCCAGCTCACCGGCAGCACGGGCACTGGCGCCTTCTTCGTGGTCGATCCGAGCTCCGGCGGCAAGCTGACGCTGACCGGCACCGCGGCGCAATCAGGCGTGGTGTCGCTCTCGGGTGGCACCATCAAGGCGCCCAACTTCGTCTACGGCACGATGACGCCCTTCACCGGCACGTACACGCTCGAAAATGTCAACAACACGATCGAGGGCAACGGCAGCATCGCCGTGAATATGAGCGGCAGCGGCACGCTCATCCTTCAGAACGACGCTGCCGGCACCATCAACGCGACTGGCGTGCTGACCCTCAATACGGGCAACAGCATCACCAATTCTGGGCTGTTGAAGGCGACGGCGGGCGGCACGCTCGACGTGCGCGACACCAGCATCAACAACCAGGGCAGCGGGCTGCAGGGCCTCGGCATTTCGCTGGCCAGCGGGACCCTGCTCGAGGTTGATATTGCGCCCGGCACGGGAGGCACGCTGACGCTCACTGGCGGGGGCACCGTGGTAATTGCCGGCGGCACCATCAAAGGCAACGACCACAACTCCGAGAAGCTCAACAACTCCAACAACTTCATTTCCGGCTCCGGCACCATCGGCGGCACCAATTTTTCATTGATCAACGATGGGACAATTCAGGCTCTCGGAGGCACGCTCGACATCAAGCCCAATATTACCCGGAGCTCTCCGACCGTATTGAGCGGCAACCTTCAGATCGGCGACGGCGCAACCCTCAACCTCGACGGGTCCACCCCAGAGACAATCAATTTCCTCACGGATACCAATTCCAATCAGGGGACGCTGTATCTCAACGATACGACCGGAGGGACAGGAGCGAGCAACACCGTCAACACGACGACACTGCCCCCCTCGACTTCCGGCACGTTCGAGATAACCGGGCCGGGTGATGTGACTGCGACTTCCGGCAGCGGCATCAGGTTCGTCACGACCACGACCGGCACCGCCAACATCACCATCGACGGCCGCGGCAATGTAAGCGGGGGCAGCGGATTCGTCGGCATTACCGCCCAGCTCAATAACGCGCTCGATTCCGGTAGCATCACCATTCATCAATTCGGCAACGTCAGCGGCGGCCAGGAGGGCATCGTCGCCATCACCCAGGGGAACGGCAACGTCTCGGTTACCACTGTCGACAACGTGACGGTCACAACAAACAACTCCTCAACCGCGAACAAAGATTTCTCTGCCATTTTTGCCGCGACCTCCGGGACCGGCAGCCTGTCTGTTACAACGGCATCGGGGCACACTATCAACTCGACGAACGGTGGCGCTGCGAACGGTGGCGCCGGCATCCAGGCGTTGAATGAGGATTCCAACGCGACCGACAACACCGGGGGGATCACAGTTAACGCGTACGGCACGATCAATTCCGGCTCGACCAACAATGCCAATGGAACCGAGCCTGCCGGGATCATCGCCAGCTATACGTCCGCCGCATCCGGCAGCGTCGAAGTCGATGACAATGCCACCAACATCAACGCGGGTGCAGGACCCGGCATCCTGGCGAACATGAGCACGGGCGCCGGCGACGTGACCGTAAATCTTGGGCCGGGCGTCCAGATCACCGCGCAAAACTCGGCGTCGCCTACCTCCACCACCAACCAGAACAAAGCGCCGTTCGGCATCCAGGCGGGCAGCACCGGTACCGGCAGCGTCTATGTCAACATGGCGACGTCGGCGGACGACGTGATCATGTCCGGCAGCGCCGGGATTGCTGCTTTCAATGATTTCGATCCGACGAGCTCAACAACGAACTCGTCGAATCCCGGAACCATCGATGTGGTCGCTTACGGCACCATCAACTCCGGCACAATTCTGACCAATACCGGCAAGCGTCCCGCCGGCATCATTGCCACCTACCAGGGCGGCACCGGCAGTTCCGCCAACCAGCCGAATCCCTTCTTGTTTGGCAGCATCACCGTCGACAGCCATGCAACTATCACTGCCCAAGCCGGAGACGGCATCCGCGCCGTGAACTACGGTATTGGCAGCGTGTCCGTCACGGACGAGGCCTCCACTACGATCACTGCGTCAGTTCAATACGGTATAGAGGCCGCGAGCTACGAACACGGCGACATAACGCTGCAGACGTTGGGAGCGGACGACAAAATCACTGCGGGTGGCGATGGCCTTCGTGCGGTCAACCTCGCCAATGACACCGGCGGCGTTTCGAGCACCATCCACGTCACTGCAAAGGGCATGATAAACTCCGGTAGCACCTCCGACACGGACTTTACCACGGTGTCGCCTGCGGGGATCCTTGCCGGCTTTTTCGGTGCGACGCCGTCACCCCCCCTCCCTAGCAATGCTACTCTCATCGCGAACGCTAACGTTCTCGGCAACGTCATCGTCGACAATTACGCCAACGTCACCGCCAGCGCCGGCGACGGCATCGAGGCGCTCAACTACGGCAAAGGCAATATCACCATCCACAACTACTCGGGCACGACCGTCAGCGGACCCATCGGCCTCTATGCGTTGACGGCGGAGTCGACCGACGCCAACAGCAATACGGCCACCATCACGATCACCAACGATGGCGCTATCAAGGGCGCCGGCACGTCGCAAAATCCTGTCATCGAGATAACACAGTCCGGCGGCAGCGCGACCATCAACAACACCAAAACAAACACCAGCACAGGGATTATCGAAGACAGCAGCGCCCAGCCCTCGGCATCATCCATCGCCATCTCCGAGACGGGCGGCAGTCTTACCGTAAATAATGACGGGACTATCATCGGCGTCGTCAACGCCGATCTTGCCTTCTACAACAATGCCGGCGCCACCTGGGATGTAGCCGGCACGAATACGTTTACTGGGGCGATCAACACAATCAGCAATGCCGGTACCATCAACATCGAGGGTACCAGCAGTTTTGCAACAACCGGCTCGAACACGCTGGCCATCACCGATACCGGGACGATCAATCTCCAGACCGGCAATTCGCTCACGCTGGGCGGTGTCCTCAACGTCAGCGGCGGCGGCACTGTTACGCTGGCAAGCGGGACCGGGCTTACCGACACATTCGGCATCACCTTCGGCACGAGCGGCATGCCGGATAATGGTTTTCTCACCGGTACCGGAACCGTTACGGCAAGTCTTGCACTGGCCGCAAGCTCCAACAGCCTCGGAAGCACTATCACTGCCGAGGGCGGTGGGACGCTGGACCTGCAAGGGACGATCGGCAGCGGGCTGGTGCTGGCGATCGACAGCACGCAGGCAAATACGCTCAAGATCGACAACAGTGGGGACACGATCGCCGCAGTGTCGATCACCAGCGGCAATCAGACCTTGGAGATTGCCAAGAGCACGACCATTACCGGGGTGCAGAACGTCACGCTGGGAACGATCCTGCTCGACAGCGGAGCGACGCTGACCGACACGAGCGGCATCACCTTCGGGACGAGCGGCAGCAACGGCTTCCTGACCGGCATCGGAACGGTCGCGGCGAACCTGTCGCGGGCGATCGGGTCGACGGGCCAAGGCAGCACGATCACGGCCAAGGGCGGCGGCACGCTCGATCTGCAAGGGACGATCGGCAGCGGCTTGGTGCTGGCGATCGACAGCACGCAGGCGAATACGCTCCAGATCGACAGCACAACGTCCATCAGCCCGCTCGTTCTGAACAACTCCAATCAGACGCTCACCATTGGGGCATCCCCTGCAACTGTCACCATCTCCGGGCAGCAGTTCGTCACTGGCGGCGCGAAGATCATCATGAAAGGTGGCACGCTCGCCGATACATCGGGGATTACGCTCGGCAATGCCAGCAGCGTCGGAAAGCTATTTGGCGGCGGCACGGTCACGGCCGCTCTGAACGCGGGTGGTGCTGGCGAAGGCTTCGTCACCGCAAGGATCACATCGGGAAACCCGGGCACCCTCGATCTCCAGGGCGTCCTCGACCCCAATCTCGTTCTGGCGATCGACGCCACCACCGGCAATCAGACCACGCTGAGGATCGACAGCAACTCGATGATTTCCGCGCTCATGCTCAACAACGCCAATCAGATACTTGCCATTGGCGGCAACGTGACGATCAACGGAGCGCAGACCGTCGGCGGCAACGCCCAGATTCAGATGAAGGGCGGGACCCTCAACGACAGCTCGGGCATTGTGCTCGGGAGTGGCGGTACTGCCGGAACACTGTTGGGCAAAGGTACGATAACGGCAAACCTCACCGCCGGCTCGGGTGGAGGCACGGTAACGGCCAGGTCCACAAACGGCGCTGGCGTGCTGGATCTCCAGGGAACGATCGACAGCACTCTCGCCCTGGCGATCGACGTCAGTACCAATAACGCAACGGCGTTGAAGATTGAGGAGCGACGATCAGCCCGGTCACGGTCAGCAACGCCCTGCAGACGCTGGAGATCGCCAAGAGCACGACCATCAACGCCGCGCAGAACGTCACGCTTGGGACGCTGCTGATCGACAGCGGAGCGACGCTGACCGACACGTCCGGGATCACGTTTGGCACGAACGGAAGCGGCAGCAGTGGTTTTCTCACCGGCATCGGCACCGTGGCGGCGAACCTGTCGCTCGCGAACGGCTCCAACAGCACGACCAGCACGATAACGGCCAAGGGCGGCGGCACGCTGGATCTGCAAGGGACGGTCGACAGCCGCTTGGTGCTGGCCATCGACAGCAGTGCGCAAAACACGCTCAAGATCGACAGCACCTCGACGATCAGCCCAGTGACCCTTACCAGCGGAAATCAGACGCTGGAGATCGGCGGCACCGGAAACGTGAGCATCAATGCCACGCAATCTGTCGGCGGGGTGACGGGTGGCGGCACGATCCAACTCGACAGCGGCTCGACCTTGACCGACACGTCCGGGATCACGCTGAGCAGCGGGACGATCACGGGTGCGGGCACACTGGCGGCCGCGGTTACGGCGACCGGCGGGACGATCGAGGCGACGGGCGGCACGCTCAATGTGACCGGCACTTTGGCTGCGGGTCCGGCGCTGGCGTTTGTGAGCGGCGGCACCCTGAAGGTCTCCGGGAGCGGCACCAATACGGCGAATGCATTCACGCTCGCTGCCGGGACGCTTGAGGTCGGCAGCAATCTGACGATCAGCGGACCGGAGACGGTTGCCGGCGGCACGATCCAACTCGACAGCGGCTCGACCTTGACCGACACGTCCGGGATCACGCTGAGCAGCGGGACGATCACGGGTGCGGGCACACTGGCGGCCGCGGTTACGGCGACCGGCGGGACGATCGAGGCGACGGGCGGCACGCTCAATGTGACCGGCACTTTGGCTGCGGGTCCGGCGCTGGCGTTTGTGAGCGGCGGCACCCTGAAGGTCTCCGGGAGCGGCACCAATACGGCGAATGCATTCACGCTCGCTGCCGGGACGCTTGAGGTCGGCAGCAATCTGACGATCAGCGGACCGGAGACGGTTGCCGGCGGCACGATCCAACTCGACAGCGGCTCGACCTTGACCGACACGTCCGGGATCACGCTGAGCAGCGGGACGATCACGGGTGCGGGCACACTGGCGGCCGCGGTTACGGCGACCGGCGGGACGATCGAGGCGACGGGCGGCACGCTCAATGTGACCGGCACTTTGGCTGCGGGTCCGGCGCTGGCGTTTGTGAGCGGCGGCACCCTGAAGGTCTCCGGGAGCGGCACCAATACGGCGAATGCATTCACGCTCGCTGCCGGGACGCTTGAGGTCGGCAGCAATCTGACGATCAGCGGACCGGAGACGGTTGCCGGCGGCACGATCCAACTCGACAGCGGCTCGACCTTGACCGACACGTCCGGGATCACGCTGAGCAGCGGGACGATCACGGGTGCGGGCACACTGGCGGCCGCGGTTACGGCGACCGGCGGGACGATCGAGGCGACGGGCGGCACGCTCAATGTGACCGGCACTTTGGCTGCGGGTCCGGCGCTGGCGTTTGTGAGCGGCGGCACCCTGAAGGTCTCCGGGAGCGGCACCAATACGGCGAATGCATTCACGCTCGCTGCCGGGACGCTTGAGGTCGGCAGCAATCTGACGATCAGCGGACCGGAGACGGTTGCCGGCGGCACGATCCAACTCGACAGCGGCTCGACCTTGACCGACACGTCCGGGATCACGCTGAGCAGCGGGACGATCACGGGTGCGGGCACACTGGCGGCCGCGGTTACGGCGACCGGCGGGACGATCGAGGCGACGGGCGGCACGCTCAATGTGACCGGCACTTTGGCTGCGGGTCCGGCGCTGGCGTTTGTGAGCGGCGGCACCCTGAAGGTCTCCGGGAGCGGCACCAATACGGCGAATGCATTCACGCTCGCTGCCGGGACGCTTGAGGTCGGCAGCAATCTGACGATCAGCGGACCGGAGACGGTTGCCGGCGGCACGATCCAACTCGACAGCGGCTCGACCTTGACCGACACGTCCGGGATCACGCTGAGCAGCGGGACGATCACGGGTGCGGGCACACTGGCGGCCGCGGTTACGGCGACCGGCGGGACGATCGAGGCGACGGGCGGCACGCTCAATGTGACCGGCACTTTGGCTGCGGGTCCGGCGCTGGCGTTTGTGAGCGGCGGCACCCTGAAGGTCTCCGGGAGCGGCACCAATACGGCGAATGCATTCACGCTCGCTGCCGGGACGCTTGAGGTCGGCAGCAATCTGACGATCAGCGGACCGGAGACGGTTGCCGGCGGCACGATCCAACTCGACAGCGGCTCGACCTTGACCGACACGTCCGGGATCACGCTGAGCAGCGGGACGATCACGGGTGCGGGCACACTGGCGGCCGCGGTTACGGCGACCGGCGGGACGATCGAGGCGACGGGCGGCACGCTCAATGTGACCGGCACTTTGGCTGCGGGTCCGGCGCTGGCGTTTGTGAGCGGCGGCACCCTGAAGGTCTCCGGGAGCGGCACCAATACGGCGAATGCATTCACGCTCGCTGCCGGGACGCTTGAGGTCGGCAGCAATCTGACGATCAGCGGACCGGAGACGGTTGCCGGCGGCACGATCCAACTCGACAGCGGCTCGACCTTGACCGACACGTCCGGGATCACGCTGAGCAGCGGGACGATCACGGGTGCGGGCACACTGGCGGCCGCGGTTACGGCGACCGGCGGGACGATCGAGGCGACGGGCGGCACGCTCAATGTGACCGGCACTTTGGCTGCGGGTCCGGCGCTGGCGTTTGTGAGCGGCGGCACGCTGAAGGTATCTGGTGAGCGGCACGAATACGGCGAATGTGTTCACGCTCGCTGCCGGGACGCTTGAGGTCGGCAGCAATCTGACGATCAGCGGACCGGAGACGGTTGCCGGCGGCACGATCCAACTCGACAGCGGCTCGACCTTGACCGACACGTCCGGGATCACGCTGAGCAGCGGGACGATCACGGGTGCGGGCACACTGGCGGCCGCGGTTACGGCGACCGGCGGGACGATCGAGGCGACGGGCGGCACGCTCAATGTGACCGGCACTTTGGCTGCGGGTCCGGCGCTGGCATTTGTGAGCGGCGGCACGCTGAAAGTATCTGGTGGCGGCACGAATACGGCGAATGTGTTCACGCTTGCTGCCGGGACGCTGGAAGTTGCCAGTAACCTCACGATCACAGGTTTGGAGACGGTCACCGGCGGCACGATCCAACTCGACAGCGGCTCGACCTTGACCGACACGTCCGGGATCACGCTGAGCAGCGGGACGATCACGGGTGCGGGCACACTGGCGGCCGCGGTTACGGCGACCGGCGGGACGATCGAGGCGACGGGCGGCACGCTCAATGTGACCGGCACTTTGGCTGCGGGTCCGGCGCTGGCATTTGTCAGCGGCGGCACGCTGAAAGTATCTGGTGGCGGCACGAATACGGCGAATGCGTTCACGCTTGCTGCCGGGACGCTGGAAGTTGCCAGTAACCTCACGATCACAGGTTCGGAGACGGTCACCGGCGGCACGATCCAGCTCGACAGCGGCTCGACCTTGACCGACACGTCCGGGATCACGCTGAGCAGCGGGACGATCACGGGTGCGGGCACACTGGCGGCCGCGGTTACGGCGACCGGCGGGACGATCGAGGCGACGGGCGGCACGCTCAATGTGACCGGCACTTTGGCTGCGGGTCCGGCGCTGGCATTTGTCAGCGGCGGCACGCTGAAAGTATCTGGTGGCGGCACGAATACGGCGAATGTGTTCACGCTTGCTGCCGGGACGCTGGAAGTTGCCAGTAACCTCACGATCACAGGTTTGGAGACGGTCACCGGCGGCACGATCCAGCTCGACAGCGGCTCGACCTTGACCGACACGTCCGGGATCACGCTGAGCAGCGGGACGATCACGGGTGCGGGCAGACTGGCGGCCGCGCTTACGGGCGACCGGTGCGGGGCAAGTGATTGCCAGTGGTGGCGGGACGCTGGAGGTGAGCTCGGTTGCCAACGGCACCAATGGTGCGCTCGATCTGCGGCTGGGCACTCTCAGCACTTCGAGCGCGGACACGCTGCAGCTTGACGGCAGCAGCAGTGCGACCTCGGTGACATTCGTGGGCGCCAGCGGCGAGAAGCTGGAGATCGCGGCCGGCACGCTGACGCTGAGCAGCACGACGGCATTGGCGATTGGGGCCAACACGGTGCAGCTGGACAGCGGCTCCTCGCTAACGGACAGCTCCGGGATTACGGTGAGCGGCGGTACACTGACCAATTCGGGGACGGGTACTGCTACGGTTACCGGGGCGATTTCCGGCAGCGGCACGGTGACGGCGACCGGCGGCGGGACTCTTACGATTAACAGCGCGTTTTCCAGCAATGCCACGGTTTTCGGCAGCTCGATCCTGGAGTTCGGTGCGAGTTCGTCGACGCCCTCATCGACCAAATTGACGTTTGACTCAGCAACGACGACGGGCACCCTGAAACTCGATCAGTCGTCGGCTTCATGGAATTTCAGCGGGGTGATCTACGGTTTTACTGGCACGAGCACGAATTCCGATACCATCGATCTTGCGAACGTTGCTTTTAGCTCGGTGACCGCTCCAACCTACTCGAGCGGCGTCCTCACCGTCGCGAGCGGCGGCACTCTGAATTTCAACGGCAATTACACCGGCGGCACTTTCAGCAACTCCATCCTGGGCAATTTCAAATTCGCGTCTGACGGCGCGAGCGGGACGGCAATAACCTATGTCACGGGTTTCAACGGGTCCACCGGCGAGGTGGTGAGCTCTGGGCAGACGTTGGTCTCGCTGGGTGTGACGGACAGCGGTGCCTCGTCGGATACGGTGACAATCACGGGCCTGCCGAGCTATCTCACCAACTTCAGCTTCGGCACCTACACTGCCGATACCACCGCCAACAACGGGACCTATAAGTGGAGCGGCAGCGCTGCGCTCTTCAATTTGATGACCTTCACTGCCGGGACGAGCACGAGCACTGGCAACTATAGTCTGACGATCACGGACAGCACTGCTGGGGCGACGTGGCCCTCTAGTGGGAGCTACAGTCTCGTCATCGGCACCAACACCGCCATCAGCGGCACCGGGACCTATACCGTCCAAAATAACACCACCCTGAGCAGCGGCACTATCAGCGGATCACCGACCTTTAACGTCTCAACCGGCGCCACCCTGACTGTCAATGACACAACCGGCGGAACACCGAACTTTAACGTCTCGACAGGCGCGGCCCTGACCATCAACGGCACTATCAGCAATGGAACGACGTTCAACGTCCAAGATAGCGGAACCCTGACGATAAATAGCGCTGCCAGCGGAGGCACCAGCTACACCGTCAACGTAAGCGGTACCGGGAGTACTACCGATAGCGGCTCTACCAGCGGTGGCTCGAGTATTACCGTCGGGGGTAGCAACACCGTGACCCTCAGCGGCGCCATCAGCGGTGGCTCGAATATTACCGTCGGCGATAGCACACAAAACAACCCCCACGTGACCATCACCGGCACTATCAGCGGATCATCGACGACCCTTACCGTCCAATATGGCGCTACGCTGGATGTCACGACCGCGGTCAGCGGGAATCCTACGTTTACGATCAAGGATAGCGGAACTCTGGAGTTCGGCTCGTTGGCGTCGGACAGCGGGCCTGTGATGTTTGCGTCGGGCAATACCGGCACGAATGTGGGCACGCTTGTGCTCGACAATCCCGCTCTTTTCACGGGGACGATATCCGGATTTACCGGCACCAGCACTACCGACCCCAGCCAATCGGATAAAATCGATCTACCAGGATACAACTCGGCGACTTTTCAGGAGAACTACTCGACTTCGACTAGGGTGCTCACGGTGCAGGACGCAACGCACACCGCCGTCGGGATCAAATTTAGTGGCACTTACACCTCCAACAGTTTCCACTTCCAGAGCTACAGTAGCGGCACTGTCAGCGGCGTTGTCATCTACGATCCGCCGCCGGCAACGGTCGACAGCGGCGCGACCGTGGAGATACCCGCGGCAAGCGTGCAGGACGTACTGTTTGCCAACGGCCTCAAGACCAGCGGCCTACTGGTGCTCGACGATTCCGCGCAGTTCACCGGACAAATCTCCGGCTTCACCGGCACTGCCACCAGCTCGGACGCAATCGACCTGAAAGACATCAATTTTGCCACGGCCGCGGAGAGTTACGCCGAAAGCAGTGGCGGCACCGGCGGGACGCTGACGGTGACCGATGGCACCAACACCGCTGTCATCCAGTTCACCGGGAACTACGTCCTCGGTAATTTCGAGTTTGCCAGCGATGGCCAGGGTGGAACCCTGATCACCGATCCGCCGCTGGCGGTTGATCAAACCGGTGTTACCGACAATACCGGCGCCCTGCTTGTAAACGACGGTGCTACGTTGCCGTTGAGCGGCACGGTCGACAACACCGGCACGATCACGCTGGCCTCAACCGGCGACACCACCAAACTCCTGATCACCGACGTCACATTGCAAGGTGGCGGTCACGTCATCTTGTCGGACAACAGCCAGAACATCATCACCGGCACCTCGGCAGACGCTACCCTGACCAACGTCGACAACACGATCTCCGGCGCCGGCCATCTCGGAGACGGGCAGCTCACGCTCGTCAACGCCGGGACGATCATCGCCGACGGCAACAATCCGCTGATCATCGACACCGGCGCGAACGCCATCACGAACTCCGGCACCATGCAATCGACCGGGGCGGGCGGCCTGGTGATCAACAGCGACATCGCCAATTCCGGGCTGCTGTGGGCGGATGGCGGCAACATCACGGTCCATGGGAACGTGAGCGGCGCCGGATCGGCGGTCATTGATGGTTCGGCCGTAATGGAAGCGACCGGGGCCGATTCCAACTCGGTGACTTTCCATAGCGCGACCGGCGAGCTCATCCTCGATCATTCGGCTGCTTTCACCGGCACCATCTTCGGTTTCTCCGGAGACGGCACGCTGACCGGGTCGGATCTTATCGATCTGCGCGACATCAGTTTCAGCTCGCTCGAGCAATCATCCTATGCCAATGGCGTGCTCACGGTGAGCGACGGCGTGCACACCGCCCAGCTCAACTTTGACGGAAGCTATCAGCTCGCGAATTTCAAATTCGTCAGTGATGGCGAGGGCGGCACGACCGTGTACGACCCGCCCGTGAGCTGTGACAGCCCGCCGGCGAGCAATGACAGCACGAAATGTGCGCCGCCCGATGCACCTGCTGCGACCGACGCCGGCGCGACCGACTGCGCAACCTTCCTCAAGGACACCGTTGCCAATTTCAAGTCGGACACGGACAAGATCGCGCAGTCGTTCTCGGACCAGATCCACCAGATCCTCGACAGCGTGCATGACGCCGACGGGAACGCGGCGTGGACTGCGCTCACGGATAAGCTCGCCGTTACGGGCGAGAAAGTGTCACAAAATCTGCAGGATCTCACGACCGACACAAAATCCAGCTTCGAAACCTGGAAAGACACAACCTCCGACCACAACAGCACATTGGGCGACTTGGCAAATGGGTTGCTCAACCCCCACGGCGGCATTGATGCCTTTAACTTCAAGCCGGACTTGGGCCACAACATGATCCTGAATTCGGATCCGGTGACCCAGACCACCTCGCCCGAGCACATGCTTACTAGCGACGTTCAGCATCTGCTTGATGCAGCGCACCACGACTTGGTCCAGAACACAGTTGTCGCGGCTGACGCCAATACCGTGCTGCATGACCTGCTCAAGAATCTCCCGCAGCATTTCAATGATTTCCATTTTGTCTAAAAGCCAAAGTGCAACCGCCCATGTGGAAGAAGAAGGCCAAGGCGATGGCGAGCGATGCAACCCACCGCGGGCCCCAATCGGAAGCGGCCTTCGCGAAGAGGTGGCCGACCTGCCAGAGGCGCCGCCCAACAATGCGCCCGAGGATCCAGAGCTGGCCGGCCCGCATATTAACTTTTCGAAACTTTTCGAGGAGCTAGCGGACAAAAGCAACCGGAAATGGCATAATACTCGCAGCACGAGGCACACCATCGACGCAGCGACAACAACAAAGCCGTTACGCATGGAGGGGCGGGTTTGAAACCCGCCCCTGGCGACGAGGGCTAGGCGGGGTCTGCTTGTGGCATTGGGGTTGGCCGATGTGGGGGGTTGAAAGCTCCCCGACAGAAGGATGGGCCGCGGCGCAACCGCACAGGCGCGAAATAGACTAGCCATGATGGCACCCCGCCCCACCAAACGTCGTCCGATGACCCTCGAGCGCTCCGAGCTCGCGACTGCGCTCGCGTCCTGCCGCGGCGCCTTCGTCGCTACCGGCCTGCTCAGCGGCATGAGCAACGTACTCATGCTCACCGGCGCGCTCTTCATGCTCGAAGTCTACGACCGCGTGCTGCCGAGCCGCAGCGTGCCCACGCTCATCGGCCTCGCCGCCCTCGCGGGCGGCCTCTATGTCGCGCTCGGGCTCCTCGATCTCATTCGCGGGCGCATCCTCGCGCGCATCGGCATCAGTCTCGACGAGTCGATGAGCGAGCGCCTCTATCGCACCATCGTGAAGCTGCCCGGCATTGTTGGGCTGCGCAACGACGGGGCAGCCCCCATGCGCGACCTCGACACCGTGCGCGCCTTCCTCGGCGGAGTGGGGCCGATCGCACTATTCGACCTGCCGTGGATGCCGATCTATCTCGGCATCTGCTTTACCTTCCATTTCTGGATCGGCATGACGGCCACCATCGGCGCCGTCGTGCTGGTCGTTCTCACCCTGCTCACGGAGTGGCTCACCATCAAGCCGACGCGGGCCGCGGCGCAGCTCGCCCAGTCGCGCACGGCCATGATCGAGTCGAGCCGGCGCAATTCCGAGGCGCTGGTCGTGATGGGCATGGTCCCGCATCTCAGCAGCCGCTGGGCCAAGGTCAGTGCCGACTATCTCGCCTCCAACCGCCAGGCCAGCGACGCCGCCGGCGGCTTTGGCGCTCTCTCCAAGGTCCTGCGCATGATGCTGCAATCGGCAGTGCTCGGCGTGGGCGCCTATCTCGTGATCTATCAGCAGGCGTCCGCCGGCATCATCATTGCTGGCTCGATCTTGAGCGCGCGCGCGCTGGCGCCAGTCGATGTCGCAATTGCCCACTGGCGCGGCTGGGTCGCGGCACGGCAAAGCTGGGAGCGGCTGCGCACGCTGCTCGCAAAAATCCCCGTTGACAGCGAGCCCATGCCGCTCGAGCCGCCACACAAGAGCCTGCTGGTGGAGAACGCGAGTGTAGTACCGCCCGGCGCCCACAAGGCGGTGGTACGCGAGCTCTCGCTCAAGCTCCAGCGCGGCAATGCGCTCGGCGTGATCGGACCGAGCGCTTCGGGCAAGTCCTCCTTTGCGCGCATGCTGGTGGGATACTGGACGCCCGCGCAGGGCAAGGTGTGCCTCGATGGGGCATCGCTCGATCAGTGGGCGCCGGATACGCTCGGTCGCTATATCGGCTATCTGCCTCAGCGCGTGGAGCTGCTCGACGGGACCGTGGCGCAGAACATCAGCCGCTTTGAGCCCGACCCCGATCCGAAGGCGATCCGCGCCGCTGCGGCTGCTGCCGGGGTGCACGACATGATCGTGTCGCTGGAGAACGGCTACGATACCCAGATCGGTGAGCATTCCGGCGTGCTCTCCGCGGGCCAGGCGCAGCGCATCGCGCTTGCGCGCGCACTCTACCGCGACCCCTTCCTTGTCGTCCTCGATGAGCCGAACTCCAACCTCGATGCCGACGGGGATGCGGCTTTGACGCAGGCCATCTTCGCCATCCGCGCCCGCGGCGGCATTGCCGTGGTAATTGCGCACAGGCCGAGCGCCATCGCGAGTGTCGACCTCCTACTGGCGATGAAAGAGGGTCGTGCCGTGGCGTTTGGGCCGAAGGACGAAGTGCTCGCCAAAGTACTCCATCGCGAGCCGCCGCCGCGGCCCCTCAGGGTGGTTCCGGAAGTCGGCAGCGCTTAGAATGCGGTTGGCCATACGAGCTATGAAAGCAAAGCCCACCCCCACACGAAAATCCATCCGCTGCAACATCCTGGCAGGCCTTGCCGTGCTCGCCATGCTCGTGATCGGCGTCGGCGGTTGGGCAAGCACCACCCAGTTCTCCGGCGCGCTCATCGCCTCGGGATCGATCGTCGTCGATACCAACGTCAAGAAGGTGCAGCATCCCACTGGCGGGGTGATCGGGGAGCTGCGCGTACGTGACGGCGATCGGGTCAGGGCCGGCGACATCGTTGCGCGCCTCGACCAGACGGTCACGCGCGCCAACCTCGCCATCATCACCAAGGGGCTTGATGAGCTATTTGCGCGCAAGGCGCGGCTTGCCGCTGAGCGGGACGGCGCCCAGGAAATTGTCTTTCCCGCAGTGCTGACCAGCCGTGCCGGCGATCCGGAAATCGCGCAGATTATGGAAGGCGAGCGCAAGCTATTCGAGCTGCGGCGTAACTCGCGCACGGGCCAGAAGGCGCAATTGCACGAACAGGCGGGCCAGCTCAACGAAGAAATCGTCGGCATGATGGCGCAGCAAACAGCCAAGCGCAAAGAAATCGAACTGATCGCCCGCGAGCTCGACGGTGTGCGCGAGCTCTACAAAAAGAACCTGGTCCAGCTCACCCGCCTCACGCAATTGGAACGCGAGGCGACGCGGTTGGACGGCGAGCTCGCCCAGCTCATCGCCGCGGTGGCGCAAGCCAAGGGCAAGATCGCCGAGAACGAGCTCAAGATCATCCAGATCGACCAGGATCTGTCCAGCGAGGTCGCCAAGGAGATGCGCGAGATCGACGGCAAGATCGGCGAGTTTGTCGAGCGCAAGATCACCGCCGAGGACCAGCTCCAGCGCGTGGATATTCGCGCGCCACAGGACGGTACCGTGTTTCAGCTCAGCGTGCACACGGTGGGCGGCGTGATCTCGCCCGGCGAGGCGATCATGCTTGTCGTCCCCGATGCCGACAGCCTCACGGTCGAGGCGAAGGTGGAGCCCAAGGACATCGAGCAGGTGCAGCTGCAGCAGAAGGCTGTGCTGCGGTTTTCGGCCTTCAATGCCGCGACCACGCCGGAGATCAACGGCGCGGTCTCGCGCATCTCTGCCGATATCACTACCGATCAGCGCACAGGGCAGAGCTACTACACCATTCGCATTTCCATCCCGCCCGATCAGCTCACCCGATTGGGCGAAGCAAAGCTCGTGCCAGGCATGCCGGTCGAATGCTTCATCCAAACCGGAGAGCGTACCGTCATCTCCTACCTGCTCAAGCCCCTGCGCGACCAGCTCATGCGCACCTTCCGCGAAAGGGGATGACCATCGCTCATGAAAACTGTGCTGCTGAGATTGGGGCAGGCGCTCGCGTCGCGCAAAACCTTCGGCCTCGTCCTTCTGGTGGCCTTTTTCCTTCTGCGCATCTGGAGTCCGCATTGGCTCGAGGAGATGCGGCTTCGCAGCTTTGACTTTTATCAGAAAATCAGCCCGAGAGAGTATTCCGAAGCCCCCGTCGTCATCGTCGATATCGACGAAAACAGTCTGAGCACGTACGGGCAGTGGCCCTGGCCGCGAACGCTGCTCGCCGACCTCCTCACCCGGCTGTACGAGTGGCAGGTGGCAGCTGTCGCCTTCGACGTGGTTTTTGCGGAGCCCGACCGCGCCTCTCCCGACGAGGCGGTAAAATACTTCCGTAGCCTCGACGAGGGCACGCGCGAGCTCCTCTCACACCTGCCCAGCAACGACGAGACCTTCGCCAAGGCAATAAGTGAGGGAAGGGTGGTGCTCGGCCAGTCCGGCACGGGCGCCACGAAGACGCGCTCGGAGGGGCAATTTCCTGAGACCGGCGTTGCCACCATGGGCCCAGATCCGAGTCGGTATCTGATTGGCTTTCCCCACCTGCTGCGCAATCTTCCCGTGCTGGAGGAGGCGGCCGCGGGGCGCGGGCTCTTCAGCATTCAGCCGGAGCAGGACGGGATCGTGCGCCGCGTGCCGATCGTGATGAAGGCCGACGACAAGATCATGCCGGCGCTTACACTCGACCTGCTGCGGGTTGGCACCGGCGCAAGCACGATTTTGGTGCGTACCGACGAGGCAGGGGTGAGCAGCGTGGCGGTGCCGGGCCTCGAGTTGCCGACCGACCGCAATGGCCGCGTCTGGGTGCACTACACCCGCCACAACCCAGCCCGTTACGTCTCCGCCAAGGACATCCTCGAAGGCAAGGCGGCGCCGGAGCGGTTTGCCGGCAAGCTCGCGCTTGTTGGCACATCCGCCATCGGCCTCCTCGACGTGAAAACGACCCCGGTCTCGGCAGCCATGCCGGGTGTCGAGGTGCACGCCCAGCTGCTCGAGGCCGCCATGACCGACTCGCTCCTTGGCGCCCCCGGCTACGCGCTAGGGGTAGAAATGAGCGCGGCGCTCGTCGGCGGCGTGGCCCTCTCGCTGCTTGCACCCGTCGCCAGCGTGCTCACGCTGTTTGCCACTGCGGTGCTGATGACAGGCGCCGTGATCGCAGGGTCCTGGATAGCCTACAGCCAGCACCAGCTGCTGTTCGACGCCACCTTCCCGGCCCTTGCTCTCGTTTCGGTCTACATGAGCGTGGTCGTGATCGGATATTTTCGCGAGCAACTCGACCGCCGGCGTATCCGGTTGGCCTTTGGCCAATACTTGTCCCCAACCCTGGTCGAGCGGCTTGCAAAATCGTCGAAGGGGCTCGTCCTCGGCGGCGAGGATCGCGTCATGACAGTCCTGTTCAGCGACGTGCGCGGGTTCACCACCATTTCCGAAAGCTACAAGGACAATCCACAGGGACTCACCGCATTGATGAACCGTTTTCTCACCCCGGTTACCAATGCAATCATTGCGCGCAACGGAACGATCGACAAATACATGGGCGACGCGGTGATGGCGTTTTGGAACGCGCCGCTGGATGATACGGCCCAGGAGAGCGATGCGTGCAGTGCCGCACTCGATATGCTGGCGCAAGTGGATGCGCTCAATCGGGAGCGCGAGCGCGAAGCATCTGAAGCGAATGTTCCGTTCGTGCCGATCCTGATGGGAATCGGCATCAACACGGGGCGGTGCACGGTCGGCAACATGGGATCGGATCTGCGCTTCCAGTACACCGTCATGGGAGACACCGTGAACGTTGCCTCCCGCCTGGAGGGGCAAACCAGAACCTATGATCTCTCCACCATCATCGGATCCAGAACGGCTGCCGCTGTTGCGGATGAGTTCGCCTTGTTGGAGATCGACACAATTCGGGTGAAGGGAAAGGCCGAGCCGGAAGTGATCTACACGATGGTCGGGCGCGCGGAGTTGAGCAACACTGCGGTGTTCAAGGCGCTGCGGGAATCCTGGGAGAGCTTGCGCCTGTGCTACCGCAAGCAGGATTGGGCCGGCGCGCGAAAAATGCTGGACGCTTGCCGCTCCTGCTCCGATGGCCTGCAAGTGGCTGGCCTGCTTGATACGTATGCGGTGCGGATTGATCGGCTCGAGCAGAGCCCGCCCGAGCCCGGATGGGACGGGGTGTACACCGCGCAAACCAAGTGACTACGGCATCTCTCGCACAACAACCGTCACCTGCGGTTTGACCCCATAGTCGGGGGAGCCCCGCCGCACCAGCTCACGATGCGCTCTGCAGGCGCAATTGACGCTCCTGCGCCAACTTTTCCTCCAGCTGCTTTAGATTTTGCAAGAGCCGCTCGCCGACAAGGCGGAGGAAATAAAAGCCGAACTCTGGATTCTCGAAATAAAGCTCGCGCACCTGATCGTAATTGATCATCAGGACCTGTCCGGACTCGGTGCACTCGATTGTCGCCGTCCGGTGCGAGCCGGACGTCAGCAAACCCATCTCACCGAAAATATGCCCGGGCCGCAGCTCAATTCCGAGTTCCGACACGACGAACTTGCCGTTTTTTGCCAGGAACATTTCATGGGCAAGGTCGCCTTTGCGGAACAGAACGTCGCCCTTCTTGTAGCTTCGTTTGTGCATGAATGGCTGCAGCCAGTCCATGCTCAGGTCGCTGGTGGCCGCTGCGCGCACTTTCTTGACCAGCTCGAGCATCTGATAGAGGCGAAACACGTTGAGCGGTAGCAGGACAGAATAGAGCAAGATCGGCGCCAAGGAGCGCGCGAAAATCCCCGAGCAGAGAAAAGCCAGCGCACTCCCAATGGCCGCTATGCGCAATGGAATGACCGTCTTCATCGAAGTGGATGCAATGTAGAGCAAGCAGCCAATGATCACGGAGATATTCGCGGGCGTTACGAAGCCCAGCAAGAATTCCAGTCTTAGGTAGGAACCAAGGTCCATGTTGCCCACCATTTGATATGCCTAGAACGTCGTTTGCGAGTTCACTCGGAAGCCATCTCGGAACTGAAAAAGCTCTGGAACGAGCCTTTCGACCGGACGCTGATGATGCCTTCGCCTTTGCATCTACCCACCGCAAAGACGGCAGGACCCTGCTCCAGCGAAATGCAGGTCCCCGCCAACCGCGCGCCCCTAGTAAATGCCTGCAGGCCCGTATTGTCGCCGGACGCTCGCAACCGGTCGGCGTGCGAGAATTGCCGCTCGGGATTGCAGGCCAGATACTGCGTCTTGACAGTCCTCTCCGTCATCTGGACCTGCAGCAGCATCGCTGTTCCCAATACTCCGACATGTACATGATCTGCATCGGATGCTCCAGGGTTGTCTTTCAGCAGTGTGCGGACCTTGGTATTGCATTTTAATCGAATTGCATAGCAGTTGGATGAAAGTGTTGACGACGGCGAGAACTGTTTACACATCCCCGGGCTTCCGGCGCCGATGCCTTCCTCCGGTTGCCGTAATATTTGGGTGGGTATGCTGTACAAGCTGGCTGCATGCAGCCAGCTTGTACAGCATAATCCACCGCAATAAGGAGTCAGCGCGGACTCGCCGGCTAATCTAACTCACCCTAGTGTTCACATCTCACGGGGAATGCGCGGTCGCATTCTGCATTGCATCGTCGTTTCGCCCCGAAACCGCCTTAAGTCGACCTGGGTTTGAGAGCTCAAGCCTAGGCGGTATTGCCGATGCGAACGCGTTCATGTGATATGGGCGACTGCGGGACGTTCAATAACGATGCGGGGTAAGATGAAGGTCTTTTTCTCTTTCTATTATGATGATGACCGGCATCGGGCAGACGTGATCTGTGCGGCTTGGCAGGAACGACATCCACCCGGGGCTGCTGCTTACCTGGACAGCCGGGTATCGGAACCGGCCAAGACGCTCGGGGACGATGAGATCAAGCAGACAATCCGCAACGGGATTGATCAAACAAAAGTGACGTGCGTGTTGATCGGTGCGCACACCTGGGATAAGCGCTGGGTCCGCTACGAGATTGCGCACAGCGTTGAGCGTGGGAACGGCCTCTTGGCGGTGCGGATCAGCGGGGTCGCCGACCCGAAGACGCAGCAGACGACGGTCAGCGGTTGGAATCCCCTTGCTTATATCGGCCTCGGAAGAATGAAGAGCGGCGATTATTTGCTGTTTGAGAACATCAATGGGCAATGGAGCCGCTACCAGGACCATGCACTGCCATTGCAGAAGCCGGCATACGTGCCCAACATGAGCGTCGGCTATGTCCAGCCGCTGTCGGTTGGGCTCAACGAATACGAATATGTTGCGCAGAATGGCTCTGAAAATTTGGATCAGTGGATTGCGCAAGCAGCGGCAAAATCGCGCTAGGTAGTCACTCGTTAGATGAAGAAGCGTGGGAAGCGGTCTGGTGCGCGACGGCTGGCTTGTCGGATTTCGAGAACCCACAATACGGTGTTCATGACGCGTGTGTTTGTGCGTGATTCGATCTTCTTGAGTTCAAGGCGGCAATCTGCGCGCCAAGTCGGCGGTTGAAAGCCATGGCTGGTAGAACGCCTTTATCTGGCAGCCTTCAACTTTCTAGAACCCGCTCCCGCCTCCGAAGCGAAGATTGACCCCAAACAAAACCATGTGAATCTTTTGACTGATATTGATTGGAAATATTTGCCCCGGAACGGTTGCGGATGTGAAGGGCACCTGGACGCTGCGGAAACCCAGGTAATCGTACTCCAAAGACAGCGACACGGGAGCATGGGCAAAGGCCCATTCCCCGCCGAAACCCGCTGTCCAGCCCGTTGTCGAGCTGGCCCCCTGCGCAACAATGGTGCCAGCCTCAACTAGACTGGCAGTCCCCCCACTGGCGCTGAGTGCCGTGGCGGGAGCCACCGTCATGGTACCTGGGAAAAACGGAACGTCCTCCCCATCGGGCACGGAGATATTGTAAATGTCGTGAACGAAAGCGCCCCCAAACTTTCCGTAGAGCAGAAGAGTGGGCAGTACCGTATACCCGACACGGCCTGTGAACGTGGCAACGGTCTGGACATAGGAGTTGTTGACCAGGATGGTCGTCGGGAGGACATCGCTGCCTTTCATGCCAGAAAGGTCGACCAGCCCCTGAAGCCCGAACACGAAGGAACCGGCTTGGTAGTCGCACCCTAGCTGGCCCCCTCCGAGCACCCCGCGGGCAGTCAGATCGCCCATCGAGCCTGGTGACGGAGCAAAGATCCCAAGCGTATCAACCCTGCTTATGGGCGACGCTCCGCCCCCTATATTGACGCCGATATAGCAGCCGGTCCAACTGTAGAGCGGGGCAATCGGCGGCGGCTGGTAAGGTCCGAGCACTCCCATGTCGGCCGCAGCTGCGGAGCCGGCGAAGCCGCACAGCAGGACGCACGCGAGCAACCACCTGTTCATGACGCGCTCACCGATCCGCACAACACGAGCCGAGTTTAGACCGGGCAGCCGTACGAGTTTGTTGCTCTAGAGCAACTGTCCCATAGGAATGCGCGGGAGTAAGCGGTGGTAGGATAGTGCGGAGGACGATCAATGGCGGATTACGAGTACGAATGCGTAAGAGTGCGGGTGAAGGATGGAATTGCCTGGGCGGCACTCAACCGGCCGGAGAAGCGCAATGCCATGTCGCCCCAGCTGCATTACGAGATGGACGATGCCCTTGCGCGGTTGGAAGTTGACGGTGCCGTCAAGGTCGTGGTGGTCACCGGGGAGGGGGGAAATTTCAGCGCGGGACAGGATCTGAAGAAGTTCTTTCGCGAGCTGGAAAAGAACCAGGGCGAGCGCAAGAAAGCCGCCGCTGCCGCCAATCGGTGGCGCTGGGAGCGGCTCTATGGCTACGATAAGCCAACCATCGCCATGGTGCACGGCTATTGTGTGGGCGGGGCTTTCATGCAGCTATTGGCCTGCGACTTTGCCATAGCAGCGGAGAATGCGACGTTCTGCCTCTCCGAGGTGAACTGGGGGATCCTGCCGGGCGCGCTCGTCTCGAAGGCGGTCGTCGACACGGTGCTTCCGCGCCATGCGCTTTATTATGCGTGCCTGGGCGAGCCGTTTGACGGCAAGGAGGCCGCACGCATCGGCATGATCAATTATGCCGTGCCGGCCGAAAAGCTCGAAGCTGCAACCACTGAGCTCGCGGAAAAGCTGATGAAGAAAAGTCCCGCCGTCCTGCGCGCCACCAAGCAGGCGATCCGGCACGTGCGCACAATGGATGTGCCGCAGGCGTACGATTATCTTGCCGAGAAGGGCAAAGCCATCAAGGTCGCCGACACCGAGGATTCCTACAATACCGGGCTGCGCCAGTTCCTGGATGAGAAATCCTACAAACCTACCTTCGAACCGTTCAGGCTGGGCGTGAGCTCGGCGGCTGAAACCTCAAAGGCGGCGAAGAAGTAAGTGCGTGCGCCGGCCACGCCGGCCAATTAAGGGTGCTCCATGCTTGCACGAGTCCTGTTGATTGCGGGCCTGCTTGCGGCTTTGTCTCAAACGGCCTTGGCCCAGTTCTACAAGGGCAAGACCATCACGATGATCATCAACTATCCTGCCGGCGGTCCCAGCGACATCGAGGGTCGCATTGTTGCGCAACATTTGCCTGACCATATACCGGGCAAGCCGACCATCGTGATCAAGAATGTCGGCGGTGCCGGCGGTGTGATCGGCGCCAACCAGCTGGGCGAGGCGCCTGCCAATGGCGAGAGCATGGGCTTTTTCACCTTGGACACGATCGGGCACATCGTGGGAAATCCTGCGATTCGTGTGAGCTACACGGATTTCGTGCTCATTGCCGGGGTGGCCAACCCTCTGGTCGTTTACATGCGAAGGGACACGCCACCCGGTATCAAGGTTGCCGCCGATATCATGAAGGCGAAGGAGTTCAAGGCACTCTCTCTGAATGTTCAAAGCAGCAATACCATCAACCAGGCACTGATGCTCGACCTTCTCGGCATCAAGAATCAGCCGGTACCCGCCTTCCGCGGGCTGAAGGACGTAGAGACCGCGATCCTGCAAAATCAGGGACAATTGGCGAACACGTCGCTGCCCGGCTGGACCGGCTCGGTCGAGTCGACCATGGCGGATATCGTGATCCCGCTGTGGCAGCTCGCGCCGCCCGGCAAGGACGGCAGTTATCCGCGCAGCCCCGCGCTTCCGAACCTGCCCACTTTTGAGGAATTCTACGCCAGCGTGCGCGGCAAGAAGCCCTCGGGGACGTTATATGAAGCGCTGCGCGCGGGCGCCGATGCGCAGCTCGCAATGTTCCGTACGGCGGTGATGCCGCCGAAGACGCCCGAGGAGGCGGTCGCGCCGATGCGCGCTGCATTCATCGATCTGTGGCAGGATGAGCAGTTCATCCGGGACTATTCCAACATCATCAAAACGCCCCCTATCCTCGTGACCGGCGAGGAAGGCCAAGCCATTCTTGCTGGCCTCGGAAAGATAAAACCCGAGATCAAGGCGTTCATCACCGACTATTCGAACCGCCTGGTGCATTAGGGCGAGCAGATCGAGCGCAGCAGCAGTGTCCGCCAGCCAGGGCGCCATCAGCACCTCGACACAGAGAGCAGCCTCGGCCGATACAAGCGTGTCGGTCGTGTTTCTGCATGGGATAGGCGGCGCAGGTCGGATCTGGGAACCTCAGCTCAAGGGCTTCGCAAAGGCAGGCTTGCATCCGGTCGCGTTGGATCTTCTGGGCTATGGTGGGCGCCCGCCGGTTGAGTGTCTCGAGTTCGAGAGGCTGGCGCAGGATGTCGAGAACGCGATTGACCGAGACGCTCTCGACCGCCCCGTCCTTGTGGGACACTCCTTGGGCGGGATGATTGCTCAGAGCATGCTGCGCCGCCGGCCGCAAGGCTACCGCGCGGCGGTGCTTTCAGGCACCAGCGCGGCCTTTGGCGATCCCTCGGGCGAGTTTCAGAAGAAGTTCATCGCGGACCGCTTGGAGCCGCTCGCGCGCGGAAAAAGCATGCCACAGATCGCAGCTGAGATTGTCGCAGGCCTGTTGGGCCCTGCGCCCGATCCTCGCGGGCGCGCGCTTGCAGAAAGCTGCATGGCAGCGGTACCTGTGTCCACCTACAAAGCTTGTGTGCATTGTCTCATCACATTCGACGAACGCGCCAATCTCGGTCAGATCCAGGTACCCGTGCTTTGCCTTGCGGGCGACCATGACCGCAACGCGCCTGCGCGGATGATGGAGCGCATGGCGGGCAAGATCCCCGGCGCGCGATACGTGTGCCTGCCCGGGGTCGGACATCTCGCCAATGTCGAGGCGCCGCAGGCGTTCGATCGCGCCATCCTCGGTTTCCTGCGTGAAGCCTTGCCGCACCTGACGGCCCAAATCTCTCATGCATGATCCGGTGGCAAAACATTTGCCCGATCGGCCGATGTTTGCGCCGGATGCATTCCGGCTCTCCGACTCACAGGCGGAGCTGATTGCCAAGGCGCGTGAATTCGGGCAGCGCGTGCTCGCCCCGCGCGCGGCAAAGTATGATCGCGAAGCAAGCTTTCCGATCGAGAACTTCCGCGACATGCATCGCGAGGGCTTGCTCGGCATCTGCATCCCAAAGGAGGAGGGCGGGGTAGGCGCGGACCTTGCGACCTACTGCCTCGCCGCGGCGGAGCTCGGCCGTTACTGCGGGGCGACCGCACTCTCCTGGAACATGCATGTGTGCTCCACGCTGTGGTCGGGGACACTCGCTGACGACCTGCCGATGTCACCAGCGGACCGAGAGGGGCACAACAACCGCCGGCGCATGCATTACCGGCGCATTTTGGATAAAGGCGCCATCTATGCCCAGCCGTTCTCCGAAGGCGGAGCCGCCGCCGCGGGCACGGTGGCGTTCGGGACCGAAGCGTGTCCGGTCGCGGGCGGGTTCCGGGTGAGCGGCAAGAAGATCTTCGCCTCCTTGTCTGGGGCTGCGGATTATTATGGGGTGCTCTGCACGGAGCGCGCGGAGGGCGAAACAGCGAGCCGCCGCAACACGCTTTATCTCGCCGTTCCAGCAAACGCCGAAGGCGTATCGGTCGCCGGCGACTGGGATCCGCTGGGCATGCGAGGCACCGTCTCGCGCACGCTGCTCCTCAAGGATGTTTTCGTGCCGGAGCAGGAGATGCTGATGCCGCATGGCGTCTATTTCCAAGCGGCAACCCGCTGGCCGCATATGTTCCTGACACTGTCGCCGACCTATATGGGCCTTGCCCAGGCCGCGTACGATTTCACCGTCGCCTATCTGCGCGGCGAGATGCCGGGCACGCCCCCGGTAAAGCGGCGGATGTATCCGACCAAGCAGATTGCGGTGGCCGAGATGCATGTTCAGCTCGAGCAGACGAAGGCGCTCTGGTTTCAGGCGATCAGCGAAGCACGGCCCGATCCGAGCAAGGAGCAGGTGCTGCGCGCCTACGCGGCGCAGCACACCGTGATGGAGAATGCCAATGCGATTGCGGCCAAGGCGCTGCGCACCTGCGGCGGGCAAGCCATGCTCAAAAGCCTGGCGCTCGAGCGCATCTACCGCGACAGTCGCTGTGGCTCGCTGATGCTGCCGTGGACGGCGGAAATCTGCGTCGATCGCATCGGCCGCGAGGCGCTCTACGAGCCAGGTGAAAAGGATGACTGACCTCTGTCCGCGCTGGGTGCCTGTGTGATCGAACGCTCGGGGCGAGAGCAGTCTAAGGGTAGCCAATGTCAAATGAACCGGTTGCGGGGAGCAATCTCTTTCGTCTGGAAGAGGCCACGATCGATGAGTTGCATCAGGCGATAAGGGAGGGGCGCACCACCTGCGTTGCGGTGGTGCGCCATTACATTGACCGTGTGCGTGCGTTCAATGGCGTGGCGAGCGCGCTGGTGACAGAAGATGGCGCCGCTGTGCCGGAGGCGACCGGAGTCGTTCGAGCGATGGCGCCTCTGCGCTTTCCGACCCAAACGGTGAAAGCCTCAGACGTCCTCCCGGAACTCGACAAGTACAAGGGCCCACCGCTCGAATTCGGCCGCATGGAGCCGACTGCTTCCGATCCCGAGGTCCAGCAGCAATTCGGCATGATCGTCGGCATCCCGAATGCCGGCCAATTCAATGCGCTGGCCACCCTCAACATACGGGGCGAGCGTTCGGTCACCTGCCGCGGCGAATTCGACAAACATCCCTCGGTTGGGCCGCTGCCTCCCGGCGCGCCGCCGGTGTGCGAGTACTTCCGCCATTTCCCCGATGCGCTGGAACGCGCGGCCGAGCTCGATGCCACCTACGGGAAGAATCCCGACCCGGAAGCAATGCCGATGTATGGCGTTGTGTTCGCGTTCAAGGACCCCTTCGACACCAAGGACATGCGCTCCACTGGCGGCGGCGACGCCCGCTACGATATCGATTTTCCGGCGCGCGACCACGTGCTGGTCGAGCAGCTGCGCAAGAAGGGCGCCATCATCTTCGCCAAGGCCGTGAACACGGAATACAACGGCCGTGCCGGCGATCCGGGCGGCCGGCACAAACCGGCAAAGGTGCTGCCCTCGACACTGGGCTATCAGCGCAGCACCTGGGGCGGCAACCCGTCCAATCCTTACGACACCAGACGGTCAGCCTCGCTCGGGTCGAGCTCGGGCTCGGCGCTCTCGGTCAGCATCAATCTGGTGATGGCGAGCCTCGGCGAGGAGACGCGCGCGTCCTGCCGCGGCCCCTCCAATCATAATGCCGTGGCGCTGATTCTGCCGCACAAGTCGATGTTGGGCTTCGATGGCGGCGCGATTGGTGCCGATATCTATTGCGACCGCAGCGGCATTCACGCCCGCACCATCGCCGACTGCGCCAAGATTCTCGACGCCCTGAAGGACCCGGTCGCAGGCTATTACGACCCGCGCGATCCGTTCACGACCGTGCCGCGCTCGTCGGTGTTGAGCAGCGGCTATGCGATTCATGCAAGGGCGAGCGGCAGTTCAGGTGCGCTCAAGGGAATGCGCCTCGGCGTCATCCGCGAGTCGATGGTCTATCCCCAAGGGTCGAAGACCGAGGAACCGATCGTCACCGCGGCGGCAAGAGAGATCAAGGACATCCTCTGGGCAAGGCTCGGGGCAATCCTGGTCGAGTCCTCGGATCCGCGCTGGCAGCGCGATCCCGATCTCGAGCAGATGACCACGGACTTTCGCCGCGCTCTGGCAAAGCTTGTGCCCGTGTTCATGCCGGATCTCCTGTTCCGGCTCGGCCGTGACGGTTGGCCTGTGTTCAAGGAGTTTGCCGCTGCGATCGTGCCGACCGAGTTTGCACCGGCCAAGGTGTTCGGCTCTGGCAGCATGCAGCCGATCGATTACTGCGTCGCGCTGGCGGAGGGACGCATCCCTCCTCCGTCAAACCTCGACCTCGCGACCATCCAGCAGCAGGAGCTGGCGAACACATTCCGCTTTCATGTCGCGCAATACCTCATGCGACGCGCGGCGGACTGGAAAGCGAAAGGCTTCACCGAAACGCTCGCTGACTGGCCGGCGCTCAACGCACGATCCAAGTTTTGGGGCGACGATCAGCGTGCCGCCTTCAAGAACTGGGAAGAGGTGAGAGACCCGCGCAACGGGCTGGGTGGCCGGCAAGGCGTCAACGAGCGGATTATGCTGCGCGAGCTGCTGCGCCGCCTCGACATGATGGTGATTCTGGAGAACAGGCTCGACGCGCTGGTGCGGCTGCACACGCCCTGGCCGCCCGGGCTGATCGGCGGGGCCTATCAGTATGACATCGTCAGCAATCTGAGCCCGGAATTGCTGAGCGGTCCAAATGCAGGCCTCACGGAGGTCCTGATCCCGGCGGGTTATGTGACAACCGCCTATGATCCGGTGTTCTCGCTGAGCTCCGACGGTACGCGTTACGTGTCGGCACCGTCGCAGACCCCAACCATCATTCCGGAGCCCGGCCTGCCATTCTCGCTGGTCTTCCGGGCGGAGCCGGGGAAAGAAGATGTGCTCCTGAGAATCGCTTCCGCCTATGAAGCGGCATCGCGACGCCGCATCCCGCCTCCGGCCTTCGGCCCGTTGCCTGTCCAGTCGAGTTAGCAAGGACCTGACGCCGATCAAAGGGACCCGCCCTGATCTAAAAGAAGCCGAGGGACTCGCAGCCGGTACCTGCATGGAAGCTTTGCTTCCAGCGCCGATTTAGAGTGTCGATCACATGCACCGAGCCGTCGCCCTGACAGGCCACGAACAACTCGTCGCCGCGGAAAGCCATGTCCATCGGCTGATGTCCGACTTTGATCGCGATCTGCTGCTGAAATGACGGGTCGATCAGGCTGACCGTGTCGCTGTTGAGGCTGGTGACCGCGATCAGGCTGTTATCGGGCGCGTAGCGGGCGATCTGCGCCGCCCTCGGGACGCCTTCGAGGCGCAGCTCGTCGTGAACGCATCCAGCGTTCGTGTCGATCAGGAAGAGGCTGGGCTGCGCATCATCCACCGCAATGACGGTTCGTCCATCGGCCGAGATCGCAATCCCCGCCAGCGGGCGCGGGGTCTCGATCTTACCGAGCAGCTTTCGGTTCGGCAGGTCGATCACCGAGACTGTGGCGTCCTCCTCGTTCTCGGTATAGAGCCGCCCGCCGTCCGGAGCGATGATGAGGCGGTGTCCGTTGGAAGAGCCGGAATCGATGGCATCGACGACCTGGCGGCGCTCGCGGTCGATTACCGCAACGACGGCGCTGTTCTCACACGTGATGTAGATCAGGCCATCGGGGCCCAGCTTCAAGGTATGCGGCGCAATATAGGGTCGCAAATCAATGTTGCCGACGTGGGCGCGCTTTTCCAGGTCGAAGATACATAAGAGATGATGCGGGTTGGGATTGCGGCCGTGAATGCCATCGCCGAAGATGGGCACATAGGCGACACCCGTTTCCGGCACCACGAGCAATTCGTGGACCGTGCGCGGGAATCCGTCGAGCACGACTTCGGTCTCGTAGGTGACAGGATTGAGAAAAAGAACCTTGCAGCCCATCTTGTCGACGGCGATCATTCCGCGTGCGCTGGCGGCGCTGGTCATCGTTGCTTATTCCCTTTCGTCGATACAAACCAGGAACAACTCATGACACGCATAGCTATCGTCGAGCGCGCCGAGATGAACCCAGAGCAGGCGCGCGTATACGATGCAGCCAAGGAATCCGGCAGCCCGGTCGGCGGGCCGTATCATGCCTATATCCGCCTGCCGAAATTGTTCGAGGCATGCCAGAACCTCAGGGGCTCTCTCTCGTCCGGGCCATTGTCCCGCCGGGAGCAGCAGATCGTGAACCTCACCGTCGCCCGGCACTGGAATGCGCGATATCCTTGGTTTGCGCAGGTGCGCAACTCGCGCGCCATGGGGATCGAGGAAGCGGTCATCGATGCGATCAACGCGCGCAAGGCTCCAACCCTGCCGGATGCGCGCGAGCGCACGTGTTTTCTCGTTTCGCGCGAGCTTCTCGCCAACAAGGGCCTGAGCCAGGAAACCTATGCCGAGGCAGAAAAGATCATGGGAGTAGAAGGGTTGGTGGCGCTGGTCGCATCGACTGGCAGTTTTTCCATGACCTGCCTTACCGCCAACTCGTTCGCGATCGATCCGCCTCCTGCAAATCTCACCCCGCTCATGGCATAAGCTCGAGTACGCCACCTGCTCCACTGCCTACTCCACTTTCAGCCCGAGCTTGGCGATGAGCGCCGCCCACTTGCCCTCCTCGCGTTGGATATTGGCGGCATATTCGTCGGGGGTGCTGGCAAGCGGCCCGCCGCCATCGGCGACGATGCGCTGCTCGACATCCTCGGATGTCACGACCGCGCGCAGCGCCTGATTGAGCCGCTCGATGATTGGCGCCGGCGTTCCACCTGGGGCGGCCAGACCGTAGTATTGTACGATGTCCAGCCCGGGAAGGCCGGATTCGGCTGCCGTGGGTACTTCCGGGATAGCCGCGAGGCGCTCAGGGGCGGCCACCGCGATTGCACGCAGCTTGCCCGCATGAATATTTCCGATCGCAGGGGGCAGCGTGTTGAACGCCAGCATCACATGGCCGCCGACGAGATCGTTGGTGAGCGGGCCGGTGCCCTTGTAGGTCACGATCGTAATGCTGGTCCCGGTCATCCTCTTGAATTGCTCGGCGCCGAAATAATTGAGGGTCGGAGGCGGCGGGGTGCCCACGGTGATCGTGTTGGGTTGCTCTTTGGCGAGCGCAATTACATCCGCGAGCGACCGCACGGGGACCGAAGGATTGGCCATCACCACAATAGGTATGGAGGCGATCAGCCCGACCGGTGCAAAATCCTTACCTACATCGTAGCCGGCACTGGCGCTCAGGCCTACGCCGGTGACCATCAGGAGCAGCGTGTATCCGTCCGGCACCGCCTTGGCGACGTACCGGGCGCCGATAACCGAACCTGCGCCCGGGCGGTTTTCCACCAGCACCTGTTGGCCAAGAACGTCGGTGAGCCTTTGCGCAATCACACGGCCCACCGTGTCCACCCCGCCGCCAGCCGGATAAGGCACGACAAGCAGGAGCGTGCGTGAGGGATAATCCTCTGCGCCCGCCGCCCTCATGGAAATCCCGAGATGAAAAAGGCACGCCGCGACCGCGGCAGAGATGATCCGGCGCGACCGGCGGGTTTGTCCTATCCGGCACATGGCAGCCTCCCGCTCTGGATGTCTGGGGTCCTATCTACCGGAATTCGCCAGCGTGGCGCTACGCGCATTCGAGGCTGCTTGCCAGTGCCGGGTGTCGAAGTAACGGGCATTGGCGGCCAACACCGCATTGGACTGACACGGGCGCGACAAAATCCGCGAATAGGACACGCAGGATGGCCATTCGCTCGATCCTGCACCCGACCGACTTTTCGGAGCTGAGCGGGGTAGCTTTTGCCCATGCCTTGCGTATTGCGTTGGCCGCAAGGAGCAAGTTGCACCTCCTCCATGTCGAGCCACACAACGTCGGCGGCACACAGGCGTTTCCGCATGTGCGCCAGCTCCTGGTACAATGGGGGCTTGCAAAAGAGGACGACCCGCCCTGGGTTGTCGCGAGCCGCCTGGGGATTGAGGTCGATACGACCCTCCTCAAGGGCCAGGAGCCGACCCAGGGTATTCTCGGCTTTCTGCGTGAGAGCCCTAGCCATCTCACCGTCCTGGCGACCCGCGGTGGAGACGGGCTCGAACATTGGCTCAACGGGTCGGTCTCGGAAATTGTCGCCCGCCACTCGGCCGCACCCACGCTGTTTATTGCGCCGGGTGCGCGCAGCTTCGTCAGTCAAATTACCGGCGAGATCAAGCTCCGGCGCGCATTGGTTCCGATCGATTTCGCGCCGCGCGCGGACAAGGCGATCAAGACCGCTGCTCTCCTGGGCAGGCTGCTTACGGGGGCAGAGATCGTGTTGCACCTCATTCATATCGGGCGCACGGCTCCATCGATATCGGCGGGGGCAACAGGCTCGGCTCGCGCACCAGAGGTGATGCTGCGGGCGGGCCACGTCGTGAACACGATCATCGATGTTGCCATCGAGTTCGACGTCGATTTCATCGGCATGGCCACCGCAGGCCATCGCAACATCCTGGATGTATTCCGCGGCAGCACGACTGAGCGCGTCATCCGGCATGCCCCCTGCCCTGTTATCGCGATACCTGCGGCATAGCTTCGTGTACCATGAGCAGCAGCGGCGGACAGGCGCAGCACCCAACAAGAGCTGCTTCCACAAGCAGGCGAGCCGAGCTTCTGGTTCTTTGCCTGCGCTATCTCAAGAAGCGCCAGGCGCATAAGGCGGTGCCGCTTCCCGCCGTGCGCCGGCGGTTGAAGCTGATCGAGCGAATTGTTCCCTTGCCTCCGGCCGGCACACGAACAAAACGGATCGATGCCAATGGCATCAGCGTCGTTCACATCACCGTGCCGCAATCGCGGACCGATCGTTACGTCCTCTACTTCCATGGCGGCGGTTACGTGGTCGGCTCGGCGCCGCTTTATCGCGACTTCCTGTGGCGCATCGCTCTCGCGGCGCGCGCCTGCGTACTGTATTTCGATTACCGACTCGCTCCCGAGCACCCGTTTCCGGCTGCAGTCGAGGATTCGATCAGCGCATACCGCTGGCTTGCTGATCGGCTCGATCATCGGCAAATCGCCTTCGTGGGCGATTCCGCAGGCGGCGGCTTGGCGTTTGCCGCGCTGCATAGGCTGCGCGACGAAGGTTCCGCTCTGCCGGGTGCTGTCGTGGCGTTATCGCCCTGGACCGATCTCGCCCTCACCGCGCCGTCGTTGCAGTCTAACGCAGAGGCAGACCCGATGATGAACGTTGGCGGGCTGCCAACCTTCGCGAGCCATTATCTGGCTGGTGCCGATCCGCGGCATCCCTACGCGTCCCCGCTCTATGGTGACCCGTCCGGGCTCCCGCCTGCTCTCATTCAGGTCGGCAACGATGAGATCCTGCGCGACGATGCCGTGCGCATGGCCGAGAAGCTCAAAACAGCAGGATGTGACATCGAGATCGAAGAATGGCCGCGCATGCCGCATGTATGGCAGCTGTATGCGCGCATGATTCCCGAAGGGCGCGATGCTATTGCGCGCATCGGTATGTTCCTGGATCGCAAGCTCTAGACAGAAATGCGCAAGCCTCCGCTACTGCCTTGACACCGGCGGGGCAATATATGTCTTCAGTGGCAGGGTTTAATCAGAGTCGCAGCGATTGGAGGGGTGATGCCATCTCGGATCACCATTGCAGGGGATATTGGGAGCGGGAAGTCGACCATAGCGAAGCGACTGGCTGAGCTCGCCGGCGTAGAGTCGTTATCGACCGGCGGAATACAGCGAAAGCTTGCCCAGGCACGGGGCCTGAGCGTGCTTGAATTGAACAAGCTCGCCGAACAAGACCCGAGCATCGACAAGGAAATCGACGGGTACCTGATGGCGCTCCCCCCCGGTGACCTGGTGGTCGAATTGCGGATGGCGTGGCATTTCGTTCCCGACACCTTGAAGGTGTATCTGTACATATCCGATCGAGCCGCGGCTCAGCGCATCCTGGGAGCCCAGCGCAGCGACGAAGATTATCGCTCGATATCCGATCCCACGCGGCCCATCCTGGCGAGGCGCGAGAGCGAGATCATCCGGTTCAAGAAGTACTACAGTGTCGATATAGATGATCTGCTCAATTACGACGTGGTGATCGATACCACGTTTGCGTCCGTGGACGACGTTGTAAAGCGGATCACCGAGTTCAAGCAAACCGGCCGCAAGCCCCTGTGCTTCATCGATCCGCGGAATCTGGTCCCAACGCGGCGGATGACCCCATCATCGCAACGAAAGCTCCGCGAGGTGGAAGAGAACATGCAAAAGCATGGATTCGACTCCACAAGACCCATACGCACCCTCTATGTGGATCATGTCTTTTACGTCGTCGATGGTCACGCACGCGCAGCCGCTGCGCTGCGAACCGGCGCGCAGTTTGTTTCTGCCGTCATCGCTGCATCCAATGACGAACCCTACATTCATGGTTTGAGCGCGCGGCAGTCCGTCTCCGACACGGTGCATCACTCGCTGATATCTGATTGGGAGGCGGCGGTCGGGTTTCGCTATCCCGATGAGATCTGGCAGGGCCGGGCTCATTCGCATACTCGGGCAGAATCCCAGGTCCCGTCCAAGCCGCTCGTTAGGAGTTGAGAGGAAGGGCAGCTATGGCGCAGATCGCTACGCCGAAAGCATTCGTTCTCGTTCATGGTGCCTGGCACGGCGGCTGGTGCTGGCGACGCGTATCCGACATGTTGCAAGAGCAAGGGCATAAGGTCTTCGCGCCTTCCCTGACGGGCCTGGGCGAACGTTCGCACCTGATGAGCAAGGACATTGTCCTCGACACCCACATTACCGACATCGTCAACGTGATCAAATGGGAGGACCTTTCGGGCATCTGTCTGGTCGCGCATTCCTACGGCGGCTGGCCGGTTTCCGGCGCCATCGAGCAAGTCGGGGATCGGGTGGCATCGGTCGTCTATCTCGACGCGTTCGTGCCGGAGGACGGCCAAAAAGGAATCGATGTCGCGTCCGCGTTCAGCCGCAAGGCCATGCTGGAAGCCATGGCCAAGGGCGAATTCTCGCATGGACCTCCCAAGGCGGAGATCTTCCAGGTCAACGAGAACGACCGCGCCTGGGTCAATTCGAAGCTCACACCCCAGCCGGTCGGGGTAGCCTTGCAGCCGATCAGGCTGACCGGCGAGCGCGCGAAAGTGGCGAAGAAAACCTATATCCGCGCACCGGTCTACCCGCAGCCCGCCTTCGACACGTACTACGCCGCGAAGAAAGCAGACCGATCATGGCGCACCTACGAGGTCGACGGCGGACATGACGTGATGATCGACCGGCCCGACCGGCTCGTCGAGATCCTGCTGGAAAGGTGCTGAATGCGGGATCGGTGTGCATTCGCGCTATAGGGCGGGTTAGCCGCCAGCCGGCTCGCCGGCGTAACCCACCAGGTGCGGCCACACATACCCTATGCGGTGGGTTACGCCGTATAAGTCGGCTGTCACCAGCCGACTTATACCGCTAACCCACCCTACAAATCACGAGCCCGCGAGCAGCGATTTGACCAGCGCGCTCGCCTTGCCGAAATCCATCCTGCCGGCGTGCACCTGTTTCAGGGCCGCCATCACCTTGCCCATGTCCTTGATGCTTTGCGCTCCGACCTGTTTTGCGGCCGCTGCTATGGCCGCTTTCACTTCCGTCTCGGACAGCTGCTGCGGCAAATACGCGCTGATGATCTCGATCTCGCCGCGCTCCTTGTCGGCAAGGTCCTTGCGACCCGCCTTGTCATAGATCTCTACCAATTCCTGGCGCTGCTTGATCATCTTTTGCAAGAGCGCCGGCAGGTCCTCCTCGGCCATCGGCTCGCGCCCGCGCATCTGCGCCTCAATCTCGGCGTTCTTGATGGCTGCATTGATCAGGCGCAGCGCAGAGACGCGCCTCTCGTCTCGCGCCTTCATTGCCTCCTTGAGAGCGATGTTGATCTCGTCACGCAGCACAGCTATGGCCTTCGCGATTGATGGCTCGCGCCGAGCTGCTCTCGGCCGAGCTTGGAGCACGACAAAGATCTATGTCCTGGCAGAACGACAAACAACCCGAGCCTCCGACCCTGCGGGGCGCATGGACCGAGCCAAAGCCTACTGCACTGCTCGTCCTTGCCGACGGAACCGTGCTCGAGGGCTTCGGCTTCGGCGCGGTCGGGCATGCGGTCGGCGAGGTATGCTTCAACACCGCCATGACCGGCTATGAAGAAATTCTCACGGATCCCTCCTATGCCGGCCAGATCATCACCTTCACATTCCCGCATATCGGCAACGTGGGGACGAATGAGGAGGACATCGAGACCGTCAACATGGCTGCGACGCCGGGAGCACGCGGGGTCATCCTCAACACCGGCATCACGCCACCGTCGAGCTATCGCGCAACGCGCCACCTCAACGACTGGCTCAAGGCACGCGGCGTCATCGGGCTGGGCGGCCTGGACACGCGGGCGCTCACGAGCCTCATCCGCGTCAAGGGCATGCCTAACGCGGTCATCGCCCATGCGCCCTTAGGCCGGTTCGACGTGGAGCTTCTTCAGAAGGAAGCGCGGGAATGGCCGGGGCTGGTCGGCATGGACCTCGTGCCCATGGTCACCTCGGGGCAGCGCTTCGAATGGGACCAGACCAGCTGGGAATGGGGTAAGGGCTACGGCCACCTGCAAGGGGCGCAGTTCCACGTGGTCGCCATCGACTATGGAATCAAGCGCAACATCCTGCGCCAGCTTGCCGGCAACGGCTGCAAGGTGACTGTGGTGCCCGCGCCCACGCCCGCCGCAGACATCATCGCGCTCGAGCCGGACGGTGTTTTCCTCTCCAACGGGCCTGGAGATCCCGCCGCCACCGGCGAATATGCCGTGCCGGTGATCCGCGAGATCGTCGACAAAGGGATCCCCATCTTCGGCATCTGCCTCGGCCACCAGATGCTCGGCATCGCGGTCGGAGCCAAGACCGTCAAGATGCACCAGGGCCACCACGGCGCCAACCACCCGGTCAAGGACCTTGTGACCGGCAAGGTCGAGATCACGTCCATGAACCACGGCTTCGCCGTGGACCGCGCTACTCTGCCGGCGGGCGCGATTGAAACGCACGTATCGCTGTTCGACGGATCGAATTGCGGCCTTGCGCTCGCGGGCAAGCCGGTGTTCTCGGTGCAATACCATCCCGAGGCGTCACCCGGCCCGCGCGACAGTCACTATCTGTTCAAGCGGTTCACCGACCTGATGCGCCAGTCCCGGCACGGGTGAGCTGTGATCTGCATGCTTATGGTTTCTTTGCTTCAGCGTAGGGATAGATCATCTTGCCGGAGGCATACTCGCTTGGCCACACAATGACCTCGTGACTGGTGTCCTTGAACTGATCCACATTGTTGCTGGTGACATGCTGGAACTGGGTGAAGACGACCCGCGATTTCGTCCATTCGCCGTCCTTGCCGAAGGCAATCTCGCCGACCACGGTGCTGAAGGTGTGGCTGTGCATGTAGTTGGCAATGCTCGTCTGGTCGAGGCTCTTTGTGCCTTCGACCGCCTGCGCCAGCACTTGCCCCGCCGCATAACCTAGCGGTGGGAAGGCCCAGCCGATCGGGTCGATGCCCTCCTGCCGGGCGATGCTCTGGTACTTGGCCAAGAGCTCGAGCGTGCCGGGAAAGGTGAAAGCCGGTGCCGGCAGATAGACCTCGTTGTTGACGATGCCGTTCATCAGCGGTCCAAGCTGTACCTTGATAGGTGTGACCAGGAGCCCGATGAAGGTGCCGCCGAACATCTTGGGAGTGAGCCCGATTTCATTCGAGGCGCGCACGATGCCCACGGAATCCGGCGGGTAAGCTGCAACATAAACAATGTCGGGATTGAGCGCGTTAACGGCGCGCATGATCGGGGTGTAGTCGGTGGTGGACGGCGGGTAGCGCGTGTCCGCCACGGTTTCGAAACTGCCGATCTCCTTGATGCTCTGCCGCGCTCCGTCTGCGGCATTCTGGGCAAATTCGGCATCGGCAGCAACAATCGCAACAGTCTTTGGCCGCGGCTGCGCTGCGGCGGCCAGCTGAAACAAGCCGAATGCAAACGCTTTCTGCGGCTCCGGTCCGGTCGGAAGCATCGAAAAGTACTGATCGTAATGGAACTTGCTGTTGGCAGCGTTGGCGAGGATACCGATGGTGGTCTTCTTGTACTGCATCAGGACCGGGATGGCCGGCGCGACCATGTTGGTCGCATACGGACCAATCAGAAGGTCGACCTTGTCCACTTCGATGAGCTTCGTATAGAGCTGCGGCACGTTGGTTGGATTGCTCTGATCGTCGTAGAAGACAAGCTCGACCGGGCGTCCGAGCACGCCGCCTTTGGCATTGACATCGTCACGCCAGATTTTCAACGCCGCGAGCACCTGCTTGCCGATCGGCGCCACACCGCCGGTCAGTGCCATTGTCATGCCGACCCTGATCGGGTCGGCCGCCTTTCCCACGTCTGGCAGGATCAGCACGCAAAGCATAAGGAGTACCGAGAGCGTGCGAATCCGAGCACCAAGTTGTAAATTGCGCATATTCCGTCCTCCTCCCTCGGCACCCGATGGCCGGTGCCTGTTTATTTCCTGAGACACTTTAGTAGGGTGGGTTAGCCGCACAAGTCGGCTGCCAGCAGCCGAGTTGTGCGGCGTAACCCACCGCAAAACTGTGCGCCTCTGCCGCCGCATCGCGGGTTACGGCAGCGGGCCGCTGAAGGCGGCTCGCTGCCTGCCCCGCCCTACCCACTGCGTGCGGACTGCGTTGCCCGCCAGACCGCATAAGACGTGATCGGCAGCTCGATGCTGCGCACGCCGAGATGCCAGAGCGCATCAACAACCGCGTTGCCGATGGCCGCCGGGGGCCCGATCGTCCCGGTTTCGCTCCCCCCCTTGACGCCGAGCGGATTGCTCGGGGCGGGCACACAGACGTAGTCGGATTGCAACGGCGGCATATCGCTCGCGCGCGGCATGGCGTAATCCATAAACGTTCCCGTTAGCAACTGAGCGTTTTCAGGATCGTAGATGACCTGTTCCATCATTGCCTGGCCGATGCCCTGGGCCAGGCCCCCTTGCACCTGACCTTCGATGATCATCGGATTGATGATCGTGCCGCAGTCGTCGACGGTATAATATTCGCGAATTGTCACCTGCCCGCTGCACGCGTCCACAAGCACGACGGCAAGGTGCATCGCCTGCGGATCGTTGAGATCGGGCGGGTCATAGAAGATCGTAGATTCGAGGCCTGGCTCAAAGCCCGGGTCGGATGGGCAATTGGCGCCGTGATAGGCAGCGTCTGCGACCTCGGCGAAGGAGATCTTGCGGTTGGTTCCCCTTACGGAGAACAAGGTGCTCTGATAATCGAGATCGTCGGGATTGCACTCCAGGAGATGTGCTGCCAAGCGCCGCGCCTTGTTGATGACCGTGTCGCCGGCGCGATAGACTGCCATGCCGCCGACGGACGCGGATCGCGAACCCCAGGTGCCGTTCCCGTACGGCACTTGATCGGTGTCGCCCTGAACGACCGCGATGTCCTCTATCGGCAGCCCGAGGCGGTCTGCGGCAATCTGCGCGAAGGTGATGCTGTGTCCCTGGCCATGCGAATGGCTGCCGCTGAACACCGTGACCTTGCCGTCGGAATGGACCCGCAAGGTTGCCAATTCATAGCCGCCATGCAGACCCCCTCGCGTCGAGAGCTGCCGGCTTGGACCGGTTCCGGACTTGTCCAGGAAGGCGGCGATGCCGATGCCCATCAGGGCGCCCTGCTTGCGCAGCTCGACCTGCTCCCGGCGCAGATCCTTGTACCTCACCATCTCGACCAGGCGATCGAGCAGCGCCGGAGGATTGCCGCAATCGTAGACCCGGCCCACCGGAGTCCTGTAGGGAAAGTGCGAGCTCTGAAGAAGATTACGTCGCCGGATTTCGACAACGTCAATTCCCATTTCGCGGGCAGCGTTTTCGACGAGCCGTTCGTTCACCCACGTGGCCTCGGGGCGACCGGAGCCGCGATAAGCGTCGATCGGCACCGTGTTGGTGTAGACGGTGCGGACCCGCAGACCGAGGGCGGGCGTCGTGTACAGGCCGGTAATGGTCTGCGGATAGGAGTTTCCCGGAATGCTCGGAGCGAAGTTGCTCAGATACCCGCCGAGGCACGCAATGGTATCGACCTCCAGAGCCAGTATCTTCCCGTCTGCAGCCACCGCCATCCGGGCTTGAGTTGCGTGATCACGCGCTTGGGTATCGGACAGCAGGGTCTCGCTGCGGGTCGCGGTCCATTTTACCGGGCGCCGCAGCTCGCGGGACATCCAAACAATGGTCGAGACCTCGACGTGGAAATTCACCTTGTTGCCGAAGCCGCCCCCGACGTCGGGCGCGATCACGCGCAGCTTGTGCTCGGGAATGTTGAGGGCGTACTTGCAGATCCAGCGCCGCAGCATGTGCGGCACCTGTGTCGTCGCCCATAGCGTGCAGCGGTCCGTTTCCGGCTCGTAGCTGCCAAGATAGCAGCGCGGCTCCAGCGGATTGCCGGCCAGGCGATTGCTGTCGAGGGTCAGGCCAGTCACGTGGGCTGCCCGCGCGAACGCCTCCCTGGTCAGCTTCGGATCGCCGCACAGTATCTCGCTGATCAGATTGCTCCCCAGCTGCTCGTGGACCAGAGGGGCGCCGTCATCAAGGGCGTGCGCGGTAACGCTGATCGTGGGGAGCGGGTCGTATGCGACCTCGATGGCCTCGAGTGCATCGAGCACCTGATAGCGGGTCTCGGCGATCACCGCGGCCAGGACATCTCCCACGTGGTGAACTTCCTCTGCAGCGAATGCAGGCCGCAGCACCTCGCGCATCGGCCGGCCATCGGACGAGGGCATCGGATGCACGCAAACAAGCTTGCCGTGCCCGGCTTTGGCCCAATCCTGTGCCGTGACGATGCGCACGACGCCCGGACTTTTCAGCGCCTGACTTGCATCGAGGCGCACGATGCGTGCGTGGGCGTGCGGGCTGCGCAGAAATCCTGCAAAAGCGCAGCGCGGCAGCTGGACGTCGTCGACGTATTTCCCGCGTCCGGTCAGGAACCGGAAGTCCTCGGGCCGAGGCAGCGGCTTTCCAACATACATTCTATGGTCCGAGTGGGCTCGTCATGGCCGGGCTTTGTCCCGGCCATGCACGTCTTGCTCGAGGCGCGAAGACGTGGATGCCCGCGACAAGCGCGGGCATGACGGTGTCTCATTGCTCGAATACCTGGATCCTTATCGGCTTGGGATGGAAACCCTTGGAGCTCCCCAGCTTGCCGCTGCCGGGGTCGCAGCTTGCAGCGCACAAACAGCTCATTTCTGCACGCAAATCGATGTGCGGGGCGGGCTCGAACAGCTCCTTGTGCTTAGAGAATACCGCCCATATCAGATTGCCCTTCTCGTCGAGCTCCATATGCTGGCCGATGTTCAGCGGCGCAGGAATGTCGAGCGGAATGATCGGATAGTTCTGCAGCGCAGTCATGATGTTCTCGTAGCAGCCCCACAACGGCAGGTCTTCGCGACAGGTGATGCCGGCTTCCGGGTAGAGCTTGTTCCACGGCGGCAGGTGCCTGCGGTTCCAGCGGCTCGTGTACGAGCATTCGCTGCACATGCCGTACTGCAGGTCGTGGGTGCCTTTGAACGTGTCCTCCACGATGGTCATCATCGGAGTGTTCGTCTTCGCGAGCAGCTGGTCGCCCGTGCTCAAATAGATCTTTCCCTGGTTGGCCTTGGTCCTCGCCTGATCGAAGCGCTCGTGCAGGTTGTCGAGGTTGAACACGACGAAGTCCACGATGGACTGGAAGGTGATGCGGACCCGCTGGCCTTTTTTCATCTCCCAGGCGTGCCCGCTGTTTACCCGCACGGTTTTGTCATGCAACGCTTGCATCGGCTTTTTTCCTCCATCTCGGCAGCAATTCAGTCCAATCATCATCGCGAGGCGGACGCAAGTCCGGATCACTGCCATTAGCCGCAGCGATGAGAAGGGTGGGCAACGCCGCGCATGCCATTCGACACAATCCGCGCGAGCTTGACCGCGCGCGTCGGGCCCACGCAGCTCGGGATACGCAGCGACGTCCACCGCGAGCGGGCTACGCGCGCAATTCCGGCAGGTCGCGATAAAGCTCGACCGCCTCAGGATTCGCAAGCGCCTCGGTGTTCTTCACCGGCCGCCCATGGATCGCCTCGCGTACCGCAAGCTCGGTGATCTTGCCGGATTTGGTGCGCGGAATGTCGGCGATCTGCACAACCTTGGCCGGCACATGACGGGGCGTGGTACCTGAACGGATTTTCTTGCGGATCGCCTCGCGCAACAACTCGTCGAGGGTTACTCCATCGACAAGCCGCACGAACAGCACCACGCGTATATCGTTATCCCACTCCTGACCGATCGCCACGGCTTCGAGCACCTCGGGGATCTGCTCGACCTGGGCGTAGATCTCCGCCGTCCCGATGCGAACCCCGCCGGGGTTGAGCGTCGCATCGGAGCGGCCATGGATGATCATGCCGCCGTGGGCGGTCCACTCGGCGAAGTCTCCGTGGCACCACACCCCCGGGAAACGATCGCAATAGGCAGCGCGATATTTGCGCCCATCGGGATCGTTCCAGAACATGACAGGCATGGATGGAAACGGCTTGGTGCAGACCAGTTCCCCCTTTGCTTCGCGCAGCGGCTTGCCGTCCTCCGACCACACATCAACCGCCATGCCCAGACCGGGTGCCTGGATCTCGCCTCGCCAGACCGGTCCCGTGGGATCGCCGAGCACGAAGCAGGACACGATATCGGTACCGCCTGAGATGGAGGCGAGATGCACGTCCGCTTTGATCTGCGAATAGACGTAATCGAAGCCGTCGGCGGCGAGCGGCGATCCGGTCGAGGCGATCAAGCGCACAGCGGAAAGGTCGTGCGTGCGCGCCGGCGCGAGCCTTTGCTTCTTGCAAGCGTCCAGATATTTCGCTGACGTGCCGAAGACATTGATGCGTTCCTGCTCGGCAAAATCCCACAGCACGCTCAACGGGGCAAATGGCGATCCTTCGTAGAGCACGAGGGTGGCTCCAGAACCGATGCCCGAAGCGAGCCAGTTCCACATCATCCAGCTGCAAGTGGTGAAATAGAAGAGGCGCTCGCCCGGCCGCAGATCGCAGTGCAGGCGATGCTCCTTGAAATGCTGAAGCAGCGTGCCGCCGGCGCCATGCACGATGCATTTCGGCACGCCGGTAGTGCCCGAAGAAAACAGGACGTAGATCGGATGATCGAACGCCAGCCGCTCGAATGTCAGCGCCTTGGGCGCGAACGGCTTGAGGAAATCGTCGAGAGCAACCGCGCGCGGCACCTGTGCGGCGGCTTTGCCGGCGTCGCCGAGACAGGGCACGATCAGGACCATTTCGGCCGAATGAAGCCCCCTGGCAACGCCGGCCACCTTGTCGATGATGGAAATGGGCTTGCGGTTGTACCAATAGCCATCGACGCTGACGAAGATTTTCGGCGCGATCTGACCGAAGCGGTCAAGCACGCCGGACTCCCCGAAATCGGGCGAGCAGGAAGAGAAGATTGCGCCTACCGAGGTGACAGCGAGCATCAGCGCGACCGTTTCCGGCAGGTTCGGGATCATCGCCGCCACTCTGTCGCCTTGTCCGACGCCATGCGCGCGGAGCGCCTGTTGTAGCCGCGAGACCAGCGCCGCCAATTCCTGCCAGGACATCCTGGAGGCCAGATTGTCTTCGTCGCGAAAGATCAGCGCATCGCCCTCGCCGGGCCTGCAAAGCAGGTTCTCCGCGAAATTGAGTTTCGCATCAGGGAAAAACCGGGCGCCCGGCATCTGGTCGCCGTCGATGAGGCGCCGTTCCCCTTTTTCGCCGACGATGCCGCAGTAATCCCAGACGAGATCCCAAAAATCCGCCCGCTGCGTTACCGACCAGGCGTGCAGCTCGCGGAAGTCCTTGAGATTGAGGCCGTGGCGCCGGTTGGCATCGGCCCGGAATGTCTCAAGCTGACTGTTGGCCACGCGCTCCGGGCTCGGGCGCCACAACGGCTCTGACGATGACTTTATACGTGCTGCAATCGACATGTCCCTCCCCGCAATCGCGCGTGCTTGTTAGCAACAGTAGCATTATCCAATCATGCTCATTTCGGCTACGTTCGTGATCAGGTTCCTTCGTCGCACAAAGGGAATCGCGGCATGAACAGAGTACGCTTGCTCATATCCATGGCTGCGCTCGCTGGCGGCCTTGCCGGCGCGCACCCGGTCCTGGCGCAAACCGATTCGTCGCGACCGATCCGCCTGCTCGTTCCCCTGGCCCCGGGCGGAGCTCCCGACCCCTATGCCAGGCTGATCGCGGACCACATGGCAAGGACCCTCGGACGCGTGATCATCGTCGATCACAAGCCGGGCGGAAGCGGTAACGTCGGCACCCAGTACGTCGCCCATGAACCGGCCGACGGGAATCTCCTTCTTCTCACGACGCAGGCGATGACCGAGATCAATCCCAGCGCCTTTAGCCATCCGAAATGGTCGCTGTACGACTTCATCCCGCTCATCCGCGGCGTACAGGCGCCCCTTGTGCTGGTCGCAAATCCAACCGTGCCGGCAAAGACGCTGGACGAGCTGATCGCATGGATCAGGGAAAATCCGGGCAAGCTCAGCTATTCATCCTACAGCGCCGGCACCCCGTCGCATTTCCTCGGGTTCCAGCTCAACGAGCGCTTCGGGCTCGATCTCGTCCATGTGCCGGCCAGGGGCTCCGGCTTTCAGGCGACCGACCTCATGGCCGGGCATGTCCTGTTCGGTTTCGCACAGGTGCAATCGACGCTGCCGTTGATCCAGGAGGCCAAGCTCAACGCCATTGCCATCACCAGCGGCACGCGCTCGCGTTTCCTCCCGAATGTCCCGACCTTCGCGGAACTTGGCTACATGGAATTCACGACCAATGTCTGGTTCGGCCTCATGCTCCGCGCCGGCACGCCGCCTAACGTGATGGCGAAGCTGTTGAACGCCGCCAGGGCTGCGCACGCGGATCCCGACGTGAAGACAAAACTGGAGGCACTGGGCCTCGATGTCTCCGGAGAGACCGGGCCGCAATTTGCCGCCGACATCAGGAAACAGGCCGCGCGCTGGGCGCGGCTGGTCAAGGCTGCGGGCTTCAAGGCCGACGCTGAATGACGGCAGTGCAAGCCACCGTTCTCATCGTCCGTTACTGCGGCTGCAAATTGGCGGCCTGGATTGCGGCGTCAAATTGCGGCTGCTCACGCTCGATCTACTTCGTCCTCGCCGGACTTGTTATGACTAACCTGCTGCAAGCAATTGCTCGATGGGCGCGATAGAGGAGCGCCGGCTGTCGCGCTTGTGCTGGTTGCGACTCGCCGGCTTGCTGGACTTGGCACGCACCGACCGCTTGATTGCCTTGAGGGCTGCCGGACCGACGTTCGCGAGGAATACCTGTTCGTGCACGCGCGTGAGCGTTTCGACCGCTTGCTTCAATGGCAGCCACTTCACCGCTTTAATCTCGTTAGCCGGCTCGCGCACCGGACCATCAATGGCTCGCATATGCCAGAATTGAACGATCTTGACCTTGCCTCTGACCGTATACGACATCGAGCCAAGAAATTCGTGAACCGAAACCTCGTGTCCGGTCTCTTCCACCACCTCCCGCTTTGCGGCGGCAAGCGCACGCTCGCCTGGATAGAGCTTTCCTTTCGGCAGGACCCAGGACTTGTCTCTTCGCAATCGCACGATGGCGATGCACGGCCTCGTGCCTTCCCGAAATACGATTCCCCCTGCAGCCAGAATCGGCGCGCGGGCCTCGCCCGAATCAGTCATGTCAATGCTATGCTTGACGAATGTGACCGAAGCAAGCGCAGAATTTGCGCAGCAGGGCACTGACATAAACTAAGCCGGCGACGGCGCGGCGAGCACCCGTGGCGCCGCAGGCCTGATTGCGATGAACATGACCATCCCCGCGACGATCAGATACCGGGAGCCGGACCTGGTCACGATAGGATTCGAGCGGACATCACCTATTGGCGCGGGCGAGCAGAATCGGCGAGCGGCACCGCGACCTCGCGGCCGTCGGCCTCGTCCACGAGCACAAACTGACCACTATCGGCCGCCTGGAGCTGCTCATTGGCGCTGAGAAGCTCAATTCCATAAACTGACCCGTCGGGGGCAATGTCCACGTTCAGCTCGTCACTGACCCGAATGGTTTCGACGCCCACAGCCTTCGGCCGCAGGCGGAGATAGGCAACATTCCGACCCCGGTCATAGCTGAGCTTCATCGCGCATCCCTTTCAAAAATATTTTGCTAAAACAGTGATAACAAGCCAACGTCCGCCTTCTTTGACAGCAAAGGCTTCGATTTGCTTTGTGCCATATTGCTTGCCGCGCCACACGGTGAATTGGCCACGCAGTCGAAGATGGATCGCCCTCGCGTGGGCACGGCGAGCGAGACGTTTCTGCGCCCGGAGATAATGGAGGGGCGCGCCTTTGCCCACCCTACTTTGAATTTCATCGCTTTTGCTGCGCCTTGATCTCGTTGAATTTGGACAGCGCTCGCTCGAATTTGTCGTTGAAGAGCCACATAGCATCGAGGATTTCGCGAAAGCTTGCTGATGTTCTTGCCCTGTCGGCCTTTCCAAACGTGAATACGCTGTTGTTGCGCAAATAGCCCATGATCGTCGGATCGGAAATGCGATGGCCGGTCAAGTTGCCTGAATTGAGGGCCGCCTTGGTCGGGCTGGGAATGATCTGAATGAGCTCGTAAAGCTTCATTTGATCGATCGGATCGGGCAATGCCTTCACGATTCCCGGTATTCGCAGAAAAAGCTCTGCGTGTGCGTTCATAAGGCCGTCTCGCACGGCGGTCCAGTGATTGAACCGATGATCTGAACTGCCGACCCGCGCCTCTTCTCTGTCGTCGCGCGCATTCAGCGCAGGATCAAAGGCTGCGATCGACCTTTTGATTGCTGCCCATTTCTTTTGGCCGTTTCGATCTTCGGACGGCCCTGTCTGCAGACTGCCCTTGTACGTGTTCGAGCGCGCATTCCCGATATTTTGGTTGCCGTTGGTCTCCGCAAAGAAGAGGCCCAGGCTGATGCGACCTGCCAGTGCAGCGTTTGCCGGATCAAGGCCTTTGGCTCGTGCGATAGCGGTTCCCAGGTCAACGACGTCCTTGAATGGAGTAGCGGAGTTCTGCGCATTCGCGGGCGGCGCCTGCATGACGCTGAAGAGATTTGCATATTCATCGAGGAGCGGCTCATTGTCGGCATCGAAATAGGCCGGAGGAATTGCAAATTTATTTGCCCTTCCGACTTTGGACGGAAGCACGTCGGTGAGATCCTTGTACGCGCTTATCATGGCGTTGCGCGCAAGATAGAGCGCCTGTCCCGGCAAGTTCGGCAGCTGTTGCCTGGCATTGATCTGTGCCCGCCGCTCGCGCAGGATCGCCCTGAACGCGTTCAGCGCAGCGTTGTATCTGTTGAGCGCCTCCGACTGTGATTGCGTGAGCGCGGCGGGCTGAGCCTGCGCGTGGAAAATCATGCTGAGGCTGCCCATATTGAACGGGAGGAGCCGCGTGACCGAGTGGGCGACCGTATCGATGGCGCTGCATACCGGCAGCGTGAAGATAAGCCCGAGAGCAAGAGCTGCCGCGCGCGTGACTGCACCTCCGGCTCGATTGCCCGACGCATGAGTGGACATTTCACGACCGCAGCAAATAGGGACGGACCTCGACAAAGCCGCGATAGATCATGTCGCCGGCAACATAGAGGATGATTGCAAGGCCGAGATACGTAATCCAGCGGTGCCGCTCGAGCAAGCGCGCGATCAGGCTCGCGGCAGCACCCATCATCACGATCGACAGCCCGAGGCCGAACACGAGCGCTGCCGGGTGCTCGCGTGCGGCGCCCGCGACCGCGAGTACATTGTCGAGGGACATTGACACATCGGCGACAACGATCTGCCAGGTCGCTTGAACCAGCGTTTTGGATGCGACAGTGGTGCCGCCTGGGGTATCGGCCGACGCAGCCCCTCTTGACCGGCAAAGCTCGCGCCACATCTTCCAACATACCCACAACAGCAGGATGCCCCCAGCGAGCAGCAGACCGACGATTTCCAGAAGCTCGATGGTGAACGCCGCAAACACGATCCGCAGCATCGTCGCGGCGAGGATCCCGATCAGGATAGCTCGCCCGCGCTGTCTCGCTTCAAGGCCCGAGGCTGCAAGCCCGATGACGACCGCATTGTCCCCGGCCAGCACGAGGTCGATCATCGCCACCTGAAGCAGTGCTACGAGCCCGTGACTGGTGGTGAGCGTCTGCAGCACCTCGGCCGAGGACATCTCCCCTCATCTCCGATGGTCACCCCGAATGACAAACATTATACGAGCGTCTGCGAATCCCGGATCTGTTCATTGAAGCCTCACCGGCATTGACTGCCGCAGACGGCCTGCTAGAGGTCCTGCGACGAGCCGCGCATGCCCAGCATCAAAGAAAAGGTTGCACTCACCTCGATTGCCGCCTCGGCAGGCTTGACGCTTGCCAAAGGCGCCATCGGCCTCGCCACCGGATCCCTCGCCATTCTATCGGAAGCGGCGCATTCGCTGCTTGATCTGGCGGCGACCGTGATGACGTATTTCGCCGTTCACATCTCGGACAAGCCCGCCGACGAGGAGCACCACTACGGTCACGGCAAGGTCGAGAGCGTTGCAGCGCTTGCCGAAACCGGGCTCCTGTTCCTGCTCTCCGGCATCGTGGTCTGGGAGGCCGCGGGACGCCTCATCGGTGGCCTCCCCCATGCGGTCGAGGCAACCCCATGGGCCTTTCTCGTCATGATCGGCTCGATCGTCATCGACTTCTTTCGTGCCCGGATACTCTATCGCGTCGCCGGGGAGACTTCGAGCGAAGCGCTGGAGGCTGATGCGCTGCACTTCGGCTCGGATATGTGGTCATCGGCGGCCGTGCTGGTCGGCCTTGCCGCGGTCGCGCTGGGCTATCCGTCGGCGGACTCTGCCGCCGCAATCGTAGTCGCAATTTTCATCTGCATCGCCGGATGGCGGCTCGGTCGGCGCACGCTCGACACCCTTACCGATACGGCCCCCGCGGGCGCTGCGAACAGGATTACCGCGGCCGTGGCGCGCATTCCCGGCGTGGTCGCGATCGAACGGCTGCGTACGCGCCAATCCGCCGGGGTGCTGTTTGTCGATCTTGTGGTGGCGGTAAGCCGAACCCTGCCCATCGACCGGGTCGCTGCGATGAAGGACCGCATCATACAAGCCGTGCGGGAGGGAAGCCCGTCCGCCGAGGTGACCGTCACCACCGAGCCGCGTGCGCTCGACAATGAGAGCGTGCCCGAGCGCGTGATGGTGATTGCGCGCAGCCGCGGTCTCGCCGTACATCACGTCACCATTCATACCATCGGGGAGCGGCTCTCGGTCGCGCTTGACCTCGAGATCGACGGCAATTTCACGCTCGGCGCGGCTCACGACATCGCCAGCGGATTGGAAGAAGCCATCCGCGAGGAATTGGGACCAGAGGTCGAAGTGGAAACCCACATCGAGCCGATGCAGCCCGATCGCGAACGCGGGCGGGAAGCACCGCCGGAACGGGTTGCCGCGGTCCGCAACGCTCTTGCCGATGCCGCCGCCAACGTCGCTCTGGTCGGCGAGATTCATGACGTGCGGGTGCGCGAGACGGACACCGGCGAGATCGTGAATTTCCACTGCGTGGTGGATGCCGGGGTGAAGGTCGCGGACGTTCACGACAAGGTCGATGAATTGGAGCGCGCGTTGCGTCTTCGCTTTCCGTCGATCACGCGCACGATCGGCCATGCCGAGCCCGGCGAGGTACGCCATGAGCCTGCGCGGAAAGCCGCCTCGTGACTCTGATCAGATTGAATCATCACAGCCGCCGGCGACCTTGGGCTGCCGGCCAGTGAGGTTGACCCGCAAAACGCTCCAAACGTGCTCCTAGAACGTTCCCGGAAGAGCATGAATCTCCATGATCTCTATCGAGGACTGCGGAATACGCAAATGCGGATGATCTTCGAACATCTTTGATGCGGCCTCGTGGGATTCCGCCTGCACGATCGCATAGAGCATGATCTCGTTTTTCGCGGCCGCGCTGCCTTGCGCGGTAACCCGCCTCGTTTTGCCGACGCCGGCTCCTTTGTCGACGAATATGCCGGCGTTACTGCTCATCCATTTCTTCCAATCGTTTTGCATCTCCGATTCAGCAGCTCGCCTCTTCTCAGGATCGGTCTTCTTCCACTCATCGATAACCGAAGCTGGTGCCAGGTATGTTACGAGAAATCTTTTCATCTGCATCAGTACCTCCTTCATACCGGCGTCATAGCCAATCCCTCGGTCGATGCAAGTCGGAGTGTGGTGGAGTGTGCTGCTCATGACCTCATCGCCTTTCTCAAGCAGGATGATCGTCCGCAGGCCGCCCCGGAGGATTTCAAGATGAACGCGACCGTCGCTGCGCTCGGACGCAAGGCCACCGATCTGGGCGATCTGCCCCAACGCTCGGGCTGGAGCGAGATCAAGCCGAATTCTGCGGTTTCGGCGTGGACGGACGACTATTCCAACATTCTCGGTGCGATCCTGCCGAAGAAGCTCGGCCGCCGCTGCCCTGACCACCGACTTTGATGTCGGGCTAGGGCTGCCATCCGGGATGTCTGCATCCGCGGGAATGATCGCAGGGCAAGCGGACCATTCTCGGGGACATTGAAATTCCGGGGCTCCGGTTCATCCATCGGCAATCTACAGATCGGGATGCGGGGCAGCCATGCTCGGCCCGGTCACGGTCATCATCCAACAGTAGAGCTCGATCCTGTTCCCGTCCGGGTCGAGGAAATAGAAGGCGTGGCTTCCGCTGCCGCCAACGAAACCCTCCTCGCCGCCCTCGGGGGCGTGCACGTAGGGACCACTGACTATCTTCACGCCGCAAGAGCGCACATGGTCAAGCGCCAGCAGCCAGTCCTCGCGCGAGTCGACCTCGAAAGCGATGTGATCGAGACCAGGCACGCTGCGGATGCGGGAATCGGTCGACGCGATGCCGGCCCTCCTCGCATCGTCCGAAAGCTCAAACAGCACCACATCGTGATGCTTGTCCTTGATGCGCATGAAGCAAATGGGGCGCCCGAAGTCGGGCGGCCCCCACCGCCCTGTTACCTTGAGACCCAGCACCGTGCGATAGAAGTCGATTGAGCGGTCAACGTCACTGACATGGATGCCGATATGCCCGACCCGGCCTAGACGAATGCCCATGCTACCCTCCTCACTGAAGCCCGTAACGCTACCATGACCGAAGCGATCATTGGAGTGCAGAAAATTGGAGCTGATATGGTTTGTCGAAATACTGACACCATTCTGACATCACGGCATTACAACCCGAAGATAAGCGCCCATGCTACATGGACGCCCGCGCCGATATCATTGAACCCAGCTGGATTCTCGTATTCTGCAAAAATCCGGGCCGCTGGTGGGTACGGCTGCTGGCGTGGGGACGCTATCACCATGTCAAGGCCATCGCTCATCTGCCGAGGATGCGCGGTTGGCTGATCTATGACGTGAAATTCAATGGCACGAGGTTGATGCTCGCCCACGAGGACGACCCGGGCACAAGCGCCTTTCTGCGTGACTACCTCGACAACACCGACACGATCGCAATGCCGCGCATGCCAATGCCCAAACGGACTTTTCCGCAGCTCGGGTTCTGGTGCACGATTGCGATGAAGCATCTGGTCGGCATTCGCTCGCGCGCTTTGCGCCCCGACCGGCTTTGGCAGGACTGTCTGGCAGCAGGGGGCAAGCCTTGTCAGAGCCTGACCACGAGCACGGCTAATCTCATCAGAGCACGACGCGCTCGAATCAGGCTCCTCCGAGCCGGAACCAGGGTAATCTCCCCAATGCATCGAATCATTCCGACCTGAGACCGGCAATCCATCTTTCTCGCAAGAACATGGATGCGCGGGTCAACGGGGTCCCCGCCGACTTTGTCGGCGGGGTGCCCGTCCCGCGCATGACGCAGAGAGAATTTGTTCAATTCGAGCGGAATTGCCGCAACCATAGCCTTTCTTCTGGGTGAAAGTGGCTTTGGCGACTCGCCAAGCACTTCGATTACATCCCAAATTCCGGGAAATAAATTTTGTTCACATTGTAACGGGACTCATGTACAAAGGAATATCCTTCGGCCCAAAGCCCAGTGCGGGGACGCCCGCGTCGGGCTTTGTTGTTGGCGCGGGCGACGAGAGCGCGTCCGTTATCACAGAGGTCTCAACTATGGCAGTCGGGACCAGACGGAGCCTGCGCCGGCACAGGGGCGGGTGTCCCGCGCGCTTTTATCTTTCAACCCAGGGATGAAAAATCGTTGTAAATTTCCTGTTGTTTACAATGGAGCGCCGATCTGCTCTCTCGTTGGTTGTGCTTGCGCAGGAGATGCGGGGGCAAGCGCGTCTGGCGCCGTTTTGGCCAAACGAACCCGAGGGAATGCGAGCGCAGTAGGGCATTTCGGCCAAACGAACCCAACCGAACATGCGCTGCCGCCTCTGCGTAGCGGGGACGACACACTGCGTCGCTTGGCAGGGGACGCCGCTTGCGCAGTAACCCGCAGTCGTGCGTCATAAAAGGTGCCTTTCGGCAGCATTCCGGACGCTGGCAAGTCGGTTCAGCCGTCTTGCTCAATTGGGTCGCTTAATGACGGCAACGCACGGACACGAATGCTGATAGCCCGTGTTTACGTCAATGTTATGCATATTGCAAAGGATAGCTGATGATGACGCGAGGTGTGGTGGAACAAACGCCGTCCTCACGGAATTGCGACTTCGCGGCGGACCTGCAAAGCCCTAGATTACGGACGGGGCGGCGGCCGGAACCATGATAGGTTTGGCGCTGTTTTTTTGTGTGCCGATCGCGATTGATTGCTCCTACCCGGAGGAATGAATGACCAATCTCACGGTCAACGAAAAAGCTTACGAGGTCAACGTTGAGCCCGACACGCCGCTGCTATGGGTCTTGCGCGATACGATCGGACTTGTCGGCACGCGCTATGGCTGTGGCATCGCCCAATGCGGTGCCTGCACGGTCCACATCGACGATGCGCCGGTGCGCTCGTGCTCGATGCCGATCGGCTCAATGGCGGCCGGCGCGAAGATCACTACGATCGAGGGCCTTGCCAGCAACGGCACGCTGCACCCGGTTCAGCAAGCCTGGGTGGACCACGACGTCCCGCAATGCGGCTATTGCCAGAGCGGAATGATCATGGCGGTTGTGGCGCTGCTCAAGCAGACCCCAAAGCCTACGGATGCCGATATCGACAGCGCAATCACCAACATCTGTCGCTGTGGCACATACCAGCGCATTCGTGCGGCAATCCACGCCGCGGCCGCCGCTTGAGCCTGATCGAGGTTGCCATGACATCTATTCACGAGATCGATCGCCGCTCGTTGCTGGCGAGCGCTGCCGCCATCGGCGGCGCGTTCGTGCTTGGCTTTGAGCTCCCCATTCGTTCCGATACGGCGCGCGCCGCCGACGGCGCACCGGAAATCAACGCCTGGGTCGTTGTTCATCCCGACGACAGCGTCACTCTGCGTTATCCGCGCGCGGAGATGGGTCAAGGCAGCTACACGGCCCTGCCTATGCTGCTCGCCGAAGAGCTCGAATGCGCTTGGAGCAAGGTGAAGGTCGAGATCGTCGAGCCCGCCGTTAATCTCAGGCGCAACCGCATCTATGGCGACATGTTCTCGACCGGCAGCCGCACCGTTCGCGGGTCACAGGATTACGTGCGCAAGGCCGGTGCCGCAGCGCGCGAAATGCTTATCGCCGCTGCCGCCCAGGCGTGGCATGTGCCGGCGCAGGAGTGCCGGGCCGAGAACGGCCGCATCACCCACGGCCCGAGCGAACGTTCGGTCAATTTTGGCAAGCTCGCTGCGAGCGCGGCCAAGCTCGATCCGCCCAAAGACGTCAAGCTCAAGGATGCGAAGCAGTGGAGGCTTGCGGGCAAGCCGACCAGGCGGCTCGAGGTCAGCGACAAGGTCCAGGGCAAGCCAATCTACGGCATCGATGTGCGGCTGCCCAACATGCTCTACGCATCGCTGATCCAATGTCCTGTGTTCAAGGGTGCGCTCAAGTCGGTCGATGAGACGAAGCTCAACGGTTTGCGTGGCGTCCGCACGGTCGTAAAACTTCCGAATGCGGTTGCTGTCGTTGCCGACTCGTGGTGGCGGGCAAAGACGGCCGCAGAAGCTCTGCAGCTCACCTGGGACGACGGCGGCAACGGAGCGGTATCCAGTGAGTCCATCGCGGAATTCGTGCGCACCGGCCTGACTTCATCCGACGCCGGCCTCGGCCGCAAGCAAGGCAACGTCGTTGAAGGCCTCAGCAAGGCAGCCAAGCGGATCGAGGCCGAGTATTTTGCGCCATTCCAGAGTCACGCGACCATGGAGCCGCAGAACTGCACGGCGCATGTCATCGGCGACAAGGCCGAGATCTGGGTTTCGACCCAGGATCCCGAGCGCTCCCTCAACGCGGCCGCGCAGGCGCTCGGTATACCCTCGGGAAATATCGTTCTCCATCCCACGATGGTCGGCGGCGGCTTCGGCCGGCGTGGCGGCCCGCAAGACTTCGTTACGTTCGCAGCGCTTATAGCCAAGGACGCCGGAGCGCCGGTGAAGGTCCTCTGGAGCCGCGAAGAGGACATGCAGCACGACTTCTATCGGCCTGTCACGATGGCAAGGATGACGGCGGGTCTCGACGCGTCGGGCATGCCCATTGCGTGGCACGTGCGGCTGGCCGGCCCATCGATCCTGGGACAGTTCCGACCCGATGCGATCAAGGGTGGCGTCGACACGCAAATGCAGGAGGGCTTCCTCGACGAGATGCCTTATGACATCGACCACTATCTCGTGGAGTATGCCTTGCGCGTGCCGCATGTGCCTGTCGGCTGGTGGCGCGCCGTGAACTTCAACCAGAACGACTTCTACAAGGAAAGTTTCATCGACGAGATGGCGCATGCGGCCGGTCAGGACCCGTATCAGTACCGTCGCAAGCTGATCGGCAGACATCCGCACGCCAAGCGGTTTCTCGCGGTGCTCGATGCGGCGGCAACCAAGGCCGGCTGGGAGACGGCGCCTCCGCAGGGTGTCTACCGGGGCCTTGCGCTCAGCGAAGCCTACGGCAGCTATCAGGCGGCCGTGCTCGAAATGTCGCTCGGCGATGGCGGCGAGGTGCGCGTGCACCGCGTGGTGTATGCAATCGATCCCGGCCATGCGGTCAATCCGCTCACCATCGCGGAGCAGGCGGAAGGCGGGATCGTGTGGGGTCTCACGGGGACGCTCTACGGCGAGATCACCATCAAGAATGGGCGCGTGGAGCAATCGAACTTCCACGACTTCCAAATGTTGCGTCTCGCCGAGACGCCGAAGGTCGAAACCATCGTGATGCCGAGCGGCGGCTTCTGGGGCGGCTGCGGCGAGCCGCCGCCAGCGGTCATCGCTCCTGCGCTTTGCAATGCGATTTTTGCCGCCACCGGCAAGCGCATTCGCTCGCTGCCGCTGAAGAATCAGGATCTGCGCAAGGCGTGAGTGATCCGGAGCACAGGGGCCGGTGCCGGCGCGCTTACCTCTCAACCAGAGGTTGAAAAATCATTGTAGATTCGTTGTTGTTTACAATGGAGGACCGGCTTGCTCTCTCATTGGTTGTACTTGTTTACGAGATCCGGGGGGAGCGCATCGGGCGCTGTTTTGGCCAAACGAACCCGAGTGAGCGCGAGCTGAGCGTGGCATCTCGGCCGTAGGGGGCGACGCACCGCATCGTCCTGCCCTTCGCAACACGTTCGAACAGGGCGAGGCAGTGCCCCGCTCCTACGAACACGGAGACAGTAGTCTCGCTCGCAAGACTCGCGGTAGACGCTGTTTCGGAATATCATCTTCCGCATAGGTCCCGGCGGCCTCATTGCAACACAGGCCGCCGGTCTTCGCCGATTGCTGCCTCGGAACCAGAAGCCGTCGCATACCCGTCGTAGTAGCCCTCAGCGGCTGCCAAGGCGGGATCGAGCAGCACGGCTTCATCTTCCTGTCCCGCCAAGTTCCTGATCAGTCATGACTTGATACTGTCCTGGAAGCCTCACACGTTAGGTCGGTCGAAAAGTGAGCGAAGCGATGGTTAGGTTAAATGAAATTCGCGCCGGAGAGTCGGTCGTGGAAATCACTCCGCCGAGCGACGCCGCGATTGTGTGCATTGGGCGTATTCATACGCCCTGGACCGATCGGCTGGCTTGTCCGCGCCAGGGTAGGCAAGACGGTCCCACCTGCCGGATTGAAGTATTCGGGCCGTGGGTGGCGGCCCTTGACGGAGTTACAGAGTACGAGCGCCTGGAGGTGCTCTACTGGCTTCACGAGTTGCGTCGCGACTTGGTTCGTCAAAGTCCGCGCAATGACGGCATCGCCCGTGGCACGTTCTCACTCCGCACGCCCGCGCGCCCAAATCCGATCGGAACACAAATTGTGAAGCTGCTACGAGTTGACGGTGCGAATGTTTTCGTACGTGGCCTTGACTGCCTTGACGGCACGCCGCTGCTCGATCTCAAACCTGATCGCTGCGCCTTCACGCCACTCGCTCCTCATCAGCCCGGAGATGACGATGTTGGGGATGCGAAGTGACAATACTGTACCACCACCCGTCGAGCTTTTTGACGCAGTATAGGGAAGGTTCCTAATGAAACTCAGCGCACGCAATCAACTCAAGGGAAAGATTATTGATGTGGTGAAGGGCGTCACGACGTCTCACGTTCGCATTGAGATTGGGAGCGGCGTGATCGTCACGTCGTCGATCACCAACGAAGCTGTTGCCGATCTTGATCTCAAGGCGGGGATGATGCTTGGGCGGTCATCAAGGCTTCCGACGTGATGATCGGCAAGTGATTTCGCTCGACCGGCGCGCGCTCCTGGCGAGACTTGCGGCAGCTCTGCTCGCGTCGGATCGAGCGCTTGCGGCAGCCGTGACGGACAGCGCCGGACGCTCCGTTCCGGTACCTGCGCACGTCGAACGCGTCTTTCCCGCCGGGCCACCAGCAGCGATTATGTTATATACGCTTGCGCCTGACCTGCTGCTCGGCTGGCCGCGGGCCAATCATGCGCAAGAGTGTGCTTATATGCTGCCGGACGTTTGCGCCCGGCCGGAAGTTGGGCGCATCACCGGGCGCGGCAATACGGCAAATCTCGAAACAGTGCTGGGACTCAAGCCCGATCTTATTCTTGATGTCGGCTCCAGCAGCGAGACGTTCGCATCGCTCGCCGCGCGCGTCCAGAATCAGACCGGTATTCCTTACGCGCTGCTCGACGGGCGCTTCGTCGCACTATCCCTGGCCTATCAGAAGCTCGGTCAGCTCATTGGCCGGCAGCCCGAGGCCGAGAGCTTGGCCGACTACACGTACCGCACCTTGTCGGCGGTCACCGAGCGCATCGCAAACGTAACAGCCGAGCAGCGCCCGCGCGTCTATTATGCGCGCGGGCCGCGCGAACTCGTGACCGGCCTCGGCGGCTCGATCAACGTCGAGACGATCGAGCTGATTGGCTACAATGTCGCGGGTGGGACTTCGGGCGGACTTGCCAATGTTTCGATCGAGCAGGTTCTGCTGTGGAATCCGGATGTCATCGTCACCATCGACTTGGAATTTTTTGGTGCCGTTCGCAGTAATCCAGCGTGGGCGTCGGTCAAGGCCGTGCGCGACAACCGGGTGCATCTGTCGCCGAAAATGCCGTTTGGATGGGTGGATTTTCCGCCTGGTCCCAACCGCTTGATCGGCCTGTGGTGGCTCGCCAAGATTCTTTATCCGGAGCGTTTCCCCGAGGATATGCGCTCGCTCATGCGCGAGTTCTATGCGCATTTTTATCATGTCACTCCAACCGACGCGCAGATCGATCACGTGCTGGCGGGGCGGGATTGATGACCATTATCAGATGAGCAGTCGCCGCTCCGCCGTGCCCGGCTTCGCGATTGCGGTCGGCGTGCTGGTCGCCGGATTTCTGGTCGCGTTCACCGTCGGGCGCTATCCGGTCGGCCTTAGCGATCTCGTCGGCGCGCTGGCCTCGAAGGCGCTTGGTCATCGCACGGACGTGTCTCCTGCCATCGAGAGCGTGATCCTGCAGGTACGTGGGCCGCGCGTTCTCGCTGCTGTATTGGTCGGGGCTGCGCTCGCGCTTGCCGGCACCGCGTTTCAGGGCCTCTTTCGTAATCCGCTGGTATCGCCGGATATCCTCGGCGCGTCCTCGGGCGCGGCGCTTGGCGCCGTGGTCGGCATTTATTTTTCCCTCGGCGTGTTGGCCATTCAAGCTGTCGCCTTCGTCGGCGGCCTAATCGCGGTCGCTGCAGTCTACGTGATCGGTTCGGCGGTACGATCGCGCGATCCGATCCTCGTCCTGGTGCTGACCGGCGTCGTCGTCGGTTCACTGTTCGGCGCCGGCGTTGGTTTGGTGAAATATCTTGCCGATCCTTACAATCAGCTCCCTGCCATGACCTTCTGGCTGTTGGGCAGCCTCTCGGCTACGACTGCGCACGACCTCGTTTCCTTGCTCGGTCCGATCACGCTGGGTGGCATCGTGCTGATGGCCTTGCGCTGGCGCATGAACGTGATGTCGCTGCCCGAGGAAGAAGCGCGTGCGCTCGGGGTTGCGACTGGTCCGCTGCGAATAGCGATCATTGCGTCTGCCACACTCGTGACCTCTGCGAGCGTCGCGGCGGCTGGGGTCATCGGTTGGGTCGGGCTGGTCGTGCCGCATCTCGCGCGTTCTCTGGTCGGGCCTGACTTCCCGCGCCTGCTCCCGGCCGCCGCCATTCTCGGCGGTGGTTATCTCCTCCTCATCGATACGATTGCGCGCACCATGGCCCAAGTCGAAATCCCGCTCGGCATTCTCACAGCCGTTATCGGCACACCGTTTTTCATTTGGCTCCTAGCGAGCGTGCAAAAAACCTGGTCATGACGCTCGAAGGACACAGCCTCACCATCGGTTATCCTGACCGCATTGTGGGAGTGGGGCTTGATGTCGCCCTGACCAATGGTGAGGTGCTGGCGCTTCTTGGTCCGAACGGCGGTGGCAAGACCACCCTTCTGAAGACCCTTCTTGGTTTGCTCACGCCGAAGGCGGGAGAGGTGCGGATTGATGGAAGGGCGCTCTCTGCTCGTTCCATTCGCGAGCGTGCGCGCCTGATCGCGTACGTGCCGCAGACCCATGTTGCGACGTTCGCCTTTCCGGTGGAAACTGTGGTGTTGATGGGTCGGACGGCACACGGCAATCTCTTCAGCCGGCCGACGGCCAAGGACCACGAGGTCGCCGCGGTCGTGCTCGAACATCTCGGCATCGCGCAGCTTGCCGAGCGGCCCTACACCATGATTTCAGGGGGTGAGCGCCAGCTAGTGCTGCTCGCCCGTGCGCTCGCGCAAGAGCCGCAGTTCATTGTGCTCGATGAGCCTACCGCCAGCCTTGACTTCGGCAACCAGGGGAAAGTAATGCGCGAGATCCGCTCACTCGCCGCCTCCGGGCACGGGGTGCTGTTTACCACGCATGATCCGAACCATGCACTGCGCGCGGCTGATCGCGCTTATTTGCTGCGCAGCGGCGAACGGCTCGCTGAAGGCCCGGTCGAGCAGGTGTTAACGCAAGAGCGGCTCGAAGCGCTCTATGACGCGCGAGTTCACAAGATAGCAGGTGCCTCAGGCATCGCCTTTCTCCCGGGTTGACGGCAAATTCACGATCGCAACGGCTCCTGTGCACCAAGGGCGGTGTCGTTTGTGACGCAGTAGCGATAGGGAGAACCGTCGCCTGGAGTATGGCAGTGCTCCTAGGGTATCAGGACCGCTGCGCCTTGCAGCCGGCCCTCGCGCAGATCGGAAAGCGCGGCATTTGCCTCCGCAAGAGGATAGGGTACGACCTGCGTCTTCACGCCGGATTGTGGGGCAATCGACAGGAATTCCACAGCATCGGCGCGGGTGAGATTGGCGACCGAGACCACGTGCCGCTCCTCCCAGAGAAGAGAATAGGGAAAGCTCGGAATATCCGACATGTGAATGCCCCCGCACACCACGCGGCCGCCCTTGCGCACGGCCGCAAGCGCCAGCGGAACCAGGGCGCCGACCGGAGCGAAGATGATGGCGGCATCCAGCGGCTCCGGCGGCAGCTCGTTGGAGGCACCCGCCCATGTCGCGCCGAGCGACCGCGCAAACGCCTGCGCAGCGGTGTCGCCGCCGCGGGTGAAGGCATAAACGCGCCGGCCTTGCCAGGACGCGACCTGGCAAAGGATATGCGCGGCGGCGCCGAAGCCGTAAAGCCCGAGCGAGCGAAGCGTGATCCCCTCCCCCGCAATGCGGTAGCTGCGCCAGCCGATCAGCCCGGCGCAGAGGAGCGGCGCCGCTTCCGCATCGTCCATCTGCTGCGGCAGGGGAAAACAGTAGCGCGCATCCGCGATCGTGTGGGTCGCATAGCCGCCGTCGCGGGTGTAGCCCGTGAACAATGGGCGATCGCACAAGTTCTCGCGACCGGCCAAGCAATATGCACAAACGCCGCACGTGAAACCGAGCCATGGCACACCTACGCGGTCGCCCACTGCAAATCCCGCAACTCCGTCGCCGATCGCGGCGATGCGGCCCACGATCTCATGGCCTGGAACGACGGGGAGCTTCGGGAGCGGCAACTCGCCGTCGACCACGTGCAAATCGGTGCGGCATACGCCGCACGCCGCAATCTCAACCCGGATCTCGCCTTGCGCAGGGCGAGGGGCAGGCCGCTCCCGCATCACGAGCGGCGTGCGCAGCTCCTCCAGCACCATTGCCCGCATGGTCAGGTCGCACTCCGGCGAGATCGATCCACAACGGTCCCGCGCACGCGTTTGCTCCTCGGCCCATTGTAGCGGAGGCGTTGGAGTGATAGGCGCCGCTATGAACGCTGTCGCCCTGATTTAAGCGAGGGCCATCATTGCCGCAATCCGCGCTGCGAACGTCGGCCTACTCCACCGTCATGCGCGGGCTCGACCCGCGCATCCATCTTCTTTCGAGGAGAATGGATTGCACTGGACCTCGGGCCTGCCCGAGGTCCACATCTAGAGTGTCTCAAGTCGGGTGAACCCGACTTGTGCTGTCAAGCCCGGCAATGACACGCTGTGGTCCGAGTCAATCTCGCGGGAACATCTGACCCATGCGTACTGAAGAAGCTCGACCTGTACGTCTTGCCGACTATAGGCCGCCGGACTGGCAGGTCGATACCGTGGAGCTCGATATTGCGCTCCACCCAACGGCAAGTCGGGTCCGCGCCAAGCTCTCCTTGCGGCCCAACCCCAACGGTGGTGCTCCCGCGCCCCTGACGCTCGACGGCGAGGGTCTTGTCCTGCGCGCAATCGCGCTCGATGGAGCGGCGCTTTCGCCCGAGCAATACGTCGCGACGCCGGATCGATTGAGCATTGCGCAGCCGCCGCAACGATCGTTCTCGCTCGAGATCGAGACCGTGCTCGATCCTTCCGCCAATACCGAGCTCTCCGGGCTCTATCGCTCCGGAACGATCTACTGCACCCAGTGCGAAGCCGAAGGCTTTCGCCGCATCACCTATTTTCTCGATCGTCCCGACGTCATGGCGGTCTACACCACCAGAATCGAGGCAACGAAGGCGGAGGCGCCGGTGCTCCTCGCCAATGGCAATCTGGTCGCCGCCGGCGACATTGCCGGCACCGACCGCCATTTTGCCGTCTGGCACGACCCGTATCCGAAGCCCTCGTATCTGTTCGCCACGGTCGGCGGAAATCTTGCCTGCGTCGAGGACCGGTTCCGCACCATGTCGGGCCGGGATATCACGCTGCGCATCTATGTGGAGCCCGGCAAGGAAACGCGCTGCGGCCATGCCATGGAGTCGCTCAAGCGCGCCATGCGCTGGGACGAGACCGCGTTCGGGCGTGAATACGATCTTGACATTTTCATGATTGTCGCTGTTTCCGACTTCAACATGGGCGCCATGGAGAACAAGGGGCTCAACATCTTCAATGACAAATACGTGCTCGCGTCCGCGGAAACGGCGACGGACGCCGATTTCGACCGGATCGAGGCGATCGTGGCGCATGAGTATTTTCACAACTGGACCGGCAATCGCATTACCTGCCGCGACTGGTTTCAGCTCTGCCTGAAGGAAGGGCTTACGGTTTTTCGCGACCAGGAGTTCACCGCCGATCTCCGCTCGCGCGCGGTCGAGCGCATCTGCGACGTGCGCGCGCTGCGCGCGCATCAGTTCGACGAGGATGCCGGCCCCCTCGCCCATCCCGTGCGGCCCTTCCAGTATCATGAGATCAACAACTTCTATACGACCACCGTCTATGAGAAAGGCGCCGAGGTCGTGCGCATGCTCAAGACGCTGCTCGGGACGCAGACATTTCGCGCCGGCATGGACCTTTATTTTGCTCGCCACGACGGGCGCGCGGCAACGGTGGAAGAGTTCGTGCAATGCTTCGCCGATGTCGCCGGCACCGATCTCGCCCAGTTCATGCTGTGGTATTCGCAGGCGGGCACGCCGGAAGTGGTCGCAACCGGCAGCTATGATGCGCTGCGCCAGAGCTATCAACTCGATCTCGTGCAGACCGTGCCGCCAACGCCCGGCCAGCCGAGCAAGCAACCGATGGTCATCCCGCTTGCCGTTGGCCTCGTGGGCGCAGACGGGCGCGACTTGCCGCTCCAATCGCTTGACGGCCCGACACCCGATCGCCCGGTTCTCACCTTGAGCAAGCCGGAGCAAAGCTTCGTGTTCGGCGATGTCGGCGAGCCCCCGGTCCTCTCGCTGAACCGGAACTTCTCGGCGCCGATCAAGCTCGTGGTCAACCTGTCTGCCGAGGATTTGCGATTTCTTGCGACGCACGACGGCGATGCATTCAATCGCTGGCAGGCGTTCCAGACCCTGGCCACGCGGCTGCTCGTCGACAATGCGACGGCGCTGCGCATGGGCGGCACCGCGCGTGAGGATTCAACGCTGACGGATGCGTTGCGTGCGGTTCTTGCCGATGGCGCGATCGAGCCCGCGTTTGTCGCGCTGATGCTCACTCTACCCGGCGAGGCGGACATCGCCCGCGAGATCGGCCGGGACGTCGATCCCGCAGCGGTGTTCGCGGCGCGCGCCGCGCTGCGGGCGCGCATCGGTGGCGATCTTGGCGCCGAGCTTCTGCAGCGCTACCGCTCGCTGGCGCAGAGCGGGCCTTACCGCGTGGATCCGGTCAGTGTCGGGGCACGTTCGCTCCGCAATACGTGTCTCGATCTGCTGGTCGCAACAGGAAGCCGCGACAACATCGCGCTGGCCAACCGGCAATATCATGCTGCCGACAACATGACCGACCGGATGGCGGCGCTTGGCGCGCTTTCGCTGTGCGATATGCCCGAACGCAGCGCGGCGCTGGAGGATTTCTACAGCCGCTATCGGGGCGACCCGCTGATCATCGACAAATGGTTCTCGTTGCAGGCGGTCATCCCCGAAGCCGGGACCCTCGACCGCGTCAAGGCACTCACTGCCCATCCTGCATTCTCGTTCGCCAACCCCAATCGCGTGCGGGCGCTCATTCATGCCTTTGCGCTGGGGAACCACAAGGAATTCAACCGCCCCGATGGTGCCGGTTACGAGTTCGTCGCTGCCATCGTTCTGGCGCTCGATGGCAAAAACCCGCAGCTTGCAGCCCGCCTTCTGTCGGCGTTCAAGAGCTGGCGGGTGCTGGAACCGGAGCGACGCCAGCGTGCAAATGCGGCTTTGGTGCAGGTATCAGCTGCACCCGGGCTCTCACCCGACGTGAGCGATATCGTGCGCCGCGCGCTGTTGGAAAACTAGAATTTTTTTTCGAGCAAGCGGCTCAGACGCCTCCGATTCTTTTGTAAGGCCGGTAGCGAGGCGTCCACATCCGCTCGCGCAGCCGTGCTTCGAGCCCCTCCCCGCTCATCTTTTCCGCGAGGCCCTCGGCCCGCGCCTGCCGACCCACGGCCAGCGCCACGTGGAAGGACACTTCGCGCAGTTGGTTCACCGGGGGCAGAAGGTTGGCGTTGCGATCGGTTTTGCTCGGGGACACCTCTGCAACGGCGCGCGCGGCTGCCATGAGCATGCCGTCGCTGATCCGGCTTGCGCGGACAACGATGCTGCCGAGCCCGATGCCGGGAAAAACATAGGCGTTGTTGGTCTGGTCGATGGTGAAAGGGCGGCCGTTCTTGCGCACGGGCGGGAACGGGCTGCCGGTCCCGATGACCGCGCGGCCTTCCGTCCAGGCGAGAAGATCGGCAGGCGTGGCTTCCGAGCGGGAGGTGGGATTGGAGAGGGGAAAGATGATGGGCTGCTGCGTGGAGGCCGCCATCGCGCGCACGACGCTCTCGGGAAAGCCGCCGGGCTGCCCCGATACTCCGACCAGTACCGTTGGGTGCGCATTGCGCATCACATCGCCGAGGCTGATTCGGTCCGCTCTCTCGAGCGCCCAACCGCTCACCGCCGCGCGCGACTGCGCGAAGGGCGCTTGAAACTCCATCATCCCCGGCATGCCCTCGACCAGGAGGCCCTCGCGATCGACCACATAGAAGCGCGACCGTGCCTCCTCCTTCGACAGCCCCTCGGCCAACATCGCCCGAAGCAGCAGCGAGCAGATTCCGATCCCTGCCGAGCCTCCGCCCAGGACGGCGATGCGATGATCGCGCAGCGGGACGCCCGTCACGTTCACGGCCGCGAGCAATGTGCCCGTAGTGATCACGGCCGTGCCTTGGATGTCGTCATTGAAGGTGCAGAGGCGATCGCGATATCGCTCCAACAATCTGGTTGCATTATCGCGGGCGAAATCTTCCCACTGCAGCAACACATGCGGCCATCGTTCGGCGACCGCGCTCACGAAGGCCTCGATGAACGCGTCATAGTCGCGCCCGCGCACGCGTTCATGCCGCCAGCCCACGTACACCGGGTCGGCAAGGCGGTCGGAATTGTTGGTGCCCACGTCCAGCATGATCGGCAGCGTGGTGGCGGGATGCAGACCGCCGCACCCGGTGTAGAGGGCAAGCTTGCCAATGGGGATACCCATGCCGCCCGCGCCCTGGTCGCCAAGCCCGAGGATCCGCTCGCCGTCAGTGACGACGATCGCATCAACATTATCGAACCGTGGATTGGCCAGAATGCGCTTGATCCGGGCCATGTGCGAGATGCTCAGGAACAGCCCACGCGGCTTGCGGAAGGTCTGGCTGAATTCCTCGCAGCCCAACCCTACTACGGGCGTGTAGACCACCGGCAGCATGCCGGCGAGATCGCGGACCAAAACGGCATAGAACAGAGTCTCGTTGCTGTCCTGAAGCCCACGCAGGAAGATGTAGCGCGCCAGGTCGCTCGGCAGCCCCCGAAACGCTTGCATGCGCCGGTCGACCTGCTCGTCGAGAGTAGCGACGTTGGGCGGCAGCAGCCCGTGCAGCTCGAATGTATCACGCTCCTCCTCGGTAAACGCCGTCCCCTTGTTCAGGAGCGGATCGTTAAGAAGCTCGTACCCGAACAGACGCGTTCCGATGAGCGAAGTCTCGCTGGCAGTTTGGCTCCGCTCTGACATTGACCGTGGAGCTCCACTTGGCTTGGCGTTGGCCGCTAGTGACAGCGATGCTGGTTGCCGGTTTATGCAACAAGATCCGGCTCCGGTGAAGCTCGTCAACTCGATAGCGGTAGTCAATATGCGCCGATCCGCGCACCGCCCCCCTCTTTACGATGACTGCCTCAGTCGCTCGGATAGGCCAGTCATCCAGAACTGGCGGTAACCATTGGGCCGGTTTGAAGGCGAGGCGCCCATTTGGCTCGCGACCGCATCAGCACGATGGCCGACGATCAGTGGAATAATCCCAAAACCCGTTTGATCTCAGATGCGAAGCAAGCCTGATCGATTTTGCCGAATTCGTTAATAAGGGCCTCGACAAATTGCCATCTTTCGATTCCAATCAAAACTGATTCGGAGAGATGCGGCACATCCTTCCGAGGAAGATGGTAGGGAATCCGAAGGAGGCGACGCATGGCGCGCGCCGAGGTCGCGAGCGCGTCCGTAAGTTCCGATTCGATCAAGGGACTGGCTCAGTCCATCGCCAAACCGGCTTACCTCCGGCTGCTGACCGCGGAACCTGCTCTGCGGCGGGCGGTACCCGCGTTGATCATAGCATTCCTGCTGACAATCTGCGTCGGTGCCATCGTGCAGGTGTTTGATCACCGGCGTCAGGCGGTAAGCGAGACCATCAACCAGATTGAAGCGACTGCCGATTATCTCGGCGATCGACTTGCCCGCATGGATCGGTCAAAGCTGCAAAAGCTCGGCTTGGACCACTCTCTCCAGAGCGAGCTCGAGAGCGCGATTCCGAGCTGGGCCCGGGTAGCCGGCCGTCGGATATTGGTGACCAGCGCCGATGGGATCATTGTTGCCGCCGTCCGGCACGCCCCGATCAGCAGCGGTGAGGGCACCGCGGTGGCCACTTTCCCGCTGGAAGCTGGATTCATCGGTCGTACTTTGATCGATGTGCTCGGTCCCGGTCAGCCTCTGACCACATTCGGTGCCGCAGCCGGGGTGCTGGAAATACCGCTCGCCGACGGGAAGCCGGCCTTTGCCACCGTGCGCAGCCTTTCCGCAACCAACGGGGAGCTTGCGGTCGTGCAAGGCCGCGCCGAGGCGCTCACCGGCTGGGTTTCCGATACAGCGCTCACGGTAACCTTGTCCGCGACCACCGGCTTTGTCGTTCTCATCCTCGGATTTGCGTTCCACTGGCAAGCAACCCGGGCGCGCGAGGCGGATGGAATCCATGAGACGGTGCGCTCGCGCATCGATACTGCGCTCAACCGCGGACGCTGCGGGTTATGGGACTGGGATCTCGCGCGCGGGCGCATCTTCTGGTCTCACTCCATGTTCGCCATCCTGGGACAGAGGCCGCGGAGCGCGCTGTTGGGATTCGGCGAAGTGAACGCTCTGGTCCATCCCGAGGACATCGACCTCTATGAGCTGGCACGAGAGCTCGCGGAGCAAAAGGCGACGTTCATCGACCACGCCTTTCGCGTGCGCCACGCCAACGGCAACTGGGTCTGGCTGCGCGCGCGCTGCGAGCTGGTCCGACAATCCGGCGACAGCGGTGCGCATCTCATTGGAATTGCGGTCGACATTACCGAGCAGAAGACACTGGTCGAGAGAACGGTCGAGGCGGATCTGCGCCTGCGCGATGCGATCGAGACGATACCGGAAGCCTTCGTGGTCTGGGATGCGCAGAACAGGTTGGTGCTGTGCAACTCCAATTTCCAGGTGCTGCACAATCTTCCGAACGAAGCGATCCAGCCCGGCGCATCCTACGAATCCGTGGTGGAGGCGGGACGCAAACCCGTGGTGCGCTCCAAGGTCACGAGCGAAGGTCAAATTCCCGGCGCCCGCACCTTCGAGGCCCAGCTCGATGACGGGCGTTGGCTGCACATCAGCGAGCGACGCACGAAAGATGGCGGTTACGTTTCCGTAGGCACCGACATCACCAACATCAAGCGTCATGAAGAGAAGCTCATGGAAAGCGAGAAGCGGCTGATGGCCACCGTGGCCGATCTGCGCAGCTCGCAGCAAAAGCTTGAACGCCAGGCCGAGGAGGTCGCCGACCTTGCCGCGAAATATTCGGAAGAGAAGACGCGCGCGGAAGACGCCAACCAGGCCAAATCAAAGTTTCTGGCCAATATGAGCCATGAGCTGCGGACTCCGCTTAATGCGATCATTGGCTTCTCCGAGATCATGGAGTCGGGAATGTTCGGTCCGCTTGGGACCGACAAGTACCGGGAGTATTGCTGCGATATTCGTCAAAGCGGTCAGTATCTGCTCGAGGTGATAAACGACATCCTCGACATGTCGAAAATCGAGGCGGGCCGCATCCGGCTTGATGCCAAACAGATCGAGCTCGAGCCGTTCCTCAACGACGCTATGCGTGTAGTGTCTGCCCGCGCGGATGACAAGCAGCTCAAGCTCGTGGCCCGCATCCGCGGCGGCATCAGCCTGACGGCAGACCCCCGCCTGCTCAAGCAGATCGTGTTGAACCTGCTGTCGAATGCCGTGAAATTTACTCCCGAGGGCGGCCGTATCACCATTCATGCCCGGGCGACGAAGGGCGCGGTGAGCATTGCCATTGCGGATACCGGAATTGGCATTTCGAAAGAGGCGATCGCGCGCCTAGGCCGCCCATTCGAGCAGGTTGAAAGCCAGCTGACGAAAAGCCACCAGGGCTCAGGCCTCGGTCTTGCAATAGCCAGATCGCTGACCGAGCTTCACCACGGCAACATACGCATCCGCTCGACCATAGGGCGCGGCACGATCGTATTGCTGCGCCTGCCGAGCACCCGCGCCTCGGCGCAGAAGGACGCGGTGACAGAGGCGGCCGCGTGACTTGGGCCGTCACGCTTTCCGAGTAAGCCTCGTCTGACCCATCCTCCAGAGCCTAGAGCGTAGTGGGCGCCTTTGCCCGCCCACCATACTGTTACTATGGTGCCGCCATGTCCGAGAGCGCAGCCGTTCCAGCAGCGAACGCATCGATCGCAGGGGCAGCATCGGCGCGAGCTGAAACCCGCTGGGGGACCATTGCGCGCACCGCCTTCCCATTCCTTGTCGTGGCGCTGATGTGGGAACTCACCGCCCGTAGCGGAATCTTTCCGCAGCGCCTGTTCCCGCCGCTGGAAGCAGTCGCATCCGCGCTCATTCGTCTTACCGCGTCGGGGATTCTTCCCCATCACCTCACCGATACCCTCCTGCGCCTGCTTGTCGGGTTTGCCCTCGCGGCAATTGTGGGGGTGGCCGTCGGGTTCGCGATGGGACGCTCGCGCCGCGCCGAGGACGTGCTGCTGCCGCTGGTGAGCATCGGGGCGCCGATCCCTGGCATCGCCTATGCGCCCTTGTTCCTGCTCTGGTTCGGCCTGGGCAACACGTCGGCCGTGTTGCTGGTGGCCTTCGTTTCCGCCTTTCCCATTGTCTTCAACACCTGGACCGGCGTGAAAGCCGTCAAGGAGATCTGGCTGCGCTCGGCGCAGGCGATGGGCGCGGACAGCCGCCGCCTCCTGCATCACGTGATCCTGCCCGGCGCGCTGCCCTACATCCTCACCGGGCTGCGCCTGGGTCTGGCGCAGGCGTGGCGCATCCTGGTCGGCGTGGAGATGCTCGCAGCGGTGCCGTGGGGCCTGGGCTGGATGATCTTCGGGGCACGCGAGTTCCTCAACACCGATGTGATGCTGGCCGGAGTGGTCGTGATCGGCGCCGTTGGGCTTGCGCTGGAAAAGCTCGTGTTCGAGCGCATCGAGCGATACACAGTGGTGCGCTGGGGGATGATGACATGAGTCCCGCGGCGGATCGCGCGCGATCGGCCTACCGCGGGGGCCTCACGCTATTGCTCGCGGCCGCCCTGTTCGAGGCCGTTGCGCGCAGCGGGATTTTCCCCGCCGCCCTGTTGCCGCCGCTGCCGAAGATCGCGGGCACGTTCGCGGCCGGGCTGCTCGACGGCTCGCTGCTCGAGCATGCGTCCTATACGCTCTACCGCGTTCTGGTCGGGCTGGCATTGGCAATCGCCGTCGGGCTGCCGCTCGGGGTTTTGATGGGCCGCTTCCGCCCGGTCGAAAGCTTTTGTCTTCCGCTCGCGAGCGCGCTGATGCCGATCCCTTCGCTCGCCTGGGTACCGATATTCATCCTCTGGTTCGGCCTCGGCAACACCGTGGCGATTCTCATCGTGTTCTATGCGGCGCTGTTTCCCATGCTGCTCAACACCTGGTCGGGGATGCGCGCCGTCAATCCCCTGTGGCTGCGCGCGGCTGGCGCCATGGGGGCGGACGGGCGCGCGCTGTTCTGGAAAGTGATCATTCCCGGCGCCTCGCCCTTCATCATTGCCGGCCTGCGCCAGGCCTTCCTGCGCGCATGGATCGCGGTCGTGGGCGCGGAGATGCTGGCCGCCTCGGACTATGGGCTGGGTTGGGTCATCTTCGACGCCAAGGAGTTCCTCAACGCCGATGTGATGCTCGCCTCGCTCGCCATGATCGGATTGATCGGCTTCGTGTTCGAGCGGCTGGTGTTCGGCTCGATCGAGCGCGCTACCGTCGTGCGCTGGGGCATGGTGCAGCCGACCAAGTGAGGGGTTTCAAACCCGCCCCACAATGCCTCATATCGAAGCTGCCAAGGTCTCGCTCGTCTACGACACGCCCTCCGGGCGGGTTTGCGCGCTCGAGGAGGTGAGCTTCGGCATCGAGACCTCGGAATTCCTCTGCATCGTCGGTCCTTCGGGCTGCGGCAAGTCGAGCCTGCTCAATATCATCGCCGGCTTCCTGACGCCCACCGCCGGCGAGATCCGCATCGGCGGCCAGCCGGTCACCGGCCAGGGGCTTGATCGCGGCGTGGTGTTCCAAGATTTCGCCCAGCTCTTCCCATGGCGCACGGCGCTGGGAAACGTGAGCTTCGGCCTCGAGATGAAAGGGGTCGGGAGGGCCGAGCGCGAGGAGCTCGCGCGCAGGCAGCTCGCGCTGGTCAAGCTCGAAAAGTTCGCGCAATCCTATCCGCACCACCTGTCGGGCGGAATGCAGCAGCGCGTCGCCATTGCGCGGGCGCTCGCCTACAACCCGTCGGTGCTGCTGATGGACGAGCCGTTCGCGGCGCTCGATGCCCTGACCAGGGACGAGATGCAGCGGCTGTTGGCGGAGGTGTGGCGGGAAACGCGCAAGACTGTCGTCTATGTCACCCATAACGTGGCGGAGGCGGTATACCTCGCCGACCGCGTGCTGGTGATGACGCCGCATCCGGGAAGGGTGAAGACGGATATGCGTGTTGCCCTTGCGCGTCCGCGCGATCCGCTCAGTATCGCGTTTCTGGAGCATCAGAAAATGCTGTTGCATCATCTCGGCCCGTAGCGCGGGCTACGCTCGCTGCGCTCGCTAATCCGCCCTACGACTACTCGACAGGAGAGCGGGTAGAGCTGCCCTTTCAGAGCTGCAAAGTGTGTTACGAACTGCGAGCGGATTACCTCGGAGGAGAACGCCATGAAAAAAATCACGCGGCGGCAATGTCTCGCTGCCGGCGCTGCGATGCTCGCGGCAGGCGCGGCGGGGACGCGAGCGGCTTTTGCGCTCGATACCGTGCGCCAGGGCTACCAGACCAATATCTGGGGCATGCCGACCTATTATCTGCTGCGGTCCGGTCTGTTGGAGAAGCACAGCATCAAATTCGAGGAATTCGCCGTTCCCTCCGGCAATCTCACCATGCAGCAGATGGTGGCGCGCCAGGTCGATCTCGGCACCTATGCCGGGCAATCCTTCATCATCGGGCACGACAAGGGCGGCCTTGTCGTAATCGCGCAGATCGAAACCGTGGGCAAGACCGCGCAGATCGTCGTCCGCAAGGACCTCAATATCAGCAAGGTCGAGGAGCTCAGCGGCCGCAAGGTGGCCAATCAGACCGGCTCGTCGGTAGGCAATATCTTCGTGGATATCATCGCGCCCAATGCCGGGCTCAAGAAGGGCGACTTCCAGGAAGTGCGCATGGACGTCAACAACATGGTTTCCGCCATGGCGGCAAAGACCGTGGATGCCATGGTCAACGTGGAACCCTACAATGAGGTCGCCGTCGCCGAGGGCATCGGCACGTCGATCATGGACTTCTCGAGCGTGGACAAGATACCGGTGTTCATGGCGGCCACTCCCGATTTCATCGAGAAGAGTGCCGACACGGCGGTCGCCTATCTGAAGGCCTGGCGCGATGCCGCGCGCGATTTCAAGGACAACCCCGCCAAAGTGAGCGATGTGATCTATTCGTTCTTCACCTCGAAGGGCTACAACATGTCGCGGGAAGTTTTCGCCAAGGCGCTGGCGCGGGTTGAGGTCAACCCAAGTTTTCCACCCGATCTCGTGCCGGGCTTGCAGCGCGATGCGGAGGTTCTTCTGCGCGAGAAGAAGATTTCCGCCATTCCGGACTGGAAGAAGGCGCTGCGGCCCGATCTTTGGGCGAAGGCGAGCTCATAGCGCCGACCTCAACCTTTCGAGGGTCGCCCCATGGCCGTTGCCAAAGGCAGTCCGCTGCTGCCCGCAGGCTTTCGAGCTTTGCCGTGACCCGCGTTCAGCGGGGCTCACCCAGGATACGTTCGAAGCACGTCCTCACCTTGGGCTGGGTCTCTTGCAGGTATGCCTCGAGGGTCTTGAAGTCGGGAACGTCGGCTGCACGGGCGAGCAGCGAGATCAATGCGCGCGAGGCGGTGGCGGGATCGAACCGTCGTGGCAGACACAACCGCAGGATCTGGGTGAGCGCGTCATAGAGGCGCACCGCAGACCGGAGCACTTCGGCATCTTGGGTCTCGATTGCTCCCAGTCGCCACGCCTTCTCGATGACCCGCGCGGTCGACGTGTCGAGAATCTCCGGCGCTTCCGAAGCATGGATAAGCTGCAAATATTGCGCGATGAACTCAATGTCGATCAGGCCGCCTGCGGCGTATTTCAGGTCCCATGGATCGGCCTCGCCCTTCTCTGTTGCAATCGCGCGCCGCATCTCGGTCACGTCAGCCGCAATCGCGCGCGCCTCACATGGGCGCGTCAACACGGCGCGGATCACATCTCCGACTCGCCTGGCGAACTGCGGCGAGGAGGAGGAGATGAGGCGCGCGCGGGTGAGCGCCATGTGCTCCCACGTCCACGCCTCCTTTTCCTGGTACTCGGCAAATCCATCGATCTGCGTGGCAAGCGGCCCGGAGCGGCCGGAAGGCCGCAACCGCATGTCTACCCGATAAAGCACGCCATAATTGGTCTGAGCAGTGAGCGCGCTGATCAGGCGCTGGGTCAGCCGCGTGAAATATTGCGATCCATAAAGCGGGCGCGGCCCACCCAATTCGGGATTTCGGGGGTCAAAGTCGTACACCACTATGAGATCGAGGTCCGACGTGGACGTCATCTCACGACCACCGAGCTTTCCAAGCGCCAGAATGGCAATCTCCTGATCCATCATCCGCCCGTGCTGCTGCGCAAAGTTCGCCTCGGTGGCGAGGTGCAGGGAGCGGATCAGAACGTCGGCGAGGCGGGCAAACGCCTCCCCCGCCTGGTCCGCCGAGGCGGTACCTGAAAGAATGCGAATTCCGATCAGGAACATCTGCTCCTGGGCGAAGATCCTGATGCGATCGAGATGCTCTTCATAGGAGGCCGCCTGCGTGATCGATCTTTCGAGGGCTGTCGCCAGCTCCAATTCCTCGGGAAGTGCCCCGAAAAAACTCGGGTCGATCACCGCGTCCATGACTTCCGGGAATTGCGCGAGGCTGTCCGCAAGACGCGGCGCACTGCTCAGCACCAGAGCCATCAAGGCGATCAGATCGGGATTTTGCCGCAACAGCGAGAACAGGCGCCCGCCGCCATGCAGCCCCGCGAGGAAACGATCGAACGCCACGACGGCATCATCGGCGTTGGGAGAGCTGGCGAAATGATAGAGCAGAAACGGAATGATCTGGCCGAGCTGCTCGCGCGCGAAGCTTCCCCGCAGGGAGCCATATGCGGACGTATTCCAGCGCCGCACCAGAGCGGACGTCTGCAACGGCTCCCGAAACCCCATAGCGGCCAGCCGGTCGAGCGTTTCCCGATCGTCCGCATCAGGTGGAAAGTTCAACTCTGCGGGTGCACCGCCGGCCGGCAAGGCGTGCTCGAAAAGACTTCCATAATGTCGCTGGACGTTGCGCAAGTGAACCAGCAGCGCCTCGGCGAGCTGATCGCGGCCGGAGAAGCCGGCAAAACGCGCAAATCGTTCCAGCTGGTCGCGATCGGCGGGCAGCGTGTGTGTCTGCTCGTCGGCGACCATCTGCAGCCGGTTTTCAATGGCGCGCAGGAAACAATAGGCCGAGCTGAGGTCGGCATGCGCCCCCGCGTCGATCCAGCCACCTTGCCGCAGCGCATCGAGGGTCGTCAGAGTTGGCCTGGTGCGCAGCTCGGGGTGCCGCCCTCCGGCAATCAGCTGCTGGGTCTGAACAAAGAACTCGATCTCGCGGATGCCGCCGCGACCTAGCTTGATGTTGTGCCCCTCGACGGCGATCTCCTCATGCCCGCGATAGGCATGAATCTGCCGCTTCATGGCGTGCACATCCGCGACAGACGCGAAATCGAGATATTTGCGCCAGATGAAAGGCGAGAGGTCGGTGAGGAGCCTCTCGGCAGCCTCAAGATCGCCCGCGCACGGGCGGGCCTTGATCAGCGCCGCACGCTCCCAATTCTGACCGCGACTCTCGTAATAATCGAGCGCTGCCGGCATGGATATGGCGATCTGAGTGGAGGAAGGATCAGGACGCAGCCGCAGATCCATACGAAAGACGTAACCGTCAACGGTACGCTCCTGCAGCAGTTTCACCAACCTGCGGGTCAAGCGTACATAGACTGCCGCAGGCTCGGTTCCTGCAGCGATGGCAGCCGGATCATAAAAGACGATCAGATCGATATCGCTGGAATAGTTGAGCTCGTTGGCGCCCATCTTGCCCATGGCAAGCACGATGTAGCCCGATCGTGCCGGATTCGGCGGTTCCGCCCCCCGGAGCTTGCCGCGTATGCGCGGATCCATCAGCAGGTAGCGAACCGCCGCGTCGACTGCCGTGTCCGCTAGTCTGGTCTGGGCCTCGATCAGCTGCGTGATGGGCCACACGCCGCCCAGATCGGTAATCGCAATAAGCAGGGCCCCATCTGCTTTCATTTGCCGCAACAAACGCATGGCTTCCGCATCATCATGCGCTGCGGTGACTACACTCCTGGTATCTGAAAGAATCGCTTCCAAGCGGCGCTCGGGGTCCTGCTCGAGGAGCTCGGCAAACCGATCCGGCGAGGCTTCCAGCAGGTCCCAAAGGTAAGGTGACCCGCGGGCAAGGGCCGCGATCAGGGTATGAAGCAAGGGTTGCTCGGCGCTCAGGTGCTTGATCGTCTTGCCGGCCGGCGTCTGCGCTATCTCCTCGAGCCAATCCTGGAGGAAAGCCTCGCCGACGTCGCCGGCCGAAAGAGTTGGATCGGGCGCGCGGCTTATCCGCCGCCATAAAGCTCTGCTCCCGCATGCGATGCCGCGATCAGCTCCGATATTTGCCGCCTCAGACACGTGCTCTCCCTGCGGCCGCCGTTATCGAGCTGACACGACGGCAACGCGCAAGGGCATTAGCTAGATGGCTCGGGACTATTGCGCCAGGGCTGCGTGGCCGCTTCGGGGAAGCGACACGACGGTCCTGAGACCGGGGTGGTTATCCTCCAGCTTGAGCTCACCGCCATGCAGCCGCGCGACGGCGGATGCGAGGCTGAGCCCAAGGCCGGAACCTGGCAATGACCGGCTCTGCTCGAGCCGCACGAAGCGTTCCATCACCCGCCCGCGGTCCGCTTCCGGAATGCCTCGGCCTGAATCTGCGACCGTAAGCCGGATGCGCTCGCCGTCCGGAACCGCCGCGATCACGATTTCAGGTTCCGCCCCATTCATCTCGATCGGCGTAGGCACGCCGTATTTGATCGCGTTGTCAACCAGATTGGCGAGCGCCTGACTTATGAGCTCCCGGTTGCCCTTCAGCGGGACAGGAGCCGGCGCCTCCACCCGCAGGCGAATGCCTTTCTCGTCGGCCAGCGGCTCGTACAGCTCGCCCACGCCGCGCGCTATCTCGGCCGCGTCTACATCGATCATGCCGTCGCGGGCTTGCCCCAACTCCGCCCGCGCTATCATCAGCAGCGCGTTGAAGGTTCGAATAAGCGCGTCGGACTCCTCTATCGTGCCCTCAAGCGCGCGGCGATATTGCAATTCATCCTCGGCCAGGCGCAGCGCTTCTTCGCAGCGATTGCGCAGCCGCGTGAGCGGCGTTTTCAGATCGTGGGCGATGTTATCCGACATCTCCTTCAGTCCATGCATGAGCGCCTCGATGCGCTCCAGCATGTCGTTGAGGTTGTCGGCGAGGCGATCGAGCTCATCGCCCGTACCGGCGATCGGAAGGCGGCCGGTCAGATCGCCTTCCATGATCAGGCGGGTGGTTGCGGTCATCGCATCGACACGCTTGAGCACGCGGCGCGTCACGAACAGACCTCCGGCAACGCCAAGCACGATGACAACAGCCAGCGACCACCGGCCTGCCGCCAGCACAATCTCACGCAGGCGCTCGCGCTCTTCCAGATCGCGCCCCACCAGCAGCCGGAATCCCGCCGGCAACTGAAACACGCGAACCAGCGCGTGATGCTCGGTGCCGTCGAGGTCATCGAGCCGGCGATAGGCCGTTTCCTGCCAACCGGTCGAGTTGAGAACTCCGGTGGACAGCCAGCCCACATTCCCGGCAAGACCCTCCCCTGCGGGAGTGGTCAGGAGATACAGGCTCGATCCCGGTCGACGCGACCTTGCATCGACTATGAAAACCAGGCGGCGGATGCCGCCCTGGCGATATTGTTCCGCGAGTCCGGTGATCTCGGCATCCACCGTCTGGGTGATCTGCTCGGTGATCAGACGACGCGTATTCCAGGCGAAATAGCCGAGCAGGAACGCGGCGAACACCGCGAAAATGCTCAGATAGACCAGCGTCAGCTTGAACGCGGTCGTGCGCAGAAGCTTGCCGAGGGCCGTCATCGCCTTCGCTCACTTGATGGTGGCGCTAGTAGGGGCGGGTTTGAAACCCGCCCCTACGTTAGACACCTTACTCGACCCATTCGCTTTATCATTTGTCGCGGATTACGTAACCGGCACCGCGAACCGTGTGAAGCAATGGTTGGGCAAAACCCTTGTCGATCTTGGACCGCAAGCGCGAAATGTGCACGTCGATGACATTGGTCTGGGGATCGAAATGGTAATCCCAGACGTTCTCCAAGAGCATGGTGCGCGTCACTACCTGGCCCGCGTGCTTCATGAGATATTCGAGCAGGCGGAACTCGCGCGGCTGAAGGATAATCTCCTCCCCGCCGCGCATGACCTGATGCGACAGCCGATCAAGCTGCAGATCCCCGACGCGGTAGACCGTTTCCTCTCGGCCGCCCCGTCTGCGGGCCAGCACTTCCGTGCGTGCGAGAAGTTCTGAGAAAGAGTAGGGTTTGGGCAGATAGTCGTCTCCGCCGGCACGCAGACCCTTTACCCGATCATCCACTTGTCCAAGCGCCGAGAGGATGAGAGCCGGGGTTTCGATCCCCTTGCTGCGCAAGGTCCCGATGAGCGAGAGCCCATCAAGCTTGGGCAGCATGCGATCAACGATCAGCACGTCGTACTGGCCATTGAGTGCCAGGGCCAGTCCTTCCTCGCCATCGGCCGCCAATTCCGCCATATGCCCGACCTCTCGAAATGCCTTGGCCAGGTAGTCGGCGGCATCGCGATCATCTTCAATAATCAGAAGACGCATGAGGAATTTCCGGTCTCTCGCAGCGATGAGATCCCTGTCGGAAACAGCAGGACTGATTGATGTGATCATAGCGGCGAACTCGCGCAATGTCCCTGCCGCAAGTCGGGCTTGCCCGACTTGCGAATCATGATGCGCAACCGGGACAAGCCCCGGTTGCGTGGGTTATTCAAAGGGGCGGCGGTTTGACCCGCCGCCCCTCAGCCCACTCCATACCGACGGGGGCGACGAATGCCGGCATGGAGCTGGACGCGAAGAAACGAGCGGTACTCCACTCGTTCCCCAGGTAAACCGTCCTCCGGGCAGCACTGCCCGAGGACGGCTCATTCGCTCAAACGCGGCCGAGCGGCAACGCAACGAACTTCGTCGTGTCGCCCGACTTCACGCGCATGAGCACTGAACGCTTTCCCCCCTTTTGCGCCTCATTCAGCGCGCTGCGCACATCACCGGGGCGAGCCACCTGCTTGCCCGCGACCTCCAGGATGACGTCACCGGTCTGAAAGCCGTGCTCGGAAGCGATGCCGTCTGGATCCACCTTGGTGACCACGACACCTTCGGAGCCACTGCCGGCGACCTGGCCCGCCGGCGCGAGCGTGAGCCCAAGCCGCGGTATCTCGCCGCCGTTCGGCGCCGAATGCTCGGGAGCTGTTGCGCGCGCTTCACGTTGGTTGGGCAATTCGCCAAGCGTCACCGCGAGGCTCTTTTCCGCTCCTTTGTGCCAGACCGTAAGATTGACCGATGTGCCCGGAGCGATGGAGCCGATCTGCTTTGCAAGATCGCGCGCATCCCTCACTGCGATTCCGTTCACGGCAGTGATGACGTCGCCTGCCTCCACGCCCGCCTTGGCAGCCGGCGCGTTCGCCTGCGGCTCGGAAACCAGCGCACCTTCGGTTTTCTTGAGGCCGATGCTCTCTGCAATTTCCGGCGTCACCGGCTGGATTTGCACGCCGATCCATCCGCGGGTCACCGTGCCCTTGTCCTTGAGCTGGGCGACCACTGATTTCACCGTGCTCGCGGGAATGGCAAAAGCAATGCCTACCGAGCCGCCGGAGGGCGAGAAAATGGCGGTGTTCACGCCAATGACGTTCCCGTCCACGTCGAAGGTTGGCCCGCCTGAATTGCCCTTGTTGACCGGCGCGTCGATCTGAATGAAATCGTCGTATGGGCCGGCGCCGATGTCACGCCCCCGTGCGGAGACGATGCCGGCGGTGACGGTGCCGCCTAGTCCAAACGGATTGCCGACCGCCAGAACCCAATCCCCGATACGCGGCGCCTGGTCGGAAAGCTTCACAAATGGAAAATCACTACGGCCCTCGACCTTGATCAAGGCCACATCCGTGCGCGGATCCGTTCCTATCACCTTTGCCCCGTACGTTTTGCCGTCATCGGTCGTGATCTCGACCGTGTCGGCCTTGTCGACCACGTGATTATTGGTCACGGCGTAGCCGTCGGCGGTAATGAAGAAGCCCGAACCCTGGCCGGTGACGAGGCGGTTGTGCGGCGCGGGCCGCTCATCCGGGAGCGTCCCTTCCGGCAGTCCGAAGCGCCGAAAGAACCGCTCCATGGGGGAGTTGGGACCAAACGGCGAGTTGCCCTCGAAGCCCATCATTCTGGTGCCGGGATCGAGCTTGACGCGCACGGATATGACAGCGGGCTTTACCTTCTCGACGATGTCGGCAAAGCCCACCGGACGCTGCACGGTCTGCGCGTGAGCGGTATTGGGCCAAGCAGAGCTGCCACTCTGATGCAGGCCGAAATTGGCGCCGCTGAACAGAATAGTCGCGCCCAATCCAGTTGCGCTGGCGAGCAGAGCGACGCGGCGCGCTGAGAGGTTACGTAAATTATTGATCATGGGCATGCCTCCTAACCTGCGGGTCCCAGTTCATTAACTTCTCAATCTCGTCATTTGCCGCAGTGAGGACCGCGTCACCGCGCCCCCTTCTCGCAGACAAAATGGGGGACCGCTCCTTACGGGGTGCTGACGGGAAAATTAAACTTTCGTAATGCGCAAATCCCGTTACGGCTCAAGCTTTTGGGCGATCCCGGATTACCGGCGCACCATTTGCGCCTGACGCGCGCGGACTACGGAACGGCTGGTGTATGCGCTTGCGCTGCGCCGCATCCACGGCGCGGTTTCAGGGGCCATCGCGGCGCAGGATTTCAGCCAGCCGCGTTTTCTCCTGCGGCGTGAGATTGGTCTCGGGATTCGCCGGTTTGCGCCAAAGAAAAATGAACGCAAATGCGCCGATCAAAAGAATTCCAACGGGGGTGAGCCACAAGATTGCCGTATGAGCGGAAAACCGCGGGCGCAGCAATACGAACTCGCCGTACCGAGCGACCAGAAAATCGATCACCTGCTGGTTCGAATCACCGGCCTGCAGGCGCTCGCGGACGAGCAGGCGCAAGTCGCGAGCGAGCGGCGCGTCCGAGTCGTCGATTGACTGATTTTGGCAGACCATGCAACGCAGCTCCTTGGTGAGCGTGCGTGCACGCGTCTCAAGGTGGGGATCCGACAGGATCTCGTCGGGCTGCACAGCAGCGGCCCGCAGGATGCCAAGACACAGCATCATGATCGCAAATAACATCCAGCGCATGCGGCGCCTACTCGGCGGGGGCAAGCGCCGTTTTGCTGCGCGCCGGCTTCGGAGCGCCGACTCGCAAACGCCGATCCGAAAGAGACAGCGCCCCGCCCATCGCCATGGCAACCGGCCCGAGCCAGATCAGCAGCACGAGCGGCTTGTAGTAGATCCGCACTCCCACAGAATCGTCCGGCTTCAGCTCCCCGAGGGAGACATAGATCTGCGAAAGTCCGCGCCGCATCAGTGCCGTTTCGGTCGTGGACGTCTCGCGCGAGGGAAACTCGCGCTTAGCCGGCTCCATGAAACCGATCAATGATCCTTTACGCTGCACCGCGAAGCGGGCGGCAAGCTCGCGATAATTCGGTCCAGGCCGCGTGGTGGTACCCTCGAGCGTGAGAACATACTGTCGGATTGAGACGGACTGCCCCGGCTTGAGCTCGCGCAGCTCCTCCACGCTCCATTGCGTCTCACCGATAATGCCCAAAACCGCGATACCAAGGCCGAAGTGCGCCAGCATGCCACCCCAGGTTGATCGCGGAAGCCCTCTTGCGCGCGCAAGCGCACTGGCAAATGGCAGCTTGAGTACTCCGGTGCGTTCGACGATTTCGGTCAAAGCACCCGCCATCACGAAGAAGGCGAGGCCTATGCCGAATGGAGCCAGGACAGGACCACCAGGCGAAACTGCGAACACGACCGCAATGGTTATGGCGGCAATGGCTGCGGCCGTGGTGAGGCGCTGTGCGGCGCCCAGGAGATCGCCCCGCTTCCAGGCCAGCAGAGGCCCGAACGGCACCGCGATCAGAATCGGCACGAACAAGGGACCGAATGTGCCATTGAAGAACGGTGCACCGACTGAGATCTTCTCTCCGGTCAGAGCCTCCAGCGCGAGCGGATAAAGCGTGCCTACGAAGACGGTTCCGCAGGCGCATACCAGGAAGAGGTTGTTGAGCACCAAGGATCCTTCACGCGAAATCGGGGCAAACAATCCACCCTGCTTGAGCAAGGGAGCGCGCAACGCAAACAGCACGAGCGCACCCCCGATAAACACAACCAGAATGGCCAGAATGAAGACGCCGCGCATCGGGTCGCTGGCGAACGCATGCACGGACGTAAGCACCCCCGAGCGGACCAGAAATGTTCCAATGAGCGATAGCGAGAATGCAAGGATCGCGAGCAGGATGGTCCATACCTTCAATGCATCACGCTTTTCCATGACCAGGGCGGAATGGAGAAGAGCGGTGGCGGTGAGCCACGGCATGAAGGAGGCATTCTCGACAGGGTCCCAGAACCACCAGCCGCCCCAGCCGAGGGTGTAATAGGCCCAGTAGGAGCCCATGGCAATTCCCAAGGTCAGGAAGATCCAGGCCAGGAGTGTCCATGGCCGCACCCATCGCGCCCACGCCGCGTCGATACGGCCCTCGATCAGCGCCGCAATGGCGAAAGAGAATGAGATCGAAAGGCCTACATAGCCGAGATAGAGCATCGGGGGGTGAATGGCGAGACCCGGGTCCTGCAAGATCGGATTGAGATCGCGACCTTCGACCGGAGCGTCGGGGATGCGGAGGAACGGGTTTGAAGTGAGCAGGATGAACAGCTCGAATGCTACGGCGATCCACGCTTGGACGCCCAATACCCTGGCTTTGAGCCGCCCCGGCAGATTGCGGCCGAATGCGGCCACAAGCGCGCCAAACAGCGCAAGAATAAACACCCACAGCAGCATCGAACCTTCGTGATTGCCCCAAACGCCCGTGATTTTGTAGATGAGGGGTTTGGCGGAATGGGAGTTTTCGAAGACGTTGACTACGGAGAAGTCCGATCGGACGTAACTAGCAATCAGCGCGCCGAAAGCGATCGCCACAAATGCGAATTGCGCAAGTGCAGTCGAGCTGCCCACTCCCATAAGCACGGGATCATTCCTGCGCGCTCCCAGCATTGGCACGCTCGCCTGGACCAATGCCAGACCCAGTGCCAGCACCAGGGCATAATGACCTAGCTCGGCGATCACTGGAGGGTTCTCCGTGGCGCGGTCGTATTTGTTTTGATCGTCTCTCCCTGCCAGTGGCCTTGCTGCTTCAAAGCATCGGCCACTTCCCTGGGCATATACCGCTCATCGTGTTTCGCCAAAATCGTGTTGGCTTGGAACGTGCCGGAGCGGTCGAGAGCACCCTCCGCCACCACTCCCTGGCCTTCCCGGAACAGGTCGGGCAATTGCCCGCGATAGGCAACCGTCACCTCATGGTTTCCGTCGGTCAAGTCGAAACGGATGGCAAGATTTTCGCCGCGCCAGAGGCTGCCTTCCTTCACCAAGCCCCCCAGGCGCATTCGCTCCCCAGGGGCAATGTGCTTCTCGACGAGGTCGGTCGGCGAATTGAAGAACACAATCGAGTCCTTGAGCGAAATGAGCACGAGCGCAACCGCGAGCGCAACCGCGGCCAGCGCACTACCTATCAGCGTCAGGCGCCTCTGCCTTCGAGTCATTGCGCTAGCGGTTGAGATCTAATGGTTTGATGAGATCCTCGAATCGCTGCAGCTTACTGGCGTCGCCGCTCAATGCGCGCCGCGCGCTACCTGCCGCAGTACGCGCCTTATCAGGTTCGCCCAATACCCTATACGAGCGAACAAGCCGCAGCCAGCCTTCAGGATCGACCCCGCCCCCGGCAACGGCCGGCGCATGCGTCTGCCGCGAAATCCCGCAGCGGGAAGTAGTCACGGCGACAACATGACGCAAGTCAATGAAAATTAACCAGAGCGCCTAATCCCCTCGGCGTCATTCCGGGAATCCATAATCCAAGACGGTATGGCGGAAGCCGCCCAACTACAGGACTTGCGCTTTGGGTTGCAGGCTCCGCTCGCTAGCTCGCGGCCACGGCTAGAAGCTCGTCAAGCAACCGCCGTCCAGGTTCCGTCCGGGTTACGACATGCACTTCCACGTGCCACTTGCGGTCGGCCATCGATGTAGATCGTGTGGGTGTACGGGCGGCACTGTAGCCCATTGGACTGATAAGCCGGCCCTGGAACGATGGTGCCATAGCGGCCCGAGTCCGGGTTCTTCCAAGCAACGGCAGCGCCGGAGCGCCCATTTTCCAACGCCTGTATCTGTGCCGCGTAAGCGCGCTGCTTGTCCTCGTCGTCCATGGACGCTCCGATTCGGTTGCCAATCAGTCCGCCGATCGCCGCCCCGGCCAGCCCAGCGGCAATGTGCTCGCCGGTCCCTCCGCCGAATTGGGCACCGATCAGCCCGCCGGTGAGAGCCCCAATCAGCGTCCCCGTATTTTCCTTCGGGCCTTGTCCGGTGTCAGGAGTGCCGCTGCATGCGGCCAATGATGTCGCAAAAAGCACGGCTGCGCTCAAACGCCCAATATACATGAGAACCCCCCCATCGCCCATGACGGCCGGTCTCGGCGATACGCCATGCGCATCAGCCTGCTCAGCCGAGAGGAACTTAATGGCGCCAATTGGGGCAAAACTCTGTCCCGACTTGCTAAATGGCTCGATCCTCCATGGCGCGCAAGACCGCGATGTGGAGCAACGGTAGCGCGCCAAGGATTCGGTCCGCGACAGGGATCAGAGAAATAAGGCTTTCATTCATGCGCCGGGCAAGATGAGCTCTGCTCGCAGTCCTCCTATCGGAGCAGTGCCGAGAGCAAGCGATCCTCCGTAAAGGCTTGCGAGATCGACGACAATCGACAAGCCGAGCCCCGACCCAGGCTTGGTCTCATCGAGCCGGCGCCCCCGCCGGGCCACCTGCTCGCGCTGCTGCGGCGAGAGCCCGGGACCATCATCGTCGACAATGATATGCACCGTGAGGCGCTCATCCCCCGGATCGGATCGTTGCGAGAATACCTCAACCGCAACTCGGGAGTGTGCCCATTTGCAGGCATTATCGATCAGATTGCCGATCATCTCCTCCAGGTCCTGCTGTTCTCCGCGAAAGCGTGCATCCTCCGAGACCTCAATCTCGATCGCAATATTCCGATCACGGTGGATCTTTTCCATGGTGCGCGCCAGCGAGTTGATGACAGCGCACACGTCGGTAACAGATCCTATGACTGCGACCCTGGCCGCCAGCCTTGCGCGCTCCAGGTGGCGCGTAACCTGATCTCGCATGACTTCAGTCTGCTCGCGGACCTTGAGCGCAAATGGGTCGTTGGCGTGCGTACTGGCTTCATTCAGCATGACCGAGATCGGCGTCTTGAGCGCATGGGCGAGATTGCCCACGTGAGTGCGCGCGCGTGCAACGATCTCGCGATTGGCATCGATGAGCGCGTTCGTCTCGCGCGCCAGCGGGGCGATCTCCACCGGGAAGGCGCCTTCCAAGCGCTCTGTCTTGCCTCCTCGGATAGCGGCGAGCCCCTCGGAAATGCGTTTGAGCGGCGCAAGCCCGAAGCGTACCTGGAAAGTCGTGGTCAGTAGCAGCACGATCGCCAGCACAGCGAAGGTAATCATCAGGGCGCTGTCAAAACTGCGAGTCTCGTCATCAATTTCCGCAGCATCGCCGGCCACGGCAACCAGATAGCGTCCTTCCTCGCCGAGATCGATGGTGCGCTCGAGCACACGCAACCGCTGGCCCTCAGGGCCATCGGCGTAGCCGGACCGCTCGCTACCGGGGGCTGATGAAGCTTCCAGGTCGGCGAGATGCGGCAGCGTCGCGTCCCATAAGGAGCGAGACGAGCGCAGATCGGGCGTCGGGGCATCCAGCCGTGTGACCTGCCAATACCAGCCGGAGAGGGGGAGATCGAACAGCGGCTCGCCGATCGACTGGGGAAATTTGCCGGCGTTCTCCTCCGGAGTGGCCACATCTGCAACCAGGCTGCGCAAATAGACGCCCAGCCTGCGATCGAATGCACGCTCGACAGCAGCACGGTAAATCGACGAGAGCACGACCCCCGTGACGAGCAGAATGACCACGGTCCACGTCGTCGCCGATAAGAAAAGGCGTAGCGCAAGCGAATTAAGACGCATCGCCTGGAGGTGTGAGGAGATAACCCAGGCCCCGCACCGTCTGAATCACGTCAACGCCGAGCTTCTTGCGGATGCGCCCCACGAACACTTCGATGGTATTGGAGTCGCGATCAAAATCCTGGTCATAGAGGTGCTCGACCAGCTCGCTGCGCGAGACCACGCGGCCCGCATGGTGCATCAGGTAGGAGAGCAGCCGATACTCATGCGAGGTCAGTTTCACCGGATTGCCGTCGACAGCCACGCGCCCGGTGCGGGTGTCGAGCCGCACCGGTCCGCAGTTGAGCTCGCTCTTGGCGTGGCCCGCCGAGCGCCGCAACAGCGCGCGGATACGTGCGAGCACCTCCTCGAGATGAAAGGGCTTGGCGACGTAATCATCGGCGCCGGCATCAAAGCCCTGAACCTTGTCGCTCCAGCGGTCGCGCGCCGTGAGCATGAGGACGGGCATCGATCGGCCGGCACGCCGCCAAGCCTCCAGCACTGATATGCCGTCCATCTTGGGGAGGCCGATGTCCAGAATGACGGCGTCGTAGGGCTCGCTTTCCCCCAGGAAGTGCCCCTCCTCACCGTCGAATGCCCTGTCCACCACGTAACCCGCATCGGTCAGCGCGGCCGTGAGTTGCCGATTGAGATCGGGATCGTCCTCGATCACGAGGAGACGCAAGAAAATTCCCTCCGTTACCGCCCGTCCTGCGCTTCCTGTGCAGAATCGCGCTTAGCCCTAATTTGCCACTAGATACGTGCCGATGGAAGCTCAGGGGCCTCTGCGGTAGCCCCGTCTGCCAGGAATTCCATCCTTTCCCCCGGCAAGGCAGGCAATCGCATAGAGGGTGTCATCCCGTCCACGCGAGCCCGGCTCAACCAACCTCGCGCGAGCCGCAGTAACCGCCGGCGTGAATGCACGAACCGCATTGGTTGCTGGATTCCGGCCCTCGCTCGCCGGGCGAAGCCCACCTCAGTCGGTTGTCGTGACCTGATTTTGCAGCGCGCCGGAATGGCAGGCAAGCGTGTTGCGGCATTACGCGGCAGCGCGGCCGTCGGCGCCAAATGCGATAGCTCGGCTTGCTGGGAGGAGGTCCGGAGTCTCCGCGCCTGCGACCGGTCGGGTTTTTTTGGTCCACTCCCCCTTCAGACGTGCTATCAATGCCCGCGTTCAATAGGGCGGCACATCGTGAGTGACGAGTTCATCCTGGAAACCGAGGATCTCACCAAGGAGTTCGCCGGCTTCGTTGCCGTGAATGGAGTCAATCTTCGGATCGCCCGCGGGAGCATTCATGCGCTCATTGGCCCGAACGGCGCCGGCAAGACCACCTGCTTCAACCTCCTGACCAAGTTCCTTCGCCCAAGCCGTGGGCGAATTGTTTACAAGGGCCGCGATATCACGGCCATTGCTCCTGCCGACGTGGCGCGCCTTGGGTTGGTACGGTCGTTTCAGATCTCGGCTGTGTTTCCGCACCTGACCGTGCTTGAGAATGTGCGGGTTGCGCTGCAGCGCAAGCGCGGTGGCTCGTTCGACTTCTGGAGATCGAAACGCATTCTCGACTCCCTCGACGATCGAGCCATGGCGCTGCTCTCCGACGTTGGCCTGGCATCGTTTGCAGGTGTGACGGCTGTGGAGTTGCCTTACGGTCGCAAGCGCGCCTTGGAGATCGCTACTACGCTCGCGCTCGAGCCGGAAATGCTTCTTCTCGACGAGCCGATGGCCGGGATGGGACAAGAGGACATTGATCGCATCAGTGCGCTCATCAAGTCAGTCGCCGCGTCTCGCACCGTCTTGATGGTCGAGCACAATCTGAGCGTCGTGGCCAACCTGTCTCACCGCATTACCGTGCTCACGCGAGGTCGTGTGCTTGCTCAAGGCGACTATCAGAGCGTTTCGAACGATCCGAGCGTGCGTGAAGCCTATCTCGGGGTAGGCCATGCTTAGCCCGACCGGTGCAGTTTTGCTCGCGGTGGAAGGGCTGCAGGCCTGGTATGGCGAATCGCACGTTCTGCACGGCGCAAATTTCGATGTCTTTGCCGGAGAGGTCGTGACGTTGCTCGGACGCAACGGGGCGGGCAAATCGACCACGCTGAAGGCGATCATGGGTATCGTCGGTCAACGCGCAGGCTCGGTACGCTACGACGGCACGGAGCTCATAAGATTGACCAGCGACCGGATCGCGCGTCTGGGCATCGCGTTTTGCCCGGAGGAGCGTGGTATTTTCTCCAGTCTCAATGTGGAGGAGAACCTGTTGCTGCCGCCCAAGGTGCGCCCGGGTGGTCTTGACAATGAGCAGATCTTCGAGCTCTTTCCCAATCTCAGCGAGCGCCTGTCGAGCCAGGGCACCAAGCTTTCCGGCGGGGAGCAACAGATGCTCGCCATCGGCCGTATTCTGCGAACGGGCGCGCGGCTGCTACTGCTGGACGAACCGACGGAAGGTCTTGCCCCGGTCATTATCCAGCAGATCGGCAAGACCATCGGTCTCCTTAAGCAGCAGGGTTTCACTATTCTTCTGGTCGAGCAGAACTTTCACTTCGCCTCGACAGTTGCGGACCGCTATTACGTCATGGAACATGGCCGGATCATCGATCAGTTCGTCAATGCCGAGCTGCAAGGCAATCTCGACAAGCTGCACGAATATCTGGGCGTGTGAGTAGAAACTTCCACGGGACTGCCACAAGGAGGAGAACCCTTATGAAACAACTCATCGGAGCGACCGCCCTGGCGGCGCTTTGGCTTGGCGTGCCTGCCCATGCGCAAGTCAACGTCAAGATCGGCGTGCTTAGCGACATGTCCAGCTTGTATTCAGACATCGGGGGCGCGGGATCGGTCGCAGCCGCCAAGCTGGCAATTGCGGACTATACGGCGCACGACAAGAACATGAAGGTCGATCTCGTCTCGGCCGACCATCAGAACAAGCCAGACATCGGTTCCAGCATCGCCAATCAATGGTACGACGTCGACAAGGTGGATCTGATCGTCGACGTGCCCAACTCCGGGGTAGCGCTCGCTGTGAGCGAGGTCACCCGCCAGAAGAACAAGGCGTTCATCGTCTCCGGCGCCGCAACATCCGACCTCACTGGTCCGAAATGCAATGCCAATACACTCCATTGGACCTACGACACGTGGATGCTGGCCAATGGGACCGGCAAGGCGCTGGTGAAAACCGGCGGCGACACCTGGTTCTTTCTGACGTCCGATTACGCCTTCGGGCACGCGCTTGAGCGCGACACCGCAGCTGCTGTGGAAGCAAGTGGGGGCAAGGTCCTCGGCAAGGTGCGCCACCCGCTCAACACCAACGACTTCTCTTCCTTCCTTCTGCAGGCGCAATCGTCCAAGGCCAAGATCATCGGACTGGCCAACGCGGGAGGCGACACCATCAACGCGATCAAGCAAGGTGCCGAGTTCGGCATTGTCAAAGGCGGACAGAAATTTGCTGGGTTGCTCGTCTTCGCGAGCGACGTGAACGCACTAGGGCTGCAGACGGCGCAAGGCCTCACCTTGACCGAGACCTGGTACTGGGATGCCAACGACAACAACCGCGCCTGGACCAAGCGCTGGCAACAAGAGCGCCCAGGCAAGTTCCCCACCATGGTGCAGGCCGGCGTTTATTCCGGGATCACGCACTATCTCAAGGCAGTAGCGGCCTTGAAGACCGCGGCCGATGGCAAGGCAACGGTCGACAAGATGAAGCAGATGGGAACAGACGACCCGCTGTTCGGCAAGGGTACGATCCGGGCCGACGGCCGCAAGATCCACGATGCCTATTTGTTCGAGGCGAAAGCCCCGTCGGAGTCCAAGCACCCCGGCGACTTCTATAACCTGCGCGCCACGATCCCCGCGGCCGAAGCTTTCCGCCCCCTCAAGGAGGGTGGCTGTCCGCTGGTGAGCGGCTGATCTCTTCGCGTGGCGCGAAGTTGTCCTCGGCGTCGCCCTGGCTGCAGGCAATTGTAGGGGCGGGTTTCAAACCCGCCCCTACACGCCACGAGCTCGGAACTCATAACCGCAGCCGGTACCGTAAACGCTTCGTGCGGCAATTGCGATCCAAGTGCTCGCGGCCCCGGAATGACGGTGCAAAACAGTTTGTGAAGCAGTGGCTCTAGAGGCCTGATCCACCGGCGATAACAGTTCTTCATGCTCGAAATTTTCGGTATCCCCTCGCAAGCCTTGTTCGGGCAGCTGCTCATCGGCCTGATCAACGGCTCCTTTTATGCGTTGCTCAGCCTAGGCCTCGCCGTGATCTTCGGCATGCTCAACATCATCAACTTCACGCACGGGGCGCAATACATGCTGGGCGCCTTCACAGCCTTCTTTCTGCTGCAGTATGCCGGACTGGGTTACTGGTGGGCGCTCATCATAGCTCCCGTGCTCGTTGGGATCACGGGCATCATCATCGAGCGGCTATTTCTGCAATGGCTTTACAGGCTTGACCATCTCTACGGCCTGCTGCTCACATTCGGCCTAGCGCTGATCATCGAGGGCACGTTCCGTAATTTCTTCGGTTCTTCCGGCCTACCTTATTCCGTGCCCCCAGAATTGCAGGGCGGCCAGAATCTCGGGTTCATGTTCCTGCCGAACTACCGGGCCTGGGTCGTTGCCTTCTCTCTCGTCGTCTGTTTGACGACATGGTTCGTGATCGAACGCACGAAGCTCGGTGCCTACCTGCGGGCCGCAACCGAGAACCCGACGCTTGTCCGCGCCTTCGGCATCAACGTCCCGCGCATGATTACCCTCACTTACGGCTTCGGGGTCGCGCTGGCGGCAATCGCGGGCGTCATGGCAGCACCGGTCTACAACGTCAGCCCGCAGATGGGCTCCAATCTGATCATCGTGGTGTTCGCGGTAGTCGTGATCGGCGGGATGGGCTCGATCATGGGGGCGATCGTGACCGGCTTCGGCTTGGGGGTGATCGAAGGGCTCACGAAGGTTTTCTTTCCCGAAGCATCGAATACCGTGATCTTCATCATCATGGCGATCGTGCTGCTGATCAGGCCGGCTGGGCTGTTCGGGAGAGCCTGAGATGCAGCGGCTCACCGAAGCGAGCAAGACTCCGTCGGTGCGCTCGCGTACCGAGATAATCGCCTTTGTGATCATGACCGCGGGGCTCGTGATTGCGCCGCTGTTCGCTTATCCCGTGTTCCTGATGAAGGCCCTGTGCTTCGCGCTGTTTGCCTGCGCATTCAACCTGTTGATCGGTTACGTCGGCCTGCTTTCGTTCGGCCACGCGTTGTTCTTCGGCTGGGCAAGCTATGTGAGTGCGCATGCCGCCAAGGTGTGGGGGGTCACGCCCGAAATCGCCATCCTGTCGGGAGCAGTGGTGGCGGCTGGATTCGGCGTGATAGTGGGCGCTCTCGCGATCCGTCGGCAAGGCATCTATTTCGCCATGATCACCCTTGCCCTGGCGCAGATGATGTTTTTCTTCGCCGTCCAGGCACCCTTCACCCACGGCGAGGACGGCATCCAGGCAGTACCGCGAGGAAGGCTGTTCGGGCTGATCGATCTCTCGAATCAGACCAACATGTATGCGACCGTGCTGGTGATCTTTCTTGCGTGTTTTTTGCTGATCTATCGAATCATCAATTCACCTTTCGGCGAGGTGCTCAAGGCGATCCGCGAGAATGAGCCCCGCGCCATCTCGCTCGGTTACAGGACGGATCGATACAAGCTGCTCGCCTTCGTGCTCTCGGCAACCTTTGCCGGGGTCGCGGGCGCTACCAAGGCGCTGGTGTTTCAGCTTGCGTCCTTGACCGATGTCGATTGGCCGATGTCGGGCGAGGTCATTCTCATGACCCTGGTCGGCGGGCTCGGCACCCTGTTCGGGCCAGTGGGAGGTGCCTTATTCATGGTTACTTTGGAGAACTACCTCACCACCATCGGTCAGTGGGTCTTCGTGGTCCAAGGCACGATCTTCGTTGTCTGCGTGCTGCTCTTTCGCCGCGGGTTCATCGGCGAGCTCGCGCATGCCTTGCGCATCAAGCTTTAGATTGCCTGCGGGAAACCTGATTCCCTTGTCGAACAGGTTTGTAGTAACGCCGCGCGCTGGCCCGCTCGCACCTCTCATCGAGCGCAGCGCTGGCACCTGGCAGCAAATCAAGGAACAGTCGCTCCGCTGGAATACGCGAACAAGGAGGTAGTTCAGCGTACCGTGGGCGACATCCGACGTGTTTTAGTGGTCGGTGGCGGCGTCGGCGGGCTGACGGCTGCCGCGATCTTCGCACGGCGCGGGGTGGAAGTTGTCCTCATCGAGAAGCGGCCGGCCTTTGACATTCCAGGGGTCGGGCTTGGTCAGCCCGCTAACGCGCTGCGCGTTTACGATACTCTCGATGTGCTCGAGGAGATACGCACCACCGGTTTCAGCTATGACCGGATGTATCTTTTCGACCCGGACCGGCGTTTGATCGTCGAGCATAAGTTCCTTCTCGGCGACGACACGGTACCGGCCTTTTGCGCCTTGTCCCGATTGCAGTTGCACGAAATTCTGCTTGGGGCCGCCGAACGGGCCGGCGTGAACGTTCGCCTCGGCGTCACCGTTACCAGGATTCACGAGGATCATGACCGAGTTGATGTTCAGTTTTCAACCGGTCAATGCAACTCCTTCGACCTCTTGGCCGGATTCGACGGCATACGCTCTACCACCCGGCAGCACCTGGTCGGGACGGCATTCGCGCCCCGTCCTTCGGGATACGGCGCCTGGCGAGTACAGGCCCCGCGACCGGATTATGTACGTGGAATGGAGTTTTTGCAGGGGATCGGCAGCAAGACCGGCGCGATGCCGCTCGGCAATAACATCATGTATCTGTTCCACATCCGCCCTGAAGCCGTCGATGCCGATTTCGCAGGACAGGACCATGCGCAGCTGTTCGCAGAGCGATTGGCACAGTACGGCAGCTACGTTGCTGAGATCGCCGCATCTCTCAACAGTGACTCCGACATTGTGTACAGCCCGATCGAGCCGCTGATGCTGCCGTGGCCATGGTTCCGCGGACGGGTCGTCATCGGCGGCGATGCCGCGCACAGCTTTGCTCCGCATCTCACGCAGGGCGCGGCCATGGCCGCCGAAGATGCTTTCGTTCTTGCGCGCGAGGTGCTTGACGACGATGTTCCGGTCGAGGCTCGGCTGATGCGCTATTCGATGAAGCGCTACCCGCGATGCGCCTTCGTCTACACGTTCTCCGCTCAATGGCTCCATGATGAACAGTCCGTCCGCTCGGCCCAGGACTTGGAGGCAGCCCGGGCAGAATTGACGCTGAACGCATCGGCTCGCATCGGCACCAGCGACCGTATCCTCAACGGCCCTATCTAGGGTAACCACGCAGTCACAACGCCTAACCAGATTTCATCATGACACTGAGCGCAATTTTCCGGGATTCATAAGGCCCAGAGGGTCAACATTGGCTCGAAACGCCATTTTCCGCCCCTCCGGATCAAAGCGCCCGCCATCTTCGAGCTTGAAGATATGGGGGTTATTGATAACGCAGCCGTCTTTCTCGAACGATTGCATAATTTCGCTCAAACGTTGCTCCGTTGTGTATCGGATGAGCGGCAGACCTCCAATTCGACAGCGACCCTTCTCCTTGGTGTATTCATGGTGCATCAGGACTTCATCGCCGAAGCGCTGCATCTGTTCTTCCACGAGCGTTGGCTCGAACGGATTGGGCATAACGACCTGCAGATAGGTCCACTGTCGCTCGACCTGCAGCGCCATCAGCGTGGTATGATTGAAAGCCGTCTCGTGGATGCGCCGCAGATTTGCTGCGGCACTTTCGGTGTCGCTGACGGCCATCGACCGTTGCCCGTTGAATTTGCCGGCGAGCGCAAAGAAGCGATCGACGTCGCTGTGTTTGACCATCGAGAACATGGCGTGGCGGCTGCCGTCAAAATAGGTTTCCAATCTCTTGTAAAAGGGTGCAAAGCGACGCTCGACCGCGCTCAACAGGAATATGTCGAAATCGCTGTCGAATGCGGCGTTTCCAAAACCGATCACATCTCCATACCTAGGGAATGTCGCGATGCAATCGATCCACCTTTCCGCCGGGACCAGCTCGAGCTGCGCTTCCAGGATTATTCCGGTTGTCCCCCAGGCGTGAAACACAAAGCCCACGTCATCGCCCGAGAGAGTGAGAGTTCGAGGATTCTCTTCGAGCGTCATGATCTTCAGCGATTCGATCATGCCGGAATCGCGAATGATGCCATGACGAACGGAACCGATCCCGGCGAAGCCACCACCGAGATAGCCGCCAATCGTGGCGGACTTCATCGTTGAAGGATACATCATCAGCTGCTGCCCCGTTGCTAGGGCGGCTTCCAGCGCAGTGTGGATCAAGGAACCGGCCTGCACGCGAATGCTGCCGGGGTTTACGGCTGTCACCTTGTTGTAACGCGTCATGTCAAGAACAATGCCGCCTTTCAGCGGTACCGATTGCCCGTAATTTCCCGTACCGCCACCGCGAACGGTAACCGGAATCCGGCGCTTGGCGGCCGCCGCCGCCACCGTCGCGATCTCCTCCTCAGTCTGGGGCTGGACAACGACGTCCGCCCTGCAATTTTGCAGCTGCGCAGTAAGAATCGGACTGTACCAGTAGAAGTCGCGTGACTTTATTCGCAATTGGCGTTCGTCAGTCGTGGAAGAGATGTTGCCAATCTCCTGGCGAAACTGCTCGACGAGCGTCTGAGTTGCCATCTTTCCCTCTTTAACAAGGCCCCGTAACAACCTTCCCGCCGCCTACAGCTGCAATGGGGAGGCGAGCTTATCAGGCCCCCAAAAGTGAGCTTGCCGGCCTCCGCAGTGGCCTCTCGGCCACAGCAGGCGCATTCGGAGCCGGCGGCCGAAGATTCCAGAATTGCGCCACAAGGCATATGGTATGGTCGCGCGGTGCCGCTGAGTACAGTGGTAAGGGAGTGAGTGGCAATGAGCGCGCATGCACCCGACAAACCGGCGACGATTGTCCCATTCGCGCCAATATCAAAGGGTCAACCGGAGGGCCACATCGTCGCCGACAATTCCGGGCGTACCATCGTGGCCTTGCTGCAGAAAGCGGCCGAAATGGCGAAGGAGGATTGCGCACGCGCCATGGATCTGGCTCACAAACTATCGTTTCAACTGCGCGCCGCGGAAGAAAGAGCCAGAGAGCTTGAGGCCGAGGCCGCACATTTCCGCGATCGCGCCGCCCGTGCGGAAGCATGGCTGTTGCGCATTCATAACGAGGTCGAGCATACATTCTTTCAAAGAAAGGACCGCAATTCGCGGCAAGCGCCACGGCAGTGAGCATTTGAGGATCGATACGCGATTAGCCAAATCCGGCGGCTCAGGGCCCCGGCCCGGTCCGACGTCGTTGTGGCTGAACTGCGCCCTCCTGGACCGAAGCTCTGCTGCCGTTCTCACGGCCTTGGCGTTATTTGCTTCCGTGCCCGCCGGAGCCCTGGTCGGCGGTGCGCCGCCAGCCAATCAGGCCATCGCCCGGCACGTGGTGCTGATCGTTGGCGCTCACAGCCTGTGCAGCGGCGTTGCGATTGCGCCCGATCTCGTGCTGACCGCGGCACATTGCGTGCTCGCCAACGGAAAATACCGGTTGGTGACTTTCGAGGGCCGGCAGGCCCTGGTGCGGGAGGTCACCCAGGTGGTGCCGCACCCGCAATTCTCGTTGCAAGCCGGCGAGCTCCAGGATCTCGCGCTGGTCAAGCTGGCGGCCTCGCCTCCCCCCAATCTGCGCCCGGCAGCTTTGAGCGACCGCCGCGCACCGGCTTCGTTCGGGGACCGGTTCGTCGTCGCGGGCTTCGGCGTGGCGACGAAGGGCCAGATCAAGTCCGCGGGCACACTGCGCATGGCCACACTGGTCGCAGCCGACCGGCCGAGCTCGCAACAGCTGACCTTGGTTGATCCAAAGAAGCTTGGCGAAAGCCCCGGACTGGGCGTCTGCAACGGCGACTCGGGCGGCCCCGTGTTCGACGAGCGCGACCTCACCCTGGTCGGGATCATAAGCTGGTCGGGCCCGCGTAATGGAGAGCCCGCATGCGGTTTCGTCAGCGGCATCATCCCGCTCGAGCGCTATCGCCACTGGATCGCTGATACGGCCGACGCGCTCGGCGCGCACATCGAGCCTTGAATGGACCGGATCTCCGTTCCCTACAGGCAACGCAACGCCTTCGATGCGCCTCATTCCGCCGGTGCAGGCGAGGCTTGCGAGGGGGTCGCGGTCGCTGGGCCGTGCAAGGGGCGCTCCTCCATGAGTAGGACCCCGATCAGCGCCAGCGCGAGGAAAATATCGGAAGCGACAAATACCCACCGGAACACCGCAGCCATGTCGATCCCGGCCTGGCTCGCGCTCGTTACAAGCCATTCGACCCCGCTACCTCGCTCCGGCACGGCGCCGACGCCGGAAAGCAGGATGGCGCCCATGATCGCCACCGCGAGCGTGCTCGCAAGCGCGCGAAAGAAATTCATGGCTCCGGTCGCAGTGCCCACCCGGTGCCTCGCCACCGCGTTCTGAATGGAAACGGTTGCAATCGGATAGATGGTGCCAACGCCAAAGCCGATGAAAGTAAGCGCGGCGATCACCCCGTAAAGCGGCATGGCTGGCCAGAGGACAAGTGCCGACACGCTCACGATCGCAATGATCCCGCCGCCGATCGCCGAAACCTTGTAACGGCGCAGATACATCATCGAGCGGCCTGACAGCATGGAGCCCGGAGTCGTCATCACCACAATCGGTATGAGCGCGAACCCGGCCTCGCTTGCGCTGAGCTTATGGGTGACCTGGAAATAGAGCGGCATGTAAATTGTGAGCCCCAGCACCGCGCCCATGGCGCACGAGGTGGCAGCGGTACCCGCGCGCATCACCGGGTTTTGCATCACGTCCAGTGGGAGAAAGGGCTCGGGTGCCCGTTTGAGCCACCACGCGAACGCCAGCGCGACCGCAAGCGACATGCCGATGAGCCCGAGGATCATGGGGGATGCCCAGGGATAGCGGGTGCCGCCCGACGTCAGCGCTATGAGCAAGAGCGTCGCGGCTGCAATCATCAGCGTGGCGCCAACAAGATCGAGCTGATGTCGCCGGTCATGGCGCGGCAGCCGTCGCATCGCATGGAAGCTGAGGAGCGCTGCCGCCAATCCGAACGGCACGTTGATCCAGAAGATCAAGGACCAGTGCAGATGTTCGGCCAGAATGCCGCCCAGCGCAGGGCCTGCTACCCCCGCCGCGATCCAGGATGACCCAATATAGGCTTGGTAGCGCCCGCGCTCGCGCGGCGTGACCATGTCGGCGATGGTGGTCTGCGTGAGGGGCACGATGCCGCCGCCGCCGATGCCCTGCAGTGTCCGTCCGGCGATCAGGACGCCGATGTCGCGGGCGGCGGCCGAGACCGCCGAGCCCGCGATGAAGATGGCGAGCGCGACAAGCATGGTTGAGCGGCGTCCATAGATATCGGAAAGCTTGCCGTAGAGCGGCGACACCACCGTCGAGGACAGCAGATACGAGATGATGACCCAGGAAAGGCTCTCGACATTGCCGAGATCGCGACCGATGGTCGGAAGTGCCGTCGCGACAATGGTCTGGTTCACCGCCGAAAGGAACATCCCAAGCATGAGACCAAGGAAGACGTTGCGCACTTCCGCCTTGGTCAGCGGCTGATGCACTCCGCTCGGCTGTGACGTCGCGGTTTTTTGTTCCCTGCTCAGCAACGGCTCGGCTCGATTTGATTTGCTCCCGGCTCCCATATCGCGCGGGCCGTGCACACTGACAATGGCCGGATCAACAGGACAGGTATGAGCGTTGCGGGTTTGGAGCCGCTAGGATGGTCAAAATCGCGGCACAAGCGCTGCGCCATGCTCCGGCGCTCCAAACGCGATTTTGCCCACGCGTTGTATCCGAAGTGCTCCCGCGTGGGCAGGCGCGCGAGCTTTTGGCGAGACTGAGCTATGCGGGGGCGCGCCTTTGCCTGCGCTAGCCAGCCACGACCGATGCCGCCGGCTTGGACCCGCGCAAGGGCCGTTCTTCGAGCAAGAGAACGGATATGAGCGCAATCCCAAGGCAGAGCGCCGCGGCGGCGAAAACAAAGCGGAAGCCGTTCGGATCGATGGCGACGGCTGCCGCCGCAGGCGACATGCCGCGCATGAGCGGAGCTCCGGCAAGCACGATCGCGCCAAACATAGTGACGATGAATGTCGCTCCGAGCGCGCGGAAGAAATTCATCGCGCCGGTCGCGATGCCGAGCTCGTGCAGCGGGACGGCGTTCTGCACGACGACGACAGTGAAGGGAAAAGTCGGCCCAAGACCAAGCCCGGCAAGCGTCAGCAGCGCAAGTGCGGCGCCGGGAGAAAAGCTCGTGGGTGCGACTGCGAGCGGCAGAAGCGCCGCGATGGAGACGAGGAGCGCCGCCACCGGAACGAGTTTGTAACGCGTAAAACGCACCAGCAGCCGGCCGCCGATGATCGAAGTCACGGTGGAGCCGCCTTGCAGTGCAATGATCGTCCAGGCGGAGGACGTAATTGATAATCCGAGCACAACCTGGGCATAGAGCGGCAGGATGATGGAGAGCGCGATCATCGTACCGACAGCGAAGAAACCCGATGCGGTACCCACGCGAATGGCGCCGTCACGGAGCACCGCGATCGGGATAAACGGCTCGGCGGCGGCCATCATGCGCCAGGCAAAGCACGCCCACAGCACTCCCGAGACGGCGAAGAGTCCAAGCAGTTGCGGCGCAGCCCATCCGTATCGCCGGCCGCCCCAGGTGAGAGCCAGCATCAACGGGATCGCGGCACCGACCATCAGCACCGCGCCCACAAGGTCCAGCCGGTGCGGACGTTCGTGTCGCGGCAGCTCCCGCAGCACGTTGTGCGTCAACACGTAGGCGAGCGCGCACAGCGGTAAATTGAGCCAGAAGATCCATGACCAGTGGAAGTGCTGGGCTATGAAGCCGCCGACCAACGGGCCGCCGACTGTCGAGAGGATAAAAATCGACGAAGTGTAACCCTGATACCGCGGACGATCCCGGGGCGACGCCACGTCACCGATGATGGTTTGCACCAACGGCATGAGGCCGCCGCCGCCGAGCCCCTGCAGGGCGCGCGCGAGGATGAGGGCGAGCATGGTGGGCGCCACCGCGCAGGCAAGCGAACCCGCGGCATAAATGCCAATCGCGATCAGCATCATGGCCCGCCGCCCGTAGATGTCGGAAAGCTTGCCGTAAAGCGGGGTCGCAGCCGTCCCGGAGAGCAGGTTGGCGGTAACGATCCAGGACAGGTTGTCGAAATCGCCGAGGCTCGCCGCGATGCTTGGAAGCGCGGTTGCAACCATCACCTGGTCGAGTGCGGCCAGCAACATGGTGAGCAGGATGCCCACGATAATGCGCCGAGCGGCGGCATGGTGAAGATAGTCCAGCGAAGGCGGAGGCGTTGCAGGATCGCGCATGATTTGGCCCGCGCCGGCCCCGTCGGCGATGGCGCAGGCGGCGTTATAGGCGAAGCGAGGTCTGCGAGCCATGCGCTGGCGGAAGACATGAGCCGCACAACGGCTTTCCGTCATGCTCCGCTTGTTGCGGGCACTACGTCTTTGGCGCCAGACCCAACTCATCTGCGACGAGGTCGCAGCGGCGCGTCAGCGCCTGCGCTCAATCCAGCCGAAAGCCCTTCCCCCTGACGAATGCGCCGAAATCGGTGCGGGTCGGATCGGCGTATTGCCGCGCCTTGTCTTCCGACCACCCATAGAACGCGGCAGTACCCCAGCGATCAGGGCGGCGCTGGCGCCGATAAGGTCGCAAGGCCTCCCGTCGCCGATCATAGGCTGCAATTTCAGCGGGCAGATCGCGCTCGTCATAGCAATCGCGAATGACCGTGGTGTCGAGGGAGAGCCGCGGGGTTATGCCTCCCGGTTCCGCCGGCCAACCGACGCATAGGCCGGCAACGGGCACCGCCCGCTGCGGCAGGCGCAAAAGATCACCGACCGTCTCGGGATGATCACGGATGGCGCTGATCGGGCAGCAGCCGAGACCGATGAGGGTCGCCGCATTGATGAAGGTCGCCAGCACGATGGCCGCATCCACTACTGCGTTGAAGAACGCATCGAGATGATCGTTCGGAAACGGTTTGCCATGCAGCTTGCACGTAAGCGGCAACCGCTCTCCATTTGCGACGAACACCAGAAAGGCGGGCGCATCGTTGATCCAGGGCATGTCGGGGATCGTTGCGACGATGCCGTTGCGGATGCTCATGTCGTTGACGATCACGATATCGCTCTGTTGCAGATCGCTCTTGGAAGGCGCCGAGAGCGCGCAGGCGCAAAGAAGCCGAACGAGCTCGGGCTCGATGGCGCGTGGAAGGAACCGACGGTGCGAGCGATAGGCTGCGAGTTTCGCAAGCGCGGCAAAGCCAGGCAGCGCGGCATCGACGGAGAGCTTTTCGCCGAACCGCTCCGAGAGCGTCTGCGCGACCATGCTGGCGGTTTGATTGCTCGACATCAGGCTGCACTCCTTACGTATTGCTGCGCGAACGCCTTAGAACGCACATCTGTGATGCCCATCACAGACTTTCTCTGATCCTTCCGGTAACGATCAATCCGGCCTTCCTCGGCTCGGTGGTTGCTTGTTGAAGCTCTGGAAGACTCTTGCAGGAGGTGTTGCGATGCGCTTTGCTCCCCACGCGCATCCCGAGTTCGGGTATCTGGGTTCAAGCCCACGCTCCTGGCGAAAGTCTGGGGCTGTTGTCTTGTTGCTGGCCGTCTGTGGACTCGCTGCAGAGGCAAGCGGCTCAAAGTTCCTCGCATCGCAATACCCTTCCACTGCAGACGATAGAAACGCAATGGCGCTTGCTCCGGCCGAAGCTCCGATGACCCCAATACGGTCTGCTGAACATACGGAGGAGCCTCAAGGCAAATCGACCTGCGCCGGAGGCAGCGCAGAGGCGCTCGGCGACAACTGCATTCCGGGGAGGATCATGAGGAAACGTCCAGCCTCCACCAGGAATACGCCCCCCGCAATTGCAGCTGTTCCTATCGGTCATCGGCATGATCCGGCTGCGCTTCCGGCCGAAGGCGCAGCTGCGGAAGTTGCGGCTCTGCCCGGCCGTGCCGAGACCCCCGCCCCCGCAGCTGCAGGCGCCCGCATTGCTCAGGCTCTACCCCCTACGGCAACCTCCCTGAATCAGGACGATACGAGCACGCGGGATGCGACATCGCCCGAGCGCAGTACTGCGACGGCGACCGAGCGTAGCGGCGCCCATGCCGATGTCGCCGGTATGCATCCCGGCCGCGACAAGGTTAAGCCGATCAAACGGGAACGGATAGGGCGTACGGCTGGCATGTCTGCGCAGCGGCAGTCAGCGCATCCGTCTGCCCGCGCGCACATGTTGCCCGGCGGCAGTGACGTAGTATTCCACCGCAGCGATAACGCGCTCGCGGCCTTCGCGCAGACGCTAGGGCTCCGTGTCCCGCGAAAATGGCTTGGCCTCGCCGGACGGATGTTGGAATAAGCAACTGTTTGTTGCCCCGTCCGATGCCAACATCGGCTCGTTGCGCGGGGCTTTCTCTTTGTATCTAAAGTAACCAGAATGCGCAGAGTTGCCGACGCCAGCGATCAAACGCGATGCAATCAGGATGTGTCCATGGTGCCCGACACGCCCGTCCGAGATGACGGGACACCTCATTCCTCTCCTCAGTCAGTTTCAGCTCCATGTGCAATCAGATTCTCGCGTGCGATTTGCGGCGATCTCGGACAGGCGGAGCGGCGTGAATGGTGGATCGCTAATGGCCGCGCCGGCTATGCGGGCGGAACGATCGCCGGCAGCCTGACCCGGCGTTATCACGGATTGCTGATCGCGCCGGTCGGATCCCCGCTGGGACGCCGGCTCGTGCTCGCCAAGGCGGATGCTACCCTGATTTGTGGCTCTCGCTCCTGGCCGCTGTTCACGAATCGCTGGAGGAGCGGCGTCGTTTCTCCGGCAGGTCATGTGTGGATCGGAAGCTTCCATCTCGACTACTCTGTTCCGGTATGGACCTACGACTTCGGAAATCGGCAGATTGAGGCGCGCGTTTGGATGGAGCCGGGCGCCCACACGACCTATGCGGCATGGCAGCTGCGGCCCGGCAGCGATGCGTCGCAAGATCAGTTCTCGGTGCGGATTATCCTTCTCGCCAACAATCGCGACCACCATGGGACAACGTCAGTCGGCGGCTTCGAGCCCGAGATTCAGGGCGAAGGCGAGAACCTCCTGGTAACTGACTCTGGAGCCTTTTCTCTGCGCATTCGGGCTCCCGGCGGCAGCATCGCGTGCAGGCGCGATTGGTACCGGGATTTCCATCTGCCGCTGGAAGTCGAGCGGGGACTCAACTCAACCGACAATCATCTCTGCGTCGGTGAGGCAACGCTGCCGCTCGTTCCGGGAGAATGGCGCGGAATCGTCGCGAGCATCGAGTCCGAACCGTCCCCGGACGTCGCAGCCGCGCTGTACCGGCGTCTCGACCACGACCGGTCAGTCGTATCCACTGCCCTCACCGGCAGTCCGGCGATACGCCCGGCGCCCGCCTGGATTGCCCGCCTCGCGCTTGCAGCCGATACCTTCTTGTTTTCCCGACCAGTCGCAAACCAACCCGATGGCCAGTCCGTTATCGCGGGCTATCCCTGGTTCGGCGATTGGGGGCGCGACACAATGATAAGCCTGCCCGGGTTGACGCTTGCGACCGGCCGGCCGGTAATGGCGCTGCGCATTCTCAAGACGTTTGCACGCTTCGTCAGTCAGGGCATGCTGCCCAATGTGTTCCCTGGAGCGGGAGAGCACCGCGAGTACAACACGGCAGATGCGTCCCTCTGGTTCTTCGAGGCGTGGCGAGCTTATGTCGAAGCGACCGACGACGTGAGTGCGCTGCGGCAGGTATTCCCGGTGTTGTCCGACATGATCGAATGGCATCAGCGCGGCACACGCTACCGCATTGGCGTCGACCCCGCTGATGGACTCCTCAAGGCAGGCGCTACGGGCGTGCAGTTGACGTGGATGGACGCCAAGGTTGGTGATTGGGTAGTGACGCCGCGGATGGGAAAGCCGGTGGAAATCAATGCGCTCTGGCACAATGCCCTGTGCGTCATGAGCGCGTTCGCCGCGCGTCTCGGACTGCCGGACAACTTCGGCGCAGCGGCGCAAACCGCGAAGCATAGCTTTGCGCGCTTCGTGCGACCGGACGGCGAGGGCCTGTACGACGTCATCGATGGTCCGAGTAGCGTTGACGCCAGCATCAGGCCAAACCAGATCTTTGCGGTGAGCCTGCCGCACAGTCCGCTCTCCGCCGAGGATCAAAGAAGAGTCGTGCGGGTCTGCCGGCGATGCCTGCTCACCGCATTCGGGTTGCGCTCGCTGTCGCCCGACGACCCTGCCTACCGCCCGCGGTATGGCGGCAGCGCACGGGAGCGCGACGGCGGCTATCACCAGGGCCCCGTCTGGGGCTGGCTGCTCGGACCTTTCGCCCTCGCTGCGTATCGCGTCAGCGGTGACGCGGAGGCAGCAAAAGCTTTGTTGCGGCCGATGCGCGACGCACTCGACGACCAGGGCCTGGGCACCATTGGTGAAATCTTCGATGGTGAGCCGCCGCACCACCCGCGCGGCGCCCCCGCACAGGCCTGGTCCGTCGCTTGCACTCTGGATGCCTGGCGCCTGCTGACGCAGGCCGAAAGGACCGGCCGGGAGCCGACCACAGATGTCGCCAGTCATTGACGCGGAACGACAGCGCATCGCGGAAAGCCGCAACGGCACCAAGGATTGGCGGCGCTGGGGTCCCTATGTCAGCGAGCGGCAATGGGGCACCGTGCGCGAGGACTACAGCCCCTACGGCACCGCCTGGGATTATCTCACCCACGATCAGGCGCGCAGCCGCGCGTATCGCTGGGGCGAGGACGGCATCGCTGGTTTCAGCGATAGCCGACAATTCCTCTGCCTTTCCATCGCGCTGTGGAACGGCCTCGATCCCATCCTCAAGGAGCGGCTGTTTGGCTTGACGAATGGAGAGGGCAACCATGGGGAGGACGTCAAAGAGCTTTACTATTACTTGGACGCGGTGCCGAGCTACGCTTATGCGCGCATGCTCTACAAGCTGCCGCAAGCGCCCTACCCCTACGAGTGGTTGATCGAGGAGAACGCTCGCCGCCGCGGGACAACGGCGATGGAGTTCGAGCTGATCGATACTGGGATCTTTGATGAGGACCGATATTTCGATATCGAGGTCGAATATGCCAAGGCCGACGTGGACGACGTCCTCATGCGGACCACGGTGCATAACCGTGGTCCCGAAGATGCGCTGATCTATTTGCTCCCGCAGGCGTGGTTCCGCAACTTCTGGAGCTGGGCGCCCGGTTGCAGCAAACCGACGCTCAAGGATCAAGGCGACGGGCTGGTGCTCGCGCAGCACGACGAGCTGGGCGTCTATTCCATCCAGTTCGCTTCGGCGGATCGTCTGCTGTTCTGCGACAACGAGACCAATTTCGTACGACTATTCGGAACGAAGGCGCAGGGTCCCTTCAAGGATGCGTTTCATGACTATGTTGTCCACGGCCGCGCCGAGGCGGTAAACCATGCCGGGGAGGGGACCAAAACGGCCGGGCTTTATCGGCGCACCGTGCCAGCCCACGGCAGCATTGTCATTCGCGCGCGGCTACGCGCGGGCGAGCACCGCGCGGACGCTCTCGTCGACTGCGACCAGATATTCAATGCCCGCATCTCCGAGACGGATGCTTTCTACGCCGGCCTGCAGAAGGATATCGCCGACGAGGACATGCGCCGCATTCAGCGCCAGGCATTCGCCGGCATGTTGTGGAGCAAACAGTTCTATCAGTTCAATGTTCGCGAGTGGCTCGACGGCGATCCGCTGCAGCCGCCGCCGCCCGAAAGTCGCAAGCACGGGCGCAACAGCGGGTGGCGCCACCTTATAGCCGGCGACATCATCTCGATGCCGGACAAATGGGAATATCCCTGGTTTGCCGCCTGGGACCTCGCCTTCCACTGTGTCACGCTGTCATTGATCGAGCCGGATTTCGCCAAGGAGCAGCTTCTTCTCCTGTGCGAAGTTCGGCTGATGCATCCCAACGGCGAGTTGCCGGCCTACGAATGGGCGTTCGACGACGTCAATCCGCCCGTGCACGCCTGGGCGGCAATGCGGGTCTTCGAGAACGACCGCAACCAGACCGGCGGCAGCGGCGATCTGAATTTCCTGGAACGGGTCTTTCACAAGCTCTTGCTGAACTTCACCTGGTGGGTGAACCGCAAAGACCCCCAAGGCTTGAACATCTTTGAGGGCGGCTTTCTCGGCCTCGACAACATCGGCGTGTTCGACCGTTCGCGCCCGCTGCCGACCGGAGGCTTCATCGAGCAATCCGACGGCACTGCGTGGATGGCGATGTTCTGCCTGAACATGCTGCGGATGTCGGTCGAGCTCAGCAAACGCGATCACGTCTACGAGGATATGACCATCAAGTTCCTGGACCATTTCCTTCATATCGCCCGGGCGATGACCGACATGGGCAAAGAGGGGATTGGTCTGTGGGATGATCAAGACAAGTTCTTTTATGACGTGCTCTGCATGCCTTCCGGCGACAAAGTACCGCTGCGCCTGCGCTCGATGGTGGGTCTGATTCCTCTCTTCGCGGTCGGGACGGTCGAGCAGGAGGTAATCGATAAGCTGCCGCATCTGTGGAGGAAGTTCGAGCTCTACCGGGAGCAGCGGTCCGATCTGGTCAAGCTTGTCTCACGCTGGGACGAAGGCGGGGTGAAGGGACGTCGCCTGATTTCTCTGGTGCGCGTCTTCCGTATGACGCGGCTATTGCATCGCATGCTCGACGAGAGCGAATTCCTCTCGCCATACGGAGTGCGAGCCCTGTCCCGCTCCTATCTCGATCAGCCCTATGACTTCGAGTACGACGGGCTGCATTATCGGGTGAAATACGAACCGGGAGAATCCGGCAGCTCGCTGTTCGGCGGGAACTCGAATTGGCGTGGGCCCGTTTGGATGCCGGTCAATTATTTGCTCATCGAGAATCTGCGTCGCTTCTATCAGTTCTACGGCGATGGGCTCACGCTCGAGTGTCCGACCGGATCCGGGAAGATGCTGAGTCTCGACGAAATCGCCGACGAGTTGTGTCATCGAGTATTGAAGCTGTTTCTGCGCGGCCCGGACGGAAGGCGGCCGGTGTTCGGGCCCTACAAAAAGTTTCAGGATGATCCCCATTTCAAGGACTACATCCTCTTTCACGAGTATTTCCACGGCGACAATGGCCGCGGCTGCGGCGCATCGCACCAGACCGGCTGGACCGGACTGATCGCCAACCTTATCGACCAGCTTGTCGCAGTCAGTCCGTAGGGTGGGTTAGCGATCGAGCCGGCCTGAGCCGGCTCGACGCGTAACCCACCACTCGAGCCTCAGACTTGTTGGTGGGTTACGCCGTACAACTCGGCTGCATGCAGCCGACTTGTACGACTAACCACCCTTGTATCGAGCGTAAGGGCGGTCCACCGGAAAGCTACCGCAGGGGCGAGCCGGTGAGCGAGCGTACCCCCTCCCGCACCGCTGCCGATGATGATGAGATCGTAACGGTCCGTCATGCTCCAGCCCAACGCCAGCGGAGAACGAGCTCGGCTCCTCCCGGTTCCACCGAGCTGCAACGCCGGACTGGCCATCTTGTCGAGGGGGAACGTCACGCGGTAGACTTGATTATTGCCGCAGCCGGTCCTCCGCGACCTTGTCCGCGAAGACCCGGACCGGATTATGGGTTGCAGTAGCATGGGTGGCAGCTTGGGGGCGATGCGGCGCGCAGTTCCATCAGCGTCAGGGCAGACAAGATTTGATATGCGATACGCTGTACTCGCCCTTGCTTTGGTCGGCGCCGCAGCGCTCGGCGGCTGCTCCCAAGGCGTCTTCGATCCGCAAGGACCGATCGCGTCGGCGGAGCGACTTCTGCTGATCAACTCGACGGTGATCATGCTCGTCGTCGTGATTCCCGTGATCGTGGCCACGTTGGCGTTCGCCTGGTGGTACCGGTCATCCAACAGCCGCGCCAGCCGCGACACGGACGAGTTGTATGAAGGGCGCCTTGAATTCGTCGTCTGGTCGATCCCGGCGCTGACCGTGATCTTGCTCGGCGGGGTCATTTGGATCGGTTCTCATCAGCTCGATCCGCGCGCGCCGATTCCCGGGGAATCGGACCCGCTACGCGTGGACGTGGTGGCGCTCGATTGGAAATGGCTGTTCATCTACCCCGATCAGGGCGTCGCCGTCGTCAATCAGCTGGTCATCCCGGCCGGAACTCCCGTCGAATTTCGACTCACCTCGGCAACGGTGATGAATTCGTTCTTCGTGCCGCAGCTGGGCAGCCAGATCTACACGATGGGCGGCATGACCACGCACCTCAGCCTTCTCGCGGACAAGCCGGGCGAGTATCCCGGCTTTTCGGCAAATTTTAGTGGCGACGGCTTCTCCGAGATGCGGTTTGTCGTCAAGTCGGTGCCGGCCGCCGATTTCAACGCTTGGCTCGAGCAGGTGCGCGGCACCGGATCCGCCCTCGATGATGCCGGCTACGCCGAGCTGGCAAAGCCGAGCAAGGCCGTGCCGCCCACAACCTATCGCTCGGTCGAACCGAAGCTGTTCGAGCGCATCATCGACCAGACGGTGGCGGGTCCCGGAAGGGCCGGCATCGGCGGAGCTTGGCGTCCGCTGCGTCAGGCGGGAGGTTGACATGCTGGGAAGGCTGAGCTGGGCGGCAATTCCATTCAACGAGCCGCTCCCGCTGCTCAGCGGAGCGGTCGTCGGCATCGTCATTCTGGCTGCTCTCGCGACCGTTACCATAAAGGGCTGGTGGCCATATCTGTGGCGCGAGTGGCTGACCAGCGTCGACCACAAGCGCATCGGCATCATGTACGTGGTGCTCGGCCTGGTGATGCTGCTGCGGGGCTTTAGCGATGCGATCATGATGCGCACGCAGCAGGCGATTGCGATCGGCAGTGCGCAGGGATACCTGCCGCCGCAGCACTACGACCAGATCTTCTCGGCGCACGGCACGATCATGATCTTTTTCGTGGCGATGCCACTCGTCATCGGACTGATGAACTTTGCCGTGCCGTTGCAGCTCGGCGTGCGCGACGTCGCCTTTCCCGTGCTCAATTCGGTCAGCTTTTGGCTCACCGCAACGGGGGCACTGCTGATCAATCTGTCGCTCGTCATTGGCAATTTCGCGCGCACCGGCTGGATGGGCTACCCGCCGCTCTCCGAGCTCGCCTTTTCGCCCGATGTCGGTGTCGATTACTACCTCTGGTCATTGCAGATCTCGGGCATCGGTACATTGCTAACCGGCGTCAATTTCGTGACCACGATTTTCAAATTGCGCGCCCCCGGCATGACCTATTTCCGCATGCCGGTCTTCTGCTGGACCGCGCTCGCCGCAAGTCTGCTGATCATCGCCGCGTTTCCGGTCCTGACCGCGACCTTCGTGATGCTGCTGCTCGACCGGTACCTCGGGATGCATTTCTTCACCAATGATGCCGGCGGCAGCCAGATGATGTACGTCAATCTGTTCTGGGCGTGGGGCCATCCCGAAGTCTACATACTGATCCTGCCCGCGTTCGGCGTCTTTTCTGAAGTCGTCGCGACCTTTTCCGGCAAGGGGCTGTTCAGCTACCGCTCGATGGTTTGGGCGACGCTCGGGATTTGTATCCTCTCTTTCATGGTCTGGCTGCATCACTTTTTCACCATGGGCGCGGGCGCCGACGTCAACGCTTTCTTCGGGATCATGTCGTCGATCATCGCGGTGCCGACGGGCGTCAAAGTCTTCAACTGGCTGTTCACGATGTTCCGCGGCCGGATCGTGTTTCGGACGCCGATGCTGTTTGCAGTCGGCTTCATCGTCACGTTCGTCATCGGTGGCCTGACCGGCGTATTGCTGGCGGTGCCGCCGGTCGATTTCGTGGTCCACAACAGCGCGTTCCTGGTCGCCCATTTCCACAATGTCATTATTGGCGGCGTCGTGTTCGGCGCGCTGGCGGGTATCAACTACTGGTTCCCGAAGGCGTTCGGGTTCACCCTCGACGAACGCCTGGGCAAGGCCAGCTTCTGGTGCTGGCTCATCGGCTTCTATCTCGCCTTCATGCCCCTTTATCAGCTGGGCCTGATGGGCATGACCCGGCGCCTGCAGCACATCCCCGACCCGAGCTGGCAGCCGCTGCTGCTGGTAGCGGAGGCCGGGGCCATCGTCATTTTCTGCGGCATTCTCTGCCAGATCGCCCAGCTCTATGTCAGCATTCGCACGCACGAGCGCCGCCTCGACCTGACCGGCGACCCGTGGAACGGTCGAACTCTGGAGTGGTCGACCTCCTCGCCGCCGCCGGCCTACAATTTTGCGGTGCTGCCCAGGGTCGAGACGATCGACGCGTACTGGCACGCGAAGCGCACGGGGCGGCCCCTGGCCGAACCGGCCTATGAGGCGATCGAAGTGCCGCGCAACAGCCCAGCCGGTTTCGTTACCGCTTTCTTTGCGACGGTCATGGGTTTTTCCTTGATTTGGCAGATCTGGTGGTTGGCGATCCTCGGACTCCTCGCCGCCGCCACCGTGGTCCTGATAGCCGGCTGGAGCATCGAGCGTGAGCACGAAATCTCGGCCGCCGAACTCGCGCAAATGGAACGGGCCCGGTGAGGTGAGGCAGCCCGCATGACGATCGCAACAATCGATAGAGCTCCAACCGCGGTTCCAACCGAGCTCGCGCGCGGGCGCGGCGGCGGCGGGCCGGCCTCGAAGCGCGTCGTCGTCGCTTACGGGTTTTGGATCTTCATCCTCAGCGACATGGTCATGTTCTCGGCGTTGTTCGCGGCCTATGCAGTCTTGCGGGGCAATACCGCCGGCGGACCGACCGGAGCCGAGCTTTTCGATCTGCGGAACGCCTTCATCGAGACGATGTGTCTGCTGTTGTCGAGCTATACATGCGGGCTCGGGGCGTTGTCCGCCGAGCGGCGGCAGCCGGGGCGCTTCTTTATCTTCGCAGTCCTCACATTCGTGCTCGGTGCGGCCTTTCTGTTCATTGAGGTCTCGGAATTTGCCCGCATGGTGGAGAAGGGGGCCGGGCCCTCGCGCAGCGGCTTTCTGTCCGCCTTCTTCACTTTGGTCGGCACGCACGGCGTCCACGTCGCCAGCGGCTTGATCGCGCTCGTCTATCTGGTGGCGCAGGTGATCGCTAAGGGCCTGCGAGCCGCCGTGCTGCGGCGTCTGTTGTGCTGGAGCCTGTTCTGGCACGCGCTGGACATCGTCTGGGTCGGGGTATTCACGTTGGTCTATCTAATGGGAGCGTCCTAATGAGCGATCGTTTGTTCGAGGACCGGACGCCTGGTGTCGAAGAGCATGAGCCCACAGCCAGCTATCTGTCATACACGGTGGGGCTGGGGCTTGCGATCCTGGCGACGATCGCCTCGTTCGTTGTGTCGCAGACCAGTTTGCTGTGGCCCCCGGGCATCCCGGTCGGGTTGATCGTACTCGCCTTCGCGCAGATCGGCGTCCACCTCGTGTTCTTCTTGCATCTGGGAAGCGGGCCCGACAGCACGAACAATATTCTGGCCCTCGCGTTCGGCGTGCTGATCGTCTTTCTCGTCATCACCGGCTCCGTATGGATCATCGCCAATCTCAACAGCAACATGATGCCGATGTCGTAAGCGGCGGCTCATTGTGGATCATGGACCATCTCAACGAGCGAATGATGCCCATGGATCAGATGCTGAATATGCAGCGCTGAGCACAGCATTCTGCGCCTCACAGCCGAAGGAGAACGACAAGATGGCCAAGGGTCAGCTCCGGCATATCGCTGTTTCCGTTCCCGACAAGGAGAAGACGGCAGAATTCTACGAGGAGACTTTCGGGTTCAAACGCGTTTCCGAGTTGGCCGTGGCCACACGATTGACCGACGGGGTAGTCAACCTGACGTTCCTGCAATTTCGCAACCAGGACGATGCCGGCGACGAGCGCGGGAAGGATTTTGTCGGGCTGCATCACTTCGGCCTGTGGGTCGATGATCTCGAGGGGACGGGCCAGGAGATCGAGGCCAATGGCGGCAGGTATCATCCCGGGCCAACCGGAGCTCCTCCTGCCAATGCCGAGCACAAGTTCCGGGATCCGAACGGGATCGTCTTCGATATCTCCACGCATGGATGGGATGGCGCCAAGCGGTGACAAAGACACTCCGCTCAGCCGAGCAGCATCGGCAGCCAGGTCGCGATCGCGGGAAACAAAACGATGACGACGAGCAACACCAGGCTCATGCCGACGTACGGCACGACCGCGCGGAAGATGTGGGTCATGGTGACGGCCGGAGGTGAAACACCCTTCATGGTCATCAGCAGAAGGCCATGCGGCGGCAGCAGAAGACCCAGCTGCATGCAGATCAGATAGAGCACGCCGAACCAGATCAGGTCGATGCCGATGCGCTGGACGATCGGCATGAACACCGGCAGCGTGATCAGCATCATGCTCACCTGATCGACGAAGATGCCGAGGAAAATCAGCAGCAGCATCATGCCGGCGAGAATAGTCATGGGCGCGAGCCCGTGCCCCAGGATGGTTGAAACAATACCTTCCGTAGCGCCCGAGAAGCTCAGGATCTGCGAGAAGGTCGTGGCGCCAAGGATGATGAACAGGATCATCGCGGAGATCGTCACTGTCCCCCGCAGCGCCTTGAGCAATACGTCCGCGCTCAGCACCCCATAGAGCGCGGCCAGCGCCATGGTAGCAAGGGCACCGAGCGCAGCCGATTCGGTCGGGGTTGCGAAGCCACCTGACATCGCACCGATTACGACGACGAAGATCGCGACCAGCGGCAGCACATAGAGCACCAGCAGCTCGTATTTGGCCCATCCGTGCCGCTCATCAATAGGGGTAACCGGCGCAAGGGCGGGGTTGAGCTTGACCCGCATGACGATGTAACCGACGAACGCAGCGGCAAGGATCAGCCCGGGCACGACGCCGCCGATCAGCAGCTTGGAGATCGAGATGCCGGACAGGCTCCCGAGCAGCACCGTCAGCGCCGACGGCGGGATCAACATGTCGACCGCCCCGATGGCCATGAGGGGCCCGGCCGCCAGCACCGGATTGTAGCCGCGCGCGAGCATCACCGGCAGCATCAGGGAGCCAAGCATGGCCGTGGTGGCAATGGTCGAGCCGGAGATCGCAGAGAACACCGTCCCCGCGACCACTGCAATCACGGCGAGCCGCCCCGGCACCTGGCGCACCAGGCGTTCGATCCCGTCGATTACTTTCAGCGCAAGACCGGTGTGAAAGAGCACCTCGCCCATGAGCACGAACAGCGGAATCGGGGTGAGGGAAAAATTCATGACGGCGGCCGCGCTGTTGCGCACCATTTGATCGAGCCCGGCGGCACCGCCCAGGAAAATGACCGCGCCCAGGATGTTTATCGCGATGAAAGAAAAAGCGACCGGCAGGCCCATGAACAACAGCGCGGTCGAGCCACCGAGGAGCAGCAGGGAGGCGGTCTGCCAGGACATCGGCCCGTCGAGCTCTAGGACGCGGACACGGCATCATCCCGCGGCCGCCGCTCGGCCAAGGCCAGCCGGTGCATGCGGAACACGAATTCGAGCGACAGCAGCGCAAATGCGACCGGCATCGGAAGGAGCAGCCACCATTCGGGGATGATGAGTGTCTTGATCGAGAGCGACCCGCCGGCGAGGCTCTCAAGCATCACCCGGGTGCCGTACCAGACGAAACAGAGGCAGCAGCTCAGTCCAACGGCGTCGCAAAGCCATTCCAGCATCCAGCCGACCTGCTGCGGCAGCAGGCGAAGCACGATGTCCACCCGAATGTGCTGGCCTTGCCGCAGCACACCGGGAGCTGCGACCAGCGTGACCAGGTAGAGCGCATCTTCCGACAGCTCGTTGCTGGGCGCGATGCCTCCAGCGCCAGCGTTGCGCAGCAGAACGTCCATCCCGATGAGCATTGTCATTGCAAGCAGGAGGAGGCACGCGAGCAGAAGCATCGCCTCGAGCAGCCGCCCATACCAGCGAGACAGCTTCACCATTCAGTTCGAGAACAGCTGCTTGAGCTTTGGTCCGGGCTCGGGACTCTGGCGGATGATTCCGGCCCAGCCCGCCTCGTAGGCTTTGTCGAGATAAGCTTTCGCAACGGCACCATCGAGCTTGATCACCTGGATGCCGGCGGCAGCTTGCCGCTCGATGTCTTTCTGATTCTCCCCGGCAAAGTAGGCGGCCGCCTCATCCTCCGCCCGCGCTCCCGCTTTGCGCAGGATATTGCGCTGCTCGTCGGTCAGGCTGTCCCACTTGGTCTTGTTCACCAGGATCGACACTTCGGCGGAATAGAATCCGGGGTCGACCCGGTACTTCGTCTTCTCCTGCCAACCGAGGTCGAATATCCCCGTGACCGGCCAGCCGTAACCGTCCACTACACCGCGCTCCAGCGCGGTGTAGACTTCACCTGGAGCGGTTTGCACGACCGTGGCGCCCAACGCCTGGAAGAAATCACGATAAACCGGGGTAATGCGCAACTTCAGCCCGGTCAGATCCGCTTTGTCGATTGGATTGTTCAGATAGAGGTGGAACGGGTTGTTATCAGTATGCCTGGCAAGGCATATGGCATTCATCTTCGCTGCATAGAGCCTGGCCATGTAATCGTAGCCGCCGTTTCGGCGCAGCTCGGACATCGGCCGCTGCGTGAGCTTCCACGCATCCGCTTCCGGCATCACGTTGGTGTAGAACGCGCCCGTCGCGTTGGCGACATCGATGACGCCGCTCTTGAGCGCATTGCCGACTTCGAACGGCGGCATGGCCTTGGGGCCGCCGATATAGTTGATCTGCACGACGCCCTTGCCCGCCTCGTTGACCCGCTCAACGAAAAGCTCGAACGGGCGGGAATAGGTCGTCTTCTCGGCGAATGCCGAGACGGCGCGCAGGGTCACTTCGGCACTGACGGCCGGAGCAGCGCAGATCAGCAAAGAGGCGATTACGGCAGGGAATCGGTACAGGTGCATGAACTCCCCCCAGCTGGTTCAGGACAAGCAGATCGGTGCCAGCGATATGTTGCATAAGATTAGCGCAATAGCAGCCTTGCGTCTGCGCCCTCCCCCCTTGCACTCAGGGGCGAAGCCGCGCGAAGATTCCCTGGGGAGGGTACTCTGGAGGACGTGATGCACAAGCTGTTTGTTGCGGCTACAGCCTCGGCAGCCATCCTGCTGGCCGGATCGTTGGCGTGGAAAGCGGAGGCGCAGACTTCACGCCCGGCGGCAATTGTCGGGTCTAGCACCGAGAACTTCAGCCCTGTCGAGAGAGGCACCATCCAACCGGCTGCCTGCCGCGGGTGGGGGCGTCACTGCCCACCTGGCCGCATCTGGGTCTGTCGCCCCCGCGGATGCTTCTGCCGTTGGTGCTGACGCACCGATCCCAAAATCCTGATCTCATCCAGCGCCGTTCCGGGCGCGAGGCGAAGGCCAAGAGCCCGGAACCACACGCTTCCTTGCCGGCTGCCATAACACAAGGCAGCGGCCATGCGGCTCGATTTTGCCATGTTGGAATCATGACCGCGATGTTAAGCTCTAGTACTGCGTTTTCGAGGTTCGAATCATATCGCCGCATCAATCAACCTCGTCCTGAAGGAGCGCGCTTGCGCGCCAAGGCCAACTCGGCGATGCATCGCCACGAATAGGTTACGGCTCTACAAAGACGACGCTGCGCTGCCCTTCGTCCACAAGGATGAACTCCGTGAATACCAATTTTTCCGTCGGGCTCGCGTTCCAATGGGCGTGCACCGTTCCCGGTTTGACGAGCAGGTAGTCGCCGGCCTTCAGCATGATCGGCTCTTTTCCGTCCTCCTGCACAGCCATGGTCCCCTCCAGGATGTAAAAGAACATCTGGCTTGTATGGTAATGCTTGCGAACCCGCGCGCCCGGCTGGTACGTGACTCGCGTCACAATGGCCAGCTTTCCCGGTGCGCCCGGTACCGTGGTGCGCGATAGCACCTGCGGGGTGATTCCCGGAACATCAACCGAGGGCCGGGGAAGCTCGGGAGCGGACAGTTTCTCCTGAGCACGAGCTGGCGCATGAAGAAAGACAGCGAGGGCGAGCACCATTGCGCCATGTGCCGCCATGCCGCGTGCCGCCATGACATGTTTCACTTGCATGAACAGCTCCAATTCGGTTGAGCGCTGTTTTGTCGCGCAACGACGCGCTGGTTGCAATTAGAATTGCTCCAGCCATTCGTACCCGCTCCATCATGCCGAGGCGGAGCCTGCCACGGGAGCATCCTCGCGGCTCTTGGATGCAGCGCCTGTCAAAATTTCGCCCGCAACAGACGATACAAAGCTGTGGGGCGCAATCGTCTATTCAAGGCAAGTCCGATGCGTAAATTGATCGTCGCGCTTGCGGCAATGGCGCTATTGACCGCTCCGGCGCATGCCCAGTTTCGCGGCAAGGGCTCCAAGCGCGCCGAAGGCAGCCAACAGACTGACGAGCAGAAGAAAAAGAACGCTGCGGCTGAGAAGGCTTACAAGGACGCGCTGCGGAGGATCCCCGACCAGAAGATTTCGGATCCCTGGTCCAGCATGCGGTAGCGCTGTCTGGGGCCGTTATCCTGAGGTGCCCGCGCAATCATCAAAATCACAGACTGATCCATTGCGAGCGCGCGAGCCTTATATCGCCGCATCAATCAACCTCGTCCTAGGAGCGCGCACCGATCTCGGGTTTACCCGAGATCGGCACATCAAGTGCGCAAGTCGGCTACAGCCGACTTGCGGTGCGCGCGTCTCGAAGGACGGCCACAAGCAAGATCGGGCTAGCGACCATCCTTCGAGACGGGCGCATGCAGCCATGCGCCCTCCTCAGGATGAGGTCTGCGCACTGTGGGATAGGGCGACGCATGCGTCGCCCCTACGAAATCGCTTCTGTAGCTGGGTCCGCGGCCCATGTAAGTTGGCCGCGCGAAGCGGACAGAAAGAGGAGCGCGGCATGGATCTCATTCTCAGGAACGCGCTGCTTCCTGATGGCAGCCGCGATATGACCGACATCGGGATCGAGAACGGCAGGATCGTTGCCATCCGGCCGGACTTGCCCGCGGCGGGCGAAACAATCGAGCTCGGCGGCCGGCTGGTTTCGCCCGGCTTCGTCGAGACGCATATCCACCTCGACAAGTCCGGCATTCTCGACCGCTGCACCTCCGACCGCGGCGATATTGAAGAGGCGATCGGCGAGGTGGCCAAGGCAAAGGCCGGTTTCACGCCCGACGATGTTTACAAACGCGCCAGGCGCACCCTCGAGAAGGCGATCCTGCAGGGCACCACGCACATGCGCACCCACTTGGAGGTGGACCCGGTGATCGGGCTGCGCAGCCTCGAAGGTGTCCGCCCGCTGATCAAGGAATATGCCTGGGCGATCGATCTCGAGATCTGCGTCTTCCCGCAGGAGGGCCTGCTCAACAATCCCGGCACCGACGAGCTGATGGTCGCCGAACTCAATGGCGGGTGCCGCGTGGTGGGAGCGGCGCCTTACACCGACACCAATCCGCCCGGCCAGATCGACCGGGTGTTCGAGATGGCGCGCGAGTTCGACGCCGACATCGACATGCATCTCGATTTCGGGTCGACCGCCGAAGGCATGGACGTGGATCACGTCTGCCGCCGCACCGATGAGCACAAATACGGCGGCCGGGTTGCGATCGGCCATGTCACCAAGGCGACCAGCCTGCCCATGGACAAATTCGAGGCCATGGCCAGACGGCTCTCCGACGCCGGCGTGGCGCTCACCGTGCTGCCCTCGACCGATCTTTTTCTGATGGGCCGCCATCACAAGCACGATCACAACAGCACGCGCGGCGTGGTGCCCGTGCACAGGCTCCTGCCGCATGGGGTCAACTGCTCGCTGTCGTCGAACAACGTGCTCAATCCCTTCACGCCGTTCGGCGACTGCTCGCTCATGCGCATGGCCAACCTCTATGCCAACATCGCGCAGGTCGGGAAACGTGCCGACATGGCGGCGTGCTTCGACATGATCACCAGGCGTCCGGCGCAGCTGATGCGGCTCAAGGATTACGGACTGGCGGTCGGCAACTCTGCCGATCTGGTGGTGCTCGACGCGACCGAGCCGGAGATGGCGGTCGCCGAGCTTGCGCCCGTGCTCTACGCCTTCAAGCGCGGACGCAAGACCTTCACCCGCCCGCCGGTCGACCTGCACCGTCCGAGTTTTACATAATATATGTGTAATTTCACATCACATAGCCGCAGTAGCGCGAGAGCTTGAGGCAGAGCACGAGCAGATCCTCGTCGCCGCCTGCCCACCCGATGAACGATAGGCCAACGGGCGCGCCGGCAATGGCGCCGATCGGCAGGGTGACCTGAGGCAGCCCGCCCAGACCGGCGATGCAGGTGAGCCGCATGACGCGCGTGCGGAACAATTCCAGCTCCTCCGCTGGCGTGGACAAGAGCGGGGCAACGCAGGGCGAAGTCGGCAGCGCAAGGATGGTACCGGGCTTGGCGATTGCGCGGATGTGATCGCGCGCGCGTGCATGTTCCTGCCGCGCCTGCGCGACGTCGTGCTGCGGCACCTTGGAAGCAAACTCCATGCGCTCGCGGATGCCGGGCCCAAGCCGCGGCCGATGCTGCTGCATGAATTCTCCAAAGCTCTCCCATACCTCGCCGGCCTGGATGATGCGGAAGGCTTCCCGCCAGGGGTCGAGGCCGCTGGGCGCCATCCGGCTCCTCTCTGATCTGGGCAGATCCTGCGCCATGTCGCGCAGGGCGGATTGCAACAGCATTGCCACGCCCGGGTCCGCCTGCTCGAACGCATCCTCCAGAATGATCAGACGTTCGATCGCCGCCGGAAAGTGCGCGGTATCGAGGAGCACATCGCCAACGCGCCGGAAGATCCCCGGCCCGTTCGCAAACCATCCTCCGACATCGAACGACGGTGCCATGGCCATGGCGCCGGTGAGATCGACGCGCCCGTGGGTGGGCCTGATGCCGTAGATCCCGCAAAACGCCGCGGGCATGCGCACCGAGCCGCCGGTGTCGCTGCCCAAGGCGAAATCGCAGGCACCGGCCGCGGTCGCCGATGCCGATCCGCTGGACGAGCCGCCCGGCAACCGATCCGGCGCGCGCGGATTGACCGGCGTGCCGTAATGGGCGTTGGCGCCGCTGACGCTGTAGAAGAACTCGTCGCAGACCGTCTTGCCGATGATGCGCGCGCCGGCGGCGAGGATGCGCGCCACCGCTGCCGCATGCGAGGCCGCGGGTCCCTGCGCTGCGAGCCAGTCGGGGCTGCCTCCGCCGGTGCGGGAGCCGGCGATGTCGTACATGTCCTTGACGGCGGCGTTGAGCCCGGCGAGCGGCCCGTTGGCTGCTCCGATCACCGGCGCCTTCAGATCATGCGGGACGAAAGCGGAGCGCGAGCGTGCTGCCGCCATACCAGGGGCTCCGGGCCTGGGTCCTACCGCAATCAAGCCGGGGTTCTAGCCGGCTTACGGGCAGCTGAGCCTCGTTCATCTTGAAACATTGTTTTCATTGGCTTTTCCGGATTGGCTTCGTTTGCGCAATTGGCTTCGTTTGCGCAAAATCTCGAAAAGGTTGCATCGGGTTCCGCAGAAAACCGGTGATAGATGCCATCGCAGAAACACGGTCTCTCCGACCTCTTGTTCTATATTTGTTCTAACGCGCCACGAGATAATTTGCAAGCAAGATCTCGTCTCGAACCTCGTTCGCCCGGTTCATGGACGGCTCCGGCTCCACCCGACGGCGTTGAAGTCGGCCGGAGACGGCCTGACCTCGGGCTCCTCTGTCGCCCTCCTCACAGTGATCTTGTCGCGCTTTCGGTCAGCAAATCCCAAAGGAGGCTCGTTCGGCCGAAAACGCTGATACTCTGCTGCGGCAGACAAAAAGGGGGAAGCATCATGAAGCTGACGCGCCGCCGCGTTCTGCAGCTGGCGTTGAGCGCTGTCGCGCTCGCCCCGATGTCGCCGGGACCGAGAAATGGGCGAAGGTCGTCAAGTTCGCCGGGATCAAGCCGCAGTGATCTTGGCTATGCGGATGGAGGATTCCGTTGACGGGAACGCGATGGCCGCACTGAAGCATCTGACCGAGCAGGCAGATGCGGGCCCTATCCGAATGGCCGACGACACCTTGCACGACGAGATCGTGCGCCTGGAAGCTGAGATCGAGGACCTTACCGGACTGATAGAGCGGTCTCGGAAGCTCAGCCTGATTGCCAAGGCCGCGATCGTTGCCGGTGCAATCTGGTTGCTGGCCTCCACAACCGGGCTAATCGGTTATGATCCAGTCGCTCTGATCAGCGCGATGGCCGCCGTGATCGGGGGTGTCGTCGTCTTCGGCTCGAACACCAGTACGTCGAGGCAAGCTGGTGCGCGCATCAAGGCTGCCGAAGCGCGCAGGGCCGCGCTGATCGACAGGATTGATCTTGACCCGGTCCGAGAAGTTGCTCCGGATTAGGACGGGCGTGTTGCCTTTCGCCAGCGGTTGGCATCGAGACCGCTGGAAAGCGGCCCGGAACTGTGGTTTGTATTGATGCGTTGTTGTCATGCCGTTGGTTCCATCAACGATGGAGGCTGCAATGTGCTGGGAAATAGACTACAGGTTCTTCGCCGAGCAACAGAAGAAAGCGCAGGAGGCTCGGATCAAAGAGGAGCGCCGTGCAGGCGTTATCGACCAGCTCCTCACCGAGGCCAATAAACAACCCGACGACACGAAGACGGAGGATACTCCAGTCAACGCGGTCGTACCTGCGAAATAGCCGAAGCGCTAACTCGGTCGGTTCCCTCTCCCCGTTCTTACGGGGAGAGGGTTATGGTGAGAGGCGGAATTTTCAGCCACGAAGCTTTGCGACCTCATGGTGAGGAGCGTCGCAGCGCGCACGAGGACGCGCAGCTTGCTCGATTGGCATGCGCGCTGTGACGCGTCTCGAAGCGTGAGGACCGCAAGTCGGGTCTACCCGACTTGCGCACTCGAATGTAAACCATTCGCGACCGTTCTGACGGAGATCGCACTTGTGCATGCTACGCAAATGACGCGCGATTTCAGCGGACGCGATCGAGGGCTGATTTCAGCATGGCCGCGCTTTTCTCGAGGGCGCTGCGCTCCTCATCCGACATCTCCGGGACCAGCACCTCGGTAACGCCGGTGCGGCCGACCACGCTCGGGAGCGAGAGCGTCACGCCAATGCTCTTCTGAAAGCTGCCGATCGGGACCACCGCACGCTCGTCATTGAGCACCATCTCCGCGACCCGCGCCGACACGATGCCGATGCCGAATTGGCTCGCCTCATGCCCTTCGATAATGGTGATATTGGCATAGCGCACGTCGCGCTCCAGCTTTTGCCGAAGCTCCGCTAGTTGCTCGCCGCGTTGCCGAAGGAGAGCCGCAACCGCAACCCCGCCCACGCGCGCCGATGACCAGAGAAACACCTGCGAGGTGCCGTGATCTCCGATCACCTGCGCCTCCACATGCGCCGGATCCACGCCGAAGTGCTTGCCGAGATGGACGCGAAAACGCTGGCTGTCGAGATATGTCCCGGTGCTCAGCACGCCGGTCTGAGGGGCGATTGCGCGGGCCACGTCGGCGAGCGGATCCGGCGGGTCGGTCACCGCCACCAGCACCGCCTTCGGCGCGGCCTTCACGATGCTCGGGACAATCTGCCGATAGATCGCCGTATTCTTGTCCAGGAGCTTGAGGCGACCCTGCGGATCATTGCGGTCCGTTGCTCCGCCTGTCTTCTCGTTGACGCCGGAAGTGATCAGCACAACGCCGGCGCCCGCGAGGTCGTCATAGTCGCCGTCCGAGATCTCGACCTTGCGACCCAGCGGTATGCCGTAGCGGATGTCGGTCGCGACCGCCTCCGCGGTCCGGCGTGTGCGGTTGACCAGGACGATCTCGCGCGCGCTGCCGCGAATCACCGCGGCCATGGCGCAGGCGCAACCTACATTGCCGGTTCCAATAATGCCGATTTTCATCTGCTCGTTCCGATCCGATACCGCGCACCCATTGCAAGCATTTCGCTCAGACGATCGTCTCGACGACACCGCCGTCGACCCGCAGCGCAGCACCGGTGGTCGCCGACGCTTGCGGCGACACGGCGTAGACCACCATGTTGGCCACTTCCTCCGGGGTCGCTGCGCGGCCGATGATCGAGGATGGCCGCATCGTCTTCACAAACTCCGCGGCAACCTCGTCGATCGACGTGCCTGATTTCTGTAGCGTCTCCTTCAGCATGCGCTCCACGCCTTCCGACAGGGTTGGTCCGGGCAGGACCGCGTTGACGGTCACGCCGGTTCCGGCCACGCGCTTGGCGAGGCCGCGCGAGATGGCGAGGACTGCGGTCTTGGTGAAGCCGTAGTGGATCATGTCAACGGGGATATTCAGCGCCAACTCCGACGACATGAATACGACGCGACCCCAGTTGCGCCTGAGCATGGCCGGCATATAGGCGCGGGCCAAACGCACGCCGGACATGACGTTGATCTCGAAAAACCGGGCCCACTCGCTGTCGGGGATGTCGAAGAAATCCTGCGGCCCGAAGATCCCGACGTTGTTGACCAGGATGTCGCAATCGGGCGCGGCGCGAACGAGGGCGTCGCATCCGGCGGCGCTGCCCAGGTCAGCCGCTACTCCCGCTACTGCGTGCGCATCGGCGCAGGACACAGCGCGCTTGACCCCGGCAACCGCCTTATCGACGGCGGCCTTCGTGCGCCCATTGAGGACGATGGTGGCGCCGCACTCCGCAAGCGCGCGGGCAACGGCAAAACCGATGCCGGCGGTCGAGCCGGTCACGACGGCGGTCTTGCCAGACAAATCAATGTTCATCTTCGCTCAATGTCGTGGACATGCTAAACTGTCGCTTAGCTGGTATTGCTCTTTATTGTCGCTGGTTGCGGCGATCTCTAATTCTGGAAGGTCAATTCATGAAACCAATCGGATCGAGCAGATGCAGCTTAAACCCGCCGACCTCATCCTGAGGAGGGCGCATGCCTGCATGCGCCCGTCTCGAAGGATGGCCGCTGGCACGATCTCGCTTGTGGCCGTCCTTCGAGACGCGCCGCCGAAGGCGGCGCTCCTCAGGACGAGGCTGCGAAATGATTTTAACCTCGAGAAACGCAGTACTAGGGCGAAGGCCTCCCACTACGCCAATATCGTTGCGATCACGGTTGCGGCGCGCTCGCGTGCACTCTATAAAAGCGACATGTCCGAGCACAGAGTGAGCTTGAAATGGGAGCGCGGCGGCGCCGAATTTTCCTATCAGAAATATCCGCGCGATCATACCTGGATATTCGACGGCGGCCATACGATGACGGCGACGGCGGCCCCGGCTTATCTCGGTAATCCGGCGAATGTCGATCCGGAGGAGGCGTTCGTCGCTTCACTCTCGAGCTGTCACATGCTTACGTTCTTGGCGATTGCATGCAAGCAGAAGCTCGTGCTCGATTCGTACGAGGACGCGGCGGTTGGCCATATGGAGAAAAATGCCGACGGCAAGCTGGCAATCACCCGCGTCGAGCTTTGCCCGAAGATTACGTGGGGTGGAGAGCGAAAACCCACTGCGGAGGAGCTCGACAAAATGCACCACGCCGCGCACGACAATTGTTTTATTGCCAACTCGGTCAAAACCGAGGTGACGGTAACGAAACGCTAGGGCCGGTCTCTAAAGATGACTATGGTGGTGGAGCTTTTCGATCGCAATTTTTGCACTTGAACTCGGGCACGGGCTGACCGGGCTCTACCATCACGGCGGAAAGCTCACCGCACCGACCGCATTGCCTTACGACTTTCGTCGGCAATTTTATAATTGGCCTGGTCGCCGCTGCCATCGCTTGATCAGCCTGAGCTCTGAGCTGGGCTTTGCTGAGCGCAACTGTCCGCCGTCGTTCCATCATCGCAGAACCATCACCTCGGAGGCGCGATTCGGCCGCCCCATCGCATCGGCAATATCCTTTCCATCCTCCTGGCGATTGCGTCAATAGCGCTGATCCAGCGCCTACGCACTTCGCGGCGCGGCCACGTCGCACCGGCCTAGTGATCTTGCCGATGCGAGGATATATGGCTTTTTCAAGATCAACACCGGAATCCGTTCACCATCATCGATCACGTGTCCAATCAAATAATGGGCCGCTCCTGCCGCAGCGCCCGATGCCATTGCAGAGCATCTGCTATGCAACTGCTCAGTACTGGGATGGCCGCTTGCGATATCAATGGATTAGCGCTCAAAGCAAACATTTTACTCACCGCCAAATTCTGCCGTGACATTAACCCGCGGCGAAGTGATTTGAATGGAACCGAGCGATGCCGTATTCGTGCCCAGTCGCGGGGACGATACAAACAGGAGCGAATTATGAATAATCCAAATAATCCAAACCAACAGAATCCGGGCCAACAGCAAGGCGGACAGGGCAAACCGGGCCAGCAGCAGGGCGGCGGCGGTTCGCAAAAGCCGGGCCAGCAACAGCAGCAGCCCGGGCAAGGCGGACAACAGGGCGGGCAGCACAAGCCCGGCCAGCAGAGCGGCCAGCGTTAATCTTCTTTGATCGAGAGCTGCCCCCGGCTTTGGCCGGGGGTTTTTCTTTGCTCGTACAACACTCAAGTCGTCCAAAACGACTTGACAAGCTCATGAGATCGTTCTAGTGCCCCAGGCATAAAGCTCGGCTTAACTGTCGAGCTTTTTGTTGTTACGAACTCTCTTTTTTCAGATTGGAGACAACATGGCCAAGAAGATCTCAAAGCGGCGTGAATGGACCAGAGACGATATCCGCAACCTGAAAGCGTTCGCTCGACAAAAGACGCCAGCGCGGAAAATTGCCCGGACACTCAAGCGGTCCGAAGGGGCAACGCGACAGAAGGCTTTCAGCCTTGGAGTCTCGCTGGATTCGCGGGCCTAGATTGCCAGCCGGGGCATAGGGCCCAAGGGAGATATGCAGTCCGTATTCCCCTGTGCCCCCCATACTAAAACGGGATGCCGAATCCGTTCGGGTCCGATAGGACTATTTCCCGGCCGCCTTTCGTAGCGCCGCATTGATCCTGTCCTGCCATCCCGGACCTTCTCCCTGGAAGTGCTCAAGAACGTCCCGGTCTATCCGCAAGGACACAAGCTCTTTCGCATTCGGCAGAGAGGGCTTCTTCGGAGCTATGACTTCGGGAGGAGGCTTTGTGGTCGCTGCTTTGAAGGCGGCTTCTGCCGCCGCTATCGCGTCTTTTGGTCGCCGTGTTCTGTCGAAAGGCATTGGTCTCCTCCAAACGATTGGTCTAAAAGTCACTTGATGCGATTGGCTCGAATCCAAGTTTAGCACGATTCAACGCGCAGGCCCATGTCCTTACGCCTTAATCCGTGGTCCAGCTTGCTGCGCAATCTCGGCAGCACCTTGAAACGGTTGGCAGCAGCCTGCCGGTATGTACGTCGCAGATACATGAGCAGAATCGGCGCATGAAGATCGAGGCCCGCCCGATCACCAATTGGGCCTGCTTGATGGTGGGGGATCAGCTTCAATAAGGTTCGGCGCAAGCTCTCGGAGTGCGTTTGGAAGCCCCGAAAGCTCTGGACTGTCGAACGACTTTTGCAAATATCGCGTAACGATATTTGAGCCCACTTTCGATGTGCACGCCAGCTTGAACCTCGTAGGCGAACATCGCATTTGTGCCCACGACGATGAGCTGCTTGCCTAGCAGGCCTGGCTCGTCACACGCCCTGAGGATGCGCGCAGCAATGCTCGGCATGCGGCCAAGTCCCATCGCGACGTTCACAGGCGCAAGCTTGTCGAGCCGTTCAGAGAGCCCTGCCAGTCGTTCGTTATTTTCGCTGCGTCCCCGCAAGAACGCCTCGTAGACAGCTTCAGTCTCCTTGTTGCGCAAACCCAGAGAGGTTTCGGTTTTGCCAATCTTGCGGAGGAGATAGTGCTTCCCATTGCGCTCACCCCACCTCATGCTGCCGGCAAAACGGTGACTGCTGTCCGACTTCGCAGCCCGCCAAGCCTCGTAGACCTGCTGGGTGTCAATCAGCTGGCGACGCTGCTCTCCACTTAAGCTTTTGAGTTCCAATGGTTTTCCACTCTCAGCTCGGCATTCAGTTACAATAGTGGAAAATGCCGTAATTTGAAGCCACTAGAGGGATCATCCCATTGAAAAACAGCACTTTTCCACTGCTGACCTGCAACGCACTCAATCAGTGGAAAATCACGAAAAATCAACGGTGTATACCACCGTCGGTCCCGCCAAAATTCGTTGAACCGATTCGGAGATTACTCTCCTGGGCCCATGTCCCTACGCCTCCTTGCCGCACAATCTCGTCAGATCTTGAAACGGTTGACAGGAAGCCTCACGGTATCTACGTTGTAGATACCGTGAGGAGAATTGACGTATGAAGACCGAGTTCGTCAAGTGGGGCAATTCGCTCGCCCTGCGGGTCCCTAGCACGTTCGCCAAGGAACTGGGCGCGAGCGAGGGCAAACGCGCCGAGATGACGGTCGAAGGCGGCGCGCTGGTCGTCAAGATCGCAAACCCGCGACGGCGGCGCCGATATCGTTTGGAGGAATTGATTGTCGGGATCACGAAGGAGAACTACCACCGCGAGGTCGAGTGGGGCGGCCCGGTCGGAAATGAGGTCTGGTAATTATTGCCCCGATGCGGGCGACTTCATCTGGATCGATTTGAATCCGACCCTTGGCCACGAGCAGCAAGGAAAACGGCCTGCCATTGTATTGAGCCCGCGCGCCTATAACGAGCACACCGGGCTCTGCGTTGCTTGCGCCATCACCAATCGGGCGAAAGGCTTCCGGTTCGAGGTTCCGATCCTTGCTGGCGGCAACATTACCGGCGTGGTCTTGGCGGATCAGGTTCGATGCCTCTCGTGGGAGGCGCGTGGCGCCGAGTTCATCGCTGCTGCCCCATACGATGTACTAGACGAGACACGTGAGAAGATTGCAACTCTGATTGGGATCGAGTGAGCATGAGGTCCAATTTACGCAGAAGCCTGCACGACTGCGGTCGGACGTGTTTGGCCGAGGCCGGTGAAAATCATCCCTGTGATCCACAGCATTGGTCCCAAAACGCCTGGCCAGAAGGGCGCATGGCCGGGGATGAGCACGAACAGGATAAAAGGGACATCGGCTACGCCGACGATCAGTGCGTTCAGCCAAAATCCCGCGCGGCTGTTGTGCCAGTTCATTGTGATTGCAAGCACGATGCCCGTGGTTGCAAAGGCGAAGAGATAGAACGCATCCTGGAAAAGCCGCCCCTGCACCATGCCGGGCGGCACGCCGAGGCCGATGTGATAAACGCCGTATGCGGCATTGTAGTGCAGCAATCCCCACAAGACGTAGAACACGGCGCCGATCCTCGCGAAAACGATTTTTTCCATCTCGTCCTCCTATTGCTTAAGCCTGGTGTCCGCGCGGGGCTCGGTGATGACGTTCCCGTGCTTACTCGAGCCGACTATTTCCGTTTTGCGTCATGCCTTCCCGAAGCAACGCACGCACATCGAGCGGGCGTGTGTACATATCGAGACAGCCTTCTGGTGTACGGGGCCATTGCTGCTGTGGTCGATCCCAGTAAAGCTCGACACCGTTGTCGTCCGCATCGCGCAGGTAGAGCGCCTCGCTAATCCCGTGGTCGCTCGCTCCGTCCAACGGAATCCCCGCCGCGATCAGCCGCTGTAAAGCGTCGGCCAGGGCGGCCCGCGTCGGATAGAGAATGGCCACGTGATAGAGGCCGGTAGTGCCGCTGGGCGGCGGCGAGCCGCCGCGACTTTCCCAGGTGTTAAGGCCGATGTGATGATGGTAGCCGCCGGCCGAGAGGAAGGCTGCCTGACTGCCGTAGCGCTGCGTCAACTCGAACCCCAGGACGCCGCAGTAGAACGCGAGCGCCCGATCGAGATCTGACACCTTCAGATGCACGTGGCCGATCTGCACACCTCCCTCAATCGGACGAGGCGTCAGAGATTTTTCGCGGCTCACGAGTGTGGTGGATTGAGCGGGCATGACAGCTCCTCATGTGTGCCAGGCCATATGAGCTCGCTTCGCCGATTTGAAAACTGAGCAACGCTGCATTACTCTTCACACCGTAGGTGTGAGACGGATGCTCGATCGCGTGACCGGGATGCAGGTTTTCGCCCGCGTGGCAGCGTTGGGCAGCCTGTCAGCTGCAGCGCGCGCGCTTCGCATGTCGCAGACGATGGCGACGAAGCACATTGGGGCCATCGAAGAGCGCCTGGGCGTCAAGCTGATGCACCGGACCACGCGCCGGCTGATGCTGACCGAGGCGGGACGGCGTTATCTCGATGCCGTCGAGCGCATTCTTGCCGAACTCGAAGAAGCGGAGGCGACCGCCGCGGCCGATCGTCACGAGCCACGAGGAACGCTGCGGCTCAACGTTCCGGTCTCTTTTGGCGTACGAGAAATCGCTCCGCTGCTCCCGGAATTCGCTCGATCTTATCCGTCGGTGACGGTTGACCTCGGGCTCAACGATCGCTTTGTCGCCTTGATCGAGGAGGGTTGGGATCTGGCAATCCGTATCGGCCAATTGGTTGAATCCACGATGGTTGCCAGGAAGCTTGCGCCGTGCCGGATGGCTATATGTGCGGCTCCCTCCTACCTTGCGCAGAGAGGCACCCCCCGCACGGTGGCCGATCTCAAGAATCTCAACTGCCTCGGCTATACGCTTTCACGGGGGGCAGGTTCGGATCAGTGGTCGTTCGGCATCGATGGCGTGGTGACGGTACCGATCAGCGGGAACTTGCGGGCAAATAATGGCGACGCCCTCGTCGCTGCGGCGGTTGCTGGACAAGGCCTGATTTATCAGCCGACATTCCTGGTCAGTGCCGAAATTGAAGCAGGACGGCTCGTCGCCATCACACTCGACCATCCCACGATTGAGCTTGCGGGCGTGTTCGCTCTCTATCCATCCGACCGGCGTCCGCCAGCAAAGGTGCGCGCCTTCATTGACTTCCTGGGGCAACGATTTGGGCCGATGCCACGGTGGGATCGAGTGATCGCAAGCTGAATGTGCGGTGTCAAGGCGGTTGCTAATATCGGGCCCGGGAGCGATCCGGAACGAGAGATACGCCACGTCCGGGCATTGAAGTGCCGCGTGGTGCACCTCGATTACGGGCGATGCCCGAGCCAGAAAAGCGGACGATCACAGACGTCGAAACACCACGCTCCGGAACAGCCGCGCAACTTGCTCGAGCATCCTCGCCTCTAGACCGGTCGACTCACCGCCTTATACCACTTCCACATCAGAGTGACCTGACGATGTATGGGAATGAGGTGATGGATTTAACGGTTTCGGGATTGCGCTCGATATAGGGGATCGCCTGCTCGAGCTTTCTGCGCACGGCATCGATGGACTTGAGGGCATAGTTCTTGAAGAGTTTCTCGCGGATTTCATCCCAGAGGTTTTCCTTTGGATTGAGCTCTGGCGAGTAGGGTGGCAGGAAGAGCAGCGAGATGTTGTCGGGAACCGCGAGGTCTCCGCAACGATGGTTGGGAGCGCCGTCGAGAACCAACAGGATGTCGTGCCTGGTAAACCTTCGCGACAGGACGTTGAGGAATGTCTGGAAGCACGCCGTATTCGACGTCGGCATGATCAGGTAGACGCACATCCCGTCCTTCGGCGAGACTGCACCGTACAAATAGATGTATTCGCGAATGAGCTGTCAGGCCACTCCGGGTCGGATGCCGGCCGGGGCCCAGCATGGCCGTGGCCGGTTCATTCGGCCGAAGCGCGCTTCATCGGCGAACATGATCCGCAAGCGGCGATCGCGCTGGGCGGCAGCTCGCCTGGCTTTCCCCACAGCACTTGGAAAGCCGTTTTTTTAAACGCGTTCTGAGCCGCGATGTTGCGTAGGGGATGAAACGGACGCGGCATCAGTTTGCGCCAGCCATGCCGGCCCAGAAGGTTATAGATCGTGCTGTTGCTGGTTCGGTGCCCGATGGCCTGCTCATAGGCCACCTTGAGATCATGGATGTTCAACATCTCTCCGGCCCCGGCGGCCTTGGCGAAGCGCGCCAGCAAGGCCTTCTCCTCGGTCACCGCCATGTTCTCGCGCTGGCGTCCGCTGCTCGGCTTGGGCTTGAGCACCTTGATCCCGCCGTGGTCATAGGCCATGTGCGCCTGGTTCACCGTGCTCAGCGAGACACCCATGGACGCTGCAATCGCAGGCTGCGCCATCCCGCTCTCGCGCAGCAATACCATCTGGATGCGCTGACGCTGCACGGCGCGGGAGTTTTCCAGCGCAACGCCGTCTTCAACTGCCGGATTTTGGCCTTGCCGCATTTGATCATCTGTCCCCCCCGAATCAGATGGTCAGAGCGAATCACACCATACTCATCGAAGACAATTCCCCGGGCATGCGCCGGACTCACCTCGACACGTCCGTCAGATGCCAAATGCGGAAGTGGGCGAGTTTTCGAGTGACCATAGAAAGTGCCCGACCATGAGGTGCGGGATCACAGGCGATGTCGCCCGAAGTAAAGGTCGAGCTTGCCCGGCTCATGCCATGCGGTGTCACTTACCATAAGATAATACGCGACCGTACAATCGTACGTTAAGCAAAAGAGACCGTAACCCAGTGGAATTTCCGTTATCGACAAGCCCGCAAGGGAAGAGCCGGACAGAGAATGGGATAGATCCCAGAGCCCATGCATGACATAGCCAACGGCGAGAGCAGATCTGGAAAACAGCCCACTTACAGCGCAAACAAGGAAAACGGCAACGCCGACTGCTTCAGTTTGCCAAGCATGCGTTGAGGCCCCGAAATAGGCAGCGAAGCTTAGGTAGATGGCGGCAATCACGACAAGCCAAGACACCCAGAATATCTGTTCCCATCGTCCTTGGAAGATTCGTCGGAAGACAACAATGCTTCCAATCGCCATGAGCAAACCGATAACTGCATACAACAGAGCCACCAGCAGCCCGCCAATGAACTGGCTGCTCGATCCAGCCCCGGCAATCAGATTTTGTAGTAGCGCTGAGTTCATTGTTGTTGCTCCGACTCTACGTCCTACCCCGCCCGGCACTGGACGTTCCATGCCTCATCAGGCGGTACATCGAGCACTTGTACTCGACCAGTTGCAATATACGGTTGTCATGATCGCGCCGCTCGCAATTGATGCAGTTACCGCTGGGAAGCTTACGCGCCTCGCTGTTCTCCCTGATCTTGCTGGGCATAGGCACGCACCCCAGCAAGGTAATCCCGTTGACGTGCGGCCGCGCCACAACGCTTGATGCGATTTTGTCGTTTTTGCGGGATTCCGAGAGAGCTGAATTCCCTTCAGTCCAATACGAAACCAGCATAAAAACCTCAATTCAATCAGCTATGGAAGCGGTATTAGAGCGTGCTCAGGCCACCATCGACCACGAGGTCGGCGCCGGCGACATAGCTGCTTTCGTCCGAGGTTAGGAACAAGACACCAGATGAACCCTCTGCCGCAAAACCGCAAGACGGAAAAAGTCGTAACAAGGGGCGCACAGCAGGAAGCCATCAACTCTGCTATTGCCTGGTCGGAAGCCGAGAACGCCGTAGCGGCACGGTTGCGACGTCTCGCAAGAGGACCTGAAGATTTCGAGGAAGATCCGATCATCAGCACCATTGTTGTGGCGATGAACTCGCGTCGTTTCATTGGATTACCTGGTCGGCAGGCCACAGCGTAAGCGGTGGCCTGAGGATCGAGGGTAATCTACTCATCAAACTAATGAATTCTATAAAATCATGAATGCGACCGCTCAAAAGAAGATGGTTCCGAACAAGGTGCTGGTCACGGGTGCAAGCGGCTTGCTGGGGGTTGCCGCGATCGAGAAGTTTCTTTCCGCGGGCTGGGAGGTGGTCGGCGTCTCACGCCGCAAGCCCGAGCTGCCTAGCGGCCGGGACGTTGAGTTTCTGTCGGTCGATCTGCGGGACGAGGGAACGGCCCGCGCCGCGTTCGAGCCGCTGACCGACATCACGCACATCGCCTACACCGCTCTGCACGAGAAGCCCGAGCTGGTCGCTGGCTGGTCGAGCAAGGAACAGATCGAGACCAACAACGCCATGCTGCGCAACGTGGTGAAACCGATCGTGCGCACCGCTTCCGATTTCCAGCACATCAGTATCCTGCAGGGAACGAAGATCTACGGCGTGCACCTGCACCCAATCCCTATCCCAGCCCGCGAACGTGATGCCCGTAAGGACCACCAGAACTTCTTCTTCGACCACGAGGCCTATGTGCGTGAGATGGGCGCCCAGCACGGCTTCAACTACACGGCACTGCGTCCGCAGCTCGTCACCGGCCCCACCCCAGGCGCGTTGAACGTTGTCCCTGCTATCGGTGTCTACGCGGCAATCCGCCGCGAGAAGGGTGAACCGTTCGGTTTTCCTGGCGGTCCGTCGTTCGTCTGGGAAGCTTCCGATGCAGACCTCGTCGCCGACGTGATGGTCTGGGCTGCACAGTCGCCCCAGGCGGCGAACGAGGCGTTCAACATCACTAACGGCGACGTGTTCGAGTGGCGCAATGTGTGGCCGGCCCTGGCCGACACCCTCGGTGTCGAAACCGGGCCGGACATGCCAACGAGCGTGGCAGCCTACCTCGAGGGAAACGCGGATGTCTGGGACCAGATCGTCGCGAAGTACGATCTTCGCTCGCGAAACCTACGGGAGCTGGTTGGCCAAGGGGACCAACACGCGGACTTCGCGTTCGCCTACGGCGCCCCGGAAGGACCTCGGGCCTTCGTGAGCACCATCAAGCTGCGCCAGGCTGGGTTCACAAAGACGATTGACACCGAAGACTCGTTCCGCAACGCGCTGCAGTCCATGATCGATCACAAGCTCCTGCCGCCCGCCGCGAAGTAATCCGGATGCCCGGATGCGCCAGAGTGTTGCGCCAAGACCGAAGCGCCTGGTTGCTTGAGGTCGAAGTCCCTCCATGGGTCGAATCTTTTTGAACTGGCATCTCCAAAAGCAGCAATGCCCTTCCAGGTCTTGCGTGCGCAGTGTGCGCTGAACACTTATGGGACTGCGAACTGAGGTCTCAAGGGATGCAGAACGTTCTTACCATCGCTGAGCGGCACGGACCGCTGATCGTATTCCTCAACGTCCTGCTTTCCCAAGGTGGACTGCCATTGCCGAGCCTTCCGACACTGATGACGGTTGCCGCACTTGCAAGGCAGAGCCCCTACCAGATCACCCAAATCATTCTTGCAGGCGTCAGCGGCGCTCTCGTCGCGGAACTCGCGCTGTATTGGTGTGGTCTGCACTATGGGCAGCGCTTTTTAGGGCTGCTTTGCAGGCTGTCTTTTTCGCCGGATTTCTGCGTCCGCCGGACCGAGGAGGTGTTTGCGAGAGTCGGCTCTTGGTCGTTGCTGTTTGCGAAATTTATTCCCGGACTTTCGCTCATTACGGTGGCGATGGCGGGCGTCACCAAGATGTCCGTGCTCGCCTTCCTCTTGCTTGATTTAATCGGAGCTCTCCTGTTCATAAGCGCGGCCGTCGCACTGGGTCTACTATTTCAAGATGCGATCGCAACTATGCTGTCCACGCTTGCAGATTTGGGCAAGATAGGCGGCTTAATCGTCGTAGTCGCAATTGGATTGTATATGCTCACAAAATGGTGGCGGCGGCGATTATTTATCCGTCAGCTTCGCATGGATCGGATCACTGTTGCTGACCTTCGCAAGCTAATCGATGATGGCCAAGAGATCGTAATTCTTGATGTGAGGCCGAAAGAGATTCGCGTGCAGGGAGGCACTATTCCTGGCGCGGTTTCAGCGCATCCAGCGGATATCGATCCCGCCCTCAAGACTTATCCACGCGAAATGCAGATCGTCGTGTACTGCGCATGCCCGAATGAGGAATCGGCTGCTACTGCTGCGAAGCATCTTAGGCAGGCTGGATTTAAGAAGATACGACCGCTTCTCGGCGGCATAGATGCATGGGTCCTAGCTGGACATCCCGTCGAGCGCCCTAGCTGAGCGAGGGGGAGGCGTCGCTGCCGCAAGTCTCCTGATCGGGTTCGCGATCCAGGTCTGCGAGGCCGGCCGCAAAACTTTAACGCTGAACTATGCCTTCTCAGGCCGCCACCGGCGGCCTGTGTTTCTCTAATCAAAAACCTCGCGCGAACTTGTGAATGCCATGCGATTGCGTCGGCATTTTCCAACCATACGTCTTGCGCCAGTAACTGGGGAAAGCGCGGCGTACCTCGCAATGAGGTTCAAGGTCTGCCGCCTCGGGGGGACCGGAGCCGACCCATGGTCCTATTCGTTCTTGCTTATCTCGGCGGCGTTCTGACCATTCTCAGCCCGTGCATCCTCCCGATACTGCCTTTCGTCTTTGCACGCGCGGACCGATCCTTCGCCAAGGGCGGCCTGCCGATGCTTGCCGGAATGGCGCTCGCCTTTGTTGTCCTTGCGTCTCTTTCGGTCGCCGGCGGATGGGCGGTGACAGCCAATGAATATGCGCGGGTCGCTGCCGTCATTCTGCTCGGCGTTTTTGGCATCGCGCTTCTGCTCCCGTCGCTGGCTGATCGCCTTGCACGACCGCTTGTTTCCCTCGGCGCGCGGCTATCGCAATCCGCCGGAGAAGCTGATGCGGGGCAGTCCGGCATGCTCTCCTCGGCCGTACTTGGCATTGCAACAGGCCTGCTCTGGGCGCCGTGTGCCGGACCGATCCTCGGCCTCATCCTGACAGGGGCGGCGCTCCAGGGCGCCAGCATTCATACCTCTCTCCTCCTTCTTGCTTATGCCCTCGGGGCTGCGACATCCCTCGCCCTCGCCCTGTTGGTCGGCGGCAGGCTCTTCGCCGCGATGAAGCGCAGCCTCGGGATCGGAGAGTGGATCCGACGGGCATTGGGCGTGGGGGTGCTGGCTGCGGTCGGCGCCATCGCGCTCGGCCTCGATACCGGCTTCCTGACGCAAGTCTCGCGCGGCAGCACGTCGTCCATGGAACAAGCCCTGCTCGACAGGTTTCATGCATCGTCGCAGCCGGTGCACGGTGAAAAGGAGCGCATCGCCAGCTCTGGTGATGGCGCGACGACGAGCGCCGATCCTGCGATGACGTTCCGGGCGAAGCCATCTTCGCGTTCGGCGGTCGAGCTGCCCGTCGAAGGCACGTTTGCGTCACTCGGCGGTGCGGTCCAATGGCTCAATAGCGCGCCGCTGACGGCCGAAGCGCTCAGAGGCAAGGTCGTGCTGCTCGATTTCTGGACCTACTCCTGCATCAATTGCCTCAGAACAATCCCTTATCTCCGGGCCTGGGCCGCGAAATACAAGGATCAGGGACTGATCGTCATCGGCGTGCATACCCCGGAGTTCGCCTTCGAGAAAGACATCGGTAATGTGAATAAGGCTGTGGTCGATCTGAAAGTCGACTACCCGGTGGCTATCGACAACAACTACGCAATCTGGCGGGCCTTCAACAACATGTATTGGCCCGCGCATTACGTCATCGACGCGCAGGGCCGCATTCGACACCACCACTTCGGCGAAGGTGACTATGCCGAATCCGAGCGTGTTATCCAGCAATTGCTCGCGGAGGCAGGACACCGGCGCGGGGGCGACCAATCTGGTGCGAGTGAGTGCTTCAGGCGCGGAGGCAGCACCGGATATCCGGGACATAGAGTCGCCCGAGACCTACATCGGTCATAAACGCGCTGAGAACTTCGCCTCGCCAGGCGGCGCGGTACGTAACGTGGCACACGTCTACCGAGCTGGCGAGCCGTATCTCAATCAATGGAGCCTGTCTGGAAACTGGACGATCACGGACGAGCATGCCTTACTAAACCAGCCGGATGGGGCAATCGTCTACCGCTTTCACGCACGGGATCTTCATCTTGTGCTCGGACCTGGTCCTGGCGGACGTCCGGTTCATTTCCGTGTCACGATCGACGGCGCGGCGCCGGGAGCAAGCCATGGGTCCGATTGCGATGCAGATGGACAAGGCGTCGTGACGGGCGAGCGCCTCTATCAGCTCGTCCGCCAGAGAGAGAGGATCATCGACCACATATTCGAAATCCTTTTCCTTGATCCAGGCGTCCAGGCGTACGCGTTCACGTTTGGCTGAGGAACGGGATTGCAAACGTAAACTCCAGGCCGGTCGATTGTTTGAGAGCGTGAATTTGTCTGAGCGCCTTATTATCAGACTGAAGCGAACAGTATTATTCGCCTGGTCAGATGAAATCTCGAGAAATAGAGCGATCCCATGCGCGACGACAGACTTCGCTGGCGCCTTCCCAGGCGCGCAAACTTCCTTGCAGCACGAAGGCATTGCGCATGCATGACAGCCGTATTTGCGTCTCGATACGGATTTGCCATGTGTCCCTCGACATCGTCTTGGTCTGTCGCAGCTCGGCAACTGCGCTGAGCGGCTCATTCTCCTCGACGTGAAACTGGGATTTGCTTTCGGTGCCCAATTCCAGGCCAATGCGGTCGATGCGCTCGATACGCAGGTCACCCCGACGAAAATTGGTCGGCTTCTCGGGGGGCGCCGTCTCAGGCCCGGGCAGCGGCAAGAGTAGCGCGTCTATGGCTTGGCGTGAGCGTGCCGGCAGATCGAGCATTCCACCCAAAATCAGCAGCGTCGCCTTCTCGGGGCTCGGCCAAATCATTGGCCAGTAAGTCGTTGATAGGGCCAGCCTAACTTTGTGGCCGGCAGGGAACACCGACCCCGCATCATTGAGTTGGATACGTACTCGGTAGCGTTCTCCCGGCACCAGCGGTGCAGGTTTCTCGTGCCCATCGCGATGGGTGAGGTTGAGTACGCCGTAGCTGATGCGCAGCGATTCACCGGACGGGTGCACATCGCATAATCGAACCACCAGGTTCGCAATCGGCCTGTCCGACGTCACGTCGAGCGCAACGATCGCCGCGCCGAGGATCTCTAGCGGCCTATCGAGAGGCAGCGTCTCGAAAACCAGCGAGCTCGTATCGTCCTCTTGCTGGTCGCCTGCCTGATCCCGCCCACGGCCGAATGGAACCCAGTCTCCTGCGCACTTGCCGACGGTCTGCGGCGAGGACACTGCGCGAGGCGTCAAAGGTGCCGTTTCGTCTCGCAGCCCCTCATTCGTCAGGAACAGGCGCCGCGGTGTTATTCCTGGTGATGGCCATGATGGTTCGGCAATCCACCGACCCGGCAATATATGGTGGTGGGACGCAGGTTTTACGCTGTCCGTCATCCAGGCGCGCAGCATCGGTTCATCCATCACGCCGGTATCGATCCCCTTCAGCCAATAATCCCACCAACGAAGCATTTCCTGCAGGAACCCGATCTGCGGGCCAGGAAGTGCAAAATGCGGATAGCCATGTGCCCACGGCCCGATGAGGCCCTTGCGAGGTACGGTCAGTCGCTCGAGCAGGCGTGGAATTGCATTCTTATAGCCATCGGTCCAACCACCGACGGCGTACACCGGGCATTGGATCGCCTCGTAATCCTCGCATACCGATCCATGCTTCCAGTACGCATCCCGTCGTTGGTGCTGCAGCCAAGGTTCGAAGAACAGCGGTACGTTCTTGAGGCGCTCCAACCACATCGCCCACCAACTATCGCCGACAAGGATTGGGTCGGGCGGAAGACACATTGAGCCGAAAAAGAACGAGGCCCACTCAAGTCCGGCAGTAAGAAGCGTGCCGCCCATATAATGCGCATCGTCGGCGTATCGATCGTCGGTCGAACAGACGGTTACGATTGCTTTGAGCGCCGGAGGACGGCACGCCGCAATCTGGAGTGCATTGAACCCGCCCCAGGAGATTCCCATCATCCCGACCGCTCCATTGCACCAGGGTTGCGCTGCCAACCACGCTATCACCTCCACGCCATCGTCCTGCTCTTGTTTGGCATACTCGTCGAAGAGCAAGCCGCCCAACTCGCCGGTACCTCGAATGTCGACGCGAACACCCGCGTAGCCGTGTCCGGCCAAATAGGGATGAAGTCAGCGCGTCTCGTTCGTAAGTCCCGTCGCGCTTGCGGTATGGGAGATACTCCAGGATTGCAGGAACCGGGTTCTGTTCGGCATCGTCCGGCAACCAGATGCGCGCCGCCAGCATCGTACCGTCTCTCAGCGGTATCAACGTGTGCTCGATGACACGAACGGCCTTTGGAAAAGTCGTGACAATCACAGGAACACCGGGCGACCGCGGCTATCCGTAAACGACAGCTCCTGCAATCACGGCACCATCCAGTGCAATCCAACCCAAGCACGGCAAATAGATATTCCTGTCACGCTGCCGGATTCCGAATAATAACCAGAGAACGGCGGAAACCAAATAAGCACTCCACGATAACATCGAAACTCCCGCTGCCTGATGACCGACCCATATGGCCAACACTTGGGGGACAGTCATGATCATCGTGAATACGGACATTCCCCCCAACAAGCCACGGAGCTTTGCATCGGATGGAGACGCAGCAGCAAGAGCATTCGCCTGATCGTGCATCATTTGCGCTTCTCCCGCTTAACTCCTGGCGCTCTTCTACACGTACATCAAGCCGCTGGCGTCGCCATCATTGGTTGGATCAAGCTGCTCAGAGGGCAGCGAATTCATAGTTGGCGCGTATCGGGTCGCAGGTCGATAGGCCCATGCTTGAAAGTCGCAAGATGTAAAAAGTCATATCAAGAATCCCACAGTCAATAGCTATCAGCTCTGCTATTTGCCCAGCCGGATATCCAACTCGACAAAGTCATGCGCGGCAACGAGTGGGGCAAGCCGGCGGCCTGAAGGTTGCCGCCCAACCGTTTTGAAAGAGACAGGTACTTACAATGATCGAGCTCCATTACTGGCCGACGCCGAATGGTCACAAGATCACAATGTTCCTCGAGGAAGCAGACCTCGACTACACCATTCACCCCGTCGACATCAGTGCCGGCGATCAGTTCAAGCCTGACTTCTTGCGCATCTCGCCTAACAACCGCATGCCTGCGATCGTCGACCGCGCGCCGAGCGACGGCGGTAAGCCGATCTCAGTGTTCGAGTCTGGCGCGATTCTTGTCTATCTCGCCGAGAAGACGCGAGCGCTCCTCCCTTCCGATCTGCGCGACCGCAAGTCGGTGCTCGAGTGGGTATTCTGGCAAGTCGGCGGCCTCGGCCCCATGGCAGGGCAGAACCACCATTTCGTGCAGTACGCGCCCGAGAAGATCCCGTACGCGATGGAGCGCTACATCAAAGAGACCAACCGGCTCTATGGCGTCCTGGACCGGCGTCTCGCCGGGCGCGAATTCGTCGCCGGCGACGCTTACACGATTGCCGACATCGCCGCCTATCCGTGGATCGTGCCGTGGAAACGGCAGCAGCAGGACCTCGACTCCTTCCCGAACCTCCGCCGCTGGTTCAACGCGGTGCGCAAGCGCCCTGCCACGCAGCGCGCCTATGCCAAGGGCGAGCCGTATGCCAGTCGCCCCGCAGTGACCGAACAGGGAAAGAAGATTTTTTCGGCCAGACGGCGCAGACGACTCAAACTCAGCCAATGGCCTGATTTGGCTCGGCGCTTCGCCGACGACGAAAGAAAAATCGGATGATTTCAAAAAAGCGACAGCGGCTTTGGCTCCTGCTGCTGCCGTACGTCGGGCTGCTGTGGGTGCCGTTCTATAACTTCCGCGATCCGATTCTTTTCGGGTTCCCTTTCTTTTACTGGTACCAGCTCGCGTGGGTGCCCGTGACCGCACTGCTGACCTGGATCGCGTACCGGACCTACGCCGATGAGGACTGATGTCGACCATCTCGCGCTGGCGGTCTTCCTGTCCTTTTTTGCCCTGGTGACGGTCATGGGGTTCGTGGCGGCGCGCTGGCGCCGTCCGAAGACGCTCGCCCATCTCGACGAATGGGGACTCGGCGGACGCCAGTTCGGCACGTGGATCACCTGGTTCCTGGTAGGGGGCGACTTCTATACCGCCTACACGGTGATCGCCGTCCCGGCGTTGGTGTATACGGTCGGGGCGTACGGTTTTTTCGCACTGCCGTATACGATCATCGTCTATCCGTTTGTCTTCGCCGTGATGCCGAAGCTTTGGCAGGTCGCCAAGGAAAACGGATACGTCACGGCCGCGGACGTGGTGCATGGCTGGTACGGCTCGCGCGCGCTTGAGCTTGCGGTGGCGGCGACGGGCGTCCTCGCCACCACGCCGTACATCGCCCTGCAGCTGATCGGGATGGCCGCAGCTATCAAGGCGCTGGGACTCGTCGGCGAGCTCCCTCTTGTCGCCGCGTTCGTCATTCTCGCGGTGTACACCTATTCGTCGGGCCTGCGCGCGCCCGCCCTGATCGCCTTTGTGAAGGACGCGATGATCTACGTCGCGGTGATCGCGGCGGTCGCCCTTATCCCGGGGAAGCTCGGCGGGTACGGCGCGGTGTTCGATGCGGCCGACCAAGCGTTCAAGGCCAAGGGCGCTGGCGGCACGCTACTGGCGTCGAACCAATACACCGCCTATGCGACGCTGGCTCTAGGCTCGGCCTTGGCGGCTTTCATGTATCCGCACACGCTGACCGGCATCTTCGCCAGCCGAAGCGCCAATACCATCCGCAAGAACGCCGTGCTGCTGCCCGCCTACACCCTGATGCTTGGTCTTCTGGCCCTGCTGGGCTACATGGGGCACGCGGCGCATCTCCAGCTCGCAAGCGCAAACGACGTCGTGCCGGCACTCTTTCAGGCCCTGTTCCCGAACTGGTTCGCGGGCTTTGCGTTCGCAGCGATCGCGATCGGAGCCCTGGTGCCTGCGGCGGTCATGAGCATCGGCGCGGCGAACCTCTTCACGCGTAATTTCTGGAAGGCATACGTCGACCCGCAAATCACCGAGAGCGGCGAGGCGGCGGTGGCGAAAATCGCATCTTTGGTGGTCAAGGCCGGCGCGTTGCTCGTGATCCTGTATCTTCCGACGCAGTTCGCGCTTGACCTGCAACTACTCGGAGGACTGTGGATCCTGCAGACGCTTCCGGCCCTGATCTTCGGCCTGGTCACGCGGTGGTTCACGGCGCCCGCGCTGCTGACGGGCTGGGCGGTCGGGCTGTTCGGCGGCACCTATCTTGCGTGGACCGACGGGTTGAAACCGCTACACGAGCTGACCTTCGCAGACACGACGGTGACCGTCTATGTCGGTCTAATCGCCTTGGTGGCGAACGTCGCGACTGCCGTCCTCGTGAACTTTGCGATGACCTCGACGAAACAGACGCCCGGCTGCGGGGATGCGATCAACCAAGCGGCAGCGAACGGACCAAAATAATCCGTCTGCGCGACGAGGCTCGACCTATACGCCGAGTTGCGCATCCAAATTGCGCTTCGATTATTAGGATTTAGCAAGAAGGTCATAGCAAATCAACGTGCTGCGGCGCAAATCCCCCCAAGCAATTGGCGTTCGGCAATATTGGCCGCCTGGTGTTTGCGGGGCTCTATCGCGTGGCTCCTGGAGTATTGGACGCACTGAAAATTCTCAAGCCGCAGACGGTGATCCGCTGGCACCGCGCTGGGTTGCGAGCCTATTGGCGCTGGAAATCACGACCGTCGCGGGATGAAGCGCTGTCTCGCCGAGGGAAGAGATCGCTTCGAGTTTGCGGTTGCTGCGGCTGCGCTCGTCAACAACGAAGCGATCGTCTCGCAGACGAAAACCCGCTTGATGACACCTCAGCAGCTGTCGCCTCCCGGCAGATAAAACTGCCGCGGCTCGGCCCGCCTTGAACCGTCTGCACGACCGAAAATCGCTTGCCTGAAGCTTGTCGATGCCGGCATCTTCTGCCAATTTGCGCCCGATCTGTCGGCACAAGTTGGATTGTTTCCACTCACTCCCGGCATTTCGCGACAGAAACTAGACTAAACCAATAAGGGAGTTCCCCCGGCTCTGCCGGGGAGGCAGCAAAAGTTTGATATATACGGGGGTCGAACCCACCGGTCCATCGACGAGGCTCCGAATCATGAGCCGCCGAGCACACGAAAGGGAGTCCCATCGATGGATGACTATGAAATCTTAAACCGCAACAGCTCGACGTGCGAATGTAGTGTGCGTCACGATCTGCCGGGGCAAGGGAATTTACACGGATTGTTCCCCCACACTGGTGAGGTATTCCTCACAGCGGAAGGAGAGCTGAACTGAAGCGACACGGACAAGCCGCTTTGAGCGGCTCCAAACCTAAAGCCCCCGGCTCTGCCGGGGGATACTTACTTCAGAAGCACCTGGTGCAGTTGGGTGGGGCGGCTCGTCTGCTCGATGCGACCTATGGGCCGTTGCGCAAAGCGTCCGGCGCCAGGGTCGCAGACCACCGCCAGCCCGCCAGCGCGCACTCGTGGTGTGCGCTTTGATCGAGCGTCACGTCCTGGGAGGATGTTCGGTCGCGTTGCGAGAACGGGCGCGAGTAGTGGTTATTCGAGGCAGATTGAACCTTTTGTGTGCCGGGGATATCTTTATAGCGCCTACGACGGAGAGCCGACATGACGGGTGAGACCGGCCCAAGGCCGGGACGGCGGCGCCGATCTCATCGCTCTCGCAGTCCATCGCGATCCTGACGACAGAGACAGTCAGACCGGGCAAAAATGGCGACCCAAGTCGGCAAGCTGAATCTCACACGTGTAAGCCCGTCGCCTGAACTCGCCGCCCGCCGCGCCGTACAGGCGGCTTGCTTCGGATTTTTCGTCGATATGTTCGCCGTCTATCTGCCGATAGCGGCGTTGGCGCCCGCGCTCATCTACTTTATTCCCGCTGGGCTCAGCGGCACGACACAGGCCACGATCTTTTACGTGGTGTTTGCGGTTACCCTGATCGGGCGGCCGATCGGCGCTCTCACTTTCGGATACTTTGGCAACTCATTGGGACGCCGGCAGACGACCCTGATCTCGGTTGTGGGCTTTTCTGTCGTGACGTTGCTGATCGCATTGCTGCAGGGATACGAGGCCTGGGGTGGCTTTGGCATTACGGCACTGATCGTGCTGCGACTCCTGGATGGTATTTTCGTTGGTGGTGAATATACCGCTGCCAATCCTCTGGCGATGGAATACTCGCCCAAGGACAAGCGTGGGCTCTACGGTGCCTTGATCCATGCCGGCTATCCTGCTGCATTGCTCTGCACGTCACTGCTGACCGCGCTCATTCTTACGGTGGCGCCGGGCGGAGACGCGAGCTCACCCTATGCGACCTGGGGTTGGCGAGTTCCTTTCGTGATTGGAGCACTGCTCTCAGGCGCACTCTTCTTCTATTACTACTGGCTTGTGCCCGAATCCGAACTTTGGCGCTCAGCTGCGAAGAGCGCGGCGCCGCTGAAAGAGCTGTTTTCCGGCGCCGATCTGCGGCGTCTCGGGCAGCTCTTCATTGTCATGACAGGCGCTTGGTTCACCCTAAACGCCACGGTTGGCGCGCTTCCCGGCGTGATCAACGCTGTTCTCGGCGTGAAATCATTGGGGGTGAACACCGGGATCTTCATCGGAGCGGCAATTTCGTTAGTTCTCTATCCATTCATCGGACTGCTCAGTCAGAGGTTTGGACGCCGACCGACCATCACGGTGATCGGGCTTCTCAACCTCGTCCCGGCTTGCGCGCTCTACTACGTCCTTGTCGTTTCAGGATATCGCGATCCAACCACGCTCATCATCCTCGTCGCACTTATCATGGTGCTCTCGCTTCCAATCTGGGCCGTGCACACGCCCTACCTGGCAGAGAGTTTCCGCACCGGTATCCGATCGAGCGGATACGGCGTCAGTTTAAGTCTCCCCACCATCATTCCCGGGCTGTATTCCTTTTATATGCTCGGTCTCGGCGCGCTGATGCCCTACGCCTACACTCCGATTCTACTTCTGGCACTCGGCGGGCTTTTTTTGAGCGTCGGCGCCCTGGCTGGCCAGGAAACCAAAGATGTCGATTTCCACCGGCAGGATTCCGGTTTCGCGAGTGTCTGACATTGTGTGCTCCCTGTCTTTGGAGCCCCTTGCCAGCTTTTCCTGCTCGCGGGGCCGGAGCACGGCCGGACCATTCCATTAGCGGACTCGCAGCCTCTCCCAGCTCTCGGGAAAGCTGCTTGGTGTCGCAGTGCGGCATCCTCGATCACGATGAACTGTCCGCGTGGGCAGGCAACGTGAATTGAAATACGGCGCCCCGAGGCACATTGGCTGTCGCCCACAATCGTCCCTGATGCGCTTCGATAATCGAATGGCAGATCGACAGCCCCATTCCCAGGCCATCGGGCTTGGTCGTGTAGAAGGACTCGAACAACCGGTCGATGCTTTCGGGAGCCAGCCCTGGACCCGAATCTCGCACCGCAACGAGCACACCTTCCGATTCGCTTCTCCGGGTGCTGATCAGCAATTCTCGGGAACCCTCGCTCATTCCGCTCATCGCCTCGACGGCGTTGATCAACAAGTTGAGAATCACCTGTTGCAGTTGCACCCGATCACCCCGAACGGCTGGCAGGCTCTCCGCTAGCCGTGTCTGGACCGAAATGGCGTTCCTGGCCATTTCATTTCGGGTCAACGCTATGACTTGCAAGACCGCTTCGTTGACATCCACTCTATCCTTCTGTGGTGGCGCCTTTTTGACAAGGGCACGAATTCGATCGATCACGTCACCGGCCCGGACGCCGCTCTCCACGACAAGACCGAGCGCCCGCCGGGCCTCCTCCAGATTCGGCGATTGGCGGCTGAGCCAATTCAAGCCGGCGTTGGCGTAAGTGATAGACGCTCCGATCGGCTGGTTGATTTCGTGGGCAATGGAAGCCGTCAGTTGCCCCATCGTTGCGACGCGGTTCGCGTGTGCCAGCTCCATCTGGACCTGAGTGTACGCCCGTTCGGCTCTCTTCCGATCGGTTTGATCGAGCACGAACCCGACGCCCTCATCTGGCTTCCCCTCGAACATCGCGCTGCCGATTAGGACCGGCACGTGGCTGCCATCTTTCCGTAAATATTCCTTCTCATATGGTTGAACAGTTCCGGTCGCCGCTAGCTCTGCCACGCTTTGCACGGTAACAGCACGCCATTCGGCAGGCGTCAATTCCGTCCATCGCATGCGGCCGGAGATCAGATCGTCGCGGTCGTACCCGACGATGCGCAGAAAGGCTTCGTTCGCATCAATGATCCGCCCATCAATATTCCACATGACAATCCCTATAATATTGGAGTCGACCAGCCGCCTTATCTTCGCTTCCCGGTCCTGTAGATCATTATAGAGACGAATATTCTCCAATGAGATCGCCGCCTCGGACGCTAAAAGTTTGAGGACGACGATCCGGTCGGGCGTGAAGACGTGTAGGGCCAAGTTGTTCTCGAAGTAAAGCACTCCGACCAGTCTGGCTTCCTTGAGCAACGGCAGGCAGAGAATCGAACGTGCGTGATGCCGACGAATGTAATCATCGGCGGAAAACTGCTCCTCGGCTAACGCATCGTGCAGAAGAACGCTCTCTTTCGTCCGGACGACGTAGTGGAGCACCGACGCTGGAAGATCCGCAGCGGTTACGCTCGCTTGGCGCGAACCCACTGTCACGGTATCACTGCCGGTCGTGGCTTCCGCCACTATCCGATACTCATCGCCTCGCGCAAGGATCAATAGACCTCGCTCAGCACCGGCGTGCTCAATTGCTGTACGCATGAGGGTATCGATCAGTTTCTCCAGGACGATCTCACCCGATATGGCTTGTGAGAGTTTTATTACAGTCGCAAGATCCAGGTATTCGACGGATGTGCTGATCGTGCTCGTTGGATCGGGCAGCGGCGTTTCATGTCTGAGGTGCGGATATAGCTTGTCGAGTTGGTGTACCTTGCCATCGGCCCCCCATTGCAGATAGCAGTCGCGGGCCTCTCGAAAATACGTGTGTGCGAACTTGTCGAAGCCATGTGCCATGTAGAAGCGCGCAGCGAGCTCGTAGGCGAGCGCCTCATTGTGAACAAAGCCGTTTGCGTGTGCCGAGCCGATGGCCTGTTCGTAAAGGCGCTCGGCGTCGAACTCGCGGCCTTCGAGGCGCGCGATCTCGGCGGCGACCAGAGCCGCGCGGTTCGCGAAGTTCTCCGGGGAGTTCTCGGCCCACTCCTGGAGCTGGCGATCGTGGGCGGCCAATGCCTCCAGGTGGCGGGCCCGCTCCGCAGCGGGGACCGCATCGCAAAGCGCGGCCCGCGTCAGCGCGGAGTAGAGATGGTACTCTGCCAACTCGAAGAATGACGGCGACGTCCAGAGAAGCCGTTCGGCGTTCGCCGCCGCCGCGATGGCGGAAGCGTAGGCACCCTCGAAGAAGCGCGCTTGCAGCTTGCGGATCCAATACCAGCAGGCGGCGATCGCCAGGTGCGGCTCCTCGTCCAGATGCTGTTCAAAGCGGCCCTCGTCGAACTCGGTATCGTTGAAGGAGGCGAACTCCGGGGTCCGGCCGCGGAGGGTCCGGATGAGCCTGAGCTGGGTGGTGATGCGGTCAACGACCAAGCCGAACCGCGCTCGGCGCGCGAAGTCGAGCCCGGCTTCGGCCTCGCGCTGAACGTCACCGAGCGGATCACCGCTGGCAAGGAGGCTTGTGATCAGGTTGTCGCAGCTATATGCTGCAAAGGTGAGGTCGCCGAGTTTGTTGGCCGCATCGAAGGCGCGCCGCACCAGAGTGCGGCCGGTGCGGATGGGCTGCGTCCAGGGAATAACGCGGTGCCCGAAGATCAGGTAGACGCGGGCCTCGAAGCGACGCAGCCCGCGCTGCTCCACCAGGTCCAGGCCGAGCTTACCGAAGCGAAACCCGGCCCGGTAATCGCCGAAATGCGGCCCGAGGAGCATGCCGAGCCAGACGTAGGCGAAGCACGATCCGTCGCTGTTCCCATGCTCCAGGCTGAGGTTCGCCATCCGACAGATGACGAGACAGAGCAGATTCTCGTCGGTAAACAACGCGGGCGACACGACCGCGGTGAGGACGTCCATGGTCGCGCGCCACTCGGGGTCGGTCATTAGGGGCAAATCGACGAGCTCCTCGATGGAGCGACGCCCGATCTGGCGCCAGAGGCGCTCGTATTCTTGCCGGACATCCCCCTTCATCGGGTGCGCCGACCACCCGACGCCGACGTGCCGGAGATAGTCGAGACATACCTCGATGGCGCGGTCGCTTCGGCCGAGGGTCGTGAAGAGCTCCTCCCGCAGATGGGTGACGGCGGCGAAGTCCACGAGCCGACCGGCGCGGTTGGACAGCATCGACAGCCGCTCTTCGGCTTCCGCCAATGTGCCGGTCAGGAACTCGCACTCGGCGCGGTGGAACTCAAGCGCGAAGGTGAGTGCGCCGCACCGCTCCCAGCAGTCCTCCGGCAGCAGCGCGCGACCGGCAGCGAGGTAGGTCAGCGCCGAGTTGTAGGCCGTCGACTGCTTGGCGCGCCGGCCCGCGATCAGGTTCAGTTCGGCGACCTGCTCCCGCTCCTCGGCTGAGGTGATCAGGGCGGCGCCGCGGTTGAGCTTGTTGACGATCTCGAAGATCGCTTCCTCCCGCTTCTCCGGCGGCGTGTGCGCCGCGAGCAACCTTCCTATTCGCAGATCGGCCTCGGCGCGTAAGTTTTCTGGGATCAAAGAGTACGCTGCCTCCTGGACCCGGTCATGCAGAAATCTATAGGCACCTTCCGAATGGAGAACGAGCCCAGCTCGGACTGCTTCCCGCAGGTCACTGTGCATTTCGTCTTCCGAATGCTCATAAACCATCGTGAGTAGTGCGACATCCGCGCTGTTGCCGAGGCAGGCGAGGTGTTGCAATGCTTTCTGGGTTTCGATCGGCAGACGGCTGAGCTTTCCGACCATAAGGTCCACAACATTATCGGCATAACCCTTGGCGTGAATCCGTTTGAGATCCCAAGACCATCGGGCTTCGCGATGATCGAAGTGGAGCAATCCCTCTTCAGCAAGCGAAGACAGGAACTGAATAGCAAAGAATGGATTGCCATCAGTCTTCTCGTGGACCAACTGCGCCAACGGAGCAGCACGCGCAGGCTCGCAGCGAACAGAATCCCCAATCAACTGTTCCAGGTCTTCGCGAGCCAGCGGCGCAAGTATGATCTCACGGACGATCGCTCCGCTTTTGCGGATCGCTTCGAGCTTGCGCATCAGCGGATGGGCGGAACCGACTTCATTGTCTCGGTAGGCGCCTATCAGCATCAGGTGCCGCACATCCGGCTGAGTCAACAGGTCCTCGAGCACATCGAGCGTTGCCGCATCAAGCCATTGCAGGTCGTCAAGGAAGAGAGCAAGCGGATGCTCAGGTCGTGCGAATACGCTGATGAATCGCCGGAAGACGAGTTGGAAACGGCGTTGCGCGTCCTGTGGCGGAAGAACAGTGACCGGCGGCTGTTCTCCGATGATAAGCTTCAGTTCGGGGACGAGATCCACAATGAGCAGTGCGTTCGGGCCTAATGCCTGACCGAAGGCATCCCGCCAGGTGCTCAACTCTGCTTCGCTCTTGCTCAGAAGCGGACGGACAAGGCTATGACACGCTTGCACCAAAGTGGCGTATGGAATGTCACGCTTGTACTGGTCGAACTTGCCGGAGGCAAAAAGGCCGCGCGGCGAAACAAGCACCTTGTGCAGCTCATTGACAACAGAGGACTTGCCGATCCCAGAATAACCAGAGACGAGCACCAATTCCGGTGCGCCACTCGCTACGACGCGGTCCAAGGAGGCGAGCAGGGTCTCGGTTTCGAATGCTCGCCCATACAGTTTCTCGGGAATCAGTAGCCGATCTGGCGTGTCGTGCTCGCCAAGCGGAAATTCGTCGATGCGACCGCGAGTTTCCCATTCGCCAAGACAGCGCCGTAGATCACTCTCGACGCCGGCCGCCGTCTGGTAGCGTTCCTCAGCCCTCTTGGCGAGCAACTTCATGATAATTGCAGAGACGAGGGCGGGGACATTCTTTAATCGCTCTCTTGGAGGCAGGGGGGTCCTCGCGATATGGCAGTGAACCCATTCCATAGGATCAGAGGCCGTGAAGGGCAGCGTCCCAGTGAGCATTTGGTACAGCGTGACCCCAAGCGAGTAGAGGTCACTCCGGGAATCGATCGAACGGTTCATCCGCCCGGTCTGTTCCGGCGCCATGTAAGCGAGTGTTCCGGCGATGATCTCGGGAGGTTCAGGCGACTGGCGCTCACGCGGTAAGCGCGAAGCGATACCAAAGCCCGTCAGCCAGACTTGGCCGGTTGCGGAATTGAGAAGGATATTACTCGGCTTGATATCCTTGTGAACGAGACCGCGTTCATGTAGCCGGCCAAGCGCGACTGATAAGGCGACCGCGAGGCGCAGGAATGCCCCAATCTCCACGGGCTGGCCAGTAAGGCGTTCTACCGGCTCGCCCCCCGGGTCCGTAAGCACGAGTATCGTCTGCCCGCGCTCGCGCACGAGTTCTAGCGGTCGTGCCGCCCACGCAGTGTCCAGTTCGTCCCTTAACCCGTATTCGTGAGTGAGACGATCGAGAGCAGCAGGTGTGGGATGCTCCGCGGCGGGACGCAAGGCCAGCACGCTATCTCGGTCGCCATCAGCACCACCCCGCAATGTCCTGTAGACGACACGCTCGTCGTCCTCGCATAACACTTCTTCAACGTTATTGTCTCTCTCAGCGCCGAACCAGGAAGATGGGTTCACGTACCACTCCCCTTCTGTCCTCCCCGGGCAGACAAGGCTCTATACTAGCATCAGTCCACCCCTGGAGGGTGGCCAAATCTCTCAACAGAGAGGGTTTTACCACGCAGAAGGGAGTGTGATGAACAGTGGAGATTGGCACGCCGCACCGGGTCCTTCGACGCCGAGCTCATCGAATTTGCGTTCGATTCTGCGCGCAGCGAAAAGACCTCCGCCACGATGAACTTCGGCCTGTCAGCTGGCCAAGTTTTTCGCGGTATCCCCCGAGGAGGGCACCAAGACCATCGCCTACCTGGCTTCCTCGCCCGATGTCGCCGGCACCACAGGCCAATACTTCTATAAACGCTGCGCGACGCAGCCTTCCCTGGCAGCGCGCGACGACAAGGCGGCCCTGCTCCTGTGGGAGCGCAGTGCAGCACTGGCGGGGATGAAGGCCTAAGCAAACGGAAGCCGCGACCATGACAGTCACAGAATCTAAAGGCCTCAAGAAGGGTATCAACAGCCGGATTTACGTTGGCACCATCCCGGCATCGTAGTGGTTCTGCCACCGACTTCGACGACTTGCTGCTCTTTTGGAATCTCCGAGCGGCCGACGTGCCAGCGTGTTTCTACGATCAATCAGCTCATGATCGCCTGAAATCCTTTGTCTCGGCGTTTCTCAGAAACCAACTGAAGCATGTTCATCCCGCCTTGATTAATGTATGGTCCAGGACGAACGAGCTGCCGAAAAAGCTCGACCGAACGAGGAATTGCGCGAGGTACTTTCAAGCACAATCGGCATGGCATTCAGTTTCTCTACAGCCATACGATTGGCCGCTGTTTTCTAAAAAAAGATTCGTCCGCCGCGGCAGAGGCGGTTGCCCGCTAAGGGGGGGCAGGACGGACTCACCGAGATTCGCAGAATGAGGGGTTACCGCCTCAGCCGCGCGCCTCATTTTCATCGGCTTGCGCTCGGACGGTGAAGGATCATCCTTAAGCGCTCCGGGGCGAAAATCGGTCCTTTGAGCGCGCGGGCGCCTGCTTCCTGCGCAGCGTCCGAAACGACTTCGTCGGGCACGACCGCAATTGCGGGCGACAGGGGCCACCAGCGAGAACACCGCGACGAGTTTACTCCGCTGGCAAGAGCGCAGTCTTGCTCCTCGCCGGGTTTGGTGCGCCCACGCGCAAACGCTCGGTACACAGGTCCAGCCACGACCGCTCGTGCCTCGGCGGGGCCGGCGAGTGGAAGGTCAGCGAGAACACGAGCGGCGCTTCTCGCGCTCAGTTACCGAGCAAACGGCAAGAACAGAGCACCTCGATGGCCCCGATGCCGAAACATCGTTCCTTGCCGTGCAGCGTTACCTTCGGTAACAGCAGACCAGTCCAACTAGACAGTAGCAAAGTCGATGGCCACTACCTGTACGGCCCTTGCTACAACTCTTTACATTTTGCGGATTTGAAGCAGGCCCTTATCGACATGCAACCGGCTTGATACCAATTGTCAATTTGGTGCGCTCTGCGCAACATATCCAATTGATCGGGTGGCGAACGCCGGCCACGTGCCGACGGCGCCCGATCATGACGTCTTAACCTTCCATAAGGTCACAGAGCATGTTCCGCTTCGACGCCTATCGCGACAGCTTCCCCAACGCCCGCCTGGCACGCTCGGAAACTGGGATGTTGGAAGTGGTGCTTCACACTGAGGGCGGCACGCTCGTCTTTGACGGGTACACCCCATGAGTAATTCGCCCAGGCTTGCGAGGACGCAAATGCGATTGCCCCTCCTCTCACATTCGGAGCTCAGTCCCGACCAGCGAAGGCTTTACCAGGACATGCGCGCCGGCATCGAAAAGAATTTCAGAGGATTCACGGCCATCGACAAAAACGGCGCATTGATTGGTCCGTGGAATCCGTGGCTGAGATTTTCCAAATTCGGCGGGCCTGTGTGGGAGCTGGTTAAGGCTATGTCCACGTCTCCGATACTTCCGAGGGCAATTCGAGAAATCGCAATACTTGTCACGGGAGCGAAATTCCGCGCGGCCTATGAAATCTACTCGCATGTCTTGGTTGCCGAGCTGCGCGGACTGCCCGACGACAAGATTGCCACTATCATTGCCGGCCAGCGCCCGAGCGACCTCACGCGCCAGGAAGCGGTCGCGTATGACGTCGCATCGGCTCTCGTCTCGGGTGGCGTTCTGCCGGAGCTGACATACCGGCAGGCGATTGCGACATTCCGTGAGGAGGGCACAGCCGAGTTCATCAATCTCGTCGGTCTTTATTGTATGGTATCCGTCACCTTGAACGGCTTCGATGTGCCCGTCCCGGGCGACGAGATCTCAGACGAATGAATTTCGTTGAGCATCATGTCGTAGGCCGCCGCAAGCAGAAGCCGCGTCACATCGTCGACAAGAGCGTAGACGATGATGCCGAGAAGAGCGGCGTGCTGTCTCGCCATGCCCACGCTACCAAGTGACCTCCAAAGCGTTCACGCCATCTCAGGAGAAGTTGTCATGGCAAATGCGTATGATCTGATCGTCATCGGGACCGGTACGGCAGCATCGGTCGCCGCCTATCAATGTCGCGAGGCGGGTTGGCGGGTCGCGGTTGCCGATCATTTGCCATTCGGTGGAACCTGTGCTTTGCGCGGCTGCGACCCGAAAAAGATCCTTGTCCACGCTGCTGAGGCTGTCGATCACGTGCGCCGGATGCGCGGCAAGGGTGTCAGCGGTGAGGCGGCGATTGGCTGGACTGATCTCATCCAATTCAAACGAACCTTCACGGGCCCCGTGCCGCACGCCAAAGAAAAGAGCTTTGCCGAGAGTGGAATCGACGCGTTTCACGGGCGAGCCAAATTTCGAGGACCTCGCTCGGTCGCGGTCGGTAAGGAAGTGCTCAAGGGCCGGTTCGTCCTCATCGCAGTCGGAGCCGTGCCGATGCGGCTCGGGATTCCCGGTGAGGAGCTTGTCATTACCAGCACTGAATTCCTCGAACTCGAGCAACTGCCAAAGCGTGTTGTGTTGCTAGGAGGCGGCTATATCGCTGCCGAGTTCGCCCATGTCGCCGCGCGCGCGGGAGCAAAGGTCACGATCGTCGAACAGTTGGATCGCATGCTGACAGCATTCGATCCAGATCTCGTCGCGTGGCTCATGGAGAAGTTTCGAGAGATCGGCGTCGAGGTCAGGCTCAAAACACGAGTCATTGGAATCGCCAAGGATGCAGATCATTTTGCGGTTCACGCAAGGTCGAATGGCCAGGAGCAATCGATCCCAGCCGATATCGTCGTGCATGCGGCCGGGCGGGTGCCCGACCTTGATCCGCTTGGTCTGCCGGCAGCCGAAGTGGAAATGGAGCACGGCCGTCTCAAGCTCAACGAGTACCTGCAGAGCGAAACGAATGCCGCCGTTTATGCCGCCGGCGACGCGGCGGGAAAAGGACCGCCGCTCACCCCCATCGCAGCCAGAGATGGACGCACGGTCGCCGCCAATATGCTCGGAGGCAACCGCACAAAGCCGAACTATCGTGGGATCCCGAGCGTGGCCTTTACCATTCCGCCAATTGCGTCGGTGGGATTGACTGAAAAGCAGGCGCGTGACCAAGGCATCAAATTCCGGACCAAAAAGGCGAACACACGTGATTGGTACACATCGCGAAGCGTCGGGGAATCTACTTATGGATACAAGGTGCTGATTGAAAGCGACACGAGCCGCATCCTTGGCGCCCATCTGGTCGGCCCGCATGCCGATGAAGTCATCAACCTTTTTGCTATTGCGATTCGCAGGAACCTGACGACGCAGGATCTGGAAGACACCGTTTTTGCTTATCCAACCGCGGGCTCCGATGTCCACTATATGTTTTAGAAACCAAAGGACCGCTTGCCTCTATTCGGAAGCGCCTTTGTAGATTGGACTGTCGCGCCGGAACGCGTGGAACGCGAACGCAAAACGTGGCATCCTAGGGCACATCAAAGATGACGGTCCCCACGGCATCGTTTGGCACCGCAGGTCCCGCGCCAGGGTTGCTTCCCATAACCCGGGCGCACAAGCCTCATTCAGCGGGATGCCGAGCTCCTTTGAGATGGCCGCATATACGGCGATGATGGTCAGCAGGTTCATCGGATTGCCGACTCCAAAACAACCGATGGCCTCGGGGCGCAGCGCGGTGAACGACCAATTCTTGTCTTTCTGACGCTCGCGCAGCAGGTCCTCCTGGTCGTAATAGAAGTTCGGTGGCATCAGCCGCGGATCGTCCTCGCGCGCGGGAGTCTTGAACGGCCCGAGGTCGGAGCCGTGGGCCTTGCCACCCTGGTAGAACGTGATGTGCTGCAGGCCTGGAGACGTCTTCTCGACGTCGAGGAGATTGCGCATCAATGCGACATTGACGACGCCCTTCTCGGCGGCGGTGGTCTTTTCGATGTAGGCGCCGAAGATGATGTGGGTGATGTCGCGGACATCGGCGAGAGCGCGCTGCACTTCGGCCGGATTGGTTAGGTCGACCGAAATGGACTCGACGCCTCGGATGGCAGGTTCGGTGCGACGAGAGAGTCCGTACACCTTGGTGTCGGGTTGGGACCCGAAATGAGCCGCTGCGGCGCTGCCGGATACCCCGTGCGAGCCGGCGACGATGATCTTGCGATGCATTTGTCTCTCCTTTGTGAAATCCGGCTGACGGGTGCGGAACATGGCCGCCGGTGCACGTGAGCGACAGGGACAGCAGGTCGACCACACCGCGAATCGCCATCTGTGATTGGATCAAGCTACCCAGAGGGCGGCGAATTCATACTTGGTGCGAATCCGGTCGCGGGTCGATAGGCCCATGCTTCAAAACCGCAAGACGTAAAGAGTCAGATCAAGGATCGTACAGTCAGTAGCCATCAGCTCTGCTACTGCCGAGCCAGATACATCGACCCTTATGGGGTCGCGCTGGGCTACGAGGACGTGTTCACCACGACGAAAGCTAGTTTCTGTCGGCTGAGCACGAATACGGGAGATGAATCATGGCGAACACATTCAAAGTTGGCGATCACGTGACCTGGAACTTCGAGGCGGGGCACGTCAGTGGCAGGATTGTGAAAGTGCACACGAAGAATGTGAATTATAAAGGATACGTCCACCATGCGAGCAAGGATGACCCTCAGTACGAGATCAAGAGCGACAAGACGGATCACATCGCCTTGCACAAGACATCAGCGCTGAAGCTCCTTCGCCGGTGATCAATCGCACGACGCCTGAGCATCATCCTTGCCGCGAAGTGTTCTTGTGAGACCCCGTCATGAGTTTTTCTGATACGCTCGCCGAAGCCCTTCTTTCCACGAGCTCCGATGCGATTATCGCTGCAGTGGCAATTTATCGCACCGTGGTCACACAATCCGAACGAACGCCCTCGAGACTTTTTCAGGACTCGCCCGTTTGCGCCAAACTCACCTTATACCGCTTCCATAGCTGATTGAATCGAAGATTTCGCGGGTTTTGGTCGTGGACCGAGGGGGGATTTTGCTTGGCCGTGAGGTGTGATTCGCTAGGGCCATCTGATTCGGAGCGAGCAGATGGTCAAATGCACCAAGAGCCAGGTTCGACGGTTGAAGACGGCGCTGTACTGGAAAGGCGACCCGGCACGGCGTCAGCGCATTCAGATGGTGCTGCTGCGTGAAGGCGGAATGACACAGCCCTCCATTGCCGCGGCGATGGGCGTGTCGCTGAGCACGGTAAACCGTGCCCATATGGCCTACGACGGGGGTGGGCTTGCAGCGCTCAAATCCAAGCCGAGTGGCGGCCGCAAACGCCAGAATATGACCTTGGCGGAGGAGAAGGCCTTGCTGGCGCGCTTTGCCAAGGCGGCCGGAGCGGGGGAGCTGCTGAACATCCACGACATCAAGGCGGCGTATGAAAAGACCATTGGCCACGAAACCAGCAACAGCACAGTCTATAATCTTTTGGTCCGGCACGGCTGGCGCAAACTGATGCCACGCCCGTTCCATCCCAAGCGCAACCTCGCGGCGCAGAACGCTTTTAAAAAAACGGCTTTTCTGATGCTGTGAGGAAAGCCAGACGGGTGGCGGCCAAGCGCGGCCGTCGTTTGCGCGTGATGTTCGCAGATGAAGCCCGTTTTGGGCGCATGAACCGCCCGCGGCCATGCTGGGCGCCGACCGGCATCAGACCCGAGGTCGCCGCGCAACTCATTCGCGAATACATCTACCTATATGGCGCGGTCTGCCCCAAGGATGGAAGATGTGTCTATCTGATCATGCCGGCCTCGGACACCGGGTGCTTTCAGATCTACCTCGACGTTCTGTCCAAGAAATTCCGCACCCAGCACATTCTGTTGGTTCTCGACGGCGCCCCCAACCATCAGTGCGGCATTCTCGCGATTCCCGATAATATCTCGCTTCTGTTCCTGCCGCCCTATTCGCCGGAGTTGAACCCGAAGGAGAACCTGTGGGACGAAATCCGCGAGAAAATCTTCAAGAACTTCGCCCTCAAGTCCATGAACGCAGTGCGCGCGAAGCTCCAGCAGGCCGTCCTCTACATCGAACGCAACCCAAAAATCGTCAAATCCATCACATCCTTCCCTTACATTGCAAAGTCAATCTGATATGGAACCGGTATTAGACGCCTGTTACCTCCATCGCCACATGCGTGATTCCTTGGCCCGCCAGCCAGTCCGCAAGTTCTAAAAGATCGCGTGTGGCCGTTGAAAAGCGCCGCACCTCATGGCTGGCTTTTGTCCTCGCCGTCAGTCGTGCAGAAAGGCTTCCGGTCAAACTAATCCACGGGCTCGACTTACCAAGACGATGCCGACCTTTGCGCCGGCGGCCTCTGATCTTACTCCCGTTTCATGCCTCCGGGTGCGCGCCAGCCGTCCATGGCAACTAATCCGCTTTCGACACGTCATCAGCGGTTTGCTTGCGCTCGCGTCTCTCAGTCATGCCTGCCGAAATCTCGTTCCGACTTTTCCGCAACGTTCACCACCATCGCTTTTTGACGACAGCAGCTTGCGGTGGCTTGAGATCAACACCTGATTGCCGACCTCGAAGGGCCCTCCTTCATCTCTCGTACAGTTTCGCACCGCCGTGTGGACCGGCGTTACTCGTGACACAATGCCAACTGCGGACTCGTGCAATGCAACAGGCTGCGTGAGTTTGCTGCACGATGGTCTGCGTTGGCTCACACGCGAGACCCTGACGTTCGCGGGGCCATCGGCGCCCTCCGAAGAATCGTCGCAGAAGTCGAACGCGCGAGTGGGATGATCCAGCAAGTATGCGCGAGCCTCGACATCAACGAGTGATCGAAGATGTGGCCGGCTGGCCGCTACTGCTCGAGGTAGGCGGCGGTCGCCATGCCGCCCGCCGTACACACGCCGACGATGGCGCGATGGGCACCACGCCGGCCGAGCTCGAGCAGTGTCGAGCCGAGATAGCGGATGCCCGACATGCCGTACGGGTGCCCGAGCGCAATGGCGCCGCCGTTGACGTTCGTTGTCGCCCATGGCGTCTCGAGTTGCGCCTGGTTGTAGAGCGTCGTGACCGCATATGCCTCGTGCAGCTCCCACAGATCGATGTCGGCCATGCCGAGCTGATGCTGCCGCATGAGCTTGCGGATCGCCGGCGTGATCGCAATGCTCATCTCCTCGGGCGCGACGGCGGCGAGCTGCATGCCGCGGAAGCGGCCGAGGATAGGGAGCCCGCGGCGCGCCGCGAGGTCGGCATCCATCATGACCACGGCGGCGGCGCCATCCGAGAGCTGCGACGCGTTGCCCGCCGTCGTCGTGCCGCCCGGATAGACGGGATTAAGCGCGGCCAGCCCGGCGAGCGTGGTGTCGGGCCGCGGCCCCTCGTCGTGATCGAGCGTGACTTCCTGTGCGTGGCTCTTCTTGGTCACTTTGTCGGTCACCTTCATCGTCGTCGTGAAGGGCACGATTTCGGCGGCGAACTTCCCCGCGGCCGTCGCTGCCGCGACGCGCTTCTGGCTCTCGACCACGTAGGTGTCCAGCGCTTCGCGGCTGATGCCGTACTTTTTGGCGACGAAGTCGGCCGTCTGGTTCATGGTCCACCACACGGCGGGCATGCGTTGCTCCAGCGGCTCATAGACGAAGCCGATCAGGTTGAGATTGAATTGGACCAGGCTGATGCTCTCAACGCCACCCGCGATGGCGATGCTGGCCTCGCCAGCGACGATGCGATTGGCGACCATCGAGGCGGCGGTGAGACCCGAGCCGCAATACCGGTTGACGGTTACGCCCGGCACCGCCTCGCCGAAGCCGGCCGCGAGCGCGGCGTTGCGCGCGATATTGTGGCCGGTCGCGCCCTCGGGCAATCCGCAGCCGAGGACGACGTCTTCCACCTCGGCGGGGTCGATGCTCGCGCGCTCGACGACCTGCCGCAGGACATGTGCGACCAAGGGGATGCCATGGGTCTGGTTGAGCGCGCCGCGACCAGCCTTGGCGATCCCGGTGCGGCAATAACCAACGACGGCAACATCTTTCATGCGATCACCTCGACGTCGGCAGCCATCGCCTCGTTATGCTGCAACCTGTAGGACGATGTTGCCGCGCCTGCGCGGCAACAACACGAACAACAACATATCGGAGCCGAGGGAGCGCCAACCAGGCTCTACACTCAGATGTAGCTGCCCATCCTGCCGAGGCATCCGCATTGCCTCGGCGCGCTCGGGAGATGCGGTCACGCTTACCCTGTCTGACGCATTTTCTCCGGTCTTGGAAGCTGCCAGTTCGGCCGGATGAAATGGCAGGTGTAACCGTCTGGATAGCGTTCCAAGTAGTCCTGATGTTCCAGCTCTGCCTCCCAAAAGGGACCCGCAGGCGCCACTCCTGTGACCACTTTGCCAGGCCAAAGTCCCGACGCGTCAACATCAGCGATGGTATCCAGTGCGATCTGTCGTTGCTGGTCGTTAGTGAAGAAGATGGCCGAGCGGTAGCTCGTTCCGACATCGTTGCCTTGGCGATTCCGTGTGGTCGGGTCATGGATCTGGAAGAAGAATTCCAGAAGCTGGCGATAACTGATCCTTTGAGGGTCAAATAAGATCTCGATTGCTTCGGCATGAGTGCCGTGATTGCGATAAGTCGCGTTTGGCACGTCGCCGCCCGTGTGACCGACCCGGGTCGAAATCACGCCAGGATAGCGGCGTAACAAATCCTGCATGCCCCAAAAGCAGCCGCCGGCAAGGACTGCACGTTCGGTCGATGATGTCATCTTGCCTCTCCTGAGTTTCGAACAGCTTATGGCATTGGTTAGTTGTGGGACGAAAGAGCGGATTTCAATGGAGTTGACGCATAATTCCGTGTGCCGCAGTCATTTGCGCAAGTCGTCAACAAATCCCGCAAAAAGCGGCAAGACACTTTTGTATTCAGTGACTGCCAAGAAATGCAGTGTCGCACGCATGTCTAATTGAAATCACGCTGACCATGCACCGATTTCGGTTCCTCCGATTGTGGACTCGAGCGCTACATCGGGCACTCTGGAATCTTCCGAGCCGTGTGGCCGTCAAGCGATCATATGTCCCCGAAGCTGCGCGCATTCGTTGACTACATGGCAGAACATCTTTTTCCGAAGCTGCCTCTCGAACCGTCGATCGTGAACGGCGCGCGAGTCAAACTTCCAGCGCCGTCCATCAGGGACTGTGCCGAGGGCGTATTCCAGCCGCAGGATTTGCTCATCCTAACTGGTGCTTTTGACGAGGCGTGGCGTCGACTCGAAAAGAGCGACGTTCGCTTCGACTCGAATTACCAGCGTCGAGAGGCGCGCAACGCGCTCGGCAAATACATTATCGATGCAGCAAAAGATGGCGAGCGTGACAAGCGCCGCTTACGTGACTGCGCATTGTTGATTTACGGCCAATTGAGCCTGCCAAGTGAGTGACGATGAAAGCTATAGCCCGAGCCCGTGGCTTACCAAAGGGACGATCTGCCAATCTTCCATAGAATCTCGGGGAAACCACGGTGATTATATGTTCGTGCAATGTCGTGTCGGAGGAAACAGTGCGCAAGTGTCTCGCTCTAGGATCGGAGCAAAAGGGTCAAGCGCTTCCGCAGCGAAGGCGAGAGGGCGCACGCGCGCCCTCGCGGCTCGAACCAACACTGGGTGGCCTAATCCGCCGGGCGCTTAGTAGCCCGACGGCGGAAGTGCACCGCCCTCCGAGGGGGTGGGCGGATTGGTGGGAAGCGCCTGGGCAGCGGCCAGGTTGATGCCCGCAAGCAGCGTCACGCCTGCAAGCAAGGCTGCGATGATCTTATTCATGAGGTATCTCCTTCGTGCGATGTTCCATGGGTTGCCGCCGGAATAGGGATTGCCACACCGGACGGAGCTTTTCAGGACGCCGGAGAGGTCGCTCAGGCGTCGCTTCGCACAATGGAGCTAAGCAGCGTGCCCGAAGATCGCTTTTGCGATATTGCCGCCTCCGATTGCGTCTTGCGCAGATTTGCAAGTCGGCCTGGGCTGCTGAATTAAGGCAGGCTCACGACGTCGTCCATTGCCGGAGCACTTCACACTCTTGCTCGAAGATAGCGCACGGTCCGTCCGTATCGTCTGGCGACGCAGGTGGCGCCTCGGTGTGGCGTTCGTCCCATCCGGTGGTGTTGGTGCGGCGTTCGAGAACACGAAGATCCCGCTCAGGAAGTGGTTTCGCACAATCCACGTAATGCTGACCAACAGAGGCGCGACCAACGCAGGTGCATGCTGCTGAGTGAGCGCTGTGCTCCGTGTGAACGCGATACTGACGGTTTATAATTAGGCGGGATTGCGCAATTCGCAGCAACGCATCCAAAGAAAATTGCGGGGCTGCTCCCCACATTGCAGGCTGTCTCAAACGTTCGTAATCGGCAGACCTCTCATGAAATCTCTGACCGCAGTTTTAGCCCTTGGCCACGTTCCTTGCCGCTCTGGGATCAGTGCCTGCGGCGAATGCCGCGCGTCGGTCGGCACCCCGCTACGATCAGTACCGCGCGTACCGCTACCCCGGCGGATCATGGCAATGCTATCCTTACTGCGAGGGCCGGACCTACGAGGGCCGCCCCGTCCGGGAGTGGCTCAAGCCCGACAGTTGGTAACCGCTCCGCGTTAGGGCAAAGGACTAAACCGCTCGCGCGGTAGGGCGAAATCAGGACCGGCGGTCCAGCGCATTATTCTCGGTCCAGGGGACCGCCTGTTCGAGGCAGGTGAAGTAATCGTCAAGCAGTTTCTCGGCTCGTGCGCGGGTGACGATCGCGGCTCCGCTATTGACCGACGCCATGGTAATCTCTGCGGCCATGAACGCCCGGGCCAAATTAGCGGTGTATTCGGTGCTGGTCATGGGTCTGTCTCCTACTGACGCATTTCGCGATCGTTTTTAACTCCTGGACGATTCTCTTTGTACGTGTGGCTCCGGCCGAGAAGTTCAGCTCCTAAATTTCCGTCTCTAGCCTTGAAAGCTAGTGCCGTATCTCTACCGCGGCAATTATGCACATGGAAAATCTGCTCGAACGTAAGATGGAGCGGACTAGGCGATCCGGGGTGAGGTAGTAGTGCTTTGGTATAAGAGATGGGAAGATCAGATGTCGCCGGGGTAGTGGGCGCGGCACGTCGGAAGGGTGGTTCGGGTAATCGGGGGAGACCCGTTTGATGCGAGGGTAGCGGCCTCAACGTCGCTTCGGGCGACGGCATCGGCGGGAGTCGGACAGGGTCATACGACCGATGAAGCCGGGTAATGCCGGCGGAGGGAAGGGCCCTGACTTCTGGTGTGCTTTTGAAGAAGGCGAGGTGAAGGTGATTGGCGATGAGCCTACAAACACCGACTGTTATCCGGTCCTTTAGAGAAAGCTGTGTCGAGAGGCGAAGAAAGAGAGCACGCCGCGCAGATGACGCTTGCGGTCAGTGCTTCTGTTTCGTGTGCCTCACGGTGAAGCCAGTCGGAGAGCCGGATGCGGGAAATCCGCACGTCCGGTTCGATGAGCGGGGATGGGAAACGGAGCGTTGCCGCATTGCCCAGGCTACCGCGCCCATCCTCGACTCTACCGAAAGTGCAGTGCCGATGTATACTCCCAACGTGCGTATTGATGTTCGTATCTCAACCGTGCTGGTGCTGCTCTACTCAATCGTGGTCAGGGGCAGTAGCTTTGCCGAAGCCCCCGAGGTTCCATCTGCCGCACCGGAACATTGGGAATGGACCAACCCATTTCAGCGCGACTGGCACAAGCCAATTCGGTTTCAGTACGTAGCTGTGCCGCCACCGGATATGATTTGTCGCGGCCCAGCAGGCGTTCGCTGGGCGTGTGGGCTTCGAGCGCGCATCGCGCTGAATAGCTTTATCAGAGATCGAAATCAGTCCATTGAATGCGAAGTGATGGAGAAGGCCGATGAAGTGTTGCTGCGACTATGTCGCGCTGGCGAAGTAGAGATCAATCAATGGCTGCTCAGCAATGGGTGGGCCAAGTTGGAGACTGACGTTTCCGATTCGACATTGATCGCCGCTGAACAGGCCGCCCGGCGAAATTTCCTCGGCATATGGGGTAATGGTGGGTTCGCGACAGGCCGGCGCCGATGACGCTAGGAAGAAGTTCAATGAGATGGAAAATGTCTGCAATTGGCACACAAGAGGCGTCGCGGGCATGCTCCGCTAATGTCTCTTGGGAGCACCGGACTTAAACCGGGATGCAGTTTTCGGACTATACATTATCCTAACGGTCATGCGCTCGTCCCATCACCGCTGACCCCCCATTACCAATTCGATATCCTGTTGTGCGTAGGACCGAATGCAATTCGATCAGTTGAAACGACGCGAGTTCGTCACGCTGCTCGGGGGCGCGGCGGTCGCTCGGCCGCTCGCAGCGCGCGCAGCAACCCCGGCGGGTCGGGGTGTTTATCCCGTTTTACTCACAGATCGATCGTGAGGCTCAAGCCACCATCGCGGCGTACCTATGTACCCGGACGGACCGAGACTGACCACGCCCGCGCAAACCCGCCCGGTGCACGCAGAGAGACGTCTGCGTGGCTGGGCTGAGAGGACTCGAACTCGCAAGACCTTTCGCCTGCGAACGGCAGTCTTCCGTTTACTGCTTCCAATCCGATGGAGTGGATTCACTGCCATATAGCCAGGAAGCCGGAGCCCCCAAGCGAGCGGCTGGAGAATGTTCCAACTCCTCTCTCGTCAATCATCATGAAGCTGCTCGCCAAAACTGCAGAGGAGCGTTATCAGACCGCACGTGGGGTTGAGAGTGATGTTCGGCACTGTCTTGTCCAATGGGAGCCTTGGTCCAGGGGGCGACGACGAGGGCTTCTTCTTTTTGGCTCGGCCGCATTCGACCGGCGGGCCGCTCGGTGGGGGGCTGCCTGCATCCCTGATCCAATCCAGACCGTGCGGCCCGAAGTTCACCGGACTTTGCCGGGTGTGGCGACCCCGCTTATCAAGCTCCGGCATCAAGAGTAGAGTGGCTCGCACGCCGAGCAATGGAAAGGCAGATCGCATTGAGCCGCCCTCCTTCAGTCACACCGAATGCAGTCAGACCGGACGAAGCCCATCAAAGCTTGCAAGAGGGGGATGAGGCGAGCATTGGGCGGGTGATGCGGGAGGTTCCGCGCGGTGCCTTGGCGCTCGCGGGGTTGACCGCTGGCCTTCTTCTGCTGGCATGGTTCCTGATCTTCTCGTTCGTGTTTCTACCGCGGGGCATGGTGGGTTGAGCCATGCCGGAAACCGAAGAGAGCATTCTCCGTTCTGAATTCCGCTGGGCCATTATCGCGGTAGGCATGGTCAGCGTAATCATGCTCGCACTTATCTATGCGGGCCTCGTCCAACACATAAACCCGCCAAGTAACATTGAGACCATCGACCCGAACACGCTTCATCTCACGGGGGAGTTCACCGAGGCCAACCTCGGGACCTTCGTCGACGCGACCGGGCAGGTGACGAGCCGCATCGTAGCTACCCAGTTCACTTTCCAGCCGCAATGCTTTGTCGTACCGGCAAACCGTTCGGTGACTTTGCGTTTCGCGTCGCCAGACGTAATTCACGGCATCCTCATCACCGGTACCAACGTGAATACGATGGTGATTCCGAATTACATCAGTCAGGTTCACACCGTTTTCACAAAGACCGGCGACCTGCTGATGCCGTGTCACGAGTATTGCGGTCTCGGCCATAGCCAAATGTGGGCGACGGTACGTGTCGTGCCCGGAGATGAGTTCAAGCCGGACGCGGCCGGGAGGGTTAGCTGTGCTTCAGGCTAAACGTCTGATATTGGCTCACCTATGGTTTGCGTTCGCCGCCTTTGCGGCCGCGGCCGTGCTCGGTGTCTGGCAAATGGGGGCCCGCAGCCCCCTTCCGGCACCATTCCTTACCGCCGAAGCATACTTCACCTCGGTCACGGCGCATGGCACGACGATGGCGTACGTGATGCCGACGCTCTTCATCATGGGCTTCGGCTACTACGTCGCCGAGACGGCGCTTGAACGCCCGCTGCCCGCCCGCATGTGGGCCTGGCTGGGTTTTGCGCTAGGCGTTTTCGGCGCTCTCATGGCCGCGGCGACGATCTTCGCCGGGCGAGCCACAGTGCTCTACACCTTCTACCCCCCGCTGATCGCGAGCCCATTCTACTACGTCGGCGTTGTTCTCGTCGTGGCCGGCTCCTGGATCTGGTGCGGGCTCATGATCGTCGCCATGGCGAGCTGGAAGCGGGCCAATCCGGGTGAGCCAGTGCCCCTTGCTATGTTCGCGACCGTCGCCAATGCTATCTTATGGCTCTGGACCACGGTTGGTTTGGCGGCGGAACTTCTCTTCCAGGTCATCCCGGCTGCGTTCGGCTGGAATGCGGCGATCGACGTGGGCCTGTCCCGCACCCTGTTCTCGTGGACGCTGCACGCGATCGTCTATTTCTGGCTCATCCCGTCTTACATCGCGTTCTACACCATGGCGCCGCAAGCAGCCGGGGGGCGCTTGTATAGCGATACGATGGGGCGGCTTACATTTATCCTCTTCCTCATCTACAGCCTACCCGTCGGGATTCATCATTTGCTGATGGATCCGGAGCAGGCGAATGCATTTAAATTCCTGCAAGTGAGCCTCACCGCTCTTGTCGTGGTGCCAACGCTGCTCACTGTCTTCACCATCGGTGCCTCGATGGAGATTGCCGGCCGGCTGCGTGGCGGGCAGGGCGTCTTCGGCTGGATTGGAGCGCTTCCCTGGGACCGCCCGATGGTGCTGGCCACCGGCCTTGCCTTCCTCATGCTGGGGTTCGGAGGCCTCGGCGGCCTCATCAACATGAGCTACGGCATGAACGCGATGGTCCACAACACTTCGTGGGTCACGGCGCACTTCCACCTTATCTTCGGCGGCACCGCGGTGATTATGTATTTCGCGATCTCCTATGCGATCTGGCCAGTCCTCACAGGCCGCAATCCTGTCTCATTAGGGCCACAGCGTATCCAGCTCTGGCTGTGGTTTTTCGGCATGATGATCATGACGCTGCCGTGGCATTACCTCGGTTTACTCGGTCAATCGCGGCGCGTGGCGACATTCGACTACGCCAACCCGATCATCGCCGCTTGGGGTCCCTGGGTCATCGTATCGCTTTTCGGGGGCATCATCCTGTTTGCCAGCGCGCTCCTTTTCCTCTGGAACCTGCTTGAATTCCATCGCGCCCCCGCTGTTGTCGCCGACGCGCCAAGGCCGCGCTATGCGCTCGCTGTTCATCCGCCACGTCGCGTGCCGTCGACGCTGAATGGGTTCGCGCTCTGGAACGTGCTGGTGTTGATCATTATGGCTGCCGCTTACGGGTACCCGATCGCGCAGTTCTTCGTGATCGGCGCGCCACAGGCGATCGTGCATCGCGTCGATGGCACGAGGTAAAACAATGGCGCATCCTCAACCCGACGCCCTCGACCGGCCTTGGAGATTCTGGGCCAGTATCATCGTCCTCTCGGTGCTGGCCTTCTCGTTTGTTTTTGGATTTTTGGTGCTCCCCGTCGTTCAGGGATACAGCGTCGGCATCGATCCGTTCACGGCGATCTGTCGTGCAATCGGCCTCTCGCCGGGCTCACCTGCTGTGCAGCAGCCCAGAAGCAACGCAAAAGCCGAGCCAACGACGCGGGTGGCCTGGAACACGGACTTGCTTCACACTCTCGCCCGCCCGGGCGAACCCGGCTTGGCGACGGCCGCCGTCTGCGCCGGCTGCCACGGAGCGCGCGGCATCGCCCCCACCCCGCAGTTCCCGAACCTCGCCGGCCAGTCGGCCATCGCCATCTACAAGCAGCTCCATGATTACAAGAGCGGCAGTCGTGTGAATGCGATTATGACGAGTATCGCGCAATCCCTCGAAGACCAGGACATCATCAATTTATCAACCCATTTCGCTTCAGCTGGCGAGAGGGCGCTTGACCAGAAAGCGGCCGAGGTGGTCGACGAGAATACCTTACGACTTGTCGAGCGCGGTGATCCGGCGCGTGGGCTTCCCGCCTGCAACGCCTGCCACGGCTTCAACTCCGGCGGTCCAATCGAGACGCCGTCGCTCTCGCGACAAAACGAGGAGTACCTTGCCAGTCAACTGCATGCATTCAAAAGCAGTGATCGCCGGAACGATATCTACACGCGGATGCGTAGTATCGCCTCGAAGCTGACCGATCGAGAAGTCGGGACATTGGCAACTTTCTATGCTTCAACTCTAGTCTATTAACGATGCTTCAACCCCGAAATTGAAAATGATACGCGCCGGTCCACCACTCGATCAGTTCCAACGTGGCCGGTGCGCATTGGGAACATAGAGGCGCAGCATCTCGGTCCAGAAGATCTATTCCAGCCCGACGTCAACCTCGACCTCGCCATCTCGCAGATCGTGCTGCGCGGGGGCAGCAGGCTCAAACGCCCTGCTCGGGTGCCTGGTAGATGGTGACGGGCGGCCTCTCACCCGGTTTGTCGGGAAGCTTCGGCTGCGGCAGCGGATAGAATTTCGGATCTTCCCGATCCCAGCTTCGTTCGAACGGCAGCCCCGTGCCGACGCCACTGCCATGCTGGCGCTCGTTCTCGGCGATTGCGTCCTGCAGTGCCTTCGCCACCTTCTCATCCCAAGGGAGCTTGTAGTAGCGCGGCTCATTCAACCCAGGCAGCTGCAGCCAGAGATACATGCCGTCGTTCTCCTTCAAATAGGAGCCGATGACCTTGGCGTCAGGCATGCTCGTCCGGAACACCTCGAGGCGCGTCGATTTCGGCCGCCCAAGCATGTCGGAATAGCCGAAGAACAAAGCTCCAAGGATGACTGCGAATAGTCCGGCGATGATGGCGCGGCGCACACGGCTTCCCGCCGGCACTGCCACATAGGCGAAGCCGCCGAGCAGGAGGGCGGGCGAGCAGGTGGGCGTTGGTGCCCAGCCAGAGATAACCGATGCAGGCGAGCAGATTGGTATAAAGCGCAGTGCCGGCGCCGACATAGATCGCGGTCACGATCGCCTTGAAACTCTCGAAGCTCTGCGCTTTGTCGACCGAAAGGTCGGAGACGGTTATGATGAGACCGAGCACGGTGCCAACCATGCCGAGATAGACGAGCGCGTTGCCGGCCCAGCGCACCGTCTGCCAGTCCTTGCGCGAGACTGCTACTAGTGCGCCCAGGAACAGCACGGTGATGAGATAGCACATGCCCAACTCGTCGGCACGATACGGCCTCAGCAACAGACCATCCGCCCACGCCGCAGCCAACAACGCCACGCCGACAAGATTGATGACGGCAAATCGCGCGAAGAAGGGGAACTGCGCTACGCGCGTTGCCAAAGTCTCCGGCCCCGGACGCAGGCTGAGATGGTCGCGAACTGCGCCGCCTGGCGGCTTGAGCAGCAGCACATCTGCGCGGGAATCGTGACTTTCAACACGCGGAGCCGCCGGATTGTTTTTCGACATCATGACGCCCTCGCATGTTTTTGGAGTGTTGAGCCAGTTACCTCCATCGCGCTCTAGGTTAGTGTCGCGCACTCACCCGAAGCAATTGTGCATGGCGTAAGGTTCGCATGGACGTGCGAGCAACTGAGGTAGTCCAGCGGGACGAGGCCAGTAGTGCTTTGGTTCTAGTGGAACACTGAGCGTCAACCACTCGCACCAGATGGACATGACTTCGCTTTTTCCTTCGCATGCCGGAGCTTTGGGAAATTGCCTTGCTTCATTCGCTGTACGACCCAGGGCCATGCCCAAGTCCATCTCCTAACGGAAGGAGAACGATGATGCCGATGAAGCATATTCAAACGCTACGAGACCTAATTAGCCGCGAGAAAGGCCTGCTGTTGCCGGGCGCGCCAAACGCACTGGCAGCCCGCGATGGCGATTCGCGGCGGGCTCGACCTGCCCCTGATCGTCGACGCCGATACAGGCTCGCGATCGCGAAGGGTGCGAACGCATGCACCAGGAGAAGGCGCTCGACGAAGCCCTTGAGAATACATTTCCAGCGTCCGATCCGGTGTCAGTCGAACAGCCGTAACCACCTCTTTGGCGACCCCGACTCCGGGATCCAGTGCCCGGAGGAGACATAGACGGTCTGACCAAATCATGATCGGCGTCGCGTCAGCTCCGACCGAGGCCTACGAGGACTGTCTCGTCGTTCTGGAGAATTAGCGCGTCTTTTCCCTCCCAGGTCGGCGCAGCCGCGTATTCGCTCGGCTGCATATCCACAGACGCCAGTTGCCTACCGAGAATGATTACAGCTTCAATCGGCACCGCAACCGGGCGCCCAAACCAGCCGAACCATCTACTGTAAGATACGATGAGCCGGACCTTCCCCTGCGACGTGCGCACGACCTTTCGAACAAAGCCGATCGTGAAATCGTTGGCATCGAGTACTGGCAGATCGATGAGATCGCTCACGCGCACGGGCTGCGGGAAACGCCGGCGCATGCGCTCTTCCAACGGCATCGGGTTTTCCGCGTCGTTCCTACCGGTCGGCGGTATCATGGCTTGCGCCACCACGAAAAACCGACCAGCCGCCGCGATCGGCGAACCCGCGTTCGCTGGGGCCGTGAAGGCTATTGTCGCACCGAGCAACAAGCCTGCTGATGCGACCCGCACTCTTATTCCGCTGCAACCCGCGCCACTTCGGCCTTGAGCCTTGGATTGAGCTCGCATGCTTGATCCCTCCTAGCACTTGAGGGATTTGACGAACTTGCCGACGGATGCGGCTCGGCGAAAGGCACCCTCAAAATACTCGTACTCCATGTGAGGCGCGCCAAAAGCTGTCTCTTAGAACCGCGCCGACTTTGTTAACCCGCCCCTCTCGATGACAAAACTCGCGATTTGATCGACACCTTCGCCACTCTTCAAATTCGTAAAAATGAAAGGCCGCTTTGCGCGCATTCTCGACGCATCCGCCTCCATTACCGCAAGGCTTGCACCTACCAGAGGAGCCAAATCTATCTTGTTGATAACAAGAAGATCGGAGCGCGTAATACCGGGGCCACCCTTGCGAGGTATCTTTTCACCTGCCGCGACGTCGATCACGTAGATCGTCAAGTCCGCCAGCTCGGGGCTGAAGGTAGCCGCGAGATTATCGCCCCCGGATTCGATAAAGCATAATTCTGCGTGCGGGAATTTCTTGCTCATCTCTGTGACGGCGGCGAGGTTCATGGAGGCATCCTCCCGTATCGCCGTATGCGGGCAGCCGCCGGTCTCGACGCCCATGATGCGCTCCGCGGGCAGCGCTTGCGCGCGTGTGAGGATGAGCTGGTCTTCCTTGGTGTAGATGTCGTTGGTGATCACGTAGATGTCGTAGATGTCCCGGAGCCGCTTGCACAGCGCTTCAACCAGCGCAGTTTTGCCAGAGCCCACCGGTCCGCCGATCCCGACGCGGAAAGGGCCGTGCGGAGTTGCGCCGATGCTGGCATGGAAGTCTGGCCTGATAGCAAGGGTCATGAGCGAAATAGCCTTGTGTATTGTGTCTCATGCGCCATGGAGGCGAGCTCGAGCATGAACGCGGCGGAGCCGAGATCATCAATCGTGGAGTTTTCGGCTTGCCCGCTTGCGGTCTGCACCGCCACTTCAAGTACGGCAATGGCAAGCTGCCCATCGGTCTGACCCAGAGGGATCAGTCGAACTCCGGCGGTTACCAGATTGGCGAGCCAACTCTGCAGGAAAGCGGGCAGCGCGAGGTGAGCCGGAATTCGTTGCCTTCCCGATGCAGCTCCGAGAACGACCGCGAGAGCAGGCTGGACATCGCGCTGGCCGATTGTTTCTGAGAGCCAGTCCAGAACCCGATCGGGCCAGACTTGCCGCAAGGTGGAGAGGCAGGCCGCCGCCGGCTGCGACGATTCAAGCGCGAATTCCGATGTGCCGCGGAAAGCGGCTGCCAGCTCAGCAATTTCAAACAGCTTGGCCCGGTCATCGTCCATGGCGCAGCGCCAGGCCTCGATGAAGAAAATCGCTTCATTTCGTCCCGAGCCATGGCAGAGGTCTGCTTCCAACCAGTCCACAAGACTGGCGCGGTCATGGACATCACCCGCCTCAACAGCCCACTCGAGGCCGTGCGAATAGCTGTACGCGCCTATGGGGAATGCAGGCGACAGCCAGCTCTGTAGTCGCAAAAGCGCCTGCGGCGGAAAGCGGCACGGTTCATCACGCATGATGATGTTCACTATGATCATGGTCGTGATGGTGGCCATCACCACTGTAAGCGCCGCCTTCCGGCTGGAACGGCGAGTGCACCTTCAGAAGCTCCGCTCCGAAGCGAAGGAGCATCTCCTCGATCACATGATCGGGCCGAATTCGAAGAACCTGGTCGCGAATTTCAGTCGGCAGATGCCGGTTTCCCAGATGCCAGGCAAGGCGCATGAGCTGATTGGGATCCTTGTGCCTGACTTCGACAACAGGCTCGGCAGCGGCCCGCACCATGAGCAATCTTCCATCTTCAAGTTGCAAGGCGTCCCCATCGGCCATCGCAACCGCTTTCGCAAGATCGAGAAGGACGTCTTCGCCCTGATCCGTCATCAGGCGAAGGCGGCGGCGATGGCGCGCGTCGAAATCGAGCGTGAGAGTGCCGGCCGCGATTTCTTTCGGCCAATGTCCGGCGGGCCGATGAATTGAAGCGTGATGCATTGTCATATCAATACATGAAGTAGAGTTGCGCCATGGGCAGCACGCGTGCGGGCTCGCAGGTGAGAAGCCGGCCGTCGGCTCGCACTTCATAGGTTTCCGGGTTGATCTCCATCCGAGGCGTCGCGCTGTTCAGGGCCATGGAATGCTTGCCGATTTTGCGCGTGTTCATGACGGGAAGGAGTCGTTTGGCGACCCCGGACACGGCGCGTTTTTCCAACGCCGCCTGGCTGACGAACGTAACCGAGCTTTGCGTCAACGAGCGGCCGAAGGCGCCGAACATCGGCCGGTAATATTCCGGCTGTGGATTGGGAATGGATGCGTTGGCGTCTCCCATGATCGCGGCAGCAATCGTGCCGCTTTTAAGCACCATGGCAGGCTTCACGCCGAAAAAGGCCGGGTTCCAGATACAGAGATCGGCAAGCTTTCCGACTTCAACGGAGCCGACATACTCGGAAATGCCTTGCGCTATCGCGGGGTTGATCGTGTATTTTGCGATGTAGCGCCGCGCCCGAAAATTGTCGTTGTCCCCCTTCTCCTCGGGCAGTCGTCCGAACTGCTTCTTCATCTTGTCGGCGCCCTGCCATGTACGGATGATCACCTCGCCGACGCGGCCCATGGCCTGGCTGTCCGACGACATGATCGAGATTGCACCGAGGTCATGCAACATGTCCTCGGCCGCTATTGTCTCCTTGCGGATGCGGCTCTCGGCAAAGGCGACATCTTCGGGAATCCGACGGTCGAGGTGATGGGTGACCATCACCATGTCGAGGGCTTCTTCCGCCGTGTTCGCCGTGTACGGCCGTGTCGGAGTTGTCGAAGCGGGAAGGACATTTGCTTCGCCGCACACTTTGATGATGTCGGGGGCATGCCCGCCGCCGGCCCCTTCGGTGTGGAAGGTGTGAATGGTTCTGCCCTTGAAGGCTGCGATGGTTCGTTCGACAAAGCCGCTCTCGTTGAGCGTGTCGGTGTGGATGGCGACTTGCACGTCCATGTCATCCGCGACCGAGAGGCAGCAATCGATGGCGGCAGGGGTGGTGCCCCAGTCCTCGTGCAGCTTCAGGCCGCACGCCCCAGCCTCGACCTGCTCAACCAGGCCTGCGGCCGAGCTTGCGTTGCCTTTGCCGAAGAAGCCGAGATTCATGGGAAAGGCATCGGCAGCTTCGAGCATCCGCTGAATGTGCCAGGGTCCGGGGGTGCAGGTGGTGGCATTCGTTCCTGTCGCCGGCCCTGTACCACCGCCCATCATCGTGGTGAGGCCCGAATAAAGCGCCTCCTCGATCTGCTGCGGGCAGATGTAGTGGACATGCGTGTCAATGCCGCCGGCGGTGACAATGGTGCCTTCGCCGGCAATCACCTCGGTGCCGGGACCGATAATCATGGTGACATTCGGCTGCACATCGGGATTGCCAGCTTTTCCTATCGCCGCAATGCGCCCATCCTTGATGCCGATATCGGCCTTCACAATTCCCCAGTGGTCGAGAATGAGCGCGTTGGTAATGATCGTATCGACGGCTCCCTCGTTGCGGGAACGCTGCGACTGACCCATGCCGTCGCGGATGACTTTGCCCCCTCCGAACTTCACCTCCTCGCCGTAGGTGGTGAAGTCCTTCTCCACCTCGATGATGAGGTCGGTATCCGCGAGACGCACCTTGTCGCCGACGGTGGGGCCAAACATCTGCGCATAGGCGGCGCGAGTCATCGTGTGGGGCATTTTCGCTTACCTCACTGATCCGTCATTGTTGCCGGCAGCAGGCGGCAATGCGCCCATGACCGCTTGGTTGAAGCCGTAAACCAGGCGAGCACCGGCATAGGGGATCAGCCGAACTTCACGGGTCACGCCCGGCTCGAAACGCACAGCTGTTCCCGCCGGAATGTCCAGGCGATAGCCAAGAGCAGCCTTTCGATCGAAGGCGAGAGCCGCGTTGGTCTCAGCGAAATGATAATGACTGCCGACCTGTATCGGTCTGTCGCCCGTATTGGCGACTTTGAGAGAAATGGCTGCCCTGTCCTTGTTCAAGACGATCTCGCCCGATGCTGGAAAAATTTCGCCGGGTGTCATGTCAATCCACGATCCGAGCCAAGCCACCCATCACTGCAAGTCCGTCTCCAGACTTGCTGATTCGGCCACAGCCATACCGCAACGGCGACCGCCACCAGCATCCCAGCGAATTGCGCGATGATGAAAGCCGACACGCCGGCCGGAGCGATCCCGGTAAAGGTATCGGACAGGGAGCGCGCGATAGTCACGGCGGGGTTGGCGAATGATCCAGACGCCGTAAACCAGGAGGCAGAAGTCACGTAAAGGCCGACCGCAAATGGTATGGCCGACGGAGTCCGCGCCATGCAGCCGAAGATCGTCAGGATCAGTCCGAAAGTGCCTACCGTCTCCGCCAGCCACTGCCCAGCGCCGGTTCGGGCCATGACTGAGAACTGCCATAGTGGCAATCCAAACATGCCGTGTACCGCCCATACGCCCACAATCCCGCCGATGACTTGCGCGGGGATGTAGAAGGCTGCGTCGCGCCATGGCAGCGCGCCCCGCAGCGCAAACGCAACGCTTACGGCCGGGTTGAGGTGAGCCCCCGACACGGGCCCAAAAACCAAAATCAGCACGACCCAAATGGCACCCGTTGGCATGGTGTCGCCGAGAAGTGCAACGGCACCGTTACCCCCCGCCAGCCTTGACGCCATGATGCCGGAGCCCACCACGGCCGCGAGCAGAAAGGCGGTGCCGATCCATTCCGAGAACAGCCGTTGTGCGAGCGACGGTGTTGAGATTGCCTCGGTGGTCGTCGGGGCGGCAGCTTCCATCCTGCTGACCGCATGGTCCTTGTTCAGGACGATGTCGCATCCTGAAAAAATTTCGCCCGTTGTCATGTCAGCCGGCCATCAATGCTAGTCCGCTCGCCGCTGCGAGCCCGCCCATGGCACGTAAGGCGAACTTGCCGATCGAGCTTTCGGCGAAAAGGCCAAGCTCGATGCCGGTTACGTGCAGTGCTGCAGTGGCCAAAGTAAAACCCGACGCGTAAGGAATGAGGCTCGCGGTTGCGGCCTCAGCGCCATGGGCGTGACCATGTTGCACTACACCGGTATGAGCCAGTGCCGGCGAGAGAAACGCTCCAGTCATCATCACGCCCATCAAGTTTGATCGTAACATAGGGGCCTACGGAATTGGATTGTGAACGGACACGAGCTTGGTGCCATCAGGGAACGTCGCTTCCACCTGCATCTCATGGATCATCTCGGAGATACCCTCCATGACCTGGTCGCGTGCGAGAACCTTGCGGCTTTCGGACATGAGCTGAGCGACAGACTTGCCGTCACGGGCTCCCTCCAGGACGAAGTCCGTTATGACCGCGACGCTTTCGGGGTAATTGAGCTTGATGCCTCTCGCCAGGCGCCCCCGCGCGACCAGCGCCGCAAGCGTGATCATCAGCTTGTCTCTTTCACGTGGCGTGAGGTTCACGGATTACTCTCCATTCTGCAATGCCATCAGCACGACCACATCCTCGGCACGCGAAAGGGGCCCGCTCCCAGCTCACGGCTCAATTGCTGGAGAAAGTCGCTCAAGGCGAGCTTGAGGTCGAATGACATTGTCGCCGCAAAGCGAACGATAATGAGCCCGGAAACCGATGTCGCCGCGCACTGGCACTGCAAAGAGAGAGCGACGCCGCGCAAGAACTCCAGCCGAGCGTCTGGACACGGCCCGAAATAGATGAGCGTTGCAATGGCTTTGCAATTCGACAGAAGGGCTTTCCTTCGGAGATGCGCAAATGTCCCATCGGTGATGCGGAAGCTGTCTGCCCAGATCAGCCGATCGTCTTTCTTGACCCGCCAACTCTCTGTTATATGGCCGCCAGTAATCTCCTCGCCGTGGGCAGCACGACCCAGCACCAGCCACTCGAGGGCAAGCAGCTCCGCCCCGGAAGAAAGCTCGATTTCTGTCTCGCGCCTGAGGCGTCCCAAGTTGAATACGATTGTTTCCTGCGGCAGCCACGCGAGCTTCGCGACCTCGAACGCTCTCAGCTTTGTCGTGATTCGCGCGGGTTCGTCCAAGGCCCGATAGACCTTTTCGGCCGCCTGTGATGTTACCGCGATGGAAGCATTGGCCAGCGCTGTCACAGCGATTTCCAATCGGTCTCCCCCTGCAATACCGCCCGCGGTATTTACGAGAACAGCCTCTTCCACCACACCACGAATATCCCTTGGAAACATGATGCGAATCGGAGAGCGTTCAAAGACATCCATGATGCGCGTGCCCTTTTCAGAGCCGCTCAGTACCATCCGACCGGAGCCTTCCGCCCGCTGCATATTCCTGTCGGATCGATTCCACGGAGGATCGTCCGACAAATCGTGGAGGCTTGGATCGCCGATGAAATCAGACGGTGAAGCAGAGTCGAACATCAGCTTCCAACTTGTCACATCTGCGGCGCGACGTTCGCGGTGGGCTGCCGAGCCGGGCTATGTTCCCGCGCTCGCATCGCGCCACCATTCAGTCCAGCGAGCGTGACCGGCTCGCCCGGTCACGCACCGCGTTACGCGGATCAGAATCCCGCCAAGCCCTCCGGGCCGTTGTAGGGAATTTTCACGCTGGTGATCTCCTTAAGCGAACCGTCCGGCTGAACGGCGTAGCCCACCAGTTTCGAAGCATTCCCGTAGATCTGGTAGAGATAGGCGCCATCCGGCGTAATCCAGCTATCGCTCGGGCCGCTGCTAACGGTTCCGTTGAGCGCTCTGAAGGTGCCATCTCCCGGAACCCTCGGGCACGCGGGATCCTTCGCGATGGAGAGCACGTTGCCGTCGATGCGGTAGCTGCTGATGCTGCTGTAACCGAAGGGCGTAGCAAACACCAATCGGTCATCCGGCGAAACCTGCAGCCAGCACAGCTCAGACGGCACGCCTGCGCTCGTGTCAATCGGCACGAGCGGGCCAACCCTGATTTTGCCGTTTGCATCGATGCGGCCCATGGCGACTCCGTCGCTGACGGCACATCCGACGAGGAAGGTATCGGGCCGGTTGTGCAGGAAGGCGATGTAGAAAGGAGAAGCGCCTCCCCCGTCGTAAAATGAGGGTTTGCCGAGTGCGCCATCTCCGCCCACGGGGAATACGACGATGCCGTTGGGGTCTGGTGCATTCGAGGCGATGATGTGCGGTGCGCCGTCTGGCCCGTGCGGGATCCAGAGAATCACTGTGCCGTCCGGATTTTTGGCGTCGGGCAACTCGTCGAACGTGGTGCCTACAAGGAGGAATTTCCCGTCGGGCGAGAGCACGACCATGGTGGGACCACGATTGTTCCAGTCCATCGTGTTCACCGAGTATTGCTCCGGGCGTGCCGTGAGGCTGCCTTCGTCATCGACCGACATCAGCCGGACGTGGTCGGGGCCGGCCGTGTGCAGCACGAAAAGCGTCCTACTCGAAGGGGCATAGGCCAGCGATTTAGCGCCACCGCTTTTTGCGTTCCCCGTCCGCCTGACGTCCAACAGCGTGAGCCGGCCTTCCTTACCTACAGCGAAGCTGGAGACGGAATTGTCGGCGCCGTTGGTAGCGAACAGAAAGCTGCGATCCGGCGTGAGAATGACACTGCCCGCACCCTCGAAGTGGTTCGGCCGGCTGATGTGGTAGATGGGGCTCAGAACGCCAGAACCGGCGCCCCGCGTGGCGACACGTTCCACCTCGGTAAGCGTGCCGTTCGCAGACCACTGGTAGTGGATGATGGAGTTCTGGGTCTCGTTCGTCTGCATGTAGAGGTGTCCGCCACTCTTATCTGACCTACTCTTTTGTTCTGACCTACTCTGCTGTGCAGCAGCGATTTCTGGGATCCCGCCGGCAACGGCAGCCCCAGCCGCCGCGACCCCTGCTACATGCATAAATGCCCGACGATTTAAGAACTCCGAGCTTTCCGGAGCCATCTCTCTCTTATCCTTCGACATAATTTGTCTCTCCTTCATTGCTGTCAGTTGCAACACAACAGGGGGCGCTTCATTGCGCCCCCCGTATCCTCTTCAGAATCCCGCCAAGCCCTGCGGGCTGTTGTAGGGAATTTTCACGCTGGTGACCTCGTTAAGCGAGCCGTCCGGTTGCGTCGCGTAGCCCACCAGTTGCGCAGCATTCCCGTAGATCTGATAGAGATAGGCGCCATCCGGCGTGATCCAGCTGTCGGCCGGGCCGCTGATCACGGTTCCGTTGAGCCCCCTGGCGGTGCCGTCTCCCGGAACCTTTGGGCACGCGGGATCGCACGCGATTTCCAGGCCGCTGCGGTTGATGTGATAGCTGCTGATGTAGCTGTAGCCGAAGTTCGTAGCGAACACCGTTCGGTCGTCCGGGGAAACCGCCAGCCAGCACAGCTCGGAGGGCAGGCCTGGGCTCGTGTCGATCTTCACGAGCGGGCCGATGTTGACCTTGCCGTTTTCCTCGATGGTGCCCATGCTGACGCCGTCGCCGACGGCATATCCGATGACGAAGGTATTCGGCCGACCGTGCAGGAAGGCGATGTAGAACGGAGAGCCGCCTCCCGCGTCGTAGAACCTGGCTGTGCCGAGGGAGCCGTCCTCGCGCAGGGGAAAGACGGCGAGGCCATCGGGATCCGGCGCATTCGAGGCGATCGAATGGAATGCGCCGCCACCCCGCTGGACCCAGAGAATAGGCGAGCCATCTGGATACAAGCCTGTGGAAACGATTGGCTCGTCGAACGTGGTGCCGACAAAGACGAGCTTCTCATCGGGCGAGACCACGACCATGGTGGACACGCGGTTGGGCTTGTCGTGCGTATTCACCGTGTATCGCTCCGGGCGCGCGCTGAGCTTGCCCTCGGCATGGACGGACATCAGTCGGACATGGTCGGGGCCGAACGAGTGCAGTACGATCAGCGTGCCGCTCGAAGGGGCATAGGCCAGCGATTTGGCCGTGCCGCTCCTTCCCTCGACGGGGTTTCCGGTCGGCTTGCAGTCCACCAGCGTGAGCTGGCCCTCTTCCTCTATGCGGAAGCTGGAAACCGAATTGTCGCCGCCATTGGTCGTAAACAGAAACCGCCGATCCGGCGTGAGGATGACGCTACCTGCACCTTCATAGGCGTTCGGCGCGCTCTCCTGGCCGCTGATCGGCTTGAAGGTCCCGGAACCAGCGCCGCCAGTGAGGCAACGTTCCACCTCGGAGAGCGCGCCGCTCGCCGACCGATGATAGTGGATGACGGCGTTCTGGATTTCATTGGTCTGCATGTAGAGATGTCCCGCATGCCCGTTGGACATGCGCATCTCTTTGGACATACGCGGCTCTTTCGACATACTCATCTCTTTCGGCATATTCATCTCTCCTGTCTGCGCTTCGGTTGTACCATCTGGCTCTCGCCGAGGGTCATAAACGAGGTGGAGCTTCCTCGAAGCATGGCCCTGGCCAGCTCCCAGCGTCCAGCTTCCCAGCAACTGACAGCTGGTGCGAGAAGCATTGCAGCATCTGCGCTCTTGTCTGTGCGCACGCGACAATCTCCGTCTTTGTCATGTTGATTTGAGGTACTGGAGTTGCTCATCTGTCCTCTTCCCTCAGGCGAGATGATGTGAGCTTGTCACTTGTCCAACCGAGGATAGAACTGGGTCCACACCTCATCCTTCTTCGCGCTGGCGATGTGGCAATAGGCGCACTCGTTCAGCGGCTTCACGCTAGCAGTCGGTGCCTTTGGCTCATGATGATTGAAATTGTAGTAGCCCCAGCCATGGGTAGCGGCATAGCGCTTCGTATCCTTGACGGTCACGTCGGCCCCGTTGAACGGACCGGGAAAATAGCCCCGTCCGGAAGGCTCGGTTCGCGAACCGTCATCGTACTGCTTCGGCAACGTGAGTTGCAGCTCCTTGAAGAGGATGGTCCCTTCGGGGAATTGATTCGTCTGCTTGAATATCTCGTAGGAGCCTGGCTCGATGTAGACGTTGTGATATTCCGGGAAGCCGGTGCAAGGCTGGGCAGCGCTCGAGGGGGGTTCGGGGCAAGCCTTGCCACCATTAAGCGCAATTGGAGTGAGCGGCGATCCGACGTACACCCATTCGCTCCAGTTCTTCGGCAAAACTAGATCGCCAGATGCGGTGTACTCGGGCAGATAACGCGCCCTGCTTGGGGTTTGCGCGTTGCTACTGGAGAGCAACTGTCCCAATACTGCCGTCACAACCGCGCCTGTCGCAATAAACGCGGCACCTGCCCAGAGTCTTCCTCGCATCGCTATTCTCCATGATTGTGCTAGGCATTGGAACTCGCCAGCAGCATGTGGAAAGTAGTCCAGCTGAAGCGCGCGTGCTCCACACCGGTTGATGCGATTTAGTCAGTTTTGCGGGATTGCGCGCACATCGATCGATAGCCATGCTGAGAACCAGCAGGTGTCGAATCGTTGCGATTGCAAGAACCCAGCTTGCTTTTTTACCTCAGTGGAGAAGGTTGGAAACGCGTAGACGAGAACGTGCCGGCGCTACCGAGAGCATCCTCCGCCACCACTCCCTGTCCTTCACGGAACAGATCGGGCAATTGGCCCGCGAGGCGACCCTCACGTCATGGCCTCCGTCGCTCAATGCGGAGAGGGGCCAGATTCTCGCCGCGCCAGAGGCTGCACGCCACCGCGAGCGACGCAAGTAAGACGCTTCTCTTCCGCCTCATTGCGCTACCGCACATTCCGCTCCAATGGACCTGTGGGGGCGGCAAAGGCGCGCCTGCCCATTCGCCGTACCCTCCTGATCTCGGACGCCGTGCCGAGACGGAGAACTGAGAAAGCGTTCAGGGCCTCTCGCCGTGTTCGACCATGCAAGTCGAATATGTGTACCAACGTACTCGAATTGTATTCCTTAGCGCTCTTGAAGCCTCGGATCGAGCACTCGCGAGTCACCGCATCGCGCGCCACGCTCCTTTAACCGGCTGCTTGCGAGTCGTTCGGCAATGCAACTGCACAAAGGGCGAGCGCCAGGAAAAGCGAACACAGAAATGAAATGATCGAACTGGAGTATCGCTTTCCTGCTTTTGGCCGCACACAATGAATGCGCATCACAAGCCCAAGCGGGCATCTACCGTGGTTGGCTGCCGCCGGCAGTGCTGAGCGCATCGCTATTCTCGATGGTTGTGCCGGGCATAGGGTCTCACCGCCAGCAGCCGGCAAATCATGGCATGGAGCTAATCAAGTTGAAGCGCGCCTACTGCACGCCGCTTGATGTGTTTTTGTCAGTTTTGCGGGATTACGAGAGAACCCCATCGACAGCCGGATGGTTTTGCGCAATTACCAATGGGACACCAAGCTTAGGTCCCCGCCATAATGGCTGACCGAAAAAATATTGGGTGCACATTATGACGAGTCGCTCTTGCCAGATGCCAATTTTGCAGGAACGATTGCTCCTGCAGGAGCTGAACCACAGAATCAGCAACGAGTTCACCTCTGCCATTGGCGTCATGTCTCGTGCCGCCGCACGTTCCAACAATAAGGAGGTCAAAGCCGTCCTGACCGGGCTGACGGAGCTGCTGCATCATTACGCAGACGTCCATCACGCTTTGCAGATGCCGGAACATGACATTCGCATGGACGCGGCGGCATACCTTGGCAAGCTGTGCCTCTCGATCAGTCGGTCCAAGCTCGATTGCATGAAAATAGACCTTGTCTTCGCAGCTCCTCCTGTATGGCTGCAATCGGATCGATGTTGGCTGCTGGGCATGATTGTATACGAGCTCATAACAAATGCGGTGCGGCACGCATTTGGTCGCGGGGATGGAGCGATTCGAGTCGAATTGTTGCGCGCAGGCGCATTTGTTGAATGTAGGGTGATGGATAACGGATGTGCACCGGCAAATTCTCGGCCGGGACGCGGGCTGAAGATCGTGGATAAGCTTACCAGAGCTCTCGATGGACGATTAGACCAAAAGTTCAGAGCCACTGGATCGGCGTCCAGCGTGGTGTTTCCTGCCGGCAGTGAACCGCCGATCACCGCAAATAGAAGACCCGGATACGAAATGCCGCCGGCGAGCAGCGATATGGTGTCGGTCCTGGAACTCCATCCTTTGCCACTTCCTCAAACAGCGGCAATCGAGCAAGTCGCTAAAGCAGAGTGATCCGCATGAACGAGACCCCAGTTTCCCGCGGCTTCAGGTCGAGAAGGCAGCAAGCTCCAAAAGACCGTGTGCCGCCCGGACAGTATGTCACGACGGATTTCCCGGTTCTTTCGGCTGGGCCGACGCCGCAGATCAAGGTTGAAAACTGGAATTTCACTCTTCAGCTTGGGGCATCGCTGCTTGGGAAGTGGAATTGGGCAGAGTTCGAGGCGCTCCCTCAAACCACTTTCAAAACGGACATTCACTGTGTCACGAAATGGTCGAAGCTCGATACAACGTGGCAGGGCGTCACATTTGACGATCTATTGAAGGCGGTGGGCCTCGCGGAGCCGCCGGCACCTTACATCATGGCGCATTGCGACGGAGGCTACACGACTAACGTCCCGGTCGCGGATCTCGTCGGGGGCAAGGGGATGATCGCGACCCGATACGAGGGCCTGCCGATTGCGCCGGCGCATGGCGGTCCAGCCCGACTGCTCGTGCCGCATCTCTATTTTTGGAAAAGCGCCAAATGGGTTCGAAGGATCCGCTTTATGGAGAAGGACCAGCGCGGCTTCTGGGAGTCATTAGGGTACCATAATTACGGCGACCCCTGGAAAGAGCAGAGATATGACGGTGATTGAGACGGCGGCCACGGCGACCGCTCCGGCGCGGCAACTCGCGTGGCAATTGGCTCAAGTGCGCGGGATCGTGGTCGAAACCTATCGGGTAAAGAGCCTTATGCTTCACGTAACCGGTTGGCAGGGTCACCTGCCGGGCCAGCATGTCGATATTCGCCTCACGGCGGAAGACGGCTACCAGGCGCAGCGCAGCTATTCGATCGCCTCGCCTCCGGAAGATGAGTTGCTCGCTCTGACCGTGGAGCGCGTGGATAATGGCGAAGTTTCTGCATATCTCGTCGACGATCTTCGCGCCGGCGACCAATTCGAGCTGCGGGGACCTATAGGCGGCTATTTTGTTTGGACGGTCGCCACGCGCGGCCCTCTATGGCTCATAGCAGGCGGATCGGGCATTACACCCCTGATGGCGATGCTGCGTCACCGCACCAGGCGGAAGGTTCGCGCTCCAGCCTTAGTGATGTATTCATCCAGAAGTCTGGAAGACGTGATCTATCGGGAGGAGCTCGATATGATGGCGCGCGGTGATCCTGATTTGCGTATTGTCAACACGTTGACCCGCAAGCAGCCGGAGAGGTGGATGGGCCATCGGGGAAGAATTGACAAAGCGCTGCTTGCAGAGGAGGGCTTTTCCTCCGAGCAAAATCCGAAGATATATGTTTGTGGGTCGACTCCCTTTGTCGAGGACGTCTCCAGGTTTCTGGTGGAGCTTGGACATGACCCTCTCACCGTCAAGACGGAACGCTTCGGACCTTCAGGAGGATAGGCGCCATGACTGAAAATATGTCGGACCTCATGCTGGATGGTAATGCTGCCGGTGGTCTTCTTCAGGAAATATTCGTTCCTGAAATCACTACCGCACAAATCGAGTGTGAGGCCTGCGGCTACCGTGCAGAGGTAGGCACTTTGCAGCTTTATGCGGCTGAAATGGGAGCAGTTTTACGGTGCACCCATTGCGGCGGCATTGTCATGAGGGTGGTGCATACGGTACACGGTCGGTGGCTAGAAATGAAAGGAGCTCGCTACTTAAAGTTGTAAGGTCCGACGGTCCTTATGCCCCGGCGCTGGCTTACTTGCATCGGGATCCTTAAATTGCATCACGAGAGACGGGAAATCGCACCATGAGACAGGGCTCACGTGCTACTTCCTCGGTCTCAGCTGCGGAAGAGCCGATAGTATACATCATCGACGATGACCCGCTCATGCTCGGCGCGCTGAGCATGTTGCTTCGTTCGATCGACCTGCGTGTCGAGGCGTTCGCGTCCGCAACCGAATTTCTGCAACATGAGTTGCCAGCCGTCCCGAGCTGCCTGGTCCTGGACATCCGACTGCCGCGGTTGAGCGGCTTCGATCTGCAGGCCGAGCTTGGCCGGCGAGGTATCAACATCCCTGTCATCTTCATCACTGGACACGGTGATATTCCAATGACCGTCAAGGCCATGAAGGCTGGAGCGGTCGACTTCCTGACCAAGCCTTTCCGCGACCAGGAGATGCTTGAAGCGGTTACTGTGGCGCTCGAGCGGGATCGGAAGCGCCGCGGCGAGGAAAAATCCCATTCGGAAGTGCAAGCCCGGTTCGCGTCATTAACCCCGCGCGAACGCCAGATCATGGCACTGGTGACGGGCGGCCTGATGAACAAGCAGGTCGCCGGCAAGATCGGTATAAGCGAAAGGACGGTCAAGATTCACCGGGGCAATCTCATGCGAAAAATGGGCGCCAAATCCCTGGCCGAGCTGGTTATGATGGCACAAACTCTCGGGATCCGCGGACAGGAGAAACAAGAACAATAGGCGCCGGAATGGCTCGCGCCGCGCTCGGTCGGATGAGGTTCAAGTAGACCCGCCTGCTGCTTAGGTGCGCGCTGGCACCATCCGTATTATGCTGCCGCCCGAGCTATTCAGGCGTGTGCCCCACCTATTTGAGCGTTTCCAGATACGCAATCAGATCGTTCCGTTCCTTCTCATCCGGAATCCCGGGAAACGGCATGGTAGTGCCCGGCAACGCCTTTTGCGGCGCCATAATGAACGAGTTGAGAGATTTTTCGTCCCAAATAATGGTCGAATTCTTCATGGCTCCGCTATAGTGGAACCCTGGCACTGATCCGGCGTGTCTTCCTATGACTCCAGACAGGCCGGGTCCAATGCCGCTGGTTTTGTCCTTTGCATGGCAGACTGCACACTTGACAAAAGCATGCTCGCCCTGGGCGGCATTACCCGCCTCCACACAATTACCGGGGGCGACAGCGAACCCGATCGCAATAGCGGCCATGGGTAACGCAAGTAGGCTTCGCATGATCCAACTCCGTTTGCAAACTTTCGTGACGCTGCCGGCTTGCATGAGAGGCTGCCAGCTGCCGCGTTCGCGGATTAACCGGCGATCGCGATGCCGGACTGGCAAACATGTCTAGCAACGGAAACTTAATCTGCTGGATCCCAAATGACTTACCTATTTGTGCTGTCTCTTATCGGCAATTGCGAAAAACTGATCGTGTTCGAAAGGCTCTACTCCATGGACAGCGACGTGGCCCCGACCCAGGCATCTGCGATCTTGCCGCGCGCTACGGCGCGATGACCTATATCGACGGAGTGCATGCGGTCGGAATGTACGGGCCGCTCGGCGGCGGGATTGCGGCGCGCGACGGTACGATGGCAAGGATCGACGTGATTGAAGGCACCCTCGCCAAGGCGTTCGGCCGCCTTGGCGGCTACATCGCGGGGTCCGCGCAGCTAATCGACGCGGTGCGTACCTACGCGCCGAGTTTCATCTTCACGACCGCGCTGCCGCCCGCCGTGTGCGCAGCGGTGACCGCCGCGATCCGCTACCTCAAGGCCTCCGATTGAGAGCGCGAGCGCCATCAGAACCGGGCCGGTCGCGCCAAGGCGGTGCTCGCAACCGCCGACCTGCCGATCATGCAAAATGATACGCACATCGTACCGGTGTTGGTCGGTGATCCGGAGCGCTACAAGCGGGCGAGCGACCTCCTGCTCAAACGGCGCGCGATCTACATCCAGCCGATCAACTATCCGCCGTCGCCAAAGGCACTGAGCGGCTGCGCGTTACGCCATCGCCCTACCATGACGATGCCTTGATCGACGAGCTTGCCGCGGCGCTGGTTGACGTGTGGAAAGCGCTCGGCCTACCTCGCAACCGGCCCGCGCTCGCCGCCGAGTAAGTGACGACTCATTCAAGGTTGCAGCATAGATCAGGACAGGCGAGAGCCCGCTTTCCTACTCCTTGCCCGGAACTGCCGGCTCGCGAATTTTGAATGAAAGTACTCACAATTCGTAGCACTTAGGTACTATTTCCCGGATTGCCATCCTTGACTACTTTAGAAGAAGCGTCGGCACCGGCCATTAGCGTCGGCACCGGCCATTTTGGTACCGGGAATGGAATGGACCATTGACAGAAATTCCGCTTATATCGATCGTCGACGATGACGATTTGAGTCGTGCGGCCATGGGGGACCTCGTGCGATCGCTAGGATTTTCAGCGCGCACGTTCGCTTCAGCCGGGTCGTTTCTGCAGTCAACAGCAGTTGCGGAAACGCGCTGTCTGATATTGGACGTCCAAATGCCAGAAATGAGCGGCATAGACTTGCAGGATCATTTGTCCCAGCGCGGCATTGACGTACCGATCATTTTCATAACGGCCTTCCCCGACGAGGCGACTAAAGCACGCGCGTTGAACGCCGGAGCCATCTGCTTCCTCCATAAGCCATTGGACCTCCAGGGCCCTCGCCTTGTAGACTGTATCTACGCAGCACTGAACGGGCGCAAGGGAGCTGCTCCGGCCGTGTAGTCCTGAGTCGTTCCAACGGATAGTTGCCACACAGTAATGCCGTGCTGCGCATCGCGCTTATGCTTTAGTGCGCACACCGCTTCCACTCCGAATCAGGATCCCAGCCACTCTGCAAAAGCTTATGGCTAGCTCGGGATTGCATTTCATCACCGATTTCCGGTCAAATGGGCCGTTGTCACCGCAATGAGTGAATGGCGCATGCGGTGAAGCAATACGTGTGAGCTCTTAGGACCAAAGGGAAACTGGACGTGACCTACGTCGGATGGAGATCCCCCTACGTCGGATGGAGATCCCCCTACGTCGGATGGAGATCCCCAGGTCGCGAGAATATCATCCCGCATAGATGTTGTGCTTAAATGCCGAACTCAGCGGGTGATAGGTATGATGACAACGCCTCCCTCAACATTACTTACACCTGATGCAAGCTCCGAGGTAGCGCCAATGCTGTGGCGGGCCGCGCATCAAGATCTGCTGCTTGAAGGGCCTTTAGAGAAATCTGAAATAAGCTCGGGCTTGGCAACACCGCTGATCTCGGCCTTTGAGCCAACCGTCGAAATTTCTCCGATCGATGCGGTCAAGCGGCACAGCATGGGACAGTATGGGATCGTGGTTGAGAGCATCTACGCACCGATCGGAAGCAGGATCCAAATTCATTACAACGGCCCCGCGCACTTGCTTGTGTTGTACGAGGATGGCGCTCGTCGTGAGGGTGAGACGTCGATCGATGATCTGGCTCCATCGAGCCTTCGAAAGTTCGCCAACAAGATGACGTTCGTACCAGCCGGCCATACCTATCAGGAAAGGCATGAGACCAGTACAGCCATACGCGTGACGTATCTGTACCTTAGTCCGGCTAGGCTGCAGAAATCCACCCATGTAAACGGGGCGTATGTTCCCAAGGTATTGTTCGAAGATTCAATTCTCTGGGCGACCACCATGAAGTTGAAGACGGCGCTGGAGAGCAATAATTCCCGCACAGCGTACTTGGAAGCGCTCGTCAATGTGCTTGCGCATGAACTCTCATGGTCGGGGCAGGAGGCAAGTCGGGCATTACCAGCAAATCGCGGCGGCCTCGCCTCGTGGCAAATGCGTGCTGTCATTGCCTACATCGAAGAACACCTCACCGAGCAAATATCTCTAGTCACGCTCGCTCGGCTGGCTCGGCTGAGTCAGCATCATTTCTGTCGAGCATTCAAGCAATCCTTCGGGCTTCCACCACATACGTATCACCTTAGGCGGCGCATGCAGCACGCCAAGGCCCTGTTGTCCGATCGAGCGACTTCGATCACGGACTTAGGTTTGCGCTTAGGCTACTCCAACAGCAGCTCATTCACGCTCGCCTTTCGCAAAATTACCGGACAGACCCCAAGCGGATTTCGCAGAAACTTCAAATGAGGCATAGCCACCATTATCCATATTCGCTGACAGGATTTGGACGCGCATGGCAGAGCACCCTATTGACGTATCGGCGCAACCAACCTACGAAATATTACTAAGCATCACCTTGCCCAGCATATGACTTTGTGGGCAACGTGAATTGAAATACGGCTCCTCTGGGAGTGTTTGCGCTGGCCCACAATCGTCCCTGATGCGCTTCAATAATCGAACGGCAGATCGACAGCCCCATCCCCAAGCCGCCGCGCTTGGTGGTGTAGAAGGACTCGAACAACCGGTCGGCGCTCTCGGGAGGCAACCCCTGACCCGAATCTCGCACCGCGACGACCACGCCCTTCGATTCGGTTTCTTGGGTGCTGATCAGCAATTCTCGGGGCCCCTCGCTCATTGCGCTCATCGCCTCCATGGCGTTGATCAACAAATTGAGAATCACCTGTTGCAGTTGCACCCGGTCGCCCTGGACAGCTGGCAGGCTCTCCGCCAGCTGCACCTCCACCGAAATGGCGTTCTTCATCATTTCGTTTCGGGTCAACGCTATGACTTGTAGCACGGCTTCGTTGATCTCGACTCTATCCTTCCGTGGAGGCGCCTTTTTGACGAGGGCGCGGGTTCGATCGATCACGTCACCGGCTCGAACACCGCCCTCCACGATGAGAGCGAGCGCCCGGCGGACCTCCTCCAGATTTGGCGGTTGGGGACGGAGCCAATTCAAAGCCGCGTTGGCGTGAACGATTACCGCTGCGATCGGCTGGCTGACCTCATGGGCAATCGAGGCCGTGAGCTGCCCCATCGTTGCAACGCGGTTTGCGTGCGCCAGCTCCATCTGTGCCTCGCGGTAGCGTCGCTCGCTGTCGCGTGCTTCTGCTTCCGCCCGCTTACGCTCGGTCAAATCGAGCACGAAAGCGACGCCTTGGTTTCCACTTTCTTCGAAGCTGGCCAGGCCAATGAGCACGGGCGCGCGGCTGCCATCTTTCCGGAAGAACTCCTTCTCGAACGGTTGCAAGCTCCCAGTCGTCTTGAGCTCTGGTATCCACCGTTGTACATCGCGGGCTAGCCATTCCGGCGGCGTCAGCTCCGTCCAGCGAAGACGAGCTGAGGCGAGATCTTCACGGTCGTAGCCCACGATACGCAGAAACGCGTCATTGGCTTCGATAATCCCACCGTCGAGCCCCCAGATGAAGATCCCTATGATGTTGGCGTCGACCAAGCGACGTATCTTGGCTTCGCGTTCTGTAACATCGTGGTACAAACGGGCATTCTCAAGTGCGATAGCGGCCTGCGAGGCGAGCAGCTTCAGCACCGCGATGCGGGCCGGTGTGAATACGTGACGTGTCAGATTATTCTCGAGGTATATCACACCGACCAACTTGCCCAGTGTCGTCAATGGCAAGCATAGAATCGAACAACACTGATTCCGGCGGATATATTCATCTCCGGAATATGGGTACTGGCCCGCGGCGTCATCCAGCATCACGCTGTCCTGAGTGCGGATGACGTGGCGTAAAACCGATTCAGGAAGTTCTCCGGGGGCCACACGCGTCTGCCGAACACGAACATCGACGGCGCCGTGAGCAGTTTTGGCCTCTGCCTCGATCCACAACTCGTCCTCGCGCGGCAGGATCAGGAGACCTCGGTCCGCACCGGCGTGTTCCAAGGCAAGCCCCATCAGCGTATTGATCAATTTCCCGAGCTCGATTTCTCGGGAGAGTGCCTGCGATACCCTGATGACTGTCGCGAGATCACCCAATCCGAGCCGCGCTTTGAGGTTGTCGGTCACGACAGCCAAAAGCTCATCAGAGACTCGCTTATCAGAAACCGCACGCGCGACCGCCATTGTACCTGCCATCGTGGAAAGCGTGGCCGCGGCTGCCGTTTCGCTATCAGAGATGCCGGCGGCTTCCATCCAACCGGCAAGGATCCCGAGAAGTCGCTTTAAGCCGGCATTGAAAGCTGCCCGGAATTTTCTCGATTGTCGTGGCAAATCGGAATGGAGCGTGACGATTGGGCAGTTCGAAGGGCTGTCGCGATGATAGGCCGACAGATAGAAGTCAATGAATCTCGTCAGTGCCTGGCGCGGCGGCAAATTGTCGCCAATGCGATGATAGATTTGTTCCGCCTCGGTGAAAGCGCCTCTCAGTGCTTCGAGCAGCAGCGCCTCCTTGGATGTGAAATGGGCATAGAAACGGCCGCGCGCCAGACCGGCGGCGTGCATAAGCTTCGCTGCACCCAACCGTTCAGGCCCTTGCTTCTTCAAATATTGGCTCGCGAGCCTGACGAGTCTCGTGTAAGTCTTGGCCTTGTTCTGGCTATAATCCATCTGGTCTTCTGTCTTAATTGATTGGATAGCTCGCCTCCGAAGGTCCGTCGATCTGGATGGCTCTAAGGATCGCCCTGCCCAGAATATACAGGCAGTGTGAATTGAAATACGGTCCCTCGGGTAATGTTTGCGCCCGCCCACAATCGTCCCTGATGACTTTCGATAATCGATCGGCAGATCGACAGTCCCATTCCAAGGCCCCCCCGCTTGGTGGTGTAAAAGGAATTGAACAAACGGTCGGCGCTCTCGGGGCTCAGCCCCGGACCCGAATCGTACACCGCGACTAGCACACCTTCCGATTCTTTTTTCTGGGTGCTGATCAGCAATTCTCGGGATCCTTCGCTCATTCCGCTCATTGCCTCGACTGCGTTGATCACCAAATTGAGAATCACCTGTTGGAGTTGCACGCGATCTCCCCGGACAGCTGGCAGCCTCTCCGCCAGCTGCATCTGCACCGAAATGGCGTTCTGCACCATTTCGCGTCGGGTCAACTCTACAATTTCCAGGATGGCCTCGTTGATCTCCACTCTGTCCCTTCTTGCTGGCGCCTTCTTGATGAGGGCGCGTATGCGATCGATTACATCGCCGGCCCGAATGCCGGCCTCCACGATTAGGCCGAGCGCCCGCCGGACTTCCTCCAGATTTGGCGATTGGCGACCGAGCCAATTCAAGGCAGCGTTGGCATAAGTGATTGCCGCTCCGATCGGCTGGTTGACCTCGTGGGCAATCGAAGCCGTCAGGTGCCCCATTGTTGCGACGCGGTTCGCATGTGCGAGCTCCGTCTGTACCTGAGCGAATGCTCGTTCGGCTTTCTTGCGGTCGCTCAGATCGAGCACGAAGCCGACGCCCTCATCCGACCTCCCCTCGAACGCGGTTGCGCCGACCAGCACCGGGACGCGGCTGCCGTCTTTGCGACAACATTCCTTCTCATACGGTTGAGCGGTTCCACCTGCGTCCAGCTGTGCCGACCGGCGGTCGTCGGCGCCGCGCCATTCGGGAGGCGTCAAGTCCCTCCAGCTCAAGCCGGCGGTGAGATCGTTGCGGTCGTATCCTATGATGCGCAAATAGGCTTCGTTGGCATCAATGATGCGACCGTCAGCATGCCACATAAAGATCCCTATGATGTTGGAGTCGACCAGCCGCCTTATCTTCGCTTCCCGGTCCTGCAGATCGTTGTAGAGACGGATGTTCTCCAATGAGATCGCCGCCTCCGAGGCTAAAAGTTTCAGGACGACGATCCGTTCCGGCGTGAAGACGTGCAGAGCCAGGTTGTTCTCAAGGTAGAGCACTCCAAGCAGTCGGGTGTCCTTGAGCAATGGCAGACAGAGGATTGAACGGGCGCGATGCTGGCGAATGTAATCATCGGCGGAAAACTGCGTATCGCCCGACGCATCGTGTAGAAGAACGCTCTCTCTCGTCCGGACGACGTAGTGGAGAACCGACACTGGAAGGTCGGCAGCGGTTACGCTCTCTTGCCGCGGACCGACTGCCACCTGATCGCTGCCGGTCGTGGCTTCCGCCATGATCCTATGCTCATCGCCTTGCGCAAGGATCAAAAGACCTCGCTCAGCGCCCGCGTGCTCGATTGCCGTACGCATGAGCGTGTCGATCAGTTTCTCCAGGATGATCTCACCAGATACGGCTTGAGAGAGTTTTATGACCGTAGCAAGATCCAGGTGCTCGACGGATGTCAGGATCGTGCTCGTCGGATCGGGCAGCGGCTTTTCATGTCTGAAGTGCGGATATAGCCTGTCGAGTTGCCGCACCTTGCCATCGGCCCCCCATTGCAGATAGCAGTCGCGGGCGTCCCGTAAATACGTGTGGGCGATCTTCGCGAAGCCACGTGCCATGTAGAAGCGCGCGGCGAGCTCGTTGGCGACTGCCTCATTGTGGACGAATCCATTTGCGTGCGACCAGCGGATGGCCTGCTCGTAGAGATGCTCGGCGTCGAGCACGCGGTCTTCGATGCGGGCGATCTCGGCGGCGACAAGCGCCGCACGGTTTTCAAAATTGTCGGGACAATTTTCCGCCCATAGTTTGAGCTGGCCGTGGTGAACCTTCAGAGCCTCATAATGTTGACGTTTCTCGTCCGGAACTGCGCAATCCCAGCTAGCCGCGTGAGCAAGCGCGCAATAGAAGCCGAACTCGGCCGTTTCGAAGTGCGATGTCGAGCTCCAAAGGAGCCGCTGCGCGGTCAATGATGCAGTTACAGCACCAGGGTAGTCCCCGGCAAAGAATCGGGCCTGTAACTTTCGAACCCAATACCGGAACTCGGATAGCGCCAGAACCCGGTTACCCGCCAGATGACGCTCGTATCGAAGCTCATCGAATCCTGGTTCGTCGAAGGAACCAAATTTCGGGGTCAACCCGCGAAGCGTACGGACAAATGCGAGTTGCACGGTGAGATTGTCGATCATCAGGGTGAACCGAGCCTTTCGTACGAACTCGATGCGGTTCTCGGCCTGACGCTGCACTTCCGCGAGCGGATCTCCCGCCGCAATAAGATTTGTGACCAGATAGTTGCAGCCATAAGCTGCAAACGTGAGATCGCCCATTTCGTTGGCGATATCGAAGGCGCGACGCAGTAAATCCCGGGCGGTCCGTATATGTTTGATCCATGGCAGGACCATATTACCGAAGCACAAATAGCTTCGCGCCTGGTACCGCCTTAATCCGCGTTTTTCGACTAACTCGTATCCCAGCCGACCAAAATCCCATCCGGCCTTGTAATTGCCGAAACGTGGGCCTGCGATGACTGCTAACCATACATAAGCGAAGCACGATCCATCGCTGTTGCCATGTTCAAGACTGAGATTGACCATCCGGCAAATGACAAGTGAAGAAAGGTTCGGGTCGTAGAAATATGCCGCGGCCATGACTTTTGTCAGAACATCCATGGTCGAGAGAGCGGCGGCGTCGCTCATTAAAGGCAGCTCGACAAGTGTCTCGATCGCGGGGCCTGTCAACAACGACAAAACACGATTGTATTCTCGCCGAGCCTCCTCTTCCGTAGGATGCGCGGACCATTCGATGCCGAAATAACGAAGATAATCGAGACAGACAGCAACCGCGCGGTACATCTCATCGAGGATCGTGTACAGATCCACACGCAAGCACGTGACGGTTGCAAGTTCGGGCGCGCTTGTAGCACGCGTTGCCAGCATGGCCAACCAACTCTCTGCAGCCGCGGATTGGCCAGTCAGGAACTCGCATTCGGCTCTCTGCAATTCCAGCGAAAAGACGAGATCACGCCGACCTTCCCATGCATCATCGGCCAGCACTGCGGCGCCGCTCATGAAATAGGTGAGCGCAGCGGCGTGAGCCGCAGACGCCTTCGCACGCTCGCCGGCCATCAGGTTGAGCTTTGCCATTTCATCCCGTTCGTGCTGCGAGGTGATCAAGCGAGCGCCGCGGTTGAGCTGATTGACGATTTCGAAGATCCCCTCCTCTCGCTTTTCGGGAGGGGTGCGCGACAGGAGGAGGCGACCTATTCGCAGATGCGCCGCGGCGCGCGAGTCCTCCGGGATCAGCGAATACGCTGCCTCCTGAACTCGGTCATGCAGAAATCTATAGGCACCTTCCGAATGGAGAACGAGCCCTGCTCCAACTGCTTCTCGCAGGTGGCTGTGCATTCCATCTTCTGAAAGCTCATAAACCATCGTGAGCAGTGCGAAATCGGCGCTGTTGCCAAGGCAGGCAAGCTGCTGCAACGCCTTCTGAGTTTCGGCAGGCAGGCGGCGCAACTTTCCCACCATGAGATCCACCACGTTATCGGTGTAACCCTTCGCGTTAATCCGTTCGAAGTCCCAGGACCATCGCGCTTCGCGATGATCGAAGTGGAGCAATCCCTCTTCAGCAAGCGAAGACAAGAACTGAATCGCAAAGAATGGATTGCCCGCTGTCTTTTCGTGCAACATGCTAGCCAGCGAGGCGGCGCGCTCCGGCTGGCAACGAAGGGAATCCCCAATCACCTGTTCCAAGTCTTCACGGGCCAGCGGCGCGAGGACGATCTCCTGCACTGCCGCTGCAGACTTGCGAATCGCTTCCAGTTTGCGCATCAGCGGATGGGCGGAATTGACCTCGTTGTCTCGATAAGCACCAATCAGCATCAGGTGCCGCACATCCGGCTGAGTCAGCAGGTCCTCGACCAAATCGAGGGTTGCCGCGTCAAGCCATTGCAAGTCATCGAGGAAGAGAGCTAGCGGATGCTCCGGTCGTGCGAATACGCTGATGAATCGCCGGAAGACCAGCTGGAACCGGCGCTGCGCATCCTGGGGCGGAAGAACAGGGAGCGGTGGCTGCTCTCCGACGATGAGCTTCAGCTCGGGGACGAGGTCCACAATGGGAAGTCCGTTCGGCCCTAACGCCTGACGAAAGGCGTCGCGCCAGATACGCAGCTCTGTTTCGCTCTTGCTCAGAAGCGGACGGACAAGACTCTGAAACGCTTGGGCCAAAGTGGAATAAGGGATGTCGCGCTTGTACTGGTCGAACTTGCCCGAGGCAAAAAGGCCCCGCGGTGGAACAAGTACCTTGTGCAATTCATTGACAACCGAGGACTTGCCGATTCCAGAATACCCAGAGACGAGCACTAATTCCGGCGTGCCTCTTGCGACGACACGCTCGAACGAAGCGAGCAGGGCCTCGATTTCGAATGTTCGCCCGTACAGTTTCTCTGGGATCAGCAGTCGGTCTGGCGTGTCGCGCTCGCCAAGCGGAAACTCATCGATGCGGCACCGCGTTTCCCATTCGGGAAGACAATGCCGCAAATCACGCTCGAGGCCAGCTGCCGTCTGGTAGCGCTCCTCCGCAGTCTTGGCGAGTAACTTCATGATGATTGCGGAGACGGCGGGTGGAACATTCTTCACCCGCTCGCTTGGCGGCACCGGCCTCTTTGCGATGTGGCAGTGAACCCACTCCATGGGGTCGGAAGCCGTGAACGGAAGGCTACCGGTCAGCATTTGGTAGAGCGTGACCCCGAGCGAGTAGAGATCACTCCGGGAGTCAATCGAGCGGTTCATCCGCCCGGTCTGTTCCGGCGCCATGTAGGCGAGGGTTCCGGCGATGAACTCGGGAGGTTCAGGCGACTGTCGCTCACGCGGCAGGCGCGAAGCGATACCAAAGCCCGTTAGCCAGACGTGGCCGGTCGCGGAATTGAAAAGAATATTGCTCGGCTTGATATCCTTGTGAACGAGACCGCGCCCATGTGACTGGCCAAGGACGACCGATATGGCGACCGCCAGGCGCAGAAATGCTCCAACCTCCATGGCCAGGCCGATAAGCCGTTCAACCGGCTCGCCCCCCGGGTCCCTGAGCACGAGTATCGTCTGCCCGCGCTCGCGCACAAGTTCTAGCGGTCGTGCCGCCCACGTACCGTCCAGTTCGTCCCTTAATCCGTATTCGTGAGCGAGACGATCGAGAGCAGCAGGCGTGGGATGCTCCCGGGCGGGACGCACGACCAGCACGCAATCGCCGACGCCATTAGCATCACTCCGCGCCCTCCTGTAGACGACACGTTCATCATCCTCTGATAACACTTCTTCAAACACTACTGTTTCTCTCAGCGCTGAAGCAGGAAGATGGGTTCATGTGCCGCACTCCCCATTCTGTCCCTGTGGGGCATACGAGGCTCTATACCAGCATCAGCCCAACCGAGGCGTGGCCAAGCCTCGGGGTCTTTACCACGCCGGAGGTAGCGTGATGAATACCGAACATTGGCGCGCCGCACCGGACCTTTCGGCGCTCCGTCCGGCAAAGTGGCTCCCCCAGCTCGTCAAAGAGCGCGCGTCCGATCCTAGATCCATAGGCTGATGCTTGAAAACCGCAAGACGTAAAGAATCATAGCAAGGATCGCGCGGTCAGCAGCTATCAATTCTGCTATTACTGAGGCCGGACACAGTGCCCTCACTGATCCGCGATGGACAATGACAACGGGCAGCGCGAATGAGATTCCCACTGCTCGAGAAGGTCGCACGATGACTTGGGAGCTGCCTGGTGTACACGCGCCGACGGCATCGCTCGGGCATCCAATCGACTCGAGCAAGATTGCCTACCAGCTGCCGCAGCCCACGGGCATGGTTCCCGATGTCTTGATCGCGGGCGGCTTCGTGCTTGACGGCGACGAGCGGAACTGGGTACCGCAATCGCCAACGGTTTGGTTCAAGCCGCTGCTGCTGAATGTCAGCCACGGCTACTACATCAACATCCTGCGGGTGCGCGCCTCGGGGGTGCTGTCGCGCCACCGCCATCACGGACCGGTCCACGCGTTCACACTCCGTGGGAGGTGGCGCTATCTGGAGCACGACTGGGTGGCGTCGGTCGGCGACTACGCGTTCGAGCCAGCTGGAGAGACGCACACGCTCATCGTTCCGGACGATGTTCAGGAGATGGCGACGCTGTTCCACGTCACCGCCGGCTACACTTACGTCGATCCTTACGGAGTGGCGCTGGGCTACGAAGACGTGTTCACCAAGCTTGAGCTGGCAAGCCGGCATTACGAGTTGATCGGCCTCGGAAAAGATTATGTCAGACGGCTGGTCCGATGACGACCCGCGCGACCGTCAATGTTGAGGGAATCCAGATCAGCTACCTGACCGCGGGCGGGGGCGGTCCATTGGTGCTCCTGCTTCACGGCACCTATTGGAGCCGTGTCTGGCAGCCCGTGCTCGACGATATCGCTGCTGCTGGCCTCCATCCGGTCGCCGTGGATTTTCCGGGCTTTGGACGCTCAGGGGGCGAGCTCTCGGTCGCTGAAGCATCGATTCCTCAATTGGCTGCTTGGCTCGTGCGCTTCCTCGAGGCGATGGACAAAAAGGGGCCCGTGATGCTCGCGGGGCACGATATCGGCGGGGGTGTCGCCCAACATCTCCTGATCAGCCGGTCGGTGGACGTGCTGCGGTTGGCGTTGGTGAACGCAGTCATGTACAACTCGTGGCCCGTACCCGGCGTCGCCCGCTTCCGCGATCCGGCCGTGGCAGCCGCGACGTCGACCGAGGACGTTCTTGCAGCGCGTCGGCAGTCCGTGGTGAAGGCGCTCGCACGCCCGACGAGTGAAGCCGAGATTGCGGAATATATCGAGCCTTGGACCGATCCTCGGGTCGCGCGGTCCTGGCTGGCGCTCGCAGGAGCGGCCGATAGTCGCTACACGCTTGAGCTTCTGCCCGCGCTGCGGGAATCGACGACCCCCAAGCTGCTGGTCTGGGGCGAGGACGACACTTTTCAGACGGTCAACCACGCCGAGCGCTTCGCGGCCGAGATGCCGGCGAGCAGGCTTGTGCGGATTCGGTCAGCAGGCCATATCCCGATGGAAAACGATGCGCGCGCGGTAGCAGGGGCTCTGGCGGAGTTTTTTTCTGGGGGCTGACAACGCATGCTCTCGGCCTTCACCGGCGGGGTTACGCGGCGTTGGCATTGAGCCACGCTGCGATGCTCGCAGCGGCATCGCCATAGAATGTGCGATAAAGTTCTTCCGTAACGTAGCCGATGTGCGGCGTCGTCAGGATGTTGTCCAACATCCGAAAGGGATGACCGGCGGGCAAGGGCTCCTGATCGAACACGTCGAGCGCCGCACCAGCAATTCGGCGCGCCTGCAGCGCGTCGATCAGCCCCGGCTGATCCACAATCGGACCGCGGGATGTATTGATCAGCCACGCCGTCGGCTTCATAAGAGCGAACTCGGCAGCCCCGATCAGTCCGGCGGTCCGCCGGCTCAGGATGAGATGGATGGTCACGATGTCGGCTTGGCGAAACAGCGCGTGCTTGTCGACGAGCGTCGTGCCGGCGGCGCTGGCGATCTCCGTCGTTAAATTCTGGCTCCAGGCGATCACCCTCATGCCGAAGGCGAGACCGATCCGGGCAACCTCCTTGCCGATATTGCCCAGCCCCAACACGCCGAGACACTTGCCCCGCAGGTTTGCGCCGATCCTGGTTTGCCAGCCACCATCACGCACCGAGCCGGCTTCTTGGACGAGGTGGCGGACGCTCGCGAGGATGAGGGCCCAGGTGAGCTCGATGGTCGGAGCGGATTCATAGCCGGTAGGGGTCACGACGATCCCGCGCTCTGCGGCCGCTTGCATGTCGATCGAGGCGTTTCGCGGTCCGGTGGAAGCGATCAGCTTGAGCCGCGGCAGCTGCTGCAGGATCTCTCGCGACAGCGGCGTCCGTTCGCGCATGACGCAGACGATATCGAAAGAACACAGCCGCTCGACGACCGTGGCGGGATCAGCGACGTGATCATTGAATACCGTGATCTCCGCGCGCCGCGTAACCGCCGACCAATCGGCCAGCCGCAGGGCGACATCTTGAAAATCATCCAGGATCGCAACCTTCATCGAGCCCTCCAGTCAACGCGATTTTCATGCAGCCCAAACATGGTGCGATTCCGGGTCGCAGGTCCATAGACTGACGGCGCAAAACCGCAATACGTAAAGAGCCATATCAAAAATTGAACGGTCAGTAGCCATCGGCTCTGCTACTGCGCCGGACCGGCGCACGTACCAAGGCCGGTTACCGTCCTCTAATTTGCATGCTCAAAGACGCCAGCAACGAGAAGGAGCAAATCCATGAGTCGCTTTGACACGTACCGCGACAATTTTCCCAATGCCCGTCTGACCCGTTCGGAAAGCGGCGTGCTGGAAGTGGCGCTTCACTCTAATGGCGGCACGCTGGCTTTCAACGGGCATACCCACGAACAGTTCGTAGACCTATTTCACGCGATCGGGTCCGATCCCGATAACCGCGTGGTCATCCTGACCGGCAGCGGCAATGCGTTCATGGAATCGATCAGCCCCGAGGGCTTCGACTTCTTCACCCCTCAAGGTTACGACAAGATCTATCGCGAGGGCAAAAAAGTCCTCATGAACATCCTCGACATCGAGGTGCCGCTGATCGCCGCAGTGAATGGCCCGGTGCGGCTACACTCCGAGTACATCCTGCTCTGCGACATCGTGTTGGCAACGCCAGCAACGGTTTTTCAGGACAAGCCGCACTTCGAGTTCGGCATCGTGCCGGGTGATGGTGTCCACCTGCTATGGCAGGAAGTGATCGGCACCATACGCGGCCGCTACTTCATCCTCACCCGCCAGGAGCTCGATGCGCGGACGGCCAGACAATGGGGAGCAGTGAACGAAATCCTCCCGGGCGATAAGCTCCTCCCTCGCGCCCGTGAAATTGCGCAAAAACTCGCAAAACTGCCACCGCTCACGACGCGGTACACAAGGATTGCACTTACGCAGAAGTTGCGGCGCATTATCGACGAGGGCGTCGGGTACGGGCTTGCACTGGAGGGAATTTCCGCCGCCGACGTAGCTCGCTCTCAGAAAGATGTTGCGCCGATGTAGCAGTTGATTCAAGGACGAAATATCGCTGGCCGCCGAAGTCGGTTGCGAGTTTCCACGTCATTCATTCGATGCGGAGGAGACGCTTTGCCTCCATAATGGACTGGATGCATTCACCCGTTTTTCCATCCGCATTCAGAGTTTTGGCGCGCGCCAAGATCGCCGCAAACATCGAATGGCTCGTCCATGAGCAGCACGTCGGGATCAATGGCATATGATCGCGCGATCGCGACGCGCTGTTGCATGTCGCCCGACAGCTGGTGCGGATAATTCTCCTCGGTGCCCGTCAGCTCCAAGAGCTCGAGATAGCGGTGCACTACGCGATCGCGCTCCCGCCAACTCATGTTCTTGCATTTTAGGCCGAACGCGATGTTCTCCCGCACGGTCTTCCACGGAAACACGGAAACAGCGCGACCTGCTGAAAAATCATCGCGCGATCCGGGCTTGGTCCGGCAATCGGGCGGCCGCCGACGCGCACGCCCCCGACGACGGTGGTTCGAGACCGGCCACGATGCGGAGGAGCGTGGTCTTACCGCAACCGGACGGTCCGACGATGGCGAACTCGCGCTCGGCGATCGTCAAACTCATGTCCTTGAGTGCGGTGAAATTCCCCCCGCGACGCGGGAAGGTCTTACTCACGTGGTCGAAGACGATGTGGCTCATCTCTTACCCGAACGAAGGATGGATGGTGCAGGACGAACGTGTCGCAGTCCATCTTCTGTCGTCCGACTGAGCTAAGTACTAAGCATCACCTTGCCCAGCATATGATTGTGTGGGCAACGTGAATTGAAATATGGCTCCCCGGGGAATGCTCGCGCTCGCCCACAATCGTCCCTGATGCGCTTCGATAATCGAACGGCAGATGGACAGCCCCAATCCCAAGCCGCCGGGCTTGGTCGTGTAGAAGGACTCGAACAAACGGTCGGCGCTCTCGGGTGCCAGCCCTGAACCCGAATCTCGCACGGCGATAAGCACACCTTCCAATTCTGTTTTCTGAGTGCTGATCAGCAATTCTCGGGATCCTTCGCTCATTTCGCTCATCGCCTCGATGGCATTGATCAACAAATTGAGCATCACCTGTTGTAGTTGCACCCGATCGCCGTGGACAGCTGGCAGGCTCTCCGCTAGTTGTGTCTGGACCGAAATGGCATTCTTGGCCATTTCATTTCGGGTCAACGCTATGACTTGCAAGACCGCTTCGTTGACATCCACTCTATCCTTCTGTGGAGGCCCCTTTTTGACAAGGGCACGAATTCGATCGATTACGTCACCGGCCCGGACGCCGCTCTCCACGACAAGACCGAGCGCCCGCCGGGCCTCCTCCAAATTCGGCGATTGGCGGCTGAGCCAATTCAAGCCGGCGTTGGCATATGTGATTGCGGCTCCGATCGGCTGGTTGATTTCGTGGGCAATCGAAGCCGTAAGGTGCCCCATCGTTGCGACGCGATTCGCATGCGCGACCTCCATCTGCATCTCGCGGTAGCGCCGCTCGCTCTCGCGCAGGTCTTCCTCGGCCCGCTTGCGCTCCGTGATGTCCTGGACGACGCCGAACATGCGGCGAGGTCGGCCCGACCCATCCCTCACCACATCGCCTTGACTGTGGATGATGCGCACCTCGCCATTGGACCGGAGCACCCGGTACTCCACGTCATATCGCGGTCCGCCCTGCAATGCGTCCGCCACTGCCGCGACGATCCTCTGCCGATCTTCCGGGTGAATCAGGTTCTGATAACCCGTAACGGCGACCTTGTTTTCCCCCGGCACCAGCCCAAAGATGCGGGAGCTTTCATCAGACCAGATGACTGTATTGGTGGTGAGGTCACGCTCCCAATAGCCGACATGGGTAACGCGCTGGGCTTCCTCGAGTTTGGCCTCGTTGTCTCGCAGGTTGCGAAGCGTCAGGAGTCCGGTCAGGGCGTCGCCGATCCTCCGACCGACCTCCTGGAACAGCCGTTCCTCCCGACCTATCCAAACCCGGGGATATGAGCACTGGTGGAGGCCGAACATGTACGGTTTGCCGACCTTCGGATAGATAGCCATGCCGATGAGCGATTGAATGCCGAAACGCTCCGCGAGCCGTGTCGGTACTGGATACCCAAAATCATGTCCGAATTGCACGATACCGGTGGAAGCTCGCGCGATCTGGAAAACATTGGCGACTTCCGCGTCCACGGGCAGATCGATCCCCAGAGCCAAAGCCCCTGGATAGTCCGGCCGAGTGCGCTCCATCGCGGCGCGCCACGAGGGCGCCTCAGGATCGCACGGGTAAACCAGCCAAGCACGATCGCACGCGAAGATCGACAGCGCCGTGTCAAGCACTTCGCTCATCATCTGATCGAGGTCATTCGTGCCTTGAATGGCCCGGTTGACTTTATCCATACTCTCCAAGAACCAGAGATGAGCCCGACGTTCCTCCTCCGCCTGCCTGCGCTCGGTCAGGTCGAGCACGAAACCGACGCCCTCATCCGGCCCTCCCTCGAACGCAGTTGCGCCGACCAGCACCGGCACGCGGCCGCCATCCTTTCGAAAATATTCCTTCTCATACGGTTGCGCAGTTCCACTCGCATCTAGCTGTGCTGCCCGGCGGTCGTCTGCGCCACGCCATTCGGGAGGTGTCAAGTCCCGCCAGCTCAACCGGCCAGCGACGAGATCGCCGCGGTCATACCCAATGATGCGCAGATAGGCTTCGTTGGCATCAATGATCCGACCATCAGCACGCCACATGAAGATCCCTATGATGTTCGAGTCGACCAGTCGCCTTATCTTCGCATCCCGGTCCTGTAGATCTTCATAGAGACGGATGTTCTCCAATGAGATCGCCGCCTCGGATGCTAAAAGTTTGAGAACGACGATCCGGTCGGGCGTGAAGACGTCTACGGCTAAGTTGTTCTCGAGGTAAAGCACTCCAACCAATCTGGCTTCCTTGAGCAACGGCAAGCAGAGAATTGAACGTGCGTGATGTCGACGAATGTAATCATCTGCAGAAAACTGCTTCTCGCCTGAGGCATCGTGCAGAAAAACGCTCTCTTTCGTTCGGACGACGTAGTGGAGCATCGACACTGGAAGATCCGCAGCGGTTACACTCGTTTGCCGCGGACCGACTGCCACCATATCACCGCCCGTCGTGGCTTCCGCCACTATCCGATACTCATCACCTCGCGCTACAATCAATAGACCTCGCTCAGCACCCGCGTGCTCAATTGCTGTACGCATGAGGGTATCGATCAGTTTCTCCAGGACGATCTCACCCGATATGGCTTGTGACAGTTTTATTACGGTAGCAAGATCCAGGTATTCGATGGATGTGCTGATCGTGCTCGTTGGATCGGGCAGCGGCGTTTCATGTCTGAGGTGCGGATATAGCTTGTCGAGTTGCCGTACCTTGCCATCGGCCCCCCATTGCAGATAGCAGTCGCGGGCGTCTCGCAAATACGTGTGCGAGATCTTCTCGAAGCCCCGTGCCATGTAGAAGCGCGCAGCGAGCTCATTGGCGAGCGCTTCATTGTGGACAAATCCGTTTGCGTGTGCCGAGCGGATGGCCTGTTCGTAAAGGCGCTCAGCGTCGAGCTCGCGGCCTTCGATGCGTGCGATCTCGGCGCCTAGGAGCGCGGCCCGGTTTTCGAAATTCTCCGGGCATTGCTCCGCCCAAACTTCGAGTTGCCGATCGTAACCTTTCAGCGTGTCAAGATGTTCTCGTTGCTTCTCCGGTGACGCAGAATCCCATGACGTCGCGTGGGAAAGAGCGCCATAAAAGCACAACTCCGCCGTTTCGAATTGTGATGGTGATGTCCAGAGCTGCCGTTGCGCCCTCAAAGCGGCATGGACGGCGGCAGCATAGTCTCCGGCAAAAAAGCGGGCCTGTAGTTTTCGGACCCAATACCAGCACTCAAGCTCCGCCAGGGCAAGATTACTTGCCAGATAGCCTTCGAACTGAAGCTCATCGAATTGCTCATCATTGAAGGATCCAAATTTTGCAGTGAGGCCGCGAAGACTCCGGATAAGGCCCAGCTGCGCTTTGATGTGGTCGACGACGAGCCCAAACCGAACCTTGTGTGCAAACTGGAGGCCATTTTCGGCTTCACGTTGCACCTCAACCAGGTGATCTCCTGCCGCCAGCATGTTTTTGACAATATGGTCGCAGCAAAAGCCCGCGTAGGTCACGTCACCGATCTCGTTTGCGGCATCAAATGCGCGGCGCACCAAATCGCGGCCCGCCCGGACATGTCTTGTCCATGGCAGTACAATGTCTCCGAAAGACATATAGGTTCGAGCCTGAAAACGCTTCAATCCGCGTTTCTCAACCAAGTCATAGCCGAGCTGGCCGAAGCGAAATCCGTCTTTGTAGTTGCCGAAGCGGGGTCCGGCTATGATCGCAAGCCATACATAGGCGAAGCACGAACCGTCGCTGTTGCCGTGTTCGAGGCTCAGATTGACCATGCGGCAGATGACGAGTGAAGACAAGTTCTCGTCGCAGAATAATGCCGGCGTCAGGAGCTCGACCATGACATCGAGAACGTCAAGGACATCCGGGTTGGTCATCACGGGCAAGTCATTCAGATCCTCGATCTGCCGGCATCCAATCTGAGCCCAGATAAGATCGTATTCGCGACGTACTTCGTCGCTGGTGGGATGCGGCGACCAATCCGTGCCGCGGCTTCGCAGGTATTCGAAGGATACCTCCACCCCGCGATCGCTCCGATCCAAAGCGGTGTAAACCCTGAGTCGCAAACGTGCGACGAGAGCGATGTGATGTTGGTTTCTCGCTCGTTCTGCCAACACCGAAAGCCGATTTTCGGCGGCCACCGTTTGTGCGGTCAGCGATTCGCACTCGGCCATAAGATATTCGATAGCGAAGATGAGCTCGTAGTTGTGGTCCCAGCTCTCCTCAGTCAGCAATGCCCGGCCAGCCGCGAGGTACGAAAGCACCGAAGCGTACGCGGTCGACATCTTCGCGCGCCTGCCCGCAATGAGATTCAATTCTGCGACCCGCGCACGCTCCTCGGCTGACGTTATGAGACGAGAGCCACGGTTGAGCTGGTTCACGATCTCGAAGATCTTCTCTTCGATCTCCGCTGGCGCAGTCCGTGATGCGAGGAGACGGCCGATTCGAAGGTGAGCAGCACCACGCGCGCCTTCAGGTATCAGCGAATAGGCTGCTTCCTGAACACGGTCGTGGAGGAATCGATAGGCATGTTCCGACTGGAGGACGAGTCCAGTTCGGACTGCCTCCCGCAGGTCGCTGTGGATGTCCTGCTTCGGATCCTGGTAAACCGTCGCCAGCAGGTCGAACTCCGCGCTATTGCCCATACAAGCCAGCTGCTGCAATGCTCTCTGGGCTTCAACGGGCAGGCGGCTCAACTTCCCCACCATGAGGTCCACCACGTTATCGGTGTAACCCTTGGCGTGAATGCGATTGAGGTCCCATGACCATCGGCCATTTCCATGATCGAAGGTGAGTAGTCCCTCTTCGGACAGCGATGAAATAAACTGAATGGCAAAAAATGGATTGCTGCCTGTCTTCTCATGCACCAAGTCGGCCAGCGGTTTGACACGCACCGGTTCGCGATGAAGCAAATCCGCAATCAACTGTTCCAAGTCTTCACGGGCCAGCGGTGCAAGGACGATCTCCTGCACCGCCGCCCCGGCTTTGCGAATCGCTTCCAACTTGTGCATCAGCGGATGGGTGGAACCGACTTCGTTGTCTCGATAAGCACCAATCAACATCAGGTGCCGCACATCGGGCTGAGTCAGCACGTCCTCAAACAAATCGAGGGTTGCCGCGTCGAGCCATTGCAAATCGTCGAGGAACAAGGCAAGCGGATGCTCCGGTCGTGCGAATGCGCTGATAAATCGCCGGAATACCAGCTGGAACCGGCGTTGCGCGTCCTGTGGAGGAAGGTCGGGGACCGGCGGCTGTTCTCCGATGACGAGCTTCAATTCAGGAACGAGGTCGACGATAAGCAGTGCGTTTGGACCGAGGGCCTGTTGAATGGCATCGCGCCAGATGCGCAACTCTTCTTCGCTCTTGCTAAGAAGCGGACCGATAAGACTCTGAAACGCTTGCGCCAAAGTGGCATAAGGAATGTCGCGCTTGTACTGGTCGAACTTGCCGGAGGCAAAAAGGCCGCGCGGCGGAACAAGTGATTTGTGGAGTTCATTGACGACAGAGGACTTGCCGATACCGGAATATCCAGAAACAAGCACCAGCTCCGGCCTGTCGCCAGCTACGACGCGGTCGAAGGAGGCGAGCAGGGTCTCGATTTCGGATGCTCGCCCGTACAATTTCTCGGGAATCAGCAGCCGGTCTGGCGTGTCGTGCTCACCAAGCGGGAATTCCTCGACGCGGCACCGAGCTTCCCATTCGGCAAGACAACGCCGCAGATCACGCTCAACGCCGGCCGCCGTCTGGTAGCGCTCCTCGGCAGTCTTGGCGAGGAGCTTCATAATTATTGCAGAGACAACGGGCGGGACATTCTTCACCCGCTCGCCTGGCGGCGTAGGCTTCCTGGCTATATGGCAGTGAACCCACTCCATGGGATCGGAAGCCGTAAACGGAAGACTGCCGGTCAGCATTTGGTAGAGCGTGACTCCGAGTGAGTAGAGATCACTCCGGGAGTCAATCGACCTGTTCATCCGCCCGCTCTGCTCTGGCGCCATGTAGGCGAGTGTTCCAGCGATAAACTCGGGAGGTTTCGGCGACTGGCGCTCACGCGCTACGCGCGAAGCAATACCAAATCCCGTCAGCCAGGCCTGCCCTGTCGCGGAATTGACGAGGATATTGGTCGGCTTGATATCCTTGTGGACGAGACCACGTTCGTGCAACTGGCGAAGCGCGGCCGATAAGGCGACCGCGAGGCGCAGGAATCGTCCGACCTCCATGGGCGAACCAATAAGGCGGTCGAGAGGCTCGCCCCCTGGGTCGTTAAGCACGAGTATGGTCTGCCCGCGCTCACGCACGATCGCCAGCGGTCGCGCCGCCCATGCATCGTCCAACTCCTCCCTGACCTCATATTCGTGTGTGAGACGATTGAGGCTGCCGGGGGTTGGGTGCTCTGCGACTTGAAGCGCGACCAGAACGGCCTGCCGGTCGCGGCCGGCACCATCGCGCCACCTTCTGCAGACAACACGTTCGCCGTCCTGCCATAACACTTCTTCAACGCTAGTACCCCCATCAGCGCCGAACCAGGAGGATGGGTTCACGTACGCACTCCTCTAACAGACCGGTGTCCTCTTCGGGCGGACAAGGTTCTATACTGGCGATAGTCCACCTCGGAGACTGGCTGCCACGCGAGTTTTGCCTCTATGGGGTTCTAGCACGCAAGAGGCGGCATGACGATGTCTGCTCCTGCGATCCGATACGTCGCGTTGGCGGCTCGCCATCGTCGTACTGCTCCCTGGTCATCGTCGAGCACGACCTCGATTTCAACGTTGTTGGCGAGCTCGCGCCGGGCAGCGGGAGCATCGCCCTGAATCTTTACGACATCACGCGGCTGCCAACTGAGCGTCGGACTCGTTGGGGTATAGGCTACGTGCCGCAGGAACCTTGAGGTGGGTGCGCTCACGAACGGAGACCGGTCGCAGATCGATCAGGCGCTCACACGGTTCCCGAAGCTCGCTCAACGGCCTCGACCAGCCGGCGGGAACACTTTCGGGAGGTGAGCGCAAAATGATGGCGATCGGCCGAGCCACGTTGTCCAACCGAGCTCGCGCTTGGTTTGGCGGAGTATGCTTACATGCTCGATCGAGGACGGGTCGCTCTTGAAGGTCGCGCGTCGGACGTACGCAAACACGCAAGCCTTCTTCACCTGCGCGCGCCCTGAGCGGCGGACGCTAGTTTTACCCCGCGTTCTCTGTAGACGAAAGCTGTCACGCGACAGCTCCGGTCGCTCCTGACCTTGGAGTCCGCTCAATTAATCGAGCATTCGTATCTTGTTCATTCGATGCGGACCAGACGCTTCGCCTCCGCGACGGATTGGATGCACTCAGTAGTTTTTCCATCCGCATTCAGCGTTTTTGCCCGCGCCAGGATCGCCGCAAACATAGATTGGGCATTTTCATCGGCCCACCGCACCGATCTCGGTGTTGGTTGGTGATGGAGCTGAGCGTCGATCGATTGGGATGTAGTAGGCTTGGCGACCGGGTTGCCCATGGAGTGGTCCACCAACGCCTCTACCCGCGCAATTTCTTCGCTGCAGGTGTCGGTATGTGCCGATGCCATATCCAGTCCGACGATGGCACAACCAATCAACATCAGAGATAGTGGAGGCATGGTCATAAGCCTTTTTATGCTGTTGCGAGCTCGACCCGCCTGCGCAAGATTTTGAGCGCGACCGCGATCAGGATGGTCGCGACCGACTTCGGCGGCAGATGGGTCGTTATTGCTTGGCTGACCTGCGGCGCATTGGCGAGATCGGCAATCCACACGGCCGAGTTGATGCCGACACCGACAGAGGAGATCAGGCGCGACGAGATGATGATCGGGGAGCTGTGCCCGGAGGCAAGCAGCCGCTGTTTGAGCGAGCCGCTCGCCCTGGCGAAATAGATGGCGGCATCGGCCAGAAAATAAAATACTAGCGCGGCGACGACGAAATTGAGAATGGTATCAAACATCCCTCGCCTCAAGCAAAAGGTGCGGCCACAGGAAGATCAGGAACAACCAATTCCGCCACTCGAGACCATCCGTAAATGCCCTGTGCAGGAAGGCGGCAATCGCCGCGCCGATGCAGAAATAAAGCCCGACGAGATGCAGCAGCAGCGTGATCACGACAGGTAATCCCTCGCTTCAAGTACTTCGTCGCTCAGCGAGCGCGGATCAGCGCTCGTTTGTAATCCATAGGTGGTGTGGATCCGTCCACGGTCGATGGGCCAATGCGTAAAAACCGCAAAGCGTACCGAGTCACATCAAGGATCGTACAGTCAGTAGCCATCGGCTCTGCTATGCTTTCATAAGCGCGTCACCGATGGCGCGCCGATCAGCGTCGAGAAGGCGACGAAGGCGACGATGGGAGCGGGAATGTTTCTCCAATCAACAACTCCGCGCGGACTTGTGAGCAGGCGGCGCTTGCGCAGGCATTTAGCTAAACATACCTGTCACGCGCGTGATTTGGTGGAGGCGCGGCGTACGGTTCAGCTATTGGCGTCTACTTCTCGCTAACCGCAGTTTGCTGCCTCTCAAGTCTAAACAGCGCTGATTGTCCGCATGTCGCCGATCGCAGCCGTCCAATCAAATGCACGCCAGCGCCCCCGCCTGCACCCGCTGCCGCTGCGGATCATGCATTGGATTAATGCAGCGGCCATTTTCATCATGATCGGCAGCGGCTGGAGGATTTACAACGACGAGGTCCTGTTCGGCTGGTTGCATTTCCCCGACTTTCTGGTGATCGGCAAATGGGCGCAATACGGCCTGCAATGGCACTTCTTCGGAATGTGGATATTCGTCCTCAACGGCTTCGCTTATGTGGCCTATGGGATCTTCACCGGCCGCTTCCGGCAGAAACTGTTTCCCATATCGCCAAGAGAGGCTCTGGTCACCATTGGCGACGCGCTGCGCTTGCGTCTGTCACACGGGGATCTGACCGTTTACAACGCCGTGCAAAAATCTCTCTATCTCAGCGTCATTCTGGTCGGCATGCTCATCGTGATTACCGGCCTCTGCCTGTGGAAGCCGGTGCAGTTCTCGGAAGTAGCGGGCCTGTTCGGCAGCTTCCAGACCATCCGGCTCATTCATTTTCTGTGCATGTCGGCGATCGTGGCCTTCGTTGCCGTGCATGTGACCTTGGCGCTGCTGGTGCCGCGAAGCCTCGTCGCCATGATCACCGGCGGTCCGGTTTTGGACCATAGCCCCGTCGAGGCCGCTGCCCGATCGGGCGATCCAACCCGAAGAAACGCGCTCGCGCGGTGATCCCATGAGCATTCGCATCCGCACGCCGTCTCTCATTCGCCTGCGAAAGTCCGTCGACCGGACTGTGCTCAAGGAAAGCCGGGCGCTGGTCGAGGATTTCAATCGGCGCAGGGTGTTGCGCGGCGCCCTCACGCTCGGCGCTCTCACGCTGCTGACCGGCTGCGACGTCAGCGAGCAAGAATCCGTGCAGAATGGGCTGCGCGCGGTGTCGTCGTGGAACGATGCCGTGCAGGCGACGATCTTCCGGCCCGATCACCTCGCGCCGACATTCAGTCCGTCGCAGGTGGTCAAGCCGCCGCGATTTAATGCCTATTACGATATCGAGGACGTCAGACCCATCGACGGCGCTACCTGGAAGCTGGAATTGGCCGGTTTGATCGAGGACAAACGCCCCTGGACCGCGCAGCAGATTTATCAATTGCCGGAGCAGGAATTGATCATCCGCCACATCTGCGTGGAAGGCTGGGATTACATCGGGCAATGGTCCGGCCCGAACTTGCGCGCCTTTCTCACCCGGATCGGTGCCGACCTGACGGCAAAATATGTCTATTTCATCTGCAATGATGATTTCACGGAAAGCCTCGACATGGCGTCGGCCCTGCATCCACAGACGATTCTGGCGAGCAAATATGCCGGCACGCTTCTCGCCGATCCCTTCGGCTACCCGTTGCGGCTGCGCACCACGGTCAAGCTTGGCTACAAGAACGCCAAATGGATCAGGGCGATCGAAGTCACCAATACATTTCGCCAGACGTTCTGGAGCAAGCAGGGCGAGAACTGGTTTGCGGGGATTTGACGCTTGCATTCCCGCGCGCTCAAGCCGGTGTGTTCTACAACCAGCGCAGAGGGATGCATAGCCTGTAGGTGGGCCTGAATGCCACCAATAAGGAAGGCAAGGGCCGTCGCAGCAATCAGCCACGGCATGAGCCGAGCGCTCAGCGCGACAATGCGGGACGGTATCGCGAGCTCGATCAAGCTCATGAGCCAATGGACGAGCAACGCGAGAAGGAATTGATCGAGAACAGTGTCAACGTCCTTCCTCAAGCAAAACGTGCAGACAGAGTGATCAGGAACGGGCCCTCCGCAACTCCGGGTCTCATACCTTCTCCAGCTCTCGGTTGATCATCTCACGTGCGCGGTTGACGCGGCTTTTTACCGTACCAATCTTGATGCCCATGCGGTCCGCCATCTCCTGATATTCCATCCCGTCCAAGGCAATACCCATCAGTGGCTCCCAGTGGGTGGCAGGGATTTGCGCTTTTTCGATACGCCGCAACTTTTCCCGTGCGTCATAGCACGCCTCGGTATCAAACTGGTTCAGTGCCGCGACCTCCCTGCTTTCTTCAAAATCTATTTCAAACTCGGTGTTCCCATCACGACCTGCTAGAATGGGCCTGAATAGCTTTATCTCACGCCCGGCGCGACGGCACTGTTGTACCCATAACCGATGCATTATCACCACCCCCCAAGCCCCCAACACTGTGCCCGCTTCAAATTGATACTTCTTATCCAGCATCCGTAGCACGGTATTCTGCACTAAGTCGTTAGCTTTATCCGGGCACCTCGTACGGCTCAGTGCTACCTTATGGAGGAGCGGCACAATCCTCAGGAGTTCGTCATCGGTGAACCCTACCCTGTGCCTCATACGGTACTCCTGCGATGAGTTTCTAGAGCAGTTCTTCCCCAACAACTCGTAAGTGTTTTATGCATTAGGGGGCAATCACCGCGCTGAGGCCCTAAACAATGTCCGGCGAAATGGAGAAAGAGCGAGATCACGGCAGCGATGTCCATCGCTTCAAATACACGGCTTAACCATCGTCCGCGCAAACACGTTAAATTCGGAAAATGGCCATCCACATTCTTTCGAGTTAAGCGACAATAGCCAAGTTGAGGCGCAATTGCTGCGCATTCATTATCACCACTGCATCTTTATTGCTGAATTGAAGCATAGCGATCTATCGACAGATGACCAACTTACAATCTTTCCTCGGAGTAGCCGAGAGTAGCTGAAATTTCAGGGACGCGAGTTTCCTCGGGTAGACTGTCTTCCCTGACGTTTGACGCAAGATCCATGAAGTAGCATCAATTCCGCGAAAGCGGCCCTTCAAACAGATGTTTAGTTTTGTCGCCAATCCGGCGAGTTCCAGGTTCGGAGACTAGGGCTTCTGACATGTTGAACCTGACGATCGTTCGCACGGTGGATTTTTGCGGGCGGCACGCATGGCTTGTCGTGCTTGCGGCAGCCGTGGTCGCTCTTGCTTCTGGCATCTATGCCGCGCGGCACTTTGCAATCACTACCGACGTCACCAAGCTCATCTCCGCCCCAAGCTTCGCGGACGGCCAGACCCAACTCAACGCTTTTGCCGACGAGAACATGCTCGTCGTCATCGAGGCACCAACGCCAGAAAATGCCGATCGTGCATCTGACAAGCTTTTTGATGCGTTGCGCATCCACCCGAACGTCTTCCGCTCGGTGACTCAACCGACAGGCGGCCCATTCTTCGAGCGCAACGGACTGCTGTTTCTTCCAGTGGCGCAACTGCAGCGAACTACGGCCGAGCTGACAAATGCCAGGCCGGTACTTGCCGCGCTGGCTTCAGACCCGAGCCTGCGTGGCATCGCTGATGTACTGTTATTTGCGGCGTCAGGCGCCAGGCAAGGCGCATTGAAGCTGGACGATCTGATGCCGGCGCTCAATCTCGGCGCCAACACCCTGGAGGACGTGCTCGCCGGACGGCCGGCGAGCTTTTCCTGGCGCGTCCTGACCCAGGGTCGACCGGCGAGGGCCGAAGAGCTGCGTCGCCTGATCCAGGTCAAGCCGATCCTGAACTACGCCGCGCTCGAGCCGGGGAAGGCAGCAAGCGACGCGGTGCGACAAGCGGCCACCGTTGCGGTCGCGGTTGCGCTCGTGCTCATTTCGCTCAAGGACTCGATTGTGTTCTTCAATTCGCCGACCGACCTCGTCGAGAAGCACATTGCCCCTGGGGAGCGCATGCGCCTGGGGGGCTTGGTGAAGGAAGGCAGCCTCTGGCGCGGCGAGAACCTCGCCCTCCGTTTTGCCTTGACCGACGGAAACCATGAGGTGACGGTTGCCTATCGCGGGCAGTTGCCCGACCTGTTCAGGGAAGGGCAGGGCGTAGTGGCGGAGGGCGCGCTCGACAGCTCCGGCATGTTCCAAGCCGACACGGTTTTGGCCAAACACGACGAGCGCTACATGCCCAGGGAAGTGGCCGATGCCTTGAAGAAGCAGGGCCACTGGCAGGGGGAGATGGTGAAAGCGAATGCAACCGCTCCACGGGGCGCCCTCCGGTGACCGCTGAGCTTGGTCACTACGCTCTGGTGCTGGCGCTGGGTCTGGCATTGGTCCAGGCGAGCGTGCCAATGTTGGGAGCGCGCAGGAATGATCCCGTGCTTATGGGAGTGGGCAGCTCGACTGCGCTTGCGCAATTCGTATTTGTGGCGATCGCTTTCGGCGCGCTGATTGCTAGTTACGTCCGATCGGACTTCTCCGTAGTCAACGTCTTCGAAAACTCCCATTCCGCCAAACCCCTCATCTACAAAATCACGGGCGTCTGGGGCAATCACGAAGGTTCGATGCTGCTGTGGGCGTTTATTCTTGCGCTGTTTGGCGCGCTTGTGGCCGCATTCGGCCGCAATCTGCCGGGGCGGCTCAAAGCCAGGGTATTGGGCGTCCAGGCGTGGATCGCCGTAGCATTCGAGCTGTTCATAGTGCTCACTTCAAACCCGTTCCTCCGCATCCCCGACGCTCCGGTCGAAGGTCGCGATCTCAATCCGATCTTGCAGGACCTGGGGCTCGCCATTCACCCGCCGATGCTCTATCTGGGCTATGTAGGCCTTTCGATCTCATTTTCTTTTGCGATCGCGGCGCTGATCGAGGGCCGCATCGATGCGGCGTGGGCGCGCTGGGTGCGGCCGTGGACAATCCTGGCCTGGATGTTCCTGACACTGGGGATCGCGATGGGCTCGTACTGGGCCTATTACACCCTGGGCTGGGGCGGTTGGTGGTTCTGGGACCCTGTCGAGAACGCTTCCTTCATGCCGTGGCTCACCGCCACCGCGCTTCTCCATTCCGCGCTGGTGATGGAGAAGCGTGATGCCTTGAAGGTGTGGACCATCCTGCTCGCCATCCTGACATTCTCTTTCTCGCTCATCGGAACGTTCTTGGTTCGCTCGGGGGTGCTGACCTCGGTGCATGCGTTCGCCAGCGACCCGATGCGCGGCGTCTTCATTCTGGCCATTCTGGTTCTGTTCATTGGCGGCGCATTCGTGCTGTTTGCGTTACGTGCTCCCTTGCTCAAGCAGGGTGGATTGTTTGCTCCGATATCGCGCGAAGGGGCCTTGGTGCTCAACAACATCTTTCTCGTATGCGCCTGTGGGACCGTTTTCGTTGGCACTCTTTATCCAGTCGCCCTTGAAGCGATCACTGGAGAAAAGATCTCGGTGGGTGCACCTTTCTTCAACAGCACATTCGGCCCCCTGTTCGTGCCAATTCTGATCGCAGTCCCGTTCGGACCTCTGTTGGCCTGGAAGCGGGGCGACCTTCTGGGAGCCGCACAACGCCTCACCGCCGCCGCTGGGATTGCAGCAATAACCATTGCCGTGGCGATTGCCGTCTCGCCTGGCGGTCCTGTTCTCGCTTCCTTCGGCATAGGCCTTGCTCTGTTCGTGACGGCTGGTGCTTTGACCGAAATCGTCGAACGCACGGGTGTGCTGAAGCTGCCGCTCTCGACCGCGTTTGCGCGCGCAACAGGCCTTCCGCGATCGACCTGGGGCGGAATGCTCGCACATGTCGGTCTTGGTCTCGCTGTGTTGGGCATTATCGGCGAGACGCAGTGGAGCGCCGAGGCGTTACGCGAGATCAAACCGGGGCAATTCGTCTCAATCCGGGACTACGAGCTCACCCTCGAGAGTATGGCCACGCGGCCGGGACCGAACTACCGCGAGCTTGCCGCTCGCTTCGCCGTGCACCGTAACGGAGCACTGATTGGTTTCATGGACCCGGCAAAGCGCGAGTTCCCCTCGCGCGAAACCGCGACCACGCAAACGGCCCTGATGCGGCGCGGGCTTTCGCAGATCTATGTCTCCCTCGGGGAGCTCAAGCCGGACGGCTCTGTGGGAGTACGCATCTATTACAAGCCGCTTGTGCTGCTGATCTGGCTGGGCCCGGTCACCATGGCCATCGGCGGGGCGCTGTCTTTTTCGGATCGTCGCTTCCGGGTCGGCGCGCCGAAGCCGGCGCGCAGTAAGAGGGCCCTTGCGCCAGTTGAGTAGTAGCTGGAGCTTCCAGGGCATTACGGATGTAGCGGCGAAGCGGATAAGTTCCATCGCAATGCGTTTTTCACTTGGGCTTGTTCTCGGACTTCTTATCGGGATTTCGGCGACCGCCGCATATTACGAGCTGGTCGGCCCAGAGCCCAATGCAATAATAGAGCCCGCTCTCGGCGGGACCGGCAAATAAAATCTCGCCGGCCACTCTACCTGCGCGGACACCTCCGCGGTTCCTTGGCCGCCGATAGCGGAGCTACTGAGTGTATGGTTCTTGATGTGACTGTTTACGTGTTGCGGTTTTGAAGCGTGAGCCTATTGACCAGCGACCAGGTCCTCAGGTCTAAAGTCTCTCGAAGACTAGTCATCACATTGCGAACTAAATCCTGTTATGTACTGGTTAAGCTGTCAGGCCACTCTACCCTGATCGTACGTAGGTCCTAATCATACTTCCCATACGTACAGTTGGCTGCCGCGGCTACATAGCCCATCATTCTTTCAGAACTTAGGGTCGATCTCAATGATGACTCTACAAAGAGTCAGCCTGCTTCCTCCTATCGACCCACGAACCGATGGAGGCTCTGACATGCTCCCAACCTTGACAAGTACTGGAGCATCCCCGTTACGCACTAGGTTCATTATCGTCAACGATCGTGTGCCGTCCCGAGGCGCGACTTGCGCGATATGTGGCAGGAAGATAGAAAGAGGCTACGTTCGCGAATCACAGACACGCTTGCTCTACTGCGATAATGAGTGCATTCCGGAACACGCGAGGCGGCAATTGTTTCCCTCAATCATCGCACCAAGTGACGTGTCATGAAATGTGCAAACCCTGATTGCAATCGCGGCATTGGCCTCGTGTCTCACCAGCGCGGCTGGTTCGACAAGCGCCGCTACTGTTCCAGGTTATGCCGGGATGCCTGCATGGCTGGCCGGCGCAAACGGTCGGAACAAGAACGGATTGCCACGACCTACTTCGAATGGCTCTTCTTTCAACACCCACAGCCTGCTCCGGTTCGGTCGAATTTACGACGTTAAACAAAGCCACGGCGTGCCAAAGTATGATGCGACGAAGATCAATGACCCGTACGGTCGCGCACCTCGCGGCACGGACTGGCCACCCACGATGATTATCTGTTCCTGCAACGTCCTCTCGGAGGAAGCAGTCCGCACCTGCCTCAATCCAGGACCCGAGTGTCCCAGAACGCCTAGTCAAGTCCAACGACGTCTCGACTGTAGTCCCCAATGTAGTTCATGCTTTCAAACTATTCGTGCGCTCATAGACGAGGCGCTTAATCGCACTTCTAATGCTGACAGAGCTTACCAAAGTCGAATATTACTGTAGAAGACGGTGAGGGGAAGGATTGGGGGCTCCGGTGCGTGGTGGTTCCGACCGCCACGCCCATTATCGTCCTGCCAATCCGAACATTCCACATCACGGCCAAATTCGGCATCGAAATTCTGTCGTCGACGCCACTCGCTCGCGCCGACGCGGTGATCGAATGACAGTGGCTTTGTTGCACTGCACGGGTCCGCAATTGGCGAAGCGTGGGTGCCGGTGCGCTGGCCGACCGCCGCTGGCGCACGCGGCGCAAGGCTTGCAAGTCGAGTTTCCATTGCATGCTCCTTGAGTTTGGCGCCCCTTGCCAGCTTCTTTAGCACGGCGGCTGGAGCACGGCCGGATCATCCACTTAGACATGGTGCTTGTTGCCGAGAATGCAGGCAAAACGAGCAGTAAAAGCCGAGCCATGGCTTCAGTTTGGGAAAACAGGTAAATTGGACGGTGGATCGCGTTATTCTCGAAAGTCTGTCGGGACATGACCAGTCGTCCACCATTCGTAATTTGTTTGGCAAAGGGCGAACGGAAAAAGAGCTGATCGACGTGAATGAGTTGGCTTTAACAGCATTGCGACTCCTACGCGGAGACCAAACTTGTCGGCGTGCGTATCCGCCCCACCCAAGACCTACGGCAGTTCCGCGCTGATACCGATACGCCCGTGCTCCGCGGCACGGCCGTCACCATGTCGCGGAAGGAGGGTTATCTGTGGACGACCGGCTACGTGCCTCGCATTCGCACATATCCAGGATTTGAGACGCCGAAGCAGCTTCTGATCGAGATGAATCGCGGTGACGGCAACCTGATGACGATCATGCGCGACGTGCTGGCCTTGATCAAGATTAATTACAACGCGTGCGATTACGCCAGTGGTTTGCCGGTCACCTTGAAATTTGCCGATCGCGTCGGCGAAATCTTGACGGCGTCCCCACGCGGTTTGGAAGCTCCGCCCATGCCGTTCCGCTTTTACATTTAGCTACTCGGATGGGCGCGCGCCCTGGTGCTCTTCTATACACGCCAGGAACGGGTTTGGAGAGCCCAGAGACTGGGAGCCAAAAATCGACCAATCGCGTCCTCTGCCGTCGTCAGAGACCCACACTCGCCAATAGGAACCGCGCATATGCCCGCAAAGTGCGGGCTATCCGTCAGAGACCCGGGAACATCGGTTCACGGTCGACTGCGTGGTGGTGGATGCAGTCCACATCGAACCCGTCTCCGCACCGGAATTCCCTGCTAACAGGGAAATAAACAGGGAATTTTGCGGATTCTGGCTCTCCCCGGCCATTTCGGCGGCTAATTAAGCGTACAATTCAAATGGTTACAGCCGGTTTCCCTGCGCATCGGAACAGGGAATTTTTTGGGCGAAACAGGGAAATTTCGGGCAGCGAACAGGGAAAAGCGTAAGCGTCGTGCCAACTCGCGCGACGGCACAAGATGAAAGGGCGCGGGACACGTCGCTTCTCCTGGGCGCGACACCCGCGCCGCGCGTCGCTCTTTGTCATGGGACGCGCCCGCATCCGGCGGGTTGGCCCGCGTCGGCGGCGCCACCGGGTGGAAGTCAAGGAGCGCAAGGTCACGTTGACGATGCCACGCATGCAACCCGCGGCGCCGTCGAAGGAAGGTATCCTTTACCGGGGAGTGTTGCCCTGCTGCGCGCCGGCAAGGCGTTGGAAAAGTTGAAGGGTGAAAACAAAGACCAGAGGGGGCGGCTGATACCGCTGAACTGTGCTGGGATCCACTCCAAACCGGCAGCAATCTTCCGCAGCCCCCGTGCGTCCGGGCTTATTCAAAGCCCCACGGATAGCCTTTTCTCGTTCGGCGGGGATCGCGGGCCTACCGAGACGTGGTTTCACGATTTGACGTCCAACCCAGCGACCCAGCGCCATCCGCACTGGCCGTTTACAACGGCCCGTGATCACGCGTTACTCGGCACTAATTTCCCCAGCCATCAATTCATCGACCTGCCTAACTGTCTCCATCAGCTTATTCCGGACGTCGACAAGTCTCTTCGCTACGGCAACTTGTTTTCGTCCCGCCAGAAGTAAGAGAATCTCCAGCACCTCGTCCGAATGCCGGATGAGCTCGACCAGGTGGTGACCGCTGGGTCCACTGATTCCGGCCAGCCAGTTCTTAACCGTCCGCTCCCCTGCTCCCGTCCATCGCATAACGGTTTTGGTCGCCTGGTGGGTACTTCCCAGCTGATTCTGCAAAGCATAGGCGATGGCCTCTGGGTAAGCTGTAAGCTCCAACATTCTCGCCATTCGGAAAAACTATGCCCTTTTTCGGCAACATTCTGCCGACCCTCCCCGGCTATATTTGACGAAGTACGGAGTTGATCGGAAGGGACAGTCCGTGCTCGGCTCTTCGGCGGCAGGCTGACCGTCTCTGCTGCGTCGGTTAAAGAGTGCAAGGCGAGTGAGATGCTAGCGGTGGGGCACGAGTTTGGTGCGGACCGAAGCAGCGGGGTCACCCGAAAGTCTGTGCGCGCCGCCCAGTATGTTCGGATGTCCACCGAACACCAGAAATACTCAACGGAGAACCAAGCTGAAGCGATGCAGCAGTACGCTGCAAGACGCGGCATTGAGATCGTGCGCACCTATGCCGATGAGGGAAAAAGCGGACTACGCCTGGACGGCCGAGACGCGCTGAAAGCCCTGATCAATGACGTCCAAAACGGAACGGCGGATTTTACAACCATCCTCGTCTACGATGTGAGCCGCTGGGGTCGATTCCAGGATGCGGATGAGAGTGCCTATTACGAATACATTTGCAAGCGTGCCGGCATCAGCGTCCAGTACTGTGCCGAGCAGTTCGAGAATGACGGAAGCCCGGTTTCGACCATCGTTAAGGGCGTCAAGCGAGCGATGGCCGGAGAATACAGCCGCGAGCTCTCGGTCAAAGTGTTCACGGGCCAGTGCCGGCTCATTGAGCTCGGCTATCGCCAGGGTGGCCCGCCAGGATACGGATTGCGCCGTAGCCTAATCGACCAGGCAGGCACTGCCAAAGGCGAGCTAGTAAGGGGTCAACACAAGAGCATCCAGACCGACCGCGTAATCCTTGTCCCTGGCCCAGCAGAGGAGGTGGATACAGTCCGTTGGATGTATCGGTCGTTCGTCGAGGACCGGAAGCATGAGCACGAGATCGCTGACGTGCTAAACGAACGAGGCCTCACGACCGACCTTGGACGGCCATGGACGAGGGGCACGGTTCACCAAGTGCTGATCAATGAAAAATACATCGGCAACAACGTCTGGAACCGCGGCTCCTTCAAGCTCAAGAAGAAGCGGGTTCGCAACAGCCCGGACATTTGGATCCGGGCTGACCGAGCGTTCGAACCTGTCGTTGAGCGGTCGTTGTTCGATGCAGCCCAGACAATTATCCGGGAGCGGTCCCATAGGTTGTCAGACGCAGAGATGTTGGAGGCTCTCCAGCGCTTATTGCAACAGCACGGTTATCTCTCCGGTCTGATCATAGACGAAGTGGAACATCTGCCCTCCAGCAGTGCCTACCAAAGCCGCTTCGGCAGCCTACTGCGCGCCTATGAATTGGTCGGTTTCACAGCGGATCGCGATTATCGGTACATCCAGATCAACCGCGCATTGCGTCTCATGCACCCACAGATCGTGACGAGCGCAATCGCGGGTATTGAAGAAGCCGGTGGCTCGGTCAAGCAGGATCCGACCACGGATCTGCTTACGATCAACGGGGAATTCACAGCATCAATCGTCGTGGTGCGATGTCAGACAACGTCTGCTGGCTCGCTGCGCTGGCAGATCCGTTTCGACACGGGCCTGTGGCCCGACATTACCGTGGCAGTTCGAATGAACCGGCCGAATCAGGAAGCCCTCGATTACTACCTCCTGCCCCGCTTCGATATGACGGAATCCCGTCTGCGACTCGCCGAGGAAAATGGCATCTCGCTCGACGCGTATCGCTTCGACAGCCTTGAAGCTCTTTTTGCCTTGTCGGCGCGAACCGAACTTCTGGAGGTTGCATGAAGAGATCACAAGAAGCAGCTCCATTAGTTGAGATGATCCCTGTTGAATGCATCACCGTGATCAATCCGCGCGTTCGCAACAAAAAGATCTTCAAGGAGATCATATCAAATATCGCCGAACTCGGTCTGAAGAAGCCAATTACCGTTACTCGCCGGAATGAGGCCGACGGGCCGCGTTACGATCTGGTCTGTGGTCAGGGCCGTCTAGAAGCGTATCAGGCGTTGGGGCAGCGCGAGATTCCTGCCCTTGTCGTAGAAGCCGACGCCGAGGACTGCTTGGTAATGAGCTTGGTTGAGAACTTCGCACGACGCCAGCACCGCGCCATTGACTTGCTGCGCGACATCGAAGGCCTGAAGCAGCGGGGTTATAACGAGAGCGCAATCGCCCGGAAAACGGGCCTGTCGATCGAATATGTCAGAGGTGTCCTCCGGTTGCTCCAGAAGGGCGAGCATCGGCTGCTACGCGCGGTCGAGGCCGGGCAGATCCCAGTCAGCATCGCGGTGGAGATTGCCTCGGCGAACGACGAGGAGACCCAAGCTGTCCTTCAGCACGCATACGAGAATAAACTTTTGCGCGGTCACAAACTGATTGCCGCCAAGCGGCTGATTGAACAGCGACGCAGGAGAGGCAAAGGACTACAGATAAATGGAAAACAGGCCGGTAAACCCCGTGAGAGGACCCTATCCTCGAACGCGCTGATCCGCGCCTACCGGGAGGATGTGGACCGCAAGCGCCTTTTGATTCGCAAGGCAGAAACAACGCGAAGTCGGCTTGTTTTCGTGACTGAGGCACTACGAAAGCTCCTTGTCGACGATAATTTCGTTACGCTGTTGCGAGCCGAGGGGTTCCCTTCCCTTCCCCAAAATCTCGCTGCACGCCTCGACGCGGGCGCCCAAGCCTGACCGACCATGGTCCGCAAGCTCGCACCCTCAATGGTGAGAATGGCCTTTGAAGGAGCGGGATTGCGTATTCCAATTGCAAACATCCAACCACTCAAACTTGTCTCCAGTGCCGTTAAGCAAACTCCCAAATATGCGCAGATCGCCGCGTCAATTCGTGAAGTGGGTATCGTCGAACCTCCAGTCGTAGCGCGCGACCCCAGTGAGCCCAACAAGTACCTCCTTCTGGACGGGCATCTGCGTATCGACGTTCTCAAGGACCTCGGACAAAGCGAGGTCATGTGCCTGATATCAACGGACGACGAGGCCTTCACCTACAATAAGCGCGTAAATCGTATCGCGATCATTCAAGAGCACAGGATGATCCGCAAGGCGATCGAGCGCGGCGTTCCTGAGGAGCGAATTGCAAAGGCACTCAACGTGGACGTACAGAACATTGTCCGAAAGCGACGACTTCTGGAAGGGATTTGTCCGGAGGTGGCCGAGCTGCTCAAGGACAAACACATTGCGTTTCACACGTTCACTGAACTCAAGAAACTGTGTCCCTTGCGGCAGATCGAGGCCGCGGAGCTGATGGTCGCCATGAATAAATACACGATCAGCTACGCCAGATCGCTCGTAACAGCGACGCCGCAAAAGCAGCTGGTCAACTCCTCAAAGCCCAAGCGAGTAAACGGCCTCACTGACGAGCAAATTGCACTGATGGAACGCGAGTCGGTCAGTCTCGAACGCGAATTCAGGATAGCGGAGAAGGCGTATGGCACGGATCATCTCGATCTCGTTTTGACGAACGGTTACCTGGGAAAGCTGCTCGGCAATGCTCGGGTGGTTCGCTACCTCGCGGAACATCATCCGGACATTCTGAGCGAATTCCAGAAACTTGCACAAACGCAACCAGTTGCGGCCTAAGCGCAGCCGGCCACATTGTAGCCGGGCGAATGCAGTCGCTGACGGGGACCCGGACCCGATAAGCGCGGGGACCGCAGGAGAAGCCGCACGGTGAGGCGGATCAAGTGCGGTGGTGGGGATGACGGCGAACCCGTTCGGAGCCCACCAGGTCGGCACTCATAAGCCGATCGCATGAACGGTCGACCTGCGACCGGTCATGACGTGGTGGGCGTGTCGGTGCAGCCGACAATTTCGTCAGTGCGGCACCAACACGTCCTCGCATTAGGCTTTGGTCGCACAGGCAGGGTCCGACAATATAGCGTAGCTACGGCTTCGAAAGAGAGCCTGAGTTGTCCCTCCTACGTTCCATAACGTGTTATTACGCGAATCACGTTCACGATGCACCGCGTGATTGCGCGATTCCTAGCTCCTCCCCTGCTCGCCTTACCCTTGGCTGGTTTAGCATCCAGCACGCCGCCTATTGCAATTTCAATTAAAACCTTGCATCATGTTTTAAATGGCGGAGTACAAGCGTAACCAGGTCGAGGAGGCGATTTCTGGTGTGCTGGAGCCATGGTCGCCCGAGCCGACCACGGATTTGCGGACGCAACTCAAACGGTTGCTCGAAACAGATCGAGTACTCGGTCGAGGCCCGCCTTCCGGCGATCCAGAGCGCGCTAACTATGCTTTCTACAGTACTGAGGCCCCGGGGAGCGGCATCGAGGTATGGTTTTCGAGCTACGAAGCCTTTGCCCTTCTCAACGGACTCCGTCTGATGGGACACGGTTGGCCACAGAGTTTCGCCGTCTCGGTGATGCGTCGCGTGAGGCCTGAGCTCGAAAAGCAACACGCTCGCATCCTCAAACAGGATCCAAAGTTGCTTTTCGACGAAGAAGAAATACGTCGGAATGCGAAAGAAGGCGACATGGCTTTCGACAATACAGATCCGGTCCTCCTCACCATCGTCTCCAAATCGGGCACTGCAAAGAAGCAAGGGACAGACCCTAACGCATGCGCGGTATGTCGCGGACTCAGTGAGGCAATGAAGTTTATCCGGAAAGCGGGAGGCGGCACCTCTCCTTGGACAATGTTCGAGCTCGTAGGAGTTGCCCACAGGCTCGCGAACGCGCTGTCGCGCACAGAGCCGCGTCGGCGAGGGCGCGGCTGATGCACAAATCTCTGGCGCAAGGAGTATTGGGCAAGATTCAGCTTTAACCGGGATAACCACATGAGAAAGAGCAATAAGGCGACGTTAGCAGGACTAAATGAAACCTGTGTTAAGGTTTCTGAAGAAGGGGACTGCTCCAATAAGTTCCGCGGAATGCTCAAGAGGAAAGCTCGACCCGAGCCCGCACCACCAATTGAGATGCTGTCGCCACATACTCTTCGCCCGGCAGATCGCAATGCACGCACCCACTCGAAGAAACAAATCCGGCAAATCGCCAACTCGATGCTTCGCTTTGGCGTGATTAATCCGGTGATTATCGATAACCAAGGACGCATAGTTGCCGGACACGCACGTGCTGAAGCGGCAAAGCTACTCGGACTAAAGCAAATCCCCACTATTCGATTGTCCCACCTCAACGAGACAGAAATCCGCGCCTACACGCTGACCGACAATAAGCTTGCGGAAAAGGCGGGGTGGAATCGGGAAGTGTTGGCGATCGAGCTTGGGGAGCTGCAGATCGCTCTACCAGAGATCGATCTCGATGTCGGAATTACCGGGTTCGAGCCGGGCGAGATCGATTCCATCCTACTTGATTTTACTGAAGCCCGTACCGCCGGTCCAGCGGACGATATCTCCGGGCTGGAGACTGATGGCCGCGGAGCGCGAAAGGGGGAAATTTTCGTGCTTGGCCGGCATCGGCTCCTGGTTGGGGACGCTCGCGACGCAAACGCCTACGCTCGACTGATGCAGGCCCAAATGGCCGAAATGGCATTTCTTGACCCACCCTACAACGTCAGGGTTCACGGTCATGTGGGCGGTCGAGGCCGCATCAAGCATCGAGAGTTTGCGTGCGCTTCCGGTGAAATGACATCTGGTCAGTTCGTTCGGTTTCTGGAAGAAACGCTCGGTCACTGCGCACGATTCACAGTCGATGGTGGTATTACCTATGTGTGCATAGATTGGCGCCACGCACGCGAATTACTGGAAGCCGGCGCCAATGTCTACGACGAGCTCAAGAACATCTGTGTATGGGCCAAGACTACGCCGGGACAGGGCACCTTCTACCGCAGCCAGCACAAACTGATTTTCGTCTACAAGCGGGGACAGGCACCACATCTTAACACTTTCGAACTGGGGCAACACGGGCGCATGCGCAGCAATGTCTGGACTTATGCTGGCGTTAATACGTTTCGTGCAGGCCGATTGGACGAACTGAAGATGCATCCAACGGTTAAACCCGTTGCCCTTATCGCGGATGCCATGCGGGATTGTTCCCGGCGCGGATCGATCATTCTCGATGCCTTTACCGGCTCAGGTACCACGATCATGGCAGCTGAGCAGATCGGCCGCCGTGCATTCTGCCTCGAAATTGAGCCGGGCTACGTCGACGTCGCTATCCGGCGCTGGCAACAATTCACCGGAAGGGACGCGATCCTAGAGGCCACGCAGCAGACGTTCGATGAGGTCCTTGAGTTGCGTGCAAAAAAATCTAGTCCGTACAGCGATTTGCAGGCACCGAGACGCCAACTGGCGAAAGGAGCCCGTTGATGCGCACCAAAACCCTGAAGCAGCGCTCCAAAGATTATGAGGTTGGCAAGGGTCGGCCACCGCGCCCAACGCGTTGGAAGCCTGGCCAAAGCGGCAACCCGAAAGGACGTCCTAAGGGCAGCAGAAACGTCAGCGCGGTTTTGCTCGATGTAATTCGACAAAGAGTCCCGGTGACTGAAAATGGCAAGACGCGCCAGCTTCCCGCGCTGGAAGTCATGCTGCGTCGTCTCGCCAACGACGCCATGCGGAACGATCCAAGAGCGCTCAAGCTCGTGCTCTCGTTGGTCGACCGATACGCCGATGCACCCGAGGCGGAAGTACGGCTGGATGAGCTGTTGGCGGAAGATCAGGAAATTCTGGCGCAATATCTGGGAAAGCCATCCGGCGTGGGGCCCGATTGACGGAATGCTCCTGAACGATGAGGTCTGCCATGACATTCGATGCGCGTGTTTTGGAAGCTTTGCTGCGAAAAGACTTCAGAGCTTTTCTCCACAAGGTCTTTAGAACATTAGCTCCGGGTCAACGATATTTCAGGAATTGGCACATTGACGCGATCGCGTGGCAGCTTGAGCGGGTTCGTCGTGGCGAATGCACGCGGCTGATCATTAATATGCCGCCTCGCTCCCTAAAGTCGATCGCGGCTTCGGTCGCCTTCCCCGCTTTCGTGCTTGGTCATGATCCGTCGAGGCGGATTATCTGTGTCAGCTATTCTGGCGACCTCGCTAAAAAACATTCCAACGATTTTCGCGCAGTGCTCAACTCGCGCTGGTATAGATCGACCTTTCCTGGGACGAGAGTGGGGCCGTTTAAAAATTCCGAAACCGAGATCGAGCTGACTGAGCGCGGCTTCAGGCTTGCCACTTCAGTGGGCGGCACGTTAACCGGCCGAGGTGGTGATATCATTGTTATCGACGATCCCCTTAAACCCGACGATGCTCTGTCGGATGTTAAACGGTCAGGTGCCAACCTATGGTTCACGAATACACTGTTATCCCGCCTGGATGACAAGCGAACGGGCGCGATCGTAATAGTTATGCAACGTGTTCACGTTGATGATCTGACGGGCTTTCTCTTAGACCAATCCGCCGAATGGGAAGTCCTCAGCTTTCCGGCCATCGCCGATGCAGACGAAATCATCCCCACTTGGGATGGACACACCTATCCCCGAAATGCAGGCGAGGTGCTCTCGCTGGAACGTGAGCCCCTTCACATCTTGAACGGGCTGAAGCTCCATCTTGGCAGCGACGCATTCTCCGCCCAATACCAGCAACAGCCAGCTCCTCCGGGCGGGGCCATGGTGAAACGGCGCTGGGTCAAGAGATATAAGGAGCTCCCTCCTCCGTCGGAGCAACTGTTCGTGTTGCAGAGTTGGGATACCGCGAGCAAAGGCGGCCCTGAAAACGATTGGTCTGCCTGCACGACCTGGGTCCTTGCACGGGGAAAGAGGTGGTATCTCGTCGACGTCTGGCGCGGCCGCGTCGATTATCCTGCCCTCAAAGCGAAGGTCCAGAGCCATGCCCAAGCCTGGAAAGCAAAGCGTGTTCTGGTTGAGGATACGGGCACCGGCATTGCGCTTGTCCAGGAATTACAGGGGCGGGTCTCAGGTATCATCGCCGTCAAGCCGGAAGGCGATAAGGTCAGCCGCATGGCGGTTGCATCAGCAAAGTTTGAAGCTGGTCAAGTCTTCCTGCCCGAACAGGCGCTATGGCTGCCGGATCTTGAAGGTGAACTTTTCGCTTTTCCGGGCAGTCGACATGATGATCAGTGCGACTCTATCAGCCAGGCCCTCGAAGACAACAACGTTTCGTTCATGCACTGGCTAACGCCCGCCGACTGGGAGGTCATTCTCGCGAAGGCCCGAATTCCCACAAGAAGAACGATTTTTGCTCGCCATCGGGGGGGCTATCGTTTCTAGATTAGGCGCACCGCTGGATTGGCTCTCGTCTGCAATTGGCTGGAGCGGCCGAGCCAACTCCTGGCCCCCTCGGTCATAATCCAGGGAAAATAGTCAAGAAAGCAGTGGACCTTCGCTTGACACAGAACGTCACTTTTCCTGCTCGAAGCCGCCGTGAGCCGCTCCTAGGCTCCCTAAGCGCACATAGGGTTGCCTGGTTTGACCCCGAAGCGGTCATTGGCTTGTGCGGAAACGCGGCCCGCGGCGCGACCCCGGCTCTCGGCCAGCCGGCGCCCAATGTACGGTAGGCCTGGCGCCGCGCCGAGACTTGTGTGTACCGAAAACCTCGTCCGTTTTGATTTGATGACAGAATCGCTTAACGTCGGCCGCGATGGCCGCGCTGATAGTCTTCCTCTTGAACCTGGCTGCTTCGCTCTTCAAGCCCAAGAGCCAGCTGGAAGCAGAGAACGCCGCACTGAGGCAGCAGCTGATTGCGCTGCAGCGCAAGGTGCGCGGTCAGGTCCAGTTCACGAACACCGATCGCCTGTTCTTCATCCAGCTGTATCGCTGGTTTCCATCGGTTCTCAGGGCGATCACGATCATCCGGCCCGAGACCCTGGTGCGCTGGCATCGTGCCGGTTTTCGCCGGTACTGGCGTGGGAAATCTCGCAATCTGGGAGGCCGACCGCAAATCAGTGCGGATTTACGGGCATTGATCCGGCGGATGAGCTTGGAAAATGTGCTTTGGGGTGCGCCGCGCATCCACGGCGAGCTACTCAAGCTCGGCTTTGCGGTGGCTCAGTCAACCGTCGCCAAGTACATGGCCAAGAACGGGGACCCGTCCGGGCAGAGCTGGGGCACGTTCCTGCGCAATCATATGCCGCACATCGCGGCCATGGATCTGTTCGTGGTCCCGACCGTCAGCTTCGACCTGCTCTACGTCCTGGTCATTGTCCGGCTGGCCCACCAAGCTGCATGCAGACTTGCGTATCGATGAGGTTACGAAGTAGAACGTCTTTGGACTCCGTCAGTCAGGGGTAGTCGGCTCCACGCCCGATCTGCTGTGGTTCACGTCCGACGCGCCACCGCGATGAGGCGGGCGAACCGACGACAAATGTCATGCCGTTGAAGCCCGCCGTCGGCGCCGCTGGTGGCCAACAGTACCCGGTCCTGCGATCGATCCAGAAGTTCCTCCAGCAGATGGCGGAGGGTGGTGCCCGCGCCGCAAGCACTGTTATCAAAGAACTCCTTCAGAACGCCGACGACGCGGGCGCTACCGAACTCGCCGTCATTCTTGACGAACGACAACCGCCCTCGCATCCCCCCGATGAGTACGCAAGTTTTTTTGTACCCGCGCTTATCGTTCGAAACAATCGGCCCTTCCGGCTTCCTGGAGAATGCGGACCGAACGATCCAGACGACTTCACCGCCATCCGGGATGTCGCCCGGGGCCACAAGCGCGCACAGGCAACGGCGGCTGGCCGTTTCGGGATCGGCTTCAACAGCGTCTACTTTCTGACCGACACGCCGCTCCTCTTCTCAAGGCGCGAGGTCCACGTCTTCGACTTGCTGCACAGAGTGTTTGACGCGGACGGCTGGCGGTTCACGCTTGACGACTTTCCAGCCGACGCTCTGACGCACGCCGGACCAATCAAGTCGGTGCTGGAGTGGTGCTTCCCAAAGGCTGCCCTCGAGGAGCGTTCTTTTGGAGATCTGGCGATCGACCCCGTTGGGGACTATCAGCATGCGGTCTTCCGGCTCCCTTTGCGCGCTACGCCTTCGGGCACTCCGGCCATCTATGACGACCGGTTCTCCGATTCTGATCAACGCGTTCGCGTGCTTCGCGAGATGGTAGAGGAGAGCGCGCGATCGATCCTGTTCCTGAAGGGCATTACCTCGATCACCTTCTCGGTACTCGACAAGGGCGACGTCAAGCCCTTCGCACGCGTTAATGCGACGGCTCCGCCTGACGAGTTCAAACACTTCCTTCGACAGGTGCGGGAGTTCGATGGCCAGCGGGGTCCTGGCCTGCGGTGCGACAGCTGCTTCGATCGAACAATCGTGCTTCACCGGTTCGAGAAGGGGGGGTGGCAGATTGAAAAGAAATGGGATTTCCACGTGAGACACACCGCCTGCTTCGATGTCCCAAAGCTGGTCGAACTTCGAGACCGGCTACGCAAGAACGAAGAACGTGCCGTTCCTTGGGCGGCACTGGCGGTCCCGCTCGACCTGGACGCGTGCCGAATGGACGGAGGGGGCCCCGCCGCTTGGCGCGTATTCCTCCCGCTCCTTGAAGAGGGGCCCTCAAATTGCGTATTCAACGCCTCGTTGTTCATCGGGCCGTCCCGTCAGCGCATCGAGTTCCGCCTAAATGAATCCGATGAAGGTAGGCGTCGCACTGAGTGGAACCAAGCGCTGGTCGAAACCGCGCTCATTCCCTTGTTGCAGGATCTCAGTGCCGACCTGCCGGATCTCGCCCGTCAGTTGCTGGAAGATCATCCCCGTGAATACCTCTCTCTCTTCCCGCGCGTCGACAATGAGGCGGACGAACGGTCGGCCAACGATCTGACCGCATTCGTGCGCCAGCGGTTTTCGCGTGGCGTGTGGCTTCTTCGCCTACCGGACGTCTGGGGCGATTCGTTCGACCTCCTAATAGGCCACGAGAACAGCACGCTTGCGCTCGAGCTGATTCCGGAATGGCTGACCGCATACCGCGATCGCTTTCGCGAGCTGTCCTCGACAGACCGCCAGTTCGTCCGCTACGCGCTTGGTGAGGCACTCGCGGCCCGTGTTGGACGAACAGCTTCGTTGAGCCTTGCGCGCCAGCCCTCTGCGGATGTGGCTCTAGCAGTGCTCCGACATCCCGATCCGCCGAAGCCACATGACCTCTCGCCCCTGTTGCAACTCGTGGCAAAGAATAAAGGATCGACCGAGGTCTGGGAGGGATGCTGGGCCTTCGCAAGAACCAGCGGCGAGAGCCTGCTTAAGTACAGCGGGCGGGCGTTGTACATCCTGGACGACCAGCAAGGAGGAGATCAGGCGCTCGCAGCTATGCGCGGGCTCGGGCTTGCCTTCGAGGAAGTCGAGTGGGTGCAGCCCGACATTGGTCTCGGGGCTCTGGCGTCGGAGCTGCGGCCTCAATTCAAGAACATTAGCGAACCGATCGCGTCGGCCGCCCTCGACCTGCTGCGACGTTTGCCGGAGGAGAACGCTCACGACCAACTTACGCAGCCTCAGGCCATCCAGCCGATCGTTGATTTCCTGATTGCCCAGCCGTGGACTCGCATACCGCCGGACGCTCGCCTGGGATTCCTAATTCGCACTGCTCCTCACAAACAGGATCGGCGATCGCATGGAGTTATCCTGATCAGGCCCGAGAAGCCGACGGCAGGCGACCAGGCGCTGTGGGAAGTGTGGTTCAGGCGGGTGTTCGCCGAAGTCGAACCTGGTTTCGCCCGCGAGACCAGTCGCTTGCTGTCCGTACACCCGGGATTGCTCGGGATGCTCCACGCGAGAGACTGCACCGTAGCCGTGGGAAGCATGCGAAACGCCTTCGACATCCTGCACTCGGCGCGGATGCGAGCTCCCGCCGTGTACGATTTGCTTGAAGCAGAGATAAACGGCGACATCGATAAACACGGCAAAGCATCGCTGCGCATCGCTTCAGAACTCCTCGATGCCGCCGACGCACGCTGGGATCGTCTCGACGACGATGAGCATTACACCGTTATGGCTCTGCCAATCCACCGTCAGTCCAATGGGCGGTTTGTACGGCTCGTTCCGGCTTGTGACGGCGACGTCTCTTCGGTTCGGACCGTATTCCGTCTGCAGTCGAATGACGATTTCGAGGACGCTCCGATCACTCTGCCGGCGTGTCAGCTGTTGCAGATGGCCAACGCCACTGCGAGACGTTTCTATCGACAGCGCCTCGGCCTTGAAGATCACGGTCGGGTCGCGATTTTAAAGGACGTCCTTCTCCAAATTGGCGGCGCCGCCGACTCGGTCGACAGGAGCATGCTGCAGTACCTGGCCACGCATTACGAGGACACCCTTCGAGGGCTCGAAGCAACGGGAGACAAGTCGGATGAGGCCGACGCGGGAGAGCTTCGCCGGTTGCTCGTGACTGCCCGCACAGTGCCATGCCTTGACGGGGACTGGCATTCAGCCGGTGAATGCGCCGGCGCATGGCGTGTTGCAAAACGGCTGACGGCGCAGGGATGGCCGCGGGATCGCGTCGCGTGGCTTCTTGGCCAGCTGTTTCACGGCGAGTTCGTTGCTCGAACCGACAACTGGGTGCAGGAGGCAATCCAGCGGCTCCATCGACTACGAGAACACGACCCGGGAAGAATCGCCGAGCTGGCCATCACGAGTGACGGCCTGGAGCTCTCTCTCAGGAATCGCGTGAGGCTACTCACGGATAACTGGCGCGACCGCCCGGAGAACCCAGTTCGGTCGCCAGGGACGGATCACCTCGAAGTTCCTACCCTGGGGGGCCGCACGGCACTATCGGCTGCCGAGTACTTCGATGCGGCACCGACTATTCCGAGCCCCATACTCACGGCACTAGCCCCAGGGGCTGTCGACACCAGTTGCTTTGCAAGCGAGATGGCCCTCAGCCCAGAGCGGGTGCTCGCTATCCTCGATGCGCTTGGTATTCCTCAAGACGCGAATCCTATCACCCGCCTGGACTGCAACCCAGCCCCCGCACATACCGCTGGACGCCCGGCCGATCGTGACCGGGGTCACCCAGTCCATCCGCTCTGTGTGGGACGATTGGTGTCGCTTGCGGAGCTTCAGCGACGTCTTCGCGCTCGTACTGGACGGCGCAAGTAAGGGCACTACACGCTTGGCTGACGCTGCAACAGAAATCTACAGTTGGCTAGATCGGATGGTGGCGACGGTACGGCACGACGAGATCATGAGTGAGCTTCGGACCAAGCCGTGGGTGCTGGCCGAGCGCGGTGGCCTGCAGGAGTTCCACTGCCCGCGCGACGTGCTCTTGCACCCCAGCGAGCGCGTGCTCCGGGCGCGATTCTGGGTTCCAGCGGTGCCTCTGCCAGCGTTCGTCCGACTGGGACTTGGGCCTGCCGCGCTCAACTTCCTGGATGCCCCCCCGGCGACGATCGAGACGTTGCGAGGTATCGGCGAATGCCTTGCCGATAGGGCGACGGTGGCTGACGACGACGGTGCCATTGACGCCTATGCTCTGGTCAGACAGCTGATCGAGCAATCCGACGCGCTACGCGACGAATGGCAGCGGCTCGCTCTGCGACTGCAAGTATTCCGAGCGTTCCGTCCGGAGGAGCGACAGATCAGCTCGCAGCAACTCTTCCTCGGCGACAGTGACTTCAAGGAAGATCTTTCGACGAGGCTGCTTTGCCTCAAGTCGGCGCTCCCGCTTCCAAAGGGGATCATAGGCCTCTACCGCCAGCTTGGCGTAGCCGATCGTCCGTCACTCGGTCAAATTCTGGTCGGGCTTTCCCACATCGAGTTGGCCGAGCCAACCGCGCGCTCAGCTCACGGGCGCCTCGTTCGCGCGCTCGAGAAGCTTGCTGATCCATCCGACGCACCTACCGCCCCGAAGTGCTCCGCGCTGTTCGCGCGCGGACCTGCGCCGGCACATACGAGCCAGTTTCGCATTGCTTCTGGGACGAGGACCTTGGTCGCCCGGAGCGCGTTGTCCCCGCACATTCGGTCTGTCTCGTCGACACGACTGATAGAAACACGCAGAAACTGATCGAATGGCTCCGCGCGCGTAACGCCGCCGCGCCGATTTCGCTGCGTACTGTCGCCCGGTTCGAGGTCTTGCAGGAGCCGCCGCAGGTTGCTCTTACGCCGGAACTCAACCACCTCCTTCTCCCGTGGCGACAGTGGGTCCAGGAGGCGCTGCGTGAGGGTTCAGCGCTTCGGCACGAGTTGTCGAAGTTAGGCGTTTCGCTGCCAAGCGAGCCTCTCCGCATCGTGGCCGTCGATCGGATCAGTGTGCGCTGCCGATTCCAGATCGGCGACGTAGTGGACCAGGCAGCTAATTGGGAGGGGCCCATCGCCCTCGGTGAAGCGAGCGGGCGCCTGTTCGTGCGGGCGCCGCCACCCCTGCGCGCCCAGGTTGGAACGGAGGCTACCGCGGTAAGCCAGCTAGATGCGGCCATCGCGCGGGAACTGACGATTCTTTTTGGTGGCGTCCAGGCCATTGCGGACCTAAATCCGTGCGTTGACGAAATCCTGGCCACCCTTGAACGCCCATCGACCATCCTTCGGCGGCTACGCGAAACATACCGGCAGCACTTCCTGCACCAATATCACGATCAGGTGGCCGACCCGCAGTTTGCCGAACTCTTCGACGAATATCAGCGAACAGTGAAATCGTCGAAGCGCGCAGTCGATCTCGAAGAGCAGATGCACTGCTTGCTTGTAGAAGGCTTCGTTCGGGCAAGGAGAGAGCAGATTCGTGGCTACGGCTACGACGAGTTCTCGGTATTCGCCGAACTGCTCCAGAACGCCGAGGACGCATACGTCCAGCGGTCCTGGCTCGGCATGGATATGGATTCGACGTGTAGCATCCACTATCGGTATCTCGATGCGGGAAACGCGCGGCACGTCCTGGAGGTGGAACACCGCGGTCGTCCATTCAACTATTGGCAGCACGGTTCAGTGCAGGACCGAAACCTTTCTCGGGACGTCGAGGGCGTTCTCCGCTCGGCCGGCAGCTTCAAGCTCCACGTCGGAGCGACAGAATCCACGATGCCACACGCTACGACCATTGGCCGCTTCGGCCTAGGCTTCAAGAGTGTCTACCTCCTGACTGATCGACCGGAGATCCACTCGGGAGCTTGGCACTTCGTCATCGATGCGGGGTGTCTTCCTGAAGAGGTGGCTCCCCCCGAAGATATGCGGGAGGATGCGACGCGCTTCCGGCTCCCACTTCGCCCGGACGCCGAGCTTCTCTTCGATCCGTCGCGACTTATTGACTTACTGCCATTCCTCCGCATGGTCAGGCGGATGGAGTTTCATGGGGCGGCGAGCTCTCCGGTCGAGCTCGAGGTCGTTCCGACCGACACGCTGGTGGTTGGGCCGCTTCTGGTGGAGCAGGTTTCCATCTCGGGCCGCAACGTGCTGCGCAGTGGGGGGCTTAGGTTAATTCGATGCCGGAGCCGAGATCATGCGGCGCAGCTCGCTCTTCTGCTGGCGCGAGACGGTACTCCGACACGATGGGACGAGGTCTTCAGGTGTGACTTCTTCGCGGCCTTGCCGTTGACGGCGGAGCTCGGCTGCGGCGTGGCCGCGTCACACCGTTTCGAGGTTCAGTCGGGCCGAACACATCTCGTTGATTCGAGAGCGAATGCTCGGCTGGCGGCCGAGGTCGCAGAATTGTTGGAGGCCTTAGCGGAAGGACTGCAGGGTTGCGCCTCGGCGGAGATGCCGCTGTCTAATGTGCTAGCGCGATTCTGGGCCCTGTGGCGATGGGACCGCGGTGACGCCGAGTGCGAGTCGCTACGCAAGGAACTAGCGACCAAGCTCATTGGGCTGGCTGAGCGGGCCAGCGTGGTACCGACCTTGGACCCGCAAAGGCCGACGAGCTTGGCCGATGGCCCCCGGTTCTTCTTTTCCGAACTTCCTGAGGCCTTTTGTGAGGCCATGGTCACAGCCGGCGTCACGCTTCCGGTCGAGGGTCTCTCGGTCAGCGCGCTATCGCCAAGGAATGTGGTGGCAGAGGGATTCGCTGGAGCCTACCGTCGCACCTGCGAATACGCTGGCGTCCGGCCAGCGCGGAAGCTCGCGAGAGTTGGTTGGGATGAAGTCGCCAAGGCATTCCGCGAAAGGGCGTGGTTCGCGGAGGAGCCGGAGCTGCTCTCGGCGCTCGCCGAGTCGCTTAGCGAGGAGCAGAGAAGCAGAGTGGCCCCATGGGTGGCCCTATGCCCTGTCCTCGGAAATGACGGCACTGCGCACAGGGTTCACGCGGTACCGTCGGAGCTGCTGCGACCCGAGTTTCCGGGGTTCAAGCACCTCCCGAAGCGGTTCATAAGTCGCGTCAGCGTTACGTACCGGAAGGCTGCCGTCGATCTTCTGACGCGGGCCGGCCTTCGCGCGCAGCCGTCTCCCGACGATCTTCGCGACTGGTTGTTGGCCGATGATGTCACGGGGCCTGAGTGCATCGGTGTACTGCACTATCTCGCAGATGATGATCGCTTCAGAAACTACTGGGAGCTAGCCGCTCTCTTCCGCTCGCCCTGGTTCCCAGCGATCCAGCGTCGACTATCGACTGCTGAGGCAGTCCAGCAGGGACTTATCCCGGACGACCTTCTGAAGAGCAATGTCTTCCGTATGTGGCTTGGCCTCAACGACAGCCAGGAGCGTCCTCCGATCAGAGACGTTCCCGCTCCGAAGAATCCTCAACAGGTGCTCGAGGACCTGTCCATCTGGTGGCAGGCACACAGAACTTCATGGACCGCGAAGTACGAAGAACGCCTTTACCCGGCGGGACGTCCACCGGCATTTCGAGATCGATTCTCACCAAGAGAACTCGCCGATCGTCGCGAGTGGATGACGTTCTTCCTCATCGGCGCCCTGCACACCATGGGCCGGACGCAACCCGAGCAGCACCGGGAGTTCCTCCGTCGTTGCGAACGGAAGGGTTGGCTCGATGTGTTCGCCGACAGCAAGCACGATGCGCGGAGGTGGATGCAGGTTCTGGAGGAATACCTAGACGACCCCAGCGGGGCGCTGGACCACTACGAATGGATGAACCAGCGGTGTTTGACAGCTCAAATGACCTGTCGCTCGATCTGATCCGGCTGCGGATTAGTGGTCCATGAAAAAAAGACGACCCCCACGCCCTCGGAAGCGCAAAGCACGGCCAGCAATGCTCGGAGCAGTATTTGTCACTTCGCTTTCGAGCCTCTCGGCCGTTAATCTCAACTCAGGTTGCGCGTGCTTTCCCGGTTCCGCTGCCGCGTTTGCGCACAAAGCAAGGGATGCAAGAACTGCTAATTTCGCTCTCATTGTCACACTCCCCAACTCGTGACCGGCAAACTAAGCTGCCGATCACAACGGCCTCGCGGAACTCAAATTTCCGTCTTGTTGAGTACGTGCTGAACGGGGCCGTTCCAGCGAGGTAACGGCCAGATTTCTCGATAAGATCCCCTACCGCTTAGCTGAACGGGAGTTTACGGCCTTCCTGGGGCAACCCGGGAAAATCGTTCACAGAGTGAGCACAACCGGCCTAGTAGGGAGCAAGAAAATCAGCGCTTAGGGCGGTGGCGGTGAAAGCATGTCGCTCGAAGAATCGAGCCGTCGAAATACCGACATGTCAACAACCTCGCTGGAGTACGTGTTATTGCTCCGCCGCTTTCGGATACAACAAGTTTCCAGCTGCTGATGCGGGCAGCGAGCGCAATCTTGCGAAACTCTCTGTAGGTGTTATTTGCCGAGATAGGTGCTGGGCGGCCCCTCCCCCCAGGAAACCGAACCGCCCAGCTCCCTCCCCGACAGATCGATGTCCGCGAAGGTCACTCCATCCACGCCTGGCGCGCCCGCATTTGCTCGGGCCAACGCGTAAGCGTGACGCAAGATGTCTTCACGGCAAATCTTGTCGTAGAGCGCATAGAAGCGGTAAGCGGGCTCCGCCTTCGCCTTACGATACAGCTTTCTCTGAAGGCTCCGGATCCTAGTCGGTTTTTGCAGGCTTTTGCCAATCACCTTCACCTCGCCATCTTCGAAAGCACGCCAGAAGTCAGGGTCCTTTCCTCCACCGGCATTACCCGGCTTCAACGGTCGTATGACCCTGTCCGACTCCCGCCTGTGCCGCCGCCCGAAGCGACGTTGAGGCCGCTACCCTCGCACCAAACGGGTCTCCCCCGATTACCCGAACCACCTTTCCGACGTGCCGTGCCCACTACCCCGGCGGATCGAGCGGGTGCGCATGTCGATTGCTTCCCCGCTCACGCGGCCTTCCCCAAATGGCAGGAGGGTCGGCATCCGCATTGTCACTTTCGAGGCCTGCTCAGGCTTCACTCACGTTACGGCCCGCCGGATCGCTCAGCCGCCCAAAGGCGACCTTTGTCACGAGGCTCCAACCCATGCGGTTACCCACACGAGCCGCTCGTCAGCTACCGGATCAATCGACAACTCTCCGGGTGGATTCTTCCTCCACTGATAATTCGCGCCTTCGGGGCGCACTGCCAGGAACGGACTAATGCACCGCAGCAAAAACCTATTCGATCACCTCGTCGGCGCGGCCGAGCAGCGAGAGCGGGAATGTAATGCCGAGGGTCTTGGCGCTCTTCGTGTTGATGATCAGCTCGACTTGGTCACCTGCTGGACCGGCAGATCAGCTGGCTTCTCCCCTTTGATAATCCGGCCGGTATAGATGCCCGCCAAACTGTACGCCTCAATAGGGGTACCGTAGCTCATTAGGCCGCCCGCTACGACGAATGGACGGTACTGAAAAATCGCGGGTACCAAGTGGCCCAGCGCCACTGCGCCGAGTTGTTCGCTCCTACTGATGAAGAAAGCATCGGTGGCGATCACGAGTGCTGCGCCAGCTGGCCGTTGGGTCAGAGTTGCAAAGACCGTATCAAGCTCGCGCTCTGAGCTCGCGTGGAGGACATCGAGAGTAAGCCCGAGCTTGCGGGTCGCCGTCTTTGCGTCATTAATTGTGGCCTCGGCAAGGCTTGGATTCGTCGGATTGACCAATAAAGCGATGGAGTTCGTTGTGGGTACAGCTTCGTGCAGTAATTCCACCCGCTTGGCTACTAGCTCCTCATTCAACGTTGTCACGCCTGTGAGGTTACCACTCGGGCGGGCGAGGCTGGTGACAAGTCCGAGTCGAACTGGATCGGCACCAACGAAAAAGATGACCGGTATCGTGGTGGTCGCAGCTTTGCCTGCAAGGGCTGCTGGCGTGCTACCAAGCGCAACAATCGCGCTGACACGCAAACGAGCCAGGTCGGCAGCCAACGCCGGTAGTTCATCGTTTCTGCCTCTCGCCCAACGATACTCGACCACTGGCCACGCCGTTTGCTGCGCCTGCAACGTAAACGGCCACGTTGCTGCCGCGCCCGTGATAAACGCGCGTCGGCTCAAGTGATCGAATTGCAAGGGAATTGTCTGGCCGCGAACACGCCGCGCAGTTCCGAATATTCACTGATGATACCCTCCATAAGTCTGTGTCCGGTGGCTGCCTCACCGTCGGCAACCTTTTCGACGACGATATTCAAGGCCCCATATTTCGCAGCGAGCTGCTCCCTGAATCCCCTGACTCGATGATCAAGCGCGACCACTCCAGGTGACGTGGTGATCAGAGCCACGTCCCCTTCCGCATCGGCGTATGTCTTTTTGATTCGCTCGGCCAAAATATCCGCAGCCATTCGACCCGCTTGCAGGTCGTCGCCCGTCAGAATCGAGGTAAAGCCGACGGAATTGGCGTCAGCGGCGGAATCGATTCCGATCATTCTGGTCTTCTGGGCGGCGTCCTTGATCGACTTGCCCAACGCAGCAAGCTGCATGGGAGCAATCACGACAGCGAGCGGGTTAGCCGCAACTGCGATCTCGAGTATGCTGACTTGGCCACCGGTGTCTGACTCGGATTTGGCGCCCAGTTCGACAATGTGGACATTCAACTCCTCGCCAGCTCGACGCGCTCCGGCGAGCACCGTTTGCCAATAGAACGATGTGGTATCTCTTACGATCACTGGAATCGTCGGCCTGGTCTGAGCCCCCGTGGATGCTGCTTGGGCCGGATTGAACGGGCTGAACTGCTTCAATCCATTCCTTGAGACCGCATATAAGACCCCGCAGCCGACCAACAGCATAGATGCGAGGGCCAGGCGACGGCTTAGGCCTCCTTGGCAATCGTGGTGGTCTCGAGCCATGGTAAATTCCTCCGTGCACGAGTCCGCTATGGGGACCCACGGAGACAAGATCAGGCGGAGTAACGATTTATTCCTGTCAGATCGCGAACCCGTGTGGCGGCCGGCAGTGGAAACGCGTACTGCGGATCAAAATTTAGCGATCACGGATTGATGTGCGGGCAACGATCCGGACCGTAAGTCCATTTGCATTGCAAGCGGCCATCATCGTCCAGCGCGCATACATGGGCGCACTCGCCCCGCATGCCGAGGATTCGTGCGGCGCCGATTGCAAACTCGACTACGCTCCGGCTCGCGTGTCGATTATGCTCGCCCCTGAACTGTACTACCCACACCTCATGGTTTCCTACCACATAATATCGAGCGTTCGACATAGCTTTCTCCGTGACATTTCGGACCGCACAAGGACGGTTGCATTGATTTGATCGTTACGTTTGATCTGGGGATGTGAGGCAGGTCACACGCGAGAGAGGCGGGTGTTCACACTTGCGTGTAGATGAGGGAGAATAAAATATTTCGCAGTGCGAATGGGCACGATACTTCCATCCGCCGGCGTGTCCTAATCCCCAAAATCTCCCATACGCCGGGAATATTTCACCTCCGGCGAGCGTCGTGTAGTTGAAAGCTCCGTGCGCTTGGTTGGAGCACTCTTGGTTCCTCCCGACTAAGGAGAGATCGATGGTGAACAGTAGTCGATATTTATACGACGGCGCTCCCGTACGCTGTGCACTGTGCAACGCCCCCTTCCTCGTCGAGGACGAGCACCTCAAGTGCTGGAGGGGAAAAGACCATCGCTACTACTGCTGCCGAGAACACGCCGATTTCGGTCTGGCCAAGCTTCTCGCAGCCCTCGACCCTTGGGGGAGGAAAGCATCATGAAGCGCTGTGACAACTGTGGCGGGAGGTTGGGAATGATCGTCCGTCGAAAGTGGAGTCGGCGATTTTGCAACTGTGCCTGCAAAACGGCTTTTGAGCGTCGCCAGCACGAGGAATTCCCACGCAGAATGCGAGAGCTCATAAAACTGTCCGGCTTTCTTCGGTCTGGGACCTCCCACGCAACCGAGTGCGCAGGGACTATGTCCAGCAGGTTGAAATTCGTACTCTTCGCCCTGGCCGTTCTCGGCACTGTCTCGGCTGGTTTGGCGATGGCGAAATCCCCGGCACAGGGTCACTCAACACCGGTGTCCCAGTCTCAAGACCAAGTGATTGTGTATGGCAGTGATCCCATTCCTCCCGATCCGGATCGAAACCAGCACCAGGGCGCGGTCTACTTTGAGCCGGCTCCTGCTCCATTCAATGCATACACTTATTCTGCGTCCGCACAGCTGGTCGCGTCGGGTGCAAAACGATCCTTACGGGCGGAGTTCAGATTTCCTGTTTTCAAAACAACGCCAACCGTCTCGGTGCAGATAATCTCATCCATCAGCGCGGTGCCGATGCGGGTCCGCGCTGTCAAGATCAGTGACATGGCTGGCCAGTCGGGAGCTGACAAAACGCAAATCATCGTTGAGGCAGAACCGATCTTTGATGTCCCCGCTGGCGGGTTCTATTTCGCAAATCTCGTGGTCACCGGTGTTCCCGTTTCTCCACCGACAGCGTCACGCCCCGCCCAACTCTTACCTTGAACTGACGTTTTCACGGCGGGCCTCATGATCAAGTTCAGCGGGAGCTCGGGCATGTTCACGGATTTGCACTTCAGAGCTTAATTTGGGAGGCACCCGCCGGCTGGACTGGACTGACCTTCAAAGCGGCGCTGCTGCGGCACCGCTCGAGTGGCTCGAACAACGACAGAATGGCCGGCAGCTCGTTCTCGGCCGCGTCCATGAATGCCTCATGTGTTGTGTGGCCTTCGGCCGCGGCTTTCAAGATAGACGCAGCCAAATGCGTCTTCATTGCAGAGCTTGCCTGCCCCTGCGGCAACTTGCTTATGGCCTCTTCAAGCGCTGCCCTCATCATTTTGATGAGCTCGCTACTGAATGCCGGCATCATCATTCCCCCATCGCTGTTTTTCAAGCTCGCTCGCAATCCAACCTACGCAGCAGTCTGCTCGAATTTCTCCACAAACTCCCGCAGCTCGTCCGTGTTGATGTCGCTGACCGCGAAGAATTCGAGTCCGTGCCCGCTCCAGCGGCAGATATTGTAGCCCTGCAATGAATCGAGCTTGGCACTGCGCGCGGTGAAGTCCGCAGCCGGTGCGACGAACAGATTGATCACGTGCTTGCGGCGGCGATAGACGATGCACGCAACCGCCCTGCCGTCGAGATAATCGAGCCGTCCGCCGATCAGGGTAAAGCCTTGCGCGGTGAGATCGACCACCGGCGGCGCGAGATCAAGCCTGCCGTTGAACCACGGCTTGACCGTATGCTGGTCGCTGGTCTCCACGTCCGTGAGGTGCTCGCCCTGTAGCGAGCGCACGTGTGCCGAGACCAGGTCGCCGAGCACCCGGTCCTGCTCGTCGCGGCGAATAACGCCGACGACGACACTCGCCGCCATGGCAGCCGACAGCGCGCCTCCCATGAAAAAACCTTTGAGCACCGCACGGCGATTGGTGGCACGCTGGGGCGCAAGCGACAGCGCCTTCTCGATACGCCGCCGCAAGCTCGAAGGCGCGGCAAAGCGCAGGGCTGCTGCTGACGCGATCAGCTCCTGCATGCGGCGGTGGGCGCGGAACTCTCCCGCGCAACGGACGCAATCCCGCAGGTGCCGCTCGACCTCGCGCGCATGCCCGGCGTCGAGCTCGCCGTCGAGGAGGGCGTGGAGCAGGATTGCCGTGTCTGCGCAACTCATGGTCTTGGCCCATCCTCCGCAATCCAGGCTTGGCGCAGCATGCAGCGCGCGCGCGCCAGCCGTGACATTACCGTTCCAACCGGCACGCCGACGACTTCGGCGATCTCCCGGTATGACAAATTGTCGATCTCCCGCATCACGATGGTCTCGCGAAAAGGCCCGGGCAGCTGTGCGACCAGCTTGCGAATGGTCTCGCCATCCCAGTCGCGTATGATCGCAGCTTCCGGCGATGGCGGCGGCTCTTGCCAGATAGGAATGGCACCATCATCGGCTTCGGCCTCATCCATTCCGGCGGGAGTACCGGAGCGGCGCACCTGCTCTGCCCGGCAGACGTTGCGCAGGATGGCGAACAACCAGGGCTTCATCGCGGGACCGCGATAGGTGTCGAAGTGCTTCAGCGCGCGCAGGTAACACTCCTGCGCGGCGTCCTCCGCGTCGGCGCTGTTACGCAAGAGATAGCGCGCGAGCGTGTAGACGTCGTCAAGGTAGGGAAGCGCGGCCTCGCGGAAACGCTGAGCTCTAGCACTATGGTCTCCGCTAGCGGCGCCCCGCACCGGCTCGCTTGCGCGTTGTACGCGTGCACTCGGGACAGCGAGCTCCGTAATGGTACTTTCTGATTCCCGCAGTCCCGGCTGCTTCTTAGCAATCTCGGGAGCGCCTACCGGACCATAGGTGCGATCCGGTCTACGCGAGTTGCCAGACAGGAATTCGAGCATCACTGCGCCGCGCTGCTGCCGCTGGTGCCCTCAACGACGATCGCGCCCGTCATGTACGGATGCAGCGAGCAGAAATATTCGTACACACCGGGCGTGGTGAAGGTGAAAGCGAAGCTGTCGTTCGTGTCGAGCGCTTTCGACTTGAACATCTTGGTGCTCGAGGCGACCGCATGCGGCGTGTCGTCCTCGTTGGTCCAGGTCACGGTAGTACCGGGCTTCACCGTGATGCGCTGGGGCGAGAAGGAGAAATTGTCGATCTCCAACTTTGTATTGCTCGGTTGCGCGGAGATGACGGGGAAGCTGATCGCTGCCGCCACAACGATGCCGGCAGCAAACGGCGCGAAAAGGCCCCCGATGCGCTTCATTTCGACTCGCATGGGCAACGCCTCGCTGCTCTAACCCTGCAACGGCTTGTCGATGATCGCGAGCCGCTGCTTCCCGCGCGTGAAGGTGACGTCGGTGACGCCGAGCAGCGAGCGCAGCTTCTGGTCCGGAACCTTCAGCGGCCCGGGCGCGGGTGCGGTTCCCGGCGCCGGCTGCGGAAATGCCGTCGACATAGCGGTGTGAAACGTCACGTTGCCCTCGACCTTCTGCATGATCTGATGGATGTGGCCGTTGAGCACCGTCACCGATCCGAAACGCTTGAGATAATCGAGAGCGCGCGCCCCGTCCTCGGTACCCCAGCCCCACTGCGCATATACGGTCCACAACGGAATGTGGGCGAACACCACGATCGGGGTCGAGGCCGAGCGCCCCTTGACATCATCCTCCAGCCATTCGAGCTGCTCGTTGCCGAGGTTTCCCAGTCCGCCGGCCTTGAGATCCATGACATTGACCAAGCCGATGAAGTGCACGCCATTGGCGTCGAAGCTGTACCAGCCGGAACCTTTGGTGCCGCGACCATAGTGCTCGCGGTAGAGCTTTACATCGTCATCGAGAATGTCGTGCTCGCCCGGCACGTAGTGCACGTCCAGACGTGCCTGGGCGATGATGCGGTCGGCGTCGTCGAACTGTGACGGCTTGGAGAGATGCGTGACATCGCCGGTGTGAATGAGAAAGGCAGGCCTTACCGGCAATGTGCTGACCTTGTTGATCGCTTCCTCCAGCGTGCCGATGGTGTTAGGGTTGGCGGGCTTGTCGAAGCCCATATGGCTGTCACTGATCTGCAGAAAGCTGAGTCCGCTTGCGGGCGCCGCTTGCGCCTCGCCAATGATACCGAGGGAATGCGGCACCCCGCCTGTGACGGTCCACAGTACACCCGTGCCCGCCCAGGTCATGCATTCCAGGATCTTGCGCCGGCTGACGCCGTCATCGCGATGTGAATTCATACCGATCTCCTTCTCGCAGCTCGTTTGGCTTGCCTCGGAAAGACCGCAGATGCGAGAGCTTTATTCCCGCATTTTTCAGCGCCGCGGTTCGGTTGACATTTATTTGAAGGTGACGTGAACGGCAGATTGACCCTGGGCGGGATATCGAGCGCTTCACGTTGCTTTTATCCTCCCGGAGAGATTCTTGAACGGTGGGTTGGGAATAAATCCTGCCGGTTCGCGATCTTCATGGGCAGAAGCCACTCCGGCTTCGACAACTACGCAACACCTAAGCTCAAAGGAGACTCTATGAAGATCATCACCAGCTTGCTCGCAGTCGCGGTACTGCTGGGCGGCATCAACATCGCTGCTGCCCAAGCGCTTCCCACAAATCCTCCGACGCCCCTCGAGGGCGGCGCACTTCCACCGAACTAGGGGGCTGACGCACAGGACTATTCACTGCAATGCGAGGGCGCTTGCGCCCTCGCATTTGTGCCGCAATGATTTTCACTTGATCACCGCAGGCGGCGCTTCACCCGCATGGCGAGTTGCTCACCCACGTGCGCATTCTAAATCTGCCGCTCTTGACGCCGCAAACCACCACCGGGGCATGGCACAATCGTCAAACGTCGATTTACTCCAAGACTAGCGGGCAATATCTCGGAGAGTGGCTAATGAGAACGCTTAAATCTCTCGCATTAATTGGTGTCTTTGCCATTTTCGGCGCCATCGCGGCCGGGACCTATTTTTTCGGCGGGTACTACAGCGTCGCCGGTACCGCCCCGGATCCAAGCCTGGTCGCATGGGCGCTGGCTCACGTCCGTACCGTTTCGATTGAGCGCCACGCCAAAGAGAATCCACCATTATCGCTGGACGATTCGGCAATCGTACAGGCGGGAGCGCACGCTTTTTCCGAGCGCGGCTGCGTGCATTGTCACGGTGGGCCCGGCGTGAAATGGGACAAATTCTCCGAAGGATTGCACCCGGACCCTCCCGACCTAAAGGAACTAGCGAACGAGCGCACCCCCCAACAATTGTTCTGGGTGATCAAGAATGGAATCAACATGACCGGCATGCCGAGCTTTGGAGCCATCGACGTGTCCGACCAAGAAATTTGGACCATTGTGGCCTTTGTCAAGAAGCTGCCGAGTATGAGCGACGATGATTTTAAGGCCTGGACCGCTCGCCATTAGCGCGTGACAACGACGGCGTGGAATCCGCGTCGTAGCGCTCAATCCCCCCGAAGCGCGAGAGGATAGGTTTGCCAGATCTTTGCTACATCAGCCCATCATCGTTGCTGATGACGAGCATTACGCCCTCGACGTCCTCACGCACATCAACAAAGCCGTTGAGCAATTGTATTCGCGACAGCGCCAAGCTGTTGGCGCCGGTTTTCGCAGCGCTCATCACAAAGACGATCTGATCGACCTTGATACGGACAACCTCCCCGTCCGGCCGATGCAAACTGACCCAACCCTTCATGCCGGATCTGCTCGAGGAATGCCCCGAAGTGACAGGCACGCTGCCGCTGCAATCGTGGGCCAGCAACTCCTGCTCGGGGAGCAATGCCGCGCCGATAATCAGCGCAAAGAATGAAGCGGCCGCTGCTGTTCGCATGAGGTTTCTCCTGAGCGCCGAAGCCCGGATCACTGAGACTCGATCGAGCCTGGCGCGATTTTATTCCCGCGCTGTCCGCGCGAGCGGCCCGCCCGCCTCGGTCCTTTCGTCCGAGCCCTTGCGTGGCGGTAGGGGCTGGTCCGACCTGCCTGCTTCGGGAATAAAGATGACGGTGGGCCTGTCATGTTAACTGAGGCTCCGACTGCGGTATGTGCGAAGCCCTGGCCCAAAATGGCGAGACGAAGCACGCGCACAGCGCTGAGTAACCGAGCTAGATCGACGAGAAAACATCAATCGACAGGAGCTGGACCTATGACCATCACCGAATATGCCGCTACTACCGCGCGGGCCTTGATGGCTGCAGAGATTGCCATGGCGGCAGTCAATTGCGGAGATCCAAACGTCACTCGAGCGCAAGCAGAGGAACTGCTTGGCGATTACTTTGCCCGCGTCGAGCAGGCGATCCCGTCGACCGAGAAGAATCTTCTGGACGGCCGGCCCTGATCTGAGCCGCACAACGGGGTAATCACCTTTTATTGTTGGGAATCAGAACGGAACATTTAGCTCAGGCGAGCTGGAATGCAGAAATCCGATCACCGGCATGGTCTGCTGTAATCCTCGGATCATGCAAAGGTCGATTACCTTCTCGATGGATTGCGAGCATGCGTCTCCGCGATCATTAGCTGAAGCTGTAGCTGTGGTGACCTGTCCCCCCTGAGCAAGCACTGTGTTTCCTGAAGTGCATTGTAAAAGCACCGTCGCTGCAGAGATATAGCTGCAAAATGCAGTTGAGGATGGCATGACTAAACCTGGTGCCCTTTGGGACGCGAGCCTACCAGAGTGCCGGCCGACGGAACAAACGGAAAGAGTCCACCTCCGCGCGGCCCGGCCGCGTGCAGGATTTGCGGAAATTGGCCCCGCGACCGCCTTGCCAGGCGCTTGGAATGCCCCCAAACCAGCCGTAGCGCGTGGCAGAAAACAGGGCTCGGATTTATCGGTCAGGAGGAAATCATGGAATTGTCCGGATCAGCTTATCTGTGCACCCTGGCGACTCTCTCCATGACGTTCGCGGGATTCTGCGCCGTCGTAATCGTGCTTTGTCAAACGATCGGCAGAGAGGTATCCGGCTTTCATGTCGTTCTGATGCGGCTCTATATAGAATCGGGCCTGTGGGCAGCCGGGTTTTGCATGTTGCCTCCCCTGCTCGCGGCCTGTGGCTTGTCGGAGTCCACGGTGTGGCGAGCTGCAAGCGCCATCATCGCGATAGTAATGATCGCGTATGGAGCTACTTATCGGATGCGACGCCGCACGATGATGTCGGAACCGTTACCTCCAGGACGGTGGCTGCCAATCGTCGCCACTTCGATCTTGGTAGTCGCCGCCCTCATCGGCAATGCTGTTGGAATTCCGCGCGAGCCTGCGATTGGCCCCGTCGCGGTAGCTGCGTCTTGGACCTTGGGGTGCGGGGCTGTTGTCTTTGTTCTGGCGCTGAACGCCTTTTGGGAGCGTAACGATGAATTTAAAGCCTCGGTAAAATGATGCGCACTGGCGCAAAAACGCTATGCTTTAAACCGCAATGACCCTCCAAACAGACATTCGCGAACTATCCGGCTCGTGCCACCGCACGAAGGCTGCCGCCTTCCATTGAATATCGGGTTCCTCCCGTTGCCGGTTGACCCGATCTCAAAGCCGATGACCCACCCCCTTCGCTCCACGGGCATTACCCCGCTTCAACACTACTACGGGGCAGTCCGCCCCTCTCCGGCGCATCAGTACTTTCGGCCTCGCGGTTGGAGCCGCTTGCGCCTTTTCCCTTGGCATCGCCGGCCAGGTTCTCACGTTCCGTACAAGAGCCAGATTGAGCTTCGCGCCGCCTCCATGCCGGATGCCGCTTGGGCAGTCTCAGTGCATCCCCCAAGCTGATCCCGGAGGAGTGGCAACCCCCCGGTTTTGACATCGTCTAATCCGCTTTCGACACGTCATCAGCGGTTCGCTTGCGCTCGCCTCTCTCAATCATACCTGCCGAAATCTCGTTCCGACTTTTCCGCAACGTTCACCACCATCGCTTTTGACGACAGCAGCTTGCGGTGGCTTGAGATCAACACCTGATTGCCGACCTCGAAGGGGCCTCCTTCATCTCTCGTACAGTTACGCACCGCCGTGTGGACCGGCGTTACTCGTGACACAATGCCATAAGCCGACATATGCAGTGCAGCAATGCTCCTAATGATGTTTCAGCGCTGCCTCTCCTACGTGGGCCAGATTGGCAGGCATCGTTTCCTTGGGAACTTCCACAATTCTCGGCAGCCGGATTGTGAAGGTCGAGCCGCGGCCGGGCTTGCTCTCGACCGTGATGTCGCCGCCCATCATCTGGCAGAACCGGCGGCTGATCGCGAGGCCAAGGCCAGTGCCCCCGTATTTGCTCGCCGTGGCAGAAGAAGCCTGGGAAAACTCCTGGAACAGCTTGCCCATCTGCTCAGGCGTCATGCCAATGCCTGTGTCGGTGACCGCCAGCGTGACCCAGTCGCGGCCGTTCTCTTGTGCTTGGTGAGCGGCGATGGTGATAGTACCTTTCTCGGTGAACTTGTTGGCGTTGCTCGCCAGGTTTAGCAGCGATTGCCGGAAGCGGGTCTGGTCGGCGCGGATCGTGCCGAGGTCCGCTGGGCAATCGATGAGGAGGCGATTGCCGTTCTTGGTGGCCATCGGCTCAATGGTCTTGACCACGTCCTCGATCAATGGCGCAAGAGCGAAGGAGTTGAGATGAAGCTCCATGCGTCCGGCCTCGATCTTTGACAGATCGAGAATGTCGTTGATCAGCGCGAGAAGGTGCCGGCCTGCACCGAGCACGCGGTCGAGAGGCTCGGTGTCCTGCTTCAGTGCCTCCGCATCCTCGCGCAGCATCTCGCTGACACCGATGATGGCGTTGAGCGGCGTGCGCAGCTCGTGGCTCATATTGGCGAGGAACTGCGATTTGTGCTGGCTCGCCTCAGCGAGCTGGCGGCTCTTGTCCTGGATTTCGTCAAAGAGACGCACATTCTCCATCGCAATGACGGCCTGGTCGGCGAAGGTCGTCGCCAGCTCAATCTCTCTGTCGGTGAATGGCCGCACGATGGAACGCGCGAGAAAGATCACGCCTATCGGATTTCCTTCGCGCAGCAGTGGAATGCCGAGAGCGGTACGGATTTCAGCCTGTCTTGCCCATTCCAGAAGCGTGTATTCCGGGTCGGCCAGAACATCGAAAACATGAACTGTCTTGCCCTTTAGGACGGTGCGTCCCACCACGCTCCCTGGTGCGGGCGCGAGGGGAATGGTCCTTGAAATAGATTCCCTGAGATCCTGTGAATAGCCATAAGCCGCGACCTGCTGGTAGCCCGAACTTTGCTCGCGATGGATGGCAGCAATATCCGCCCCGCACAGACGGGCCGCCGATGCCACCAGCGTATCGAGCACGGTCTGGAGATCGAATGTCGAGCGGCTGATGACCTTGAGGACATCGGCGGTGGCGGTCTGCTGCTGGAGCGATTCGCTGAGCTCGACCGTGCGTGCCTGCACCTCGTCGAACAGCCGCACGTTCTCGATCGCGATCACCGCCTGGTCGGCAAACGTTGTCATCAACTCGATCTGCTTGTCGGAGAACGGCCGCACCGTGAGCCGGTGCATTGCCATTACGCCGATAGGCGTTCCTGCGCGCAGCAACGGCACGCCGAGCATGGTGCGCTGACCACCACGCCTCGTCGATTCGACAAAGGTGTATTCTGGATCGGCCAAAACATCAGGAATATGTACCGTGTGGCTCTCAAGAGCGGTACGGCCGACCAGTGTGCCGCGTCCTAGCGCAATCGGATGCTCCTTCATGAACTGCCGATATTCTTCGGAGAAACCATGGCTGGCGACTAAGTGATAGGTCTCGCCCTCCCGACGGTAGATGAAGGCGCAGTCGGCTTCGCACAGCCGGGCCGCCGAATTTACCAGCGTGTCGAGCACGGCCTGCAGATCGAAGGTCGATCGGCTGATGACCTTGAGCACGTCGGCGGTGGCGGTCTGCTGCTGCAACGATTTGCTCAATTCCTCGGTGCGTTTCTGCACATCCTCGAACAAACGCGCGTTCTCGATCGCGATCACCGCCTGGTCGGCGAAGGTAGTAGCCAGCTCGATCTGTTTGTCAGTGAACGGCCGCACAGTGGTGCGAAGCAAAAATAGAATGCTGATTGGGGTTCCATCTCGCAACAGAGGCACAGCAAGACCCGTGCGCCAGCCACCTACTTTCTGTGCGGCGCTGCTCAGACTGTATTCCGGGTCTGCAAGCACATCGACGATATGAGCGGTTTTGCCCTCAAGCAGAACCCGACCGCCGAGCGTTCCTCGTCCTGGCTCCATCCGCACCGTCTCGATGTATTCCTTAAAACCCGGCGGGAAGTTATGGCCTGCGACCACATGGTGGTTCGCGCCTTTCTGACGAGCGATCGCCGCTATGTCCGCCTCGCAAAGGCGAGCCGCCGAATTTACCAGCGTGTCGAGCACGGCCTGCAGATCGAAGGTCGATCGGCTGATGACCTTGAGCACGTCGGCGGTTGCCGTCTGCTGCTGCAGCGATTCGCGGAGCTCGTTGAGCAGCCGCGCGTTCTCGATGGCGATGACGGCCTGGGCGGCGAAATTTTTCACCAGCTCGATCTGTTTGTCGGTGAATGGGCGTACCTCCCTGCGATACAGGGCTATGGTTCCGACTAGTTCGCTGTCTTTGAGCATCGGCACGGTAAGCAGGGTTCTTGCGCCCCCAGACTCGACCAGTGCGACCATGCGAGGATCCCGATCGAGATAGGCCTCGTCCGTGCTGAGATCAGGAATGTGCACCACCTGCTTGGTTCTGGCGACGCGCCCAAGCGCGAGCTGGGGATGATGATCGCGCAGATCAATGACCGATTCCTGCTGCATGAATTGGGCAACTCTCGCCGGCCAGATCTGCACCGCGACTAGGCGAAAAACATTTCCCTCGCACAGGAACAAGCCCCCGAATTGAGCTTCACAAAGGCGGACGGCCTTCGCCAGCATGGCCTGGAACGCTTGTTTCAGGTCGCCAGGCGAGCTCGAAATGATCCGCAGCACTTCCGAGGAAGCCGCCTGCTGTTCCCGCGCCTCGCTCAATTCGCGGCTTAGTACCGCGACCTGTTTCTGCAGGTCAGCAGCAGATGGCACACCCGCAGGTGCGGCCCTTGATGTTCCGCTCCGCTTTGGGCTCGTAGTCTTGCTGCGCCGCGTCTTCATTGCAGCGAAGCTTGCTGATCCATCGGCCTAACCGATGGCAACACTACTAGGTCATTCGGCGCGATAAGCAGCCCTCGCATGAAGCCCTCCCACGACGCTTAGAACCACGCCAGGGCAGCGAAGGGTATCACACCCGTGGCAACGTTGAGAGGGGCCTAGACCGGGGGCAGAGGGCGAGAGCGCAATGCGATATTTTGCGCTGTTCAAGGGCAAAGGTGCTGAAGACTGTCAGGACGTAGTCCGCTTACCCTCCAATACTCTCCGTAAACGCGGACATCCCGGCTCGGCAGCCCAGTGCCAGGAGGAGACCTGAGCAGGTGCAGCAAACGGAGTGCCTATTCAATGACCTCGTCGGCGCGGGCGAGCAGCGTGGGCGGCACATGCGAGTCCCAGTGCCTTGGCGGTCTTGGGGTTGATCACTAGCTCGTACTTGGTTGGCGCCTGCACTGGAAGGTCGGCAGGTTTCTCACCCTTTAATATGCGATCAACGTAGTCTGCGGCGCGTCGGAATTGGTCTTCAAAATTTGGCCCATAGGAGATCAATCCGCCAGCAGCAACAAAAGGTCGCTGAACGTAAACCGCTGGCAGCTTGTGGTGTGCGGCCGCTGCAACAAGTAAATTGAAATTCGCTGCTCCTGTCGCACTTGCCGCCTGGATTATTCACTCCATTCGACCTCTGCGCGAACGTCGCGAATGGCGCGTTCGATCTGGTCGGGCGTGCGTAAGTCGATTGAGCTTACCTCGATGCCGACCAATGGCGCCACGGCTTGAATGACAGCGAACTGGCCGATTCCGACAGCAGTGTCGGCATTGCGGAGAACTGCCGCGTGCGTCACTTTTGGCGCAATCTCCTTGAGCAGTTCCAACCACTTTCCACACAAGTTGTATTCAAACATCATAAAGCCGGTGGCGTTGGCGCCCGGCTGCGACAGGCTCTCGACGAAGCCAGACCCCACAGGGTCGGGAGCGATGACAAACACGATAGGAATGCTGCGGGTGACTTTCAGCACCGCCTCTGTGGGGTTGCCGCCCCCGGCCACAAGCACGTCCGGGGCGAGCGCAACGAGTTCCGCTGCATACTTTCGTAATGCGGCTTCATCGCCTTCGGCGTAGCGCACCTCGATCTGCACATTACGCCCCGGCGTCCAACCCAACTGTTGGAGCCCTTCCAGAAATGCCGCATAGCGCGCCTTAGAGCCCGGCGTGTCTTCCGATATCGCCTCTAAAATACAGACGAGCCGCACGCGCTGCCCCTGCGCACGCGCCGCGAGCGGCCATGCGACTGCCGAGCCGCCTACCAATGAGATGAAATCGCGCCGCCTCATGTGCCCTCAAATCGAGGGGCCAAAGCCTACCACATTGTCGGGGAGCCGAAACCGCGTTGTGCAATACAGCAAAATCGGGTGGTCGGGGTCCGGTTCGGGGTCATCTCCCGGCATTACCGCACTGCAACATGAACGTCTGCTTCTCCCCCGAACAGCAGACATTCCTCTCGGACGAAAATAAGCACCCTGCGTATTTTCAAATAACTTGTATTCAGTCGCGCCATTCGATCTCGGATGAGCGCAATGAAGTATCATTCCGTGCTGACCTTGCTTCCCTGTTCACCGCCAGAAAATTCCCTGTTCTCTTGAAAAAACTCCCTGTTCCGCCGCGCAGGGAATATCGCGATAAGTCCTTGAAAGCCCTTGCATACTGGGCGCTGAAATTGCTGCTGGTATGCCCGAAGTGGCCAAATTCCCTGTTAATTTCCCTGTTAGCAGGGAAGATCGAATTCCCAAACTTCGACAGCCGGTCCGATCAGGTGGCCCTGAGTGCGGACATAGTGCGTGGCGAGACTGAGGTCGCCGCGCAGGCCTGACCGCGTCCTTGTATGCGGCGCGTATCCAAGCTCATGAATCGATCAGCTCGGTCGTACAGCCCATGCTTCTCGCCCGCGCCGAGGAGCGATCGCATAGAGATGCAATTTTGTTGCAGTGCATGAGTCCGGTTGTGCTATTAGTGGCCGCCCTCTCTTACCTTACGACAGCGACTGCTTGACGTGGTCGGGTGAAAACGGCACGCGGCGCATGCGCACGCCGGTAGCGTCGAAAATCGCGTTGGCGATTGCCGCTGCTACTGGACGGATCGATGGCTCGCCGGCGCCAGTAGGGGCGAGCTCGGGATGATTTATCAACACGACGTCAATACTCTCTGGCGTCTCGGTGATATCGAGGATTGGGTACGTCATCCAGTCGACGCTAGTCACGTTCTTGCTGTCGAACTTAACCTCTTCCCATAGCGTGCGGCTCACCCCCTGAACGATGTTGCCCTCGATAGTATGCCTGAGCCCATTAGGATTGATGATCTGACCGCAATCATGGGCGACCGTGAACTTGCGCGCCCAGATCTTGCCGCTCGAACGGTCGATCTCGACCTCTGCCACGGCCGCAACGCGCGTGCCATTGCGTTGTGCATAGGCGATGCCGCGGCCGCTGACTTTGTTACCGGTCTGATCGCGGCGTGGTGAAGGCCGCGTTTGCCAGCCTGCTTTCTCCGAAGCGGCTTTGATTACTGCAATGTCGCGCGGCTCTTTCATGTGCCGAAGTCGGAACTCAACGGCATCAAGATTGAGCGCTGCCGCCAGCTCGTCCATGAAAAACTCGCTCGCAAAATGGATCTGTGGTCCGACCGGATCGCGCAGATGAGCGCTGCGCAACGGCGAGGCGCGATCAAGAAGTGGCGCAATGGTTTCCCACGCGAGCCGCTTGTTCGCGAACTCGTAGGATTCCGCCGGCACGCCAAAGCCGTCGCCGGACTTGAGTGCGACATCGCGCACCTGTCCCGCAAGCGTATCCCAAGGCGCACCGCCGTTCGTGTTCACGTCGATGCGGGAAAAACCCTTGCTGGTGAACTCATACGCAATCACGTTGCCCGACGCATCGATCGCCGCACGCGCGCGGTGAATGGAGGCAGGTCCCTTGGGGTCCCAGCCAGTCGCCTGCTCGCGGGTATATTGCACGCGCACCGGCTTACCCGTCGCTTTCGCCAATACCGCGGCATCCATTGCGGCATCATCGGCATCGCTGCGGCCATAGGACCCGGGGCCAACGACCCAGATAGACCGAACTTTCTCCTTGGGAATTCCGAGAGTCAGCGCGATCCCGTTCTGGACGAAGTGCGGCTTCTGCGAGCCGGTCCAGCAGGTCACGTTGTCGTCCTTGATCTCGACCAAGGCGCAAGCCGGACCCATGCAGGCATGAGATTGAAATGGCCATTCGTATTCGGCCTCGATTACACGCGCAGCTGACTTGAAGGCCTCATCGACATTGCCGGTTTCCTTGCCCCCGATCTCGCGTTTGCGCACCGGCGCCTTGCGGATGTGATCATAAAGCGCTGCTTGATCCGGGAACGGTGGTTTTGCATCCGACCAGTCCACCTTGAGGTTTTGCGCTGCCTTGATTGCATCCCACTCCTTGTCGGCGACGACTCCGAGAAACCCTTTGTCCCAAACGACTCTGGCACCGGGAATGTTCGCGATAGAGCTTTCATCCACCTTGACAGGGATGGCGCCTGCAACCTCTGGACGGATCATGCGGCCATGCAGCATATCAGGCACTTTGATGTCGGTGCAGAAGTCTTCCTGCGCATAAACCTTAGGTGCAATGTCCGCGCGCGGGATTGGCTTGCCAACTATGGTGTGGTCCTTCGGATCCTTCGGCTTGGCCTTGCCGGGCGCGTAGAGCGCGTTGCCGATCTGCTTGTTCCAATCGAGCTGGACGTTGAAATAGCGCCCGCCGATGAGGTCGGCATAAGATACCTTTTTGGCAGCGTCGGACTTGGCGTGGACCACCCCGTTCGTCACCGTGAGCTGGTCGGCCTGTAGTCCAAGCTTGCCCGCAGCCATTTCGACCAGCACACGGCGGGCTTCTGCTGCCGCCATGCGCATCTGCTTGCCGCCCATCTGGACTCCGGTCGAGCCCGAGGCGCCGCCTTGGTTCACGCTGGTGGCAGTATCCCCCATTATTACCTTCACGGATTGGAACGGCACGTCCAACTCTTCGGCGACGAGCTGTCCGATGGCGACGAATAAGCCTTGGCCCATATCCATCTTGCCGAAAAACGCGGAGACGGTGCCGTCAGCATTGATCGCGATATAGGATGAGAGCTGGTCAGGGGTGAGCGGAGGTTTGGCACCTTGCGCAAACGCTTGCTCGATCGCAGACACCGTATCCAATCCAATTGGCGTTCCGATCGAAACGACTAAGGCCCCAGTGGTCTTGAGTATCGAGCGGCGGGAGAAATGCACGGCTTTTTCCATCTTCGTCATTGTCGCCTCCCTCAACCCATCATCTCGGCTGCGCGCTTGACCGCGCGCAGAATGCCCATATGCATTCCGCAGCGGCATTTGAGACCGGTGAGCGCCTCCTTGATTTCGGCATCGCTCGGCTTCTTATTTCGATCTAGCAGGGATGCCGCCGTCATGATCCAGCCATTAATGCAATAGCCGCATTGCGGCACCTGCTCTTCGACATAGGCCTTCTGGATCGGATGCGGCTTGTCCGGCGTCCCGAGGCCGGCGAGGGTTACGACCTTGCTGCTCCCTACGGCCGACAGCGGAGTGATGCAGGAACGCACAGGTTGACCATCGATATGCACAGTGCAGGCGCCACATTGCGCCAAGCCGCAACCGAAATGTGGATTATTCAGTCCCAGATCGTTCCGTAGGGCATAGAGCAGAGGCATGTCAGGATCGGCATCGATGCTGTGCATCTCGCCGTTCACGTCGACGGTCATTCGGGCCATGGCTTCTCCTCCCGGGGAATTAACATTTAAAGTGTGCTGCCACCTTCAGCGTGCCCCGCGGTAGGTGTTGGATTGAGGGGCAGTTAACTCCGATTTCGGTTATTACTGGATCCCCCGCTTTCTGGGGCGATGACGGAGTCTCTTGGGTCAACGCCGCCCATACTACTCCAAAATCCGCTACCATCACCAGTGCAGCAACGCTTGCTGGGAAGAGCTACACGCCGATTTGAAGCTCCCAATAAAGACCGGGTATTCTTGAACAGCATCCTGTGATGCTGCCACCGAATGATGAGCGCTTTGGACCTCCCGGTTGAGGCGTGCCGGCACTTGGCGCGCTCGTCGTTGTCCGCATTCCTGACCCTCGTCCTCGGCAGCTCGCGAAATGGATTTTGGTCCAAGCACGTGGCAACATGGACGCAGGCCCAGGGACCGGAGCCGCTATCACGGGGCGAGGCGGCTTGGGTCGTCGGAGAATAAGGGAGCGCGCCCAGGCGGCGATTCTATTTGAATACTGCGGCGGCGATCGGCTGTGCGGTGTTTCTCGGAATGTCAGGGGACACCCGAGCACAACAACCTGCGGCGGTAGTCGGCATTGACGGCGATGATATCGGCGGCGTTGTCACGGGGCCGGACGGGCCGGAGGCCGGCGTTTGGGTCATCGCGGAGACCACCGATCTGCCGACCAAGTTCGCCAGGACAGAAGAAACAATACCTCCACGATCTGATTGCATCGGACCGGCGCAATCCGAGGGTCAACGCCTACGGCCCGCTCTACGGCTCGCCGGAATACAGCACCGACTCCCTCCCGATCCTCGACCCGAAGAGCAAGCAAAGGCTCCAATCACCCTTCAGCGAGGATTTTCCCGCTGGAGAAGTCTACCCGTCAGGCAGCCATGCTCGATCCGAAGACGATGAAATATACCTTCGTCGACACCTGCTTTTCAACCCATCATCTGCAGTTTGGTTACGACTCCAATGATACCCTCTGGTTCAGCGGCACGGGTCCGGTCGCCGGCTGGCTCAACACTAAGTTGTTCGACGAGACCGGCGATGCGGCCAAGGCGCAATGAGGCTTGCACCAGATGCGGGTCGCGCTCCGACGGTTGCGGGGAACATTATAAATGTGCAAAATTATTTGCTTGAACGACGCGCCGCATGCCGGCCGCCCAGCGATGACGAGAGGAAGCCCATGAAAATTCGACGCACGGCAACGAGCAATACGCGCGGCGGGGTCGACCGGCGCAAGTTCCTGGCAAGCGTGGCCGTCGCCGGGACCGCGAGCACCGTGCCGCTGAGCGCGCGTGCTGCAAGCGAGGCCGCCTCGCCTGCCTCAGCTGCGCGTCAGCCCTCGGCGCTGCCTCCGAGCATGCGCGTTGCCGCGGCCGAGACCGGGACACCCAAGGAATTGCCGCGCATCGGCGGTGTCGCGGGCTCGGATTTCATGGTCGACGTGATCAAGACGCTGGACATCAAATATCTGCCGGCCAATCCCGCCTCCAGCTTCCGCGCGCTGCACGAGTCGCTGATCGATTACGGCGGCAACACCATGCCGGAATTCCTCACCTGCACGCACGAGGAATCCGCGGTCGCCATGGGACACGGCTATTTCAAGGCCGCGGGCAAGCCGCTGATGACGCTCTGCCACGGCACCGTCGGCATGCAGCATGCCAGCATGGCGATCTACAACGCGTGGTGCGACCGCGTGCCGGTCGTAGTGGTCGGCGGCAATGATCTCGATGCCGCGCACCGCCCGCCTGGCGTGCCGACCATCCACTCGGCGCAGGACATCAACGCGCTGGTGCGCGATTACACCAAATGGGACGATACGCCCTTCTCGCTGCAGCACTTTGCCCAGTCGTTCGTGCGCGCCTACAAGATCGCAACCACGCCGCCCTATGGGCCGGTCGTGATCTCGCTCGATGCCGGCCTCCAGCAGGAGCCGATCGTAGGCAATGGCGAGAAGCTCTACATTCCGCGCTACGTGCCTACCTCGCCTCCCCAAGGCGATTCCGGAGCGGTGAAGGAAGCGGCGCGGCTTCTCGCCAATGCGCAGAATCCGGTAATCGTGGTGGATCGCGCCGCACGCAGCGAGAACGGCATGCGGCTCATCGTGCAGCTCGCCGAGGCTTTGCAGGCCGCGGTCGTGGATCAGGGCGGCCGCATGAATTTCCCGAGCACCCATTATCTCAAACGAGCTCCGACGGTCATCGGCAATGCCGACGTGATCCTCGGGATGGAGCTCACCGACTACTGGGGGACGGTGAACAGCCATTTCGACAATGGCGAGCACGGCATCGGCACCAACAGCCCGAAGGTGAAACCCGACACCAAGCTCATCAGCATCAGCTCCGTCGACCTCAACACCAAGGCCAACTACCAGGACTTCCAGCGCTTCCAGGCGGTCGACGTGCAGATGGCAGCAGATGCCGAAACGACGCTGCCGGCGCTGATCGAAGCGGTCAAAGCCGCCATTCCCAACGATCGCAAGGCGGCGATCGACAAGCGCGGCGAGGCGGCAAAGAAAGCTTTTGCCGAAGGACAAGAGCGCCTCAAGCAGAGCGCGGCGCTGGCGTGGGACGCAAGCCCCATCAGCACGGCACGCATGGCGATGGAGATCTGGCCGGAGATCAAGGATCTCGACTGGTCTCTGGTTTCATCCTCGGGGATCGGCAACACGTGGCCCAACCGGCTCTGGCGCATGGAGAAGTATCATCACTGGCTGGGGCTATCGGGCGGCTACGGGGTGGGTTACGGCGCCCCGGCTGCAATCGGCGCCGCACTCGCCAATCGCGACCTCGGGCGCTTCTCCATCAACATCCAGGCCGACGGCGATCTGATGTACGCTCCGGGCGTGCTGTGGACCGCCGCGCGTCACAGCATCCCGCTGCTCACGGTCATGCACAACAACCGTGGCTATCATCAAGAGGTCATGCACGTGCAGCGGCTGGCAAATTTCCGCAATCGTGTTGCCTATCTCGGCAAGGATCTGGGTCCGATCGGCACCAGTATCCAGAACCCGGACATCGAGTATCACAAGCTCGCGGAATCCATGGGGTGGTGGGCAAAGGGTCCGATCAAGGATCCGGCCGACCTCGGCCCCGCAATGAAGCACGCGGTCGCGGTGGTGAAATCCGGCCAACCCGCGCTGCTCAATGTCTGGACCCAGCCGCGGTAGTGAGGTGGTGATGCGTTGTGCGAGGATCATCGGCCCGGCGATACTGGTCGCCGGGCTTGCCCTGGGGCAGGCCGCGCTGGCGGCGTCGGCAGAAAAGGGCAAGATTGCCTTTGTCCAGCACGGCTGCTGGCAGTGTCACGGCTTTTTGGGCCAAGGCGCATCGAGCGGCGCCAAGCTTGCGCCAGACCCCATCCCGCTCGAAGCCTTCGCAGCCTTCGTGCGTACGACCGACCGGGCAATGCCCCCCTACAGCGAGAGTGTCCTGTCCAACGAGGACCTCGCGGATATTCACGCCTATCTGCAATCAATTCCCAAGCCGCCGGATCCGAAGAACATTCCGCTGCTGAATCAGTAGACAGACGACAGATTTAGCCACCGTCTGTCGTCCGTCCGGCGATCTTAGTCCCGTAGTAGGACCTCCTACCGCTTTGCAAGCTGATTCGCGGGACGTAACCCCGCGAAGAGGAAGGTCTTCATGAAGGCAGGGGCGCGGGCGTCGTCGGGTCGGACCCTTAATATCTTTGTTGATTGCACTGCCGCATCGACGAAATGCCACAGCGCGTAATGGTTCGCTGCATGGCGTGTCAAATGACAGCCAAGACGGCACGTCTTGTGCACCGCAGCATACGGGACAGATCGAATTCCGAATCGGGTCAATTGCACGCATTACCGCGCTGCAGCATTTCTGTCCGCTTCACCCCAACCAGCAGACCCGACAAGACGGATTGAATGCGGCGCTATGTGCCATAACCGGTCGTGAGCAGTCGCAGCAAATTTGGCCGTTCACTCGATGATTTCGTCGGCGAGCAGCAAGAATGAATCCGAAATGTTGAGACCCATCGCCTTGGCACTCTTGAGGTTCACGATCAGTTCGTAGCGTGTGGGCACCTCGAAGGGTAGGTCGCCCGGCTTCGTGCCATTGAGAATTTTGTCTACCAATCTGGCCGACTGGCGGTACATGTCAGGAAGGTTGGCGCCGTAGGATATCAGACCACCCGCATCCGCGAAGTCGCGCCAGGCATACATGGCCGGCAACTTGAGGCGAACCGCCATGGCCGTGATCTCTGTCAGGGCTGAAAACCAGAAAGGGGCCATCCCAACGAACAGCCCTTGTACGTTTGCGCCCATGACGTGGGCGGTTACGGCGTCGAGGTTACGCAAGTCGCGGACCTCGATGACCTCTATGGTCACGCCAATAGTGCGCGCCACGGCCGGCAGCCGTGGAATTTGGAGGGCGTCCGTTGGATCGTCGGGATTGAACAAGGCGCCAACGCGCGCGAGGCCGGGCACCGCGAGCTTGAAAAAATCGAGCCCCTTACCGATCAACGCGTCATCGCCAAGAATCCACATTCCGGTCGCATTTCCACCGGGCCTTGCGATGCTCTGCGCAAACCCTGCTGTAACCGGATTTTCAGCCGCGATCATGACGATTGGAATTGTCCGCGTTGCGTTGTACGCAGCCAAGGTGCCGGACGACGCGGTGGCGAGAATGACGTCCGGGTTGAGCGCGACCAGTTCGCGGGCAAGCGACGGCATGCGTTCGGCGACTCCGCCGCCATAGCGCAATGCAAGCGTCATGTTGCGTCCTTCCACGTATCCGAGGTCGCGTAGCGCGGATCGGAACGCCGCGACATTGCGGCTCGCTGCCACAGCCGAGATCGGCGACATAAGACCGATCAGCGGGCGCACAGACGATGGTTGCTGCGCGCGCGCTGCCAGCGGCCACGCCGCCGCGCCACCAAGAAGGGTGATGAATTCGCGCCGCTTTAGCTGACCGAATTGCATCCGCTGCTCCTAGCCAAGGTGGCAAGCATAACGGATCGGCGAGGATCAGTCAGGGGCCTCGCTGCAATGCGGGATTTTGGCTCAGCTGATGTCACCTCGGGGTCATAAGCCTCGGAGGCGATCGGGCCGGGACCAGTCTATGTCCGCAGTACCTCTGATCGCGTCGGAATTTTGTGCACCGCAGCGAAAGACGCCAAGTGCTAATTCCGGACCCATGAGGTGGCGGCAAATGCATCCCTATTCGATGACCTCGTCGGCACGCGCGAGTAGGGTCGCTGGTACGTCGAGATCGATTACCTTTGCCATCCTCCGGTTGATGACCAACTCGAACCAATTCGGGAAAACGATCGGCAAGTCAGCGGGCCGCTCTCCGTTCAGGATTTTCCCGATGTAGATTCCAGCCTGATGATAGGCATCCGAACGGCGCGCGCCGTAGCTCATCAGTCCGCCAGCCTCGACGAACTGGCGCTCGTAGTAGCACACCGGGACGGCGTGCCGGATTGCCAATGCTATGATCCTGTCCATTCGCTCATAAAGAGCTGTCGCTGAACCTACTAGCAGCGTGCCAATGCCCTGTTTAACAACTGTCGCATAAGCTGCGTAAATATCATTGTCCGTCCTGGCAGGAAGGATCAGGAGTTGCTGGCCGGTGCTATTTGCTGCTGCCCGAATGTCTTCTAGTTGGCGCTCGGCGTCTGGAATGGTCGGATCGATCAAGAACCCAACGGATTGCGCATTCGGAACAAGTTCGTGCAGCAATTCGAGTCGCTTGGGGCCAAGCGAGCCGGAATAAAAACTTGCCCCCGTCAAATTGCCGCCGGGTCAATTCACACTCGTGACTATTCCCAGGCGAACCGGATCGTCTCCCATCGTGAAGACGACTGGAATAGTGGTCGTGGCCGCCTTGGCTGCCAGTGCCGATATATTGCCGCCCGTCGCGACGATCACCGTAACGTTGCGTCTGACAAGGTCGGCTGCCAAAGACAGGAGCCGATCGCGCTGACCGTGCGCCCACGAGAATTCGATTGCTACGTTTTGATCTTCGACAAAACCGACTTCCTTGAGCCCCGCCCGGAATTCAGCAACCTGAGCCGTAGAAATTTCCGGGGTTCCGGAGGCCAGGAATCCGATGACGGGTGCTTTTGCCCGCTGCGCGTGCGCGGCAAGCGGCCATGACGCAACCACGCCGCCAAGGAGCGTAATGAAATCGCGGCGCTTCACTCGATCACCTCGTCAGCGCGCAGCAAAATGGAAGTGGGCATATCGATACCGAGCGTCTTTGCGGTCTTCAGATTGACGATCGACTTGAATTTAGCGGCTTGTTCGATGGGAATATCGCCGGGTTTCGTGCCCTTGAGAATCTTGTCCACGAAGGAGGCCGTGCGGCGAAAAAAATCGGAAAACCTCACTCCGTAGCCGAACAACCCGCCGCTTGTCGGTAATTCGAGCGGCCCAATTGAAAGCAGCCGATGCCTGGCGGCGAGCGCAGCGATCGCTTCCGAATTGGCGAGCAAGAACCCGTGATCCTGCATTACAAATCCCCCAGCTTGCGGTTCTACCCAAGCCGATAATGCGTTGTCGAATTCGCCCGGCTCACCAACCTCGATTGGTTGGATGGCCACGTTCAGCGCCTGCGCGGCGCTGCCCATTGCCTCAAGGATGCCCCGCGTCGATGGATTATTTCGAACCACAAGCACGCCCGCGCGTGTCATCGACGGCAGGATTTCCTTCAGCACCTCCAACCGCTTCGCCATCAGCTCCGGGACGAAAAAGGTGGATCCCGTGACGTTCCCGCCCGGACGAGCAAGGCTCCCAGCGAAGCCCGCTGCAACGAGGTCACTGCCAACGGCTTGCACGATCGGAATAGTCGCGGTTACGCGCCGGGCAGCAAAAGTTCCCACCGAATAGGTCACGATGATATCGACGTTCAGACCGACCAGCTCGGCCGCGAGCGCGGGAAGCTGGTCCAGATCCGCGTCGGCATAACGAAATTCGATGTGCAGGTTCCTGCCCTCGACATAGCCGAGATCGCGCAGCGCATCCCGAAATGCTGCGCTGTCCCCGTGACGACGGTCGAAGGCAGCGGACTCTTGGCTGAGATAGCCGATCCGCGCGATCCGATTTGGCTGCTGCGCGCGCGCCGCCAGCGGCCATGTAGCCCCGCCTCCGATAAGCGTAATGAACTCGCGCCGCCTCATGTGCTTCCCTCGGTCGAGGATCACACCCTACCACATCATTGTCGCGCATTGTGCACCACAGCAAAACTCACTGTTGATTGGCAGCTATGGGT